>NZ_MPSB01000028.1 GCF_001981525.1 Sphingomonas jeddahensis | reverse complement strand
TGACCTGCTCCCCATTTTCAGGCCGCTGATAAGTTAGCTTTGGTGTCCTCATGCCTTTGGCGGGGGCGGTTGGTGAACTCGGCGGGTGCCATGCCGCCAAGGCTGCTGTGCGGACGCACGGTGTTGTAGTCCGTCCGCCATGCCTCGATGATCCGTCTCGCCGCAGCGAGCGAGGGGAACAGGTGTTCGTTCAGGCACTCGTCGCGCAAGCGACCATTGAAGCTCTCGACGAAGCCGTTCTGCTGCGGCTTGCCCGGCGCGATGTAATGCCACTCGACCCCGGTGTCTTGGCACCAGGCCAGAACGGCATGACTGGTCAGCTCGGTTCCATTGTCGCTGACCACCATGCACGGCAGCCCGCGCCGCTCGGCAATGGCGGTCAGCTCGCGCACGACACGCCGGCCTGATAGCGAGGTATCGACGATACAGGCCAGGCACTCCCGGCTGTAGTCGTCGATAACGTTGAGCAGGCGGAACCGCCGGCCGCAGGCCAACGCATCCGACACGAAGTCGAGCGACCAGCGCTGATTGGGTTCCTGCGGGATTGCCACCGGTGACCGGGTGCCGAGGGCCCGTTTGCGACCGCCACGCTTGCGCACCGTCAGCCGCTCCTCGCGGTATAGCCGGTACACCTTCTTCAGGTTCATGCCCTTGCCCTCCCGCCTGAGCAGGATCGCCAGCCGGCGATAGCCGAACCGACGACGCTCGTTGGCGATCTCGCGCATCCGCTCGCGGACAGCATCGTCCTTCCCGCGAAGCGGCTCGTATTGCCACGCCGACCGATTGACCCCGATCAGCCTGCAGGCGCGACGCTCGGAGAAGCCGTGGTCGGCCATCAGCTTCTCCACCGCAGCATAGCGATCCACAGACCGGGTCAGTTTTTTCCCAGCAGATCCTTCAAGGCCGACACGTCCAGCATCGACTCCGCCAGCAGCTTCTTCAGCCGACGGTTCTCATCCTCCAGCGTACGCAACCGTGCCGCCTCCGACACCGTCATCCCGCCGTACTTCGCCTTCCAGTTGTAGAACGTCGCGTCGCTGATGCCATGCTTCCGGCACAGCTCGGCGGTCTTCACTCCAGCCTCGTGCTCACGCAGCACGCCTATGATCTGATCCTCGGTAAAACGGCCTCGCCGCATCGCTCGTCTCCATCTGACCAGCTAACTTACCAATGGCATGATTTCCGGGGAGCAGGTCA
>NZ_MPSB01000027.1 GCF_001981525.1 Sphingomonas jeddahensis | reverse complement strand
GGGCGGGTGCGGGTGGTGCTGCACGATGCGGGCGAGCGGCCGGTGCGGTTGCGCGTGCTGTCGGCATCGGTGGAGGCGGCCGTGGCGGCTGTTTCGGGTGACGTTGGCGAGGGGTGGCGTGTGGTGGCGCTGCGGTTGGTGGGCGGGCGGACGGTGAAGTCCGGCGGCGGGGATCGCTGGACCGCGACGCGCGAGTTTGCGGTGAAACTCTATCGGGAGGGGTGACGATGGCGGTGGAGAAGGGATCGGCGTTTCTGCTGAAGGTGGGTGACGGGGCGTCGCCACCGGGCTTTGCGACGGTGGCGGGGATGCGCACTACGCAGCTGAGCATCAACGGCGAGGCGGTGGTCGTGACGCACAAGGGATCGGGCGGGTGGCGTGAGCTGCTGTCGGGCGCGGGGGTGCGCAGCGTCAGCGTGTCGGCGGCGGGGGTGTTCACCGGATCGGCGGCGGAGACGCGGGTGAAGACCCATGCGCTCGCGGGGACAATCGACGATTACCGGCTGAGCTTCGAGAGTGGCGAGATGCTGACGGGGCGGTTCCTGGTCACGCGGCTGGACTATGTCGGGGATTTCAACGGCGAGCGTAGCTACACGGTGAGCCTGGAAAGCTCCGGCGCGGTGGTGGCGGCATGAGCGCGGTGGCGAACCCCGTTCGGGGTGAGGCGAGCTTGCGCGTGGCGGGCGAGATGCTGGTGCTGCGGCCTAGCTTTGCCGCGCTGGTGGCGGCGGAGGGGGAGCTGGGGCCGCTGTTCGCGCTGGTGGAGCGCGCCGCGGAGGGGCGGCTGGCGCTGGGCGAGATGGTCGCCTTGTTCTGGCATTGCCTGTGCGATCGGCCGGCGGGGCTGACGCGCGAGGGGCTGGGCGAGGCGGTGGCGGCGCAGGGGCTGACCGCGGCGATGCCGGCGCTTCGGCTGCTGCTCGGGCAGATCATGGCGGGGCGGTGAGCTTTGCCGAAGGTGCCGGTCGGCTGGCCGGCATGGCGGGGGCGGCGTTCGGCTGGTCGCCCGACGCCTTTTGGCGCGCGACCCCGGCGGAGCTGGGCGCGCTGGTGCGAGCGGTCACCGGCGATGACGTGATGCCGCCCGATGCGGCTGTCATCGCGCGGCTGAAGAGGGACTTTCCCGATGGATGACGATCTGGAGCAGATGGTGGTCGGTGTGCGCGCTGACACCGCCGCCTTTGCGCGTGATGTGGGCGAAATGCGTGCGGCGCTGGAGGGGCCGCTGGCGGCGGTGTCAGCGCGCACAC
>NZ_MPSB01000026.1 GCF_001981525.1 Sphingomonas jeddahensis | reverse complement strand
ATCCCAGCCCCGCCCCAGCGCGCCAGCACCGCATCCTCGACCACCGCATAGGGAAGCGCCGCCCGCACCGGTGGCGCATCGAAGGCGGTCAGGATCGGCCGCACCACTGCGACGATCGCCGCCTGCAACGCCGCCGTCACGCCCCCGACCCCTGGCGCATCTTCGCCATCAACCGCATCCGCCGATACGGCCGCCACAGCGCCGCCACCGCCGCCGGTGGCTGGCTCGCGCCGCCGCGATCGTTGAACAGATGCGCCGCGAGCGCCACGACACCCTGTGCCACCGGCGCCGGCACCCCCGCCCAGTCCGCCGCCATCCCGGCGGTGTATCGAACGGTCACCCGCTCCGACGCCCGCACCCAGCCGCGCCCCTCCGCGTCGATGTCCACGGCATGGCCATCCGCGTCGATCGCGGACACCGGCCCCGCCTCCAGCACCTGCCAGCCGCCGTTGGAGGCCACCACCTCCTCCACCACCCGCGCGATCAGCAACGTGCCAGTAAACGCCTCCGCAACCAGCACCGCGCTGAGCGCGACCCGCGCCAGCAACGTATCCTCGCCGCTCTCCATCCGGAGAAAGGCACGCACCTCCCCCACCACCGCCGCGATCACCGCCGGCGGCACCCCCGAAACAACCATCCACCCTCTCCCGATAAATCCCCCTCCCGCCTGCGGGAGGGGTTAGGGGAGGGCCTGTCCGCGAACACGGCGCCAGATCGGCAAGCCCTCCCCCAGCCCCTCCCGCGCTGCGGAAGGGGAGCAGCAGTCAGCTCGCCGCGAACTTCATCACCTTGATCGCCTCGCTATTCGAAACACACCCACCAACCCGCTTGGTCGCGTAGAAATTCACAAACGGCTTGTTCGAATACGGATCGCGCAGGATCACCGTCTCGCTCCGCTCAGCGATCAGATACCCGCTGCGGAAATTGCCAAACGCGATCGCCAGCGCATTCGCGCTCACATCCGGCATGTCCTCTGCCTCGACCACCGGATAGCCGAGCAGCGTCGCCGGCTGCCCCGCCGCCAGGCTCGGCTGCCACACGAACGCGCCATCGCTGGTCTTGAACTTGCGGATCCGTGCCAGCGTGCTCGCATTCGTCACGAAGCTCGCCCCCTGCCGATACGGCGCGCGCAGCGCCTGGACGAGGTCGATCAGCCGCTCCTGCGGATTGCTCCCGAAATCCCCCGCCGCGCCCGAGGCGACATGCTGCAACGTCCCGAACGGCCGCGAAGCATCCCCCGCCGCAGACGTCGCCTGCTGCAGGAACCCCTTTGGCCGGTTAACGCCATTGCCGTTGACGAACGCCGCGCCCTCCGCCTTGGCGAACTCCGCCGCAATCTCCCCGGCGAGCCATTCCTCGACATCGAAATTGGCATCATCCAGCATCGCCTGCGTGGCGGAAGGGTTGGCGTACAATTCCCCCATCGGCGGCGCGATCTCGACGAAGACGGGCGTCGCCGTCTCGCTCCGCCCGCCATTCTCCGCCGCCCAGCCCGACGGCGTGCCCCCGGTGGTGACGAGCTTGCGATACCCCGCACTCCCCACCTTCACGACGTTCGCGATAGACCGGATCGGCGACGCCCCCTTCAGCGTCGCATCGATGACCGCATCGATCTCCTTGGGCAGCGCATAGCCGCCGGCATCCCCCGTCACCCCGGAAAACGCCTTCATCTCAACCACAGCCCCGCTCCGAACGAACGAACCGAACGCCGCATCACCCCCGGCCGAAGCCCCCTCAAGCACCGGCCGCGCCACCACCACATCGCTCATGTCATGCTCCCACCAAGAAAAAGAAGGTTCCTCCCCCGCCAGGGGAAGGTGGCAGCGCGAAGCGCTGACGGAGGGGGAGGACCCGGAACACCAGCGGGCACACCGCCGCCCGCCCCCTCCGACGCCTGCGGCGCCACCTCCCCCTGGCGGGGGAGGAACGACAGTCAGAAAACAGCCTCCACCCGGGCCGCCACCTGCATCGGCACAGCTACCAGGCTCACCTCGACCAGCGCTGCGCGCAGCACCTCGCGCCACGCCCCCTGCTGCACGGCAAGCGCGCGATACCCCACCGAAAGCCCCCTAAGCGCCCCACACCGCACCAGCCGCGCCACCTCCGGATCGCTCACCGCAGCCTCGATCCAAAGCCCCCGCGCATCCTCCCCGATCGCGAGCATCTCTCCCACCTCGCCCCCGCGATGCTGCACCAGCAACGGCACCGGAAGCGCGTCAGCGAACACGCCCGCCCGAAACACATCCCCCGCCCGATCCACCCGATCGAACACCGCGGCATAGCCCTGGAAGCGCAGGTTCACTTCACCCACTCCCCAAACCCCAGCTTCACCGCCAGCACCGCCAGCAACAAAGCCGCCGCCCAGCCCGCAAACGCCTTCCACGCGCTCCGCTTCGCATCCCGCCAGGCCTCCAGCAGCGCGCGCAGCTCGGCGACATCCCGAGACGCAGCGTCATCCGCCAGCCCCAGCCGCGTGATCGCCCGCGTCGCCCCCAGCTCCCCCGCCTCCTCCGCGATCGCCCGCAACGTCGCGAGATCCGCCCCCGAAGCCGCGCCCTGCGCCAGCAATTGCGCCAGAACCGATCCCGTCATCACCCCCACCCCACCATCTGCCGCTTCTCGTCAGCCGAAATGAAATCGGCTGCGGACACCATCGCCCACAGCCGCTCGCGATCCTCCACCAGCGCCGGCACGCGATCGGGATCGATCTCCAGCCGCGCCTCCGGGAACCACTCGCCCAGCCCCGCCGCCAAAGCCCCGAACACCGCATCCGCCAGCGGCAGCACGGTCAGCCGCCACAGCGCACGGTTGGCCTCGCGATAATTGGCGTAGGTCGCATCGCCCGGCAGCCCGAGCAGCATCGGCGGCACGCCGAATGCCAGCGCGATCTCGCGCGCCGCCGCCGCCTTCAGCCCCACGAAGTCCATGTCCGCCGGCGACAGGCTCAACGCCTGCCACTTGAGCCCGCCTTCCAGCAGCATCGGCCGCCCGGCATTCCCCGCCCCCGCGAACCCGGCATCCATCTCCTCGCGCAGCCGCCGGAACTGCTCCGCCGACAGCGCCGACCCATCCCCCGGATCATAAACCAACGCCCCCGAAGGCCGCGCCGCATTGTCGAGCAACGCCTTGTTCCAGCGCCCCGCAGCATTGTGCACCGCAATCGCCGCCGAAGCCGCCCCCAGGCACCCCAGCCCATAATGATCGTCGAGCGGATGAAAGCCGCGCACATGGATCACGGCGTCGGGCGCGATCTCGCTCACCCGCCCCGCGACGGCATAGCGATACCCCGCCGGCCACCCGCCCGCATCGACCACCACCGACACCCGCTCGGGCCGAAGCGGATACAATTCCGCCACCCCGCCATCCGGATCGCGCAGCACCTGGACGAAGGCATTGCCATGCAGCAGCTGCTGCGCCGCCACGACCTCCCCCAGCCGCCCGCCCCCGCTCTTGGCGGTCACCAACGCCACCAGCGCCGGATCGCTCGCATCGAGCGGCGCCGATCCCACCGCCTCCGCCACCAGCCGCACCGCCCGCTGCGCCACCGCATTGCCGAGGTAACCCGCGCGCACCTGCGCCTCATACCCCTGCGGCCACTCGCCGTGCGCGAACGCGTGCCCCCCACGCGAAAGCGCCGGACGCGACCCCTCGCGCCCGGCCTTCGAGCCGAACCATTTCATCTGCTGTCTCCCCAGAACCGTTCGCACTGAGCCTGTCGAAGTGCGGGTGGCAGTGCGCGCCAGCCGCTCACCCACACCCGTCACCCCGGCCCCTTCGACGCCGCTCAGGACAGGCTTGTGCCGGGGTCCACCGCACCGCAAACTCTCAAGTCGCGGATGCGCGGCCCGGTGGATGCCGGGACCAGCCCGGCATGACGGAAGAGCACAACCTCGCCCCACCCTTCCCGTCATCCCGGCCCTGCGCCGGGATCCAACCCTCGCCGCACGCTGCCGCCAACCAACGAAACGAAGCACCCGCGGCAGCATGGATCCCGAATCAAGTCCGGGATGACGGAGCGTGTGAGGCGCTCTCCTAAATCACCCGCACCCCCACGCCCCCACGCCGCGCGAGCATCAACTCCGTCAGCGCCCACACCAGCGCATCCGCCCGATCCGGCGACCGCCCCGGCCCCTCATACCCGCCGCCCGCAACCAGCCCGCACAGCTCGTCCTCCAGCGCCGGAAACGCCCCCACGTGCCGAAC
>NZ_MPSB01000025.1 GCF_001981525.1 Sphingomonas jeddahensis | reverse complement strand
TTCACTCCAGCCTCGTGCTCACGCAGCACGCCTATGATCTGATCCTCGGTAAAACGGCCTCGCCGCATCGCTCGTCTCCATCTGACCAGCTAACTTACCAATGGCATGATTTCCGGGGAGCAGGTCATCCATCATGCGCGTGAATACGCCTCGAATGGGTCCTGACCCTAAAGACACCCTCTCCGCCACGCCTATTCCTCTGCGGTGCTCGGCAGCCTGCCAGCGATCGGTCAGGGCCAGACACTGGGCAGGAAAGGCGAAGTACGGCGAGGCTGCTTGATCCCCTGACTTTTGCAGTGCCACACGGCACGTCAGTAAAGATCGCGCGTTGCCGTGTGATGCCGCCATTCAGTTCGCCGCCCCTTGCCGCGCCTCCGATTGTTACTGCAGCCAACGCGAACCCGATTAGCGGCACGCGCTATGCCCGCCTCCGGATGATGGATGCGGCGCTGGAGAGTGCCTGGCGTCGCGGCTGGGCGGAGCGTCCGACGCTCGACCCCGATGCGCTGATCCGGAAGGCAGCAATAAAGGTGGGGCAGGTCGCGGATCAGCGCGGCAGTGGTTGGCGCGAACGCCTAACGTTGCTTTGCGCCGATCTGGAGAGCGTCGCGGCATTAACCCCCTTGGGCCGAACGATCGCGCACGGGCAACTGGTCGCCGCCTTGTCCAACCGCATGCGCTTTCAGGCTTTGTGGCGACGGCACGGGGAGATTGCCGAACAGCCGGTAACGGCGCCGATCATCATTGTTGGCCAGATGCGTTCGGGGACAACGCGCATGCAGCGTCTGCTCGCCTGTGACCCTCGGCTGGCGTTTACGCGCTTTTACGAGAGCTGGAACCCGATCCCGCAAACCCCGAAGCGCGGCGGGATCGACGATCGCAAGCTTCGCGGCTGGCTGGGCCTGTGCAGCGCTCGGCTGTTGAACCCGGCCTTTGACGCCATTCATCCCACCCGCTGGGATGCGGCGGACGAAGAGATCGGCTTACAAAGCCTCTCGATCTTCGGATCAGCGTTCGAGGCTCAATGGCGCGTGCCGACCTATTGCGCGGCGGTGGAGGCGGATGACGGCATTGCGGTTTATGCCGAGTTTCGACAGCTACTTCAGACGATCGCCTGGCTACGCAGCGAAGACGCAAGCCGTCCGTGGATACTCAAGGTACCGCAGTTCAGCCAGGATCTTGCCGCGGTGCTTCACACCTTTCCCGATGCGCGGCTGATCTGTCTGCACCGTGATTCCAGACAGGTGATCGCCTCGTCGGCGTCGCTGGTCCGCAACCAGATGGCGATCCAGTCGGCACACGTGGACCCTCTCTGGATCGGGCGCGAATGGAGCCGCAAGGTCGCGCTGCGCGATGAGCGAACAGCGGCCGCCCGCGCGCGCAGCGACGCACCGCAAGTCGATGTCGCGTTCGAGGACGTGGATCGCGACTGGGAGGGTGAAATGGCGCGCGTGTATCGCATGCTCGATCTGCCGCTCCCGCCAGCGGTGATCGCCCGAATGCGCGATTATACCCAGCGTTCTCGCTCGGGCCGCCACGCTCGCCATCTTTATCGGGCTGACGAATTCGGTCTCCCAGCGTCGATGAAAGGGGAGGGCGGGGAGCGTCACACGCCATATGGGAGGCTGCTTGGCGGTTGCGAAGCGGCTCCACCGGCCGTGCACGCCGTTTGAAAGACGCTTCGAATACGGGGGCAGGCTGAGACCCGCCCAGCACGCAAGAACCAGTCCCCATCGTCTCGTCTCCCCTGCGGATTGGAAAGGGGCGTTCATGCGCTACATGGGGATGATCACCCGCTGCCCTCCGACGAGCCATCAGCCACCGGCGGGCTCTTCATGCGGCTTGCCAATCAACGGAGTGCCCCAATGGCCTACCTCGACACGCAGCTTTTCATTGACGGCCGCTGGCAGGATGCGGCCGATGGTCGCACGCTGCCGGTGCAGAATCCGGCGACAGGGCAGGAGATTGGCCGCGTTGCGCATGCCGGCATCGCCGATCTCGATCGTGCGCTGGCCGCCGCTCAGCGCGGCTTCGAAGTGTGGCGTGACTATACGCCCGCGCAGCGCAGCCGCATCATGCGCAAAGCCGCCGAGCTGATGCGCGAGCGCGCTGGCGACACTGCGGCGCTATTGACTCAGGAACAGGGCAAGCCGCTGGTGGAGGCCAAGGGCGAGGCGACGGCCGCGGCGGACATCATCGAATGGTTCGCGGAGGAAGGCTTCCGCGTGTACGGCCGGCTCGTCCCGCACCGTACCAACCTTGCCGTCCGCCAGATGGTGGTAAAGGACCCGGTCGGCCCGGTCGCGGCCTTCACGCCGTGGAACTTCCCGATCAATCAGATCGTGCGAAAGATCAGCGCCGGCCTTGCCGCAGGCTGTTCGATGATCGTCAAGGCGCCCGAGGAAACGCCGGCCAGCCCGGCCGCGCTGATCCGCGCCTTTCAGGATGCCGGTTTGCCCGAGGGCGTGCTTGGCCTGGTGTTCGGCAATCCGTCCGAGATCTCCGAATATCTCATCGCCAGCGCGATCATCCGCAAGATCACCTTCACCGGATCGACACCGGTGGGGAAGCTGCTCGCCGGCCTAGCTGGCCAGCATATGAAGCGCGTTTCCATGGAATTGGGCGGGCATGCGCCAGTGATCGTCTGCGAGGACGCCGATCTTGACCTCGCCGTGAAAAGCGTCGGCCGGGCGAAATTCCGCAACGCGGGCCAGGTGTGCATCTCGCCGACGCGCTTCCTGGTGCACAACAGCGTCAAGCAACAATTCGCCGAGGCGCTGGCCGAGCTCGCCAAAACGATCAAGGTCGGCGACGGCCTGGCGGAAGGCACCGAGATGGGCCCATTGGCCAATCCGCGACGGCTGACGGCGATGGCCGAGTTCCAGGAGGATGCCGTCGCCAAGGGCGCGACGGTTCTGACCGGCGGCAGCCGGATCGGCGAATCGGGCAACTTCTGGGCGCCAACCGTGCTCAGCGACGTGCCGCTCGACGCACGTTTGTTCAATGATGAGCCGTTCGGCCCCGTCGCCGGCATCCGCGGCTATGACGATCTCGGCGAAGCGATCGCCGAGGCCAATCGCCTATCCTATGGCCTTGCCGGTTATGCGTTCACCAGATCGCTGGCCAATGCCGACCTGCTGGCCCGCCGTGTCGAGGTGGGCATGTTGTGGGTAAACACACCCGCGGCCGGCAGCGCCGAGCTTCCGTTCGGCGGGATCAAGGATTCGGGCTATGGCACGGAGGGCGGCCCGGAGGCGCTCGACGCTTATCTGAACACGCGGGCTGTGGTGGTGGCAAACGTCTGACGGCGTCCGCGGGAATGGGGCAGATCACCTTCTCGGCCCGGCCGCGGAGGTGGCTCACCAACGAAGCGCTTCGGCTCGCAGCTTCGCGCAAGGTTTGTCGCACAGTAATGGTCGACGCCGTGTTGTGCGGCGGGTGTCGTGCTGTTCGATGATCGTATTTCCAGTTCACGATCCTTAAGTCCGAAGTTCTTGACGCTCGCGGCCGGCAGCAACAGTGACGATCACCTGGGCCTTTCGAGAAGGCTAGGGATGCCCAACGAGGCAAGGGAGGACCGCGCAGTGAAAAACTACGACGTCGTGATCGTGGGTGCCGGACACGGCGGTGCGCAAGCCGCTATCGCGCTACGTCAAGCCAAGTTCGACGGCAGCATCGCGATAATCGGCGCCGAACCTGAGTTGCCGTACGAGCGCCCGCCATTGTCCAAGGAATATCTTGCCGGCGACAAGGGCTTTGAGCGGATCTTGATCCGTCCCGCCGCCTTCTGGCAGGAGCGGAGCGTCGACATGCTACTCGGTCGCGAGGTGACTGGCGTCGATCCTGCCGCCCGAACCGTCATCGCTGATGGTGAACCGATCGGTTACCGCCACTTGATCTGGGCGACCGGCGGGAACCCGCGGCGTTTGACGTGCGCCGGCCATGATCTCGCCGGCGTTCATACCGTGCGCACCCGTGCCGATGCCGATCGTCTGATGGCTGAGCTGCCCGATGTCGCTCAGGCGGTGGTGATCGGCGGCGGCTATATCGGGCTTGAAGCCGCGGCGGTGCTCGCCAAGTTCGGCAAGAAGGTCATGCTGCTCGAGGCGCTGAATCGCGTCCTCGCGCGTGTCGCCGGCGAGCCGCTTTCCCGCTTCTATGAAGCCGAGCATCGCGCGCATGGCGTCGACATCCGTCTAGGGGCCACGGTTGATTGCATCCTTGGCGAAGACGGCAAAGTTACTGGCGTGCGCCTCGCCGATGGAGAGACCGTACCGGCGCAGCTGGTGATCGTCGGCATTGGCATCGTGCCAGCGGTGCAGCCGTTGCTCGATGCCGGGGCGGGGGGCGGCAACGGCGTTGCAGTCAATGCACAATGCCGCACCAGCCTCGCAGACGTGTTCGCGATTGGCGACTGCGCGCTTCATGCCAACGGCTTTGCGGGCGGCGCGGCGATCCGGCTGGAGTCGGTGCAGAACGCCAATGACCAGGCCAATGTTGTCGCGAAGGCGATCACCGGCCAGGGTGCTGTCTATCATGCGGTGCCGTGGTTCTGGTCCAACCAGTACGACCTGAAGCTGCAGACGGTCGGCCTTTCACTCGGCCATGACACTGCCGTCCTGCGCGGCGACCCTGCTGCGCGTAGTTTCTCCCTGATCTACCTTAGGGAGCGGCGAGTCATCGCGCTCGACTGCGTCAATGCGGTGAAAGACTATGTGCAGGGCCGAAAGCTGGTTGAAGCTGGCGCCACGCCCGACCGCACGCGTCTCGCGGATGTGAGGATCCAGCTCAAGGAACTGTGAGGTCGGGGTCGCGAACCGATCGACGTGATTCGGCTAGCGGGGAGACGATTCGTGACGAATTCACGACAGCTCTGCGTATTGCGTCGCCGAAAAAACGGCGGAAACCCGCGGGTTTTGGTGTGCGGTGTAAGAAAGTTGCAAAAACTGTTTGACGGTGTGGGTTGGTCCCCCTAGATGGGTGTCACCGCAGCGGTGGCCCGGACGGGTTGTCGTGGTGGTCACCTGACATTCAGGCGCTTTGGTCGCTCTTCGAAAGAGGGAAGTGGCTGGGCGTCGGTTTTTGTCGCTCTTTG
>NZ_MPSB01000024.1:0-2500 GCF_001981525.1 Sphingomonas jeddahensis | reverse complement strand
CAATCAAGCCGGGAAATAGCTGGTTCTCCGCGAAAACTATTGAGGTAGTGCCTCGGATGGACACCCTAGGGGGTAGAGCACTGGATGGATGCGGGGGTCGCGAGATCTACCAACTCTAACCAAACTCCGAATACCTAGGAGTGATATCCGGGAGACAGACGGCGGGTGCTAAGGTCCGTCGTCAAAAGGGAAACAGCCCTGACCTACAGCTAAGGTCCCCAAGTCACGTCTAAGTGGGAAAGCATGTGGGAATCCCAAAACAACCAGGAGGTTGGCTTAGAAGCAGCCATCCTTTAAAGAAAGCGTAACAGCTCACTGGTCTAAACAAGGGTTCCTGCGGCGAAGATGTAACGGGGCTAAAGACGTGCACCGAAGCTTAGGGTGTGGATTTATCCACGCGGTAGCGGAGCGTTCCGTAAGCCTGCGAAGCGATCTGGTAATGGGTCGTGGAGGTATCGGAAGTGCGAATGCAGACATGAGTAGCGATAAAGAGGGTGAGATGCCCTCTCGCCGAAAGACCAAGGGTTCCTGCGCAAGGCTAATCCGCGCAGGGTGAGCCGGCCCCTAAGACGAGCCCGAAGGGGGTAGTCGATGGGAATGCGGTTAATATTCCGCAGCCTGGTGGTGTGTGACGGATGGTGTGTGTTGTACGTCCTTAACGGATTGGACGTGCTTCGAAACTGTCCCGGGAAATAGCCCCACCGTATAGACCGTACCCGAAACCGACACAGGTGGTCAGGTAGAGTATACCAAGGCGCTTGAGAGAAGTGTCCTGAAGGAACTCGGCAAATTGCCTCCGTACCTTCGGAAGAAGGAGGCCCCATATGAGCGCAAGCTTTTATGGGGGGCACAGGCCAGGGGGTAGCGACTGTTTAGCAAAAACACAGGGCTCTGCTAAGTCGGCTTCAAGACGACGTATAGGGCCTGACGCCTGCCCGGTGCCTGAAGGTTAAGAGGAGGAGTGCAAGCTCTGAATTGAAGCCCAGGTAAACGGCGGCCGTAACTATAACGGTCCTAAGGTAGCGAAATTCCTTGTCGGGTAAGTTCCGACCTGCACGAATGGCGTAACGACTTCCCCACTGTCTCCAGGACATGCTCAGCGAAATTGAATTCTCCGTGAAGATGCGGAGTACCCGCGGTTAGACGGAAAGACCCCGTGCACCTTTACTGCAGCTTCAGAGTGGCATTAGGAAAGAACTGTGTAGCATAGGTGGGAGGCTTTGAAGCCAGGGCGCCAGCCTTGGTGGAGCCATAGGTGAAATACCACCCTGTTGTTTTCTGATGTCTAACCTCGTTCCGTAAGCCGGAACAGGGACCCTCTGTGGCGGGTAGTTTGACTGGGGCGGTCGCCTCCTAAAGAGTAACGGAGGCGCGCGATGGTGGGCTCAGGCCGGTTGGAAACCGGCTGTTAGAGTGCAATGGCATAAGCCCGCCTGACTGCGAGACTGACAAGTCGAGCAGAGACGAAAGTCGGTCATAGTGATCCGGTGGTCCCTCGTGGAAGGGCCATCGCTCAACGGATAAAAGGTACGCCGGGGATAACAGGCTGATAACCCCCAAGAGCTCATATCGACGGGGTTGTTTGGCACCTCGATGTCGGCTCATCACATCCTGGGGCTGGAGCAGGTCCCAAGGGTTTGGCTGTTCGCCAATTAAAGTGGTACGTGAGCTGGGTTCAGAACGTCGCGAGACAGTTTGGTCCCTATCTGCCGTGGGCGTCGAAATTTGAGAGGAGTTGACCCTAGTACGAGAGGACCGGGTTGAACGTACCTCTGGTGTACCTGTCGTCGTGCCAACGGCGCAGCAGGGTAGCTATGTACGGACGGGATAACCGCTGAAAGCATCTAAGCGGGAAGCCTCCCTCGAGATAAGATTTCACAGGACGGTCGAAGACCACGACCTTGATAGATCGGATGTGGAAGTGCGGTAACGCATGGAGCTAACCGATACTAATCGTCCTATTCGCGCTTGAGAGTTCCACCATCAACGACAGCCCTGGCTGTCGCCAGCGGTCGGATGATCAAGTCGACGCCAGAAACAACACACAAAAGTGCATCGATTTTAGAACCGTTCACGACACCCGCAGCGCGCATGCGCCGCGGGGTGTGCACCTGCTTCATTGCCTGGTGACCATAGCGTCGGTGTCCCACCCGATCCCATCCCGAACTCGGCCGTGAAACCCGACCGCGCCAATGGTACTATCGCCTAAGCGATGGAAGAGTAGGTCGTCGCCAGGCATTGAAGCCGGTGCACACACGTCACGAACAACACGAACCCATTCATAACGTCGTCCACAAAGGACACACCGTCGCCTCCGCCACAACGCGGAGGCGTTCGTGTTTCCCCAAAGGACACAAACACGGTGACGCGGGGTGGAGCAGCCCGGTAGCTCGTCAGGCTCATAACCTGAAGGTCACAGGTTCAAATCCTGTCCCCGCAACCAACCATCCCATGTGTCAAAACCGCCCGGCTCAACCCGCGGCGGCGTTTTTGTGCCTCC
>NZ_MPSB01000023.1 GCF_001981525.1 Sphingomonas jeddahensis | reverse complement strand
CCCCCCTCACCCCGGCCCTCACCCCGGCTCAGGGCCGGGGTGAGGGGGGAGGGGGGTTTTCCTCTCTCCGTTCGTCCCGAGCGCAGTCGAGGGACGGGCCACGGACGCTTGTTCTCGTGGCCTGTGCCTCGACTTTGCTCGGCACGAACGGTGGTGGGTGGGCTGGCGGCGTCGTGCGGATCAGACCGCCAGCGCCACCTCGCCGCGCATCAGCTTGGGAAAGAATTCCTCGTGCGCGGTGCGCAGCGCGTCGAGCGACACGACGTCGTCGCGGTTCGGGCGCTCGAAGATCAGGCGCTTGCCGCCGGTGCGGCCCATCGGTTCTGCCTCGACGCCGGCGTCGAGCGCGGCGAGGAGGAAGTCCGACAGCGCGTGATCGTTGACGGTGACGATGTACACGCCCTGATCCTCGGCGAAGAAGCTGGGTGCGCAGCCGAAGGGCTGCTTGCGGTCGATCATCGCGCCGATGTTGCCGGCGAGCGCCATCTCCGCGATCGTGACGGCGATGCCGCCGTCGGAGACGTCGTGGACGGCGGAGAGCTGGCCCTTGTCGATCGCGGCGCGGATGAGGTCTCCGGTCGCTTTCTCCTTGGCGAGATCGACGCGGGGCGGGGGGCCTTCCTCGCGGCCGTGGACTTCGCGCAGCCACAGCGTCTGACCGAGATCGCCGCGGCGGGTGCCGACCGCGAGGATGACGTCGCCGGTGCCCTTGAAGGCGATGGTGGCGGACTTGGTCCAGTCCTGCATCAGGCCGACGCCGCCGATCGCGGGGGTGGGGAGGATGGCGCTTCCGCCGCCGGTGGCCTTGCTCTCGTTGTAGAGGCTGACGTTGCCGGAGACGATCGGGTAGTCGAGCGCGCGGCAGGCCTGCGCCATGCCGTCGAGGCAGCCGGTGATCTGGCCCATGATCTCGGGGCGCTGCGGGTTGGCGAAGTTGAGGCAGTTGGTGATCGCGAGCGGCTTGGCGCCAACCGCGGTGAGGTTGCGCCAGGTCTCGGCGACGGCCTGCTTCCCGCCCTCGACCGGGTCGGCGTAGCAATAGCGCGGGGTGCAATCGGTGGTCATCGCCAGCGCCTTTTGCGTGCCGTGGACGCGGACCACCGCGGCGTCACCGCCGGGGCGCTGGACGGTGTCGGCGCCGACCATGTGGTCGTATTGCTCCCAGATCCAGCGGCGGCTGGCGATGTCGGGCGAGCCCATCAGGGTGAGGAGATCGGCGGCGATGTCCTTGCACTCCGGCACGTTGACCAGCGCCTTGGCCGGCGGGGTGGGGACGTGCGGGCGATCGTACAGCGGGGCCTCGTCGGCAAGCGGGGCGAGCGGGATGTCGCACACGGTGTCGCCGTGCCACTTCAGGACCATGCGGCCGGTGTCAGTGACATGGCCGATGACGGCGAAGTCGAGCTCCCACTTGCGGAAGATCGCCTCGGCAAAGGCTTCGCGGCCGGGCTTGAGGACCATCAGCATGCGCTCCTGCGATTCGGAGAGCATCATCTCGTAGGGGGTCATGCCCTCTTCGCGCTGCGGCACGTCGTCCATGATCAGCTCGATGCCGACGCCGCCCTTGGACGCCATCTCGACCGAGGAGGAGGTGAGGCCGGCGGCGCCCATGTCCTGGATCGCGACGATCGCGTCGGAGGCCATCAGTTCGAGGCAGGCCTCGATCAGCAGCTTCTCAGTGAAGGGGTCGCCGACCTGGACGGTGGGGCGCTTCTCCTCGGCATCCTCGCCGAAGTCGGCCGAGGCCATGGTGGCACCGTGGATGCCGTCGCGGCCGGTCTTCGACCCGACATAGACGATCGGATTGCCGATGCCGCTGGCGGCGGAATAGAAGATCTTGTCCTGATCGGCGACGCCGACCGTCATCGCGTTGACGAGGATGTTGCCGTCATAGGCGGGGTGGAAGTTGACCTCGCCACCCACCGTCGGGACGCCGACGCAATTGCCGTAGCCGCCGATGCCGTGGACCACGCCCGAGATGAGGTGGCGCATCTTGGGGTGATCGGGGCGGCCGAAGCGGAGCGCGTTGAGGTTCGCCACCGGGCGTGCGCCCATGGTGAACACGTCGCGCAGGATGCCGCCGACGCCGGTCGCCGCGCCCTGATAGGGCTCGATGTACGATGGGTGATTGTGCGACTCCATCTTGAAGATCGCCGCCTGACCATCGCCGATGTCGATCACGCCGGCGTTCTCGCCAGGGCCGCAGATCACCCAGGGCGCTTCGGTCGGCAGCTTCTTGAGATGAATGCGGCTCGACTTGTAGCTGCAATGCTCGGACCACATCACCGAGAAAATGCCGAGCTCGACGAGGTTGGGCTCGCGGCCAAGCGCGTGGAGGACGCGGTCGTATTCCTCGGGGGACAGGCCGTGCTCGGCGACGATCTCTGGCGTGATGGCGGTCATGCGCGCGCGATAGCCGGGGTATGCGCCGGTGTCACCACATCGGTGTGGCAGAAGAAGTGGGATGCCGGGTCAAGCCCGGGATGACGGGGTAAGGGGCGAGGCTCAGGCCTTGTGGCGGATGCGGTTCCTGAGGCGGCCGAGGAGGGGGCGGCGGGCGGATAGTGGCTCGAACATCTCGTCCGGGCCTTCGGGATCAAGGATCTTGTTGTCGGCGAGCCATTCCTCGACCGCGTTCAGATCGGGCACTTCGTAGGGCACCAGCGTCTTACCCTCGCCGCGCAGGGCCTCGATCGCGCCGATCAGGCCGTGTTCGGCGACCGCCGCGGTGACGGCCGATGGCTCGACCGCGAGATGTTCGGCGATCAGATCGTTGCGAATCGCGGCAATGCGGGCGCTATCCTGCTCGCCGCCCTGTTCGATCGTCACGTCGCATTCGGTATCGAGGCGAAGCGAGCGATTGTTGAAGTTGGACGAGCCGACGCGGATCACCTCCTCGTCGATCACCAGCACCTTGGCATGGACGTAGATCGGCGTGCCGCCGGCGGTGTGCGGATGGTACATACGAAGCCGGTTGTGGACGTCGCACTTCTTGAGCGCCTGAAAGATGCGCGCGCGAGCGGTGTCCATGGCGATCGGTTCAAGCCAGCCCTGCGCCTGGACGGGATTGATGATGACGATTTCGGGACCATCGGGTTCGCCCAGCCTGCGGGCGACCGCCTCAGCGACCCGCCGAGAGGCGAAATACTGGCTTTCGGCATAGATGCGCCGCTTCGCGCGGGCGATCAGCCACACGTAAAGGTTCTCGATTTCGCGAACCGATTCCTGCTCGCCATATTCGGGTTGGGAGCGCGAAATCGCAACATCCACATCGTGGAAGTCCGGCTTCAGGTCCATCGGCCAGCAATCGGACTGGCCCACTGGTGGGACGATCGGAGCACCGCCCGCGAGGCGCCAGCGCGTGCGGCACAAGTCTCCCAGTGCAGCTGCGACCGGACCCTCCAGCGCGGTCGTGGCATCATGCCATGGCTTGTTCGGCCAGCCATGCGGCGACACGCGGTGCGGATCGTCGTCGCGATGCTTGCGCGTGTCCCAACGCTCGTCCGTCATGTCGATGCCGCCGCAGAAGGCGAGGCAATCGTCGATCACGACGATTTTCTGGTGCTGCGATGCGCCGATCGGATGGTAGCCATCGAGCAGAAGGTGAATCCGCTTGCGCAGAAAGCGCCATTTGGTGAGCGTCAGCAGCGTCTTGCCGCGAAACAAGGTCTTGAAGGCACCCTTGTCCCAGCGGAGGATGTGGACGTTGAGATCGGGGCGGCGCTTGACCAGCCAGTTGATGAACTCACCCACCTCCGTGGGAACACCTGGCGGCTCGTCTTTCCAGGCGAGGCGGATGCGGGCGTCGAAATCCCAGCCGACCAGCAGGATCTGCTTTTCCGCCTTCATCATCGCGGCGCGGGCGAGGCGGAAATAATCGTCGGCATCGACGATCACCGCCGCGCGGTTCGCGCGCTCGATCCGCCAGCGCGTATTTTCCGGCAGGCTCACAGGATGGCGTGGACGCGTTCGGGCGGGCGCGCGAGAACGACCCCTTTCTCGGTCTCGACCAGCGGGCGTTCGATGGTGGCGGGGTCGGCGGCCATGAGATCGAGCGCGGCATCGTCGCTGGCGGCCTTTGGGGCGTCCTTGCGGAGCGCGTCACGTGGGGCGAGGCCCGCGCGGGCGTAGAGGCGGGCGAGTTCGTCGCGGGTGGGCGGCGTCTTGAGATATTCGACGATCGTGACGTCGGCGCGGGCCTCGTTGAGCAAGGTGAGCGCTTCGCGGGACTTGGAACAGCGCGGGTTGTGCCAGATCGTCGCCTTCAATGCTGCCCCCTGTTGTGATCGGTGCGTCTTCGCAGGCTATTGTGAAAAAGCTGCGTCGTCTGCTCTATCGTCATGCTGGGTCTGTCCCGGCGTCCACCGAGCCGCATACCCTTGGCAGGAGAGTGCGCGGCGCGGTGGATGCCGGCACAAGGCCGGCATGACGGAAGAAGGGATCAGGCGTCTTGCTTGGCCAGCCACTCCTCCAGCCACTTGATCGTATATTCGCCCTGCTGGAATTCGGGATCCTCGAGCAACGCCTGGTGGAGCGGGATGGTGGTCTTCATCCCCTCGATCACGAATTCCTCCAGCGCGCGGCGCAGGCGGCGCAGCGCACCCTGGCGGGTAGTGCCGTAGACGATCAGCTTGGCGATCATGCTGTCGTAATAAGGCGGCACCTTGTAGCCGGCGTAGAGGCCCGAATCGACGCGGACGTGCATGCCGCCGGGCGCGTGATATTGCTTCACCAGGCCGGGCGAGGGCGCGAAAGTGCGCGGGTCCTCGGCATTGATGCGGCATTCGATGGCGTGGCCGCGGAACACCACGTCTTCCTGGCGCAGCGTCAGCGGATGGCCTTCGGCGATGCGGATCTGCTCGCGGACGAGATCGAGCCCAGTGATCGCCTCGGTCACGGGGTGCTCGACCTGAAGGCGGGTGTTCATCTCGATGAAGTAGAACTCACCGTTTTCCCACAGGAACTCGATCGTGCCCGCGCCGCGATAGCCCATGTCGGCCATCGCCTTGGCGACGATGCCGCCCATGCGATCGCGCTCTTCCGCGGAGATAACGGGCGAGGGAGCTTCCTCCAGCACCTTCTGGTGACGGCGCTGGAGCGAGCAGTCGCGCTCGCCGAGGTGGATCGCGTTCCCGCTGCCGTCGCCGAACACCTGGAATTCGATGTGCCGCGGGTTGCCGAGATACTTTTCCATATAGACGGTGGCGTCGCCGAACGCGGCCTTCGCCTCGCTGCCGGCCTGGGCCATCAGCGTGTCCATCTCGTCTTCGCTCGGCACGACTTTCATGCCACGCCCGCCGCCGCCGGAGGCGGCCTTGATCAGCACGGGATAGCCGATGTCACGCGCGAGGCGCTTGGCCTCCGCCGAATCGGTCAGTGCACCGTCCGAGCCGGGAACGAGCGGCAGGCCGAGCGCGCCGGCGGTGCGCTTCGCCTCCACCTTGTCGCCCATGGTGCGGATGTGCTCGGGCTTCGGGCCGACGAAGATCAGCCCGTGCGCCTCGACGATATCGGCGAACTTGGCATTCTCGCTCAGGAACCCGTAGCCTGGATGGATCGCATCCGCGCCGGAGATTTCCGCCGCCGAGATGATGTTGGCGATGTTGAGGTAGCTCTCGGCCGCCGACGGCGGGCCGATACAGATCGCCTCGTCGGCGAGTCGCACATGCATCGCGTCGGCGTCGGCGGTGGAGTGCACCGCGACGGTCTTGATGCCCATCTCGTGGCACGCGCGATGGATGCGTAGCGCGATTTCGCCGCGGTTGGCGATCAGGAGCTTCTTGATCTCTGGCATGTTACTCGACGACCACCAGCGGCTGGTCGAACTCGACCGGCTGGCCGTTCTCGACCAGGACCGCCTTGACCGTGCCCGCGGAAGGCGCGGTGATCGGGTTCATGACCTTCATCGCCTCGACGATGAGAAGCGTGTCGCCGGCCTGGACCTGCTTGCCGACCGAGGAGAAGGGTGCCGCGCCGGGTTCGGCCGCGAGATAGGCGGTGCCGACCATCGGCGAGCGCACGGCATTCGCATAGCTCGGCTCGGCAGCGGGCTGGTCCGTCGGCAGCGCGGCGACGGCGGTATGCGCCGGTGCCGCAGGTGGCGGCGGTGCGTGATAAACGGGCGCGGCAGCGTTGGCGGCCTTGCGCGCCACGCGGATGCGGCGGTCGCCGTCTTCCACTTCGATTTCGGTAAGCTGCGTCGTGTCGAGCAGCTCGGCAAGCTGGCGAACGAGATCGACGTCGACCTTCATCGCTCCATGTTCCTTATCGGCCATTGCGACCCTTTCCCCTTTGACAGGGCGCGCGCTGTGTCAGATGCGCGCCGCCGCTTCAAGCGCGAGCAGGTACGACAGCGCGCCGAACCCGGCGATTGTTCCACGTGCGGCACGGCCGATGAACGATACATGGCGAAATTCCTCGCGCGTGTGTGGGTTGGACAAATGCACCTCGATCACCGGGGTGCGGACGGACTTGATCGCATCATGGATCGCGATCGACGTGTGGGTAAAGGCGCCGGCGTTGAGGATCACCGCCTTGGCCCCTTGCGCCTGCGCTTCGTGGAGCCAATCGACCAAATGGCCTTCGTGATTCGACTGGCGCATGTCGATCTCATGGCCGAGCTCACGGGCGCGATCCTCGAGCTGGCCGGCGATGTCGTCGAGCGTGTCGTGGCCGTAGATCTCCGGCTCGCGCGTGCCGAGCAGGTTGAGGTTCGGGCCGTTCAGGACGTAGATCAGATTCTTCGGGATCGGGGACAAGCGGGGCTCCTTGCTTGAACGACTTGTGCGCCAAGCCTAGTTGGATGGCAAATTTCCTCGCCTCCCCAAAGGACGTCATGCCCCATACCGATGGAACCGTATCGATCACCGTCAACGGCGCGCACCGCCGCGTCGCCGCCGGGCTGACGCTGGCGCAGCTCGCGACCGAGCTGGGGCTGGTGCCGGAGAAGGTGGCGGTGGAGCGTAACCTCGAAGTGGTGCCGCGCTCGACCCTGACGCAGGTCTGCGTCGAGGATGGCGACGATATCGAGATCGTGCATTTCGTCGGCGGCGGCGATCATGGCGCCGCGGTGGATACCGACAGCTGGACCGTGGCGGGCAAGACGTTCCGTTCGCGGCTGATCGTCGGGACGGGCAAGTACAAGGACTTCGCGCAGAATGCCGCAGCGCTCGAGGCATCGGGGGCGGAGATCGTCACCGTCGCGGTGCGGCGGGTGAACGTGTCCGATCCGAACGCGCCGATGCTGACCGACTTCATCGATCCGAAGAAGTTCACCTATCTGCCCAATACCGCGGGCTGCTTCACCGCGGACGAGGCGATCCGCACGCTGCGGCTGGCGCGCGAGGCGGGGGGATGGGATCTCGTGAAGCTGGAGGTGCTTGGGGAGGCGCGCACGCTCTATCCCGACATGCGCGAGACGCTGAAGGCGACCGAGGTCCTCGTGAAGGAGGGCTTCAAGCCGATGGTCTATTGCGTCGACGATCCGATCGCCGCGAAGCAGCTGGAGGAAGCCGGCGCGGTGGCGATCATGCCGCTGGGTGCGCCGATCGGATCGGGGCTGGGCATCCAGAACCGCGTAACGATCCGGCTGATCGTGGAGGGCGCCAAGGTGCCGGTGCTGGTCGATGCGGGTGTCGGCACGGCGAGCGACGCGGCGGTGGCCATGGAGCTTGGCTGTGACGGCGTGCTGATGAACACCGCGATCGCCGAGGCGAAGGAGCCGGTGATGATGGCCGCGGCGATGAAGGCTGCGGTTGAGGCGGGGCGCCTATCGTATCGCGCGGGGCGGATGGGGATCCGGCGCTATGCCGATCCGTCTTCCCCGCTGGCCGGGTTGATCTGAGGCGTTCGCCAAATGTCATGTCACCCCAAACTTGATCCGGGGGGCTGCTTTCAGCCCCGCTCGGCGTGAGGTTTCCAGGTGATCACGCGATACGCATAGGCACCGATCACCAAGACCGTCGTCGCGATCGCTACGGGGCCGACATAGCGGTCGAGTTCTTCGAACCGGGAGCCGAGCAGCAGGCCGGCCGCGGCGAGCATGGTGTTCCAGATCGCGCTGCCGACGAAGGTGAAGAGCAGAAATTTCCACAAGGGCATCTTCGCCATCCCGGCCGGCAGCGAGATGATCGTGCGGAAGGTCGGCATGAAGCGGAAGACGAAGATCACCCAATGACCGTGCTTGTGGAAGAAGCGGTTCAGGCGTTCCACGTCCTGCCAGTCCATGGTCAGCCAGCGCTGGTGTCGCTCCACGAAGGGACGGAAGCGGGCGACGCCCATGCGGCGGCCGATTTCATACCAGAACATGTTGCCGATGGTGGTGCCGGCGGTGCCCCACAGGATCAGCGGCACCAACGCCATGTGATCGCGCGCGACCGCCATGCCGCCCAGCCCCATGATCACCTCTGAGGGCACGGGCGGGACGACGTTTTCAAGCGCCATCAGCAGGAAGATGCCGAGATAGCCGCCGCGGGCGATCCATTCGATGATGAAGTCGGTCATGCGAGGCGTGCGATCCGATAACCTACCCCGTTCGTGTCGAGCGAAGTCGAGACACGGTCACGAACGGTGCGCTCGTGGCATGTCCCTCGACCTCGCTCGGAACGAACGGGTGAGGTGAGTGACTGGATAACGAACGGGCGGACGTCGTTCAGCGTTCCGCCACGCGGCGCTCGATCGCGTCCCAGATGAGGCCGGCGACGTCCGTGCCATCGAACCGCTCAATCGCGACGATGCCGGTGGGGGAGGTGACGTTGATCTCCGTCAGCCATTCGCCGCCGATCACGTCGATGCCGACGAAGATCAGCCCGCGCCGCTTGAGCTCAGGCCCGAGTGCTTCGCAGATCTCGCGCTCCTTGGCGGTCAACTCAGTCTTTTCGGCCGAGCCGCCGACCGCGAGGTTGCTGCGGAACTCGCCTTCGCCGGGCAGGCGGTTGATCGCGCCCGCGACCTCGCCATCGACCAGCACGATTCGCTTGTCGCCCTTCGCCACGTCCGGGAGGAATGCCTGCACCATGTGGGGCTCGCGCCACGTCTGGTTGAAGACCTCCATCAGCGCGGACAGGTTCTCGCCCTCCGCCCCGACGCGGAAGATCGCCTTGCCGCCATTGCCGTGGAGCGGCTTTACCACGATCGCGCCATGCTGCTTCAGGAAGGCGCGGGCCTCGTCGAGCGAACGGGTGACGAGCGTCGGCGGCATGAAGCGCGCGTAATCGAGTACGAACACCTTTTCGGGCGCGTTGCGGACGCTGGCCGGATCGTTAGCGACCAACGTCTTGTGCGCGATTCGCTCCAGCAGGTGCGTGGCGGTGATATAGCCCAAATCGAAGGGCGGATCCTGGCGCATCAGCACCACGTCCGCCTCGTCACCGAGATCGAGGCTGATGGGGTCGCCGGCGGTGAAATGATCGCCCTCGACGCGTTGCACGGTGACGGGGCGTGCCTTGGTCCAGAGCCGGCCGTCGGACCAGTTGAGGTCCTCCGCGGCATAATGAAACAGCTTGTGGCCGCGCTTCTGCGCCGAGAGCATCAGCGCGAAGCTGGAGTCGCCCGCGATGTTGATTGATTCGAGCGGGTCCATCTGGACGGCGACGGTGAGGGGCAAGACGGGACCTCCGGGCTGATGTGCGTGGGGGAGGTAAGCGTGCCGTGCCTTGTTGTCACCCGCCACACCCTCCGCCGTTCGTCCCGAGCAACGTCGAGGGACAGGCTACGCGCGCTCCCTCCGTGGCATGTGCCTCGACTTCGCTCGGCACGAACGGGGTTGGTCCGTTAAATACGGACGGACCGGGAGCTAACCGATCCAAGCATTCTCGATGTGGCGCGGGCGGGTGCCGGGGGCTAGCAGGATCACGTCGACGCGAATGTCCTCGCCATTGGTGGCGTAGCGCGGCATGAGATATTCGGCCGCCGCTGCAACGCGCGCCAAGCGGCGCTGGTCGATCGCGAAATCGAGTTCCGCCGCGCTGGCGCGGGTCTTTACCTCGACAAAGGCGATGAGCGCGCCGCGCTTCGCCACCAGATCCACTTCCCCCGCGGGTGTGCGAATGCGGCGGTCGAGAATGCTCCAGCCCTTGAGGCGCAGCCACCAGGCCGCGAGTCGTTCGCCGCGACGACCGGCGGCTTCTGCGGTTCGGCGCTGATCGGTGTTGCGGGTCGGGCGCATCGGCCCAGTTTGCGGACTTGTCCCTACGCGGCAAGAGGCGGCGTCGCATGAAAAACGGGGCGGCTCGTCCGGAACCGCCCCATAGTTCAGGGTGCACCGGGAGGGAAACCCGGCGGCAGGCTCCGCAAGGGGGAGGAGCGGAGCCAACGCTCGCGATGTAGGTGGCCGATGTTGCTGTTCCGTGTCCGGCGGGCACGGTGTTGTTGCGCGCCAGCAATGTTGACGCGCTGGAGGCGCGGGACGAGAGGAGGGGCATGACCACGATCGCCCCTGCTGCCAATTCACCCCGCCGTGTGTTGCTGGCGAGCTTCGTCGGCACCGGCGTCGAATTCTACGATTTTTACATCTACGCCACCGCCGCGAGCCTCGTCTTCGGGCAGGTCTTCTTTCCGGTTGCCGAGCCGGGCATGCAGCAGATGGCGAGTTTCGCGACCTTGGCAGTGGCATTTTTCGCGCGGCCGGTCGGCGCCGCCTTCTTTGGCCACTTCGGTGACCGGATCGGGCGCAAGTCGACGTTGGTCGCCAGCCTGCTGACGATGGGGCTGTCGACCACATTGATCGCTTTCCTGCCGACCTATGCGCAGGCGGGCTGGTGGGCGCCGTTCATCCTGTGCCTGTTGCGCTTCGGCCAGGGTTTTGGGCTGGGCGGCGAATGGGGCGGGGCGGCGTTGCTGGCGGTGGAGAACGCGCCGCCGGGATGGCGCGCGCGGTTCGGCTGCGCGCCGCAGATGGGCGCGCCGGCGGGGTTCATCGCCGCCAATGGCTTGTTCCTGCTGCTCGGCCTGTGGCTGACGCCGGAGCAGTTCCGCGAATGGGGCTGGCGCATCCCGTTCCTGGTCAGCGCGCTGCTGGTCGGGCTGGGGCTGTGGATCCGCCTTAAACTGACCGAAACGGCGGAATTCGCCGCGGCGCTGGAGGAAGCGCCGCCGCCTGCGGTGCCGCTCGCCGAGTTGCTGCGCAGCCACGGTCTGGTGACGCTTGCGGGCACGATCGGGGCGATCGCCTGCTTCGCACTTTACTACATCACCACCGCCTTTGCGCTGGGGTATGGCACCAAGACGCTGGGCTATTCGATGCAGTCGATGCTGCTGGTGCAGCTTGGCGCGATCCTGTTCATGGCGGTGGGGATCTATGCCTCGGCATGGCTGGCGGACATGCGCTTCGACGAGCGGCGCGTGCTCGCGGGCGGCTGCGTCGCGGTGGTGCTCGCCGGGTTTTTGCTGGGGCCGATGATGGGCTCTGGGTCGCTGGCGATGGTATTCGCTTATCTCGCGCTGGCGCTGCTGCTGATGGGCTTTGTCTACGGCCCGCTCGGCGCGTGGTTGCCGGGGCTGTTTCCGCCGCGAGTGCGCTACACCGGCGCGTCGATGGCGTTCAACATCGCGGGGGTGCTTGGCGGCGGGCTGACGCCGCTGTTCGCGCAGGCGTTGGCGGAGAATGTCGGACTGGCGGCGGTGGGCTGGTACGGCAGCGTCGCGGCGGGGCTGAGCCTGGTGGCGCTGGTCGCGACGCGGCCGCGGGCGCGAGTGCATGCGGTGGTGCTGGAGCCGTGATCATACCGTCACCCCGGATCAAGTCCGGGGTGACCAGAAGAGTTTAGGCCAGGCGCAGCAGGGTCAGGCGGGCCTTGCCGTGAACGCGGGTGGCGTCGATCGTGAAGCCGGCGACGTCGATTTCCTCGCTCTTCGCCGTTTCGATGCTGATCCAGGTTGCCGGTCCGGCCCAGCCTAGCCGCCCGAGCTTGTCGAGCGCCACCGCGCCGGCGCCAGTGCCGTAGGGCGGGTCCATCATGATGAGGTCGAGCGGGGCGCGGGCGGGGCCGAGCGCAAGCACGCTCCCGGCCCGGACGTCGGCGTTCTTGGCCGAGAAGGTCGCAATGTTGGCGCGCAAGGCGTCGAGCGCGGCGCGGTCCTGCTCGACGAACAGGCACGAGCCGGCGCCGCGCGACAGCGCCTCCAGGCCGAGCGCGCCGGAGCCGGCGAACAGGTCCGCCACTGCCAGCCCCTCAAAGCTGCCGAGGCGGCTGGCGAGCATCGAGAACAATGCTTCGCGGGTGCGGTCGGCGGTCGGGCGGGTCGCCTCCCCCTTAGGCGCGACGAGCGGACGGCCGCGCCATTCCCCGGCGATGATGCGCATCAGCGGCTGCTCCGCGGACGCGGTGGGCGCGGTGTGCGAGGGCCAGTGGGCCTAGGCGTACCAGGCGCCGATCCGCCCGGCCTTGCGCCACCCGGCTTCGATCCGCCGGACCTGGATCCCGGCGCGCGCGGGCTGTCGCCGCGCGGCGGGCGCGGGCGGTCAGCACCGGGACGCTCGCCGCGTGGGCGGTCTTCAGCGGAGCGGTTCCCGCGCGGGCGATCCTCACGGACGCGATCGTCGCGGGGACGATCCTCACGCTGGCGATCCGAGCGCGGTCGAGCGCCACGTTCAGATGTGGGACGATCGGGCGAACGCGACGATGCCGGGCGAGGATTAGCTCCGCGTGGGGCGGCGGCTCGTGGCCCGGCCGCGCGGGCGGGTGCCTCCGACTCGCCGCGTTCCGAACGAAAGGCTCGCGTGCGCTCGTTACGGGCGCTGCCGGCGCGTGTCGCGACGGAGCCGTCGGCGCGGCGGCGCGGCTCGTTCTTTGCCGCGGCCGGACGGGCCCGAGCCGGTCGCTTCATCCGGCCTTCGGGTTCGACCTTCGGCATGGCGTCGACTGGCGGCGCGATCGGTTCGGGCGTGCGGCGGCGGGCGGGCTGCGGCAATTCGCGCCGGGTCGGATCGGCGCTGAAGCTCTCCACGTCATGCCGGCGCACTTCGCCGATCTGCCCCGGCGCAAGATCGCCGAGCACGAACGGGCCATAGCGCGTGCGGATCAGGCGACTGACCTGAAGGCCGAGATGCTCAAGCACGCGGCGCACCTCGCGGTTCTTGCCTTCCTTGAGGATCATCTCGATCCACAGATTGGCGCCGGTGCGCCGTTCGATGTTGGCGTCGATCGAACCGTAGCGGACACCCTCGATCTCGATGCCGTGGATCAGTTCCTCGAGCTGCGGCTGGCTGACCTGGCCATAAGCGCGGGCGCGATAGGCGCGCTCGACGCCAGTGGCGGGCAGTTCCAGCTGCCGCTTCAGTCCACCGTCGGTGGTCATCAGCAGCAGGCCCTCGGTGTTCAGATCGAGCCGGCCGACCGGCATCAGCCGCGGCAGGCCCTTGGGCAAACGATCATAGATCGTCGGGCGACCGGCCGGATCGCGCTCCGTCGTCAGCACGCCGGTCGGCTTGTGGAACAGGAAGAGGCGCGCGGGTTCAGCCTCGGCAACGGGATTGCCATCGACCGTCACGCCCTCCAGCGAGGGGAGGAGGGTGGCGGGCGTGTCCAGGATTGCGCCGCCGAGCCCCACTCGCCCCTCGGCGATCATCCGCTCGATCTCGCGGCGTGAGGCGACACCGGCGCGGGCGAGCAGCTTGGCGATACGGTGCAGGGCAGGCGAATGCGGGGGCGAGGGCGGAGACCCGGCGCGCTTATTGATCGGCATGACGCGCTGATACATCGCTTGTCGACGCAGCGTGAAAATATTTGCGACTCTGCGGGCTCGCCGACGTTATCGATGCGTGGCGCGTAACGACTGGCGTGGATCAGGCAGATGATATTCGGGCGGAAGAAGAGGTCAATCGTCCGGCTCCTCGTTGTGGAGGACGAGCCGCTTGTCGCCTTTGACACGGAATATCTGCTGACCGGCGAGGATTATGAAATCGTCGCCACCGTCGATCGCGTCGCCGATGCAGTGGCGGTGATCGCGGACGGGCAGGACATCCATCTGGTGCTCGCCGATCTAGCGCTAGGGGACGGCAGCGGGATCGACGTGGCACGCGCAGCGCAGGAGCGCGGCATCCCGGTGATGTTCGTCACCGGCAATTGCCCTGGCGAAGCGGAGGCGTTCGCCGCCGGGTGCTTATCCAAGCCGTACGCCCCGCGCGATTTGCTGGCGGCGATCGTCGCGATCGAAGCGGCGCGGGAGGGCAGGCGGCTGCGACGGCTGCCCAACGGGTTTCGATTGTTCGCCGCCATGTCGACCCCCGTCGAACCGGCGCAGATCGCCGGGTGAGGGCAGAATGGGACAATATGTCTAATCGACTGGCGGCCGGTACATGCCTAGCTTGAGCACATGACGGAGAAGCTCGATCCTGTCGTGCCGGCCGGCCGGGATGATGACAAGCTGCGCTGGATCCTGCGTAGCGGGTGGAAGGGCTTGTGCCCGCGGTGCGGCAAGGGCCGGATGTTCCAATCCTGGCTCAAGATCGTGGATCGCTGTGATAATTGCGGCCTCAATTACCGCTTCGCCGCGCCCGATGACGGGCCGGCGTTCTTCTCGCTGTGCATCGTCGCGCTGCCGCTGACCGCCTTTGTGGTGTGGCTTCAGGTGGCGTTCGACCCGCCGGCCTGGGTGCATCTGATCACGTCGGTGCCGATCATGGCGCTGGGCACGGTGCTGCCGCTCAGGCCAATCAAGGGCTGGCTGGTCGCGTCCCAGTTCGTGAACCGGGCGCAGGAAGCGGGGACGCAGAAATTGTGGTCGCAACTGCACGGGACCGACGAAAAGACCAACGATTTCGATCAGTAGGTATCCTCCCCGGAACGGGGAGGATATGATCAGTTCACCCGCGGATCGACCGCGATGTCATCCGGGCCGTCGGTTTCGCTGAATCTCGCTTGGGCGTCGTGTGGTTCGACCGGTTGGCCGTCGTCAACTGCTTCGCCGCGGACGGCGGCGGCACCTTCGATGTCGGTGCGGGCGGCATCGTCGTGTGCCGCGGGCGGGCTGTCCACTGCGGTTTCGGGCTGATCCTCGGGCAGGCTGTCGGGGTGGGGGTCGCCGCTGCGCTGATCGGTCATCTCAGATGCTCGGCTGTGTCGTTGCGGGATCGGTGCCGGGGAGGCCGGGCGCGGGCTGGTCGAAGTCGGGCGCAGGGGGCGTCACCTCGGGCG
>NZ_MPSB01000022.1 GCF_001981525.1 Sphingomonas jeddahensis | reverse complement strand
GCCCCACCGCCGGCGCTCCCCACCGAAACCTTCCTCCCCGATCCCGACGATGGCGCCCCGCCGCAATATTCCCGCCGGCAGGACGGCTGGTCCGCCGCCAACCAGCGCCGCTTCCTCGAAGCGATCGCCGAAGGGCATGGCGTCGAATCCGCCTGCCGCTGCGTCGGCCTGTCCGCCACCTCCGCTTATGCCTTCCGCCGCACCGCGCGCGGCGCCGCCTTTGCACTCGGCTGGCGCGCCGCGTCGCTCGTCGCGCGTGAGGCGATTGCCGAGACGCTGCTGGTCCGCGCGCTGGAGGGCCAGGTCGATACCTATGTCCGCGCCGACGGCAGCAGCGTCACGCGCCACCGCCACGACAATCGCCTCGCGCTGTCGCTGCTCGCCCGGCTCGATCGCCAGGTCGAATCCGCGCCCGATGCCGATGCCAAGGCCGCGCGGCTCGTCGCGCAGGAGTTCGACGCCTATCTCGATCTCGTCACCCGCGACGAAGGCCCCGCGCGCGCCGGCCTGTTCCTCGCCCGCCGCGCCGGGCAGCTGACCGACGATGGCGAGGACGCCGCCGCCGATCTCGCCCCCATCTTTGCGCTCGCCGCCGCCGATCGCCTCGCGCGCACCGGCCATGCCAGCGCCGCCGACGTGCCGGTCGCCGATCTCGATCCGGCCGCGCGCGCCGAATGGACCGCCGAGCAATGGCAGCGCGCCGAGGCCGCGGGCCTGCTCCGCCTCGCCCTCCCCCAGACCGAGCCGCCCGAAGCTGCTCCCGAACCCTCGCCGGAGCCTCAACTTTCTCAACATTCGCCAATAGAGGCGCCCTTGCGGGACGATTTGCTCGTCTGGTGGGATGAGGGGGAGGAGCGCTGGTACACCTGCTTTCCGCCCCCGGACGATTTCGACGGCGACGAGGACGGCTCGCCCGAGGACATGGATTATTCGCGCACCCTCACCGATGAGGAGGAGGAAGCGATGGGCCGCGGCCCCGAGCATCACGCCCCCGCGACAATCGCCGCGCTGGCGCGAAGCCGTGCGCCCTATTTCGCGCGCATCGCACAGCAACGCAGCGTGCCGCAGCTGCCACCCTTGCTGGCGCGCCTGCTCGCCGCGCGCGACGGCGGTGCCGGCGCCAGTAACGGGGGCAGCGCCGGCGGAAGCCGCCCGCCGCCATCGCATTGCCCTCCACAGACCGCGTCACCGGGAGGGGAATGAACAGGACGAAAAGGAAGCGGGCTTTGGCTTTGGCGTCTTCTCGCTCGCGCTTGGTGCGGCGGATTTGCTTCCGGCCCGCCGCATCGCCCGCGCGGTCGATGCCCGGCCATGAAGGGATGGTCGAGGCATTCGGCGCGCCCGTGATCATCCGGGAGCGATCATCCGGGAGCGATCGTCCGGGCGGGGCGTTGGGCGAAACGACGGGGCGCATCGCCGCACCGACCTTGTATCGCCCGGCGTGGAGGCCCATATCACTTCTGCTACAGTCGCAAATCGAACGGTCTTTGGCGCTTTGCGGCACCTTCTTCCTTCTTTCCCTGCTGCCGCGGCACCGGGCAATCCGGTCGTCGGCTTGCCCCGCCCAACAAGAAGGAAGTATTCATGGCCCAGATCGGCACCGTAAAGTTCTTCAACATGGACAAGGGCTTCGGCTTCATCGCGCCTGACAATGGCGGAACCGATGCATTTGTTCACATCTCCGCTGTGGAGCGTGCCGGCTTCGCCACGCTGCAGCAGAATCAGCGCGTCAGCTACGAGCTGGAAAATGATCGCCGCGGCCGCACCAGCGCGGTTTCGCTCGAAGCCGCCGAGTAAGATGGTGATAGGCGGGTCGGCATGTCGCCGGCCCGCTCCCCTCTCGACAAGGAGCCTGCCCGATGGCCGACGATGCCGCCATGTACCGTAGCCGCGCTGCCGCCGAACTGGCCAATGCGCAAGGGGCGCAGCTCGATAACGTCCGCGAACGCAGCGAACGTGCTGCCAAGGCCTGGTCGACCATGGCCGACCGTGCCGAGCGAGTCGCCACCCAGCGCCACGAGCGCGAAGCGGCCACCGCGGCTACCGCCGCCGCCGGCCGCGAGATCGTATAAGGTTCAGCTTTCGCGAACCGTCTCCATCACCACATAGGTCGACGTGCTCGACACATGCGGCAGGCTTGAGATCCGCTCGCCCAGCACCGCGCGATAGCTGCGGATGTCGGCGGTGCGGATCTTCAGCAGATAATCGAAATGGCTGGCGATCATGTGGCATTCCTCCACTTCGGGAATGGCCAGCACCCCGCGCCGAAACGCTTCCAGCGCCGCCTCGCGCGTGTCGGAAAGCTTCACTTCGGTGAACGCCACATGCCCCTGCCCCAGCCGCGCGGGGTCGACCACCGCGCGAAACCCGCGAATGATCCCCCGATCGGTCAGCCGCTTCAACCGTACCTGGCACGGCGTCTTGGACAGCCCCACCCGCTTGGCAAGCTCGGTCACCGCCAGCCGCCCCTCGGTCTGGAGCACCGCGATGATCCGCCGGTCGAACACGTCGATCTCGTCAGCACCGGCAGGCGAAACGTCCACGGCAAACCTTCCCAAAGAACCGAACAGCCTCTCCTCTACATCAACATAAGTCGAAAAGCCCGCTCGATGGCGCCTATATAGCTCCGGCCACTCCTCCGGAATCCAGCCATGCAGCCGCTCCCTCCCCTGTTCGCCGATTTCGCCCCGCCGATCCGCCAGGCCACCCCGCTGCGAGAAGCGATAACCGCCGCCACCCGCCGCCCCGAACCGGAGGCATTGGCGCCGCTCCTCGATGAAGCGACGCTGCCGGACGAGGTAAAGACCAACGCCCTGTCGGTGGCGACGACGCTCATCACTGCGCTGCGAGCCAAGCACAAAGGCACGGGCGTCGAAGGTCTGGTCCAGGAATATGCCCTGTCCAGCCAGGAGGGCGTGGCGCTGATGTGCTTGGCGGAAGCCCTGCTCCGCATCCCCGACACCGACACCAGGGACGCGCTGATCCGCGACAAGATCGCCGGCGGCGACTGGCGCTCCCACATCGGCGACGGCCGCTCGCTCTTCGTCAATGCCGCCACCTGGGGCCTGGTGGTGACGGGCAAGCTGACCAACAGCGTCAACGACCGCGGCCTCGCCGCCGCGCTCACCCGCCTCATCGCTCGCGCCGGCGAACCGGTGATCCGCCGCGGCGTCGACATGGCGATGCGCATGATGGGCGAACAATTCGTCACCGGAGAGACGATCGGCGAAGCGCTGAAGCGGGCGAGGCCCCTGGAGGCGCGCGGCTTCGGCTACAGCTACGACATGCTTGGCGAGGCCGCTACCACTGCCGCCGACGCCGGCCGCTATTACCGCGACTACGAAACCGCGGTGCACGCCATCGGCAAGGCCTCCGCCGGCCGCGGCGTCTATGCCGGCCCCGGCATCTCGATCAAACTCTCCGCGCTCCATCCCCGCTATGCGAGAGCGCAGGCCGACCGAGTCATGGGCGAGCTCCTCCCCAAAGTCCGCGCGCTCGCGCTGATCGCCAAGAGCTATGACATCGGCTTCAACATCGATGCCGAGGAGGCCGACCGCCTCGAACTGTCGCTCGACCTGCTCGAAAGCCTTGCCACCGATCCCGATCTCGCCGGCTGGAACGGCCTCGGCTTCGTCATCCAGGCCTATGGCAAGCGCTGTCCCTTCGTCATCGACTGGATCGTCGATCTCGCCCGCCGCGCCGATCGCCGGATCATGGTCCGCCTCGTCAAGGGCGCCTATTGGGACGCCGAGATCAAGCGCGCGCAGGTCGACGGCCAGGCCGACTTCCCCGTATACACCCGCAAGATCCACACCGATGTGTCGTATCTCGCCTGCACGCGCCGATTGCTGGCGAACCGCGACGCGGTGTTTCCGCAGTTTGCCACGCACAATGCGCAGACGCTGGCGACGATCTATGCGCTCGCCGGCCCCGACTTCACGATCGGCGATTACGAGTTCCAGTGCCTCCACGGCATGGGCGAGCCGCTCTACGACGAAGTCGTCGGCGCGGATAAGCTGAACCGTCCCTGCCGCATCTACGCCCCCGTCGGCACGCACGAGACGCTGCTGGCGTATCTCGTCCGGCGCCTGCTGGAAAACGGTGCCAATTCCTCCTTCGTGAACCGCATCGCCGATCCCGAAGTCTCGATCGCCGATCTCGTCGCCGATCCGGTCGCGCTGGTCCGTGCCGCCGACGTCCCCGGCCAAAAGCACGCGTCGATCGCACTCCCTGCCGATCTGTACCCGGACCGCCGGAACTCCGCCGGTCTCGATCTTGCCGACGAGCGCACCCTCGCCGTGCTCGCCGAGACGATGCAGGCCGGCGCCCACGCGCAATGGCTCGCTGCGCCCGCCGGTGGCAAAGGCACCGCACGCCTCGTCCTCAACCCCGCGGACCACCGGGATACGGTAGGGACCGTCGTGGAGATGACGCCCGACCAAACCGCCGCCGCTGCCCGCACGGCTGCCGCCGCAGCCCCCGCCTGGGCCGCCGTCCCGCCGGCCGAGCGCGCCGCCATCCTCGACCGTGCGGCCGATACGATGCAAGCACGCATGGCCGAGCTGATCGGCCTCATCGTCCGCGAAGCCGGCAAGTCGATCCCCAACGCCATCGGTGAAGTGCGCGAAGCGATCGACTTCCTGCGCTATTACGCCGATCAGGCCCGCCGCAGCTTTGGCCCCGCCCACCGGCCGCTCGGGGCCGTGACGTGCATCAGCCCCTGGAACTTTCCGCTCGCGATCTTCACCGGCCAGGTCGCCGCCGCTTTGGTCGCGGGCAACACCGTGCTCGCCAAGCCTGCCGAGGAAACCCCGCTGATCGCCGCGCAGGGCGTCGCCATCCTCCACGAAGCGGGCATCCCCGCCGACGCGCTCCAACTCGTCCTCGGTGACGGTAGCATCGGCGCCGCCCTCGTCGCCGCACCCGAGACAGCGGCGGTGATGTTCACCGGCTCCACCGAAGTCGCCCGCCTCATCCAGCGCGAGCTCGCCACCCGCGTTTCACCCGAAGGCACCCCCATCCCGCTGATCGCGGAGACCGGCGGCCAGAACGCCATGATCGTGGATTCCAGCGCCCTCGCCGAACAAGTCGTGGCCGACGTCATCGCCTCCGCCTTCGACAGCGCCGGCCAGCGCTGTTCGGCGCTGCGCGTCCTGTGCCTGCAGGAGGAGGTCGCCGATCGCATCCTGACGATGCTGCGCGGGGCACTGCACGAACTGTGCGTGGGCCGCACTGATCGGCTTGCGGTCGATATCGGCCCTGTGATCACGGCGGAGGCACAGGCTGGCATCGAGCACCATATCGCCGCCATGCGCGGTCGCGGCTGCACGGTCGAGGCATTGCCGCTGGGCGAGGAAGCCTCGCACGGCACCTTCGTTGCCCCGACGATCATCGAGCTGAAGGACATTGCCGAGCTGAAGCGCGAGGTGTTCGGCCCCGTCCTTCACGTCATCCGCTTCAAGCGCAGCGGCCTTGACGCGCTGATCGACCGCATCAACGCCACCGGCTACGGCCTCACCTTCGGCCTGCACACGCGGCTCGACGAGACCATTGCGCACGTCACCGCGCGTGTGAAGGCCGGCAACCTCTACATCAACCGTAACGTGATCGGCGCAGTGGTCGGCGTACAGCCGTTCGGCGGTCGCGGGCTGTCGGGCACCGGACCCAAAGCCGGCGGGCCGCTGTATCTCGGCCGGCTGGTACGCGGCGCGGTGACGGCGCCGGCAATCAGCTCCACCGTTGCCGATCCGGCGGCGCGTGAACTGGCTATGTGGCTTGACGCCCAGGGCGACGCGACCGGCGCGGCGCTGGTGCGCGACGTCGCGAGCACCGCGCTGCTCGGCGCCGAGACCGAACTCGACGGCCCGGTCGGCGAGCGCAACCTCTACGTCTTGCACCCACGCGGCCGCATCTTGCTGCTGCCCGAGACGCCGCAGGCCCTGATGGCGCAACTCGCCGTCGGCCTCGCCACCGGCAACGATCTGGTCGTGGACGCCGCCATGCGCACCGATCTACCACCCGCCGTGGCCGCGCGTGTTCATTGGAGTACCGACTGGACCTGTGAAGGCCCCTACGCCGGCGCACTGATCGAGGGCGACGCGGCACGCGTCTGCGCGCTGCAACAACAGGTGGCCGCGCTCGACGGCCCGATCGTCCTCGCCCAGGCCAACGACTACCGCACCGAATGGCTGGTCGAGGAAGTCTCCACCTCGATCAACACCACCGCCGCTGGCGGCAACGCCAGCCTCATGGCGATGACCTAAGCCATCATCACGCCGTCACCCTGGCCTTGGGTCGGGGCCAACCGGGCCGCAAACCAAGGGCTAGCTTTCCCCCCGCCGTTCCGCTAAGCGCGCCCGCTTCCAGCCCACATTGCTGGAACGCTTGCGGGAGGGCGCTGCCACGCGTCCGCACGAACCGCTAAACTTAAAGAGAGTGACATGGCGAAAAAGATTACAGGCTATATCAAGCTGCAGGTGCCAGCCGGCGCCGCTAACCCGTCGCCCCCGATCGGCCCGGCGCTGGGTCAGCGCGGCGTCAACATCATGGAATTCTGCAAGGCGTTCAACGCGCAGACCGGTGACATGGAAAAGGGCTCGCCCCTCCCCACCGTCATCACCGTCTATGCCGACCGCTCGTTCAGCTTCGAGACGAAGACGCCCCCGGCGACCTTCCTGATCAAGAAGGCGCTCGGCCTGAAGTCGGGCTCGAAGGAGCCGGGCAAGACCAGCGCGGGAACCATCAAGCGCTCGCAGCTGTCCGAAATCGCCCAGGCCAAGATGAAGGACCTGAACGCGAACGACATCGACGCAGCAACGAAGATCATCGAAGGCTCCGCACGCGCGATGGGCCTCCAGGTTGTGGAGGGCTAAGGACATGGCGAAGCTCACGAAGAAGCAGAAGGCGATCACGATCGACCGCGAGAAGCTGCACGGCGTCGACGAGGCGATCAGCCTCGCGCGCGCTGGCGCCACCTCGAAGTTCGACGAGACGATCGAAGTCGCGCTGAACCTCGGCGTCGATCCGCGTCACGCCGACCAGATGGTCCGCGGCGTGGTGACGCTGCCGAAGGGCACCGGCAAGACCGTGCGCGTCGGCGTGTTCGCCAAGGGCGCGAAGGCCGACGAGGCCCGCGAGGCCGGCGCCGACGTGGTCGGTGCGGAAGACCTGATGGAGACCATCCAGGGCGGCACGATCGATTTCGATCGCTGCATCGCGACCCCGGACATGATGGGCATCGTCGGTCGCCTCGGTAAGGTGCTGGGTCCCAAGGGCCTGATGCCGAACCCGAAGCTCGGCACCGTGACGATGAACGTCGCCGAAGCGGTCAAGGCCGCCAAGGGCGGTCAGGTCGAATATCGCGTCGAAAAGGCCGGCATCATCCACTCCGGCATCGGCAAGGCGAGCTTCCCGGCCGAGGACCTGCGCGCGAACTTCGACGCGCTGGTCGACGCGGTGGTCAAGGCCAAGCCGTCGGGCGCCAAGGGCAAGTACGTCCGCAAGGTCGCGATCTCCAGCACCATGGGTGCCGGCATCAAGATCGACGTTGCGGAAGTCGCCTCGGCCTGATCGAGGCTTAACTACGTAACATCAAGGGCCGGGGGCGATGCCTCCGGCCCTTTTTTGTTTATCTGGTCGGGGCCTGTCCGCACCGTTGCCAACCGTCCCGCCGCACCGCTACACGCCCGCTCCATGACTGGACCTATTGCCAAGCCGTGGATCATGGAGATCGCACCCTACATCCCCGGGCGATCGACCACCGACGATGGGCGCAAGGTCGCTAAACTCTCGTCGAACGAGAACCCGCTCGGTAGCAGCCCCCGCGCGCGTGAAGCCTTCGCCTCGGCCGCCACCAACCTCGAACGTTACCCCGATGCGGGCGCCACCGCGCTGCGCGAGGCGCTCGCCGCGAAGCACGGGCTGGATCCCACGCGCATCATCTACGGCAACGGCTCGGACGAATTGCTCAACCTCGTCGCGGGCGCCTTCGCCGGGCCGGGTGACGAAGTCATCTACGTCAATTACGGCTTTGCGGTATACCCCATCGCCACGCGCCGCACTGGTGCCACCCCCGTGATCGCGGCCGACAAGGATTATGCGACGGACGTCGATGCGATCCTCGCCGCAGTGACCGATCGCACCACCTTGGTGTTCGTGGCGAACCCTAACAATCCCACCGGCACCTATGCGCCCCGCAGCGAGATCGAGCGCCTCCACGCCGGCCTGCGCGACGACATCCTACTCGTCCTCGATCACGCGTATTCGGAATATATCGAGGGTGCCGATAACGATGGCGCGATGGAGCTCGCCGCGCGTGCCGATAACGTCCTCGTCACTCGCACCTTCTCCAAGATGTACGGCTTGGCCGCCGAGCGGATCGGTTGGGGCTATGGCGCGGCACCGATCATCGAGGCGATGCATCGCATCCGCCTGCCGTTCTCCGTTACCATCGCTGGTCAGGCGGCAGCGATCGCCGCGCTCGGCGACACTGATTTCGTCGCCCACGCCGCCGCGCACAACGCCAAGTGGCGCGCCTGGTTCTCCGAAGAAATCGCCAAGCTCGGCAATGACGGCCTTCGCGCCATCCCCAGCCAGGCCAATTTCGTGCTGGTCGTCTTCGAAGGCGAACTGACCGCGGAGGCGGCGTACAAGGGCCTGATGGATGCCGGCTATATCGTCCGCTGGCTGCCTGGGCAGGGCCTGCCCCATGCCCTGCGGATCACCATCGGCACCGAGGACGAGACCAAGAGCGTGATCGCCGCGCTGCGGCAGTTGGCGGGCGCGTGACGGTCTCCAGTCTTCTCCCATTCGTCCCAAGCACCCCTGCTCCGTTCGTCCCGAGCGAAGTCGAGGGACAAACCTCGGGCGCGCCGCTCGGGGTCCGCCCCTCGACCCCGCTCGGCAAGAACGGGTTGGGTTGGTGATCTGGAACTGACATGCTCCCCTTTTCCCGCGTCACCATCGTCGGCCTTGGCCTGATCGGCTCGTCCGTCGCCCGCGCGGTGCGCCAGAACATGCCAACGGTGCGCCTAACGGGCTATGATGCAGACCCGGACGTGCGCACCCGGGCAGACGCGCTCGGGATCGTGGACGACGTGACCGATACCGCCGGTGCAGCCGTGACGGACACAGATCTGCTCATCCTCTGCGTGCCCGTCGGCGCGATGGGCACCGTCGCTGCCGAACTGGCAGCCGACCTTCCCGCCGACGCGATCGTCAGCGATGTCGGCAGTTGCAAGGCGGAGGTCGCCCGAGCCCTTACCGCCGCGCTCCCCGGCGCCACGATCGTCCCGGCCCACCCCGTCGCCGGCACTGAGCAGAGCGGGCCGGAAGCCGGCTTCGCTTCGCTGTTCCGGGGTCGCTGGTGCATCGTCACGCCCTTGGCGGACGGCGATCCCACGGCCACCGAACGCGTCGCCGAATTCTGGCGGCGGCTCGGCAGCACGGTGGAGGTGATGGCGCCCGATCATCACGACCGTGTTCTGGCCGTGACCAGCCACCTGCCCCACCTCATCGCCTATACGATCGTCGGCACCGCCAATGATCTCGCCGAAGTGACGCAGTCGGAAGTGATCAAATTTTCCGCCGGCGGTTTCCGCGATTTCACCCGTATCGCCGCGTCGGACCCAACCATGTGGCGGGACGTGTTCCTCGCCAACAAGGAAGCGGTGCTCGAAATGCTGCAGCGCTTCAGCGAGGATCTGTCGCACCTTCAGCGCGCGATCCGCTGGGACGATGGCGACACCTTGTTTGAATTATTCTCCCGCACCCGCACGATCCGCCGCTCGATCGTCGACCAGGGCCAGGACGACGCCGCGGCGGATTTCGGCCGCAAGCACGAATAGCGAAGCGTCATCCAAGGGGAAGTCACCTCACCCACCTCGTCATGCCGGGCTTGTCCCGGCATCCAGCGCTCGGCGCGCCTAGAGCCCGAATTCGTGGCATAGTGGGCCCCGACACAAGCCTGCCTGAACCGGCTCCTGCCGTCGCAGGCTTAAGCTATTTCAGTGGCAGGGCCAACGCCCGCAGGCTCGACACCCTCAGCACCAGCGGATCAGGAAAGCTTGCCGGCACCCAGCTCCAAAGCGTTGATGGCCTCCCAGACGCGCCGCTCCGCTTCCTTGCGCGGCAACCCCGACGGAATCGGCTCCCCGATCCGAACCGTCACCACACCGGGTCGCTTCAGCCCCTTCTTCGGCATGAACCGTCCGCTATCGAGGGCAATTGGCACCACCGGCAGGTTGAGCGCCTTGTACAGCCCCGCAAAACCGGAGCGCAGCGGCGGGCTTTCACCCGGCAGCACGCGCGTTCCTTCCGGATAGACGATTACTGATCGCCCCCTCGCACGCAGCGCTGCTCCTTCAGTCATCAACTGGCGCAGTGCCTTGGCCGACGCCTCACGATCCACGGAGATTGATCCATATAGCCGCGTCGCCCAGCCCCACACCGGAATGCGCGTCAATTCGCGCTTCAGCACCATCGCCGGGCCGCCCAGGATCAGCTGAAGCTCGGTTGTCTCATACATCGCTTGGTGTTTGGCCGCGAAAAGATACTGCCCGTCCGGCACCGCACCTTCTACCCGTGTGGTAATTCCGAGAATCGTGCGTGCGCACCAGCGCTGCAAGCGCGCCCATTGGTGCGCCTGCCACATCACCGCACGCTTGCCGAACAACGCCGCTGGCGCCACGCCCAGCACGATCGGCACCGACCCGGCGTAGAAGACGAACCGGTAGAGCAGCGTTCTAACCCCAGCCATGATCATCCGACACCCACCCACAACGCGATCCGTCGCAGGATCAGTTTATTATATTCGTTCACCAATGAGGCGAGCGGCTGTTCCGCCCGAACGCCATCGCGCACGATCGTGACATCCTCGTCCAGCGCCTCGCCGACTTCCATCCGCGCCCGCGCCATGTGCCAGTCGGAGGTGACGAGCCTAACCGACTTATAGCCGTGCTCACGAACCCACCGGCTCGTCTCCTCCGCGTTGGAGCGTGTATCCACGGCTTCCCGCCCCAGATCGACGCAGCAGGCAATCGCCCGGGGGTGGCCATTGGCCGCCGCAAGATCGACCTTGCGGAGCCCGGTCGCCACGCCTGTGACGAGCATTCGCTTCGCCCGGCCCTCCTCGATCAGTGACAGGCCGCGCGGGATCCTGCCGGGCCCGCCGGTCGGAACCACGATCGCGTCGGTCGTCAGCATCGCATCCGCCGGCTCGGCCAATCGCAACATGAACACCGCAAAGCCGAGCGCCCAAGCCACGGCAATCAAGCCGAGCAACCGTAGCATCAGAGCACCCGTTCCAGAGCGCGCGTGATGGCGAAACGCGCGGCCAGCGCCGCCAGCAACACAAAGGCGATCGGCAGCATCGCCAGAACCGCCCATCCGCTCATTCCCAGCGTCGCCCCGCCGAGCAACTGCGACCCCAACCCTGCAGCTTCCCCGCTGACGAGCAACAACATGCCGATCGCCGCCAGACTGCCGATCGCCGCGCCGATGGCGGCGTCGCGCGCAATCCGCCGCTGAAACAGCCGCGCCACCTGCAGATCGGTCGAACCAAGCATGTGCATCACCTCGATCGTCTGGCGATGCGCGTCCAGCCCCGCGCGCGCCGCGAGCATCACCACCGCCGCCGTGGCACCGGCGAGCAGCAGGACCAGTACCGCCGCTATCGACACGACGAGATTGAGGAACCCTGCCACTGGCGCCATCCACGCCTCGTGCGCATCGATCCGTGCGCTTGGCGCGGTGGATTGCAGCGAAGCGCGCACCCGCGCCAGCGCCGCCGCCGTGTCGTCGGCCAGTTCGAGGTCGATCATCGCCGGTATCGGCAATTCCGGATCGGCACCGTCGTCGCCGAGCCATGGCCGCAGCAACGCGGCTAGTTCGTCACGATCGACGAGCGCCGCGCTACGCACCGCCGGGAGCTTCTGCAACGTCGCAACGGCGCGGCCCACTTCCGCTTCTCGCCGCGCGGGATCGGCGGCCATGATCTGGACCGTCGCACGCCCGACCAATTGGGTCTCCAGCGCACCGGCCGCGTTGCGTGTCGCCAACCCGAGGGCGGCACCCAGAACCGTCAGGAACAGCATGATGGCGATGATCCACACCATCGCGCGCACGCCGCGCGCCTCATCGAGCACGCGCCGCGTCCGCTCGCCATTTTTCCCGGTGGAATTGGTCACGCGAGTTCCCGCGCCGGTGGGTGCCGCAGCGTGCCCGTCGGATCATGCAACCGGCCCTTCACCAGCCGCATCATCTGCGCGCTGGGCACACGATGCATCAAATGCAGGTCGTGGGTTGCGACCACCACCGTCGTTCCGAGACGGTTCAGCGAATCGAACAACAGCAACAATCGTTCGGCCATTTCCGGATCGACGTTGCCCGTCGGTTCGTCGGCAACCAGCATCTCCGGCCGCCCGATCACCGCGCGGGCGATGGCGACTCGTTGCTGCTCTCCACCTGACAAGGTCTCGGGCTTGGCGCCGGCACGCTCCGTCAGTCCGACCCAGGCGAGCATCTCGCTTACCGGCTCGGCGATGTCCGCCTCCGGCATCCCCGCAATGCGCAGCGGCAATGCGACATTGTCGGCCGCCGACAGGTGCGGCACCAGCCGGAAGTCCTGAAACACCACCCCGATCCGCCGGCGGAATCCCGGCAATCGCGCGCGCGGCATGGTCACCGCATCCTCGCCGAACAGCCGGATGATCCCGCGGCTCGGCCGCTGCGCAAGGTACAGGAGGCGCAACAATGAGGTCTTGCCCGCACCGCTGGCGCCGCTCAGAAAGTAGAACGATCCAGCCGCCAGTGCGAAGCTGATGTCGGAGAGCGTCTCCGGTCCGTCACCGTACCGCAACCCCACATTCTCGAACTGCACGATATTCGCCATTGCGGCGCCGCTCGTCCCTTCCCACTCAAAGCCCCACATGCGCCATCGCACGATGCGCGCCACCGCTTCAACCTCCGCTTGCATGCAGCGCAAGGGCCGTGTTTAGATTCGCAGGAGGCTTCGGCCTTTCCTGCCCACCCCGCCGGTAGCGTTGTGCGATGATCCTTGAATGTCCTGAATGCCGCACCCGTTACCTGGTGCCCGATACATCCATCGGCGCGGAGGGCCGCACCGTGCGTTGCGCCAATTGCCGGCATAGCTGGCATCAGGAGCCGGACACGCGGGCGGCCGAAGCGATCGCCAGTGCATCGCCCGCCGTTCCAGTTCCGGACGCACCGACGGCGACGTCGGCACCGGGCGGCGCCACAACGGAACCCGCCGCCCCTGTCGCGGCGCTTGCACCGCCTCCCCACGCCACCCCCGCGCCACCTCTTTTCGATCGCCCTCCTCTCCCGCAGCCCGACACGGTGTCGATGGCGACCGAGGCCGCGCGCCCTTCATCGCGCCCGCGCGTCAATCCGATGCGCCGATGGACAATCGCGGCGGTGCTGGCGGCGCTACTGATGCTGGTTGCCGTTGGCGCCATTCTGTGGACCAGCGCGCCCGGCCTTGCGGCACAGTTCGGGCTTAACTTCGGACCTGAGGAAACGCCGCTGCGCTTGATCGACAATCCGATCGAGCGCCGCGAGATCAGCAACGGCAGTGAGTTGTTCGCGGTAAGCGGCAAGGTGCTGAATCCGTCCAACGATCGGCAGCGCGTGCCCGACATCCGCGCCGACCTTCGCGACGCCCAGAACCGCATCGTTTACACGTGGACGATCATCCCTCAGCAGCGCACGCTGGCGCCCAAGAGCGCCATCGACTTCAACTCCGCCAAGTTGGATGTCCCCGCTAGCTCCAAGAAGCTCGAACTGAGTTTCGTCGGAGAGGGCGACCAATAACCAAAACGCCGACGAAGCTGCGATTTTTTGCGCGGGGTACACACAGCCCATTGCCAGCCCTCCGAACCCTTGCTAGGGGCCCGCTCCTACCAGCCGCCGGGGCAGCCCGGTGGACATCACGTGCGGTCGTGGCGGAACTGGTAGACGCGCAACGTTGAGGTCGTTGTGTCCGAAAGGACGTGGAAGTTCGAGTCTTCTCGACCGCACCACTCAGTCAGCTGATGACTGGGTTTTCATAAGCAGCCGATGGTAGATCCGCCCGTTCAGGGCGCAGCTTTCCTCAGTGTGACGGTTCGATCACCAAGGCAGCCGTGGATGGAGCCAGACGCGACATGCGGCCAGCCCCTCCATCCGAACCTCTTCTAAAAGTCGATGTTCGCTGAAAGCAGCACACGCCGCCCTTCCTGATTAATTGAATAGGCCGGGGTGAAGGCCGTCGTCGCTCCCGTCGCATAAGGCAGGTACACGGCATAATCAGTGTCGAGGATGTTGTAGAGCGTCGCCGCCAGCCGGAAAGCGGGGGCGACCTGATAGGATCCGCCCAGGTGGAACACCTCATAGCCGCGGAAGTCGCCAACCGCCTGCTGCTGGGCATTGGACCCCCGCCATCGGCTGGATCGCACTTCGGCGCGCGCCCACAGGCTCGCCTTGTCGTTGATGCTCCAGCGCAGATTGCCGTTCAGCATATGCTCCGGCGTGCCGATCAGCGGCAGTCCTTCCTCTGGGCCGCTCAACTGCTCGCTTTCGGTATAGGTATAGTTCACGCCCAGCGTCGCCCCCCGGGTGAGACGGAAGCTCGTCGCGACCTCGACCCCGCGGGTGCGCGCCTTATCGATGTTGATTGATTGGCTGAACAGATCCACCGTCGGAAACGGCCCGACATCCAGGCAGCCCGGGCGATTGGGCGCGCCGGAGAAGCGACAATTCGGAATGCCCGGCCCGCCTGCGATCTTGTCGGTGAAATCATTGTTGAACAGCGTCAGATTGCCGCTGAAGAGCCCGTTCGTGTCCCAGTAGATTGCCGCTTCGTAGCTGTTGCTGGTTTCCGGCGTGAGGTTGGGGGAGCCCAGCAGCGGAATGCGGCCCTGCCCGCCGAAGCCGATGATCCCGCTGGCGATTTGCTCCACCCGCGGCGTCTTGAACCCGCGGCTTGCGCCGCCCTTCAGCGTCAGCTGGTCATTGATGTTCCACACCGCATAGGCCCGCGGCGACCACTTGCTGCCAAAGGTTGAGTGATCGTCAAAGCGCACGCCGGCGGTGAGATTGAACCGCTCCGCAAGCGTCAGGGTAGCTTCGGCGAAGCCCGCCCATTGCGTGAAGCGGAATGGTTCGGGCGCCACGCCCTCGACCATGCGCGCGCGCCAATACTGGCCACCGACGGTATAGGCGACGGCCCCGGTTCTGCCGGCGAATCGCGAATCGACGATGTCGTTGCGAGCCTCCAGTGCGCGCGGGCTGCCCGGCGTCGCGCCCGGCGTCCCGTTGGGGATCAATCGCCCGATCGTCTCGGTCTCGTTCCGCGTGACGGTCGTATCCAGCGTGCCCAGCCGCGTGCGCCAGCTATGCGCGAGGACATAGTTGCTGCGATTGAACCGTTGCTCGGGCGAATAGCCGCCTGAACCCAGCGTCCCCAGCCGCCCTTCGCGATTGTCATAGGTCTGCTCGTTGCGATCGAACTCCATCCACAGATCATGGTCGGCGTGCGGGGTCAGCGTCACGCGCCCGCCGTAATTGTAGATGTCGGACTGCACCGGGTTGCGGCCGAGCGTCAGCGCCGGATCGCCGGGAACCTCGATGTTCGATGCCGCGCGATGAAAGATGCTGCCCCGCAGCGTTAGACCAACGAGATCGCGCACGACGGGCCCCTGCGCGAAGCCATTGATCGACTGGATATTACCGAACCGCTCATCGCCCTGGATCGTGCTTTCGACGGTTGCCGTGCCGACCCAGTGCCTCCCCACCTTACGCGTGATGATGTTGACCACGCCGCCCATCGCATCCGAGCCGTAGAGCGTCGACATCGGCCCACGCACCACCTCGATCCGGTCGATCGCTGAATAGGGAGGAAGAAAGCTGGTCGAGGTCTCACCAAAGCCATTGGGCGTGACGCCGCCTGGCGCATTCTGTCGCCGCCCATCGATCAGCACCAGCGTATAGTCGCTGGGCATCCCGCGCATCGAGATGGTCAGGCCGCCCGTCTTTCCCGCTTCTCCACCGACATCGACACCCTGCACGTCGAGCAGCGCGTCGGCCAGGCTGCCGAAACGCTTCTGCTCGAGGTCGGCGCGATCGATCACACTGATGCTGGCGGGAGCATCCTTGATGCGCTGTTCGTAGCCCGCTGCCGTCACGACAATATCGTCCGGATCGTCGAAGGTCGCCGGAGCGCTTTCCTGCGCCCGAGCCACCGGGGCGGTCAACACGGCAGCGACGGCAAAAAGGGATAGGCAGCACGCGCCGACCGGCTTGTGTTTCTGGATCATCAAAGGGCCTCCCCACCCCCGCTAACAAGAATGATTTGCAGCAATGGCGCGATGAGCGGGCTGAAGAAGATGGTCAACCAACGTCAGCATGCTGGCAATTTTTCGTTACAGCTTAGAAATGGATGGCCGTCTGGATGCCAAAGGGTCGTAAGTCGGCAGGATAATGCCTATAGACGGGCGCAATGATCGCTGCGCCCGCCGCAGCATTGCTCACCCGTGTTGGCGTACCATGACCCTGCCCTTCCGCACCGCGGCCCTGTATCAGTTCACTCGCTTCACCGATCCCGCAGCGCTGCGGGGCCCGATCGAGGCGCTCTGCCGCACGCATGCAGTGCAGGGCACGTTGTTGATCGCGCACGAAGGCATCAACGGCACGATCGCTGGCCCGCCCGATGGCATCGGGGCGGTGGTCGCCTACCTCCGCACGCTGCCTGGCTGCGAGTCACTCGGGGTTAAATACGCCTGGGCGCCGGCCGAGCCGTTCCATCGTCTGAAGGTTCGCCTGAAACGCGAAATCGTAACCATGGGCCAGGCTGATCTCGACCCGCTGCGGGATGCCGGCACCTATGTCGCGCCCGAGGATTGGAACGAGCTGATCTCCCATCCCGACACTATTCTTATCGATACGCGCAACGACTATGAGGTTGCGATCGGCACCTTCCCCGGGGCAATCGATCCCGCAACCAAGAGCTTCCGCGATTTCCCCGCTTGGTTTCGCGCCAACCGCGACCGGCTGATCGCCGACGGCACCAAGGTGGCGATGTTCTGCACCGGCGGCATTCGCTGCGAAAAGTCGACGGCCTTTCTCAAGTCCGAGGGTGTCGACGAGGTCTATCACCTCGAAGGCGGCATTTTGAATTATCTCGAAAAGGTGCCTGCCAGCGACAGCAAGTGGTCGGGCGAATGCTTCGTGTTCGACGAACGCGTGTCGGTCACGCCGGACCTCCAACCTGGCAGCCATGTCCTGTGCCGCGCCTGCCGGCGCCCGGTGAGTGAGACCGCGCGAACCTCGCCGCTTTACCAGGAAGGTATTAGCTGCCCCGACTGCCATGCCGATCACGATGATGACAAGCGCGCGCGCCTTGCGGAGCGTCACCGTCAGGAAGCGCTCGCCCGCGCCCGCGGCGAACGTCACGTCGGCGCGAAGATGGGCGATTGAAGGGGATCCCGATCGCCTCGGCCGGCTGATGCGGAACGCCGGCGGGAACCCTGCCCCGAAGACCCGTCGGTGGCTAGCTCTTGCCTCCTAACGGCGCCGGCCCGCCCGCCGAACCGCCGCGTGGTGCGTCACGCGCTCGACCAATAGTACCAGATCCTCGCGGTCGATATCGAACGTCTCACCAAGTTCCTCCAGCGCACGATCTACATCTTCCAGGTGAGGTGCAGCCGGCGCCGCAGGCAACGGCCGGTGCGGATAGGAATGGCCTGAAAAGCGATGGAAGATGATCCCGGCCAGTGTCAGCAGCGCGGCATTGAGCCCGACCGGTACGAACGCGAACAGATAGCCCATCGACAGCACCGCCGGACCGCCGACAACCGCAGTAAGCGCCGCCGCACCGCCTGGCGGATGAAGGCAGCGGCATAGCGACATCAGCAGGATCGCGCCGCCGACCGCAATTCCTGCGGCGATCACGGGATCGTGCACCAGCTTGATTGCGGTTATGCCGACCAGTGCGGAAATAGTGTTGCCGCCGATCACTGGCCACGGCTGCGCCAGGGGGCTGGCCGGCACGGCGAACACCAGCACCGCCGCCGCTCCCATCGGGGCGACCAGCCATGGCAACGGCGTCCAGGATTGAAGGATCAGCAGCGCGAGCAGGCCGGTGATGCCAATCCCCACCAGCCCGCCGATGCTGCCCGTGATCCTGTCGCGCAGCGTGGCGCCCGCCAGGATGGCCCGGAAAACTGCCATGCTTTTACTTCTGCCCCGCCACCCACTCGGTAACTTTCTGTTCCAGCACCGGCATCGGCAGTGCGCCGGTATCCAGCACGGTGGCATGGAAGCCGCGGGGGTCGAACTTGCCGCCGAGCTTCGCCCTTGCATCGGCCTTCAGCCGCAGGATCGTCAACTGGCCGATCTTGTAGGCGAGCGCCTGTCCCGGAATGGCGATGTAGCGCTCTACTTCAGCGATCGCGTCGGTCTCCGGCATCGGCGAATTGTCGAGCATGTAGCGTATCGCCTGCTCGCGACCCCAGCCCTTGGCGTGGATCCCGCTATCGACCACCAGTCGCATCGCGCGCAACATTTCGTCGTTCAGCCCGCCCATCCGCTGGTACGGATCGGTCTCGACACCGAGTTCCGGATAGAGCGTCTCGGCATAAAGCGCCCAACCTTCGACAAAGGCGGTGTTGCCACCGAAGCGCATGAAGGCCGGCAGGCTTGTATCCTCCTGCGCCAGGCTGATCTGGAAATGATGCCCCGGCACCGCTTCGTGCAGGTAAAGCGTCTCCATGCCCCACAGATATCGGTTCGGCAGGTCATAAGTGTTGTAGAAGAACACGCCCGGCCGTGTTCCGTCCGGCGTCCCTGATTGATAGGAGCCGGCCGCATCGGTCTTCTCGCGGAACGCCGGCACCGGGCGGATCTCCAGCGGCGTCTTCGGGATCAGCGCGAACTGCTCGCGAATCCGGGAATCGACCTTCTTTCCGATCGCGGCATAGCCTGCGGCCAGCTCTTCCGCCGTCTTGGGCTGGAACTTCGGATCGGTACGCAGGTGCTTGAAGAATTCGGGCAGGCTACCCTTGAACCCGGCGCGCGCCTTCTGCTGCTCCATTTCTGCCAGAATTCGCGCCACCTCGGACAGTCCGAGCTGATGGACCTCTTCCGCCTTCATCGGCAGCGTGGTGCTGCTCTCGATCAGATAATCGTACAGCGCCGCGCCGCCCGGCAATGCTGACGTGCCGACGGTGTCACGAGCCTTTGGCAGATACTCATTCTGCAAAAAGTCGCGCAGTCGCTTATGTGCCGGGTTGAGCACGTCCCGCACCTGCGCGGCATAGGCGGCCATCAACCGGGTGCGATCGGCGGCGCCAACCGCGTCGGGAAATTTGGTGACCGGCTGATAGAACAGCGACGTTTCAAGCGACCCGGCGAGCAGATTGTCGAGCTGGCCGATCACGTTCCGCACCACCAGCTTGGGCGGCATGATCCCCCGCGCCATTCCCTGACGGGCGCGGGTGATCATGCGGTCCACCAGCGCGGCATATCCCACGTTGCGCTTTAAATTATTGTCATAGTCGAGCACCGTCTTGAACGGTGCGGCGCCCTGACTCGACGCAAACTCAGGGTAGAACGTCTGGAAGCCGCCGAAGTGATTAATTGGCAGCACGTCGGTGATGCGGCGGATTGCCGGCGCATAGCCCTTGAGATCGCGCGTGCGATCGGATTTGAACACGTCATAGGCGATGCGGTCGACCGCGCCGAGCTTCGCGCGGTCGATCGTTTCCAGCGCCTTCAGGTCGGCCAGCAGCGCCTGCCGCTCAGCCTCCTCGTGCGCTTCGGTCAGGTAATCCCCCAGCCGATCCGCGTACCGCAAGTCGCCGCGGAACACGCCTTCCACCGGGTTGCGGCGCAGCTTCGCCTCATCGCTATCAGCAAAGATGCGGCGCAGCTTTGCGCCCTCGATCTCCGCCGTTCCGCTGGGGGCAGACGGAGCGGGTGTCTGCGCGGCGGTGACTGCGGGAACGGCGGCGGAAAGCATCAGGGCAAGAAGCAGGCGCAACAGGAGACCTTTCGAAGTAATCCGCGCAACGTAGATCGTCAGGCGGGGCGGCCGCAATGGTTTGCGCTGTTGGTCCCCCGCCCGCCAGCAATGCGCTGTTTAGCGTGCAAGACGACCAAAGCACCATTGATCCGATCACCTCCACCGTTCGTACCGAGCGAAGTTGACACGCTGGCGATAAGTGGGCGCTGCCCGACATGCCTCGCCACTTCGCTCCGAACGACTAGCTGAAGGGTTGAGCCCGAAGCAGCAGGCTCTGCAACATCGACTCGGACGGATCCAGCACGCGAAGACCACTCGGCGAGATTCGTCGCCTGTTTAGGGGAGGCCGCCAGGATTGACGTGCCGGTTATGGCCGCTCCCGCCCGCGGGCCACCGATAGCCAGTCGCCCACCACCCGTCGCCTCTCGCTTGCCGCGCGTCGCCGTCACCCGCCGTCCGCCGCCGCTCGCTCGCCCCCCGCAGCCCCCCCCGCGGTCCGCGGGCGGGAGCGGCCATAACCGGCACGTCAATC
>NZ_MPSB01000021.1 GCF_001981525.1 Sphingomonas jeddahensis | reverse complement strand
GTTCTGGGTGGGGGAGCGCGGGCCGGAGCTGTTCGTGCCGACCGCTGCGGGGACGGTGTTGCCGACGCCGGCGGGGCGGGGGAGCCGCGACGTTCGGGTGAGCATCGCCGTCAATGCGAGCGCGGAGGCGGCGCCGGCGGCGCTGGCACGATCGAGCCGGCAGGTGGCGCGTGCGGTGAAGGCGGCGCTGGCGGGGGTGGAGGACTGACATGGGCCATTGTCTGATGGCGGCACGGCGGCCGCATCATGTCGAGGGCGTGATCTCGCGGTTCGATCCGCGCTTCTGGACGGTCAATTTTCCTCGGCCGATGATGGCTTCGGTGACGACGGTCGCGCCCGATGCGCTGCGGGTGGATGCGGTGTTTTACCGCCGCGACGATCTGGCGGGGCTGATCTGGGAGGCGGAGGATCGGCATGACCATCCGCTGCTGGCGTATGAGACGGTGCGCGACTTTCGCGATTGCCGGCTGTCGTTTCGGTGGCGGTCGCAGGGGCTGCGGCGGCTCGACGAGACGCATGGGCCGGTGCTGACGATCGAGGGGCGTGACGCGACCGGCGCGGCGCGGGTGTGGCATGTGCGGTTGTGGAATTATGCGGTGGGCACGCCGGAGGATGCGGTGGTGTCGATCGACTTTGCCAGCGTGATCGGCGGGTTTGCGTTGCCGGCGGACGCGGATCCGGTGTGGGCGGGGGATGTCGACCGGATGTTCGTCTCGTTGGTCGCGCCCGGTTACGACGAGAGCGATGCGATACTCGATGCGCCGGCGGAAGGCTGGGCGGAGCTGAGCGGGATCCGGTGCGAGGGGCCGGGATCGGTGATCGGCATCGGCGATGCGGTGCTGCCGGAGCATGGCCTGCGGATCGCGGGCGGCTACGACGACAGCTATCATCTGACGCCGGCCAGGTTGCTGCGCAATGTGCTGCATCTCGGGTATCGCGGGGCGATCGTCCATTATGTCGGGATGAGCCACTATTTCCGGCTCAACGGTGGGTTGATGGTGACGGGCGCGCTGAACGCGCCTTGTGCCGCGTGGCACCGGTCGTTTGCCGAAGAGGCGGCGGCGCTTGGGTATGACCTGATCTGGTCGCTGTCCTACGAATTGTTCGATGCGCATTGCCCGCAAGGTTGGAAGCAGCGCGCGGCGGATGGTTCGCCGGCGCTGACCGGGTGGGTGCCGCCATCGACCTTGCTGTCGCCGGCGAATGCGCAGGCGATGGCGTATCTTCAGGCGGTGGCGCGGGCGTTCGTCGCGATCGGGGTGGCGGCGGGGCTCGCGCCGAAGTTCCAGGTCGGCGAGCCGTGGTGGTGGGTGATGGGCGACGGGCGGCCGTGCATCTACGACGCGGCGGCGGTGGCGGCGTTCGATCCGGTGGCAGTGCCGAGCGTGCATGGCGCGCTGTCGGCGGCGCAGCGCGATACGCTGGATGCGGCGGGGGCGGTGCTGGCGGCGTCCACTGCGGCGCTGTGCGCGGCGGTGCGGGCGGATCATCCGGCGTGCGAGACGTTGCTGCTCGCCTTTCTGCCGACCGTGCTCGACGCGCGGGCGCCCGAGGCGAAGCGGATGAACCTGCCGATCGGCTGGGCGAGCCCGGCTTTCGATGTGCTCCAGCTGGAAGATTACGACTGGGTCACGGCGGGGGATAGCGCCTCGACGCGCGATGGCGTGGCGCTGGCTGAAGCGCGGCTGGGCTATCCGGTGGAACGGCAGGATTATTTCTCGGGCTTCGTGCTGCGGGCGGAGGATGGGGCGGCGCATTGGCCGCTGATCGCTGCGACGGCGGAAGTCGCGCGGGCGCGCGGGGTGCGCGGCGTGCATGTCTGGGCGCTGCCGCAGGTGCTGCGCGACGGGTTTCTCTATTGGGACGGGGAGGATGCGGTGGAGGCGTTCGACGACGTGCTGTTTCCGCTGGAGCTTGGCGCGGAGGCGGAGGTGATGCCCGAATTCTCCACCGCGGTGGTGACGAGCGCGGGCGGGCGCGAGAGCCGCAACGCGAGCTGGGCGGGGGCGCGGACTCGCTACGACGTCGGACCTGGGGTGCGCAGCGAGGCGGACGTTGCGGCGCTGCTGGCGTTCTTTCGCGCGCGGATGGGGCCGGCGCGCGGGTTCCGGCTGCGCGATCCGTTCGACGCCGAGGGGGCGGACGAGGTGATCGGGACGGGCGACGGCGTGACGCGCCGGTTCCCGCTGGTGAAACATTACGGTGGCGCTGAGCGGCGGATCACGCGGCCGGTCGCGGGCAGTGTTCGGGTGACGCTGGACGGGGTCGCGACGCAGGGCTTTGCGCTGGAGCCGGCGGGAACCGTGGTGCTGGATGCGGCACCCGCGACAGGCGTGGTGGTAAGCGCGAGTTTCGACTTCGACGTGCCGGTGCGGTTCGCGGAGGATCGGCTGAGCGTGGCTCGGGCGACGTTTCTGGCCGGCGCGGCGGCGAGCGTGCCGCTGGTCGAGGTGCTGGAAGCATGAGCGACCGGGTGACAACGCTGGCGCTGCTGTGGACGCTGGAACGGCGCGATGGATTGTGGATCGGGCTGACCGATCATGATCGCGATCTGACGGTGGAGGGGCGGCTGTATCGCGCCGCGCCGGGGATGACGCCGGCGGCGATCGAGCGGGGGGACGGGCTGGATCCGGCGGCGAGCGAAGCGGCGGGGGCGCTGACCGCGAGCGCGGTGACCGAGGTTGATCTGATTGCCGGGCGCTGGGACGGCGCGCGGGTGACGGTGACGGCGGTCGACTGGCAAGGCGGGGCGCCGATCGTGCTGAGCGAGGGGACGATCGGCGCGGTCGAGATTGACGAGAACGGCTTCACCGCGGAGCTGCGCGGGCCGGCGGCGGCGCTGGAGCGCGCGGTGACGGAAGAGACCAGCGCAGAGTGTCGCGCGACCCTGGGCGACCGGCGCTGCCGCGTGCCGATGGCGGGGCGGGAGCGTTTCGCGCGGGTGGTGGCGGTGGAGGGCGCGGTGGTGACGCTCGATACCCCTGAGCCGGTTGCCGACGCTTATGGCGGGGGCGTGCTGCGCTGGATGGGCGGGGCGGCGTGCGGACTGGAGGCGGCGATTGCGGTGTCCGCTGGCGCGAGCGTGACGTTGCGGGCGCCGCCGGGGCTGGCGGTGGCGCCGGGGACGCTCGTGCGGGTGCGCGAGGGCTGCGACAAGTCGATCGCGACCTGCGCGGCGCGGTTCGGCAATGCGGTGAACTTTCGTGGCGAGCCGTATTTGCCGGGGATGGACTTGCTGACGCGCTATCCCGGCGCATGACGCGCGGTGAGCGCGTCGCGGCGGCGGCGATGGGCGTGGTCGGCGCCCCCTTCCGGTTGCACGGGCGCGATCCGGCGAGCGGGCTCGATTGCGTCGGCGTGGTGGCTCTGGCGCTGCGAGCGGGCGGGCATGAGGGGCCGGTGCCGGGCGGTTACGCGCTGCGCTGCGGGAGCGCGACGGCGTATCGGAAATGCTGGGGCGGGCTGGCGGCGGCGGATGGGGCGCTGCCGGGCGACGTACTGCTGTGCCGGGTGGGACCGGGGCAGCTGCACCTGGGCGTGCGTACGGCGCTGGGCCTGGTTCATGCCGATGCGGGGCTGCGGCGGGTGGTGGAGCGGCCGGGGGCTTTGCCGTGGCCGCTCGTTGCGGCGTGGCGGTTGGGAGATAGCTGATGGCGACATTGGTGCTGACGACGGTGGGCGGGCTGGTCGGCGGGCCGATCGGCGCCGCGCTGGGTGGGCTGGCCGGGCAGGCGGTCGACCGCAATGTGCTGTTCAAGCCCAAGGGGCGGCAAGGGCCGCGGCTGACCGAACTCGCGGTGCAGACCTCGCGCTATGGCCAACCGATCCCGCGCCTGTTCGGGCGGATGCGGGTGGCGGGGCAAGTGATCTGGGCGACCGACCTTGTCGAGCATCGCGGCCGGCAGGGCGGCGGCAAGGGGCAGCCGAACATCACCACCTATGCCTATTCGGCGAGCTTCGCCGTGGCACTGTCGGCGCGGGTGATCCGGGGGGTGGGGCGGATCTGGGCGGACGGCAATCTGCTGCGCGGGGCGGCGGGGGATTGGAAGGTTGCCACCGGGTTCCGCCTGCACCTGGGCGGCGAGGATCAGGCGGTCGATCCGCTGATCGCCAGTGTTGAGGGGGTCGGGCTGGCGCCGGCCCATCGCGGCGTCGCTTATGCGGTGTTCGAGGATCTGCCGCTGGAAACGTTCGGCAATCGCATCCCCTCGCTGACCTTCGAGGTGATCGCCGACGACGACGCGGTGCTGGTGGGCTTGATCGCGCGCGAGATTGCGGATCGCGTGCTGGTGGGGGCGGGGCCGGCGATGCCGCTGGCGGGGTTTTCCGCTTATGGCGACAGCGCGCGCGGGGTGATCGAGACGCTGGCGGAGGTGTCGGGCGCGTGGTTCGCGCCGGTTGCGGGCGGGCTGGCGATGCTGGCCGATGCGACGCCGACGCGTACCTTGCGGGACGAGGGGCGGATGCGGCGGATTGCACCGGCGGCGCGCGTGCCCCGATCGTTGGTGGTGAGCCATTACGATCCGGAGCGGGACTGGCAGACGGGGGTGCAGCGGGCGGCTCGGCCCGGCACGGACGGTGCTGCACTGGCGGTCGAGCTGCCGGCGGCGCTGTCGGCCGACGGGGCGAAGGCGACGGCGACGGCGATGCTGACGCGGGCCGAGGCGGGGCGTACGACACGGCGGATCAGCGCGGATGCGACGGCGATCGACGTGGTGCCCGGCATGGTGGTGTCGATCGATGGCGAGGGCGGCGCGTGGCGGGTGAGCGCGGTGTCGATCGAGCGGTTCGGCGTCACGATCGACATGGTGGCGCTGGCGCCGCCGACGCTGGCTGCGCGAGCTTCACCCGGACGCGTGCTTCGGCCGCCCGACGCCCCGAGCGGCGGGACGATCGTCCATGCGTTCGAGACGCCGGCGCTGATCGAGGACGGATCGGGGCTGCCGCGCGTGACGATCGTGGCCGCCGGGACGGCGGCGGGCTGGCGCCGAGCGGCGTTGCAGTACAGCGTGGACGATGGAAACAGCTGGGTGCCAGCGGGCGGCACCGCCGCGCCGGGGATTGTCGGGACGCTCGCCGCGCCGCTCGCGGCGGGGCCGACGACCTTGGCCGACATGCGCAATGCCATCCACGTGGTGCTGGCGCACGAGGGAATGATGCTCGCCAATGCCGATGCCGGCGCACTGGATCGCGGGGCCAATCTGGCGCTGGTCGGGGACGAGTTACTGCAGTTCGGCGCGGCGGAGCCGCTTGGCGGCGCGGCCTGGCGGTTGACGCGATTGTGGCGCGGCCGGCGGGGATCGGCGGCGCTGCCGAATGCCGCCGGAACACGCTTCGTGTTGCTGGATGGTGACAGTGCGTTGGCGCTGGCCGTGGATGCGGAGATCGGCAGCAGGATACGCATTATGGCGAGCGGCGTGGGCGATCCGGCGCCGGTGGAGGCCGACGTTGTTCTCACCGGCGCTTCGGTGCTGCCGCCAGCGCCCGTGCGGCTGCTCTGCCGGGTTGCTGACGGCGTGCTGACGCTTGGCTGGCGACGGCGAAGCCGCATGGACTGGCGGTGGCGCGACGGGGTGGATGCAGCGCTTGGCGAGGAGCGCGAAGCGTATCGCGTGACGATCACGTCGGCGGCGGGCACGCAGTTGATCGAAACAGCGGAGCCGCGCGCTGCGATCACGTTCAACGCCGGCGAAGACACGCCGATGGCGATCGCGGTGCGGCAGATCGGGAGCCACGGCCTGTCGCCGGCGGCCACACTGGCAATGGGAGGGGATTAGAGATGAACGGGGACAACACCGCGCGGCTGAACCTGCCGCTGCTTCATGCGGGCCAGGCGCAGAAGGAAGTCGACCACAATGAAGCGCTGGCGCTGCTCGACATGGCGGTGCAACCGGTGGTGGTGGCGATCGGGCTCGACACGCCGCCAAAGGAGCCGGGCGAAGGAGCGTGCTGGATCATCGGAACCAACCCGGTCGAAGCCTGGGCAGGTCGGGCCGGTTCGCTGGCCGGTTGGACGGCGGGCGGTTGGCGGTTCATTGCGCCGCGCACCGGGATGACGGTGGTCCGCGGGAGTGACGGCATGACGGCGCGATACACCGGCGCAGACTGGGTCATCGGTGAAGTTCGCGCGACCGGCGTGCTGATCGGCGAGATGCGCGTGCTGGGCGCACGACAGCCCGCGATTGCGGATCCGGCGGGCGGCCCGCTGATCGATGCGGAGGCACGCGGGGCGCTCTCCGCGGCGCTTTCCGCGCTACGCGCGCACGGGCTGATCGCCCCATAATGGTGTGGTGATTGTGCAACAGTAGCTTCTTTTTGTCGCCTTGCGTGGAAACTATCCTTTCGATAGTGAGTTTGCGCTGTCCGTAGTGACACCATGGAAAGGGGATTAATATGCGGAAGCTTGCCGTAGTTCTGGCACTCGCTTCTACCGCACTCGCCTCGCCTGCACTTGCCCGCGACAATGCGTGGTACGTAGGCGCCGAGTTCGGTGGAATGATTGTCGAGGACATCGATTACGATATCACCGCAGCGACCAACGGTTCGGCGATCGTCGATCACGACTACGGCTGGGATGCCGATGGCGTTGCCGGTTACGACTTCGGCGGCTTCCGCCTCGAAGCCGAAGTGGCCTATAAGTCGGCGACCATCGACGGCTATTCGTCGACTGTCCGCACCCCGTTCGGCGGTGGCTCGGGCGTTGCGACGGCCGCTCCGGGCACCTTTGACTATGCTGGCGGCCGTTCGACGGCGCTGAGCTTCATGGTCAATGGTATGCTCGACTTCGGCGACGACGACAGCATCCAGGGCTTCATCGGCGGTGGTGCCGGTGTGGCGCGCGTGAAGAGCCGCATCGCGCTGAACCAGCGTGGCAGCTTCCTTGACGACTCGGACACCGTGTTCGCGTGGCAGGGCATCGCCGGCGTTCGCGCGCCGCTGACCGAGAACCTCGATGCGACGCTGAAGTATCGTTTCTTCAACGCCGACAATGTCGAGATGGTCGACTTCCTGAACCGTGGCTACGAGGGCCGGTTCCGGTCGCACAGCATCCTGGGCGGCCTGACCTACAACTTCGGCGAGCCGGCTGCACCGCCGCCGCCTGAGGTGGTGTGCTCGCCGGGTCCGTTCATTGTCTTCTTCGAGTGGGACAAGTCGGACATCACGCCGGAAGCAGCGTCGATCCTCGACAACGCCGTCACCCAGTATCAGTCGTGCGGCAACGCACAGGTCATGCTGGCCGGCCACGCCGACCGTTCGGGTGCCGCATCGTACAACGTCGGCCTGTCGCAGCGCCGTGCGGACGCGGTTCGTGCTTACCTGAGCTCGAAGGCGATCCCGGACAGCGTGATTTCGACCGAAGCGTTCGGCGAAAGCCGTCCGCGCGTCGACACCGCCGATGGCGTGCGCGAGGTTCAGAACCGTCGCGTGGAAGTCACCTACGGTCCGGGTTCGGGCATGTAAGACTTCTCGTCGGTTTTCTGACGAAAGTGGGAGGGGTCGGCTTTGCCGGCCCCTCTTTCGTTATCGGTTGCCAGGCTGATCTGGAGCCACTGTGATCGGTACGTTGTCGGGGTTTTGGTTCACGCGAAGCCGCGAAGAGGAAGCTCGATTGGCTAGCCTTTTCGTCTGCGTTACCCAGCCTCAATCCGGGTCCCGCTTCTCTTTGCCCCTTTGCCAAGTCGATGTGCGCCCGGCTCAAGTCCGGCGTGACCATCTGATCGGGTAGATCGCGCGCTAAAGCTTGATCCAGCCAACTTGATCCGCTTCCCGGCAAAGGCCGGGGTCCAGTTGGAGGATTGAGGGTGGAACGCTCACCGGCAGTTACCCCCGGCCGCGCAGCTGCGTCCCGGCCTTCGCGGCGCTGCTTCAGATCAGGCGGATCAAACCTAAGGAACAGAGAACTTGTGCGCGCAGAGGCGCAAAGGACGCAGAGGTGTTGTGCTTCGGCGCTCGCGATGCGCGGCACAGATGGCCGCGAGATGCGTGACGCATGCGGCGGCTACTGTCCTCTTCGCGTCTTCGCGTGAGCTATTGGCCTCCATGGGACTGCCGCGCGCTGGCAGATGGGGCCGGGTGCTCAGCGGGTGACGCGGGTGACGTGGCCCATCTTGCGGCCCGGCCGGCTCTCGCGCTTGCCGTAGAGGTGGAGGTGGGCGCCCGGCTCCGCCAATAGCTCGGCCCAACAGTCCGCCTCTTCGCCGATCAGGTTCTCCATCGTCACCGCGGTGCCGGTAAGGCCCGTGTCGCCCAGGGGCAGGCCGCAGATCGCGCGGACGTGATTCTCGAACTGCGAGGTGACCGCGCCCTCGATCGTCCAATGCCCCGAATTGTGCACCCGCGGTGCCATCTCGTTGAACACCGGGCCGTCTGCAGTGGCGAAGAACTCGCAGGTCAACATGCCTACATGCCCGAGCGCATCGGCGATGCGGCCGGTGAGCGCTGCGGCTTGGGTCCAGTGCGCCGCGATGGGTGCCGGTGCGGGCACGGTCGAGCGTGCGAGGATACCATCGGCATGCTCATTCCACGGCGGCGGATAGCTGACCATGTTGCCGTGATGGTCGCGGACCAGCAAAATCGAGAACTCATGGGTGAAGGTAACGAACGCTTCCAGCACGGCGGGGCCGCCGACCGCCTCCCACGCCGCATCGGCGTCCGCTGCGCTCATCAATCGCGCCTGGCCTTTGCCGTCATAGCCCATGCGCGTGGTCTTGAGCACAGCGGGCGTGCCAATCGTGGCGATGGCGGCGTCGAGCGCAGCGCGGGAATCCACGGCGGCCCAGCGCGCCGGGGTGCCGCCGAGATCAGCGACGAACGCCTTCTCCGCCAACCGATCCTGCGCCACGCGTAGGCTGACAGGAGAAGGGTGGACCGGCACGCGGTCGCCCAGCCACGCGACCGGTTCGACCGCGATATTCTCGAACTCATAGGTGACCACGTCGCATTGCGCGGCGAAATCGGCGAGGACGATGCGGTTGTGGTAATCGGCGCGAGTCAGCGACGACGCGGTCTGCGCGGCGACGCTTTCGCGATCGGGCGCGAGAACGTGAGTGCGATAGCCGAGTTGCGCCGCCGCCGAGGCGATCATGCGGCCAAGCTGGCCGCCGCCGAGAATGCCGATCGTCGACCCGGGCGGCAGCGGAGTCATTCGGGACGCTCCGCCACGCTGTCGGTCTGCGCCGCGCGCCACGCCTTAAGTCGCTCTGCGACAGCATCGTCGGCGGTTGCCAGGATCGCGGTGGCAAGCAAGGCGGCGTTGATCGCGCCGGGCTTCCCGATCGCCAGCGTGCCGACTGGGATACCGCCCGGCATCTGGACGATCGAAAGCAGGCTATCCATGCCCTTGAGCGCCTTGGACTGAACGGGAACCCCGAGTACCGGCAGGTGAGTCATGGCGGCGGCCATGCCCGGCAGATGCGCAGCGCCGCCAGCACCAGCGATGATCACCTTCAGCCCGCGATCGGCGGCACCGGCGGCATAGTCGTACAACCTTTGCGGGGTGCGATGCGCGGAAACCACGCGTGTTTCGTAAGCCACGCCGAGCGCGTCAAGCGTCTCGGCCGCGTGTTGCATCGTCTCCCAATCGGAAGTCGAGCCCATGATGATGCCCACCTGCGCCATTTCCGGCGGTTAGCGAGGGGGGCGAAGGAGGGCAACAATTTGCTGAAGGCAGGGCGCTGCCCGATCCCGCGACGATCTCATGCGGGGCGGTCCGTATCGCTCAGGAGTAATCGATGCCGATGCGTCGATCTCATTCGCCACGCCTGGAACGAGTCGGAGATCTTTTCGAGGTGCTTGTGGGTTCAGCGGCGAGCGAGCGGGTTGAGCGCGAAGACGCGTTCGACATCGCGCTGGATCACCTTGGCGGTAATGCGTTCGACGAGCCGCTGTGCGCTGCGCCACGGTCGCACGTCACCCACGCGCTGGCGATGGCCGTCGATCAGCCGGCTGCCCCAGCTTTCGATTGCTCCGTCCCCGAGGGGCGACGCCTCGGCCGACAGGATCAACGACGGGAACGGCAGGGCGATCGCGGGCGAGGCGAAGCTGTTTCGGTCCGGCGCGTTCTCGGGCGGCGGATCGAACAGCAGCGCGCCGGCGACCCGCGATACGTAACTGGCGGGCGACAGCCGCGCCCACCAGGAGGCGGCGTGGCAGCCGATCCCCTCCGCCACCAGCACGACAGCCCGATCGGCGCGCATCACCGCCGCGTCGAGCTGCGCCGCCCAGATGCTGCGCCGCGCGCCGCCCGCCAGCGCGACATGCTGATCCCCCTGGCTGGGCCAGAGCAGGCGTGCGTTCCACACTGGCGCGGCGGCGTCGGGCGCGGCGATCGTGATGATCGAGAAACGGTTCGGCACGATGAGCGCGGCGGTCGACATGGCGAGATCCCCGGTTCGATGCGGCAGGCAGGATGACATGAGTCGGGCAGGCGGGGCAATCCGGCGCGCGACAGCGGTTGCGGGACGGCCCGCGACACGGCACGGTTGGTCACAGACGTTACTGGGGGAAATGAATGTTCGGTCCACGCAAGTCGCTCGAGTCGGTGACTCGGCATGATGCGGGGCACAAGCTCGCCAAGACCTTGTCCTGGCCGCATCTGATCGCGCTGGGGGTCGGGGCGATCGTCGGCACGGGTATCTACACGCTGACCGGCGTCGGTGCCGAGCGCGCGGGGCCGGCGGTGATCCTGGCCTTTGCCATCGCCGGCGCGGTGTGCGCCTGTGCGGCGCTGGCCTATGCCGAGCTGGCGACGATGATCCCGGCGGCGGGCAGTGCCTATACCTTCAGCTATGCCGCGCTGGGCGAGGCGCTGGCGTGGATCGTCGGGTGGAGCCTGATCCTCGAATATTCGCTCGCCTGCGCGACGGTGGCGGTGGGCTGGTCGGGCTATCTGGTCGGATGGATCCAGTCGGCCGGCGTGGCGCTGCCGCCGATGCTGCTGAGCGGGCCGCATGACGGGGGGATCATCAACCTGCCGGCGGTGCTGGTGGCATTGTCGGTAATGGGGCTGCTGATCGCGGGTACGCGGGAGAGCGCGACGCTGAACATCGTGCTGGTGATCATCAAGCTGACCGCGCTCGCCGTGTTCATCGCCTTTGCGCTGCCGGCGTTCAATGCCGACAATCTCCAGCCGTTCATGCCCTATGGCTTCGGATCGACCGAAATCGGCGGCGAGAAGCGCGGCGTGATGGCCGCCGCGGCGATCGTGTTCTTCGCCTTTTATGGCTTCGACACGGTGGCGACCTCCGCGGAGGAGGCGAAGAACCCGGGGCGCGACCTGACGATCGGAATCGTCGGTTCGATGGTGGTGTGTACGCTCGTCTATATGCTGGTCGCAGTGGCGGCGATCGGCGCGCTGCCGTTCCTGCAGCTCGCCAATTCGCCCGAGCCGCTGGCGCTGGTGCTGCGCGGGCTCGATCAGCCGCTGGCCGCGCACCTGATCGCGCTGGCTGCGATCATCGCGCTCCCTTCGGTGATCCTGGTGATGATGTACGGCCAGAGCCGCGTCTTCTTCACCATGGCGCGCGACGGGCTGCTGCCGCGGCGGCTGGCCAAGGTGAGTGAGCGGTCCGGCGGGCCGACGCTGATCACGCTGCTGACGGGGGCCTCCATCGCGATCGTGGCGGGGATCTTCCGGCTCGACGAGATCGCGGAACTGGCCAATGCCGGGACGCTGCTGGCATTCATCGCAGTCGGCGCGTGCCTGATGGTGCTGCGCAAGCGGGCGCCCGATGCGGAGCGGCTGTTCCGCTGCCCCGCGCCGTTCCTGGTCGGAACGCTGGCGATCGTCGGGTGCCTGTATTTGCTGTTCAGCCTGCCTTCGTCGACGATCGGCCGTTTCGTGATCTGGAACCTGATCGGGCTGGCGATCTATTTCCTCTATGGCCGGCGCAACAGTGTGGAGGGGCAGACTAGCGCCATGTGAAGGTGAGGCGCGTCTCGCCGTCGGATGCGCCCGAAGGGCCGAAGCGCCGCTCCATGATCGTGCCGTTGCCCTCCGCATCCACGGCGATCACCGTGCTGCACCGCGTGCCGTAAACCGGGTCGCGGATGAACACCGGGCGCTCGCCGGCAACCGCCGGTTCTTCGTCGCCGAGCAGGTCGAGCAAGGCGTCGACCGGGCGGTCCGCGGCCAGCCAATCGTTCAGCGCGGCGGTCAGCGTGCGGGTGCGTGGCCAGGGCGGATCGAGCGGACCGTTGGAGATGCCGTGCAGACCGGGGGCGAGCGGGTGGCGCGCGGGCTCGGGCTGGTTGGTGCGGAAGTCTGCATCGGCGCCGATCGTCATCAGGCTGAACCCGCCGAATGCGGCGAGCGCGTCATCCCCGGGCAGGCGGCCGGCGCGCAGGAAATCGGCGACGAGCGCGCCGCGTGAGGGCGACCCCTCGCCGCGCGGGTGACCGGCGACGTTGGTGACGACGGCGAAGCGCCCCGCCTCCGACACACCAATCCAGCCGCCGCCGGACACCAGATCGCGCCCGGCCAGCACGCCCGGTGCATCCTCCCAGCGCGCAAGCGGAGCGGCGGCGCGTGCGTGGAACTCGTCACGATTGCCCGCGACCACCAGCCGCCAGCGTGGATGCGCAGCCCAGGCGAGCGCGACGACACACATCAGCGCGGCGGCCCGCTGCGGATCACCTCGGGACCGATGCGATGCTGCAACGCGCGCCCAGCCTCTGCGTCCGATAGGCTGGCAAGCGTCGCCTCAGCGATAGCGGTCAGCGCTTCCTCGGTGAGGAAGGCCTGGTGCCCGGTGACGATCACATTGGGGAAGGTGAGCAGCCGCTGGAACAGATCGTCCTGGACGATCTCGTTTGACAGATCCTCGAAGAACAGGTCGGCCTCCTGTTCGTACACGTCGAGCGCGACGCCGCGGAGCTTGCGCGTCTTCAGCCCCTCGATCAGCGCGGCGGTATCGATCAGCGCGCCGCGGCTGGTGTTGACGATCATCAGCCCGTCGCGCGCGCGGGCGATCGCCGCCGCATCGATGATGTGGCGCGTCGCCGGGGTCAGCGGGCAGTGCAGCGTCACCAGGCCGCTGCGCGCCAGCAGATCGGTTGGATCGGTGTAGGTGACGCCGATCGCCTCCAGCGCCGGATCGGGCGCCACGTCGCTCGCCAGGACGTCGCAGCCGAAACCAAGGCGCAGGCTGCGCGCCACCAGCGCACCGATCTGTCCGGTGCCGATCACGCCGACAGTGCGGCCGTGGAGGTTGCGGCCGATAAGGCCATCGAGCGCGAAATTGTTCTCGCGCACCCGCGCCCAGGCGCGGTGGATGTTGCGATCGAGCGCCAGCATCAGCCCGACAGTGAATTCCGCCACGGCATGCGGTGAGTAAGCGGGGACACGCACCACGGCGATGCCGAGCCGCTCGGCGGCGCGCAGGTCGACATTGTTGTAGCCGGCGCAGCGCAGCGCAACGAAGCGCGTGCCGCCGGCCGCCAGCACCTCCAGCACCGCCGCATCGAGCCGGTCGTTGACGAACACGCACACCGCCGGGAAGCCGGCTGCCAGCACCGCGGTCGCGTCGTCCAGCCGCGGCTCGACGAAGGTGAGGTCGTGACAAGAGGCCTGGTTTGCCGCGGTCAGGAAGCGGCGATCATAGGCCTTGCTGCCGAACACGGCGATCCGCATGGGTTCTCCTCCCGTCAGCCGACGAACGCACGGTCGCGCAAGCCGCGCCATATGCGTAGCGCCTGCACCGTCTCGGCCACGTCGTGGACGCGCAGCAGCTGCACGCCCGCGTCGGCACCCTTCAACGCCAGCGCAACCGATCCGCCGAGCCGCTCGGTCACCGGTGCCTCGTTCGACAAGGCCCCGATCAGCCGCTTGCGGCTGGCGCCGAGCATCACCGGGCAGCCGAGTCCGTGGAACATGGCTAGCGCGTTGATCAGCGCGAGATTGTCGTGGAGCGACTTGCCGAAGCCGATCCCCGGATCGACGATGATCTTCGTGCGCTCGATCCCGGCGGCGACCAGCGCATCGACACGCGTCTCCAGCCAATCGAACACGTCCGTCGCGACGTTGCGGTAGCCGCCGCTGCCATGGCCCCCTTTCTCGGGATCGGGCGAATGCATGATGATCACCGGGCAAGCGGCGTGCGCCACGATCTCAACGGCGCGCTTATCCCACAGCAGCGCCGAGACGTCGTTGACGATGGCCGCACCGGCGGCGAGCGCGCGCTCCATCACCAGCGCCTTGCGTGTGTCGATCGAGACGAGCGCACCGGCGGTTGCGAGCCGTTCGATCACCGGCACCACGCGCTTGGCCTCATCCTCTTCCCACACCTGCGCTGCGCCGGGGCGCGTTGATTCGCCGCCGACATCGATCAGCGCGGCGCCGGCACCTGCCATCGTCATCCCGGCCGCCGCCGCCGCGGCGGGATCGTCATGGTGCGTGCCGCCGTCCGAGAAACTGTCGGGCGTCATGTTGAGGATCGCCGCCACGACGGGCTGGTCGAAGCGCAGCGTGCGCTCACCCAGCATCAGCGGTGGCCGGGGCGCAGTGAAGCGCGCATGGAGCGCCGCGGCGCGCCCGCCCAGCGCGGGTATGTCGGCTACCGGCAATACCCGCTTCGCGCCGCCGTCGATCACCTCGTAGGCAGCGAACCACTGCATCCCCCCGGCAAGCCGCGCCACTGCCCCATCGGGATAGGCGAACGGCGCATCGACGAACTGAACAGGGCGAAGGTGCATGAAGAGCTTCCCGCGAGACTGGCCCCGTTCTTGGGGCAGCAGGAACCAAGCGGCAAGGTATGGCGGCCCTGCGGCAGGGACCTTGCGAGCGGTTGGGACGGCATCAGCCTGCGCGACACGTGCGCAACGGATTGACTGCTCGTATTATAAGTAACAATCAAAGTTACGTGATTCGCGATAGTCGCCTTTCGGGTGTCCTCCACATCCTGCTTCATCTTGCCGAGCGGGACGGCCCCGCCACGTCAGAGACGCTCGCCCGCGCCATGCAGACCAATCCGGTCGTCATCCGCCGCATTCTCGCGGGGCTGCGCGAGCGTGGTCTGGTGCGATCGGAAAAGGGACATGGGGGCGGCTGGACGCTTGCCTGCGACCTCGCGGCCGTAACGCTGCGTGACGTGTACGATGCGCTTGGTGCGCCGAGGTTGCTCGCCATCGGCAATCGGAGCGAGGCACCTGATTGCTTAGTCGAGCAGGCGGTCAATGCCGCGCTGGACCAGGCCTTTGATGAAGCAGAGGCGATCCTGCTCGCGTCGTTCGATGACGTTACGCTTGCAGCGCTCACCGCCGATTTCCACCGCCGCCTGAAGGCGCGGCCCCATGCCAGCGGAGTTCACCATGGCTGATTCAGACCCGATCGATTTCATCAAGGCGTTCGACGACCCCGCCGCTGCCGCCCGCTATGCCGATGGTCCGCGCCGTTTCGTGCCGGGTTTGGGAGCGGTTCATCGTATGACGGCGCTGCTGCTCGGCGAGGCGGCACCGGCCGATGCCCGGGTGCTGGTGCTCGGTGCGGGCGGCGGGCTGGAGCTCAAGGCGCTGGTCGAAGCGCATCCCGGCTGGTCGTTCGTCGGGGTCGATCCCGCGGGCGAGATGCTGCGCGCGGCTGAGCGGTTGCTGGGGCCGCAGATGGCGCGGGTCGAGCTGGTGCAGGGTTACATCGACGATGCTCCGGATGGCCCGTTCGATGCCGCGACGTGCCTGTTGACGCTGCACTTCCTGCCGGCCGCCGAGCGCGAGCGGACGGTGCGGCAGATCCACCGCCGACTGCGCCCCGGTGCGCCGTTCGTCGCGATGCACGGCAGCTTCCCGCAAGGGCGCGCGCGCGATCGCTGGCTCGATCGCTACGCCGCCTTTGCGATCGCGTCAGGGGTAGAACAGGAACAGGCGCTTGGCGCACGCGCCGCCGTCGCGGCGAACGTCGCGATGCTCGATCCGGCGGAGGACGAGGCGATCCTGCGGGCCGGCGGTTTCGGCGCGGTGGAGCTGTTCTACGCGGCTTTTACCTGGCGCGGCTGGGTGGCGCACGCCTGAGCAGCCGGTTTAGACCTGCGTGGCGAGCAGATACGTCTGACGCGCCGTGTCGATCGGCTTCAGCGCGCCGTCCACCTCGTAATGCCAGAAGCTCCAGCCGTTGCAGGTCGGCGCGCCTTGCAATGTAGCACCCAGCTTGTGGATCGAGCCGCTGGAGCCGCAGTCGCTTGCCAGGCTGCCGTCGGCGCAGACGGTCGCGCGGAAGCGGCGCTTAGCGTCGACCAACACGCTGCCGGCGGGCAGATAGCTGTTCTCGACCAGTACGCCGAACGCCACCTTGGGCTGCTGCTTGGGGCTCTGCATCGTGCGCAGTGCGGATTCGTCGAGCGGCAGCGCGGCGTCGATGCGGGCCTGCGCCGCCTCGATATACACGTTCTCGCGCTCGATCCCGATCCAGCGGCGACCGAGCCGCTTGGCCACCGCGCCGGTCGTGCCGGTGCCGAAGAACGGATCGAGCACCACATCGCCGGGCTTGGTGCAGGCGAGCAGCACGCGATACAGCAACGCCTCGGGCTTCTGCGTCGGATGCACCTTGTGCCCGTCGGCGCCCTTCAATCGCTCCTGCCCGCCGCAGATTGGGAATTCCCAATCGGAGCGCATCTGGATCTCGTCGTTTAGCGTCTTCATGGAGCGATAGTTGAAGGTGTATTTCGCCTTCTCGCCCTTGGATGCCCAGATCAGCGTTTCATGCGCGTTGGTGAAGCGCGTGCCGCGGAAATTGGGCATCGGGTTGTTCTTGCGCCACACAATGTCGTTGAGGATCCAGAAGCCCAGATCCTGCACCGCTACGCCAACGCGGAAGATGTTGTGATAGCTGCCAATCACCCAGATCGTGCCGTTATCCTTCAGAATACGATTCGCCTGGGCCAGCCATGCGCGGGTGAAGGCGTCATAGGTGGCGAAGGTGTCAAACTTGTCCCAATCGTCCGTCACCGCATCGACATGGCTGCCGTCCGGACGGAACAGCTCACCGCCGAGCTGCAGGTTGTACGGCGGATCGGCGAAGATCATGTCGACCGACTTGTCAGGCAACGCACGCATCTGCGCAATGCAATCGCCGGTCAGGATACGGTCCAGCGGCAGCTCCATGGCTGCCGGCAATGGCTTGGCAAGCCCCTTGGTCGGGGCGCGACGCACACGCGTCTTCTCGATAACAGTCATGCGTTCCCCCTTCTCGCACGCGACCGTCGCCGCACGGTGGACTCGCCGTCAAGCGCTCAATGGTTAACGGCAAAGCCTGCGATTTCGTGAACGCGGCGGAACATGTTGCGGCCGTTTCCAGATGTTGAGTCAACCGCGCGCGGCGGACTCAAGACCTTGGGTGTGGCGCAAAAGACTCAGAGCGGAAGAACCGTCTGCGCGACCGGTGCGAAGCTGCGACGGTGGAGCGGCGAGGGGCCATGTTCGGCCAATGCGCGGCGGTGGGCGGGGGCGCCATAGCCTTTGTTGGAGGCCCAATCGTAGTGCGGATACGAATCATGGTGCCGCAGCATGATCGAATCGCGCGTGTGCTTGGCGACGATCGACGCGGCCGCGATCGAGCGGCTCAGCGCATCCCCGCCGACGATCGGTGTCGCGGCATAACCCCAGCGCGGCAGGCGGTTGCCGTCGACCAGCACATGGCCTGGCGCGCAGCCGAGCGTGGCGGCGACTTGATCCACCGCCAGCGTCATCGCCTTCATCGTCGCCCAATAGATGTTGAGCGCGTCGATCTCCTCCGCCTCCACGATGCCGATGCCGACGATCGCACAATCAGTGAGGCGCGCGCACAGGCGAGCGCGTTCGGTGGCGGGGAGCTTCTTTGAATCGTCGATCCCGCGTGGCACGCCCTTGGCCGGCAGGATCACCGCTGCGGCGACCACCGGGCCGGCGAGCGGCCCGCGACCCGCCTCGTCCACGCCGACGACAGGGGCGAGATACAGGCGTTCGTGCTTCATTCCGGGCATTGTGCGGTCAGGTGCTTTCGAGGGAGTTGGTCGAGCGTTTACAACGGGATCGAGCGAAGCTGAACCGCCTTCGTCAGTCGGGGCGTGACCCAGGAACCCACTTCTTGTTAGCCATCGAGGAGGCACCGGGACCCCGGATCAAGCCCGGGGCGACGGAAGCATGGTCGCTTGCGGAACCGCTGTGCCGATGCGACGCTATGATCCTGTCCGTTTCGAGGAGTGATCGTGATCGCGCGCAGCCTGTTCGTCGCCGCCCTGCTGGGTGCCACCGCCTGTTCCGCCGAGCCGCAGGCCAGCGCAGCCGCGGCGCCCGCCGCCACCGGCAAGCCGTTCGTCGAAACGGTGGTGGCCGATTTCGACTCCCCCTGGGCGATGACGTTTCTGCCCGACAAGCGCATGCTGGTGACCGAGAAGGACGGCCGGCTACTGCTCGTCTCGGCGGATGGCAAGGCGCGGAGCACGATCGCGACGCTGACCGTTGATACAGCCGGTCAGGGCGGGTTGATGGACGTGGTGCTCGCGCCCGATTTCGCGAAGTCGAAGCGGGTCTATCTCAGCTGGGCAGCGACCGGGCCGGGCGGCAAGGGCGTGGTGCTGGCCCGCGGCGTGCTGGACGATGCGACTGTCGGTGCGGAAAAATTGCGGCAGATCGAAGTGCTGTTCCGCGCCACCCCCTTCGTGGAAGGAAACGGCCATTATTCTGGCCGCATCGCCTTTTCCCCGGCCGGCAAGTATCTGTTCTTCACCAACGGTGAGCGGCAGAAGTTCGATCCCGCGCAGGACCCGAGGGCAACTCTGGGCAAGGTGCTGCGGTTGACGCCTGATGGCAAGCCGGCGCCGCGCAGTCCACTCACGGCGAAAGGCTTCAACCCAGCGGTGTGGAGCTACGGCCATCGCAACCTGCTCGGTATCGCGTTCGATGCGCAAGGCAATCTGTGGGAGCAGGAAATGGGGCCAAAGGGCGGCGACGAGCTCAACCTCGTCCTGCCGGGCCGCAATTACGGCTATCCCAAAGTGTCGAACGGCGATCATTATGACGGCCGTCCGATCCCCGATCACCAGCCCGGTGACGGCTTTGAGGCGCCCAAGGTTTGGTGGACGCCGGTAATCTCGCCCGGCGGGCTGATGATCTATTCGGGCGACCTGTTCCCGCAATGGAAGGGCGATGCGTTCATTGGCGGGCTATCGTCGCAGGCGCTGGTGCGAGTCGATCTTAACGGCACCAATGCGAAGAAGGGCGATCAATGGGACATGGGCGCCCGCATCCGCGAAGTGGAGCAGGCGCCCGATGGCGCGATCTACGTGCTGGAGGATGGCGCGCAGGGGTCGCAGGGGCGGATGATCCGTCTCACCCCCGCGCGATGAGATAGTTCATCCGCGCCGAGGCGATCGGCTTGTCGCGGCCCTCCTGCCAGGCGATCGCCTCAACATTGGCGATGCGGTTGCCAAGGCGAGTGACGGTGCCCGCGGCATAGGTGACGCGCTCGCGCCCGCCGCGCATGAAGTCGATCGTGACGTTGATCGGCTTGACGCGGCCGCCACCCTCGCCGGCCAGCTGGTGGCCGAGCGCGGCGAGCGCCGCTACCTCGATCAGCCCAGTAATCGCGCCGCCCTGGACGAAGCCGGGTCGGCCGAGCACATCGGCGCTGAACGGCATCGCCAGCACCGGCAAGCCGTCTTCCCATTGCAACGTGGCGCCGAGCAGATCGGCGTACGGTGGCAGCTTCATGCACCTTCTCCCAGGAACATGAAGGTGCCCGAGACGTGGGCGACGGGATCATTGGGATCGCCGTCATGCGCTTGGCCGCGGACGAAGGCGATCGAGCGTTTGATGGCGTAGCATTCACCATGGCCAATCACCGTGTGGCCGGGCTTGGCGGGGCGGAGATAGTCGATGCGCAGGTCGAGCGTGGCGTGGGGCACGAACTTGCCGAGCTTGCGCATCGTGCCGAGGCTGGTGGCGATGTCCATGAGCGCGAAGATCGGGCCCGATGCGATCACTCCCGATTCCTCGTCGCCAATCATGTCCTCGCGATAAGGCAGCGACAGTTCGCACCAATCGTCCCCATGCGCGTGGTAGCCGATGCCCAGCCGTCCGCCGTGCCCGCCGAAGCGCACGTCCTCCATGCCCGGCAAGTCGCTCAATGCATTTTCGATCTTCATGGGCGCGCTGATACATCCCGATTGCTGCGGTGCAACATCGCACTTGGCATTGCCGCTTGCACGATGCTCATCTAAGCCGATCGTATCAATTTGCGGGAGAGGCAAGATGGAAGAGCGCGTTTCGGTCAGCGTGGAAAACGGCATCGCCGATGTGCGGCTGAACCGGCCGGACAAGATGAACGCGCTCGACCCCGCCATGTTCGCGGGGATCAACACGGCGATCGAGAAGCTGGCAGGGATGAAGGACGTGCGCGTCGCCGTGCTGTCGGGCGAGGGGCGGGCGTTCTGCGCGGGGCTTGACATGGCGTCGATGGCGGGCGGCGGATCGGGCAATGACCTGGGGGCGCGCAGCCATGGCGTGGCGAACACCGCGCAGAACGTCGCCTGGGGCTGGCGCACGCTGCCGATGCCGGTGATTGCGGCGGTGCATGGCGTGGCGCTGGGCGGCGGCTTCCAGATCATGTCCGGCGCGTGTGTCCGCATTGCGCGGCCGGATACGCGCATGTCGATCCGGGAGACCTATTGGGGGCTGGTGCCGGACATGGCGGGGCTGGCGCTATGGCGCACGCTGGCGCGCGACGATGTGTTGCGTGACCTCACCTATAGCGCGCGCGAGTTCACCGGGGAGCAGGCCGAACGCTACGGCTTCGTGACGCGGCTGACGGATGACCCGCGCGCGGCAGCGTTCGAGTTGGCGCGTGAGATCGCCGGACGCAATCCCGATGCGGTGAAGGCGTCGAAGCGGCTGATCAACCTGATGGCCGATGGCGATACCGCGACTATGCTGCAGGGCGAAAGCGACGAGCAGATCAAGCTGATGCGCTCGCCCAATCAGGTCGAGGCGGTGAAGGCGAATATGGAGAAGCGCGCGGCTGTGTTCGTGGATTGACGGCCACCTGACACCGTCATCCCCGCGGAGGCGGGGATGACGCGCGTGTTGTTGGGGCCGCCGCGGCACAAAAGGCCTGCCCGTCGGTTGTCTCTCCCGATCCATCAAACACGGGAGTTATCATCATGGCAGACGCACTCACCGCCGACGTCAACACCGTCACGGGCAAGGTCAAGGAAACCGCCGGCGCGGCGACCAACGATCGCTCGATGCAGGCGGGCGGCATGTTCGACCAGCTCAAGGGCTCGGTGCAGAAGGCGATGGCGCCGGGCGTCGATGGCCAGCCCCAGGTTGTGGGACAGGCCAAGGCGTTCGCCAAGGAGCGCCCGTGGGCGACCGCGGCGCTGGTCGGCGTGCTGGGGCTGGCGACGCTGGGCACGCTGCGCGGCAAGGGCTGAAGCTGACCGCAGACGGAACGTCATCCCGGGCTTGACCCGGGATCCAAGGTGCCGCGAACGCTCAGGCCGGGTGTTCGCGGCACCTTTCCGTATGCGTCATGCCGGGCTTTTCCCGGCATCCAAGGCGCGGCATTTCCGACGCTGAGCGTTCGTGGATGACTGGATGCCGGCACTAGGCCGGCACGACGGGTGATCACTGGCTTGTTAGTTGCACTGCCTTGAGGCGTTCAACAAAGTCGGCGGGCAGGCTCTCGCCCTTGGGGTCGGTCATCACGATCGTCGTGTCGCACGTGGCGATACACTGCCCCGACTGGAAGGCGGCGGACAGCATGTCGAAGCTGCGGTTGCCGATGCGGCCGATGCCGATTGCGATCTCCACATCCTCGGGAAAACTGCCTTCCGCGAGGTAGTTGATCTCGTTTCGCGCGACGACAGCGCGGAACGAGCCTTCCGCCATCTTTCCGCGGCTCACCCGGCCGAGTTGCTGGTTCATGCGCACCCGCGCGTCCTCGAACAGCGCCGCGAACGCGACGTTGTTGAGATGGCCCATGGTGTCGAGATCCTGGAAGCGGGTCTGCTTCACCTCGTGCTTGGGGTAGGAGTCGCGGGCGAGGCGCCAGGGGGCGGGGCG
>NZ_MPSB01000020.1 GCF_001981525.1 Sphingomonas jeddahensis | reverse complement strand
GCGCCGAAGGCGTTGGGGGGGGAGGGGCGGTGCCCTCTCGTTTGTCCCGCAGCCGCTCCCTCCCTCAACGCTGGCGCGCTGCCACCTCCCCCTGGCGAGGGAGGATTGTTTTGGATCAAGCATTCTCACGCCGTTCGCCCTGAGCTTGTCGAGGACTGCACTTTCTTCGTAGGTAAGGAGGACAGTGCTTTGACAGGCTCAGCACGAACGGAGCGCTGCAGTTCCGTTCGTCCCGAGCAACGTCGAGGGACATGCCACGATCACCGGCGTCGGGACCACGTGCTTCGACAAGCTCAGCACGAACCTCGAGCGATCTCTTCCATTCGTGTCGAGCGCAGTCGAGACTTGGGCCGCAGACGCCACCATCCGAGATTTGTCCCTCGACTTCGCTCGGGACGAACGGTGGTGTGGTCCGTCCGGCGCTCACCCTTGACTACATTCGTAATCGATGCGACCACATGCGTAGTCGTCAGGAGAGCGAGTCGTGGCCGAACGCATCAGCGATGCCGAACATGCGGTGATGGAGGTGCTGTGGGACGAAAGCCCCCTCACCGCGCAGGACGTAGCCGAACGCGTCGATCCCGACCGCGGCTGGAGCGCCAATACGGTCAAGACATTGCTCGGCCGGCTACTCGCGAAGAATGCGATCAGTCATGAGGAGGACGGCCGCCGTTATCTTTATCGTCCTGCGGTTGAGCGCGGAGACTATGTCGCCGGCGAATCGCGGCGGCTGATCGATCGGCTGTTCGGCGGCAAGCTGACGCCGCTGGTGGCGCATCTCGCCGAGCGCGACGAATTGTCGGCGCAGGACATTGCCGAGATCGAGAGCCTGCTCAAGGCGCTGAAACAATGATCGGCCCAGGAGATTGGGGCGGCGTCTCCTGGATGGTGGAGGCGCTCGCCGCCTCTGCCATCCTCATCGCGTTGGTGCTGCTGGCGCGCAGGCCCGTGCGGCGCGCGTTCGGCGCGCCAGTGGCCTATGCGCTATGGGCGTTGCCACTGATCCGCCTGTTCCTGCCACCATTGCCGCAGGAGGTGCGCGAACAGGTCGCCGCGCCGCTCGTCGCCCCGCTCACCCAGGTCGGCCAGCAAGTGACGGTGTTCATCGTCCCCGCTGCCCGCGACGCCGCCGCGCCTGCGCTGCTCACCGCGGGTTCCTCCCTTGCCTTGCTGTGGGGGGTGGGCGCGGCGGCGTTCATCGGCTGGCATGTGCTGGCGTATCGGCGCTTCCGCCGCCGCTTGCTGGCACGCGCGACGGTGCTCGACCGGGTGGACGGCGTGACCATTGTGGAAAGCGCGGCGGCGGCCGGGCCGCTGGCGTTCGGCGTGGCCAAGCGCTTCGTGGCCTTTCCGCGCGATTTCGCCGCGCGCTACGACGCCGATGAGCGCGACTCGGCGCTCGCGCATGAGCTTGGCCATCATGCGCGTGGTGACTTGATCGCCAACTGGCTCGCGCTCGCCGTGCTAGCGCTGCACTGGTTCAATCCGCTTGCCTGGTATGCTTTTCGCGCCTTCCGCGCCGATCAGGAAATGGCGAACGACGCGCGCGTGCTGGCCCGGCTCGGGCCGGGCGCGCGGCATGCCTATGCCTGCGCGATCGTGAAGGCCGCGCATGGCGGGGCGATCGCCGCTGCCTGCCACCTCCACACCGTCGATGATCTGAAAGGACGATTGAAGATGCTCGGCATGAACCGGATTTCGCGCACGCGTGCGCTCACTGGACTGGCGACGATCGCCGCCACGGGCGTCGGCGCGCTTGCGTTGACCGCATCGGGCACGCAGGCCGCCGAGCGCATGCGTGCCAGCGTCGAGACGGCGGCCAAGGCGGCGCTGCCCGCGGCGATCCCGACGATGGCGCCAGTGGCCGACGACGTGCGCGTGGTGATCGATCGCGATGGCCAGCGCACCGTGTACGAGGGGGCGGAGGCAGAGGCCTGGGTCTCGGCCAATCCACTCCCCGAGCCGCCGGTGCCACCCGCACCGCCGCCGCCCGCCACCGCGTCTGTCGCGCCTGCCGTGCCGTTGCCGCCCGTACCGCCTGCACCGCCTGCCCCTCCGGCCCACATGCATGTCGCCGCCAACGTGCCCGAGGTCCGCTCCGCCGTCTGCGCGGGCGAGGTGGAGAAGCCGGTCGTGGTGCATGACGAAGTGGCGGGACGGCGCCGGATCACGATCTGCACCGACAGGATCGAACGCACCTCGGCACGGGCTCGCGCAGCGGGGCTACATGCCGCCGAGGTCGAGCGCAGCGCCATGGTGCGCGCGCATGACGCGATGCGTGCGGCGCACCGCGCGATGGCCGAAAACAGCCACCTTCCCTATGCCGATCGACAACAAGCGCTGGCCGAGCTCGACGCTGGCATGGCCGAAATGGAGGCCAAGCGCGACCATCACTGAGGAGGTGCCGCTGCCCCCGCCCTTGCCTTCGCACGGGGGAGCGGCCATTTGCGGGGCATGGAGACACCGCCCACCGGTATCCCGATCCAGCTAGAACCGCTGGTCACGCGCGTGCTCGCGCCCAACGCCTCGGCCTATACCTATACGGGTACGCAGACGCATATCGTCGGCACCGCCGACTTGGCGATCATCGATCCGGGACCAGCGGATGATGCGCACCATGCCGCGCTGTTGGCTGTGGTCGCTGGCCGCCCGGTTCGGGCAATCGTCATCACCCACCATCATCGCGATCATAGCCCCGGTGCGCCGCGGCTGAAGGCGGAGCTGGGCGCACCCGTAGTCGGCGCCGCGCCCTTTGCGCTCGAGGACGACGGGCCGCGCTCGGATGCGTCGTTCGATCATGACTATGCGCCGGATCGCGTGATGGCGGAGGGCGAGACGTTGGCTGGCGACGGCTGGACCCTGGAGGCGATCGCCACGCCGGGCCACACCTCCAACCACCTCGCCTTCGCATTACCCGAGACCAAGGCGCTGTTTGCGGGCGATCATGTGATGGGCTGGGCGACCAGCGTCGTTTCGCCGCCCGATGGCGACATGACCGCCTATATGGCGAGTCTCGAGAAGCTGATCGATCGCGACGACCGAATCTATTACCCCGGCCATGGCGAGGCGATCGAGCGCCCGCAGCGGCTGGTGCGCGGCCTGCTCGGCCATCGCAAGCAGCGGGAGGGGCAGATCCGCCGGCTGCTGGCGGCGGGGACGGCTGCGATCCCGGCCATGGTCGAGAAGATGTATGTCGGGGTGGATCCGCGACTTTTTCCGGCGGCGGAGCGATCGGTGCTGGCGCATCTCATCGATCTGGAGCGGCGCGGGCTGGTGCGGCGTGAGGGAGAAAATTGGGCGTGAACCGTAACGGTACGCTCAAGAATGCCGTTCTGCTCGTCACGGTGATCGTCGGTCTGGCGCTGACCGTCGCGATCGGCGTCGCTACCTATCTGGGCTATCGCTACGTTACCGAGGAGAAGCTCGTCTCCACCGACAAGGACGGCGTGGCCACCGCGCAGGTGGTGGCGGCGACCCTGTACGGGCGCAGCGACCTGCGTGTAAGCCGATTGTCCGGCGTGGTGCAGGGAACGGCGCGATCGTCGCGGTTGTGGGGCTGGTTGAACGCCAGCCAGGTCGTGAAGGCACCGTTCGAGGTCAGTTACTTCGTCAATTTGTCCCGTCTCGGCGCGTCCGACTTCCGGCTGAGCGAGGATGGTCGTCGGATCGAGATCACGGTGCCTGATGTCGCGATCGACCGGCCCAATGTCGATCTGGCGCGCGCCAGCCTCAACAATGTCGCGGGCGTGTTCGTCACCCGGAACGCCATGGTAGAGATGGGGGCGAAGGTGGCCGCGAGCGCGCAGCGTACCGCCGCCGAGCGCGCCGGCAGCGCCGAAAACCGCGCAAAAGCGCGCGAATATGGCCGCGAGGCGATTGCGCGCTTGTTCACCGGTGCCCTGCGCGCCGCGCGCGTCGATGTCGACGTGACCGTGCGGTTCGAGGGGGAAGCGCGGCCGGCGGATGGCGAGCGCTGGGACGTGAGCCGCAGTCTTGAGGAAGTGCTGGCAAAGGCGAAGTAGGCCAATGAGCCGCAACATTCGTCACCGCGGCGTTGCGCCGCACCCGACCATTCCCGGGCGCTGACATTTCCGCTTCGAGCCTCTGCCCTCGTCGCGCCATGGATCCTGGCGCGGGGCCGGGATGGTAGGGCGGGGCTGTTACGGGTGCCTATTGCTGCCCTCCTGTGAAGTTGCGCCGTTCCGGTTCAGTCTCGCGCAGGCGTCATGCCCGACTCTTCCCGAGTTTCCGGGTTTCGGACACCCCCAAATAGTTGAGTTCGTGGCAGGCGTACTGCGGAGACAGGCGCGGCATGGCGATGTTCTCTTTGTTGCGAGAATCTGCTAGAATGCCGTCTATCGGAGGAGGGGAGTTTCCCGATGGCGAGCATTGCACCGCAGCGCCCCCGTATCATTGATGACCGGCGCTTCTTCTTCGCCCTCGCGGTCGCTATGGCGATCGTCAACGTGCTCGGCTTCGGGCTGCAATTTGCGATGGGCCGCTCCACCTTTGCCGCGCCGGCGCTCGTCCATGTCCACGCCCTCGTATTCGTCGCTTGGGTCGGCTTCTTCGTCTTTCAGTCCTGGCTGGTGGCGAGCGGCCGGATCAGCCAACATCGGCGGCTCGGCTGGCTGGGTGCGGGCTGGGCGGCCGTGATGATCGTGATCGGCATCGCCATGACGGTGTCGGTAGTGCGTGCGGGACGGGCACCGTTCTTCTTCCTGCCTGGCTATTTCCTGGTCATGAACGTGCTGGCGGTGCTTACCTTCGCGGGTCTCTTGTGGTGGGGTGTCGCACGCCGGCGGCAAACCGAATGGCACCGGCGGCTGGTGATGTGCGCGATGACCGCGATCATGGGCCCGGCATTCGGGCGATTGCTGCCTGCGCCCCTGATGATCCCCTGGTCCGCCTGGGGCATCTTCGCGGGCATGATGCTGTTCCCGCTCGCCGGCATGGTTCATGACGTGCGCCGGCACGGGTGGGTGCATCCGGCATGGTGGTATGGCGTGGCGATCCTTATCGGCATGCAGGTGACGATGGACCTTGTTGTCCTCACCCCGATCGGCGTCGGGCTTTATGCCATGGTCACCGCCGGGGCGCCGGGTGCGCAGGTTGCCCCCTTTGCCTATCCGCCATTTCCGCTGCCCTTCGCACCGACCGCTTGATCGCCGGGCCGGAGCGGGCCATCTGCATGCACATGGACCAGCCGCAGAACCTTCAGGGCATCGACATCCGCGCCGAGATCGAGCGCCTCCGCAAGGAGCGCAACGCCGTGATCCTGGCGCATTATTACCAGAAGCCCGAGATTCAGGATCTCGCGGACTTCGTCGGCGACAGCCTCGACCTCAGCCGCAAGGCGCAGGCGACCGATGCCGACGTGATCGCCTTTTGCGGCGTGCGCTTCATGGCCGAGACGGCGAAGATCCTCTCACCCCAGAAGACGGTGATCCTGCCCGACATGGATGCCGGCTGCTCGCTGGAGGACAGCTGTCCGCCGGAGCAGTTCGCGGCATTCCGCGCACAGCACCCGGACGCGATAGCGCTGACCTATATCAACTGCTCCGCGGCGGTGAAGGCGCTGTCCGACGTGATTGTCACCTCGTCCTCGGCGGAGAAGATCCTGTCGCAGATCCCCAAGGACCAGGCGATTATCTTTGGGCCCGACCGCAACCTGGGCGGCTACCTCGCACGCAAGACCGGGCGTGACCTCATCCTGTGGCCTGGCGTGTGCATCGTCCACGAGGCGTTCAGCGAGACCGAACTGCTGAAGCTCAAGGCGCAGCACCCGGCCGCGCCGATTGTCGCGCATCCCGAATGTCCGCCGGTGATCCTCGATCACGCCGATTATGTCGGATCGACGCGCGGCATTCTGGAATATGCCATGGCGATGTCCGGCGACACGCTGATCGTCGCGACCGAGCCGCACATCATCCACCAGATGGAAAAGGCGCTGCCGAACAAGACGTTCATCGGCGCGCCCGGTGCGGACGGCAACTGCAACTGCAACATCTGCCCGTATATGGCGCTCAACACGATGGAGAAGCTCTACGTCGCGCTGCGCGACCTGCAGCCGCGCATCGACATGGACGAGGACCTGCGGGTCAAGGCGAAGAAGAGCCTCGATGCGATGCTGGCGATGGCGAGTGGCACGGTGGGGCAGGGCGATCTCGGCCCGGCCAAGGTGACCGGGGACTAAAGACGCTTCGCTTGAGCGCTACGCCCGACCCACACCCCCGTCATCCCCGCGACGGCGGGGATCCAGACGCGCTAGCCTGTCGATAGAAGCGCCAGCACCGGTGCTTATGGATCCCCGCCTTTGCGGGGATGACGGCGTTGGGAAGAGCGTATCCGCCTTTCAAGCTGCCGCGCGCACAGCGTCGCAGATCCGGTCCACCACTGCCTCCACCTGCGCGGCATCGTCGCCCTCCGCCATCACGCGGATCACCGGCTCGGTGCCCGACGGGCGGATCACTAGCCGCCCGATCCCGGAAAGTTCCGCCTCCGCTGCGGCGATCGTGTCGCGCACGCTGGCGGCCTCCAGCGGCTTGCCGCCGCGGGCGTATTTCACGTTCTTCAGCAATTGCGGCAGCGGCTCGAAGCGATGCAGCACGTCGCTCGCCGGGGCGCCGGCCCGCTTTACTTCCGCCAGGATCTGCAACGCAGCGACGAGCCCGTCGCCCGTGGTGCCGTAATCCGACAGAATAATGTGGCCCGATTGCTCGCCGCCGACATTGTATCCACGCGCGCGCATCGCCTCCAGAACGTAGCGATCGCCCACCCCGGTGCGCACCAGCCCAAGCCCCTGCGCCGACAAGTGCCGCTCCAGCCCCAGATTGGACATCACCGTCGCCACCAGCCCGCCTCCTGCGAGCTTGCCGCGCCGCGCGAAGCCAGTCGCGATGGTCGCCATCAATTGGTCGCCGTCGATGACCCGGCCATTCTCGTCGACCACGATCAGCCGATCCGCATCGCCGTCCAGCGCGATGCCGATCGCCGCGCCGCTCGCCACCACCGTTTCCGACAGCGTCTGCGGCGCGGTGGAGCCGACGCGGTGGTTGATGTTCTTGCCATTGGGCTCGACACCGATCGCCACCACTTGGGCGCCCAATTCCCACAGGGCGGACGGGGCCACCTGATAGGCAGCGCCGTTGGCGCAATCCACCACCACCTTCATGCCATCGAGCCGCAGGTCGTCCGGAAAGCTCGATTTCGCGAAATGGATGTACCGCCCGCGCGCGTCCTCCACCCGGCGCGCGCGGCCGATGTCGCCAGCCGCCGCCAGCGCGACATCGCCGTCGATCAACGCCTCGATCGCCAGCTCCGCCTCGTCTGACAATTTGTAGCCGTCCGGGCCGAACAATTTGATGCCGTTATCGGCATAAGGATTGTGGCTCGCGGAGATCATCACGCCCAAGTCGGCGCGCATCGACTGCGTAAGCATCGCCACCGCCGGCGTCGGCAGCGGCCCGAGCAGCACCACGTCCATCCCCACGGCGGTGAAACCCGCCACCAGCGCGTTTTCGAGCATATAGCCGGATAGGCGGGTGTCCTTGCCGATCACCACGCGATGGCGATGATCGCCGCGCACGAAGTAAGCGCCGGCCGCCATGCCGACCTTCATCGCCATTGCCGCCGTCATCGGCGCAATGTTGGTGAGGCCGCGGATACCATCGGTTCCGAAATACTTGCGTGCCACTTCTGATCTCCGAAACGCGCAACGGCTCGGCACAGGCTTGCCCCTGGTCCCGTCGTGCCGCAAAACGACCCTAAGCTCTTGCCGATTGACGGACTTCGGCACAAGTCCGGGCGGCGAAGAGTTCGAAAGGCGCCATGTCCCAATCCACCCGTATCTTGCTGGCCCTGATCGTTGGGCTGGTTGCCGGCATCCTTCTGGCGGGCAACGCGCCATCCGCAGTGGAACCGGCCATCGCCATCGCGCAGCCGGTCGGGCAGGCATGGCTCAACGCGTTGCAGATGACGATCGTGCCGTTGGTCTTCTCGTTGCTTGTCACCGGCGTCGCAGCGACGGCGCAGGCCGCGCAGGCGGGGCGGCTCGCCGGCCGCGCGGTGGCGCTGTACGTGGCGGTGATGATCGCGTCGGCGGTGACCGCGGCCCTTCTCACGCCCTTGTTCCTTCAGCTGGCGCCCTTGCCCGTCGATTCCGGCGCGGCCCTGCGGGCTGCGCTGACCGGGGTGGGCCCAAACCCGCCGGTGCCGCCGCTTGGCGAGTTCCTGGCGGGGATCATCCCGAACAACATCGTCAAGGCCGCGGCGGAAAGCAGCTTCCTGTCGATGATCATCTTTGCGCTGATCTTTTCCTTTGCGGTGATGCGGATCGAAGTCGGGCTGCGCGAGGTGCTGGTGCGCGTCTTCACCGCGGTGCGCGATACCATGCTGGTGGTGATCGGCTGGATTCTGTGGGTCGGTCCTATTGGCGTCTTCGCGCTGGCGCTGGTGGTCGGGGCCAGGGCAGGGGGCGGCGCCTTTCACGCGCTGGTCCATTACATCCTGATCGTCGCCGGCGTCGGCGTGGTGGTTACCCTGGGCGCTTATCCGATGGCGATGATCGGCGGGCGGGTGCCGCTTGCCCGCTTCTCGCGGGCCGCCCTGCCGAGCCAGGCGGTGGCGGTGTCGACGCAGTCGTCCCTCGCCTCGCTGCCGGCGATGCTGGCGGGTGCGCAATCGCTCGGCACGCCGGTGGCGACCGCCGGCGTGACATTGCCGCTTGCGGTGGCGCTACTGCGCGCAACCGGCCCCGCGATGAACCTCGCGGTGGCGATCTATATCGCTCATTGGTTCGGCGTGCCGCTGTCGCTGGGCACCCTGGCGGTCGGCACCCTGGTCGCCGCCTTGATGTCGCTCGGCGCGGTGAGCCTGCCGGGCACGGTCAGCTATATCAGCTCGGTCGCCCCTGTGTGCGCCGCCATCGGCGCGCCAACAGTTCCGCTCGGGCTGCTGGTGGCGGTGGAAACCTTGCCCGACATCGTGCGCACGCTGGGCAACGTAATGTGGGATCTGGCCACAACGGTAACGCTGGCGCGCGGCGAACAGGGTGTGTCGGATGACACCGATGCGCAGGTGCTAGAGGCGCTGGGCTGAGCGCCCGCGCCGGTTACCGGCGCAACGCCCAGCGCAGCGCCTTGCTCATCCCGCGCGCGCCGAGGCGGATGGCGGGGCGGCCGATCGACGGGGGCGTGCGGCCGTGCATCGCGGCGGCCCAGGGTGGCAGCAGATCGATCGCTGCCGGCGCAACGATGGCGAGTGCGCCCGTGGTCAACGCATCCGGGCCGCTGGCGAGCAGCGCGCTGGCGACGTCACGCACGCGCGCATCGAACCGCAGATCATCGCGTACGCGGCGGTAATACGCCTCGATCTCGCGACGTGATACGGGCACGTCGCGCGCGCCCAGGCGCTCGGCGACCGTGGCGGTTTCGGCGAGATAGCGGTCCTGGTCGGCACCCGACAGGCCGGGGTCGCGATAACGCAGATAGGCCCGCAGGAAGCTGTCGACCTCCGCCACATGCACCCAGGTGAGCAGCGCGGGATCATTGGCATCATAGGGCGTGCCGTCAGGGAGGGTGCCCGAAACATGATCGTGGATCGCGCGCACCCGCTCGATCGCCCGGTTTGCCGAGGCGGTGCTGCCAAAGGTGGTGAGCGAGATGAATTGGGCGGTGCGGCGTAGCCGCCCCAGCCGGTCGCGGCGGAAATCGCTATGGTCCCACACTCCGGCCAGCGCCAGCGGGTGAAGCATCTGGAGCAGCAGCGCGGAAACCCCGCCGATCATCATCGCGGAAAAATCGGCGTGCACTCGCCACGCAACCGATCCGGGGCCGAACAGGCCATTGTCGCCAGGCGGCCGCGTCAGATCGACCGATCCCGATCCGACGAGCGCACGAATGCGCCCGCCGATCGCGGTTCGCATGCCGGGCAGCGCAGCGGCCGCCCGGATCATGCCGCCTTACTCGCCAGCGGCTTCCGCCGCGGCTGCCTTGCGGCCGCGCTTTGCGGGTGCCGCGTCGGCATCACCACCCTTGCGGGTCATACCGGGCTTGCGGCCGAGACCGATCTTCTTGGCCATGGCGCGGCGCGCTTCCGAATAATTCTCGGCGACCATCGGGTAATCGGGCTTCAGGCCATAGCGCTGGCGATATTCCGCCGGGCTTAGGCCATGGCCGGCGAGGTGGCGGCGCAGCGTTTTGTACGGCTTCCCATCGATCATCGAGATGATGTGATCCTTGGAAGCAAGCGACTTACGAACCGACACCGCCGGTGTGTATTCGCCCACCGGCTCTTCCTCGGTCACAAGCTGCGTGTTGGTCGACAGTTGGTTCACCGCCTCGTGCATCTTGTGTAGAAATCCCGGCACCTCGTCGCTCGACGCGCGCGTGTTGGGATTGGACAACCATGCGATGGTCAGTTCGGTAGCCAGCTCGACCGCATTGATGTCGGCGGTATCTTCAATCATGCGACACTCCTTTACTTTTATTGTTGCCTAAGCGCCTCATCTGTGCGGGTCAACCACGATGCCGGCGGAAACACAGTATTTATTCAAACGAGTATCGTGTTCTAATTCTGCAATTACGTAGTTGCCTTGAGGTACCGCGAGAATAGATGTGGTTCATCTAGCGTTAACCTGAACAACGCGTTTTCAGCGCCTCGTCAAACGCTTGCCGTGCACGTATCTGATCGCGATGACATCCGCTCCATCCCCCATCATGTCCGCGAGCACGGCCTTTCTTGTCGCAGCCACGGGGATCGCGCTCTTCTCCGTGATGGATGCAGTGATGAAGGGGCTGGTGCTGGCATTGGGGGTGTACAACGTCATGTTGTGGCGCAGCATGGGCAACGTCGCGCTGGGCGCGATCGCTTGGCGCGTCGTTGGCATGCGCCGACCGTCCCGGCGCGCCTTGCTTCTCCACCTCGTTCGCGGCGCGGTGACATGCGCGATGGCGCTGTTGTTCTTTTGGGGGCTGGCGCGCGTGCCGATGGCGCAGGCGATCGCGCTGTCGTACATCGCCCCGATCCTGGCACTGGTGCTCGCCGCCTGGTGGCTTGGCGAGCGGGTGTCGACGCGCACGATCGGCGCGATGGTGGCGGCAAGCCTTGGCATTTTGACGATCTTCGCCGGCCAGGCGCGCGCGGTGCTCGGGCCGGAAGCGTTTGAAGGCGCGCTGGCGGTGTTGGCATCCGCGGTTCTCTATGCGGTGAACCTGATCCTCACGCGGCTTCAATCGCTCGCCGCCCGCCCGGCCGAAACGGCATGCGTCCAGTCCTTGGTGATCCTGGTGCTGCTCGCGGCCGCGGCGCCATGGCTGGCCGCGGTGCCGCCCGCCAGCGCTATCCTGCCCCTCGCCGGCGCAGCGCTGCTCGCCTTTGCCTCCATGATGCTCCTGTCCTGGGCCTATGCCCATGGCGAGGCGGGCTATCTGGCGATGACCGAATATACCTCGTTCATCTATGCCGTGATGCTCGGATACTTTGTGTTCGGCGAGATTGTCTCGGCCTATACGCTGGTGGGCGCCGCCGTGATCGTTTCCGCGTGCATCGTCGCGGCAAGACGGCGTGACATTGCCGCCCGGACGGTCGAACAGGCGGCATGACCATCACCATCCGCCCTGCCAGCGCGACAGACGTTTCCACCGTGCTTCGCTTCATCCGCGAACTCGCCGCCTATGAGCGCGAGCCCGATGCGGTGGAGGCGACCGAGCCGATGCTCCACGAGGCGCTGTTTGGCACGCACCCCGCCGCCGAGGTGCTGATCGCCGAGCGCGATGGCGCAAGCATCGGCTTCGCCCTGTTCTTTCACACCTTTTCGACCTGGGCGGGAAAGCGCGGGCTGTGGCTGGAGGATCTCTACGTCACCCCCGAGGCGCGGGGCTCGGGCGCCGGCGCGGCCCTGCTGAGGGCGCTGGCCGGCATCGCGCTCGATCGCGGCTGCGCGCGCTTCGAATGGACCGTGCTCGACTGGAACACGCCCGCGATCGACTTCTACCGCGCCAAGGGCGCGGTTGCGCAGGACGAATGGACGGTGCAGCGCGTCAGCGGCGCGGCGTTGCGCAAACTGGCGGGGCGAGACTGATGGCGTGGATGTGGCTGATCATCGGCGGTCTGTTCGAGGTCGGGTTCACCACCTGCCTGCGCCATGTCGATGGCTTTCGAAATCTCGGCTGGACCGCGGGGTTCCTGGCCTCGGTAACCATGTCGATGGGGCTGCTGGAACTCGCCTCGCGCTCGATCTCGATGGGCACCGCTTATGCCGTGTGGGGCGGGATCGGCGCGCTCGGCACGGTGCTGGTGGGGATCGCCTTTTATGGCGAGCCGGCGACGCCGGTGCGCATCGCGCTGATCTTCGGCGTCGTGCTGTGCATCGCGGGGCTGAAGCTCACCGCGCATTGATGCCTTCAAGCCCCTCCCCCGAAAGGGAAGGGGCCGATGATCAACGGTTACTCGCGGCCCGGCACGTCATGGTCGTGCGGCTCTTCGCCCTTGTCCTTTGCCGCATTGTAGCGCTCAATCGCTTCGACGGTGATCTGCCGTGCCTCGTCCGCGCCGCCCCACTTGCCGATGCGGACCCACTTCTTCTTTTCCAGGTCCTTATAGTGGGTAAAGAAATGCTCGATCTGCTCGAACACGATCTCGGGCAGATCGTCCTTCTCGCCGACCTTGGAATAATATGGGAAGGTCTGGTCCACCGGCACGCAGACCAGCTTCTCGTCGCCGCCGGCCTCGTCCTCGAGGTTCAGCACGGCGATCGGCCGCGCACGCACCACGCAGCCCGGGATGAACGGCGAGCGCGACACGACCAGCGCATCGAGCGGATCGCCATCCGGGGACAGCGTATGCGGCACGAAACCGTAGTTCGCGGGATAGCGCATCGGCGTGTGCAGGATGCGATCGACGAACAGCGCTCCGCTAGCCTTGTCGAACTCATACTTCACCGGCTCGCCGCCGGTCGGCACTTCGATGATGACGTTCAGGCTGTGCGGCGGATTGTCACCCGTCGGCACCATGTCGATGCGCATGTGTCGTATCCCTTTGGTCTTGTGACAGTGAAGAAAAGCCGCGCTGTGGATCAGCGCGGCGCAAGTAACCGGTCAAGACCGGTCTCTCCCGTGCCGATCTTCTGGAGGCGCGGGTAGCGCAGCCCGCCGTGCCAGTCGAGCGCGACTTGCCGGTACCGCTCGCCGCTCCTGACCCACAATTGCACCGGCTGCTTGCCGCCCTTCGCGGCGGCGATCGCGCCCTTCATCCGATCGTCCGAAAAGACCTCGCCGTTAACCGAGACGATCGTGGTGCCGATTGTCAGCCCAGCGTTGAAGGCCGGCGATCCCCAGGTTACGCCCGTCACGTCGCCGCCCGAATTGACCACGAAGCCGCCGGAATAGGTAAGGTCGGTCACCTTGCGAGTCTTCTCGCCCGCCTTGAAGGATGCCGGTGCGTCCGCGGTATAGACCAGGCGATAACCGTTGCGCTCGAAGCCGGAGAGCGGCGCACCCGTGCCATGCTCGGTCAGGCGCTGCGTCAGCAGCCCGCGCCAGTCATGCGGGTGAACCTTCTCCAGCGTCGCGACGACATCGTCGAACGTATAGGTCAGCTGCCCCCAATCGCCATCGCGCACGCCGAAGAAGGCGCGCGCGAAATCGTCGATCGACTTCTTTCCCCCGGTCATCTCGCGAAGCTTGGAATCGACCTCCAGCCAGACGAGCAGGCCCTCGTTGTAATAATCCTCGCTGCGCTGCCAGCTCGTCCAGCCCTTCGGCCGGCGCGCGGAGATGATCGGATCGTTGGTGGTGTCGATGAGGTCGCGCCACTGGCGCGCCGGCTGGCTGTCATAGAGCGCGCCGATCGCCGCGAGCTGGTCCAGCGTGTCCTGCTTGGAAACGATGCCTGATCGCGCCTGAAGCACATAGCCCCAGAATTGGGTCTGCCCTTCATACACCCACAACAGCGAATTGCGCATCGGCATGCGATAATCGGGCGTCCACGCATCCGCGCCGCGGCGGAACTTGCCGTTCCAGCTATGCACGAACTCGTGCGGCAGCAGGTTGCGGCGGCCGGGGCCGTCATCCCATTTGGTGAAATAGCCCGGCGTCACGCCATTCTCGCTGGAGCGATGATGCTCCAGCCCGATGCTGCCGAGCTGGTCGGTGATCGACAGCAGGAACGTGTAATTGTCGTAATGCTGGGCGCCGAACGTCTTCACCGCTTGGTCGACCAAGCGCTTGTGCGCATCGATCTGCGCCGGCGTGGCGGCAAGGTCGGCCGGCGTATCGGCATAAGCGGCCAGCTTCACCCGGTCGCTGAGTGGCCAGGTCTTGCCATACCGCCCCGCCAGGATCGGCGAATCGACCAGCACCTCGTAATCGGTGCGGTCATAAACATAGGTGGAGCCGGTGGCCTTGGCCGGCACCGCGCCCGCCGCGGTCCAGCCTTGCGGATATTTCACCGTCATCTGGATCGGGATCTGCCGGGTGAAATAGCCGGCGGGATAGAGGCTCACCGAATTGGGCTGGAGGCTCAGCATCTCGGGCGTCATCACTACCCGGCCCTGATCGGCCTTGGTCGCGGAAATGAACTGGAAGCTCGCCTCGATCGTCTTCGCGCCCTGCGGCACGTCGAGGTGGAAGGCAAAGACATCCACCGTGTCGCGGGTCCACGGGATCACCTTGCCGCCAGCCTTGAAGACGAGCCCTGCCAGCTTCTCGATCTCGCCGCGCGCGGCATGCTTGCCCGGCAGCCATGCGGGATAAAGCAGAACGGTGGGGCCGGCCTTGGCAACCGGGATCGTCTCCGTCACGCGGAAGATGCCGCGCGTGATGTCGGTCGCGTCGACGTTCAGTGTGATCGTGCCGGGATAGGGCTGGTCGACGGCTGCCGGAATCGTGTCGACGATCGGCACCGGCTGTGGGGCCGAATTGCCGGCGGGCGCTTGTGCAGTTGCGACGGCAGCGGAGGCGAGCAGGGCGCTCGCGAAGGCGATACGGATCATCGCCTGCTTCGCTAGCGGGATGAACGCCCAAGCTCAATGGCTTGAGCACTTCGTCGCCCAGCCCATCCCCGTCATCCCGGACTTGATCCGGGATCCATCATGCGCGAACGCTGCCGTTAGTTAATGGGTTCACGCGATGGCGCGAAGACGCAAAGGATGGATCGCTCAAAGGCGCGAAGGACGCAGAGGTGTTGCGCGGTTCGGGGTGAGCGTCACCCCCGTCGTCATGCCGGCCTTGTCCCGGCATCCACCGGGCCACACACCATCGGCCAGCGGTATGCCGGCTGGTGGATGCCGGCACTTCGGCCGGCATGACCTTGGGGGGGGCGACGCCCGTCCCGAACCAAGACCTCTCTACGTCCTTCGCGCCTCTGCGCGAATTCAAGCTTCTTCGCGTCTTCGCGCCTTCGCGTGAACCAATCCACGCCAGCGGTCGCGGAACGCTGGCGCGCGACGTTCTGTAACACTAATGCGGCCGCGATGGCCCGGATACAGACCCCCAATCGCGTGCGCGGCACGCAGGATATTTTCGGCGAGCAGCAGCGCCGCTTCGCCCACGTCCTCGACACCTTCGACCGCGTCCGCAAGCTCTACTGCTTTCAGCGCGTGGAAATCCCGATGTTCGAGGACACCCAGGTCTTCGCCCGCTCGATCGGCGAGACGACCGATGTCGTCTCCAAGGAAATGTACACCTTCCCCGACCGCGGCGGCGATTCGCTGACGCTGCGCCCGGAATTCACCGCGGGCATCGCGCGTGCTTTTCTGACCGAAGGCTGGCAGCAATATGCGCCGCTAAAGGTGGCGACGAGCGGCGCGGTGTTCCGCTACGAGCGTCCGCAGAAGGGCCGTTACCGCCAGTTCCACCAGATCGACGCCGAGATACTCGGTGCCCCCGAGCCCGCCGCCGATGTCGAGCTGCTGACGCTCGCCGATCAGCTGCTTCACGAACTGGGCATCGCCGACGGCGTGACGCTTCAGCTCAACACGCTTGGCGACGCGGAAACCCGCGATGCTTGGCGGGCGGCGCTGGTAGCGCATTTCGAGGCGCACCGCGGCGAGCTGTCCGAAGACAGCCTCGCCCGACTCGACAAGAACCCGCTCCGCATCCTCGACTCCAAGGACCCGCGCGACCGCCCGATCGCCGATGCCGCGCCGGGGATCGACGATTTCCTGACCGCCGAGGCGCGCGCCTTCTTCGATGCGGTGACCGCCGGCCTCGACGCGGCAGGCGTGAAGTGGACGCGCAACGACCGGCTGGTCCGCGGCCTCGATTATTACCGCCACACCGCCTTCGAGTTCGTCACCGACCGCCTCGGCGCGCAAGGCACGGTGCTCGCCGGCGGCCGTTACGACGGGCTGGTTGAGAGCCTCGGAGGCACAGCGACGGCGGGCGTGGGCTGGGCGGCGGGCGTCGAGCGGCTGGCGATGTTGCTGGCGGAGCCGGCGACAGAGGGTTCGGTTGTTGCCGTCGTTGCGGAGGACGCATCGTTTGACCTGACGGCGATCGACTATGTCGCGCGCCTGCGTCGTGCCGGGCTTGCTGCCGAGGCGTTCATTTCCGGCAGTCCCAAGAAGCGCTTCGATCGCGCGATGAAGACGAAGCCCGCAGCGACGATCTCGCTCAACCTGCGCGATGGCGCGCCGCTGACTGGCTTCCGCAACTTGTTCCTGTCGGGCGAACAGGAAGCGGCTGTCCGCGCGGCGCTGGCGTCGGTTGATCTCGGGTGATGGCGCCTCGCAATACATGTTCCCCGGCGAAGGCCGGGGCCCAGCATCGGGCCGGTCGTGACTGGACCCCGGCCTTCGCCGGGGAACAGGTGGGGCGGTGTGCCGCGGTCGAGATCTGCTCATGACCGCCATCTCGCTCGACCGAATCCGCCAGATCGAGGCACGCCGCGACGAACTCGCCGCGCAGATGGCGACCGGCGACCTTCCCGGCGACCGCTTCGTCGCGGTGTCGAAGGAATATGCCGAGCTCGAACCCGTCGCGCAGGCCGCGGCGGAGGTGCGCCGCCTGCGCCAGGAGGCGGAAAGCCTTGCGCACATGACCGGCGATGGCGACGCCGAGCTGCGCGCCATGGCCGAAGAGGAATTGCGCGAGAACAAGGCCGCGCTCGAAGCGGCTGACCGCCGCCTCGCGCTCGCGCTGCTCCCCCGCGACGCCGCCGACGAACGCTCGGCGATGCTCGAGGTCCGCGCCGGCACCGGCGGCGACGAGGCCGCGCTGTTCGCCGGCGACCTGTTCCGCATGTACCAGCGTTACGCCGAAGGGCAGGGCTGGCGTGTCGAGCTGATCTCCGGCTCGGACAGCGACGCCGGCGGCTACAAGGAAGTGGTCGCCAGCGTGACGGGGCAGGGGGTGTTCGCCAAGCTCAAGTTCGAGAGCGGCGTCCACCGCGTCCAGCGCGTGCCCGTCACCGAAAGCGGCGGGCGCATTCACACCTCCGCTGCCACCGTCGCGGTGCTGCCCGAGGCGGAGGAGGTCGACGTGCAGATCGACGACAAGGACCTGCGCATCGACATCTACCGCTCGTCCGGCCCCGGCGGCCAGTCGGTCAACACCACCGATTCGGCGGTGCGCATCGTCCATATCCCCACCGGGCTGACGGTGATCCAGCAGGACGAGAAGTCGCAGCACAAGAACAAGGCCAAGGCGCTCAAGGTGCTGCGCACGCGCCTCTATGAGATGGAACGCGAGCGGCTCCACGCCGAGCGCGCGGGCGCGCGCAAGTCGATGGTCGGCTCGGGCGACCGTTCCGAACGCATTCGCACCTATAATTTCCCACAAGGCCGGGTCACCGACCACCGCATAAATCTGACCCTGCATCGCCTTCCCGAAATCCTCCAGGGCGACATGAACGAGCTGATCGGCGCCCTGATCGCGGAGGACGAAGCCGAACGCCTGGCGACGCTCGATGGCTGACAAGTCTCCCTCTCCCCGCTGGCGGGGAGAGGGCCGGGGCGAGGGGCGGTCAATGGACAAGCCGCTCGACACTGCCCCTCTCCCCAGCCCTCTTCCCGCAAATGGGGAGACGGAGCAGGCACGCGCCGCCCTCGCATCCGCCGCCGCCCGCCTCACATCCTCCGACACCCCCCGCCTCGACGCCGAGCTTCTCCTCGCCCACGCGCTCGGCATCTCGCGTGAACGCCTGCTCCTCACCCTCGCCGACCAGCGCGTGCCGGCGAGCTTCGCCGCCCTCGTCGAACGCCGCGCGAGCCACGAGCCGATCGCTTATATCACCGGTACCCGCGCCTTCTGGACGATCGACCTCGACGTCGCGCCCGGCGTCCTCATCCCGCGCCCCGACAGCGAAACGCTGATCGAGGCCGCAGTTAATCATTTCGCCGGCACCCCCGGCCCGCGTTTGATCCTTGATCTCGGCACCGGCTCGGGCGCGCTGCTGCTCGCCGCGCTCGATCAATGGCCCGAAGCGACGGGTGTCGGCATCGACGCCTCGCCCGAAGCGCTCGCCATCGCGCTCGCCAATGCCGATCACATTGCCCCCGGTCGCGCGCGGATCGTTGCCGGCGACTGGCAGGGGACTGGCGACGTGTACGACCTGATCCTCTGCAACCCTCCATATATCTCCGATCACGCCGTGCTGATGCCCGATGTCGCCGGCTACGAACCCGCCACGGCGCTATTTTCCGGCCCCGACGGCCTCGACGATTACCGGCGGATTGCACCGCTGCTCGGCCGGCAACTCGCCCCCGGCGGAGTCGCCTGCATCGAGATCGGCGCCGACCAGCGCGACGCGGCAAGCACGCTGTTCGCAGCGCAGGGCCTCACCGTCACGTGCCGCCGCGACCTAGCCGGTCGTGACCGCTGCCTCGTTGTCACGCCTTGAATCCGTGCGTTCCGAACCCAATATTTCTCTTTGAGAAACCCGATGCACCGGCTATGGCCACGGCAGGGGCACGCAAAATCAACATTTCTGGTTGAATTTGGGCGGGTTGCCCACCCTTCGTCATCAGCCGCTGCAGTCCGGCGGCCGGGGCAGGCCTTGGAGGTTGTGCGCGCGTCTCGCGCCATATTCGACGGGGCCGGGGATTGTTGCACCGAATATCCCGGGAGCAAGGCCGTTTTTGGTTTGAGGACGAGGACAGTATTTTGATCAACAACCGTCAGAACGGCCGCCGTCGCGGCCGGGGTGGGCAGCGTTCGCAGGGCGGGGGCAGTCAGGGCTCGCGCGACAACGGCAATCGGATCGACAGCCGCGCGCGCGGCAACGCCAGCCAATTGTACGAAAAGTACAAGAACATGGCCTCGGATGCGCAGCGCCAGGGCGATCGCGTCAACACCGAATATTACCTCCAGTTCGCCGATCATTACTTCCGCGTACTTGCCGATCAGCGCGGCCGCTACGAGGATCAGGGCCAGCAGCAGCGCCGCCCGCAGAATGATTTCGATGCGGATGAGGATTACGGCGACGAGGGCGAACCGATCCGTGCCGAGGAGCAGGGCCGTGGCGGCGAGGAGCGTGGCGAGCGTGAGCGCGACGGTCGTCAAAACGACGGCAACCGCGCCCGTGCCCATCGCGACGATGATCAGCGCTTTGAGGGTCAGCGCTATGAGGGCCAGCGCGGCGACAATCGCCAGCGCGACGGCCAGGAGCGTCGCCCGCGCCAGTCCATGCGTGGCGAACCGCGGCGCGAGGAGCGCGCGAGCGATCAGGTGAATGCCGATCAGGGAACGCCCGAGGCCGCCCCGCTCGAGCTTACCCAGGCAGCGGTGGAGTTTCAGCCGAGCGCCGATGTGGCGGCAGAAGGGGCTCCGGCACCCAAGCGCCGTGGCCGGCCGCGCAAGGCGCCGGCGGACGCCGGCGAGCAGCTTGGCCTTGACGCAAGCGCGCTGCCGCCGTCGATTGGTGGCGAGCCTGCGGGGGACGCCGCGCCAAAGCCGCGCCGCCGCCGTACCGTGGCTGCGCCCGCTGAGGTTGAAGCCTAAGTTATACACCCGGTTCGGGTGCAAGAAGGCCGGTGCCGCGCAACAGCGTGGCGCCGGCTTTTTTCGTCGGGTCACGCCGGGGCGGTGGTGACCCGTGTGGATTGGCTCGCTACGCTCCTGCCGAACAAGGAGGGGCAATAATGCGGCAATGGTGGTTGGCGCTGGTCTGCGTGCCGTCGATGGCGCTGGGGCAGGACGTATCGGAAATCCGCAACGCGCAAGGCAACCTCGCCGTTACCATCTACAGCAACGATCTCGCTCTGGTGCAGGATCGCCGCCGGCTGAACTTGCCCGACGGGGTCAGCCGGCAAGAGTTCCCCGATGTCTCCGACCGGATCCGGCCCGAAACGGTTCGCCTCTCCGGCGATGGCGTGACGATCATCGAGCAGAATTTCGATTATGATCTCCTTTCGCCTCAGGCGCTGATGGAGAAGGCGGTCGGGCAAACGATCACGCTGGTGCGCACCAACCCAGCGACCGGCGCGGAAGTGCGGGAGCGCGCCACCGTGCTCGCCAACAACAGCGGCGTGGTGCTGCGGATCGGGGACCGCATCGAGGTGCTGCGCGACGACGGCCTGCCGGTGCGGGTGTTGTTCGACTCGCTGCCACCCAACCTGCGCGCGCGCCCCACGTTGTCGGTGACGCTCGACACCGCGCGAGGCGGCACGCGGCCCGTCACCTTAAGCTATCTCGCCAGCGGTCTCGGCTGGAACGCCGATTATGTCGCGCTGTTCGATGAGGCGAAGAGCGTGATCGACGTTCAGGGCTGGGTGACGCTGCGCAACGCCAACGAAACGCCGCTGGTCAATGCCGACACGGTACTCGTCGCTGGAACACCCGGCACTGCCGTCGCAACGCCGCGATTTCGATCGTTCAACCCGTCACCGCCGCGGAGCGGCTATGCGCCCGACACGCGGGCTGGCACCGAGACGGCTGACCGCGCGCGGGTTGGCGATTTCTACCTCTATCCGTTGCCCCAGCGAACGACGATCGCCGCCAAGCAGCAGAAGCAGGTGAGCTTCCTCAGCGTCGCTGCGGTCCCGGCGCGAAAGTCCTACGAATATCGCAATGGGTGGCTCGGCGCGCAGGACGAGCCGCAAAGCGCGTCCACGGCGCTGACCTTTTCCTCGTCGCGCAGCGGTGGGCTGGGCGATGCGCTGCCCGCCGGCACCGTGCGGGTGTACATCCGCGACACGGCAGGACAGCCGCAGTTCGTGGGCGAGCGCGCGATCGGCCATACGCCGATGGGCTCGACCCTGGCGCTCGTCACTGGGGAGGCCTTTGACGTCAAGGTAAAGTCGATCGTGGAGGCGCGCGAAAAGATCACTGGTGACGAGTGGCAGCGAGTGTCCCGCTATCGCATTTCCGGCGATGGCCCGCCACGCACGGTCGAAGTCGATCGGGCCACCACCTTTTATCGCACCACCATGCGCTACGAACTCACCAACGCCGGGCCTGAGCCGGTGACGGTAGATGTGGTGCAGGGCGGCCTCGACAATCACTGGCATGATACCCGTGTGTCCTCGGAAACCCTCAAGGGTGAACAGCGCTCGATTGACGAGCGGGTGTGGCACGTTCCGGTGCCCGCCAACGGCAGCGCGACGCTGACCGCCGTTATCGACACGCGGTATTGAGATGCATCGCGGGCCCACATTCCCCTGCCACGTGCGGGAGGGGAGAAGCCTGGTGGTTGCCGCGATTCTTGCGTCGTTCCCCAGCGCAGCACCCGCGCAGACAGTCGTCACTTCCGACAAGGCCGAGAAGGTTGCGGTCACTCTCTACCGCGCACCCGATCGACCGGCTGGGAACCGGATCGCGCCGGCGCCGCAAGGCTTCGCGCTCATCACCGAGACTCGCACCATCACGCTCCCTGCCGGCCCGGCGGTAATCCGGTTCGAGGGCGTCGCCGGCAACATCATGCCCGAAACGGCGATCGTCGCTGGCCTGCCGCAGGACGTCGCCGAGAAGAACCTCGATGCCGACCTGCTCAGCCCGCGCACATTGTACGACCGAGCGCTTGGCCGGCGCGTGCTGATCCGCCGTACCGATCCTGCGACCGGCCGCGTGCGGGAGGAACAAGCGACCATCAGATCGGGCGCGAGTGGAGCCGCCGTTCTCGAAGTGGCCGGCGGTTTTGAGGCGCTGCGCTGCTCCGGCCTGCCCGAGACGATCGTGCAGCCGTCGATCCCGTCGGGACTCAGCGCGCGGCCCACGCTGTCGATCTCGACGAGCGCGCCGCATCCGGCGACGGCGACCATCACCTTGTCCTATCTCGCTGGTGGCTTCGATTGGCAGGCGGATTACGTCCTTACCACCCGCCGCGGTTCCGATCGCGCTGATCTCACCGCCTGGGCGACATTGGCGTCGAGCGACGTCACGTCGCTTGCGAATGCACGCACGCAACTCGTGGCGGGTAAGCCGAATCGAGAGGAGCCGCCGCGCTTCGGCGATTATCGATCCGGTGCCTTGTCGCTGCGCTGCTGGCCCACGACGGTGACATATGGTGGCCATCCTCCGCCGCTTGCGCCGCCGCCACCGCCTCCTCCCCCTCCGGTGTTCGCGCCGGCGCCGGAGGTTGCCGAGATCGTCGTCACCAGTGCCCGCCGCACCGCTGCAATCGAAGCGGTGCAGGGCGAGATCGGCGATTTGAAACTCTACACCGTGCCGGTGCCAGTCACTATCGCCTCACAGGCGCAGAAGCAGGTGGCGCTCGCCAGCCGCGCCGGTGTCGCCATGGGCATGGTCTATGTCAGCACAGGGATGCCCACGCGGCTTGGGCCGGTGCATCCGGTCGTGCGGCTACGCAACCGCAAGCGCGACGGCCTGGGCCTCCCGCTTCCCGCCGGGCGAGTGGCAATATTCCAGGAGGGGGATGTGCGACCGGTCCTGCTCGGCGAGACGTCGCTCGACGACAAAGCCGTCGATGAAGATGTGGAGCTGGATCTGCCCCCCACGCCCGGCGTCTCGCAGGACCTCGAACTGGTCACGAAGCTGGCTGAGCGGCGGCGTTATCGGCTCACCGTCAATAACGCCAACCCCTGGCCGATCACGTACGAGGCGCAGTTTTCGCTCGGCACCGATCGGTTCGAATCGTCGGCGAAGCTGGCCATAAGGGGCGGCAGGCGCGTCTGGTCGGCGATCGTCCCGGCGAATGGCCGCGTCACGCTGGACTATGCCCTGCGACCATCCGACTGCTCCGCGTTCAGCGCATCCACCGCTTCGTCATGCCCGGTGCCCGATGATAGAAAGGTGAGCCCCATCAGAGCGCCGGCCATCAGCACAGACCCCGTGACCCCGCCGATCATCGCCAGCGTGGCCACCCAGTCGAGCGAACCATAAGCGCGACCGACCAACCAGATCGCGAAACCAGAGGCGACCAGCCCCACCAACCCGCTCCAGGCCAGCAACCGCCGAAAACGAGCCCAGGCAAATCGTGCATATTCAGGATCATCCAGCCGGCTCATGCTTTCCATTTGCCCCGGAAAGGCGCATTCTTCCAGCAATTAGCCCGCTAACGGGCGTGGAGAGGAAACGGGCGATGACGATCGCGGCCATCCTGCGCGGCAAGGGACACGACATTGTGACAGCGGGCCTAGACGACAGCGTGCGCCAGGCAGTGGCGCTGCTGGCGGAGCGTCGCATCGGCGCCGTGCCGGTGCTGGACGGGGAAAGCGTTGCCGGCATCTTCTCCGAACGTGACGTAATATATTGCCTCAAGGACGGCGACACCGGCGTGCTCGATCGCTCGGTGCGCGAGGTCATGACTGCGCCGGCAGTAACGGTTTCCCCCAACGATCCGGTGATGGGCGCGCTGTCGCTGATGACTCGGCGGCGGATCCGTCACTTGCCCGTCGTCGAGGGCGGTCGCCTGATAGGTCTCGTCTCCATCGGCGACCTAGTGAAATACCGGATCGAGCGCGTCGAGGCCGATGCGGCGGCGATGCGCGACTATATCCAGCGGGCCTGATCGCTTAGCCTCGGTTCCGCACCAGCGCGATCGTCTGCCGAACAAGCGATGGAGCAAAGACCATCAGCAAACCGGCATATGCCGCACCGCCCACCATCACCAGTACTGCCAGCCGTGCCGCCGGCGCGAGATCGACTGCTTGATCGATCAGCCAGACGACACTCGCCATGCCAGCCGCAGCGAGCAGCGGTGCTGCAACAGAGCTGGCGACGTCGCGCCAACGCGCGCCGATCACCGGCAACGATCGCCAGCAACTGATCGCAAGATATAGCGGATAGCAGGCGATCCACGCCGCGCTGAGGCCAAGCACGCCCCATTGCACCCCGAACAGGAAACCGACCGCTAGGATCAGCGACCCCGCCGCGCCGTTGCTCACGCCGATGCCGGGGCGACCAAGCGCGTCACAGGCGGGTGAGAACAGCACCTGCAGCGTCATCATCGGCATGGCGAGCGCCAGCAGGCGGACGATCGGTATTGCCTCCGCCCATTTGTCCCCCAGCATCACCAACACCAGCGGTTCGGCCGTGACGGCAAGACCGAAGTAGAAGGGTAACGCTGCGAGCATCACGACCCGGACGCCCTTCACGAAGGCTGCGGCCGTCGCCGTCCGGTCGTGCTGGATGCGCGCATAAGCGGAGAAAGCCACTTCGTTAAGCGGCGGCACGAACTTGGCAACGAAGATCTGCGCTAGAAACAGGCTCGTGGTGTAGATGCCCAGATCGTGCACATTGAGGTGGCGGCCGGCGATGAACACATCAACCTGGCTTTGCAAAAACCAGAACAGCTGACTTGCCGCCATCACCCCGCCGAACCGCGCCAGGGAGCCCGCGCCGCGGAAGTCGAACAGCGGCAGGATCAGCGACCGGGCAGCGATCGTCATGCCGATGGCTCGCGTCGCAAACAAAGCCATGGGTGCGATCACCAGCGTCCACACGCCCCAACCGGAGAAGGCGCCGACCAGCGCCATGCCGGCACCCGCCAGTGATGAGAGGATATTCACCCGGGCCTGCAGGCGGAAGTCCATCGTCCGACTGAGTAGCGCTTGTGGAAGCGCCATGAACGGGGTGCTGAGGAAGATCAGTGCTTGTACCCGAAGTACGCTCGCCAGTTCCGGCTGACGATAATAAGCAGCGGCCAAAGGGGCGAGCGCGACCTGGGCGAGGCCGAGGGTCACGTTGACCACGATGAGCATGCCGAACAGCTGCCGGACCTGGCGCTCCGTGATTTCCCTTTGCTGCACCAGTCCGCTCGCCAGACCGTAGCCGTTGAGCATGTTGAGGAACGCCATCACGGTACCCGCCATGGCAAACAGCCCGTAGTCGCTCGGCGAGAGGATCCGGATCACCAGAAAGGTGGACGCCCATTGCACCATTTGCGCTGCGATCTGGCTACCAGACCGCCAGATCACGGCGTTGCGAACCTGGGCCGCGAACGATTCGTGGTGAGTCGCAGGATTTGCGGGTTGGACCATGACTGATTCGCTACAGTGGGGAGGCTTCACGAGGCGTTAAAACCCTCGGAAACCCGCGGGTTTTGGTGTGCGGTGTAAGAAAGTTGCAAAAACTGTTTGACGGTGTGGGTTGGTCCCCCTAGATGGGTGTCACCGCAGCGGTGGCCCGGACGGGTTGTCGTGGTGGTCACCTGACATTCAGGCGCTTTGGTCGCTCTTCGAAAGAGGGAAGTGGCTGGGCGTCGGTTTTTGTCGCTCTTTG
>NZ_MPSB01000019.1 GCF_001981525.1 Sphingomonas jeddahensis | reverse complement strand
ACAACACCGTGCGTCCGCACAGCAGCCTTGGCGGCATGGCACCCGCCGAGTTCACCAACCGCCCCCGCCAAAGGCATGAGGACACCAAAGCTAACTTATCAGCGGCCTGAAAATGGGGAGCAGGTCACGCGCGTTAGGAGGTGATGAGCGATAAAATCGAGGATCTCCAACGCAGAATGGATGCTGCAGCGAACGCACTTGATTTCGAGGAAGCGCAGCGCATTCGTGACCGCATCAATCTTATGCGAGGCGGAGCGACTGCTGCTGACGTGGCAAAAAGCGACACGTCGGGTCTGGTTCGACAGCAACCGGGTGCGATGGGGCTCGGTACGAGCCGACAGCGACCGACTCCTCCGCCAGGGTGGAAACCGCCGCCGAAACCGGATCTGATGACGTCTGGTCGGAAAGGGAAGTGAGGAGCGACATAGCGAGCGCGGCTGTGATGGCTCTACTAGCCGAGCGCGACCTTGGAGTAACAATATGCCCAAGCGAGGTCGCACGAAGGATTGCGGCAGCGGGGTCCGCGAAGACTGAGCTCGATTGGCGCGCCGCGATGCCGATCGTCCATGCTGCAGTGGATCAATTGATGGATGCGGAAAGCATCACGCTAAGCTGGAAAGGCAGAGCGCTATCGGCGCGGTGCGGACCATATCGGATCGCGCGCGCGAATGGCAGCTCGCGGGAAAGCGGCCTGTGAATTCGGACGGCCGATATTGGGGCGCAAAGCGGAAGACTGCGAGCTTCGGACGAGCGGCCGTTCATTTCACTTGAGCGCCTTTGGGCGACCGCTCGACGAATAACTCATGCTCTCGATCAAGACAGCCCTGATTTATCCAGCCCAAAAGCCTTGTCCTGCGACCCGGGCACCGACCGGAACGCAATCGAGGCGCGATTCCAAGCGTTGATCACCATCACCATGTAGGTGAGGTAGACGAGCTCATCTTCCGAGAACTGCGCGCGTGCGTCCGCGTAGATATCGTCTGCCACGCCGTGGGGCGAGAGCCGGGTGAGCGCTTCGGTCCATGTCAGTGCAGCGCGCTCGCGATCACTGAACAGGGTCGATTCACGCCAGATCGCGAGGTGGTGGAGGCGCAGCTCGCGCTCGCCGTGGAGCTTGGCCTGTTTGACGTGCATGTCGAGGCAGAAGGCACAGCCATTGAGCTGCGACGCTCGTATCTCGATCAAGCTCAGGATGGTCTGCTCGACTGTCCCCTTCTTGAGTGTGAGGGTAAGTTCGGTGAGCTTCTGCGTCAGCGCCGGCACCTGGCGCATGTGATTTAGTCGTTCGGTCATGATCAGTAGATCCAATACGTCGGGAAGTGTCAGGGCTTGGCTTTGACCGGCAAACGAAATGGCGCGCCAAGCCGGTTGAAGGCGTTCATCGCCGCGATCGCGATGGTCAGGTCGACCAAGTCACGTGGCTCGAACACTGCCGCTACTGCGGCATAGGCGTCGTCCGAGGCATGGGTCTCGCTGACACGCGTAACTTCTTCGGCCCAGGCAAGGGCTGCGCGGTATCGCGGATCGAAGAGGTGCGGCACCTCAGCCCACACCGGCAGCAGCACCACCTTGTCGAGCGACATTGTCTTGAGCAGGTCGCGCGTATGCAGGTCGATGCAGTGCGCGCAGCCGTTGATCTGCGGCACGCGCAGGAACACGAGGTGGATCATCTCTTCCGGCAAGTTGGTGCCCGTTGTTACGTAGTGGTGCACGCCGAACAGTGCCTTGGCGCCCGCGGGCGCAACCTCATGCCACACCAGCCTCTTGGTCTCGTTCATGCCATCGTTCCTTTCACAGCAGCGTCCAATCGACGCTCGCTGCACTGACGAGGCGGGCTCCGGCGATGTGACATGCTCAAGAGATTTTTGGTTCTGCCCGCGACCATGTCACACTGCGGCGGGCTGGCTCGTCAGATCAGGGGAACCATTGGAGCGACGCAAGATGACGAAGGTCGACAGCGTGAAGGTGTCAGCACAGACGATCGGACCAAGTTCTCGCCTGGCCGACTTTCAGTGCGAGCAGAAGCGTCTTCTCCGCTTGGCATATCGAATGCTCGGCTCGTTCAGTGAAGCCGAGGATGTGGTCCAGGATAGCTGGTTGAAATGGGAGCAGGTCGAGGGTGGCATCGACTCGCCCGCCGCCTATCTCACGCGGGTCGTCACCCGGCTATGCCTCGATCGCCTGAAATCCGCTCGCTCGCGCCGCGAAACTTACATCGGCCCATGGCTGCCAGACCCGCTGGTGGGCTCGACCGATCCCGATGAAACGATTGCCGACGATCTCACGGTCACGCTGATGCTCGCGATGGAGCGCCTGTCGCCGCTGGAACGCGCAGCTTTCCTGCTGCACGACGTATTCGATGTGGCTCTGAGCGACGTAGCGGTGACGCTTAGTCGGGAGCCGGCTGCTGTGCGCCAGCTGGCTTCTCGCGCACGCAAGCATATCCAGGCCGCGCGACCGCGCTTCAGCGTGGAAGCAGCCGAGGCAGACCGGATAACTCAGGCGTTCTTCGTTGCCGCACGCGATGGCGATACCGCCTCACTTGCCTCGCTGCTCGCCCAAGAGGTGGAGATCCACTCGGACGGCGGCGGCAAGGTCATGGCCTTCCGCAACGTGATCCGCGGCGTTGATCGCGCGCTGCGCTTGTTCGCCGGACTGCAGCGCAAGAACGCGCCGACCGCCCAACTGCTACGCACTGCCGAGATTGATGGTCTGCCTGGCTACATCAGCGTCGATCGCGGCCTCGTGCAAACTACCGCCCTCGATATACGGGACGGCAAGATCGCAGCGATCTACATCGTTCGCAACCCCGACAAGTTGCAGCATCTGGCAGGCGCAATGATCGGCTAGATCAACCGACCGAGGCTCCCCCCTGAGCCACGCAGAACGGCCGCTTCTAGGAGTGCCTCAAGTGAGGCCAGAGGGCGGGAATTGGGGCGCTTATTCGCCGTTCCCGCTTGGCCATTCGGACAGGCAGCTCGGACCGTGCTTCTGCCCGGTTTCCTGTCAACACTCGAACGCTCTCGCACACGACACCGACTGCCTTTGGGCGACCGGAGGACTGACCGAGGAGCGCTTACTGTTGGAATGTAGGGTGGCCGCTTTCTGAAAGCTGTGCACCATATATCCTGACCATCATGTTCCGCATTGCAGCACATAGTTTCGGGGCACCCGATCAAGTTCTCTCCCTTGAGACAGCCGACCGGCCGCTCGTCGAGCGAGGGCAGGTCCTGGTGCGAATGCGGGCCAGCCCAATCAATCCATCCGACCTGATCCCCGTTACCGGGGCCTACCGCCACCGAACCGCGCTGCCCTTCATACCCGGCTTCGAGGGCGTCGGCGTCGTGGCGGACGTCGGCGAGGGAATAGACCCAGTGTTGATCGGCCGCCGAGTGCTTCCGCTGGGCACAGCGGGATGTTGGCAGAGCTGGAAGACACTACCCGCTGACTGGTGTGTGACGGTGCCGGAGGACTTGGACGACGACGAGGCCGCCACCGCCTACATAAATCCGCTCACGGCCTTGCTCATGGTTCGAAGACTCGCGCCCAAGCCCGGAGACCGCATCGGAGTGACGGCGGCAGGATCAGCGATCGGGCGTATGTTGATACGAATGCTGGCGGCGCGGGGCGCGCGTCCTGTCGGAATCATTCGCTCCTTCGCGGCGCGCCAGTCCATTTCGACCGAGTGTGCCGAAGTCGTTGAGGAGGGATGCTCCCTTCCAGCACTGGACAGTGGTCTCGATGCGGCGGGGGGTGCGCCCGGCACTCTCCTCGGTGCAGCCATCAAGCCGGGCGGCCTGCTCCTCCACTACGGCCTGCTGTCAGGCCAGCCACTCTCCCACGCCGGCCAAGCCAGCATGACCCTCTTCCGGCTGAGAGACCATGTGCATGCGATGCCAAGGGAAGCCTTCCACAATGCGATGTCCGAGTGCTTTTCGGAGATTCGCACCGGCCGGGCCTCCTCTTTAATCGAGGCGAGCTATCCACTTGAGGCATTTCGAGCAGCCTTGGCCCATAACCGCAGCAGCGGACGCCGGGGCAAGATCATGCTCCGGATGCAACCTTATACGTGACCTCCGCGCGAGACAGCACTCGACAGTACAGGGAGCATGGAACGCTGGCGTCGAGTGCCCTGCCAGCGTTCCACGAGCTCGTCAGCAAGCCCGGCTGCTCAGAGGAAAGTTCGGCCTCAGGATCTTGCCTCCGTCGCGCAGCTCGTCGAGGTAGTCGGACCAGCGCTGCATCATCTTCACGCGTTCGTCCCAGTATTCGCCGCGTGCATAGGCGCGGCGGACCTGATTGGTATCGACATGTGCAAGTTGGCGTTCGATCGCGTCGGGATGCCATTCGCCCATCTCGTTGAGAAGCGTGGCCGCCATCGCTCGGAAGCCATGAGCCGTCATCTGGTCCGGCGTGTAGCCGAGTCGACGTAGCCCCTGGTTCACGACGTTCTCGGACATCATGTTGCGCGGACGCACACTGCAAGTGAACATGTGCGGCCAGCGACCCGTAAGCGCATGCAACTCCTCGAGCATGCCGATCACCTGACGGGATAGGGGCACCCGGTGCGGCCGGCGCATCTTCATCCGTTCGGCTGGCACCGACCAGACCCTCTCCTCCAGATCGATATCGGACCATTGAGCTTGCCTGAGTTCGCCCGGGCGCAGGAGCACGTGCGGGGAGAGACGCATCGCCATGCGCCTGACCGGCAAGCGGTCAGGGCCGTCGATGGCGCGCAGGAGAGCACCGACTTCTGAGGGCTTGGTAATGGCGGCGAAGTGCCTGGGCTTCGGGGTCGCGATCGCGCCTCGCAGATCCGCTGCGACGTCCTTGTCGCATCGCACTGTCGCAACCCCATAGCGGAACACCCGACTGAGCACGCTGCGCATGCGCCGGGCGCTCTCATAAGCCCCCGTCGCCTCGATCTTGCGCAGGACGGCCAGCGCCTCGTGAGGCGTGATTTGGGCGATCGGCAGGTCACCGATGACCGGATAGGCTTTTTCGAGCAGCCACCGGATCTTGTCGGTGGTGACCGGCGCCAATCCATCGCGCTCGCACTTCACCAGCCATTCCTTCGCAACCAGCTCGAACGTGGTGGCTGCCGCGTGCCTGGCGGCGATCCGTGCCCGCTTCTTTTCGATGGCAGGGTCCATTCCGGCCGCAATCTGCTCGCGGGCCTCGTCCCGCTTCGCGCGGGCGGCGGCGAGACCGACGGCAGGCCATTTCCCCAGGTGAAGCGTCTTCTGCTTGCCCAGGAAACGGTAGTTCATGCGCCACAGTTTGGAGCCGTTGGGCTTGACCGCGAGATACAGGCCGAGGGTATCGTGAAGCTTGTAGAGCTTTTCTGAGGGCTTCGCGGACGTGATCTTGATGTGAGTGAGCATTGGAATCATCCCAGCAAGCCGGGTCGATCCGGGGCCATCAAAGGCACCCCAATCGTGGGGGTGCTGTTGGTGGTCCTAGCCGGACGTCACCGGAAATTTAGCCGGCGATCATCCGTCGATTTATGCTGTCAAACCAGCCGCTTGCTGGACGTTGCTGGACGCACTTAGCGCCAGAAAGTGGTGCCCAGAAGAGGACTCGAACCTCCACGCCCTTGCGAGCGCCAGCACCTGAAGCTGGTGCGTCTACCAATTCCGCCATCTGGGCACGGGGTAGGCCGGCGCCTCTAGGGCCGGGGTGGCAGCCTTGTCAACAGGTACGTTGCGCGGCTAGGGGCGGGGCGAAATTTTCCCCGGCGGAGCGTTACATGAGAGACAGACTGTTCACGCTGATCGGCGGTGGCGGTTTCCTGGGCCGCTATGTCGCACAGGCGCTGCTGGCCACCGGCGCGCGCGTTCGGGTGGCGCAACGCGATCCACGCGAGGCATGGTATCTGAAGCCGCTCGGTGCGCTCGGGCAGACGCAGTTCGTCGCGGCCGATATCACCCGCCCCGACACGATCGCTCGGGCGATCGCGGGCGCGGACGGCGTGGTGAACTTGGCGGGTAGCTTTGGCGGCGATCTCCAGCGGCTGCACGTTGCCGGGCCGCGGGCGCTGGCCGAGGCGGCGCGTGGCGAAGGCGTGGCCGCATTGGTGCATGTTTCCGCCACAGGCGCGAATCCCGGCGGCGCATCGCTTTATGCCCAGACCAAGGGGCACGGCGAAGCGGCGGTGCGGGAGGTGTTCTCGAACGCCACGATCCTGCGCCCGTCAACGGTATTCGGCCGCGAGGACCGGTTCGTGAACATGTTCGCGGGCATGATCTCACGCTTTCCGGTGGTGCCGGTGCTGAAGCCCGACACGCGGTTTCAGCCGGTGTTTGCGGCTGACGTGGGTGAGGCCGTTACGACCGCGCTTCGTGATCCGGAGAGCTTCGGCGGCCGGACGTTCGAGCTTGGCGGCCCCGATGTGCTGTCAATGATGGAATTGCAGCGCTGGATCGCGCGACAGATCGGGCGCGACCCCTCGTTCGTGCCACTGCCGGATGCGCTGGGCGGACTGCTCGCGGCGCTGCCGGGCGCGCCGATCTCGCGCGATCAGTGGAAGCTCTTGCAGAGCGATTCGGTCGTGGCGCCGAATGCCGAAGGACTGCATGCGCTTGGCATTACGCCGACGCCGCTGGCGGCGGTCGCGCCGGGCTGGCTGGTGCGGTACCAACGCGCGGGGCGCTTCGCGCGGCCCACTGCGGCCTGATCCCTTCCGATGTTCCCGGCTTGAGCCCGCAGCGCCGGGCGACCTGAAAGGCTGTCATGTCCGACCTGCTGACCGCGATCATCCTCGGCGTCGTCGAGGGGATTACCGAGTTCCTGCCCGTGTCCTCGACCGGGCATCTGGTGCTCGCGACCGAACTGATGGGCTATGATCCGCAGCGCTGGGCGGTGTTCAACGTCGCCATCCAGCCGGGCGCGATCCTGGCGGTGGTGGTGTTGTATTGGCGCACCTTCATGGCGGTGCTTTCCGGCCTGTTCCGGGGCGAGAAGCAGTCGATCGCCTTCGTGCGCAACCTGTTGATCGCCTTCGTGCCCGCGGTCGCGCTGGGCCTCGTGTTCAACGACCAGATCGAGGCGCTGCTGGAAAGCGCCGCGGTTGTCGCTTGGGCGCTGATTATCGGTGGGCTCGGCATCCTGGTGGTAGAAAAACTGGCAAAGACGGAGACGATCGGCGGCATTTCGGCGGTTTCCACGGCACAATCGGCCAAAATCGGCCTGGTTCAGTGCCTGGCGATGATCCCGGGCGTCAGCCGGTCGGGCGCGACGATCATGGGGGCGATGGCGTTGGGGATCGACCGGCGCACGGCGGCTGAGTTTTCCTTCTTCCTTGCCTTGCCGACCCTGTCCGGCGCGACCGTGCTGCAATTGTTCAAGCACCGCGACGCGATCACCGGCGACGATCTGCAGCTGATCGCGGTGGGCACCGTGGTGTCGTTTGTTGTCGCACTGGCAGTGGTGAAGGCGTTCATGGCGGTGGTCACGAAGCACGGCTTTGCGCCGTTCGCCTGGTACCGGATCGCCGCCGGAGCAGCCGCTTTGTTGATGCTGTCAGCGCAATAGGACCGGTACCAGACCTTCTTTAAGCGAGATTGAAGCGGCGGAACGAAGATTTGGTGCGATATTTGCGCGAATAGGTAAGCAATGCTGACTTGATGCCGTTTGGGTGATGTGAGAACCACATTTCCTGGAGGGCATATGGCCGCTGATACCATGCTTCGATTCGTCGTGACGCCGCAGTCCTACCCGTCCAAGCGGGAGCCAGAGGCGCGGGCGGAAGATTTCCGCGAGATCGCGGATCGCTACGCTGTGCCAAGGGCAGAGGAGCAGGCGGGCCGCTGTTCGCAATGCGGCGTGCCTTATTGCACCGTGCATTGCCCGCTTCACAATCACATCCCCGATTGGCTGCGGCTGACCGCCGAAGGGCGCCTGCGCGAGGCCTATGAGCTGTCGAACGCCACCTCCACCATGCCCGAGATCTGCGGCCGCATCTGCCCGCAGGATCGGCTGTGCGAAGGCAATTGCGTCATCGAGTTCACCGGTCATGGCGCGGTGACGATCGGTTCGGTTGAGAGATTCATCACCGACAAGGCGTGGGATGAAGGCTGGGTCGAGCCGCTGGTGCCCGGGCCGGCGCGCGGTCAATCGGTGGGGGTGATCGGGGCGGGGCCCGCGGGGCTTACCGCCGCAGAATATCTACGCGCCAATGGCTATGAGGTGCATGTCTATGACCGGCACGACCGCGCCGGCGGGCTGCTGACCTATGGCATCCCCGGCTTCAAGCTGGAGAAGCCCGTGGTGATGCGCCGTGTCGAGCGGTTGAAGGCGGGCGGAATCGTATTCCACGAAGGCTTTGCGGTAGGCGAGGATGCGACGCTGGCCGAGCTGCGTGGGCGCCACGATGCGCTGCTGATCGCGACAGGCGTGTACAAGGCGCGCGCGATCGACGTTCCGGGCAATGAAGCCCGAGGCGTGATCGCCGCGCTTGATTATCTCACCGCTTCCAACCGCAAGAGCTTTGGCGATGCGGTGCCGGCGTTCGACGACGGCGCACTCGACGCGAACGGCAAGAACGTGGTCGTGATCGGTGGTGGCGACACCGCAATGGACTGCGTGCGAACCGCCATCCGCCAGGGGGCGAAGAGCGTGAAGTGCCTGTATCGCCGCGACCGCGCCAACATGCCGGGTTCGCAGCGCGAAGTGGCGCACGCCGAGGAAGAAGGTGCCGAGTTCGTGTGGCTCTCGGCGCCGCACTCCTTCCATGGCGATCGTGTTGAAACGGTGCGCGCTAATCGAATGCGGCTCGGTGCGCCCGACGCGAGCGGCCGGCGGGCGCCGGAGGTGGATCCCGGCGGCCCGGTCGACATGCCGGCCGACATGGTGATCAAGGCTCTGGGCTTCGATGCGGAGGAGCTACCGCACCTGTGGGATGCGCCGGAACTGGGCGTTACGCGCTGGGGAACGGTGCTGGTTGATAGCAAGACGCTGATGACCAGCCTTGATGGTGTATTCGCCGCCGGCGACATAGTGCGCGGGGCGAGCCTGGTCGTCTGGGCGATCCGGGATGGACGCGACGTGGCGGCGCAGATGCACAAGTATCTGAAGGTGAAGGCCGCGGCCCGAGCCATGGTGGCGGCGTGAAATTATCCGGTGAGCCTGGCCGGGCGAGCGCACTGCGGCCGCTCCTCGGAAGCATCCGCGGCGGACTTCTTCTAAAGCTTCAATCCAAGGGTTACGTGGCATGATCGATCAGCGCGAACGGCTCGCCAGTGAGGGCATGTACCGGCCCGAATTCGAGGGCGACGCATGCGGCGTCGGCATGGTTGCCGCGACCGACGGCAAGCCGTCGCGCCGTGTCGTCCAGTCCGCGATCGATGCGCTGAAGGCGGTGTGGCATCGCGGCGCGGTGGATGCGGATGGCAAGACCGGCGACGGGGCCGGGCTGCACGTCGACCTGCCAGTACGGTTCTTTGACGATGCGATCGCCATGGGCGGGCACAAGGTGCTGCCGAACCGGCTGGCGGTGGGCATGATCTTCCTGCCGCGCACCGATCTCGGCGCGCAGGAGACGTGCCGCACGATTGTGGAAAGCGCGATCATCGAGGCCGGCTATACGATCTATGGCTGGCGGCAGGTGCCGGTCGACGTGTCCGTCATCGGCATGAAGGCGCAAGCGACGCGGCCCGAGATCGAGCAGATCATGATCGCCGGCCCGATGCCCGACGCGGTCGACGCGGCGGAGTTCGAGAAGAACTTGTATCTGGTCCGCCGGCGAATCGAGAAGCGGGTGATCGCGGCGCAGATCCAGGGCTTCTACATCTGTTCGCTGTCGTGCCGCTCGATCATCTACAAGGGGCTGTTCCTCGCGGAATCGCTGTCGGTCTTCTACCCCGACCTCACTGACAAGCGGTTCGAAAGCCGCGTCGCGATCTTTCACCAGCGCTATTCCACCAACACCTTCCCGCAATGGTGGCTTGCGCAGCCGTTCCGCTGCCTGGCGCATAACGGCGAGATCAACACGATCCGCGGCAATAAAAACTGGATGCTCAGCCATGAAATCCGCATGGCGTCGATCGCGTTCGGCGAGCATTCGGAGGATATCAAGCCGGTGATCCCGGCGGGTGCGTCGGACACGGCGGCGCTTGATGCGACGTTTGAGGCGATCTGCCGTTCGGGCCGTGATGCGCCGACCGCCAAGCTGATGCTGGTGCCCGAAGCGTGGCAGAGCGACGTTGCGGATGACATGCCGGCCGCACATGCCGCCATGTATCAATATCTCGCCTCGGTCATGGAGCCGTGGGACGGGCCGGCCGCGCTGGCGATGACGGATGGCCGATGGGCGGTGGCGGGGATGGACCGCAACGCCCTTCGCCCGCTGCGCTATACGCAGACCGCGGATGGCTTGCTGATCGTCGGATCGGAAAGCGGCATGGTGGTGGTGCCGGAATCGACGATCATCGCCAAGGGCCGGCTGGGGCCGGGCCAGATGATCGCGGTCGATCTGGCCGAGGGCCGGCTGTACCACGATCGCGAGGTCAAGGACCGGATCGCCGCCGAAGCGGACTATGCTGGGATGATCGGCAATTTCGCGACGATCGACGACCTGCCCCCCGCGCCCGCCAGCGGCGTGCCGCGCTATGACCGCGCCGAGCTCGCGCGGCGTCAGGTCGCGGCGGGGCAGACGCTGGAAGATATGGAGCTGATCTTGTCGCCGATGGTCGAAACGGCCAAGGAAGCGATCGGATCGATGGGCGACGATACGCCGCTTGCGGTTATTTCGGACAAGCCGCGGATCATCAGCCAGTTCTTCCGGCAGAATTTTGCGCAGGTCACCAACCCGCCGATCGATTCCTTGCGCGAACGTTATGTGATGTCGCTCAAGACGCGGTTCGGCAATCTCGCCAACATCCTCGATACCGAGGACAGCCGCGAGCGCGTGCTGGTGATCGATTCACCGGTGCTGACGTCGACCGACTGGGCGCGGCTGAAGACCTATTTCGGGCGTGCCGCGGCGGAAATCGATTGCACGTTCGACGCTGATGGCGGGCCCGAGAAGTTGCGCGTCGCGATCCAGCGCATCCGCAACGAGGCGGAGCAGGCGGTGCGGCAGGGCAAGAGCGAAATCTTCCTGACCGACGAGCATATCGGGCCGGATCGGATCGCGATTGCCGGCGTGCTGGCGGCGGCCGCGGTCCACACGCATCTCGTGCGCCGGGGCTTGCGCTCTTATGCCTCGATCAACGTCCGGACGGCGGAATGCCTCGACACGCATTATTATGCGGTGCTCGTCGGCGTCGGGGCGACCACGGTGAACGCCTATCTGGCCGAGGCGGCGATCGTCGATCGGCAGAGCCGCGGGCTGTTCGGCGATCTGTCGATCGACGAATGCCTCAAGCGCCATCGCAAGGCGATCGAGGAAGGGCTGCTCAAGATCATGTCGAAGATGGGGATCGCGGTGATCTCCTCCTATCGCGGCGGCTATAATTTCGAAGCGGTCGGTCTGAGCCGCTCGCTGGTCAACGATTTCTTTCCGGGCATGCCGGCGAAGATCTCGGGCGAGGGCTATGCCTCGCTTCACGTCAATTCGAAGGAGCGCCACGAGGCCGCCTATGACGAGGCGGTGGTCAACCTGCCGATCGGCGGCTTCTATCGCCAGCGCCATACGGGCGAGCCGCATGCCTATTCGGCGCAGCTGATGCATCTGCTGCAAAGCTCGGTCGCGAACGACAGCTATTCGACCTATCTCCAATTTTCGCGCGGGGTGGGCGATCTGCCGCCGGTGTATCTGCGCGATCTGCTGCAGTTCAACTTTCCGGCGGAAGGCGTGCCGGTCGATCAGGTCGAGGCGATCACCGAAATCCGCAAGCGCTTCATCACGCCGGGGATGAGCCTGGGCGCGCTGTCGCCGGAGGCGCACGAGACGCTGGCGATCGCGATGAACCGCATCGGCGCCAAGGCGGTGTCGGGCGAGGGTGGCGAGGACAAGATCCGTTATCAGCCGTACGAGAATGGCGACAACGCCAATTCGGTGATCAAGCAGATCGCCAGCGGGCGGTTCGGCGTCACCGCGGAATATCTGAACGCCTGCGACGAGATCGAGATCAAGGTCGCGCAGGGCGCCAAGCCCGGCGAGGGCGGGCAGCTGCCCGGCTTCAAGGTGACCGAGTTCATCGCCAAGCTGCGCCATGCGACGCCCGGCGTGACGTTGATCTCGCCGCCGCCGCACCACGACATCTATTCGATCGAGGATCTGGCGCAGCTCATCTACGATCTGAAGCAGATCAATCCGCGCGCGCGGGTGTGCGTGAAGCTGGTTTCATCCGCCGGCATCGGCACCGTCGCGGCGGGCGTCGCAAAGGCGCATGCCGACGTGATCCTTGTTTCGGGACACGTTGGCGGGACGGGCGCGTCGCCGCAGACGAGCATCAAGTACGCCGGCACGCCGTGGGAAATGGGGCTGTCCGAGGTCAACCAGGTGCTGACGCTGAACGGCCTGCGCGGTCGGATCAAGCTGCGCACGGACGGCGGGCTTCGTGTCGGCCGCGATATCGTCATCGCTGCGATCCTCGGCGGGGAGGAGTTCGGTATCGGCACATTGAGCCTCGTGGCAATGGGCTGCATCATGGTGCGCCAGTGCCATTCCAATACCTGCCCGGTCGGCGTTTGCACGCAGGACCCCAAGCTGCGCGACAAGTTCGTCGGAACGCCGGAGAAGGTCATCAATCTTATGACCTTCATCGCCGAGGAGGTGCGCGATATTCTCGCTCGGCTCGGCGTCCGCAGTCTGGACGAGATCATCGGCCGCACCGAGCTGCTGCGGCAGGTGAGCCGCGGCGCGGAGCATCTCGACGATCTCGACCTCAACCCGATCCTCGCCAAGGTCGATGCGACCGATGCCGAGCGGCGCTTCTCGCTGAGCACCTTCCGTAACGAAGTGCCCGACAGCCTGGATGCGCAGATCATCAAGGATGCGGCGGCGGTCTTCTCCCGGCGTGAAAAGATGCAGCTGACCTATTCGGTGCGCAACACGCACCGCGCGGTCGGCACGCGGCTGTCGAGCGAGATCACGCGCGCGTTCGGGATGAGCGCGCTCAACGACGATCACGTCACCATTCGCCTGCGCGGCTCGGCGGGGCAGAGCCTCGGCGCGTTCCTGTGCAAGGGCGTGACGCTGGAGGTGTTCGGGGACGCCAATGATTATGTCGGCAAGGGCCTGTCCGGCGGCGTCATCGTGGTACGGCCGGCGGTATCGTCACCGCTGCGCAGCCAGGAGAATACGATCCTGGGCAACACCGTGCTGTATGGCGCGACCTCGGGGGCGCTGTTCGCGGCGGGGCAGGCAGGCGAGCGGTTCGCGGTGCGCAACTCGGGCGCAACGGTGGTGGTCGAGGGCTGCGGCGCGAACGGGTGTGAGTATATGACCGGCGGCGTGGCGGTGGTGCTGGGCCGTGTCGGGCAGAATTTCGGCGCCGGCATGACGGGCGGCATGGCGTTCATCTACGACCATGACGACAGCTTCGCGCGGCGCGCCAACCCGGAAAGCATCACATGGCAGCGTCTCGCCTCCGCGCATTGGGCGGGCGTGTTGCGCGATCTTATCGAGCGCCACGCCGAGACGACGGACTCGAAATGGTCACGCGGGATCCTGGAGGATTGGGAGCGCAGCGTCGGCCGGTTCTGGCAGGTGGTGCCGCGTGAGATGCTCGAGCGGCTGACGCACCCGCTGGATGACGCGCCGGCGATGGAGGCGGCGGAGTAGGTTTCAGCTTCCCGCGCGTCCGTCTGGTCGGCGGCGTGCGGGAGATTGTTCACGCGAAGGCGCGAAGAAGGTTGTTTCGCGCAGAGGCGCGGAGGACGCGGAGGTGTTGCACCTCAGGTGAGCGGCGCAGCTACCTTCGACGACGGGGAGCGGCAGCATCTGATTCCGCTGCGCGGGACGCTGGATCCGACGCGGTGCCGGCGCAGCAACCACATCATCTCTGCGTCCTCCGCGCCTCTGCGCGAACGATCTTATTTTTCTCTTCGCGTTTTCGCGGCTTCGCGTGAACCAAGCCCACGCATCATCGCGAACTCAGGGTTTAGGGATTCCCGTCTGCGCGGGAACGGCGGGGCTACTGCGGTTCGTCTTCGAACACCGGCTCCACGTCCTCGCGTCTTAGCCTCGGGGGCGGTGGCGGTTCGGGTTGGCGGACGTTGATCGAGCCATCAGGGCCGATCTCCAGATCGACGCCCAGCCCTTCCAAGCGGCCGACTGCCGGGGCGATCTCGTTTTCGATCACGCCTACCAGCCCGGCCTCGGGATCGACATCCTCCACCACCGGCGCTTTCACCACCGGCGCGAGATCGAGCGCGCTCACCATGAAATTGCGCCAGATCTGCGCGGGGATGCCGCCGCCGTGCAGGCCGGGGTTGGGCGTGTTGTCGTCATTGCCGACCCACACGCCGACCACAAGATCGCCCGCGAAGCCGATGAACCATGCGTCACGCCCCGATTGCGACGTGCCCGTCTTGCCATAAGCATCCACCGACAGCGCCGCGGCGCGCCCGGTGCCGCGCACCGATGCGGCGAGCAACGTCAGCATGTCATCGTGGATGCGGCTCGGCAGCGTGCGCTGGCCATCGGTGAGCGCCTGATACCAGCTCTTGTCGGCGACGTTGCGCAGGCCGTGCGGCTGCACGGGATAGCGGCCGTCGGCCACGCCGGCGAAGGCCGCGGTCAGCTCCAGCAACGACACTTCAGAGGTGCCGAGGCCGATCGTCGCCTCATTGGCGATCGGCGTGGAGATGCCGAGATCGCGCGCGGCGCGGATCACGTTGCGCACGCCCACTTCCTGAGTCAGCCGCGCCGCGACGACGTTGGACGAACGCTGGAACGCGCGTTGCAGCGTGATTTCGCCGAGATAGCGATTGTCGTCGTTCTTGGGGCTCCAGCCGGCGATTTCGACGCGCGAGTCGTCGACCATCGTGTCGGGCGACATACCGGCGCGCAGCGCGGCGAGATAGACGAACAGCTTGAAGGTGGAGCCCGGCTGACGCTTCGCCTGGACGGCACGATTGAACGGGCTTTTCTTGTAATCGCGTCCGCCGACCATCGCCACGACCTCGCCGTTGCGGCGCATCGCGACCAATGCGGCCTGCGCCTGACGCAGCCCGGCCTGGCGGATCACGCGTTCGGCGGTGCGTTGCAGCCCGCGATCGAGCGTGGTGCGCACGGTTGCTTCGGTCTGCACCTCACCGGCCTGGTCGCGCGCGTCGGGCAGCACCCAGTCCGCAAAATAGGTGCCGGTCGGCAGCGTCTGTGCGGGGCGAGTCTTGACGCGCTGCGGCTGCACGTCGGCGCCTTGCGCCTTGGTCAGGAAGCCAGCGTCGACCATCGCGGCGACGACCACCGCCTGCCGTTCGCGGGCGCCTTTGAGATTGCTGGTGGGGGCGAGGCGCGAGGGCGCCTTGACGAGCCCGGCGAGCATCGCCGCCTGGCCGATGTTCATCTTCTCCGGCTCACGCCCGAAATAATGTTTCGAGGCGGCGCGCAGGCCATAGACGTTGTCGCCGAAATAGACGTTCGACAGATAGCGCGAGAGGATCTCGTCCTTTGACAGCCACGCCTCCAGCCAGAAGGCGATGAACACTTCGCGGATCTTGCGCGCGGCGGTGCGATCCGAATCGAGGAAAGCGTTTTTCGCGAGCTGCTGCGTGATCGTGCTGCCGCCCTGGCGCACGCCGCCGGAACCTAGGTTCGCCCAGGCGGCGCGGGCGATGCCGCGCGGGTCGATGCCCCAATGCGAATAGAAGCGCCGGTCCTCGATCGCCATGAACGCTTCGCGCACGTGGGCGGGTAGTTGGGCGGCGTCGACCGGCTTGCCGATGATCGCGCCGCGCCGCGCAATCGGCGTGCCGTCCGCAGCGGTGAGCGTGATCGAGGGGGGTGTTGGGGGCTTCAACGATTGCGACAGCGGTGCGGTAATCGCGAGCCAGGCGATGGTTAGCACCAGCAGGATGACGAACGCGCCCAGCCCGCGCATGATCCAGCGGGTGGAGATGCGCGGCAGGCGGCGCGCGGGGGCGAGCTCGGGCGGTGGCGGGGCGTCATCGCGCCAGGCGTCGAAATCCGGCATCGCCGGCCGGTGCTGTTCGCCTGGTGCGTGGTTGTAGCGGATGCGGCCGCCATCAAACGGATCGGGGCGCATGTCGTCGTCTCGGCGGTCGGCCATCAGGCGTGTTACTTCGGTAGAACAGTTGCCGCAAGGATGCGCATCGTGCGAGGGATAGGGCCATGAGCGGCGAAGCGGAAGCACTTCAATCGGATGAACGGCCGCTGGTCGTCGGCATCGGCGGCACGATCGGCGGGGTGTCGTCGACCGAACGGGCGCTGCGGATCGCGCTGGACGCGGCAGGCGAGCAGGGTTTTCGGATCCGGCTGTTCGGCGGGGCGGACATGGCCAAGCTGCCGCTGTACGACCCCAAGGCGCACGAGCGGACACCGGAGGAGCGCGACTTCGTGGATACGGTGCGGCGGGCCTCGGCGATCATTATCGCCTCGCCGGGTTATCACGGCAGCATTTCGGGCGTGGTGAAGAACGCGCTGGACCTGCTGGAGGAAACCGCGCGCGATTCGGAGCGGACGTATCTTGCCGACATGCCCGTGGGGCTGATCGCGACCGCTTATGGTTGGCAGGCGACCGGCTCGACGATCGCGGCGCTGCGCTCGATCGTCCATGCGCTGCGCGGTTGGCCGACGCCCTTTGCCGCGGCGATCAACAGCGCAATCACCAAGTTCCATGACGACGGCGGCGCGAGTGATCCTGCGGTGGTGGAGCAGCTGCGGATGGTGGGCAAGCAGGTCGCTCGGTTCGCGCCGTTGGCGCGGATGGAATAGCGTCTCCGATCGGATCGGATATCTCACTCCGGTCGTGCTGAGCCTGTCGAAGCACGTGCCAAGCAGCGCTGCCGCCTGAGGCACGCCCTTCGACAGGCTCAGGGCGAACGGGAGCCGGGCTTGGCGACGCCGTCAGGAATCCGGGCGAACGGGCGTGGGGCGCGGGCTTGGCAACCCTTCGACGGGCTTCAGGCCGAACGGGTGAGCGTGGTCGCCGCACGCGCAACGTAACTTCTGTTATCTTGGCGTTGACAGCGCCGCTGCCGCTGGTCCACCTCCCTTCCGTAGCCGGCACAGACCGGCACCACCGAACGGAGAGCGGGCATGGTGCTGACCAAGGGCGACGAATATCCGATCCACCAGACGGCCGAACCGGTCGCCTATGCGGGGACGGATCGTAACTTCTACGATCGCTTCTTCTTCAACGGCTATGCGCCGGGCGCCGGCGAGGACGGGTTCTTCGCCGCGGCGATGGGCATCTATCCGCATCTCAACATCATCGATGCAAGCTTCTGCTGGCTCGTCAATGGGCGGCAGGTGAACCTGCATGCCAGCCGCGGGTTGGGCATGGAGCGGATGGACACGCAGGTCGGCGGGATCGCGGTGGAGGTGCTGGAGCCGCTCAAGTCGGTGAAGCTGACGGTCGATGCACCCGAGGAGCATATCCGCGCCGAACTGACCTTTGTCGGCCGCGCTTTTCCGTTGGAGGAGCCGCGCTTCACCCGGCGCAACGGGCCGCGCGTGCTGATGGACGTGACTCGGCTGACGCAGAACGGCAGCTATTCCGGCTGGGTCGAGGTGGACGGCAAGCGAACGGAGATCGCCGGCTGGCTGGGCACGCGTGACCGATCGTGGGGCGTGCGGCCGATCGGCGCGCCCGACGCGCAGCCCGCCAGCCCGCCGATGCTGCCGCAATTCTTCTGGCTGTGGAGCCCCACCGCGATGGAGGACGGCGATTTCTACTTCCACACCAATGACGACGAGCATGGGCGGTTCTGGAACCGGCGTGCGGCGTGGAAGCCGCTGGGCGGCGGGATCGAGGACGAGACGCATTACGATACGTCCGACTACCAGGTGCATTGGAAACAGGGTTCGCGGCACGCGCAGGGCGCAAGCCTGACGCTGAAGGATGCGGCCGGCCAGACCAAGGTCGAGTTCGATCTCGGCCAGACCTTCATGATGCTGGGGCTGGGCTACACGCACCCGAAATGGGGGCATGGCCGGCACCAGGGCGACGGGTTGACGGTGGAGCGCGAGGATTTCAACGTCGCCGAACTCGATCCGATGCAGCCGCACCATCTGCATATCCAAGCGGTGGCGGACATCACAATGACCGGGCCGGACGGCAAGGTGCGGCGCGGGCGTGGCGTGCTGGAGCAATTGGTGATCGGCCCGCATGCGCCATCGGGCTTCACGGGAATGCTTGACGCGGCATGAGCACGCTCGCTGCCTCGGACATCGAGGCCTATCTCACGCGCATCTGGCAGCGGCCGGTGCGCGTCGAGGATCTCGCGCGCATCCCGGGCGGGGCCAGCCGCGAAACCTACCGGTTCGACGCGGTCGCGGGAGAGGAGACGCATCGGTTGATCCTGCGGCGCGAGCCGGTGAAGGGGCTGATCGACACCGAGACGGCGACCGAATTTCGCGCCTATCAAAGCGCGGCCGGCGTGGTGCCGGTGCCGCGCGCGGTGGCGCTGGAGCCGGAGGGCGCGGAGCTTGGCCGGCCGTTCTTCATCATGGAGCGGATCGACGGCGGCGAGGTGGCCGGCAGCTTCGCGCGCGATCCGTTCGGGGTGCATGGGGCGGGTTTGGGCGAGGCGTTCTTCGGCGCGCTGGGGCGGCTGGCGGCGCATGATCCCGCGGGGACGCCGCTTGCCGGGGATCTGCCGATGCCGGCGCGCGACGAGTGCTGGCGCACCGCGCTGGATTATTGGGAAGGGGTGATCGAGGAGGATGCGCTGCAGCCGCAGCCGATTGCGCGCGCCGCGATCCGCTGGCTGCGCGCCAATCCGCCGCCGCCGGCGCAGCGGATCGCGATCGTTCATGGCGATTACCGATCGGGCAATGTCATGCACGACGGCGCCGGGCAGATGCTGGCGATGTTCGATTGGGAAATGGCGCATCTGGGCGATCCGCTGGAGGATCTCGGCTGGGCGCTCGACCCGATCTGGGATCATTTCGAGGCGGGCAAATCCTGCGGCATGCTGCCTCGGCCTGAAGCCATGGCGGCGTGGGAGCGGGCGAGCGGGCTGACCGTCGATCCGGCGGCGATGCGCTGGTGGTCGCTGTTCGCATCGGTGAAGGGCTGCGCGATCTGGGCGTCAGCGTTCCGCGAGTTCGTGGATGGGGGGCGGCAGGATCCGGTGCTGGCGGTGTCGGGCTGGTACACCGCGCGGCGGCAGGACGCGATCATCGCCACGCAGCTGGGCGGGCGGCATTATGATCCGGTGCCGGTGCTGCCGACGAGCGATCTGGCGCAGGTGCTGATCGGGGCGGGGATCGTCACGGCCAGCGCGGGCGAGAAGATCGGCGCGGGCGATGCGTTCGCGGGATCGACGCTAACGGTGGCGGCGCTGCTCGCGCTGCTGGGGGCGCAGGAGGCGGAGAAGGCGGCGGCGTGGCGGCGGGCGGATATCGCCGACATGCGCCGGTTGCTGGGCGACGATGGGCCGGTGACTGGCGAGGGCGAGACGCTGGATGCGCTGGACAGCATTTGGGCGACGCTCGCGGAGGCGCTGATCGCGCACCATGACCGGCTCGCCGAGACGCGCGGAGACGAAGCGCCGTTGCTCGATTTCTATCGCGAGAGCGCCGCCCGCAGGGAGCTTGCCTGGCCGCTATGACCGACCTGCCGCTCTCTGGTGTCCGCGTGATCGATGCCGTGCCCGGCGTGCTGGGGGCGATCGGCCGGCTGCTCGGCGAACTGGGCGCAGAGGTGATCCGGGTCGAGCCGAGCGCGGGCGGTGCGGATCGACACGCGGGTGCGATGGTGGAGGGCGTGAGCCTGCCGTTCGTGGCGGCGAATTTCGGCAAACGGGTCGCGACGATCGACTTGCCGGGTGATCGGGAGCGTCTGCTCGATCTGGCGCGCGAGGCGGATATTTTGCTCGAGGCTGGACTCACTGGGCTCGACCACGATGCGCTGCGCGCCGCTGCGCCGGGGATCATCCATGTGTCGATCAGCGACTTCGGCAATGTCGGGCCGTGGCGTGACTGGCAGGCGAGCGATGCGGTGCTTCACGCGCTGACCGGCGGGCTGTCGCGATCGGGGCTGCCGGGGCGGCCGCCGCTGCTGCCGCCGGGGCAGCTGACCTATGAAACCGCAGCGCCGCAGATCGCGGTGGCGACGCTGGGCGCGTTTATTCGCCGCTTGCGCACCGGCGAGGGCGATCGGCTGGACGTGTCGCTGCTGGAGGCAGGGATGCAGGCGCTTGATCCCGGCTATGGCCTGTCGGGCAGCGCGCAATCGGGCGTGCCGCTGTGGAAGATGGAGCGCGGGCGCACCGACGAGCGCTATCGCTATCCAATCCTGCCGTGTGCCGACGGCTTCGTGCGGCTGTGCGTGCTGGCGCCGCGGCAATGGCGGGCGATGCACGCGTGGATGGGCGAACCCGAAGAATTCGCGGGCCCCGAGTGGGAGAAGCTGATGACGCGCTTCCGCTCCACCACCTTGCTGCCGGCGATCACGCGCTTCTTCGCCGACAAGGGCAAGGCCGAGATCGAGAAGGAAGCGGCGGCGCGGGGAATACCGGCGGCGGCGGTGCTGGATGTTGGCGAGGCGGTGGCGACGCCGCAGATGACGGCGCGCGGGGCGTTCGTGCCGGTCGAGGTGGCGCCCGGCCGGTCATTGCCCTTTCCCAATGGCACGATCGAGATCGATGGTGAGCGGGCGGGCATAAGCGGGCCGGCACCTGCGATCGGCGGGGATGCGCGCTTTGCGAGCATGCGGCCGCACTTCGATCCGCCGCCCGCCGCCGATTATCCGCTCGCCGGCATCCGCGTGCTCGACATGGGGGTGATCGTCGTCGGGGGCGACACGGGGCGGGTGCTCGCCGACCTGGGTGCGGATGTGGTGAAGGTGGAGAATGGTGCCTTTCCCGATGGCCAGCGCCAGTCGCGCGACGACGATCCCGTCAGCCTGACCTTTGCCGCCGGGCATCGTAACAAGCGCGGGCTGTCGATCGATCTGCGGTCGGCGCGCGGCAAGGCGCTGTTCCTCGATCTGGTACGCGGGGCGGATGTTTTGCTGTCCAATTTTAAGCCGGGCACGCTGGCGGCGCTGGGGTTCGATGCCGGGACGCTGTTTGCCGCCAATCCACGGCTGGTTACCGTCGATAGCTCGGCGTTCGGGCCGACCGGGCCGTGGTCGGGGCGGCTCGGCTATGGGCCGCTGGTGCGCGCGTCCGCCGGGCTCAGCAAGCAATGGGTCTATCCGGAGGAGCCGGAGGGCTTCTGCGACGCGGTGACCGTCTATCCCGATCATGTCGCGGCGCGGATCGGCACGGTCGGCGCGCTGGCGCTGCTGATCCGGCGGATGCGCACCGGACGCGGGGGGCGCGCGAGCGTCAGCCAGGCGGAAGTAATGCTGGGGCACAAGGCGGCCGAGATCGCGACGCGCGCGGCGCAGGCGGCGGGCATGCCGGTGGTGACGGGCGAGGCGGCGGAGGACTGGCTGCTGCCGTGTGCCGGCGATGACGAATGGTGCGTCGTGACGCTGCGCAACGGTGCCGATCGCGCCGCGCTAGCATCGGTTGTGGGCAGTGCGGAGCGGGCGACGGTCGAGGCCTGGGCGCGGGATCGTGCGCCGGCCGACGTGGCGGCGGCGCTGCAAGCGGCCGGGGTGCCGGCGGGGATGATGGTGCGCGTCGTCGATATGCCGGGTTCGCCCGGTTATCGGGCGCTCGGCACGTTTCGCGAGGCTTCGCATCCGCTGCTCGACACGCCGTTTCAGGTCGAAGGGGCGCTCACCCGCTTCGATCGCGTGCCGCCGCCGGACCAGCGGCCTGCGCCGCGCATCGGCGAGGATAGCGTGGACGTTCTCAAGGACTGGCTGAGGCTGGGCGACATGGATGTCGCGCCGCTGCTCGCCGACAGGATCATCGAACAGGCTGCTTAGGAAGGGACAAAGCACATGGCTGAACTGGGTAACGAGGCCGTCACGGTCGAGACGCGCGGCAATGTGATGCTGATCACGATCAATCGCCCGGAGGCGCGCAACGCGGTCAATCGCTTCGTCCATGAGGGCGTGGGCGATGCGCTGCACGCGGCGGACGAGGATCCCGAGATCCGCGTGGTGATCGTGACGGGGGCGGGGGACAAATCGTTCTGCGCGGGTGCCGATCTAGTGGCGCTGTCGCGCGGCGAGAGCCTGGCGCCGGAGGACAAGACCAAGGCGGCCTGGGGCTTCGCTGGCATCGTCAGCCATGCGATCTCCAAGCCGGTGATCGCGGCGGTGAATGGCATGGCGCTGGGCGGCGGGTTGGAGATCACGCTGGCGTGCGATCTGGCCGTGGCGGTCGACGAGGCGAAGTTCGGCCTGCCCGAGCCGAAGCGTGGCCTGTTCGCGGCGGCTGGCGGCGTGTTCCGCCTGCCGGAGCAATTGCCCAAGAAGATCGCGATGGAGATGATCCTGACCGGTGATCCGATCGACGCCAACCGCGCGCTGGAGCTGGGGTTGATCAACGCCGTCGCGCCGCGCGACCAGCTGCTCGATACGGCGTTCGCGCTGGCCGAGCGGATTGCGGTCAACGCGCCGCTCTCGGTGCAGGCGTCGAAGCGGATGGCGCAGGGCATTTCGGGCGGCAAGGTCGCGCGCGAGGAAGCGGCCTGGGCGCAGAACCGCGACGAGACCAAGATCGTCTTCACCAGCGAGGACTCGCGCGAAGGGCCCAAGGCGTTCGCCGAGAAGCGTGCGCCGGTGTGGAAGGCGAAGTGAGCGTGGCGGTCGATCCGGAAAAGATCGCCGTCATCGTCGGGGTCGGGCAGGTTAACGACCGCCCGGCCGATCCGATGGCCGGCAAGGACGCGCTCGGGCTGATGATCGCTGCGCTGGAGGAAGCGGACAAGGATGCCGGCGGCGGCTGGCTGGCGGATGTCGATTCGGTCGCCGTGGTGCAGCAGATCAGCTTCCGTCAGGACAACCCGCTGGCGCAGAAGGTGGCGGATGGGATCGGATCGAACGCTGGGATCGTCTATGAATCGGTCGGGCCGAACGGTGACAGCCCGATCCTGCTGTTGAACGAGGCGGCCAATCGGATCGCACGCGGCGAGATCAAGGTCGCGGCGGTGACGGGCGGGGAGGCGCTGCGCACCGCCAGCCAGCGCGCGGCGCTGGCGGCGAAGACCAGCGTGGCGGACCAGAACCCGCTGCGGAACCTCAGCAAGGGGCGCGCGCCGGGCTATCGCCAGATCTATGGGCTGACGACGCCGGTCGACGTCTATCCGCTGTACGAAAATGCCGGGCGTGCCGCTTATGGCCAGAGCCTGGAGGAAGGGCAGCGTGAATCGGGCGAGATCTGGTCGCGATTCAGCCAGGTCGCGGCGCAGACGCCGGCGGCGTGGATCCAGGCGCCCAGGACACCGGACGAAGTGGTCGAGCCGACTGCCGACAATCGCCCGATCGCTTTCCCATATACCAAGCTGATGGTAGCCAATTCGAGCGTCAACCAGGGCGCGGGGTTCATCGTCACCAGCCTGGCCGAGGCGCGGCGGCGCGGGGTGCCCGAAGAGCGGATCGTCTATGTCGGGCGCGGCGCCAGCGCGCATGAGGCGGACGACTTCATGGCGCGTGATCGCTACGACAAATCGCCGAGCATGGAGGTGTGTCTTCGCCGCACGCTCGAATTCAACGACGTGACGGCGGACGATCTCGATCTGGTCGAGCTCTATTCCTGCTTCCCCTGCGTGCCCAAGATGGCGCGGCGGGTGATCGGCTGGCCGGTCGAGAAGCCGGCGACGGTGTTCGGCGGGCTGACCTTCGGCGGCGGGCCGATCGGCAATTACATGGCGCATGCCGTGGCCGAGATGGTCGATTCGCTGCGGGCCGGGGAGGGGCAGAAGGGGCTGTTGTTCGCCAATGGCGGCTTCGCGACGCATAATCATGCGATCGTGCTCGGGACGGCGCCGTTGCCGGGCGTGGGCGAGGCGCATGACTTCGACCTTCAGGCGGAGGCGGATGCCGCGCGCGGGGCCGTGCCGGAGCTGGTGAAGGATTATGCCGGGCCGGCCGAGGTCGAGACCTATACGGTGTTTTACAATCGCGATGGGTCGGCGAAGTCGGGCGTCGTGGTCGCGCGGACGCCTGAGGGGACGCGGACGCTGGTGAAGGTGCCGGGAGAGGATGTGGCGACGATCGCGTTTCTTAGCGATGGCGCGGCTGAGCCGGTGGGGACCAAGGGCGAGGTGGTGCCAGAGGGGGAACTGATGGTGTGGCGGCGGGCCTAATATCCCTCTCCCGCAAGCGGGGAGAGGGAGACTTGCGCTCTCCTAGCGGTATCGCCTAATCGCCACTTGCCCTCCCCAGGCGATTGAACACCAACGTCAGGAGGATTCCGCATGCAGACCCGCGCCGGCCTTTCGGTCGACGACCGCCTCGCCGCCTTTGTGGAGGCGGAGGCGCTGCCCGGTACCGGGATCGCACCCGATGCATTCTGGCAAGGCGTGGCGGGTATTTTTTCTAGCCTCGTGCCGGAAAACCGCGCGCTGCTGGTGCGGCGGGAGGAGCTGCAGGCGGCGATTGATGCGCGCTATGCGGCCGGTGAACCGGTCGATGCGGCGTTCCTGCGCGAGATCGGCTATCTCGTGCCGGAGCCGGCGCCGTTCACGATCGGGACCGAGAATGTCGATCCGGAGATCGCGACCATGGCGGGGCCGCAACTGGTGGTGCCGAGCCTGAACGCGCGCTTCGTGCTCAATGCGGCGAATGCGCGTTGGGGCAGCCTGTATGACGCCTTGTACGGTACCGATGCGCTGCCTGGTCGGGCCAAGCCGGGCGGTTATGATGCGCAGCGCGGCGCAGAGGTGATTGCGCGGGCGCGGGCGTTCCTCGACCAGACGCTGCCCGGCTGGGACGCGGCGCTGACGGGCGGCGATTGCCCGCATCGCTTCGCGCGCTTCGGTAAGGGCGTGATGTTCGTCCACAACGGGTTGCATATCGAGGTGGTGGTCGACCGCGATCATCCGATCGGCAAGACCGACCCGCTCGGCATCGCCGACGTGGTGCTCGAATCCGCGCTGACGACGATTGTTGATCTGGAGGACAGCGTTGCGGCGGTCGATGCCGAGGACAAGGTAGCCGCTTATCGCAACTGGCTCGGGCTGATGCGTGGCGATCTGGTCGAAACGTTCGACAAGGGTGGCGAGACGCTCACCCGCAAGCTGGCGGGGGATCGCGAGTATCGGTCGCCGAGCGGCTCCAGCTTCACGCTGCCGGGGCGGTCGCTGCTGTTCGTGCGCAATGTCGGCCATCTGATGACCACGCCCGCGCTGCGGCTGGCGGATGGCGGCGAGGCGCCGGAGGGGATCCTCGACGCGATCATGACGTCGCTGATCGGGCTGCACGATCTGAAGCGGCTCGGCGCGCTCCAGAACAGCCGCGCCGGTTCGATCTATATCGTGAAGCCCAAGATGCATGGGCCCGACGAGGCGGCGTTCACCAACCGGCTGTTCGATACGGTGGAGGATCTGCTCGGCCTTGCGCGCCACACGATCAAGGTGGGCGTGATGGACGAGGAGCGGCGCACCTCGGCCAATCTCGCAGCGTGTATCCATGCGGTGCGTGACAGGATCGTGTTCATCAACACCGGCTTCCTCGATCGCACCGGCGACGAGATTCACACCGCGATGCGCGGCGGGCCGGTGATCCGCAAGGCAGAGATGAAGGGCAGCGACTGGATCAAGGCCTACGAGGATCGCAACGTGCGGATCGGGCTGGCCTGTGGGCTGAGCGGCAAGGCGCAGATCGGCAAGGGCATGTGGGCGGCGCCCGACATGATGGCTGATATGCTGGAACAGAAGATCGCGCATCCGCAGAGCGGGGCGAACACCGCCTGGGTGCCGAGCCCGACCGCCGCGACGCTGCACGCGCTGCATTATCATGCGGTGGACGTGTTCGCGCGGCAGAAGGAGATTGCGGGCGAGGCGCCGCCGGCGCTCGATCGGCTGCTGACCGTGCCGTTCGCGGCCGGGCGCAACTGGACGCCCGAGGAGGTGCGCGAGGAGCTCGACAATAATTGCCAGGGGATTCTCGGCTATGTCGTGCGCTGGATTGACCAGGGCGTCGGCTGTTCCAAGGTGCCGGATATCCATGATGTGGGGCTGATGGAGGATCGCGCGACGCTGCGTATCTCCTCGCAGCATCTGGCGAACTGGTTGCTGCACGGCGTGTGTACCGAGGCGGAGGTGGATGACGCGCTCGATCGGATGGCGGCAAAGGTGGATGCGCAGAATGCCGGCGATCCGTTGTACCGGCCGCTGACCCTTAACGCGTTCGCGTTCCAGGCGGCGCGGGCGCTGATCTTCGAGGGCGTGGCGCAGCCGTCCGGCTATACCGAGCCGTTGTTGCATCGGTTCCGGTTGGAGGCGAAGGCGGCCTAACCTACCCCCCGTTCGTCCCGAGCGTAGTCGAGGAACATGGTTCGCGGTGAGGGTGCCTCGACTGCGCTCGGCACGAACGGGGTGAGAGGCGAAGGCGGCGTCGCTTCGCGATTTCCGTTCGTCCTGAGCTTGTCGAAGGACTGTTCTTCTTCGAGGGGGAGGGCAGGGCTTCAACAAGCTCAGCCCGAACGGGTGCGCGGCGTTATCGCGCGTCGCAACAGTGGCATTCTCGTGACACGCCCGCTAAAGGGCCGCGCATCCGTCACAACCGAGAGCATCGCCGACCCTTATGCGAGTCGCTATCGCCTCCGATCATGCCGCCGTCGCGCTGAAGGCGACGCTTGTCGCCTGGCTGCGCGAGGGGGGGCATGACGTTCTCGATCTCGGCCCCGACAGCGATGCGCGGGTTGATTATCCGGATTTCGGCTTCAAGCTTAGCGCCGCCATCGCCGATGGGCAGGCCGAGCGCGGGATCGCCTTGTGCGGCTCAGGGATCGGCATTTCGATCGCGGTGAACCGCAATCCCGCGGTGCGCTGCGCGCTTGTGTCCGAGCCGCTGTCCGCCGCGCTCGCGCGCGAGCATAATGACGCCAATGCCATCGCCATGGGCGCCCGCCTGATCGGCGAGGACATGGCCAAGGCCTGCATCACCGCTTTCCTCGACACCGCCTTTGCCGGCGGCCGCCACGCCCCCCGCGTCGACAAGCTCGGCGCGCCTGCTTTCCAGAAGGAGCCCGTATGAGCACCAACCCGACCGCGCTGAACGAGGTTCAGCCTGATGGCTTCTTCACCCGCAATCTCGCCGAGGCCGATCCCGCGGTGTTCGCCGGCGTCGAGCATGAGCTCGACCGTGAGCAGACGCAGATCGAGCTGATCGCATCGGAGAATATCGTCTCCAAGGCGGTGCTCGAGGCGCAGGGTTCGGTGTTCACCAACAAATACGCCGAGGGCTATCCCGGCAAGCGCTATTACCAGGGCTGCCACCCGTCCGACGAGGTGGAACAGCTGGCGATCGATCGCGCCAAGCAATTGTTCAACTGCGGCTTCGCCAATGTGCAGCCGCATTCGGGCGCGCAGGCCAATGGCGCGGTGATGCTGGCGCTGGTCAAGCCGGGCGAGACGATCATGGGCCTCAGCCTCGATTCCGGCGGGCATTTGACGCATGGAGCGCGCGCGGCGATGAGCGGCAAGTGGTTCAACGCGGTGCAGTATGGCGTGACGCCCGACACGCATCTGATCGACTATGACGCGGTCGAGAAGCAGGCGATCGAGACGCAGCCGAAGCTGATCATCGCTGGCGGGTCGGCCTATCCGCGCCACATCGATTTCGCCCGCTTCCGCGCGATCGCCGACAAGGTCGGCGCCTATTTCATGGTCGACATGGCGCATTTCGCTGGCCTCGTCGCAGGCGGCGTCCATCCGACGCCGTTCGGCCATGCGCATGTCGTGACCACCACCACGCACAAGACGTTGCGTGGGCCGCGCGGCGGCATGGTGCTGACCGATGACGAGGCGATCGCCAAGAAGATCAACTCGGCGGTATTCCCGGGGCTTCAGGGCGGCCCGCTGATGCACGTGATCGCCGCCAAGGCGGTGGCGTTCGGCGAAGCGCTGCGGCCGGAGTTCAAGAGCTATGCCGCTGCGGTGGTGGAGAATGCCAAGGTGCTCGCCGCCACGCTGAAGGAGCGCGGCGCCGCGATCGTCTCGGGCGGCACCGACACGCATCTGGCGCTGGTCGACCTTACCCCGCTTGGCGTGACGGGCCGTGATGCCGACGAGGCGCTGGAGCGTGCCGGCATCACCTGCAACAAGAACGGCATCCCCAACGATCCGCTGCCGCCGGTGAAGACCAGCGGCATCCGGGTCGGCAGCCCCGCGGGCACGACGCGCGGCTTCGGCACGGCCGAGTTCCGCGAGATCGGCAACATGGTCGCTGACGTGCTCGATGGTCTTGCGCAGAAGGGTGAGGCTGGCGACGCGCAGGTCGAAGCGGCGGTGCGGGAACGAGTTCGCGCGCTATGCGCTCGTTTCCCGATCTATCAGTGAGGAAAAACCGTGTCTAAGATTGACGAAATCGAGAACACCGTTCGCAATTCACCGGGCCTGGGCAAGAAGATGGCCAAATATGGTGCGATCGGTGCCGTGGTGGCGATCCCCGTGCCGTTCGTTGGTCCGGTACTCGGCGCACTGGTCGGCGCTGGCGTCGCCTATGCGCGGCGGAACAAGATCTGACCTTCAACCAACATCCGTCATCCCCGCGAAGGCGGGGATCCATACGCGCAGACGTTGCGCTTCCAGCCTAGACGTTGGAGTATATGGATCCCCGCCGTCGCGGGGATGACGTAAGTAGAAGAGACGAAACACAATGCGCTGCCCCTTCTGCGGCCACGATGCGAGCCAGGTGAAGGACAGCCGCCCGACCGACGATGGCGCCGCGATCCGCCGCCGCCGCCAGTGCGAGGGCTGCGCCGCGCGCTTCACCACCTTTGAGCGCATCCAGCTGCGCGAGCTGACCGTGGTAAAATCGGAGGACCGGCGCGAGCCGTTCGACCGGGACAAATTGCTCCGCTCGATCGGCATCGCCGCGCGCAAGCGGCCGATCGACGGCCTGGCGATCGAGCGGTTGGTCAGCGGTATCCAGCGCCAGCTGGAAACCAGCGGCGAGGCGGAGATCGCCTCCAAGCGGATCGGCGAAATGGTGATGGAGGGGCTGAAGGGCCTCGATTCGGTGGCCTATATCCGATTCGCCAGCGTCTATCGCGATTTCAGCGAGGCCAAGGATTTCGAGGAATTCGCCGGGGCGGTCGAGGCGGCGGCTCGCGGCTGAGGCACCCGCGCGCCGCATCAATGCTTGTCGAAGTCGCGTGTGGCCGGATAGGCGCGCTGTGATGAGCGCTTCCCCTTCCCCCGTCATTGTTCTCGTTCGCCCGCAATTGGGCGAAAATATCGGCAAGGCCGCGCGGGCGATGCTCAACTTCGGCCTGACCGAGATGCGCCTTGTCGCCCCGCGCGATGGCTGGCCCAATCCGGCGGCGGGACCGGCAGCGTCGGGGGCCGATATCGTCCTCGCCAATGCGCAGGTCTATGACACTGTTGCCGGGGCGGTGGCCGATTGCCCGCACGTCTATGCCACCACCGTGCGAAAGCGCGGCGTCACCAAGCCGGTGGTGACGCCCGAACAGGCCGCAGCCGACATGCGCGCCGCGCCAGGCCGAAGTGCGATCCTGTTCGGCCCGGAGCGATCGGGCCTTGAAACCGACGACGTTGCGCTTGCCCGCACGATCCTGACCGTGCCCATCAATCCGGAGTTCGGCAGCCTCAATCTCGCGCAGGCGGTGATCCTGGTTGCCTATGAATGGTCGAAGGGCGAGGCGCTCGCTTCACCGCCCGAGGTGACGCTCGATCCGCCGGCACCGCAGGAGGAGCTGGAGGGCATGATCGGCCAGCTTGACGCGATGCTGGTGGATGCGAATTTCTTCTTCCCGCCCGATCGCACGCCGACCACGCGCCGCACCTTGCGCACGCTCCTCACCAAACCGAGATGGACGAGCCAGGAAGTGCGCACGATGCGGGGCGTGCTGTCGGCACTGAGGGGTGCCAAAGCGAAGCGGTCGACCTAGTCGCGCCAAGCGCTGTCCCGGCGGCTGGTGAGAGCGTCCGCCGTACCGGACCTCTACAGTATCTGAGGTGGCGGCGCGCTATAGCCCGAGCACTTGCTTGGCGATGATGTTGCGCTGGATCTCGTTGGAGCCGGCGTAGATCGGGCCGGCGCGTTCGTTCATGTAGCGCAAAGGGGCCAGCGCGTGCCATTCTTCGCCCGATACATAGCCGTCTTCGGGCGGTTGATGGCGGGGGACCGGGCCGCCGGGCATCGTCGCGTGGGGTTGATAGACCAGGCCGCGGTCGCCGGCGGCTTCCATGGTCAGTTCGGTGAGCGTGCCGGCGAGCTCGGTGCCCATGATCTTCATCATTGATGACAAGGCGCCGACGCTGCCGTCGCCGTTCGCGGCGGAGAGCAGGCGCAGTTCCATGATCTCGAGCACGTCGGCGCGGATGCGGGCGCGGGCGAGCTTCGTTGCGAAGACGGGATCGTCGAGGAGCGGCTCGCCGTCGCTGCCGGTGGTCTCGGCGGCGTGGCGGGCGATGGCGTCGGCGCGGGCCTTGAGCGCGGGGGCGTAGGCGTTGCCGCCGCGTTCGAATTCGAGGAGGTATTTGGCGACGCTCCAGCCGCGGTCGATCTCGCCCATGACGTTCGCCTTGGGCACGCGCACGTCGGTGAAGAAGACGGCGTTCTGGATCTGCTCGCCCGACGACATGGTGAAGGGGCGGACTTCGACGCCGGGGGTGGTCATGTCGATGAGGAGGAAGGTGATGCCCTGCTGCGGGCGGCCTTCCTTCGACGTGCGGACCAGGGCGAAGATCCAGTTCGCCTCGCTAGCGTGGGTGGTCCAGACCTTCTGGCCGTTGATGATGAGATCGTCGCCGTCCTCGACCGCGCTGGTCTGCAAGGAGGCCAAGTCGCTGCCCGAGCCGGGCTCGGAATAGCCCTGGCAGAAGAAGATCTCGCCCGAGAGGATGCGGGGGAGGAAGAAGCGTTGCTGCTCGACCGTGCCGTATTTCATGATGACGTACGCCACCATCGAAATGCCCATCGGCGAGAGGCCGGGGGCGCCGGCGGCGATGCGCTCGCGGTTCCAGATGTAATGCTGTGCGACCGTCCAGTCGGTGCCGCCATGCTCGGGCGCCCAGTGCGGGGCGGCCCAGCCCTTGGCGACGAGGATCTCCTGCCACTTCATGCTGGCATGGTGATCGGCATAGACGCTGGTGGAGAGACGGCCGGCGCGTTGCAGCTCGGGGGTGAGCGACATGGCGAGGAAGTCACGGACTTCCGCTTCGAACGCCTGTTCTTCGGGGCTCCAGTTCAGGTCCATGCCACCGCTCTCCTGTTTCGTTCTATGTCGCGGGGTTGCACCCCCGTCATGAGGGTCTATGTCGCAGCCGGTTTCCCTAATCCAGAGGCGAGTGCACCCGATGGCTGACGAATTCGACTATGACGTTCTCGTGATCGGTGCCGGTCCGGGTGGTTATGTCGCGGCGATCCGGGCGGCGCAGCTGGGCCTGAAGGTGGCGTGCGCGGAGAGCCGCGAGACGCTGGGCGGCACGTGCCTCAACGTCGGGTGCATTCCGTCCAAGGCGATGCTGCACGCCAGCGAGTATTTCGATGCGGCGGCGAACGGCACGATGGCCAAGATGGGCATCAAGGTGACGCCCGAGCTGGATCTGGAAGCGATGCATGCGCAGCGTCGCGATTCGGTGAAGGGGCTGACCGGGGGCATCGAGTTCCTATTCAAGAAGAACAAGGTGACGTGGCTGAAGGGCCGCGCCTCGTTCGAGGACGCGCATACCGTTAGCGTCGGCGAGCAGAAGGTGACGGCGAAGAACGTCGTGATCGCGACCGGCTCGACCGTGACGCCGCTGCCGGGCGTGACGATCGACCAGCAGGTGGTGGTCGATTCGACCGGCGCGCTGGAGCTGCCCAAGGTGCCCGAGCATATGGTGGTGATCGGCGGCGGCGTGATCGGGCTGGAGCTTGGCTCGGTCTGGCGCCGGCTGGGTGCCAAGGTGACCTGCGTCGAGTTCCTCGACCAGATCCTGCCGGGCTTCGACGGTGACGTGCGCAAGGAAGCCAACAAGATCTTCAAGAAGCAGGGGATCGAGTTCAAGCTTTCTACCAAGGTGACGAGTGTCGCCGTTGACGGTGGCAAGGCAACGCTGACCGTCGAGCCGGCGGCTGGCGGCGAGGCGACGACGATCGAGGCGGATTGCGTGCTGGTGTCGATCGGGCGCAAGCCGAACGTCGAGGGGCTGGGGCTGGAGAAGATCGGGCTGGAGCTCAACAATCGCGGGCAGATCGGCACCGATCACGATTTCCGTACCTCGGTGAGCGGCGTGTGGGCGATCGGCGACGTGATCCCCGGGCCGATGCTGGCGCACAAGGCCGAGGACGAGGGCATTGCGGTGGCCGAGAACATCGCCGGGCAGCATGGCATCGTGAACCATGATGTGATCCCGTCGGTGGTCTATACCTGGCCGGAGATCGCTGGCGTGGGCCTTACGGAAGAGGCGGCGAAGGAAAAGGGTGAGGTCAAGGTTGGCAAGTTCCCGATGATGGCCAACAGCCGGGCGAAGACCAACCACGAGCCGGACGGCTTCGTGAAGGTGATCGCGGATGCCAAGACCGATCGCGTGCTGGGCGTGTGGTGCATCGCTTCGGTGGCCGGCACGATGATCGCGCAGGCGGCGCAGGCGATGGAGTTCGGCGCGACCAGCGAGGATATCGCTTACACCTGCCACGCGCACCCGACGCATTCCGAAGCGGTGAAGGAAGCCGCGATGGCGGTGCAGGGGAAGCCGATCCATATGTGATCGGTTCGTTCGGGTAGTTTCGTCGCCCCGGGACTGACCCGAGGTTCCGCATCTTCTCGCTGTGGTAGGGAGGGTAGCGGGACCCCGGCTCAGGGCCGGGGTGACGTGCATTTGGGGCAGGTTCAAGCCGGCGCAGCGTTCGTCATCCCGGCCTTGTGCCGGGATCCACTGTGCCGCGCACTCGATGGCCTCGAATGTGCGGCACAGTGGATGCCGGGACGAGCCCGGCATGACGGGTGTGTGAGGCGTAAGGCGCACCCGCCACCGTTCGCCCTGAGCTTTGTCGAAGGGCGTGTCACGGGCGCCTGTCCTGCTTGGCACGTCCTTCGACAGGCTCAGGACGAACGCGGTGGGTGGCGCGCGCGAGAAAGCGCTTGACAGCGCGACGCTGTTTGAGTACAAAACAGGAACACTGAAGAATTGTAGGTGCAGCGGCGGGCTGGTGAGCGCGGGGTGATCCCCCGGTGCTCCCGGCCCGTTTTCGTTGGGCGCGGCGCTTCGGGAGGCGGCGATGCGGGGGCTTGTCGCGCGGTGGGCAGGGCCGAGCGTCGCGGCTGAACGCGTGCCATGCCGATTTGGGGGAGGATGACATGGCGACGGGGATGGCGACCGCCAGCGGCGGGCGGGTGGCCGTGTGTGCGCGCACGCAGGGGCGGCGGAACCGCTTCTTGGCGGTGCTGGCCGAGACGTGCAGCGTCGCACTCGCCGCGCGGATGGCGAAGCGGACGATGGCGACTTGCTATCGCTGGCGGAGCGAGGATGCGGCCTTTGCGGCGGCGTGGGACGCGGCGATCGCGGACGGCTATGCGCGGCTGGAGGCCGGGCTGCTGGAACATGCGCTGGCGAAGGTCGAGCGCGGTGGCGAGGCGCCGGGATCGCGTGAGGGATCACGGGGAGGATCGTCTGGCGTATCGTTTGCCGGGGGCGATCCGGCGGTGCTGCCCGTTCGTGCCGCCAGTGCAGCCGATCTGCAATTCGCCATGGCGGTGCTGCTGCGTCGTCGGGCGGACGGCAAGAGCGGCAAGGCGGTGCCCAAGGGAATGACGATGCCGACGCCGGCCGAGACCGATGCGGCGCTGCGCCGCGCGCTCGACGGGCTGGCGCGGCAGGCGGGCGCGGCGTGAGCGACGATCCGCTGCGGCAGCTAGCCCTGCTGCCGCCCGACCAGCGCGATCGGGTGATCGACGTGCTGCCGATGGAAATGAAGATCGAGGCGGCGGGGCGCTGGGAGAGCCATTATGCTCATGAGGGACAGCTTGCGTCGGCGCGCGACTGGCGCATCTGGCTGATCCGCGCGGGGCGCGGGTTCGGCAAGACGCGCGCGGGGGCGGAATGGGTCAACCATATCGCGCGCACCGTTGCGGGCGCGCGGATCGCACTGGTCGGCGCGACGGCGGACGAGGCGCGGCGGGTGATGGTGGAGGGGCCGAGCGGGGTGATCGCGACGGCGCGGCTCGACATGCGGCCGGTGTGGACGCCGACCAAAAGCGAGGTGCGCTGGGCCGGCGGGGCGGTGGCGACGGTCTATTCGGCCGATGCGCCGGAGGGCTTGCGCGGGCCGGAGCATCATGCGGCGTGGTGCGACGAGCTGGCGAAATGGCGGCGCGGCGATGCGGCATGGGACAATCTGATGCTGACCATGCGGCTGGGCGCGCGGCCGCAGGTGGTGGTGACGACGACGCCCAGGCCCAACGCGCTGATGCGGCGGGTGATGGCGCTGTCGGGCGTGGAGGAGACGGTTGGGCAGACCGGGGGCAACGTGCATCTGCCGGAAAGCTTCGTGGACGCGATGCGCGAGAGTTATGGCGGGACGGCGCTCGGGCGGCAGGAGCTCGACGGCGAGCTGATCGACTCGGTGGTCGGGGCCTTGTGGTCGCGCGGGCTGATCGAACGATGCCGGGTGGCGGCGGCGCCGGCGCTGCGGCGTGTGGTGGTGGGGGTCGATCCGCCGGCGGGTATCGGCGGCGATGCGTGCGGGATCGTGTGTGTCGCGCTGGGCGAGGATGGCTGCGGCTATGTAATCGCCGACGCGAGCATCGACGGCGCGTCGCCCGAGGGGTGGGCGCGGGCGGTGGCCGCTTGTGCGGCGTTGCATGGCGCGGACCGGGTGGTGGCGGAGGCGAACCAGGGCGGAGCGATGGTGAAGTCCGTGCTGGTGGCGGCGGATGCCGCGCTGCCGGTGACGCTGGTGCATGCGAGCCGGGGCAAGGTGGCGCGGGCGGAGCCGGTGGCGGCCTTGTACGAGGG
>NZ_MPSB01000018.1 GCF_001981525.1 Sphingomonas jeddahensis | reverse complement strand
TTCACTCCAGCCTCGTGCTCACGCAGCACGCCTATGATCTGATCCTCGGTAAAACGGCCTCGCCGCATCGCTCGTCTCCATCTGACCAGCTAACTTACCAATGGCATGATTTCCGGGGAGCAGGTCAAGAATTGGGACGTCCTAGCTGAAAAAGCGAAGGGGAGATTGTGACGGAGGCGATCGCCTGAAGCGCCACGCTACACCCTCGCATGGACTTCGAACGGTGCGCTGCGCGGAGGCACCCCTCCACCATGCTGCGCATGGTCCCCCTCCCCGTTCCGGGGAGGAGCTAGCCCCTCGCCGCTTCGATGATGGGGATGAATTTGGCGGCGGTCAGGCTGGCGCCGCCGACGAGGGCGCCGTCGACGTTCGCTGCGTGCAACAGGCCGGCGGCGTTTTCTGCCGTTACCGAGCCGCCGTACAGCAGGCGGATCGTTTCGCCGTTCTCGCCCAGCGCCTCGCGGATGGCGGCGTGCATCGCCTCCACGTCTTCGACCGTCGCCACCTTGCCGGTGCCGATCGCCCAGATTGGTTCATAGGCGATCGACAGCCAGTCACCCGCTGCGCCCTCGGGGAGCGAGGCGCGGATCTGGGCGGTGACGACCGCCTCCGCCTCGCCTGCCTCGCGCTGCTCAAGCGTTTCGCCGACGCACAGGATGGCGTGGAGGCCGGCGCGGCGGAGCGCCTCGGCCTTGCCCTTTACATCGGCGTCGGTTTCGCCTTGCGCCTGACGACGTTCGGAATGGCCGACGATCGAGAAGGCGGCGCCGGCTTCCTTGATCATGTCCGCCGAAACGCAACCGGTGTGCGCGCCGCAATCGTTGGCGTGGACGTCCTCCGCCCCGATCGGAAAGCGCGCACGTTGCGACGCGGGGTAGATCAACGTGGCGGGCACCGCGACGGCTACGTCGACCGTATCAGTGACGGCGGCACCGATCGCGTCGAGTTCGGCGAGCGCCGCCAGGCTGCCGTTCATCTTCCAGTTTCCGGCCACGAACTTACGCCGCATGCACGCTCCTCCCTCATCTGTTGTGCCGTTGCGGTAACGAAGCCCGCCCCTTAAAGCGAGCGGCGTTCAACAGATTGGCGCTGCATGCTCGGGTTCTTTCGTCGTATCATCAATTCGCGCTTTGGCGTGGTCGTCACCATGGGCGTGCTGGGCGTCATTGCGCTGGCCTTTGCGCTGGGCGACATTACCGGTCTGCAAAGCAGCGGCGGCGCATCGGGCGCGACGGTGGCCAAGGTCGGCGGCGAAGACGTCAGCGAAGCCGAACTGACGCAGCGCGTGCAGGACGAGCTGCGTGGCGCGCAGCAGCGCAACCCCGGCGTCGACATGGCGCAGCTGGTCGCCGCCGGCGGCGTCGAGGGCGTGCTCGATCGTATGCTCGCCGGCCTGTCCTTGCAGGCGTTCGGCGAGGATCAGGGCATGGTGGTGAGCCGCGCGCTGATCGGCAGCGAACTGCGCAACATTCCCGCGCTGCAGGGGCCGACCGGCAAGTTCGACCAGGCGATTTACGAGCAGGTTCTGGCGCGTAACCGGCTGACCGACGCGCAGGTGCAGGCGGATATCGCGCGCGAGACGATGGCGCAGTTCCTCGTCCGCCCGCAGGTCGGCGCGGGACAGGTGCCGCAGTCGCTGGCGTTGCCCTATGCCTCGCTGCTGCTGGAGAAGCGCGCCGGCCAAGTAGCGCTGATCCCGGCTGCGGCGATGCCGACGGGCGCGGCGCCGACCGATGCCGAGATCCAGGATTGGTACAAGCGCAACCTCCAGCGCTATTCGCTGCCGGAGCGGCGCGTGGTGCGATACGCTCGCGTGTCGCCCGAGATGGTGAAGGCGCGCTCCACGCCGACCGATGCCGAGATCGCCGCCGCTTACAATGGCGACAAGGCGCGCTGGGCGGCGCGCGAGACGCGGACAGTGTCACTCGTTACCGTGCTTGACCAGAAGGCGGCCGATGCGCTGGCCGCCAAGGTGCGCGGCGGCTCGTCGGTAGCCGATGCGGCGCGTGCCGCCGGCTTGGAAGCACGCCGGCTGGAAGCACAGGACAAAGCGGCGCTGACGTCGGCGACCTCCGCAGCGGTTGCCAATGCCCTGTTCGGTGCGGCGCAAGGCGGCACGATCGGCCCGGTGCGCGGATCGATCGGCTTTGTCGTCGGCAAGGTGGAGACGGTTGCGCAGGTTCCGGGCAAGTCGCTGGCCGACGCGCGCGCGACGATTGTAGACGAACTGACCAAAAAGAAGACGGCCGACGCGCTCACCTCCATTCGGGAGGCGCTGGAAGACGCAATCGCGGACAATGCCAATTTCTCTGAATTGGTGACCGACCAAAAGTTGAATGCGGCGACCACGCCAGCGCTGACGGCGACGGGCGGCGATCCCACCAAGCCCGAGGCGCAGCCCGATCCAACGCTGCTGCCGGTGTTGTCGGCCGCTTTCCAGTCCGAGGAAGGCGATGATCCGCAGGTGGTGGCAACCGGGCCAGATGGCAGCTTCGCGCTGGTCGCGCTCGATCGCATCGTGCGCGCGGCGCCGCGCCCGATCGCCGAAGTGCGCGAGCAGGCCGCCAAGGACTTCACCGCCGACCGCGCACGCCGCGCGGCGCGGGCCGCCGCATCCAAGGTGCTCGCGGCCGTCAACAAGGGCGCGACCGTGGAAAAGGCGCTGGCCGACGCCGGCGTGCGCGGCGCCAGGGTCGAGCGCGCGGTTGCCGCACGATCGCAGATCAACCAGGATCCGCGCGGGCCGAACCCGGTGCTGGCGTTGCTCTTCAGCATGAAGGGCGGCACCGCCAAGATGCTGGAGGCACCCGATCGCGCCGGCTGGTTGATCGTCAAGCTGGAGCAGATCCAGCCGGGCGATGCCGCCAAGGTGCCGCAAGTGATCACCGCGACGCGGCGCGATCTTGGCCGTGCGGTGGGCGCCGAATATGCCCAGCAGTTCACCAATGCCGTGCAGAAGGCGATGAAGGCGAGCCGCAACGCCGATGCAATCGCGCGGGTGAAGGCGAGCCTGATCGGCCAGGGTGGCTCCAATCCGTAACCTGGCTGAAACCGCGCTGGCGGACGGCAAGCCGGCGCTCGTCTGGCGGCGACGGATCGCCGACACCGAGACGCCGGTCGCCGCCGCGCTGAAGCTGATCGAGCCCGGACGCGGCGACTTCCTGCTCGAATCGGTCGAGGGCGGCGCGGTGCGAGGGCGGCACAGCATGATTGGCCTCGCGCCCGATCTGGTGCTGCGGGCCAAGGGCAATGACGCGGCGATCAACCGGCGCTGGCTGAGCGACCGTGATGCGTTCGAGCCGTGCGCCGTGCCGACGCTGGCGGCGATGCGCGATCTGGTTGCATCGTGCCGGATGGACGTGCCCGAGGAACTGCCGCGGGCGCTCGCCTGCCTGGTCGGTTACTTCGGATATGAGACGATCGGGCTGGTCGAGACGCTGCCGCCGGCCAAGACGGATGCGCTCGGGCTGCCCGACATGATGTTCGTGCGGCCGACGGTGATCCTGGTGTTCGACCGGTTGGCCGATGCCCTGTTCCTGGTGGCGCCGGTATGGCCCGATGCGGCGCGCGATCCGGCGGCGATCGTGGCCGAGGCCGAGGAGCGGCTCGATGCGATCGAGGCGCGGCTGGCGGCGACAGCGCTGCCGGCGCGGGTACGCGGCGAGGCGGCGGAGATCGCGCTGACCCCGGTGCTGCCTGAGGGGCGCTATGCCGAGATGGTGCGCGCGGCGAAGGATTATATCGTCGCTGGCGACATCTTTCAGGTGGTGCTGGCGCAGCGCTTCACCACACCGTTCGCGCTGCCGCCGTTCGAGCTTTATCGCGCGCTGCGGCGGATCAATCCCTCCCCCTTCCTCTACCATCTCGACCTGCCGGGCTTTTCGCTGACCGGATCGAGTCCCGAGATCCTGGTGCGGGTGCGGGACGGCGAGGTGACGATCCGGCCGATCGCCGGCACGCGGCCGCGTGGACGAACGGGCCAGGAGGACGAGGCGAACCGCGCCAGCCTGCTTGCCGACCCCAAGGAGCGGGCGGAGCATCTGATGCTGCTCGACCTCGGCCGCAACGATGTCGGTCGGGTGGCGACGGCGGGATCGGTGACCGTCACCGACAGCTATACCGTCGAATTCTACAGCCATGTCATGCACATCGTGTCGAACGTGGTGGGTGCGCTCGATCCCAAGCACGACGCAATCGATGCGCTGTTCGCGGGCTTTCCGGCGGGCACGGTGAGCGGCGCGCCCAAGGTGCGCGCGTGTCAGATCATCGCCGAACTGGAGGGCGAGAAGCGCGGGGCCTATGCGGGCGGCGTCGGCTATTTTTCGCCTGACGGCTCGATGGATTCGTGCATCGTGCTGCGCACCGCGGTGGTGAAGGACGGCACCATGCATGTGCAGGCCGGCGCGGGCATCGTCGCGGACAGCGACCCGGTGTACGAGCAGCGCGAATGCGAGGCCAAGGCCGGCGCGCTGCTGGCGGCGGCGCGCGAGGCGATCGCGCAGGCGAGCTCCGGCGGGTTCGGCCAGTGACCTCGGCTGCGCCGGCCGGTGGGCATTGGCTGCTGCGCTACGACTTGGCGCCCGACTATCTCGCTCGGCGGGGGGAGTTTCGTGCCGCGCATCTCGCGCTGGCGTGGGAAGCGGCGGACAAGGGCGCATTGCTGCTCGGCGGCGCCGTGGGCGAACCGGTCGAATCGGCGCTGCTGCTGTTCAACGATCGCGGCGCGGCCGAGGCGTTCGCGCGGGCGGACCCCTATGTTGCGCAAGGACTTGTGACGGGGTGGCGCGTGCTGCGCTGGCATACGGTGGTGGGTGATACCGCCGCGACGCCGGTAAGACTGGACTGATCGCTGATCCTCCGGTGGCGTGAAAAGGCGGCACGGGCGAGTGACAGCGGGTTTGCTGGACAGGGCGCATAACGGGGGCTAACGGACCCGCCCTGCGCGCGCCTCTTTCGGGTTTCCGGCCGTCGCGCTTTCCATTCGAGCCCGTACTTCAAGGAGTGTCACATGGCGTGGCTCATCCTCGGCATTGCCGTTGTTACCGAAATCATCTGGGCATTGAGCCTGAAATGGGCCGCCACGCAGGGTAGCCTCCTGGCGTCGGCGGTTCCGATCACACTGAGCTTCGTCAACATGGGGCTCCTCGCCTTGGCGATGCGCGGACTGCCGGCCGGGACGGCCTATGCGGTGTGGACCGGGCTTGGTGCAGTCGGCGTGGCGGTGTTCGGCGTGATCCTGTTCGGCGAGAAGCTCAATCCGGTACAGATGGGGTTCATTGGCCTGATCATCGTCGGCGTGGTGGGGACGAAGTTGTTCGCCACGGCGTGAGAGGTAAACTGCCCGCAGTAAGCGTCGTCACCCCGGACTTGATCCGGGGTCCCGCTATCTGCTGACGGTGGCGAAGAAGCGGGATCCCGGATCAAGTCCGGGATGACCGGTGCATTTTGTGAGCCGCCTTCGCACCCGTCGCCGCTCACTCCCGCGGCTCGTCATCCTCGATATCGATGTCGGTGCGAGTGCCGGGCGTGATCGCTTCGGCTTCGCGCTGGGCCTGGCGACGTTCGGCGGCCCAGGCCTGGCCGGCCATGATCCCGCAGCCGGTCTGCCCGCCGGCGCCGATCGGCGAGCAGGTATTGGGCAGACCGCCGGCCACGCGGCCAACGCGATCGACGGTGGCGGCGCGGTTGACCCAGCTCTGGTTCTGCGCGGGCACCTCGAGCGGGCGGCGCAATTCCTTGGGCACGCGGAACTGTTCGTTGGGATCGAGCCGGCTGCACACCACGATCTCGTCAGCGGCGGCGGTGGGGCAACGCTCCTCACCGGTCAGCGTCACCTGACGGATGCGTTGCGGCGGCTGGCCGCTTTCCGCCTGGTTCGCGCCCTGAACCTCCGGCTGTGCATCGGCCTGGGCCGACACCGCGGCGGGAGCCAGCGCAAGCACAGCGGCGGCGGAAAGAACGAACGGGCGAAACATCGAAGGCGACCTCCTGGTGACGACTCAACGATCGCCGGCGCCGGTTTATCCCGGATGAACACAGGCCGGTCACGCGAAATTACCGGGGTGTAACAGTCGTTGCGGCGCGGGCCGGTTACGCTATGTCGGGCGCAACATGATCCTGGTCGTCGACAATTACGACAGCTTCACCTGGAACCTGGTCCATTATCTGATGGAGCTGGGTGCCGAGGTGCGCGTCGAGCGCAACGATGCGCTGACCGCGGCGGAGGCGCTTGCCTCCAACGCCACGGGCTTTCTTCTCTCCCCCGGGCCGTGCACGCCCAATGAAGCGGGGATCAGCCTAGATCTGGTGGCGGCGTGCGCCGAAAGCCGCCGCCCGCTGCTGGGCGTGTGCTTGGGCCATCAGGCGATCGGGCAGCATTTTGGCGGCAAGGTGGTGCGCGGCGGGCTGATGCACGGCAAGACCAGCGCGATCGAGCATGACGCGAGCGGCGTGTTTGCCGGCCTCCCCTCCCCATTCACCGCGACCCGCTACCATTCGCTGGTGGTGGAGGATGTGCCGGAGGTGTTGGTGCCGAACGCGACGGCGGCGGACGGATCGGTGATGGGACTGCGGCACCGCGAGTTGCCGATCCATGGGGTGCAGTTCCACCCCGAAAGCATCGCCACCGAACATGGGCATGACCTGCTTGCCAATTTCGTCGCGCTGACGGGCGCCAAGGCATGACGACCCTGGCGTTGCTGCCCGATCCGTCCAGCCCATTGTCGCACGAGAGCGCGGCTCAGGCTTTCAGCGACATCCTTGACGGGCGGGCGAGCGAGGAGGCGATTGCGCGCTTCCTGATCGACCTGTCGGATCGCGGCGAAACCTCGATCGAGATCGCCGAGGCAGCGCGCGCGCTTCGCGAGCGGCTGATCCCGATCAGCGCGCCAGCCGGGGCGATCGACGTGTGCGGCACCGGCGGCGACGGGCATCATACGCTTAACGTGTCGACGGCCGTCAGTCTGGTGGTCGCGGCGTGCGGCGTGCCGGTGGCCAAGCACGGCAATCGTGCGGCCTCGTCCAAGGCGGGCGCGGCGGATACGCTTGAGGCGCTAGGACTCGACATGGAGCGCGCGGGTGCGTTGGCGGAGGAGACGCTGAACGAACTCGGCATCTGTTTCCTGTTCGCGGCGAACCATCATCCGGCGATGAAGCGGATCACGCCGATCCGCCGGCAGATCGGCAAGCGGACGATCTTCAACCTGATGGGACCACTGGCCAACCCCGCGCATGTCACACGCCAGCTGATCGGCATTGCGCGGCCGGACTATGCACCCGTCTATGCCGAGGCGCTGGCGCAGCTGGGCACCGAAGCGGCGATCGTGGTGTCGGGCGAGGAAGGGCTGGACGAAGTGTCCGGCGCCGGGCCGACGGTGGCGGTTGCGATCGGCGACGTGGCGATCGGTGAGCGGATCCTGCCTGAGGATGCGGGTCTTGCTCGCCATTCCATTGAGGCGATCCGCGGCGGCGATCCGGCGCATAACGGCGTTGCGCTCCGGCGGCTGTTGCAGGGCGAGCGCGGGGCGTATCGCGAAGCGGTGCTGCTGAATGCGGCGGTGGCGCTGACGCTGGTGGGCGAGCCGCTGGAGGCGGGCGCACGGCGCGCGGCGGAGGCGCTGGATAGCGGCGCGGCAAACGATTTGCTCGATCGATGGATCGCATGGGCGTGAGTGCGGGCGTGACAATTCTGGATCGGATCCTTGCCACCAAGCGCGAGGAAGTGGTGGCACGACGGGCTGAGCGGTCGATTGGTGATCTGGATACGCTGGCGAAGACGCAGACCGCGCCGCGCGGGTTCAAGGCGGCGCTGGATCGGATTGTGTCCAGAGTCTCGGCGACCCCTACTCCCGTTCGCCCTGAGCTTGTCGAAGGGCGTGTCTCCGGCGAAGCGACTGGGGCACGTGCTTCGACGAGCGCAGCACCAACGGTGGAGGGCGCCGCTTCTGACCACTCGCCGACATACGCGCTTATCGCCGAGATCAAGAGGGCCAGCCCGTCCAAGGGGCTGATCCGGCCCGACTTCGATCCGCCCGCCCATGCGCGCGCTTATGCCGCAGGTGGCGCGGCGTGCCTGTCGGTGCTGACGGATCGCGACTATTTTCAGGGGCACGAGGATTATCTGATCGCCGCGCGTGCCGCGTGCGACCTGCCGGTGATCCGCAAGGACTTCCTCGTCGATCCGTGGCAAGTCGCCGAGGCGCGCGCGATCGGGGCGGACGCGATCCTGATCATCATGGCGGCGCTGGACGACGGCGCGGCGGCAGAGATCGAGGCGGCGGCGATCGAGCGCGGCATGGACGTGCTGGTTGAGGTGCATGACGCGCCCGAGCTGGAGCGGGCGCTGAAGCTCAAGTCGCGGCTTATCGGGGTGAACAACCGCGATCTGCGAAACTTCTCCGTAAGTTTCGAGCGCACCTATGAGCTGGTCGGGCGCGCGCCGGCCGATTGCACCTTTGTCGCCGAAAGCGGGCTCAACACGCGCGCCGACCTGGATGCGATGGCCGAGCATGACGTGCGTTGCTTTCTCATCGGGGAATCGTTGATGCGGCAGGCCGATGTCGCCGCCGCCACGCGCGCGCTGCTGCAATGAGCGGACTGACGCACCTCGACGAGGCCGGCGCGGCGCGGATGGTCGATGTCGGAGGCAAGGCCGAGACGGTGCGCGAGGCGGTGGCCGAGGGGCGGATCACCATGTCTGCCGAGGCCGCCGGAGCAATCGCGCTTGGCGCGGTGGCGAAGGGCGATGTGCTGGCGGTAGCGCGCGTCGCCGGGATCATGGCGGCGAAGCGGACCAGCGAGCTGATCCCTTTGTGTCATCCCCTGCCCTTGTCCAAGGTCTCGATCGACCTGTCAGTGGAGGCCGACGGCGTGTCGGCGACGGCGACCGTGGCGACGGCCGGGCGGACGGGCGTGGAGATGGAGGCGCTGACCGCCGTCTCCACCGCGCTGCTGACGGTGTATGACATGGCCAAGGCGCTGGACAAACGAATGGAGATCGGCGGCGTCCGCCTGCTGCGCAAGACCGGCGGCAAGTCGGGCGATTTCGTCGCCTAGCGGCGACACCAACCCTATTGTCGTCCCACGGAGGCGGGGATTCCCACACGCTGGTGGTGCGGCTCGACCGAAGAGCTGCGCGTCTGGATTCCCGTTCCGCGCAACGATGGCGCCGGGGGCTAGCGCCCGCGTTTCTTCCGCGCCGCCGCCCGGATCAGATGGAATCGCGTCTGGCGCCCATCGAGATACCGCACGCCGATGCCGTCGAACCAGGCGTCCTCCTCCAGCCGGAACGGCACCACCTGACCGTCCCATTCCGGCACGGCATGCGCGGCCGACAATTCAATCGACCAAGCCGTCATCGGCCGTAACGCATGCATGCCGCGCGGGCTGGGCTGCTGATCGTCCCAGAAGCCGATCGCGCTGCCGGCGGCATGGCCGTGAAAGCCGATCGGGTGCGAATAAATCGTCGGCTTCAGCCCGCGCGCGATTGCCGCTTCGCGCGCGGCGACGAGGATCTGGTTGCCGGTGCGCCCGGTGCGGAACGCCGCCGTCACCGCGTCCTGAACGCCGTTAGCGGCCGCCATGCCGGCGCGCAGTCCCTCGGGCGCACCACGCTCACCCGGGCGTAGCACATAAGCGAGGTGCTGAGTATCCGTGTTCAGGCCGAGATAGGTAATGCCGAAATCGACCCACAACATGTCGCCGGGGCGGATCACCTCATTGCCGCCAAGCTCGCCCGCGCCTCGGCGGAAGATCGCCACCGAGGGCTGAAACCAGGTGGCGAGCCTCAGGCCAGCGATCGCCTCGCGATACCACCAGACGAGATCGTCGGCCGTGGTTCGCCCCGGCGTGACAGCATGGGTGGAAAAGCCCTGCGCGATGATTGCGTGCGCGATGCGGACGATCTCGGGATAGCGCGCCATCTCCGCCGGTGTCCGGGTCTCAAGCCAGCCGATCGCCAGTCTGTCTGCCGGGACGAGGCGTTTGGCATTGTCGCTCAAAGCGGTGCGCAGTTCGTCATATTGGCTCTTGGTCAGCCCGTCCGCGAAGGCACTGTCGGGCGAGATGTTGATCGCGATCCGCTTGGGTCGTCGCGCAGCGACGATCTGGCCGAGCCGCTTCCATTGATCGGGCTCCTCGTCGGGGTTCCACGCCGAAGGAAACAGGTTCGCCAGGCCGTAGCGGCTGACGGTCAGCCGTTCGACAGGGCGGCCGGCACCGGGATCGTGGAACACCAGAATCGTGCGGCGTCGGGCGTGAAAGCTTTCGGCGTCGAGCATCGTCGCCAGCACCGGATCCTCGGCATATTCGCGGGCAACGAGGATCCACATGTCGACGCCGGCCTCACGCATCAGTCGCGGGACCAGGGTGTCGAGCCGCTCGCGCAGCCAGGCGTCGCGGATGCGGGCTTGCTCCCGCAGCGGCAGCACCGTCGGGGCGAGCGGGGACAAGGTTTCCGCCTGATCGACCGCGGGCGCAGGCGCCGCCCCCAGCAGCCCGAACGCTGCGACACCCGCTAACCACCGCATCTGTACCTCCCCTCGCGCGCCGTGAGCGGAGGCATAATCAATCGGGGTGTTGCTGGCGCGCCGAATCTGTCACTCGGCACGACATGAGCGATCTGCTTCCCGTTGCCGAAGCGCAGGCGCGCCTGCTCGCCGCCGCGCGGCCACTGCCCCCTGAAACACTGCCGCTTGCCGAGGCGATCGGGCGCTGGGCCGCGGAGCCGGTGCTGGCGCGGCGGACCCAGCCGGCGCGGGACCTGTCCGCGATGGACGGCTATGCGCTGCGCTTCGCCGACCTGCCGGGGCCAGTGCGCGTGATCGGCGAAAGCGCGGCGGGGCGGCCGTTCGCCGGCCTGGTCGGCGCTGGCGAAGCGACGCGCATCTTCACCGGCGCGGCGATGCCCGATGGCGCCGATGTGGTGATGGTTCAGGAAGAAGCGCGGCGCGACGGCGCGCTGCTGATGCTGGATGGCGAGGGGCCGACGCGGGTTGGCGCGAACATCCGCCGCCAGGGGCTCGACTTTCACGAAGGTGATACGCTGGTAGCCGCGGGCGAGCGGCTGACGCCAGCGCGGCTGGCAGTGGCGGCGACCGGCGGTGTCGGCGCGGTGACGGTGCGCCGGCGGGTGCGCGTGGCGATTGCCGCGACTGGCGATGAACTGGCTGAGCCGGGCGCGGCGCCCCTGCCCGACCGGTTGCCGGAATCGAACCGCCTGCTGCTACGCGCACTCCTGTCCGACCTGCCGGTGGAGATCGTCGATCTCGGCATCCTGCCCGATCGGCTGGACACGCTGACCGCCGCCTTTACCTGGGTCGAGGCGGACGTGCTGGTCACCACTGGCGGTGCGTCGGTGGGGGATCACGACCTGGTCCGTCCCGCGCTGATCGCTGCTGGCGCAGCAATCGATTTCTGGCGCATCGCGCTCAGGCCGGGCAAGCCCCTGATGGCAGGCTGGCGCCGTGATGAGCAAAGAGGCGAAATGGCCGTGCTGGGCTTGCCGGGCAATCCCGTGTCGGCGTTCGTCACCGGGCTGTTGTTCGTCAAACCAATGGTGGCGCGGCTTGCCGGGGCCGCGCAGCCGCTACCGACGACAACGCGCGCAGTGCTCGGCGAGGCGTTACCGCCGAACGGCCCGCGAACGGACTATATGCGTGCCGAGCTGCGCGACGGGCACGCTTATGTTGCGGCGATCCAGGACAGTTCGATGCTGCGCACGCTAGCGCGCGCCGGATGCCTGATCGTGCGCGAGCCGAATGCGCCGGCGGCGGAACGCGGCGACTCGGCGGAAGTCCTCGTGATCGCTTGACGGAGCAAATTACGTTCCGTAAAGGTTCTACGTCTGTTCGCGGCGGAGATGATGCGATGCTCACGAGGAAGCAGCACGAGCTGATCTGTTTCATCAACGATCGCCTGGCGGAGACCGGCGTTTCGCCTTCTTTCGAGGAGATGAAGGATGCGCTTGACCTCAAGTCCAAGTCCGGCGTCCATCGCCTGATCTCCGCGCTGGAAGAGCGCGGCTTTCTGCGTCGCCTCCCCAATCGCGCCCGCGCGCTTGAGGTGCTCAAGGTGCCGGAGCGGGCGGAGGATCACGCCGCCGCAGTGACCACGGTCCCACCCCGCGCACTGCCGGAGCCGGCCAACGACGTGGTCGAAGTGCCGCTGCACGGTCGCATCGCTGCCGGCGTGCCGATCGAAGCGTTCGAGGGATCGACCAGCCTTCCCGTTCCCGCCGCCTTGCTGGGCGCAGGCGAGCATTTCGCGCTGGAAGTGGCAGGCGATTCAATGGTCGAGGCCGGCATCCTGGACGGCGACTTCGCGCTGATCCGCAAGCAGGAAGTGGCGCGCGACGGCGAAATCGTGGTGGCGCTGATCGAGGATAGCGAAGCGACGCTGAAGTACTTCCGGCGCGAGGGCGCAATGATCCGGCTCGACCCGGCGAACCGCTCCTATGATCCGCAGCGCTATGCGCCGGCGCAGGTTCGGGTGCAGGGCAAGCTGGCGGGGATCCTGCGGCGCTATTCCTGAGGCCCGTCGCACCTCGGCGACCGGCGGGGTTGGTTGAGCAGCGCACGCTGGGTCACGTGTCGGGTATTGCTGAGCGACTTTTGGTGCACTGGAGCCGCTGGCTCCGTTCGCCCCAGGCTTGTTGAGGTGTCAAACAGGAACATGCCCGCTTCGACTGCCGGGCGAAGCATGCGCTTGGGGCAAGGCTGCGGTCAACTCGGGCGAACGGATCAAGCTGATCGTGCATCGATCCGATGCGCGGCGGGGATGCTACCGATCCGAGCAGCCGTCGGTTGACCGCGACCGAGAAGCGCGATTGGCTGTGCGTTGATACAGGAGAGCGGAGTCGCCCCAGGATGATCGCAGCGCTTTCGTTGTTGCTCCAGGCGATGGCTCCGGCTGCGCCTGCGATCGCTCACCAATCATTGTCAACGCCCGCCCCCTTGAGCAGACCGGCAAGGCCTTGGCCGACTCCCTGGCGCGGCGCTGCTCGCCGGCGGAGGACATGACCGTCAGCATCGCCGACGCCACCTTCAGGCCGCCGGCGGACCTGAAATGGCGCCATTCCGAAAGGCGGGACTGTTGATCGCGGCACAACTTGCCGAAGCGACGGGCGACGAGGGAGCGATCGACCGGCTGATCGCCAGCCAGGAGATCGCGCCGACCGAGCGCCCGCTGCTGCTGCATGCGCCATTGCTCGAACCGAAAAGGCGACCTGGCAGGGCAAACGCGACCAGTGGCGTATATGAGCCTTATCGTGCCGATCAGTGGATCGATGTCACCTTCTGGATCGAGCCCGATCGCAGCGTGTCCGATCCCAGGGTGCAGCGGCAAAGCGAAACGTTGAAGGACTTTTGGGTGGCGGGCGTGCTGGAGGGGATCAAGGCGCGCCGCTACGCGCCGTTGACGATGCGGCAATTACCAGTCGAGCGCTACACCGGACGGCCAACCTTTACATCGACTCCGGTTCGCCCAAGCCGGTCCGATCTCCCACGCCGCGGATCGAGATGCTCGACCTTACGGAAGAGCCTCGCTCCAGCGTGGGTGGCTAAGCCAATGGAAATTGGCCCTCACCCGCGACGCACCCAGCATCGCGTGAGCATCAAAGGGCGAAAACCAAGTTTCGCGTAAAGGCGGCGAGCCCTGTCGCCAACGATAGCGCCCAGGAACACGCAGGCGCATTGCCGCGCCGCAAGGTCCGCCGTGAAGTGGGCGATCAGCGCGGACGCGACACCGCGCCTCCGGAAGGCAGGGAGTGTGAAAAGATCCTCGATCATGCCGGCGCCTGATGGTGCGACGGCAAGCGCACCATAAGCGACGGCTTGGTCGCCTATTTGGACGAGGTGAAAGCGATACGGGCCATCCTTGGCTCGATAAGCGACGACGATCGACGCGCTTAGTTCCGGTGATAGCAGCTTGCCACCTGTTCGCGCACCTTCCGCGGATCGCGTCGCACCAGCGCGGCGAGGGTTGCCCAATCTGCCTCCGTCCTGACAGGCACGATCTTTCCCGGCCGGCGCTTCAAGTGGGCCGTCCAGAACCATCTGGATGACGGCGGGCTGTTCGACATAGCCGTCGAGCGCGAGACGGGCCGTGAATGGTTCCGGCGTGAAGGGATCGGTGTGCACTACCCGCCAAGGCGTGTGTGCGAGGTGGCGTTCCATGCTCTCCAGCAGTGCATCGACATCTTGCGGGTGTTCGGCCTTTACGGCGTCAAGGTGATTAGCGTCCCAAACGTCCGGATGAGCATGGTTCAGCACGATACGGCCATGCGATAACTCGACGATTGTGTTGCCGAGGGGGCGCGTTGCCAGCGATATGCCTCGATGACTTGCTTGGTGTACAAGGGTGTCCTCGTTCGCGTTTGTGCAAGAATTGTGTAGCCGAACTGCGGCGCCGATGCTGTGGTGATCGCATCATATTTGAACGTCGCCTTCTATACGGCGCCATCATGCTGAATTTGTTTCGGCATTCACCGTGCTTTCCCGCGCGACTTGGCTTGTGAATAGGTGGACCCTAAAACAAGTTCAGGGTGACGGCGGCTGTGGCGGTGACACTCGGATTCTGGCTTGGCCGCGCTGGTTGCTCGTGCGCCGGTGCGTTCCGGTTCGGGCAGCGGCTTTCGCTGCCCTCACCCACGGATGCTGGTCGCCGGGACGGTACACCGTCACCACTCCGCCGGTGGCGAGCGTCACGGCGACGCCGCCGGTCTGGCGCAGCGTGTGGCGGTCGAGCCGGAGCCAGCGCGGGGTGCAGCCGCGCGGCAGGCGGCGCTCGCTGACGACGATGTCGGCGGCACGGCAAGCGGCGATCAGCTCACCGGCGGGAACAAGATAGGTGCTGCGCGTGGCGAGCAGGCGCCAACGGCGGCCTTTGGCGGTGAGATCGACGCGGCACAGATCGCGGCTGCATCGCGCGCCGGATTGTTCGGACAAGGCAACGGGATCGCCATCCGCACCGCCGTTTTCGGCGAGCATGTTGCGCGCATAATCGCCCGTGCGGTCGCGCAGGAGCGCGACTCGACCGTCTTCCAGCCTAATGCCGACATGGCGGCCGTCACCCGTCACCAGCACAGCGGGTGCCGGCGTTACCAGTGCCCAGCACGCGCCGATCGCCAGCGGCACCAGCCCGAGCCACCGCCAGCGCGTTCGCCACAGGGCCAGCCACAAGCCGCCTGCCGCCATCAGTGCGAAGGCGCCGCGCGGCATGGCGGGCAGCGCCGTCACCGCACCGGGCGCTGCGGCCGTGACATGCGCGATCCACAACAGCAGCGCGAGCGCCTGATCGGTGAGCCACCAGACCGGCCAGCCGAGCCCGGCGGCGTCGAGGACCAGCGCCACCGCCTCCAGCGGCATGATGACAAAGGTGGTGAGCGGAATGGCGACGATGTTGGCGAGCGCGCCGTAGATGCCGGCCTTGTGGAAATGGAACACCGCGATGGGCAGCAGCGCGAGCTCCACCGCGATGCCCGTGAGCAGCAGCGAGGCCGCGCCGCGCATCAGCCGGGCGGGCCAGCCTTCTTCGCGCGGGGCGAACCAGCCACGGACGCGCGGATGCTCGGCAAGCGCGATGATCGCGGTCACGGCGGCGAAGGATAGCTGAAAGCTCGGGCCAACCACCGACTCGGGCCATAACAGCAACACCACCAGCGCGCCGGTCGCGACGAGGCGAAGCGTCAGCGCCTCGCGCCCGATCGCCATGGCGGCGAGCACCAAAAGCGCGGCGATGCAGCTGCGGATGGTGGGCACCTCGCTGCCCGTCAGCAAGGTATAGCCGACTGCGACCAGCGCGGCGATCCCGGCGGCGATCAGCGGCACGCGCCCGGTGAGCGCGAGGCGCATGTTGAGGGCGAGAATGCGGCTGGCGAGAAGCATAGTCAGGCCGACGGCGGCAGTGATGTGCAGGCCGCTGACCGACAGCAGATGCGCGAGGCCGGAGCTGCGCATCGCCTCCTGATCCTCCTCCAGGATGCCCCCGACGTCGCCGGTGGCGAGCGCCGCGGCGATGCCGCCGGCGCTGCCCTCGAGCCGGGACTGGATGTGGCGCGACAGGCGGTTGCGCAGCGGCTCCGTGGGGTCGCCGCCGGCGGTGATCGCCACCGGCCCGAGCGCACGGCCAGTGGCGCCGATCCCGGCGAACCAGGCGACGCGCGCGAAATCATAGGCGCCGGGCACCGCAGGCGCGGCTGGCGGCATCAAGCGGGCGCGCAAGCGGATCGTGGCATTGGGGACCAGCCCGGCTGGCGCGTCGCGATCGGCGACATTGACCCGGACCCGCGTCGGCGCCGGATCGGGGGCGCGGCCTTCCCATTGCAGATCGACGAGCCGCACCCGCACGAGACCGCGCGCGGGCAGCGGATCGACATCCTCGACCTTAGCTTGGAGCTGCACCACCATCGGCCGCGTGAGCACCGGCGCAGCGGCGCGATCCGCCCGGAACCAGATGATCGAGAGCCCAAGCGCAAAGGCGATCGCGCCGATCGCCGCGGCGCGGGCCGCGCGCCCTCCCCGCGCCGCCGCCAGGGCAAACAGCGCGATCGCCGCGGCCCCCATCAGCGCCGCGCGCCAGGCGAGCGGATCGGGCAGGACGAACCACGCCGTAACCCCGGCCCCGATCGCCACGGGCAACCACAAGGGCAGCTGATCGCGCTCCGCCTCCAGCCACGATTCGAGCCGCGACGACGCGGTTTGTCGCGCCGGAAGGTGCATGCTAGGGGCGGGCGCGGCCGTTGTCGCCATGTCGAATTCCAGCCTGGGAGCTAGCGCGCTTGAGCGCAACCACCGAAACCCGCGACCCCGGTGTCGTCACTCGTTTTGCCCCGTCGCCGACGGGGTTCCTGCATCTCGGCGGCGCACGCACCGCGCTGTTCAACCTGCTGTATGCGCGCCATCACGGCGGCAAGTTCCTGCTGCGCATCGAGGATACCGATCGCGCGCGCTCGACGCAGCCCGCGATCGACGCGATCCTGTCGGGCATGCGCTGGCTGGGGCTCGATTGGGACGGCGAGGAGGTGTTCCAATCCACCCGCGCCGCACGCCACGCCGAAGTGGCGGAGGCGATGATCGCGGCAGGCGCCGCCTATCGCTGTTACATGACGGCGGAAGAGATCGACGCAATGCGCGCCGAGGCGCAGGCGAACAAGCAGCCGCTGCGCATCCGCTCGCCCTGGCGTGACCGCCAGAACAACGATCCGAGTGCGAGTTTTGTCGTCCGTCTGAAGGCGCCGACCGAGGGCGCGACGACGATCGAGGATCGCGTTCAGGGATCGGTGACGGTGCAGAATGCCGAGCTGGACGACCTGGTCCTGCTGCGCTCCGACGGGACGCCGACGTACATGCTGGCGGTGGTGGTTGACGACCACGACATGGGCGTCACGCACATCATTCGCGGCGACGACCATCTCAACAACGCTTTCCGCCAGCTGCCAATCATCAAGGCCATGGGATGGCGTGAGCCGGTGTACGCCCACATCCCGCTGATCCATGGCAGCGACGGCGCGAAGCTCTCCAAGCGGCATGGCGCGGTGGGGATCGAGGCGTATCGCGACGAGCTGGGCATCCTGCCCGAGGCGCTCGACAACTATCTGCTGCGGCTCGGTTGGGGCTATGGCGACAATGAGATCATCAGCCGCGAGCAGGCGATCGAATGGTTCGACCTGTCGGGAGTCGGCAAGTCGCCGTCGCGCTTCGATCTCAAGAAGCTCGAGAACCTCAACGGCCATTATATCCGGAGCGCCGACGATGCGCGGTTGGCCGATCTGGTCGCCGCCAAACTCGGGCTGAATGCCGACGACTCGCGCCGCGCGCTGATCGCCGCCGCTATGCCCGCGCTTAAGCCGCGCGCCGCCAATCTCAACGAACTCGCGGACGGCACGGGTTTCCTGTTCGTTGCTCGTCCGTTGCCGATCGCGGCCGATGCGGAAGCGCTTCTCTCCGGCGAGGCTCCAGCGACGCTGGCGAAGGTTCACGCCGCGCTTGACGCCGTGGGCCAGTGGGATACGGAGGCGCTCGAAGAAGCGGTGCGGCAGGTCGCCGAAGCGCAGGGCTTGAAGCTCGGCCAGGTCGCCCAGCCGCTCCGTGCCGCACTCACCGGCCGCCGGACCTCTCCCGGAATCTTCGATGTGCTCGCGTTGCTTGGTCGGGACGAAAGTCTTGCCCGCATTGCCGATCATGCCGCGGATCAAACGGCCGCCCAGGGGAAGGACGAGAACAATGACTGACGCCAAGCTGTCCCTCGCGGATAAGGACTTCGGCTATCCCGTGTTGTCGGGAACCGTTGGCCCGGACGTGGTCGACATTCGCAAGATGTACGGTCAGACCGGCGCCTTCACCTATGATCCGGGCTTTACCTCGACCGCCTCGTGCCGGTCGGAGCTGACCTATATCGATGGCGACCAAGGCGTGCTGCTTCATCGCGGCTATGCGATCGGTGATCTGGCCGAAAAGTCGAGCTTCATGGAGGTCGCGTATCTCCTGCTCAACGGCGAACTGCCGTCGGGCGACGAGCTGAACACGTTCGAGAACACGATCACGCGCCACACGATGGTTCACGAGCAGCTGGCGACCTTCTTCCGCGGTTTCCGCCGCGATGCGCACCCGATGGCGATCCTGTGCGGCGTGGTCGGCGCGCTTTCGGCCTTCTACCACGATTCGACCGACATCCATGATCCCACGCAGCGCACGATCGCGTCGCACCGGCTGATCGCCAAGATGCCGACGATCGCGGCGATGGCGTACAAGTATAGCATCGGGCAGCCGTTCCAGTATCCGGACAATTCGCTGAGCTACACCGGCAATTTCCTGAAGATGACCTTTGGCGTGCCGGCCGAGCCTTACGAGGTGAACCCGGCGGTCGAAAAGGCGATGGACCGGATCTTCATCCTCCACGCCGATCACGAGCAGAACGCCTCCACCTCGACGGTGCGGCTTGCCGGTTCGTCGGGCGCGAACCCGTTCGCCTGCATCGCGGCGGGCATCGCTTGCCTCTGGGGCCCGGCGCATGGCGGCGCCAACGAAGCGGCGCTCAACATGCTTCAGGAGATCGGCACGCCGGATCGCATTCCGGAGTTCATCGCCCGCGCCAAGGACAAGAACGATCCGTTCCGCCTGATGGGCTTCGGCCACCGCGTGTACAAGAATTACGATCCGCGCGCGACGGTGATGCAGAAGACGGTGCGCGAGGTGTTCGACGCGCTGAAGGTCAACGATCCGCTGTTCGAGACCGCGCTGCGGCTGGAAGAGCTGGCGCTCAGTGACGATTACTTCATCGAGAAGAAGCTGTTCCCGAACGTCGATTTCTATTCGGGCGTGATCCTCTCGGCGATCGGCTTCCCGACGTCGATGTTCACCGTGCTGTTCGCGCTCGCCCGGACCGTCGGCTGGGTCGCGCAGTGGAACGAGATGATCACCGATCCGGACCAGAAGATCGGCCGTCAGCGCCAGCTCTACACCGGCCCGACCGCGCGGGATTACGTGCCCGTCGGCCAGCGCTGACATGCGGCGGTGGCGCCCGGTGCTGGTGGCACTGGGCGCTGCGCTTGCGCTTATCGGCCTGCTCTTCATCGGCCAGGGGCTGGGCTATGTGAACTGGCCGCGGTCGAGCTTCATGCTGGACCAGCGCGTCTGGGCCGATCGCGGCGCTGCTGTGGCGGTGGCCGGGCTGCTGCTGATCCTGGTGGCGCGGCGGCTTCGCTAAGGGTTCAGCGCTTGAAGACGTAGCTGGCGCTCAGCGTGACCAGCGTTGCGCGGTAATCGTACAGGTCGCGATCGGCGTCGCGCTGCTGATAGGCGGCGCTCAAGCGCAATCGGATCGGCTGACGCTGATAATCGAGCCATAGCCGGGCCTCATCGATCGTGTCGGCGGTGATTGCCGGCACCGGCTGTGTCGGGGCAAGCTGGAACTTGCGCTCGCGGCGCGACAGGGAGGCGCCCAGATGGACCAACGGCGAGAAGGCATAGGTCAGCGAGCCGCCGGAGCTGGTTCTGCGAACGAAATTGGCGAGGAAGCCCGGCGAACCCTCGATCGCACGCTCACTGTCCGCCGCTAGCAGTAAGCGATCGCCCAGGCGGAGCGTGGCGGCGAGGCTCCAGTTCAGTCCGTCGAGCTCGCGGTCACCCCGAAGCGCGCGGGGCATCGCGACATCGGCGTAGCTCAGCGATCCGACGAGCTGAAGCCGGGCGCCGAGGCGGCGATCGATCCGCAGCCCTCCGGCGGTGACGCGAAAGCGGGCCGGGTCGGACGATCCGGCGATCGGGCGATTGTCATAGGTGAAATCATTTTGGCGGACGAACACGGCGACCACGCCCACTGTCGGGCTGGCGAAGGCAATCTCGCTGCCGTAGCCGAGGAACTGGACATTAAGCGGGCGGCGTAGCGGATTGCTGTTCGTCGTATCGGCATATTCCATGAAGCCACCGGCACGAAAGCCGACCTCCGGGCCGCAATGCACCGCTGCTCTGGCTCGCCTCACTGTTTGCGCGTTGGCCGAGGCTGCCGGAGCGAGCGGCTCGATGGCGAGATCGAACAGATCGATCTGGCGGCGCGTGAAGCTGCCTTCAGGCGCAATGGTGCAGAGCGCCAGCGGCAGCGTGGCGCCCGTCGCGACATCGACACGTTCGCGGTTCAGACGCGTGTTGCGGGCGTAAAGATCCTGACCGATGGTGCCGCGCAACGTGAACAGCACGCGCCCGCGTGGCAGGATGATGTCGGCCGTCACTGAGGGCGAGACCCTGACGTCCTCCTTCTTGATCCGGCGGAGGATGGCGGCGTCGTCACTGCCCCGCGCGACGTTCGTGTCATATAAAAGATCGTTCGACACCGCGATGGTAATGGCGCGCTCGGGCGTGTCGAACGTGCGGCTCGGGCTGGCCGAGATCTGCGCTTGTGCCGCGGCGGGGGCGATGATGGTCGCCAGCGCGAACGCTCCAATGCGCGCGCGGCTTGTTTGCCCACACATCATCGGCCGACGCTGACAGGGCGCGCCATGCGGCTTCGCCAGCGCCGCTGCCAGACCCTGCGCATGGTGCCGAGCAGGTTATGGCCCGTGTCATAGAGCCGGCCGTTGCGGGCCGCGCGGGCGACATCTAGGTCGCGCATGCGTGGCACCGGCTGGAGCGCGGCGCGGACGCCGGTGGTGCGGGCGGCGATCATGCGTTTGCGCTGGGCCTGCGCGGGCTGCATCCGCTCGACCTCGGCAATGGCGAGGTGGGCCGTGTCGATCGCGCCGGCGGCTTGCGCCGCACGCAGCAGCGCCTCGCCCGCTGGGGTGCGCGTCATGATCAGGCTGCGGCCGTCCTGTTCCTCGAACAACGGATAGCCGTTCGCATCGCCATACCAGGCATCGGCGCACGCTATGTCGGCGGCGCCGCCTACCGCATCGGGGCAGATCTTGCAGCGGAACTGAACCGCCTTGCTGAGATGGCCTCCCCAGCTGTCGGCATAGGACATCTCGGCCTGAGCGCCGTCGGCGGTACGGGCGACCGTCAGACCGGGCCAGCCCTCGCCCCGGTAGCGGAAGTCAGTGACGGCATCGGGATCAAGCGCCATTGCGCGGATCACGTCATGTGCGCCAGACTCGCTGGGCAGGCCGCCGCAGAAGAAGGACAGGATGATCGGCACATGGGCTGCGACGCGGGGATCGTAGCGGCCCAATCGGCGCAACGCGGAGACGTCGCATGGCTTGCCGACGAAGGCGAACTGCCCGCCCTCCCCCAAAGCCTCGTCGATTGCGGCGAGCGGAGAGGATGGTGCGTAGCGCGACCCTGCCCCGGCCAGCACCTCCGCACGGCTGCGCGACCAGCGGATGCGGTTGCCGGTCGGCTGCGCCGGATCGGCCTCGACGTGGAGCACCCGATCGACCAGCCCGCTGCTGAGCGCATGGATCAGCAGCGCCGACAGCGCACCGCCTGATGCGCCCGCGAAACGGACGGCGGGATCGGCCGCGGCGCCGGTCAGCGTCTCGCGCCATGGGCCCCAATAAGGGTGGCGACGTGGCGATGGCGACCATGGCGCCACCACTCGGCCGGGACAACTGCCCGCGATCCGCGCCTCCATGCCAAGCGAGATCGGGCGGTGCTGCACCGGGCGCGCGAAGCCGGGAGCCTGCATCCGCATGTCGATCGCTCCGGCGGAGACACCGGCGCACAGCCCGCAGCCGCTGCACAGATCGGCGGCCAACACGCCCGCGATCGTTGGCGACGCGCCGCTCACGCCGCGGTACTCACGCCGAGGAACATAGTGCGCAGCGCTTGGCGATAGTCAGAGAGCAAGCTTTGGACCTGCCCCATGCCTGCGGCTTCCGCGGCTGCCAATGCGGCCCGATCGGTGAGCGCGTCCAGCACCAGGGCCAGCGCACCGTCCTCACTCAACCCGGTGACGGGTAGGATCCGATCATAGCCGAGCAGCGCGAACAGGCCGTCGAACTTGCGGCTATACGCCACGGGCACCACCGGAACGCCGGAGGAGAAAGCGCCGATGCAAGCGTGCATGCGCGCTGCGACCAGCAGATCGAGGCCGGAAATGTAGCTTTTCGCGTCGGACGGAGTCGCGAAGTTCGGAACGCGGATCGCGGCCGGGAATTCGGCGGCGAGGCGATCGGCCAGTGCCCCATCGTCGTCAAATCGATCGCTGCTGCTGGTCGCGTGAGGCACGAGGTGCACTTCCACGTCGCCACGTGCCGCCAGCGCCGCGAGCAGTCGGCGGGTAAAGGTGGCATAATCATAGGACAGGCCGAAGCGGTTGCTGCCGCGCTCCGCCTCGGCGAACAAAAGCCCGGAGGCGTTCACGCCGACCCTGAGGCGCGGGCCACCGCGCAGGTGCGATCGATCCTCGAAGGGCAACTCAAACGCGACATCGACTGCCAGCCGCACGGCGGCGCCCGGCGCGATGTTCTGAGCCACGCCGCGCGAGAGTTCGTCGCGCGCGAACACGGCCTGCGCACGGCGCATCGCGAAGGCAGCGGATGCCTTATAGCCCGGCTTGGTAAAGGGGCCGATCGTTTGGGGCGAGAAGATCAGCGGCTTGCCTCGCGCGATCGCGATCAGCTTGCTGATGAGCAGAAAGGCGTAACGCCGCGGGCCGTAGATGTCGGTGAAACTATCGCCGGCCCCGATATCGAGCACGCAATCGACGCCGGCCATCGCGCGCCAAAGCTCGCCGCCGGGCGCCAGTGCGCGCCAATCGATCGATACAACCTGTGTATCGGGTAAATCGATGCCGGGGCGCTCGGCGTCGCGCGCGGCCATGATGACGAAGCGGGGCGCCAGGCCGAGCCCCTCCGCCACGCCGCGGGCGATCGCCCAGTTGGCAACGGTGAGCGCCCCTACCCCCAGATTGCCGGAGTTCAGCGAATGCCACAGCAGCCCGATCGTGATGGTCGGCCGCCCACGCGTAATATCATGCCACTCGCCGCCACCTGCCGCTCGGCCATGCATTGCGATGCGCCCCCGTCCGTTCGGGCGCTTGTGTGCCGCAACTTACGCGGGAAATGGCGGGTTTGGCGCCAATTCGGGCCAATCTGCCCCACATGGGAGGTACGGGCTAGACGCTGGCGAACCAGATGACGTGGGACGCACCCTTGCCATTGTCGCGGGCCTTCACCCGCACTTCATCCACCGCGAATCCGGCTTGCGCGAGTCGTCGGGCAAAAGCCGCATCGGGGCCGGCGGACCAGACCGCGAGTACGCCACCGGGGCGAAGCGCGCGCTTGGCCGCGGCGAGGCCGCGCGCGGTATAGATGCCATCATTGGCGGGACGGGTCAGCCCGTCCGGGCCGTTATCGACGTCGAGCAGGATGGCGTCATAGCTGCCACTGCCGCTGCGGATCGCCTCGGCGACATCGCCCATATCCACGGTGACTCGCGGATCGTCGAGACAGCCGTCGGTAAGCGCAGCCATCGGGCCCCGCGCCCATTCGATGATGCCGGGGACGAGCTCAGCGACAACCACCTGCGCATCCGGGCCCAGCCGGCCGAGCACCGCGCGCAGGGTGAAGCCCATGCCATAGCCGCCGATCAGCAGCCGCGGCGCGGCCCGGCCGCCAAGCCGATCGCATGTCATGGTGCCGAGCGCGACTTCCGAGCCGCTCATGCGCGTGCTCATCAGTTCGTTGCGGTCGAGCACGATCATGAAGTCGGCGCCCCGTTTGAAGAGGCGGAGCGGCGGGCCGCCCGGCACCTCGGCGACGCCGACCAATTCGCGTGGGGTCACCCGCGCTGGCGGGCCTTGCGCGCGGCATAGCGCGCGTCGCGCGCGGCCTTGAGCTCGGCCGGGGTCGAGATCTTGGGCGGCGGCGCGGGGCGGCGTGCGGCGGCGGCGCGCTCGGCCGCTTCCTCAGCCTCGGCCTTTGCCTTGGCGCGCTGCTCTTCCTTGGCGAGCTTTTCGGCCTCGATCGCAGCCTTGTGAGCCGCGCGACGCTCAGCCGCGGCAGCCTCTTTCGCGGCTGCGGCGGCAGCGCGCGCGGCGACCACTTCCGGATCGAGCACAGGCTTGTTGCGCTGCTTCTCGAGGGCGCGTTCCTTGGCCGCGCGCGAAGCTGCCGCGCGGTCATCGAAGGTGGGTAGTTTGAATCCTGCCATGTGCGGCCCCGTTAGCACAATTTCGCGATCATGGAAGAAAGAGTTTGCAAACACCCCGCCACGCCTTAGGTTCTTCAGCCTTTCGCAAGGCGGGCCGCTGATGGCGAAGAAAAAGCGCTATCTCACCGCCACTATGGCCGATGGCTATGTCAAGACGATCGGGCCGACCAGCGCGCCGTTCACCCATTATTGGCGGCTCGTCGCGCACCTTTCCAACGGCAAGACCGAAGTGTTCTGGGGCCATGCCAAGTCGCTGAAGGAAGCGACAGGCAAGAAGACCGCCAGCGAAGAAGCGGCGCGGCAGCGCGGCTGGGCGCGGTTCGACTTCGAAGTGGTGCCGCTGATCGAGTCCGATCACGGGCAATAGCGATCGACCCGCGAGCGATGTAGAGCGCGTCCGATGATCCGCATCAGCGACCTTAAGCTTCCCCTCCACCACGCCGACGAAGCACTGCCCGCCGCGATTTGCCGCCGGCTGCGCATCACCCCGCGCGAACTGATCCGCTTCGCCGTGGCGCGGCGCGGGCATGACGCGCGCGACAAGGCGAGCATCGTGCTGGTCTATACGATCGACGTGGCGGTGAAGAATGAAGGCACCGTGCTGGCACGGTTCCGCCGTGATCGCGACGTGCAGCTGACGCCGGATACGCGGTATCACCTGCCCGCCGCCCCGCCAGTGGATGCCAAGCGGCCGGTGGTGATCGGTGCCGGGCCGTGCGGGCTGTTCGCGGCGCTGATCCTGGCGCAGGCGGGCCACCGCCCGATCATTCTTGAGCGCGGCAAAGTGGTGCGCGAACGGACCAAGGACACTTGGGGGCTGTGGCGGCGCAGCGTCCTGAACCCCGAGTCGAACGTGCAATATGGCGAGGGTGGCGCTGGCACCTTTTCCGACGGCAAGCTCTACAGCCGGATCAAGGACCCGCGGCACCTGAACCGCAAGGTGCTGACCGAGTTCGTCAAGGCCGGCGCGCCGCCCGAGATCCTGACGGAGGCGCATCCGCATATCGGCACCTTCCGGCTTGTCACCATGGTGGAGAGCATGCGCGCCTCCATTGAAGAGCTCGGCGGGGAGTATCGCTGGTCGACGCGGGTCGATGGGCTGGACATTCAGACCGACGCCAAGGGCGAGCGCCGGGTGCGCGGGCTGCACCTCAATGGCGGCGGTTATCTGGAGGCCGATCATGTCGTGCTGGCGGTCGGGCACAGCGCGCGCGACACGTTCGAGATGCTGCTGGCGGCGGGCGTCCATGTCGAGGCCAAGCCGTTCTCGATCGGCGTGCGCATCGAGCATCCGCAATCCTGGATCGACCGGTCACGCTTCGGACATGAGGCGGGCAATCCGATCCTTGGCGCCGCAGAATACCATATCTCGCATCACTGCTCGAACGGACGAACGGTGTACAGCTTCTGCATGTGCCCAGGCGGGACGGTGGTGGCCGCGACATCGGAGGAAGGGCGCGTCGCCACCAACGGCATGAGCCAATATTCGCGCAACGAGCGCAATGCGAATTCCGGCTTTGTCGTCGCGATCGATCCGGAGCGTGATTATCCCGGCGATCCGCTCGCCGGGATCAGGCTCCAGCGGCAGTTGGAGGAGCGCGCTTATGTCGCGGGCGGTTCCAACTACAAGGCGCCGGCGCAGCGAGTGGGCGACTTCCTCGCCGGTCGGGCATCGACGTCACTCGGATCGGTGGTGCCTTCCTACAAGCCGGGTGTCGAGCCAACCGACCTGTCGCTGTGCCTGCCCGATTTCGCGATTGCGGCGATGCGGGAGGCGCTGCCGGTGTTCGGCCGGCAGATCAGGGATTATGACCATCCCGACGTGGTGATGACCGGAGTGGAGACGCGCACCTCCTCGCCGGTGCGCTTCACGCGCGGTGAGGATGGGCAAAGTCTCAACACTATCGGACTGTTTCCGGCTGGCGAAGGCGCGGGCTATGCCGGGGGCATCCTCTCCGCGGCGGTGGACGGGATCAAGACGGCGGAAGCGGTGGCGCGGAGCATCGCGGCGGGATGACGCTGCTGCTGTTCAACAAACCCTACGGCGTGCTGAGCCAATTCACCGATCGCGGCTCGCCAACGACCCGCGCGACCCTGTCGGACTATGTGGATCAGCCCGGTGTTTACCCAGCGGGGCGGCTCGATCGGGATAGCGAGGGCCTGCTGCTGCTGACGGACGACGGGCGGTTGCAGGCGCGGATCGCCGATCCGAAGTTCAAGCTGCCCAAGACCTATCTGGTGCAGGTAGAGGGCGAGCCAGACGAGGCGGCGCTGGCGCGGCTCCGCACGGGCGTGACGCTCAACGACGGCGCGACGCGGCCGGCGGAGGTGGAGCGGATCGACGATCCCGGGCTGTGGCCGCGCGATCCGCCGATCCGCGTGCGGGCGAGCATTCCGGACTGCTGGCTGTCGCTGACGATCCGCGAAGGGCGCAACCGGCAAGTACGCCGGATGACGGCGGCGGTGGGCTTTCCCACGCTGAGGCTGGTGCGGTGGCGGATCGGTGACTGGACGCTAGGCGATCTGGCGCCGGGCAAGTGGCAGATAGGGTGAAGATCTTCTTCGACGGCGGGCTGCGCCCCCTGCCCGCCGGCATGGAGTTGGCCGTGGTGGCCGGTGGGCGAAGCCATGTCGAATGGGGGCTTGGCGCCGGAACCAGCATGGAGGCGGAATGGCTGGCTCTGATCGCGGCAGCGAAGCTGGCATGGTCGTTGCGGATCGCGGATGCGGTTCTGCTGGGCGATGCGGCGGCGGTAATCGCGCAGGCCAAGGGGCTTGTTCGCGTGCCGGCTGCGCATCGGCAGCATCTCGACGCCTTCAACCATGTGCCGCGCATGCCGGGACGCCTGCGCCTGCGCTACATCAAACGCGCGCAGAATCTTGCCGGCATCGTGTTGGAAAAGCCTGATGTGTGCCGCGCCAGCCATGTACGTGCCGGCGCCTTGATAGCTGGCGCGCGTGTCGTGCGCACTTAGTCCGGCCGCTAAGGTGATGCCGCGCGGGCACAACCGTTGTCGTCATCGCACTGCAACGAAACTCGCATTCGGCTGTCATACAAGTCCCGCAGAGGCCCCCGATCAATTCATCCGGGGGGACTCATGTTCAAGACGACGGCGCGCGCGCGCCTTCTGATCGGTGCCGCTTTGCTGTGCGTGCCGGCGATCGCACAGGCTGGCCAAGTGGTCGGCACCGTGTCCGACGCCAGTGGCACGCGCACCTTGCCCAGCGCGCAAGTGACGATCGTTGAGCTCGGCCGCACCATCCAAGCCGATCGCGCGGGCCGCTATCGTTTCCCCGACGTGCCGGCCGGTACCTACACGCTGCGTGTCGTCTATACCGGGGCGGAGCCGGTCGAAACGACGATCAACGTCGATGACAGCGGCGAGCTGACCCAGGACGTGGCGGTAGGCAGCGGCGGCGACATCCTCGTCACCGGGCAGCGCGCGAACATCGCCAGTTCCCTCAGCCGGCAGCGCGGTGCGGACGGCGTGGAAAGCGTGCTGACGCGCGACTCGATCGGCCAGTTCCCGGACCAGAACGTGGCGGAAGCGGTGCGTCGCGCGCCGGGCGTCAACGTGCTGAACGATCAGGGCGAAGGCCGCTTCGTCGCGGTGCGTGGCCTTGACCCCAGCCTCAATGCCGCCTCGCTCAACGGCGTGCGCGTGCCCGCGCCGGAGGCAGACACGCGTTCGGTCGCGCTTGACGTTGTCGCGTCCGAGCTGATCGAGTCGATCGAGATCAAGAAGTCGCTCACCCCGGACATGGACGCCGACACGATCGGCGCCTCGGTGGAGATCAACACCACCACCGCCTTTGCCCGCAAGAAGAACCTGCTCGCCGCCTCCATCGAGGGATCGTACAACCATTATTCGGACGAGCTGACGCCCAAGGGCAGCGTCAATTTCTCGACCCGCATCACCGACAATTTCGGCATCTCGGGCGGCGCATCCTATTATCTGCGCAAGTTCGAGACCGACAATGTCGAGATGGACGGCTGGAACACCGACGATGCCGGCAACGGCTATGCCGATACGGTCGAGTATCGCGATTATGACGTGCGTCGCCTGCGCACCGGCGGTTCGTTGTCGCTCGACTGGGCGCCAATGGAGGGCACCACGCTCTATGCGCGTGGCATCTACAACCGCTTCTCTGACCAGGAGGACCGCCGTCGGCTGATTTTCGAAATGGACGAGGCGCCCGCCACGTCGACTGGCACCAGCGCGACGTTCGATGCCGCCGACGGCCGCATCCGCGTTGAGCGCGACCTCAAGGATCGCTTCGAGAAGCAGACCATCCAGAGCTACCAGATCGGCGGCGAGACCAACACCGGCCCGTGGCGCCTGCGCTATTCGGCGGCATGGTCGCGCGCGTCGGAGCTGGAGAACGGTTCCATCGACCCGATCACCTTCCGTCGCGACTTCGAGGGCGAGGAAGGCGACGACCTGACGCTCGGCTTTGATTATTCCAACTATCTCTTGCCGCGTTTCACGGTGGGCGGGGCTGACGCTGGCGCGTTCAACCAGGCCAGCGAATATGGCTTCGATTCCTTTGATCGTACCACGCTAAGCCGCGCGGTGGATCGCGAGTGGAACTTCCGCACCGACATCACCCGCACCTTCGCGCTGGCCGAGGGCACGTTTGACGTGCAACTCGGCGGCAAGGCGCGGCTGCGCGAGAAGACGTACGACCTGAACGTCGACACGTTCGACGGCTTCGACGGCGACTTCACGCTAGCCGACGTCACCGGGCCGCAGACCTATCGCCTCGCCGATCTCGGCCCGGTGGTGGGCAAGAAGGGGCAGCGCGCCTTCCTGTCGAGCAACCTGGCCGGGTTTGAGCTCGATTCGCTAGGTTCGGCGTTCGATTCCGTGGCGGAGGATTTCGCGGTGAAGGAGGACATCTTCGCCGGCTATATCCTGGGTCGCTACCAGGCGGGCGCGCTCCGCCTGATCGGCGGCGTGCGGGTCGAGCACACCGAGAACAACATCCGCGGCAATGTGGCGACGCTGAACGAGGATGCGGACGAGGGCGAGCAGCTCCTCGTCACCCCCAATCAGGTCGTTCGCAGCTACACCGACTGGCTGCCGAGCGCGGTGCTGCGCTACGAGGCGACCAAGGACGTCGTGCTGCGCGCCGGTGTGTTCAAGAGCCTGGTGCGCCCGAGCATCGGCCAGCTCGCGCCGCGCTTCTCCATCGAGCGTGATGGCGACGATCTGGAAGGTGCGTTCGGCAATCCGGACCTCAAGCCCTATCGCGCGTGGAACGTCGATGCCGGCGCCGAATGGTATTTCGCCAAGTCCAGCGTGTTGCAGGCGGGCGTGTTCTACAAGGACATCAAGGATTATATCACCACCGTCACGTTCGAGGGCGACGATGCGCCCTACAACGGCGTCTATCGTGGCATCGCCTTCACCGAGGCGGACATTCCACTGAACATGGGCAAGGCCAAGATCTTCGGTGTCGAAGTGGGCTATTCGCAGGTCTATACGATGCTGCCCGCGCCGTTCGATGGCCTGCTGACCAACCTCAACTACACCTTCACCGACGCTGACGGGCAGACGTTCGACGGCGACACCGGTGGCCTGCGCGACATCATGCTGCCGGCCTCCTCCAAGCATACGTTCAATGCGGTGCTTGGTTACGAGAAGGGGCCGGTCAGCATCCGTCTGGCGGGCACGTACCGCGACAAGTATCTCGACGAAGTGCAGGCGATCGCGGACGAGGACCGCTACGTTCGCCAGCACTTCCAGCTGGATGCGAGCGCGCGCTTCCGTATCACGCCGAACTTTCAGCTGTTCGGGGAGTGGGTGAACATCAACAACGCCAAGTACGTCGCTTACCAGAACGCGCCGGTATCGCGCCGCCTGCTGCAGTATGAGGAATATTCCTACACGCTGAAGTTCGGCATCCGGGGCAATTTCTGATGCGGGCACTGCTGCTCGCGGCGGCGACGTTCGTCGCCGCCCCTGCCCTCGCCCAGACGCCGGCGGCCCAGACCTCGGCAACCCCGCCGGTGCCGCGGACGCCGGGCCTGCCCTATGCGCCCAAGTCGATCCCCGACCGGATCGTGCTGAGCGCCGGGGCCGATCCGGCGCGCGAAATGGCGGTCGCATTCCGCACCGATCGCGCGCAGGGCACGGCGGAGGCGCAGATCGTGCTGGCGGTGGACGGCCCCACGCTGGAGCGCGAAGCGAAGACGATCACCGGCACGACCCAGGCGATCGACAGCGCCAACGGCGCCGCCAACTACCATCAGGTGCGTTTCGCGGGGCTCGAGCCCGACCGCGTCTATGCCTATCGCGTGAAGGGCGCGGCGGGCTGGACCGAATGGTTCCAGTTCCGCACCGCGGCGGCGACGTTCAAGCCATTCCGCTTCCTGTATCTGGGCGACACGCAGAATGGCATCCTGACCTATGCCTCGCGCGTCATTCGCCAGGGTTTCGCCGCGGGCAGGATCGCGCTGACCGTCCACGCCGGCGACCTCACGGCGCAGCGCGACGATCTCGACCACGACGACGAATGGGGCGAGTGGAACCAGGCTGGCGGCTACAATTATGCGCAGGTCCCGCAGCTGCCCGCCACCGGCAATCACGAATATGTCGACCATATCCTGCCGGACGGCACGGAAAGCCGGAAGCTGGGGCCATATTGGCCGCTGCAATTCGCGCTGCCGGCGAACGGCGCCGGTCCAGTGAAGCCGACGACCTATTTTGTCGATTACCAGGGCGTACGCTTCATCATTCTCGATGGCACGGCGGCGCTCGACCTGGGGTCGCTCGACGCGCAGACCAAGTGGCTGGATGCGACTTTGGCGGCGAGCAATGCCAAGTGGAACGTGGTGCTGTTCCACCAGCCGATCTTCACCTGCGCACGGCCCAAGGACACCGTTGTGCTGAAGCGAGCGTTGAAGCCGGTCTTCGACCAGCGCAAAGTCGATCTGGTGCTGCAAGGCCATGACCATTGCTACAGCCGCCTCACCGCAGAAGCGGGCCGCGATGCCGGCCGTGCGGCGCGCGCCAAGGGTGCGACCCAAGGCCCGGTCTATCTCGTGTCGGTCACGGGATCGAAGATGTACGGCCTCAACGATCGTGCGCGTACCCAGCCCGACCGCACGGCCGAGGCGACCGAGCTGTTCCAGATCATCGACGTGGAAGAAGGGCAGCTCAAGTTCCGCACCTATACGGCCAGCGGAGTCCTCTACGACGGCTTCGATCTGACGCGCGGGGCGGACGGCAACAATCGGCTGACCGAGCTCAGCGAGCCGCTGCCGGCCGTGCGCACCTGCAACGGCGATGTCGGGCCGGACGGCGGCGCCTGCGTGGCGCGCCGCAAGTGAAACGGCAACACGCCGGGTGAAACGATCGCCTGCTTCGGTTCTTACCGGAGCGGGCAATCGCATATTGCGGCGGGGGCTGCCAATCGGGCCTGATAGGCAGGATCGCCGAGCGCCGGACAGCGCGATCGCGTGCGGCAGGCCGGGCGCGACCTTCTCCAGCTTCTTGGTTCCGCGGTTCGATGACATTAGGCCGCACCCGGGCAGAGCCGGCAGATTCGAAGCGCTTTCGGCACCTGCTGCCGGATTAGCCGGTGCCACTTGAACCCGGTGAGTACTTAGGCTGTTGCCGGCACGATGCCCAGGCCGACGAGGACGAACACCGCAACGCCCACAGCAACGCGGTAGAGGACGAACGGCAGATAACCGCGCATGCTGACCAGCCGCAGGAACAGCACGATCACTCCATAGCCCACGGCAAAGGCAATGAGTGTCGCCAGTGCCGTTTCGCCCGGGCCCATCGGCCCTGGCGTGCCCCAGCTCTTGAATAACTGGTAAAAGCCGGATGCCAGCACCGCCGGGATCGCCAGCAGGAACGAATAACGCGCCGCCGCCTCACGCGTATAGCCAAGCAAAAGGCCGGCGCTGATGGTACCGCCGGAGCGCGACACGCCGGGCACCAAGGCGAGTGATTGCGCCAGGCCGAACAACAGGCCGTGAACCGGGGTGAGTTCTTCCAGCGGGCGCTGCTTCCGGCCGGCGCGGTCAGCCAGGCCGAGAACCACGCCGAACACGATCAGCATGGCGGCGGTGATGCGAAGATCGCGCAAGACCGTTTCGATCACATCCTTGAACAACAGCCCGAACACGGCGATCGGCAGCGTGCCGAGCAGGATCAGCCAACCGATGCGCGCGTCGGCGTCCATCGCGGCCGTCGGCCTGCGCAGCGTGCGCATCCACGCGGTGGCAATCCGCCAGATGTCCTCGCGAAAGTACAACAGGACGGCAGCTTCGGTGCCGATCTGGGTGATGGCGGTGAAGGCAGCCCCCGGATCATATCCGGGCGCCAGCATGGCGCCGACGATGCGAAGATGGGCGCTGGAAGAAACCGGAAGGAACTCGGTAAGTCCCTGCACCAGGCCCAGGACGACCGCCTCGATCCACATGCCTGAAGCGGTCACGAAGCGCCGCATCCTGTAAGCTGTTTGCCGGAGCGGATCGGCCGGCCAAGCGGCCCGACGCTCACAACAGTGCCGAGGGTGGTTACCAATATCACCACCATGGCCATGGCCGCCAAATGCACTTCTGTCACCCTGTCAGCGCAAACAGAATGAGCGAGTGGTATCCCGGCACGAGCAGCGCCGGCACCAGACGCACGAAGGGCCGCCCCATCGCTGGAGCGACCCTTCCATTGCCAGCCGCTGGCGGCTTATGCGTTAGAAGCTGCGACCTACCACGAGGCCGGCCGAGTCCTGACGATCCGCCTTCAGCGGCATGTGACAATGAGACATTCGACCACCTCCTTTCCGTTGTTGAACAGGAACCGCGATATGGGGCGGAGCCATGAAACTTCAAGGATTGCAAATGGTTCGTAGCAGAATGCAGATCCCGTTCGATAACAGCTACGCCCGCCTGCCCGAGCGCTTCTTCGCGCCCGTGCAGCCGCTGCAGAGCCCCTCGCCAGCGCTGGTCCAGATCAACGAGGGACTCGCGTCTGAGCTCGGCATCGACGCGTCATGGCTCAACAGCCCGGCTGGCCTTGATGTGCTTTCTGGGCGGGCGATCGCGGACGGTTCGGAGCCGATCGCGCAAGCCTATGCCGGGCACCAGTTCGGGAATTTCGTGCCGCAGCTCGGCGACGGACGGGCTGTCCTGCTCGGCGAGGTCGTGGATCGCCACGGGCAGCGACGCGACATTCAACTCAAGGGCGGCGGGCGAACCCCATTCTCGCGCGGCGGCGATGGGCGGGCCGCACTCGGCCCCGTGCTCCGGGAGTATCTCGTCAGCGAAGCCATGGCCGCGTTGGGCATCCGCACGACCCGTGCTCTTGCCGCTGTAACCACAGGCGAGCCGGTTGCCCGCGAGACCGTCCTGCCGGGAGCCATGCTGACCCGTATCGCCTCCAGCCATATCCGGGTGGGCACGTTTCAATACTTCGCGGTGCGGGACGATGCAGAGGGTATCCGGCTACTCGCCGACCATGTCATCGCGCGCCACTATCCGGCTGCCGAGGAGACCCAGCGCCCCTATCGTGCCCTCCTCGATGCGGTGATCGTCGCCCAGGCCAATCTCGTTGCCAGTTGGCTGCTGGTGGGTTTCATCCACGGCGTGATGAACACGGACAACATGTCGGTGGCGGGTGAGACCATCGACTACGGCCCCTGCGCCTTCATGGATGCTTATGATCCGGCAACCGTTTTCAGCTCAATTGATCGCGGCGGGCGCTATGCCTTCGGCAACCAGCCGCGGATTGCCCACTGGAACCTCACGCGTTTCGCCGAAACGCTCCTGCCGCTCCTCAACGACGACCAGGATGCAGCCGTGGAGGAGGCGCAGGACGCGCTCGCCCGCTTCGGCTCGATCTTCGAGCAGGCCTATTTCGGAGGGCTGCGGCGGAAGGTCGGTCTCGCATCCGAGCAGGAGGGCGACGTCGAACTCATCAACACTCTCCTGACCGGCATGACGGAGAACCAGGTTGACTTCACCGCATTCTTCCGCGCGCTCGGTCAGGCCGCAGTTGACAATGACGAACCGGCGCGTGCCCTGTTCATCAATCCCACTGCGTTCGACAACTGGGCCGCGGATTGGCGCCTCCGCCTGGAGCGCGATGTGCAGGATGCCGAGACCCGCCGATCGGCCATGGACCGCATCAATCCCGCTTTTATCCCCCGCAACCATCAGGTCGAGGCAATGATTGCGGCCGCGGTCGACCGAACCGATTTTTCGCCCTTCCGGCGGATGCTGGATGTGCTCTCGAGGCCCTTCGAGGATCAGCCTGCCGCCGAAGATCTCGCTCAGCCCCCGCTGCCACATCAGCGCGTAGCAGCGACCTTCTGTGGCACCTGACGCATAAGGCCGGCAGCCCCGGAACTCCGCCGCGAGCTCCGGGGAACGTAGCGGAGCGGTCGCTCGCGTCCAGATCGCCGACAAATGGTCGGTCTGCCTCCACCGAATTGAGCTTCGTTATGCGATATGCGGGCCCTGCCTGAGCTAGCCGCTTGGTTCATCGGCGGATGAAGGCGATATTCGCACTCCCGCTTTGACTCACAGGCGCAGAACTGTTGGCCCCCTGCTGGTCGATGCCGACGCGATTGGCGTTACCGGCCTGGATTACCAGCGCCTGCGCAGCGAGCGCATGTTGGGCGACGCTCGCCACGTTGATCTCACCGGATTGGAGCAGCGATGCGGCGTTCTCGGCGCCCTCCTGCCGGATGACCGCTTCATTGCCGCTGCCACGGTGTGGCGGGCTATTCGGCACGGCGCACCCCGCCCCACAGCGATCAGATCGCACGCGGACGACCGACCGTTCTAGGAATGCAGCTTCGGGTCGCGGTCGGCTATGCAGAGGAAGTCGACTGACGAGCCGTCATGCCGGGCCTGCGCTAGATAATCGAGCCCGCCGCCGAAGTTGCACGATCATCGGGGATCCGGAGAACTGGCCGTGGGCCGTCGCATCAGCTTGGCTTGCTGTGCGCGCCGCAATCTCACCCTCAGGCGAGCATCGCGCAGCAACGCAGCGGGAAGGTCGGTCGCGCCGCGCAGGCCGGCGACGCTGGAGATGTTGCGAATGGTGCGCCGGGTTTCGTTCAGCACCTGTCCCATCATTTCACGTGGCTCGATCTCGCCATGTTCCTCGATCAGCGATAGTCGGTGGATGGCATAGATGCCGATGAAGCCCGCAATGAGGAAATAGAAGTCCCATTGCGTGAGCACGATCGGCAGCGCGAAAGCGCCGTTGGGGCCAGACCAGCGTGCGACCAGCTCGAATTGACGCGCGGCAAAAAAGTCCGCGAGCAGGCCGCCGAGGATCGGCGCCAACCCCGCCGCCACCGCAGTGACCATCGCGTTGGTCGCCACGTAAGCGGTGGCAGCGCCCTTTGGCGACAGTTTCAGCGCGATGTTGGTGCTGGTCAGCGTCACGCCGGCAATTGTCGCGCCCATCACCAGATGCAGCAGGATCAGCCAGAGCTTGACGACATTGCGATCCCCGAATTGTGACGCGCCGATCATCCCCACGATCGCCAGAATGTAGGCGGGCGCACAGACCGCGAGGACGGATTTGTTGGCGAAGCGATCGCTCAGCGTTCCCCACAGCCGCAACGCGAGGATGTTGGCGATCTGGCTCACCACACTCAACACCATGACGAAGCTGATGTTGAAGTGAAGTTGGCGCACAATGAAGACGGTGAAGAACGGCGTCGCGAAGTTGATCGCGAACTGCCAGCTTGCAACGAATATCAGCAGCCGGCTGAAGTTGCTGTCACGCAACGGCTGACGGAGCAATTCGCGCAAGTGGATCGGCCCGGTCGCGGGCGGCATCAGCGGTTCAGGCATCGCGGCCACCACACGCGCGCTGATCAGGCCAGTGATACAGCCTGCGGCGAACATCCCGCCAAACACCAGATCGCGCTTGAATGAACCCGGCGGCGTCACGTCGAGCGCAAGGGCTGCGGCCAGCCCCAGCACCAGGCTGATGCCCGTCAGCCACATCGTGCGTCGGGCGAAGACGGCACCCATCCGGTCCTCGGGCGCGAGATCGCGCATCCACGCGTTCCAGGCGCAAGCACCGACCGCACCCAACCCGCACAGAATGACCTGCGCGCCGAGGAATATGAGCAGCGGCAATGTGCCACTGAAGAATGCAAGCGCAGCCATCACCGCCAACATCGCGCGACCGATCAGGCTGGTGAACACCGCGATCTGCTTGCGTCGGCGCCAGCGTTCGATGAGCCCGATTGCCGGAAGTTGCAGCAACTGCGTCAGGAACGGCACGCTGGCGAGCACGCCCACCATCACGTTGGTTGCGCCGAGATGGAGTGCGAAAGCGGTCAGGATCACGCCCGTGGTCAGCGCGGCAGTGCCGCCGGAGAAGGCGGCCTCGGTGACGAGCAAGCGCAACCCCCGCTCGCGCTCATCGGGTGTGACAACGGGTTGCGGGTGCAGGCTCATGCCGCGGGCAACGTGCGGGGGCGCGCGTGGTTTCTGATAAGCCAAATGGGGTGGTCGACAGAACCAAAGCCCAGCGCCCTAATCCAAGTTACTGAAAAAGGACGGGTTAGTGATGCGACGCCACGCGACCATCCGCCCGCTCGTTTGTTTCTGGCCCCGCAGGAGCAGCGTGGAGATGGTATGGTGCGTTCGCTGATTGCCGGCGGTTACGAGGAAAGGGGTGCGCGCGGCATCTACCCGCTCGGCAGCGCGCAAGATCCGGTGGCAGGAGAACCCGCGACGCAGGTCCTCAACGTTTCCAGCGGGGTGAACTTGCCAGGTACAAGCCGCTGGTACTTCGTCGACGAGTCCGCGAGCGAGATCGTGCTGGTCGACGCGGCAGGCTGGCATGAACTGGCGCGTGTTCCGTCAGGCGGCACTGCGCCGTGCCACCTTGCGCTGAACAACACCGCCACCCTGCTGGCAGTCGCCAATTACGAAAGCGGCACGACCGCGCTATTCCAACTCACACCGGACGGGGCGCCCGTGGCGCTGCCCCTGGTTCAGCAGCACGTCGGGTCCGGCCCAGTGCCCGAACGGCAGGACGGGCCGCACGCCCATTGGGTCGGCTTCGCGGCGAGTGGCTTGCTTTACGTTGCGGATCTCGGCATCGATCGCGTGCTCGCGTTCGACATGGACGCCGCCTCAGGTCACCTGGGTATTCCCCAAGACGCCTATGTCGCGCCGCCGGGCTCTGGTCCGCGCCAATTGGCCTTTCATCCGCGATTGCCGATTGCCTATCTCGTCAGCGAACTGAATTCGACGCTGACGGTGCTCCGGATCGAGGAGGATGGCGCGCTCACCGCGCGTCAGATCCTCTCGACGCTGCCAAGCGATGCCGGCCCCGGCAGCCTCGGCGGTGCCATCGCGCTCGACGCGCACATGGGCCGGATTTACGTCAGCAATCGCGGTCACGACAGCATCGCAACCTTTGCGATCGGGGAGGATGGCGAGGTCGACCTGCTTGGTCACGCAACAAGCGGCGGCAGTTCGCCACGCTTCCTGTTGATCGAAGCGGAGCGCCTGCTGGTGGCGCACGAGAAGAACGGCGGCGTCACTGCTTTGCCGCTCAACGATCATGGCCTGCCCGGCGCGGTGGACGCGCGCGCCGACGTGCCGGGCGCCGCCTTCCTGGGAGTTCTGACATGAAAGCTGCACTGAAGACCGCCGACGGACGCTTCACCATTGAGGAGGTCGAGGAGCCAACGCTTCCTGCGGCCAATTGGGTCAAGGCGCGCCTGCGCATGGCCGGGATCTGCGGCACTGACCTGCGCCATTGGAAGAAGCCCGACGAACACCTGCATTGCTGTATCGTCGGGCACGAAATGGCAGGCGAGGTGGTGGAGGTCGGCGCGGATGTCACTCATGTCGCAGTGGGCGATCGAGTGCTGATCGAGTCCGTCCTAGGGTGCGGCGCCTGCGAATGGTGTCGTATCCAGCAGTATAATCGCTGCCCGGATCTCTACCCGACCCGCCGCGCCAGCGTGAGCCGGGCCTATGCCGAGTTCCTCGTCGGCCCCCAGCATAAGTTCTACAAGCTGCCCGACACGATCGGCTACGACGATGCGGCACTGCTCGATACCTACGCCGTCTGCCTCCATGCTCAGCACCTGTCGGGGCTGACGATCAACGCCAAGGTCGCGATCATCGGCGCTGGTCCGATCGGCCTGGGCCAGTTGATGCTGGCCAAGGCAAGCGGCGCGGACGTGCTGATCATCGACACAGTCGCCCACTCGCTCGATCTCGCGCGTGAGCTGGGCGCGGACGAGACGATCAACACCTCGACTGACGATGCAGTTCAGGCGATACGCGCGATGACCGACGGGCGCGGCGCCGACATCGTTTTCGAATGCGCCGGTGGTGAATCGATGCCGAGGACGCTGCCCCTCGCCACGCGGCTCGTGCGGCGTGGGGGAAAGCTGGTGATCGTCGGCGGCTTTGACGAGGGTGAGATCGCGATTCCGCTTGAATGGCAACGCATTCAGATGTCCGAGATCACGCTGATCCCAAGCGCCAGCTTCGCCTTTCACGATATCTACCCGGAACAAGGCGAAGTGCTGCAGTTGGTCGCTCGCGGCAAGCTAAAGACACAGAAGCTGATCACCCACCGCTTTCCGCTCGACCGCATCAATGAAGCGTTCGATGTGGCACAGGACAAGGAGCGTACCGGCGCTATTTTCGTCGGGTTGGAAATTTGATTATCCTGGTTTGCCGAACACCAAATGTGGGCACCCGCGCTATCGCAGCTCGCCACGATGAAGCGGGTCAGTGGCAAGCGGCAGAAGCATGTAGTTGCCGCCGGTTTGCGCCGCCGGATGTCGCGGGCCGCTGGCGCCGGCTCGGCTGGCCGGGCGGCGCGCCGGGCGAAGCCGCGGCGCCGCCAACCGGGTGGGCGCTGCCTGCTCCGCACTGTGTCGCTGGTACCGTACCCGGCTGATCGCCGCTGCGGGATGTGCGACTTCGCTTTGTGATGCGGGATAACGACCGCGAGGAACTGCTGAGGCGATTATCCGTCCGTCCGGGGCATTATGTGACGCGGCCCTGCTCGACAGCCGAAGCGGGCGGCGAGTGACGAGCCGTGTTCACGCCGAACGATCGGCTCTGAATCTCGAGCCGGACAACATCACGCTGGCTTGTATCCGACAATGGTGGGCGAGTTGCGGCATTTGTCAGGTTACAAGGTATTGGCCAGGTCGCCGACGCGCCGCCATCTGCGTTCGTGGGTACGCTCAGCAGCTTTGCGCATCAGATGCTTGCGCTTGGCAAAGACCTGCTCGATCGGGTTGAGGTCGGGCGATAGGGCCGCAGGAATAGCAGCCTGCACGTCGGTCTGGCAGCTCCGCCACCAGTCCGCCCAAAGTGAAGCCCCCCTCAGCCACTCCCGCGTCTCGCCGGGCAGGGGACTTGGCTTGTGGCTGCCCATTCGCCTCGGTGCGGCGCTGCCCGCGTCCGATAGCGCCACATCCACTTGATCGCCGAGGCCCGCGCCCCCGCCCGAACCGCGCGGCAGCCGGGTGGCACGACATGCCTGCCATCCTCACTGCCCCACCACCTGCGCGCGCAGATCCATCGAATACGGTTCTGCCATGCAGGCCGGCCTCCCCCAAATGCCTGCTTGAAAGCGCTCCGCGGAAGGGGAGGCAATATCACGACCGTTGCGGGGTGTGGGTGGTTGCCTGTGGCGAGAGCCCTGGGGAGCAATTGCGAGAGCAGCTCGACGTGCTGACGTCCAGCCTGTCGCTGTGTCCGGAAAGCGCAAGCGATGTGAGGGAGGCACAAAAACGCCGCCGCGGGTTGAGCCGGGCGGTTTTGACACATGGGATGGTTGGTTGCGGGGACAGGATTTGAACCTGTGACCTTCAGGTTATGAGCCTGACGAGCTACCGGGCTGCTCCA
>NZ_MPSB01000017.1 GCF_001981525.1 Sphingomonas jeddahensis | reverse complement strand
CCACCACCACACGTCGAGCCCCCGCCCCGTACCACCTCTTCTCGCCCGGAAGGCCGCGCCTCTGCCCCCAATTTGCGCAGCCGCGCGGCACCGATCGCCGCGCCCGAGCCGATCGTTCTCTTCCCCCCGCCGCCGCCACCCGTGATCGCCGCTCCCAAACCATATGTCGCGAACGACAACATGTCCGGGTCGGCTGACATCCGCGGCCCGGGAACCGGTGCGGGCGGTGTGGGTGACGGCTTCGGAAGCGGCGGCGCCGGCGACGGTGACGGCGGTGGTTATGGCGAGGAGACAGGCCCTACCTTTCTGCGCGGCCGCATGAGCACCTCTGATCTGCCCGAAGCGCTATTCGCCACCGGGTTCGTCGGCACCGTTGGCGTACGTTACCTCGTCGCGACAAACGGTCGGGTGCCGGAATGCGTGGTCACCCGATCGAGCGGGAACCGCCAGGTCGATGCTGTCACTTGCCGTCTGATCCGCGAGCGCTTCCGCTTTCGCCCCTCGCGTGACGGCCGTGGACGCCCGGTGAGCGCCTGGATCGTCGAGAACCACAGCTGGGAGGTGGAGGCCGACACTAACGAAATCACGGAAACCACTCGGCGCCGGCGTACAAGGCTTTGGTGATCCTTGCGTTTCTGAAGAAGAAAGCGTGAACCGTGCGCAACCGGCCGCCCTACGCCTCAGGCCCTCACCACATCCCAAACCCTTGAAGTCCCGCCACGTGCTCCGCGATCCGCCGCCGCGTGGCCGGCGTCGTGCCCTCCGGCAGGCCATCGGAGGCAAACCAGCCCGCGACATAGTAGTGCCGAACCAACGCGATACGTCCCTCGGGATCGCACAACAGGGCGCGCACGCCAAACGTGCGCGGCCGCATGACCTTCGCGTACAGCCGCATGGCGCGCCCGGCAATCCGGTAGCGCCATGCGACCATTTCAGGCGGTGATCGAGACGCTCAGGAAGGCCGGAACCGGGCCGTTCCAGCCATCGTCGGGGCCGTCGTCGATCGGGTCGCGCCGCCGGCGACGATCGTCGTGGCCGCGGTCCTGATCCCGCTCACGCCAGCGCCGGGGTGCTCGCTCTTCCGCCTCAGGCTTAGCGCGCTGCGGCCGTTCCGGCTTGGGCGCGGATTCGACCTTCACCTCGCGGCGATCGATCTTTTGTCCGGTAAGCTTTTCGATGTTCTCGATATTCTCGGCATCGTCGGGCGCCACCAGGGTATAGGCGATGCCCGTCGCGCCGCCGCGGCCGGTGCGGCCGATGCGATGGACGTAATCGTCGGGGTGCCAGGGCGCATCGAAGTTAAAGACGTGGCTCACGCCCTTGATGTCGAGGCCGCGGGCAGCAACGTCGGAGGCGACGAGGATGTTGATGTCGCCCTTCTTGAACCGGTCAAGCTCGGCGATACGTGCCGATTGCTCCATGTCGCCATGGATTTCACCGGCAGCAAAGCCGTGCTTTTTCAAGCTTTTGTTGAGCTCACGCACCGCTGTCTTGCGGTTGCAAAAGATGATCGCTGTGCTCACCGCCTCCTCGCGCAGCAGGTGCCGCAGCACCTCGCGCTTCTCGAACGCAGGCCCCTTCACCGGCACCACCCATTGAGCGATGTTGATGTTGGTCGATGCGGGCCGTGCGACCTCAATCGTCTTGGGATTTTCGAGAAACTTATCCGCCAGTTTCTTGATCGGGGGCGGCATTGTGGCAGAGAACAGCAAAGTCTGGCGTTGCTTGGGCAGCTTTTGGCAGATTTCCTCAATGTCGGGGATAAACCCCATGTCGAGCATGCGATCTGCCTCGTCGATAACGAGCATGCTGCAGCCGTTGAGCAGGATCTTGCCACGTCCGAACAGGTCCATCAGCCGGCCCGGCGTGGCAATCAGCACGTCGACGCCTTTCTCCAGCGCCTTGACCTGATCGCCCATCTGCACGCCGCCGATCAGCAGCGCCATCGAGAGTTTGTGGTACTTGCCGTAGATCTCGAAATTTTCGGCAACCTGCGCCGCGAGTTCTCGCGTCGGCTCCAGGATCAGGCTGCGGGGCATCAGCGCGCGAGCACGGCCATGGGCCAGAATGTCGATCATCGGCAGCACGAACGACGCGGTCTTGCCCGTGCCGGTCTGCGCGACGCCGATGATGTCGCGCATCATCAGCACGCTTGGAATTGCCGAAGCTTGGATCGGCGTCGGTTCCGTATAGCCCGTGTCATCCACGGCGCGGAGGAGTTCTGCTGACAGGCCGAGGTCGGCGAAGTTCATGGCGTTCCTGAAAAGAAGGCGTGTCGATGGCGCCCTTTTATGGTCTGCGCGAGACGCGATCGGGCCCGAAATGTCAAGAAAAACGCACGCGGAACGCTGCCGAGAGCCTATTTCTTCTGCTCAAGGGTGCGGAACCGGCTAATCTCGCAACGCCCTCCGGACCGCGTCTGCAACATGTCCCGGCGCGCGCAGACCTTCCCGTCCTTCGCCCGCTTAAGGTAGAAGCCCCCGTAAAAGTTTAGGTTCGGACAATCATCGTCCAGCTTCGCGCGTAACCGTCGCCCGTCCGTTACGATCAGATCAACATCGCCGTCCGGCGAGACGGCCGCGCTGGCCAACGTTCGCGCATCGACACAGCGCGGCCCTTTCTTCTCCTTCCAGTCGATAGCCGATGGGCGATGGCCGCGCGCGAACACTGGCAGGCGCGGGATACGGATCACGATCCGCTCGCGATAGGAAAGTTGGGCATAATGCACGCTGACCGGCTCGCTTGCGGAAACCGCTAACGGGGCAGCAAGCAGGAGCGGCAAGATGGGGCGGCGGATGCTGGTCATGGGCGACAAGCCCCCGCGTGCCGCGAACAATTTGAACATCTGATGAATTGCGGCGATCATGTGGCCATGACCCCGCAGCAAATTCGTCTTCTCGAATCGCTTTCCCCTGTTCTGCCGGCACGTGCTGTCGTCACCGACCCCGCCATGATCGCGCCTTGGGAAATCGACTGGCGCAAGCGCTGGCAGGGCCATGCGCCGATCCTTCTCCAGCCCGGCAGCGTAACCGAGGTGCAGACGATCGTGGCAGCCGCCAATCGCGAGCGCGTGCCGCTGGTGCCGCAGGGCGGGAATACGTCAATGGTCGGTGGCGCGACGCCTCTCCCGGACGGCAGCGCGGTAATCCTGTCGCTGCGCCGGCTCAACCAGGTGCGATCACTTGACGCCGAAGCGGGGTTGGCGATCGCGGAAGCCGGCGTGATCCTTGCCGACTTTCATGCCGCGGCGGCGAAAGCCGAGCGCCGTTTCCCGCTGACGCTTGGGGCGCGCGGCTCCGCGACGATCGGCGGTCTCGTATCCACCAATGCCGGTGGCACGCAGGTGCTGCGCTGGGGCACGATGCGCGGGCTGGTCGCGGGCGTCGAGGCGGTGCTGGCCGATGGCAGCCTGTTTGAGGGTTTGTCGGCGCTGAAGAAGGACAATCGCGGCTACGACATCAACCAGTTGCTGGTCGGGGCGGAGGGCACGCTCGGCATCGTCACCGCCGCCACCTTGCGGCTCGCCCCTGCCATCGCGGCGCGCGCGGTCGCCTGGGTAGGAGTTGAGACCCCAGACGCTGCGCTGCGCTTGCTACGGCGGTTCGAGGCGGCAGGCGATGCTGTCGAGAGTTTCGAACTGTTACCTGCGGAATCGCTCGCCGCCGTGTTGACGCATGTATCCGGCACCCGCGCGCCGCTGCCGAGCGGGCATCCCTGGCACGTCCTGGTAGAGGCGGTAACGAGCGATCCGGACGCATCGAATCCGACGGCTTTTGTCGAACGCGTGCTCGCCGCCGCGCTCTCCGACGGCATCGCCACGGATGCGACCATCGCCGCCAGCGAAGCGCAGGCGGAGGCGTTCTGGCGTATCCGCGACTCGATCTCCGATGCTGAACGCGCCACAGGACCAGCGGCGCAGCACGACATCTCGGTCCCGATCGAGGCGATGCCACGCTTTCTGATCGACGCAGCCAAGGCGTGCGACGCGCGCTTCCCCGGCACGCGCGCCAGCGGCTTTGGCCATCTGGGAGATGGCAACGTCCACTTCCACGTTCGAGCGCCCGCCGGCGCCAATCGCGTGACCTGGCTGGCGGAGGAAGCGCCGAGCGTCACCCGCTTCGTCGACGATCTGGTGGTCGCAGCGGGGGGCTCGATCTCCGCCGAACATGGCATCGGTCAGATGAAGCTAGCTGAACTGGAGCGGCTGTCCTCCCCGTCGCGCATGGCGACGTTGCGCGCCATCAAGCAGGCGATGGATCCGGAAGGCATCCTCAATCCGGGCAAGCTTCTGGCGCTTGCGCCACAGGCGATGGGCGAATAGGGCGCGCGGGTTCGGGCGGCCGGCGCCGCTCCACATCCCTATCTGGAGAGATTTGATGGCCAGCGCGCCGCAGCAGCTTCCGCTTTTCTACAATGGCCTCGAGCCGCTCTCGAGCGATCTGCACGCCGATTACAAGATCCGCCCCGCGGAAACGGCGCCGTTTCTCGCAACGCAGCACGCGATCCCGGTAACGATCGACGAATTTGCGCTGATCCAGCGTTATATGCCGATCGTGTTTTCCGCCGGGGAGGATTCAATCCCGATCGCGCTGATGGGCCTGAACGAGGGCGTCAACGTGTTCGTCGACGCGGACGGCAAGCTGGTCGACAGCACCTTCTACGTGCCCGCCTATATCCGCCGCTACCCCTATTTGCTCGCCCGCCTTCGCCCGGATGCGCAGGAGCTGTCGCTGTGCTTCGATCCGACATCGGACACGATCGGCAAGTTCGAGGACGGCCAGGCGCTATTCGAAAACGGCGAGCCGAGCGAAGTGACCAAGAACATCCTCTCCTTCAACGAACAGTTCGAGCAGGCCGGCGCTCGCACCGGCCAGTTCATGAACGAACTGCGTGAGAGCGAGCTGCTGATGGACGGCGAAGTTTCGATCCAACAGGAAGGCTTTGATCAACCGTTCGTGTATCGCGGCTTCCAGATGATCAACGAGGAAAAGTTGCAGGATCTGCGCGGCGACCAGCTGCGGAAGATGACCAAAAGCGGCATGCTGCCGCTGCTGTACGCGCACCTCTTCTCGCTGTCGCTGATGCGCGAAGTGTTCGCGCGTCAGGTGCAGATGGGCAAGATGCCGCAGCCGAACATGGCAGGCTGAGAGCGACTGCGCTTCCCGGCGTCACCCGGGCTTGGCCTGAGGCGTCGCGGATCGAGTCCGTGCGAGCTAGAGCCTTGACGGGAAGCAGGGCCGCACCGGGCAAAGAGTTGAGCGCTTTCGGTCGTGCCTCTTGAAACCAATTGCTGGGTGATTATTTTAGTCAGGTACGGTTTCCGTGTCCCCCCTTTCGCGGAACCGTATGGCACGCCTTTGGGTGTGTCTCCTCCCTGAACCTAGGCCACCTCGGGCATCCGCCCGGGGTGGTTTTTTATTCAGCGGCCAGCACGGCGGGCATGTCGATCGCTTCATCTGTCAGCGCATCGATGATGCTTCTGACCAGCGCCACTACGTGATCGAAGCCAGGACCTGGCTGATCGAGGCGTGCGTCGAGATATAGAGAGCGATCGATTTCGAGCTGGACCGCATGGATCTGGCCCTTGGGATCTCCGTGACGTTCCAGAATGTGCCCGCCGGCGTAAGGCGCGTTCAGCGCCTGCTCCAACCCTGCAGTTGCGACGGCGGCCTCGATCCGGGCAACGAAGCGATTCGCCGCCGACCGGCCGAAACGATCGCCGATCACGATCCGGGCTCGCCCTCCGTTGATTGGCGGCATGGAATGAATGTCCAGAAGGACCGCGACGCCGAACCGCGCGCGCGCAGCCGCTAGCGTGGCAGACAGCGCCGCGTGATACGGCCGATGTGCCATGGCGATCCGCGCCGCTACCTCGTCTGCGCCCAAGCGCCGGCGCCATAGCTCGCCGGCACTCGACGTGCGCCGGGGCACAAGGCCAAGACCGCTGCGCACCTTGGCACTGAGATGCCCGGCCGGTGCGCCATCGTCGAGCCGGGGATCGCGATCGTGCTCGGCCCGATTAAGATCGATCCAGGCGCGCGCGGCGCGCTGCACGATCGTCGTCTCCACTCCGCGGGCGGCAAGCGCCACCTCATCGACGAAGCGGTCCTCCAGCGCCATCAAGGCGATGAAAGGTGCACGAAGTGCATCATGAAGGACGGGGGGATAGTCGCGTCCGGCATGCGGGACCGACAATATGACGGGGCTCGCTGGTGGCGCGTCGCCGGTCAGATCAAAGCACGACTCCATCGCGGACGCAGCCTATGGAGGAAGTCCGTCTGTCGCAATGCGAGACAGCAAAGCGCGGCGCCGTCTGGAAAATCTTAAGTGATCTCCGCATAATCTCGGCGCTGATCGCAGGGACCCACGAATGATCCGAATCTTGTTAGCCGAGGACGACGATGTGATGCGCGAGTATCTCGCGCGCGCGCTGGAAAAGTCTGGCTATGCGGTGACCGCCGTTGATCGCGGCACCGCGGCGCTGCCACTGATCGAAGCGGAGGAGTTCGACCTCCTGCTTACCGACATCGTCATGCCCGAGATGGACGGGATCGAACTGGCGCAGAAGGCGGGCGAAGTTCGTCCGGATCTGCGGGTGATGTTCATCACTGGCTTCGCCGCCGTGACGCTGAAGGCTGGCAAGGCGATGCCGCAGGCGCGCGTTCTGTCGAAGCCGTTCCACCTGCGCGATTTGGTGATGGAAGTGGATCGGATGTTCGAGGTGGGAGAATTTGCCGGCCTGAATTGATCAGGGGCTTGCGCACCGGGGAAGGCCCGGCTAATGGCGCCGCTCCCCGTGTGGGCGTGTAGCTCAGTGGTAGAGCACTGTGTTGACATCGCAGGGGTCGCAAGTTCAATCCTTGCCACGCCCACCACCTTTGAAAACCCCGCCTTCTCGGATGAGACGGCGGGGTTTTTCACGTCATGGGGCCTGCACGAGTCCCTGGCGGACTCCGGCCTCGAGCTGCGCGCGCAGGTTGGCTAGGGCGGTATCTGGAACACGCGGACGCTCCGCGGCGCGCTTGCCCTTTCGCAGGCGGGCGCGATCTTCTTCCGGCGGATCGACGCGGCGAACGCGGACGGCCGCTACCCCGGAGCGATGCACGCCGAGCTGTTCTGCCGCGCCGCGCGAGAGATCGATGATTCGGCCACGCGCGAACGGCCCGCGATCGTTGACACGCACCAGGATGGTGCGGCCCGTTTCCAGCGCGGTGACCTCGACATAGGTCGGCAGCGGCAAGGTAGTGTGCGCGGCAGTGACCCATTGCGGGCGGAAGCGTTCACCTAGCGCGACTTGGTTGCCGCTCTCAGAGCCGTACCAGCTGGCGTAGCCGAGCACGTCGAACATGGGATCGGCGGCGGGCGTATAGGTGGTGCCGCCCACGGTATAGGGCTTGCCGAGCCGGACGGGTGTGTCGCTGACGGGTCGGTACCGCGTCGTGCCGCAGCCCGCCAGCGCCAGCGATGCCGTGACGGCCAGAAGCGTTGGCCAGCGGCTTGTTCTTCCCCCGTACATGCCGCGCCTTCTAAGCGAGGGGCGGCGTGGGGGGCAATGAGGCGGGTGGAGATCAGGGGGGGGTCTTGTGCACGTGAAGTGCGCGTAATCTGCGCCATTTTGGCGCCGCAGAGTGCCGTGACGCGCGCGCATGGGGCGGAGTTTACGCGAGTTGCTGCATCAATGGTGCAACCGGCCCTTCACGAACGCAGCCGCACTCTTCTCCCTTGCTGGTGCTTGCTCACCACCTGGAAAGGGAGCGGAACATGTCGGACACGGCGGAGCCGGTGCCCAAGCAGCGGACCGACGTTTATCACCGCGAACGCGCGATCATGGAGCGCCGGGCGGCGACCAAGGCGCATGACGTGCGCGCACGGGCGGCGCATCTGGAACTCGCCTATCAGCACGATCTGGCGCAAGCGATCGCCTGGCATCGCGCCGACCTAACCTTTGATCCCGCCGCGACGCTTCGGGTCGGCACCGGCGCGGATCAGACGCCGAGCCAGGCGAGCGGCGGCGGCAGGTCCACGGACGCGAAATCCACCTGAAGCACGCGGTGATGCGCGTGCCGCTTGGCGGTCGCGGAGGCGTGGACGATTGCAGTGGCATAGACCCAGACATCACCTGCCGTGGCGAGACAGGAGCGGATGCCGCAGCGCCTCACGACTGTTTCGATCTCCTGCTCCGGTAGGCGGCCGAGCCGGTGCGAACCCGGTGCGACCCGCAAGGGAGCATTATCCGCCGGCACATCATCGAGATGGATACGAAGCGTCAGCATCGCCTCGATCAGCGCAAAGGGCGGCTCGACATGCTGGAGGCCTGCCTTGCGGCTCCACGGACCGTATCCGGGCATGTCGTCGCGCGCTCGGACGACGATCGTCCGGTCCTGATGCCAGCCCAGGCTCCAGTTGGTGGCGGGTGACTTGTCGAACAGGATGGCGCGTACCGGCCGGTAGGCGGTCGTGCCGTCGTGGTGGGCGAGCACGTTTCGGATCGCGTCGCTGGCGAGAATCGCGCGCAAGGCTGGGTTGCCGTGGAGGCGGATGCCGGCCCGTTCCTGCGGCAAGCTGCCGGCGAGCGACAGGAGGTCTGGAAGAATCGAAAGAGCGGCGCCCGAGTGGTGCGCCGCTCCTTCGGTTTCGAAGCGGGAGGCCAACGCGGGAGTGAAACCCGCGTTGCCGGACGCCGCTGTGGCGGCGCCAGCCGGCCGTGGTTGTGTGAGCTCGCTTCGCTTGAACACCGGCCTGGAGCTACGCTCCATGCCTCACAGCTTTTCGGTCAGCTCCGGCACCACCTTGAACAGGTCGCCTACCAGGCCGAGGTCGGCGACCTGGAAGATCGGGGCGTCCTCGTCCTTGTTGATGGCGATGATGGTCTTAGAATCCTTCATGCCGGCCAAGTGCTGAATCGCGCCGGAGATACCGACCGCGATATAGACTTCCGGGGCGACGATCTTGCCGGTCTGGCCCACCTGATAGTCGTTGGGCACGAAACCAGCGTCCACCGCCGCGCGGCTGGCACCGACGCCGGCACCGAGCTTGTCGGCGAGCGGCTCGATCAGCTTGGTAAAGTTCTCGCCATTCTGCAGCGCGCGGCCGCCCGAGACGATGATCTTCGCGCTGGCGAGTTCCGGACGTGCGCTCTTGGCGATTTCCGAACTCTCATAGGTCGACAGGCCCTTGTCGCCGGTGGAGGCGACCGCCTCGACCGCGCCCGAGCCGCCTTCCGCTGCCGCCTTCTCGAAGGCGGTGGTGCGAACCGTGAGCACCTTCTTGGCGTCCGACGTCTGCACCGTGGCGATGGCGTTGCCGGCGTAGATCGGGCGCGTGAACGTATCCTCGCCCTCGACCGACAGCACTTCGGAAATCTGCATCACGTCGAGCAGCGCAGCGACGCGCGGCGCGATGTTCTTGGCCGAGGTGGTGGCCGGCGCGACGAACGCGTCGTGATGGCCCATCAGTTCGACGATCAGCGGCGCGACATTCTCGGCCAGCGTATGCGCGAAGGCATCGTCGTCGGCGACATGGACTTTGCCGACGCCTGCGATCTTGGCGGCTTCCTGCGCCACTGCATCGACGCCCTTGCCGGCGACGAGCAGGTGAACTTCGCCCAGCTTCGACGCGGCGGTTACCGCAGCGAGCGTGGCGTCCTTGACGGCCGATCCGTCATGTTCGACCCAAACCAGAGTCTTCATCTTGAACCTCTCTCGGGGCCCGTGCCCCTTTCAGCCGATCATCCCGAACTTTCCGAAGTTTGCGCACAGAGCACAATCTTCGCCGTGTCCGGGGTGAGCGGGATTATGGTGCGTGCCGCTTACTTGGCGATGCCCATCGCCTTGAGCTTCATCACCAGCTCATCGACATCGGCGACCTTGACGCCCGCCTGACGCTTGCCCGGCTCGACGACCTTGAGCGTCTTGACGCGCGGCGCGACATCGACGCCGTAGTCGGCGGCGGTCTTGGTCGCGAGCGGCTTCGACTTTGCCTTCATGATGTTGGGCAGCGAGGCGTAGCGCGGCTCGTTCAAACGAAGATCGGTGGTGACGATCGCCGGCAGCTTGAACTTGTCCGTCTCCAGACCGCCGTCCACTTCGCGCGTGACGGTGACGCTGTCGCCCGACACCTCGACCTTGGACGCGAACGTGCCCTGGCCCCAGCCGAGCAGGCCGGCGAGCATCTGGCCGGTCTGGTTGTTGTCGTCGTCGATCGCCTGCTTGCCGAGGATCACGAGCTGCGGCTGTTCCTCGTCGGCAATCGCCTTGAGGATCTTGGCGACACCCAAAGGCTCGACGCGGTCTTCCGCGGTAACCAGGATCGCACGATCGGCGCCCATGGCGAGCGCGGTGCGCAGCGTTTCCTGCGCCTTCTGCTCGCCGATCGAGACCACGACGATCTCGGTTGCCACGCCCTTTTCCTTCAGGCGGATGGCTTCCTCGACCGCGATCTCGTCGAACGGGTTCATCGACATCTTGACGTTGGCCAGATCGACCCCCGTCCCGTCAGCCTTCACGCGGGGCTTCACGTTATAGTCAAGCACACGCTTGACCGGCACCAGCACCTTCATCTGCTGTCCTCTCTTATGTCGTCGTCACCCCGGCGAACGCCGGGGTCTCCCAATGGTGTCGCGCTCCATGTCGGGGAGATGCCGGCTTGCGCCGGCATGACGATGGAGCGCGATGAAACTTGTAGTTACGCCGCCTTCTTCACCTCGGCGACGATCTTCTGCGCAGCGTCACCCAGGTCGTTGGCCGGCACAATGGCGAGACCCGAATTGGCGAGGATTTCCTTGCCCTTCTCGACATTGGTGCCTTCGAGGCGAACCACAAGCGGCACCGACAGATTAACTTCCTTCGCCGCGGCGACGATGCCCTCGGCGATGATGTCGCACTTCATGATGCCGCCGAAGATGTTGACCAGAATGCCCTTCACGTTCGGATCGGCAAGGATGATCTTGAACGCCGCGGTCACCTTCTCCTTCGAGGCGCCGCCGCCGACGTCGAGGAAGTTGGCTGGGAACATGCCGTTCAGCTTGATGATGTCCATCGTCGCCATGGCGAGGCCGGCGCCGTTGACCATGCAGCCGATGTCGCCATCGAGCTTGATGTAAGCGAGGTCGTACTTGGAGGCTTCCAGCTCGGCGGGATCCTCTTCGGTCTCGTCGCGCAGCTCCATCAGATCCTTGTGGCGGAACATGGCGTTGCCGTCGAAGCCGACCTTGGCGTCGAGCACCATCAGCTTGCCGTCCTCGGTGACGGCAAGCGGGTTGATCTCGATCTGCTCGGCATCGGTGCCGAGGAACGCGTCGTACAGCTTCGACGCGGTCGAGGCGGCCTGCTTGGCAAGATCGCCGGTCAGGCCGAGCGCGGCAGCGACGGCGCGGCCGTGGTGCGGCTGGAAGCCGGTGGCGGGATCGATGTCGATCGAGTGGATCTTCTCGGGCGTGTCATGCGCAACCGTTTCGATGTCCATGCCGCCCTCGGTCGAAACGACCATCGAGATGCGGCTGGTCGCGCGGTTGACGAGCAGCGCAAGGTAGAATTCCTTGGCGATGTCGACGCCGTCGGTGACGTACAGGCGGTTGACCTGCTTGCCGGCCTCGCCGGTCTGGATCGTCACCAGCGTGTTGCCGAGCATCTCGGTCGCGGCGTGGCGAACCTCTTCCTCGGTCTTGGCGAGGCGGACGCCGCCCTTGGCTTCGGCCGGCAGTTCGACGAACTTGCCCTTGCCGCGGCCACCGGCGTGGATCTGCGCCTTCACAACATACAGCGGCCCAGGCAGCTTCTTCGACGCTTCCACCGCTTCCTCGACGCTGAGCGCCGCAAAGCCTGCGGGGACCGGGACGCCGAACTTCGCCAGCAGTTCCTTGGCCTGATATTCGTGAATGTTCATGCCTGGGCTCGCCTTACCATAACCGAAAACATGGAGCCTTAAGCACAGGGGGGCCGGGGAATCCAGCCTTGATCGGGTGGGCAGGTGTATTCAGCAGCGGGATCATGGAGCAAGTGGTTCGCAATAGCGTTAGTTGAAGTTTCTGGGGATTGCGGGGGGCGGCCGTCGGAGACAAGAACGGCAAGCTGTCCAGATCTAGCGATGGCGCCTGTACCTAATCTTCCGTCATGCTGAACCTGTTTCAGCATCCACCGCGCCACCAACGCCGGACCGGTGCGCGGAGAAGTGGACCCTGAAACAAGTTCAGGGTGACGGCGCTCTGAGGATCGACTCGCGCGCCCGGAATGATCGCCTTTGCGTTTCCGCACCCTAGCCCCGGTTGCCGCTTTGTTCTAATGGATCACTCGTGCCGCTTCCCTACCCCGCCCTGCACGCCAGCCACACCGGCATCTGGATCGCGCGCGATGGCGAGACTCGCGCGGTGTCGCGCGGCGAGGCGATCCGGGCGGCGGCGGACACGCCGATGATCCTGATGAACGCGCCGCTGATTGGGCAGCGGCTGGGCTATGCCGATTTGTCCGGGCTCGACTTGCTCGAGCTCTACGCCTTCCTCCGTCCGGCGCGCTTCATGGTGCCGACGCCCAAGGGGCTCGCCACCGTCACCGGGCTCGACCTACCGGCGGATGATGCCGCGATCGCGCCCTTCCTCCTTGCCGCTGCCGAAGGCCTGCTGGCGACGCCCGAGGGCGACTGGCCCGAGCGCGAGGGGGCGTGGACGGCAGCGCAATCGCTGTTCCGGCTACGCTGGGCGTGGGGGCCCGTGCTGGCCGACCGGCTGAAGAAGCCGGCGCAGAACGAACGCTGGCTGTTCTCCAAGCTGCCCGAGTGGGACGAAGCCGCCCCCCGGCCCGCTCCGCGCACGGTGTCTATCGATCCAGCCGAAACACAGGCCCAACTCGCGCACCTCGTCGGCGACGCGGCCGAGGCGCGGCCGGGGCAGCGCGCCTATGCCGCCGCTGCCGCGGACGCCTTCGCGCCGCGCGCGGGCCGGGAGATGCCGAATCTGGTGCTGGCGGAGGCAGGCACGGGCATTGGCAAGACACTGGGCTATCTCGCCCCGGCCAGCCTCTGGTCGCACGCGGCAGGCGGGCCGGTGTGGGTCTCGACCTACACCAAGGCGCTGCAACGCCAGCTTGGGCACGAGACGCGGCGTGTCTATCCCGATGAAGCGGTGCGGCGCGAGAAGGTGGTGACGCGCAAGGGGCGCGAAAATTACCTTTGCCTGCTCAACCTCGAGGATGCGCTGCAAGGCGGATTCGCCGGGCGTGCCGCGGTGCTGGCGCAGCTGGTAGCGCGCTGGGCGGCCTATACCGCCGACGGCGACATGGTCGGTGGCGACCTGCCGGGCTGGCTGCCGACCCTGTTCCGGCGCAACGGCTCGACCGCGCTGACCGACCGGCGCGGCGAGTGCGTCTATGCGGGGTGCCCGCATTACCGCAAATGCTTCATCGAGCGCGCGGCGCGGGCATCGGCGGAGGCGGACATCGTCATTGCCAATCATGCGCTGGTGATGGTGAATGCGGCGCGCGGGCGCGAGCTCAGCACGCGGCCGACGCGCTATGTGTTCGACGAGGGGCATCACCTGTTCGATGCCGCCGATTCGATGTTCGCCACCGCGCTGACCGGGCAGGAGACGATCGAGCTCAGGCGCTGGATCGTCGGGCCGGAGGCGGGCAGTCGCGGGCGGCGGCGGGGCCTGGCGGCACGCCTGTCGGACGTGGCGAGCTATGACGAGGGCGGTGCTCAGGCCATTGCAGACGCGGTGAAGGCCGCGCAGGGGCTGGCCGCCGATGGGTGGCTGCAGCGAGTCGCTGAAGGCGCGCCGTTCGGGCCGATCGAGACGTTGCTCGCCAATGTGCGCGGCCTCACCTACGCGCGCGCCGAGGGGGCGGAGGACGCCGGCTACGGGCTGGAGACCGAACTCGCCGAGCCTTCGCCCGAGCTGATCGAGGCCGCCGCGCCGGCCGCCGAGGCGCTCGATTCGCTGTATCGGCCGCTTGTGGCGCTGGGGAAGCGGCTGGAAGCGGTGCTGATCGATGGGCCCGACTGGCTCGACGGGGCGGCGCGCGCGCGGGTGGAAGGCGCGATCGCCTCGATCGGCTGGCGCGCCGAGACGGTGGCGGCGTGGCTGTCGCTCATCGCGCGGGTCGGGGGGCCGGCGAGCGCGGACTTCGTCGACTGGCTGGCGGTAGACCGCGTCGAGGGGCGCGAGTTCGACATCGGGCTGCATCGCCACTGGCTCGATCCGACGCAGCCGTTTGCGGAGATCGTGCTCAAGCCGGCGCATGGCGCGCTGGTCACCTCGGCCACGCTGACCGCGGGCGGCACATGGGAGACGGCGGAGGCGCGGGTCGGTGCGCCGCACCTCGCCCGGCCGGCAGTGCGCTTCCAGGCGGAAAGCCCGTTCGATTACGCCGCCCGCGCGGAAGTGCTGGTCGTCACCGATGTGAAGCGCGGCGACATTCCGGCGCTCAGCAATGCTTATGGCCGGCTGATCGAGGCGGCGGGCGGCGGCACGCTCGGGCTGTTCACCGCGATCCGGCGGCTGCGCGGGGTGCATGCGCGCATCGCCGACCGGCTGGCCCGCGCCGGGCTGCCGCTGATGGCGCAGCATGTCGATCCGATCGACACGGGGACGTTGGTCGATATATTTCGCGACGATCCGCATGCGTCGCTGCTCGGCACCGATGCGCTGCGCGACGGCGTGGACGTGCCGGGCCATTCGCTGCGGCTCGTCGTGATGGAGGGCGTGCCCTGGCCCAAGCCGACCGTGCTCCACGCCGCGCGGCGGCTAGCAGGCGGGGGCAGCGCCTATGATGACCGGATCGTCCGGGCGCGCATGGCGCAGGCGTTCGGGCGGCTGATCCGATCCGCCGACGATCGCGGCGTGTTCGTGCTGCTGTCCGCCGCCACGCCCTCGCGCTTGCTCGACGCCTTTCCCGCCGGCGTGCCGATCGCGCGCGTGCCGCTGGACGAAGCGATCGCGCGCGTTGCATCGCGGCTTTCCTCGCGCGCGGCATTGGGGCATGAGGCAGCGCCTGCCACCTAGGGGAGTTTTCGGCTTGAAGACGCTGACGCTGCTGCGCCATGCCAAATCGGGCTGGGACGATCCCGTCGCACGCGATTTCGATCGTCCGCTCAATGCCAAGGGTCGTAAGGCTGCGGAAGTGGTGGGCCGGCACCTGAAGGGTCTGGAGCTCGGCTTCGACCATATCGTCGCCTCGCCCGCACGCCGCGTGGTGGAAACGATCGCGGAGGTTGCGGCGGGCTATGGCGCCGCGATTGATCCGGCGTGGGACAAACGGCTGTACCTCGCCTCCGCCGTAACGCTGCTCGACGTCGCGCGCGAGACGCCCCGAGATGCCGATCGGCTGCTGATGATCGGACATAATCCGGGGCTGGAGGATTTTGTGCTCATGCTGATGGCCGGCGGCGATCCGACGCTAGTCGCGGCGGCCGAGGCAAAATATCCGACCGCGACGGTGGCGGAGCTGACCTTCGCCGTCGATCATTGGGCGGATGTGGCGGCGGCGGCGGGAACGCTGACCCGCTTTATCCGCCCGCGTGACCTTGATCCGGCGTTGGGGCCGGGGGAGGAATAAGGCGGGCCACGTTCCCTGCCGTCATCCCGGCGGAGGCGGGGTTCCATAAACGCTCCGGGTGCGGCTCGATCGGCCAGCCAGTATGGATTCCCGCCCTTCGCAGGAATGACGAGTGGTCGCTACCGGCCCTGCGCCCGCCACTTCTGGATGGTGCGCTGGATGATCTCATCCTCGTGTCCGACGTCGCGCCACAATTGCGAAAAGACCGGATCAGCCGAGGCCGGGCGCTTCACCTCTTCCAGCTTGTCGAACGACACGCGGATCGGGATGGCTACGCCTTCGCCGCAGATGATGCATTCCTGGTTGCGCAGCGCGGGGATCGAGTCGAGGAAGCCGCGCGCGCCCTCCGGCATCGCCGCGCGGACGAACGCCTGGTCGCGATCGTTGTTGAGGCGCATGGCGATGATCGTGCCGCATTGCGACAGCACGCCTTCCGCCAAATCCGACGGGCGCTGCGTGATCAGGCCGAGCGAAACGCCGTATTTGCGGCCCTCCTTGGCGATCCGCCCGAGGATGCGGCCGACCGACGATCCGTCATCTTCGCGCGGGATGTAGCGATGCGCTTCCTCGCAGACGAGCAGGATCGGCCGCTGCGGCTCGTTGCGCGACCAGATCGCGAAGTCGAACACCATGCGGCTCAGCACCGCGACAACCACCGACGTGATCTCGCTCGGCACACCCGACACGTCGATGATCGAGATCGGCCGCCCGTCGCCGGGCAGACGGAAGATGCGCTTGATGAAGTCGCTCATCGTGTCGGCGACGAGCATCCCGGAGAACATGAAGCTGTAGCGCGGATCGGCCTTGATCTCGTCGATCTTGGACTTGAGGCGCAGATAGGGCGCGGTGTTGGTTGCCTTGTCCATCTTGCCCATTTCGAGCTGGATGGCGGTGGTCAGGTCGCTGAGCAAATAGGGCACCGGCGCATCGACGGTGAGCTTGGGCATTTCGCTGCCCACCCGGCTCTTGGCGCGGGCGGTGAGCAGGCATTTGGCGAGAATATCGGCGTCCACCTGACGCTCGGCGCCATCGGTGGTGAGGAACACTTCGCAATGTTCCTCGAAGTTCATCAGCCAATAGGGCATCTGAAGGTTCGAGACATCATAGAGCGCGCCATTGCCGCGAAAGGCGGCGGAATATTCGCCGTGCGGGTCGATCATCACGATATGGCCCTGCGGCGCGAGCTCGCAGATACGGTGCAGGATCAGCGCGGCGGAGGTCGATTTGCCGGTGCCGGTGGAGCCCAGCAGCGCAAAATGCTTGCCGAGCATCGCATCGACATACAGCGCGGCGCGAATGTCGCTGGTGGGATAGACATTGCCGATCTGAACATGCGCGCGGCCCTCGGCGGCATAGACCTGCCGCAGATCGGCGGTGGAGATCGGATACACGTCCGCGCCCGGCGCCGGATAGCGCGTGACGCCGCGGCGGAACTGATAAAGCTTTCCGGTCAGTTTCTCCTCGTCACCCTCGCCGAGGAAATCGACGTAAGCGGTGATGCGGCCGGTTTCATAATCGTCGAGGCGCAGTGAACGGATGTTGGCGATCAGCCAGGAATGGCCAACGCGCACCTTGATCTGGCCGCCGACCTGCCCGCCCGAAGCGATTACCGGATCGAGGTGACCGCCAAGCGCAGCGATTGCGGCCGGATCAAACACGACCTGGCTCGATGAGCCGGCAATTTCCGTCACGAAGCCGATCGGTTCGAGATCGCCAGGCCTGCGTGCATCGGCAGCGGCAATCGCCGACGCGAACGCATGTTGCGTCGGCATTTCACTCATCGGAGTTTCCCGCGCCTTGTTCCATGCTCAAACCAGCTAAACCCAAGGGGTAAACAGAGCGTGAGCAATGATTTCAATTCGGTAGGAGGAGTTTCACACGCGCTGCGCGATGCGCCCCGCACCCCAGCCAAGGAGCACCGACAGCGCCACAACCAACAAGCCATAAGGCAGCGCATGGCGATCGGCGGCTTGCGCGACATAGCGCTCAAACCCCGCTTTCTGAACGGTGATGTCGCGCACCGCGGCCGCAAGCACCTTGCCATCGCGGATCAGAAAGGTTTCGGCGGTAAACTGGCCGACCGGCACGCGCGCCGGGATGCTGACGCGGGCGCGGTACAACACGCCTTCGGTGATCTCCACCGCGCCGGGCGCCTCATAATAAAGGCCAGCGCGGCTGCGCAGATCGACGAGGCCGCGCGCGAAACGATCCTGGACCGGGGGGGCGGCGGACGAAGCGGGCGAGAGCTGGAGACTGTCGAGCCCCAGTTCGTAGATCGCGCGGGTGCGATCGTCGACAATGCGGTCGATCGGCCGTGACGAGGCGATGGCGTAAAAGCTCGGCGCCGAACGATATCGCAGCGCCTCCGCATTGACCCACACGCCGGCGAGCTTTTCCTTTTCGCGCACCGTGATCGATTGAACCGGGCCCTTCACCACCACGACCAGATCGGTGCGATGCTCATCGTTCGGCAGCTTGCCGCCGGGATAAAGGATCGCGCCGAACAGCAGCAGTTCCGCGCCGGTGAAGGAATAAGCGATGCGGATCTCACGCTGCGACACATCGGGCACGAGAACCGGCTTGGCCTGCGCAAGCAGCAAGGGGCTGAGCAAGGCAAGCGCCAGCCGCTTCACGACAATTCCACCGAGTAGATTTCATCGGGGCGCCAGCCGAGGCCGATCGCGATCCGCCCCGCGACAAGCAGCACCATCAGCGCCAGGGCGAGACGCAGATATTCCGGCCGCGCCCTGGCGGCGAACCGCGCGCCGACTTGCGCGCCCACCACCGAACCGACCAGCAGCAGGCCGGCGAGCACGATATCCACCGCCTTGGTCGTCATCGCATGGACCATCGTGGCCGCGGCCGTGACAAACAGGATCTGGAACAGCGACGTGCCCACCACGACCTGGGTCGCCATGCCGAGCAGATAGATCATCGCCGGCACCAGAACAAAGCCGCCGCCGACGCCCAGCAGGATCGTCAGGATACCGGTACCAAAGCCGATCAGCAGCGGCGCAAGCGGCGAGATGTACAGCCCGGATCGGTAGAAGCGCATCCGGAAGGGCAAGGAGGCGACCAGCGGATGGTGCCGTCGGCGGCGCGGCGGCGCGGCGCGGCGACCGCGAGTGACGGCGATCGCCTCCAGCGATTCCTTCAGCATCAGCCCGCCAATCGAGACGAGCAGCACGACATAAGTGATGGCAATCGCGGTATCGATCTGCCCGGTCGCCTGAAGCAGGCGAAACAGCCAGGCGCCGAACAGAGACCCAAGGACACCGCCGGCGACCAGGACGCCGCCCATCTTTACGTCAACGCCGCCGCGCCGGAAATAGGCCGAGACGCCCGACACGCTGGCGCCGGTTACCTGGCTTGCCGCCGATGCCGCAGCGACGGTTGGCGGAATGCCGTACACGATCAGCAGCGGCGTGGTGAGAAATCCGCCGCCCACGCCGAACATCCCCGACAGGAGCCCGACCCCACCGCCAAGCGCGATGATCACGAGCGCGTTGACCGACAGGTTCGCGATCGGGAGGTAGAGATCCATGCTGCCAGCCGATATGCCGTTCGGGCGTGCGGCGGAAGCGCTTTGCGGTCAGAAATCGGTGCCGATCGACAGCGCGGGGCCGGACGCTGGTGTCGCCCGGCCGGCGAGCCGCTGACGCCATTCGAGCGACAGGCGGAACGATCTGCCGGCGATCGGCACGATCGCGGCGGCGGCCGGCCCGGCATCGAGCCGCGCGGCCCCGCGCTGCGCCGCGCCCCACGCGCCGAGGCCAAGTTCGAGCCGGGTGCGGCCGACCGTCAGGAGCGGATATGACAGGCGAAGCGCGCCATCAGCATAGCCTTCCACGCCATCGCGCACGATCGCCCCGCCCTGTCCGTAGCCGTCGAGCTGCCACCGCCCGATCAGCGGCGTGGGCCCAAACCCGCCGACCAGGCCAAGCGACGGGCCGCCGCGCGCACGATCGATGCCGATGCGCTGTTCGGCGATGACATGAACCGGCAGCGCGGTCGGCTTCCAGTCCAGGCCGATCGCGGCTTCGGTTTGCCGGCTGGCGAGCGCGGTGGAGATTCGGCCCGCGAGCGACAGTCGGCGCGCGGGATCGAGCGCATAGGTCAGCCGCGCACCGGCCTGACTGCCGCCAAGCTGCGGCGCGAACGGCACCGCGCCGCCGCGCCGCGCGATCAGCCAACCGCTGCCGGCGAAGCGCGACGGCGTTGGTGCCGGAGAGGGGAGCGGCACGCCGGGCGGCGGGCTGGCTTGGGGTCCCGGCGCGATGGCGGAGCGCGCCTGCACGGCGGAATCGACGAGTGACGCTTGTTTCCGCGAACCCGGCGCGGGTGGCAGCGAATATGCACGTGGGGAGACAAGCGACTGCGGTGAAGAACGGTTCGCCCGACTCCCGCCGCCGCCCCGGCCTGGGCTGGGATACAGTTTGGAAACCGCCATGCGCCGCACCCTGTCCACTGCGCCGGCTTTCACAACGAGGTTCCCGCCTTCGCCGGGGAGGCGGCCAGAGGTGGCCCCATGGGTTGTCGAAGGGATTGGCACATCGTCACGCTTCATGGCGGCAGGCCGCGAAGCGGCGCGATCAGCGCGGCGGATTGCCACAGGCATGGCAATGGCGTCGCGAGCAACCGGCAGCGTCCCCACCACCGCCGCCAGCATCGGCGCGACTGGGGTGTCAGCCTCGGCGGCAATGGCGTCATCGGCTGGCCAGAGCATCAGGATACGCGCGCCCACCCACAGCCCGATCAGGCCGACCATGAAGCGCAGCGGGCGGCCTGCGCCCTTCATGATGCTGCCAGTTCGTCGGGGAAGACGTGCGCCGTCTTGTCCCAGCGTGGTGGTGCGCCCGCGAGGATGCGCAGATATTGGCCGACCGCCCGGATGGCGGCGAGCATCGCGATGATATTGGCGACGATGGCGCGCGGCACCGACCACAGCCCCTCGCGCCAGCCATAGGTGCGTTGAGTCGCGACAAACCGACAGACCAGTCGCCACGCCAAGAGCCCGGCATTGACCGTCAGCACCAGCCGCAGCCCCGGGCCCACCGGCGGCGCGGCGATGCCGGTGGCGACATGGGCCACCGCCGCCAGCCCCCAGCCGAGGATCGCAAGGTAAGCGGCGGCAAGCGCCACCACCGCCAGCGGGCCGCGACGATCGCGCATCCGCATCCAGTGATCGGCCACCTGTGGCGCACGCGCCCAGCCGATCCGATCCCAACCCGCGAGCGCAATGCCCGTCATCCAGCGCCCCTTCTGGCGCACCGCCGCCTCCAGCGTGGCGGGGAAGAAGGCGCGCACCGCGATCAGCCGGCCGTTGGCATCCTCGACGCGCGCGAAACAGGCGCTGAAGCCGAGCGCGCCGGCACGCAGCCCAAGTTCATAATCCTCCGTCAGGCTGGTCTGGTCGAAGGGCGTGCCATGGCGTTCCTCCAGCGACGCCAGCAGCTCGGTGGAGATCGCACAGCCGACGCCCGACAGTGGCAGCCCAGCGCCCAGGGCCGCGCGCAAAACCATCTGGCGGCTGTGCGATTCGGCGAATTCATCGGCGTAATGACCGGAGATCAGCCGCGCGGCTGGGTCGATCAACGGCAGCACCGGGATCTGCACCAGCGGATAGCGGTCGATCAGCGCGTCGAAGACGACAAGCTCAAAGGGATGAACCACGTCCTCCGCGTCGTGCAGCACCACCGCGCGGGTCGCCACACCAGCCGCGGCATCATCGTCCCGCAGCGCGCGCCACATGGCGTTGAGATTGTCAGCCTTGGTCGTGGGGCCGGGCTTGTCGCCGATCACCGGCCGGACGCGCGAGTCGTGCTCGGCCACCGCCGCCACCGCGTCCAGCGTGGCGCCATCGTTCGGGTAGCAGCCGACATACAGGCGAAAGTTCGAATGCTCGAACCGCGCCAGCGCGGTGCGCAGCATCGCGCCGATCACCGGCGCCTCGTCCCACGCGGGCACGAACACCGCCAACCGGCCCGGCACTCGCGGATGCCGCAGATCACGCAGCGGCCGCCGCGTGGTGCCCTGGCGCAGCCGGTGCGACAACCACGTCAGATCGATCAACAAATCATCGATACCGCCGATCAGAAAACCGACGGCCGCAAACAACGTGAGCTCGCGCACCAATGCGTCGAGCCCCGCAAGCACGAGCTCCCCCATCGCCAACCAGCCCCCCATCCGATTCGCGATGGTTAACGTTCAGCATTGCGGCGGCGCACGCAAGAGCCAGTCATTTATTTCGAAGTGGCGCCAAATAGTGTGAGCCGGGCCGAACCAAAGCGCGACACGCGCGTTCCGCCGCTTAGTCCCACCCCCCTTTCGGGACTAGTGCCGGACCCAAGCCAGGCACCGGCCGCGTTCGCAGCATAGCTGCGGGCGCGGCCGTTCGGGGCAACGGATACGAAACGGGCCAGACGATCCCTCGTCTGGCCCGCTTTGTTCGCCGCGCTTTTCGCTTACCAGTAGAAGTTGCGAATGCGGTCGAGCACGATCCCGCGCCGATAATCAACCAGGATCACGTCGTTGTAATGGCGCACCCAGCGCGAGTTGGCGCGCACCGGCGGCAAGCGATAGCGCCACGGATCGTTGATCCAGTAACGCTGGCCGTAATAGACCGGGGCGATCCGCACGCCGGGCCGCCAATCGTTGTAGCGGAAGGGCGCCCGCCAGTTTCCGCGGGCATAAAGCGCCCGGTTCTGGTTGCGGTACGCGGACCAATCATTACGGCTCCAGCGACGATCACGATCGCGCAGATCTTCCCGATACTCGCGGCGCGCGTCTTGCAGATCACGGCGGGCATCACGCACGTCGCGCCGATCGCCCCAGCGCTGGGCATCGCGCAGATCGCGGCGCTGTTCACGGATTTCCTGCCGGTCGCGGCGCAATTCGCCAGGCGATTGCGCGCTGGCCATGCCGGGCATCACACTCGCCGCCATCAGCGCAGAAACGATCAAGATACGCATGATCTGAACCTCCATCCATGTAACCGGCCACCGAAGTGGCTGCCGGCCATGAAGGGAGATATGACGCGATTCCACTGAACGGCCGGCGAATGAATCAGTCATCCGCCAGCAAGGATCGTAACGTAGCCGTTACCGACCAGCCGGCCCGCCACCGCCCGACCCGCCAGCCGCACCAACGGTGCCGATGTTGCCAAACAGATCGGCAAAGAAGCCACGATCGCGGCCCAGAGTAGGCGTGGTGCGCTTGGCCGGGCTGATCGAAGCGGTCTGCTCCGCGCCAGCCTTGCGGATAGCGGACACGTTGCCATTCTGATCGAAGCTGATCTGAACCGTCAGCTGCTCGCGCACCTTGGGGGTGTTGAAGGCATAATTCCGGCTGTCGCGCGAAATATAATACCAGTCGCCCTGATCGAACTGCGCGGCAAAGCTGGGATGGCCCAGCGTCGCAAGCACCGACTGGCGATTGTCCACGCCCGGCTGAACCGAGTTCAGCAGGTCCGCATCGACGACATAGCCCTGGTGCGAACGAAGCGGGGCACAGCCGCTGGCGGCAATCGCGGCGACGGCAGCGAGCAGGAGGGGAAAACGCATGGTCACTCCGCAAAAAGCGTAAGCCGCATGGCGCGCCGTTGCGCCGCCGGCCAATCCCCTCAATATGCCTGGGCGACAAATGACACAAGCACGGGCAGGCACGACGATCTTGGCACTTCTTGAACGGTTCCGGCGGCGCGACCGCGAAGCGGCAGCCCCGCTCTACGCCGCGGTTGTGGCGAAAGCGCGCGAGCCCCATTGGTATATCGAGGGGGGCGCACCCGACACGCTGGACGGGCGATTCGACATGGTCGCGGCGGTGCTCGCCATGGTGATGCTCCGGATCGAGGCCGAACCGGCGGGCGACACGGGCGCCGCGACACTGTCGACCGACATCACCGAACGATTCGTCGACGACATGGACGCGCAGGTGCGACAGATCGGCTTTGGCGATATCGTCGTCGGCAAGCATGTCGGGCGGATGATGGGCATGCTGGGCGGCCGGCTTGGCGCCTATCGCACCGCAATTGCCGCCGGTGACCTGCGCGAGCCGCTGATCCGCAACCTGTGGCGGGGCGAAGCGCCGGCCGACGACGCAGCGACTTATGTCAGCGATGGGCTGCAGGCGTTTCACCGGTCCCTGGCAACGGTGCCGCTTGCCGCCTTGCGCGAGGGACGATTGGCATGACCCCGGAATTCTCACGCCCCGTGCGTATCGACACGATTGGAGAGGGCGAGCGCAACGAATCGGTCGAGGCCGGCGAGGCGGAACGCGCGGCGTTGGCAGGGCGGTTCGGCCTGCTTGCCGTCGAACGACTGGTGGGTAACTTCACCCTGCGCCGCGAGACCAGCGGGATTCGAGTCGTCGGCAAGGTAGCCGCCGAGGCGACGCAAAGCTGTTCGATCACCGGCGAGCCCCTCCCCGCGCGTATCGACGAGCAGACCGAGCTTCGTTTCGTCGACGATCTCGCGCCGGGCGAGGAAATGGAGCTCGACGACGACGCGATCGACGTGCTGCCGCTGGAAGGCGCCACGATCGACTTGGGCGAGATTGCGGCGGAAACGCTGGCGCTGGCGCTTGATCCTTTTCCACGCGGGCCGAATGCCGAAGCGGCGCTGAAGGAGGCGGGTGTGTTGTCCGAAGGCGAGGCCGGGCCGTTCGGCGCGCTGGCGGGGCTGAAGGACAAGCTCGCCAAGAAGTGATCGCTTGTTGTTCCTGCGAAAGAGGGCGTTGATGGGGGTGGGCCAATGTTCCGCACACTCCCAAGCCGGAGTTCGCGGGCCGGTGGGTGACGGGACAAGCCCGGCATGGCGGTTCGTGCGCGGTAAGTGTCTTCGCCGACGCAGCCGTCATCCCGGCCTAGAGCCGGGGTCCCCGCTCCCGCGCTACGTCGGAGAAAAAGGGAACCCCGGATCAGGCCCGAGGCAAAGGGGACCTACTCCGCGACCCGGACGACCAGCTTCCCGATCGCTCCACGACCAGCCATCTTGGCGATCGCATCGCCGCCTTTCTCGAACGGAAATACCTCGGTCACCCTGGGCGCGATCTTGCCCTCGCGCCAAAGGTCAAACAGCTGCTTGATGTTGGCGCGGTTCTTCACCGGCTCGCGCGCCGCATAGGCGCCCCAGAACACCCCGCGGATGTCACAGCTTTTCAGCAGGGTCAGGTTAAGCGCGATCTTGGGAATGCCGGCCGGGAAGCCGATTACGAGGTAACGCCCCTCCCAAGCCATCGATCGAAGCGCCGGTTCGGCATAATCCCCGCCGACGGCATCATAGACGAGGTCGAAGCCGTTCTTGCCTGCCTTTTCCTTGAACGTATCGGCCAGCGTCTTGCTATCGTCCTTGGAGAACGGCGCGCGGCCGTAGATGATGACGTCGTCGGCGCCAGCGTCGCGCACCGCCTGCGCCTTTTCCTCGCTCGACACCGCGCCGACCACGCGCGCGCCGAGTGCCTTGCCGAGCTCAACCGCGGCAAGGCCGACACCGCCGGCGGCGCCGAGCACCAGCAAGGTCTCGCCTTCCTTGATGTTGCCGCGATCGACAAGCGCGTGAATGGTTGTGCCATAGGTCAGCAGCATCGCCGCGCCTTCCTCGAACGAGCGCTCGTCGGGAATGGCGTAGATATTGTCAGCCTTGACCGCCAGCTTCTCGACCAGCGCGCCATTGCCGGTGTTGCCCATCACCCGGTCGCCCGGCTTCCACGCCGTCACGCCCTCGCCGACGCTTTCGACCACGCCCGACATCTCGCCGCCTGGCGCGAACGGCCTGGGCGGCTTGAACTGGTACTTGTCCTGGATGATGAGCACGTCGGGATAGTTGATCGCGCAGGCCTTCACGGCGACGATCACTTCACCGGGCTTGGCGACGGGATCCGGAAGCTCCCCGATCTCCAGCGTTTCAGGTCCGCCCGGCGCCCTCGACAACAGTCCTCGCATTGCTCTCTCCCGCGATCCACGGGCGATGCTCGTCCAGCATCGCCTCGTATTTCGAAATCGCGGTATCCCTTGCCAGCGTCAGCCCGACCTCGTCCAGCCCCTCCATCAGGCATTGCCGGCGGAACGGGTCGAGCGAGAAGGGGAAGCGATCCTGGAAGGGTGTGGTAACCGTCATCGTCTCGAGATCGACGGAGACCTCATCGGTCTTGGCAACCTCGACCAGCCGGTCGACCGCTTCCTGCGGCAGAACGACGGGTACGATTCCGTTCTTGAACGCATTGCCCGAGAAAATGTCCGAGAAGCTCGGCGCGATCACCGCCTTGATGCCCATGTCGCCGAGCGCCCAGGCGGCATGTTCGCGGCTCGATCCGCAGCCGAAATTGTCGCCCGCGATCAGGATCGGGCTGCCGGCATAATCGGGGTCGTCGAACACGTTGCCAGGCTGCGCGCGCACCGTTTCGAACGCGCCGCGGCCGAGGCCGGCGCGCGTGATCGTCTTGAGCCAATGCGCGGGGATGATGACGTCGGTGTCGACGTTCTTGGCGCCCCAGGGATAGGCCTTGCCCGAGACGGTGCGGACCGGCTCCATCAGCGCTGGCGAGCCTTCACCAGCGCGGCGGGCTTGGCGATGGCGGCATAAGCGGCAACGCCGCTCAACAGCGACCCCGCGATCAGCAGCACGAATACCTTCTTCATCACGCGTCCTTCTTACTCTTCTGCTGTTCCCCGGCGAAGGCCGGGGCGCAGCCGGGAAGGCGGATGTAACTGTCCGCAGCACCCATCACGATCGTTCCCCAACTGGGCCCCGGCCTTCGCCGGGGTGCAGCGAGGATGAAGTCACCCCATCAACTCGCGAACATCCGCCAAGTGCCCGGTCACCGCCGCCGCGGCCGCCATCGCAGGAGAAAGCAGGTGCGTACGTGCACCCGGCCCCTGCCGGCCGACGAAATTGCGGTTGGACGTAGAGGCGCAGCGTTCACCGGGCGGCACCTTGTCCGGGTTCATGGCCAGGCACATCGAACAACCCGGCTCGCGCCACTCGAACCCGGCGGTGACGAAGATGCGGTCGAGCCCCTCGGCCTCAGCCTGCCGCTTCACCAAACCCGATCCGGGCACGACCATCGCCCGCACGCCATCAGCGACATGGCGACCGTCCGCCACCGCGGCGGCGGCGCGTAAATCCTCGATCCGGCTGTTGGTGCACGATCCGATGAAGACGTGCTGGACGGGCACGTCCTGCAGCCGAGTTCCCGGCGTCAGCCCCATGTAATCGAGCGACTTCTGCGCCGCTTCCCGCTTCGAGGCGTCGGCGAAGCTGTCGGGCGCGGGGACGGTGCCGGTGATCGAGACAACGTCCTCAGGGCTGGTGCCCCAGGTGAGCGCAGGGGCGATCTCGGCGGCGTCGATGATGACGGTGCGGTCGTAGGTCGCGCCCGGATCGCTCGCGAGGCTGCGCCACCACGCGACCGCCTTGTCCCAATCCGCGCCCTTCGGCGCCATGGGCCGGCCCTTGATGTACGCGAAAGTAGTATCGTCCGGCGCGATCATGCCTGCGCGCGCGCCCGCCTCGATCGACATGTTGGCGACGGTCAGCCGCCCTTCGACGGACATTTCGCGGATCACGTTGCCGGTATATTCAATAACATAGCCGGTTCCGCCCGCCGCCCCGATGCGGCCGATGATCGCGAGGATTACGTCCTTCGGGCTGACGCCGAAGCCGAGCTTGCCCTCGACACGCACTTCCATCGTCTTGGACGGGCTGAGCAGCAACGTCTGCGTGGCAAGGACATGTTCGACCTCGCTGGTGCCGATGCCGAAGGCGAGCGCGCCTAGCGCGCCATGCGCCGACGTATGGCTGTCGCCGCAGACCACCGTCGTACCGGGAAGCGTGAAGCCCTGTTCCGGCCCGACCACGTGGACGATGCCCTGTTCGGCGGCAAGCGCGTCGATATAGGGCACGTCGAACTCGGAGACGTTGTGGCGCAGCGCGCTCAGCTGTGTCGCGCTTTCGGCATCGGCGATCGGCAGTTCGCGGCCTTCGGCATCGACCCGAGCGGTCGTCGGAAGGTTGTGATCCGGAACCGCGAGCGTCAGGTCGGGACGGCGCACACGGCGGCCGGCGGCGCGGAGCCCCTCGAAGGCCTGCGGGCTGGTGACTTCGTGGACGAGGTGACGATCGATATAGATCAGGCACGTGCCATCGTCGCGGCGTTCGACGACGTGCGCGGCCCAGACTTTCTCGTACAAGGTGAGGGGACGACTGGCCATGATGCGGCGCCCTTAACCGAGATCGCGCAACTAATGGAAGAGTAGATGCTTCCGACGGGAACAAAGATTGCGCGCGTGCAGCGGCGGGCGAATCAGAACACCCCGTGCTCGACCCCCAGCGCATCCGCCAAATCGTCCAGCGCCTGAGCCTCCCCCGTCACCTTGATCGCGTGGATGCCCAGCGCGGCGGCCGGCTTGCAGTTGATGCCGAGGTCATCGAGGTACACGCAATTCGCCGCCGGCTTGCCCAGCGTGTCCAGCATCATCTGATAGATGCGCGGATCGGGCTTGCGGATGCCGACCTTGCTCGATTCGATCACATGGTCAAACCGCGCCATGATCTCGGCAACCTTGGCGGCCTTTTCGGCCGTGCGCGACATGCCCGCACCTTCGCCCGCCGGCACGTTGTTGGTGATGCAGCCGATGTGATAGCCGCCGCGCTTCAACCAATCCAGCGCGTGAACCATGCGCGGGCGGATGTCGCCGGACAGCAGCGAAAGCACATCCTCGCCGCGTAGTTCGTGGCCGAGCACGCGCGCTTCCTCCGCGAACTTGGCGTCGAAGCCCGCCGCGTCGATCTCCGCTCGCTCGAACAAGGCCCAGGCATTGTCGTCCGGGTCGGTCGCGTTGATGCGGCGGATCAGGTCATGCGGCAACCCGCGCTCGCGCTCCAGCCGGTTGAACGCCTCAAAGGGAGATGAGGTGATCACCCCGCCGAAATCGAAAATCACGGTATCGCGCATGCAGTTTCCTTAACGGGGTGAGGGGGGAAGGCAAACGTGCGTCATGCCGGGCTCGTCCCGGCATCCACCCATCACCGCACTCCACAGACGTAGGATGTGCGGACCGGTGGATGCCGGGACGAGCCCGGCATGACGAGGAAAAAGCTCAATATTGCAGCTTCAGCCCCGGCCGGTTCCACCGCGTCTTCACCAGCCGGCCGGTGCCTGACAGCGTCAGATACGCATCGCGCATGTCCTCGCCGCCAAAGCAGATGTTGGTGGTGAACACATCGTCGGTTGACACAAACTCGACCAGCTCACCCTCGGGCGAGATCACGCTGATGCCGCTTTCGCCGATCGTCGCGACGCACACGTTGCCCGACGCCTCCACCGCAAGCGAATCGAAGAACTTCCACCCCGCCGGGCGATAGACGGGGATGCCGGGGCCGCCGACACCGGCGCTCGCATCCACCTTGCCTGGTGCGGTCACAGCGAACTTCATCAGCCGGCAGGTGTAGGTCTCGGCTGCATAGAGCCATTTGCCGTCGGGCGAGAGGCCGCAGCCATTGGGGTTGTTGGAGGGAAAGACGACTTCCTCCAAATGGCTGCCATCCGCCTTGGCGTAGAAGATGCCGACCACGTCGTGGATGCGCTTCTTGTGGTCCATCTTGCCATGATCGGTGAACCAGAAGCCGCCATGCGCGTCGAACACGATGTCGTTGGGCCCGCGCAGCACGCAGCCGAAATCGCCGGACTTGTAGAGCACCTCCACCGCGCCGGTCGCGGGATCGATCCGCTCGATCCGCCCGCCCGAATAATTGGATGCGATGCCGCCGGGCGCGAGCATGCCGTTATTCTCGTGCCAGTCGAACCCGCCGTTGTTGCAGCAATAGAGCATGCCGTCCGGCCCGAGCGCCAGGCCGTTGGGGCCGCCGCCGGGCTCCGCCACCGTTTCCTTGCTGCCATCCGGTTGCACGCGGGTAATACGGCCGGGCTCGATCTCGACCAGTACGATGCTGCCGTCAGGCATCATCACCGGGCCTTCGGGAAAACGCAGTCCGTCCGTCACCAGCTCGAAATCGGCCATGATCCTCTCCTCCTGTTTTGCGCGGAAGGATTGTCTAAGGCGATCGGCTTAGCAAGTCATATGCTCGCGCCGTGCCGCTTCGGACTGAACCGGAGTCCGGTTTGCCTTGCCGCCGAGTCGTTCTACACTCGCCCGCATGGAGACCATCACACGCACCGGCGGCCGCATTCTGGTCGATCAGCTCGTCGCGCAGGGCTGCGACCGGATCTTCACCGTGCCGGGGGAAAGCTTCCTCGCCGTGCTCGATGCGTTGGTCGATACCCCGCAGATCGAGGTTGTCACTTGCCGGCAGGAGGGTGGAGTCGCGTTCATGGCCTGTGCCGATGGCACGCTGACGCACCGCCCCGGCATCGCCTTCGTCACCCGCGGGCCGGGTGCCACGAATGCGTCGATCGGCGTCCATGTGGCTTGCCAAGATTCGCAGCCGATGATCCTGTTCATTGGTGACGTTGATCGCGGGACGCGCGATCGCGAGGCGTTTCAGGAGATCGACTTTGCCGCCATGTTCGCGCCGATCGCCAAATGGGCGGCGCGGATCGACGACGCGCGCCGAATCCCCGAATATGTCGCCCGCGCTTATGCGGTGGCGATGAACGGCCGCCCCGGTCCGGTGGTGCTCGCGCTGCCCGAGGACATGCTGCTCGACCAGGTGGAGGCGATCGATCGTCCACGCGTCGAACGGGTCGGCCAGGCGCCCGATCCCGACGCCATGGAGCAACTCGCCGACCTTCTCGCCACGGCCGAGCGGCCGGTGGCGATCATCGGCGGCGCCGGCTGGGACGCACCGGCCGGACAGGACATCGCCGCTTGGGCCGATCGCACTGGCGTGCCGCTGGCGGCCGCCTTCCGCCGTCAGGATGCCGTGCCCAACAGCTGCCCCGCTTATGCCGGCAACCTGGGCTATGGCCCCAACCCTGCGCTGGTCGCGCGGGTAAAGGCGGCGGACCTGTTGGTGGTGATCGGCGCGCGGCTCGGGGAGGCGACGACGGATGGCTACACGCTGATCACACCCGAACATCCCGGCCAGCGGCTCGTTCACGTCCATCCCGATGCCAATGAGCTTGGCATGACCTATCGCACCGATCTCGCGATCTGCGCCACCATGGCAGAGTTCGGCGAGGCGCTGGCACTGGTGGATGGCCCCGCGCACCCGCATGATCTGGAGGCGCATGACGCGTATCACGCCTGGTCGACGCCGCGGGAGCGGGAGGGGGTGGCGCTCGATCTCGGCCCCTGTGTCGCGGCGATGCGAGCGGCGCTGCCGGCGGACACAATCATCTGCAACGGTGCGGGGAATTTCTCCGGATGGTGGCATCGCTACTGGCCCTATGCGGGGCCGGGCACGCAGCTCGCCCCAACCGCCGGTGCGATGGGCTATGGGGTACCGGCGGCAGTTGCGGCGGCGTTGCGCCGGCCCGACAGGGTCGTGGTTGCGCTGGCCGGCGATGGCGATTTCCTGATGAACGGGCAGGAGCTGGCGACTGCGGTCCAGCACGGCGTGGACTTGCTGGTGATCGTGGTCGACAACGGCGCTTACGGCACGATCCGCATGCACCAGGAGCGCGAATTCCCCGGTCGTCAGTCGGCAACGCGGCTGATGAATCCGGATTTTATGCTGCTTGCCCGGGCCTATGGCGCCTGGGCGGAGACGGTGGAGCGTACCGAGGATTTCGCGCCAGCCTTGGCACGGGCGATGGCGGAGAAAGGCGTGCGGCTGCTGCACCTCAAAACCGATGTAGAGCAGATTACCGCTGGCACGACGCTGAGCGCCGTACGAGGCGGGCGATAAAGCGCGTCGCTAACGGCGCGTGCCACGCCCAACTTGTCCTAGCAGCCGCCGGCGCTCCGCACACCCGGAGCTTTCGCGTTCGCCGACGAGGGACTCGGCCCGAGGCCCGGCTGACTCAGCGTTGAGTGGCGGTCGAAGCAACTAAATGGCCCCGCCCCCAAAAAGGGAGGGACCAAGATCACCGCACCAACAGCATCCGCGCCTGGTTCGCCACCTGCGCCAGCATCGCCGCGCTGGGGCTCGCCGCCTGGCGGGCACGGGCAACCACCGCGACAAATCGCGCCACCTGCGCCTGATGCTCCGTCAACCACGCAGCGACGGCCGAATCGGGATCGCGCTGGGCCTCGCGATCGAGGAAGTCGAGCCGCATTTGCTCGAAGTCGCGCACCAGCCCCGCTACCAGCAGCCGCTCCCATGGATCCGACGGAGACAGTCGCGCCGCCGCCGCCTGTGCCCAATCGAGCCCCAGCGCCTCGCCGAGCCGCGTATAGGCGCGGGTCAGCGCGGTTTCATCGGTCTTCGACTTGGCACTGAGATCGACGAGGCCGATCGCCCCGTCCATCTCATGCAAGCGCACGACCCGCGCGGCCAACCCATCGGGCGCGCCCGCGGCAGCCAACGACTCCGCCATACGCGCGCTCTCGGCCCGCGCTTCCTGGAGCAGCAAGTCGCTGGTCTGCCCTTCCAGCTTGGCGACGCCCGCGCCGATCCGCCCCAGTACCTCGCCCGGGAGCGTGCCCGGCGCCACGACGCGGAGCAAATCCGCCACCTGCGAACGCACCGCGCGCGCCACGCCCTCGAACAGTGCCAGGCGACCGTCCTCGGACATGTTGGTGGTCTCGATATCGCGCCACAGGGTGCCGAGATCGAACAGCCGCTCGACGACGACGAACATTGCCGCGACATCGCCCAGTGCGGCACCTTCTTCCTCCGCCAGCTCGAACGGACTGAGCAGCCCGATGCGGTTGACGATGCGATTGGCGAGCTTGGTCGCGATGATTTCGCCGCGCAGCTGATGCTGCTGGATCGCCGTGCCGAATTGCTCCTGCATCGCCGCCGGGAAGGCTGCCTGGAGATCGGGATCGAGCAACGAATCGGCGCCCAGCCCGGCGGTCTCGATCGCGTCCTGCAACGCGAGCTTGGCGGTCGACAGCAGCACCGCGAGCTCGGGCCGGGTGAGCCCCCTGCCCTCCGCCGAACGGCGCAGCAGATCCTCGTTGCCCGCCAGTCCCTCGACCCGGCGGTCGAGCCGCCCGGCTGCCTCGAAGATCTCGATCGCGCGAACATAGCTCGGCACGCCGCGCGGCCCCGCCCGCTCGGCGATCGACAGCGCCAGTGTCTGGAGCCGGTTATCCTCTAGCACGAGATGCGCGACATCGTCGGTCATCGCACCGAGCAGCGCATTGCGATCGTCGAAGCCGAGCCGCCCTTCCGCCATCTCGCGGTTGAGCGCGATCTTGATGTTAACCTCATTGTCCGAACAATCGACGCCCGCCGAATTGTCGATGAAGTCGGTATTGATCCGCCCGCCCCGGCCCGCAAAGGCAATGCGCGCAGCCTGCGTGACCCCCAAATTGGCGCCCTCGCCGACCGCAGTGGCCCGCAAATCCTCCGCATCCACGCGCAGCCGATCGTTGGCGGGATCGCCGACCGCGGCGTTGTTCTCGCTCGCAGCCTTCACATAGGTGCCGATGCCCCCGAACCAGATCAGGTCCACCGGTGCCTTCAGGATCGCCGAGATCAGCGCCGCTGGCTCCAGTTCTGCCGCGGAAACACCCAGCGCGGCCTGCACCTCGGGCGTCAGCCGGATCGTCTTGGCACTACGCGGGAAGACGCCGCCGCCGGCCGAAATCAGGCTCTTGTCATAATCTTCCCAGCTCGACCGCGGCAGCGCGAACAGCCGCGCCCGCTCCGCCCAGCTCGCTGCGGGGTCGGGATTGGGATCGAGGAAGATGTGGCGGTGATCGAAGGCCGCGACGATCTTGAGCGTCTGCGACAGCAGCATGCCGTTGCCGAACACGTCGCCCGACATGTCGCCGCAGCCGACGACGCGGATCAAGTCACTCTGAACGTTCACCCCGCGCTCGGCGAAATGGCGCTGCACCGAGATCCAGGCGCCCTTGGCGGTGATGCCCATCGCCTTGTGATCATAGCCCTGGCTGCCGCCGCTCGCGAAGGCATCGCCTAGCCAGAAGCCACGTTCCAGCGCGATGGCATTGGCGACATCGCTGAACGTCGCAGTGCCCTTGTCGGCGGCGACGACGAAATAGGGATCCTCGCCATCATGGACCCGCACGCCTTCGGGATGCACCACCTTGCCGGCGACGATATTGTCGGTGATGGACAGAAGCGTGCGGATGAAGATGCGATAGCTTTCCGTCCCCTCGGCGAACCAGGCGTCGCGATCGGTGGCCGGATTGGGCAGTTGCTTGGCGTAGAAGCCGCCCTTCGCGCCGGTCGGCACGATGACGGCGTTCTTGACGCGCTGCGCCTTCATCAGCCCGAGGATCTCGGTGCGGAAATCGTCGCGCCGGTCGGACCAGCGCAGGCCGCCGCGCGCGACCGGGCCGGCGCGCAGGTGGATGCCCTCGACGCGGGGGCTGTACACCCACACTTCGCGCCACGGCAGCGGCGCGGGCAGGCCCGGAATCCGGCTGCTGTCGAGCTTGAACGCCAGCGCCTCGGCGGCGGCGGGCGCAAAGGCGTTGGTGCGCAGCGTCGCGTTGATGACGGCCTTGAACGCGCGCAGGATGCGATCGTCGTCGATCGCATTGACGGCGTCGAGCCCCGCGGCGATCTCTGCATCGATCGTGGCGACATCGCCCTTCGCCACCGGATCGTGCGCCAGCGTGAAGCGATCGATCAGCGCCTTGGCGAGCGCCGGCGCTCGGCCGAGCGCATCGGCGACGGTGGACAGACCATAGGTCAGCCCCGCCTGACGCAAGTATCGGAACCAGGCGCGGTACAGCAGCACCGCGGACGGGGTCAGCCCCGCGACCAGCATCAGCCGGTTGAACGAATCATTCTCCGCCGCGCCCTTCAGCACCGCGGTGATCGCATTCTCCAGCACGTCGCGATCGATGTTCGCCACGTCGCCCTGCGGCTGGACGATGAAATCATGGACGAAGCTGTCGCTATCGTCGCGCAGCCGCGTCGGCAGCTCGCCGATTACGCGATAGCCGAAATTCTCCAGCACCGGCACCGCTTCGGACAAAGCGAGCGCACCATGCGACTTGTAGATCTTCAGCCGGTGATCGCCGCCCGGCGCGGGCGGATAGATGTGCACCGCACGGTCGCTGGCGTCCGCCAGTTCAGACACGCGCAGAACGTCCTCCGCCGCTTCCTCGGGCGTCGATACATTGCGGTAGTTGAGTGGAAATGTCCCCGCCCAGCGGATCGCGAGCCGCGCCGCGCGCGCCGGCGCGATGCGGTCGGCCAGCGCCGCCTCCACGCCGCGGTCCCAGCCGCGCACCATCTTCTCGAGCCTGGCGTCCAGCGAGCCGACATCGGGCATCACCCCGGCCTGGCGCAGGTCGATGGTGTAGCGCAGCAGCGCGACGTGCCCGTCCTCCAGCGCGATCGACCAGTTGAGGATCGAGCCGTTCGCGGCCTCCGCCAACATGTCGCCGATCGCTACGCGGCGCGTGGTCGCCACATCGTCACGCGGCAGCCAGACAAAGGCGAACAGATGGCGCCCCAGCGCGGATCGCACCAGCACCAGCTTGGGTCGCGGCCGATCGGCGAGGCTCATCGCGGTGAGCGCCAGATCCTCCACGCCCTCCGCCGACATCGCCGTGACCAGATCATGCGGCAGCGTCGCCAGAGCATGCGTCAGCGCCTTGCCGGTATGGCCGATCGGGTCGAAGCCGAGCTTCACCTCCAAGTCCGCGAGCCTTTGGCGCAACACCGGCACGCTTCGCGGCGGCGCGTTGAGCGCGGCGGAGGTCCACAGGCCGGCGTGGATCGACAGGCCCGCGATCGTCGACCCGCGGCGGATCGGCACGACGACGAGGTCCAGCGGCACGCGGCGGTGGACGGGCGAGAGCAGGCTCGATTTCAGCAGCAGCGGCGCGGGCTTTCCGCTGTTGAAATAATCGACCGCCAGTCGCCGCGAGCGCTCTGCGAGCAGCGGCGGCTCATGTGCGTTGCGCGCGATGCCCAGTGGTTCGCCGTCGATCGTGCCGTCGGTCAGCCAGCGCTCGTGGCTCAGTAGCGTGAAATGCCGGTCGAGGAACCAGCGCAGCAGCGCGGCGCCATCGTGATCGCCGCCGGTATCTTCGATGCTGGCCGCGTCCGCGGCGAGCGTCGCCTGCATGCGCCGCCAGTCGGCCACCGCCACGCGCACGTCGGCGAGATCGGCGGTAAGATCGTCGATCAGGCCGCGCCGATCGCGCGCATCGGCGCGATCGGTTTCGATATAGATCATTGATTCGCGCGCACCCGCCTCGTCGACGCCCTCCAGCGCGCCCTCGGCATCGCGCCGGACCGGGACGATCGGGTGAATGATGCGGTTGATCGCGATGTCATGCGCGGCAATCGCACCGGCGATCGAATCGACCAGGAAGGGCATGTCGTCATTGACGATCGCCAGCCGCATGCGCCGCTGGCCGCCGTCACCCGGCAACGGCTCCAGCGCGATCGCCACGCTGCCGGGCGCGCGCGTCTGCGCCGTGGCGGCAAGGAAGGCAGCAGCCTCCAGCTGCTCCTCCGGGCCGAAGCCGTCCAATTCTCCAGGAAGGGCGCCCTTGGTGAGCCGATCGGCGAGCGCTTGCGTGAGCGCCTTCATCGAAGCTTTCGACATGCCACAGCCTATGCGCCTGCCGGGCGCGCGGCTCAACCCCGGTTACCGATGTTACCATCGCGGCGGCCTGAACTCGGCCCGGCTCCGACCTCAGTCGAGCGCTGAATCCACCCGTGCGACAAGGCCGTCATCATCGACGATCCCGCCAAGCACGTCGAACATGCCGTCGCCGCGCGCCTTTGCCAGCAGCACGACCAACTGGTCCGCCACCGCCGGCATGTCGAGCGCCAGCGTTGCAAGCGACGTACGGCCGACGTGCGCGGCGTCATCGCGCAGCGCACTCGGGCCGTCCGCCCAAACAGCCGGCGACGCCTCGACGCGGGGCGCGCTGCGCACCGCGGCCGCAAGCTCGGCATCGAGTTGGGCCTGCACCGTCGCTCCGACGATCTCCTTCCAGTTGATCACGCCGTAAACAAAGTCGATCGCCTCGCCGTTTGACGTGAATGGCATCAGGATGCCGCGATACAGCGTGTTATGCCCGCGGGTGCCGACGAACTCCGCCTCGAACCCGATGGGCGCACGATTGGCGATGATCTGAAGGTAATGATCCGTCAGCCGCGACAGCAGCGAGCGAGCCGGCACCTCACCGATGCGGGTAATCGCCCGATCGACCCCCGACTCCTCCCGAAGCGCCTCCCCCAGGAAGCTGATCGCCGGATCGTCCTCGCCATCCGTGAAGTCCAGCAAGACGCCGTGGCCGCTGAAGTCCATGCCGCCGGCCGGATCAAGGTCGGTGATCGCGGGATATTTTCCGCCTTTCAGCAGCGACACCCAATGATTGTACGCACGCACGTGCATGCGGCGCTCATCGCCGCCAATCACCTTGGTCGCCTCGCCGATCCCGCCCTCGGTCGGATCATCGCCCCGGTCGGCGCGCGCACGGTCGAAGCCGCGGATATCCATTCGATCAATCCTTTGGAGCTTGTGCCCATCAGCGCTTCTGCCGCAGCCATGGTAAAGAGCACGTAAAGCCCAGCCCGCTTGCATCGGCCAGAACAGGCTGCTAGGCGGCCCGCTCCAGCGCGCTCGCCAGGGCGCCGATGCCGCTTTAGCTCAGCTGGTAGAGCATCGCATTCGTAATGCGGGGGTCACAGGTTCGAGTCCTGTAAGCGGCACCACCACTTCCACAAGACAAGGCGTTGAATAGCTGCTGTAAAGGCCTTCAGCCGTGCGCTCGGTCGGGTGCTGCCTGGAGCGTTTACGCCCGTTGAACTGCATGCCCCCGCATCAGTCTCGCAATTGGCGTACCGCGCCCCCTCGCGGCGCTTCTAGGGAGCCACACGTTGGGCATGGTGGGTTTGAGCGCGCGCGGATGAGGGTGAAGCATCAATGTGGCTGAGCGGCAGCAACGCAGCTTTGCGCGGGCGGGCTCGCTGCGCCATTCAAACCGTTCGGGTTGCGATGCGATGTTACGGCCCACGAACCACAGCACGGCCCGTTTTTAGCCGTTGTTAACGCCGCGGCTGCATGTCGCTGGCGGGCCCAGCGCCTTGCTGGTCCGTCGTTTGCGCGATCTCTTCGGGCTGCGCCTCTTGCTGAGAGCCCTCGGCGGCGCATTCCGGCCTGAGCTGGGCTGCCTCAACCTTTTTCGTCTTCTTGACGGCGCTGCCTGCCTTCTTGCCTGCGTGAGCGCCGACCACGGCTGCGACCGCCGCGCCAACCGGGCCGAGCACGGAAGCGGCAGCGATTTGTGCCGCTGTTCCGCCTGCTGCAGCGCCGCCCTCCTTTGCCAGCGCTGACTCTTCCTTCACCTCGACCTTCTCACCGGGCGCGGGGCAAGGCGCTGCTTGCGGTTGCTGCTGCGCCTCAACCTGAGGCGGCACAGCAGCTTCGGCCCCCTCTGTTTGCACCTGGACTGGCGCTTGTACCTGGACTGGCGCCGCAGAGTTATCCGGGTCAGCGGACTGGGCCCACGCTTGAGACGCCCCAAAGGACAACAGCACCGAATAACGGATGAACCGAGTTGCTCGGTACATGTGGGCTCTCCTTTACTGCTACGCTCGCGCAAGAACGGGATCACGATCATGCAGTTCCGAGATCGAGTCGAAAACGGGCGATCAGCGCCGGCTCCGGATTGCCTGCGCACCCTATACCAGCGCCGCAAGCCGTCCTGGCCCCAGGTGGCGGCCGGTCGAGAGGGCCGATTGTCGCACCACGTTCGACGCCCCCCTTAGCTTGACCGGTCGATACCGTCAGTTCCGTGGAACGCCCGTCGGGCAGACTCGTTCATCCGCCACAACGAAGGGGCCGGGCATGACACGGGAGTGGCGCCGAAGGCGGCGGGCTGTTGCGGGCAAGCTGTGGACGATCACAGCAACCGGGATTTTCGGCAGCGCGCTGGGCGGAATTTTGATAGCCAAGTTCGCGGTCGGCCAAATCACGCCACTTCCCGGGACTGGCGAGCCACCGCTTACGTTGTTGGGAGCCCGCCAGCCGCTGAGTGGCCAGGTGGAGAGTGGAACCATCGATAATGCCCCACGATCAACATGGGGCGGACCACTTTACGAGAGCGGCCAAATGTCTTTCTCTCCGCAGCAGGCTTCGGCGGACAAGAACTGGACCGACGAACTCGAGAGGCTGGAAGCGCGCTGGAAGGCGGAGGATCGTGCATGGGAGATCGAGCGCGCGGCGGCGGTCCTGTTACCGTCAGAAGAAACGGTCATGGATGGCGCCGAACCTCTCGCGATTTCAGACGAAATATCCGGCAATTCGCTCGCTCCGACAAGCATCGAGGACCCGTCCCACCCCCACGAATGATGAACTTTCTCCACTCTCATTCGCTTTACTCCCGTTCTCTTCCTGAAAGAGGACCAGAATTTGGAGAGTAAGATGCGTATCACTTCCATGTTCGCGACGGTTGCCGCCGCTGGTCTTCTGAGCGCCACGGCTCATGCGCAAACAACGGCCGGCGGAGGCGCTAGTGTGTCGACTCCGCAGGGTTCAGTGGCTGGCGGCGCCTCTGCCGGCACGATGAGCCAGGGCCAGAAGAAGCGCCATGATCGCGCTCAGCAGCGCCAGCAGCGGGCCGAAGGAAGCTCCTCTTCGACCTACGGTGCAGGCTCGATCTACACCGACCGTAATCGTGCAACTGGTGGCGTGAGTGCGGGTGGCACGGCCACAGGCGCCGGCCCGACGTCGAGCTCGACTGCTGTGAATGCTTATGGTTCCACCGACCGCAACGGTTCCACGGGCGAAGTCTATGGCGACAGCGCGGCAGATGCCGGACAGACCCCGCCGAAGCATTGACGATGAGGGCGGGCCTTTCGGTCCGCCCCTACCAATCAGGAGTATCATACTGGCCCTCGCCGCGTTTGCTGTGCCAGCCTCCGAACAGCGCAAGCAAACCCGCTATCAAGCCGATGGTCGAACGTTCCCGCCTCGTACGTCCGAGCCCGGCCTCTCATGACGAGCATTTCCGAACGCTTGGTGACGGTGGTCACTTCACCTCACACGATCCTCTACGACAGAGTTTCTCTCGCCCCCGCCGCCGGAAGCAGCCGGCGTATCCTTTCAGGATGCGGGAACCGAGCTCGCCGGGCAGGCACCCGCGCACCGAGCCGGCTCCTTTTACGCGGCGATCGACGGCCGCTCTTCAGCATCAGCCTAGCGTACCCTGTGGAGGCCAGCAGGCTACTCATCCTCGCTGTTCATCATCCCTGGGGCACATCCGTCGGCCAGCACGCGCGTTGCGCACACCGCGCTTCAGGCCGGTACGTGGAACGCGGCGAAACGCCGTGGGTTGAACGGCCACGCAGCTGAAGAGGATTTCGTGATGACTGCCGACGCCAAAGCCGTTTACCAGAGCTCACTCTCCGCTACCCACGCGGCGGAGAAGCAAGGTTTGCAGATGATGGAGACGCAGCTTACGCATCTCCAGAACTTTCCCGAATACGCTGCGATCTTGGAAGCGCACTGCGCCACCACACGCGAGCAGATTGCCCGTATCGAGCGCGCCCTGGAGGAGACTGGCGGTAGCGCTTCCACGATCAAGGAAGCGGTAACACAGACCGTCGGCACCGTCGGCGCTGCGGTACACGCGGTGTTTCCGGACACGCACCTCAAGAACATGTTCACCGGATACGGCTACCAATTTTATCAGATCGCCGCCTACACCTCGCTTGCAACGCTGGCCGAAGCGGCAGGCTTCAAGGAGCACAAGTCATGGATCGATCGATCGCGTGAAGAGGAACAGCAAGCCGCTGATCGGGTCAAGCCGCTGATCGGGTCGGTTACACTTAAGTACCTGGAGATGGAGACTGCGTCCAAGTAGAGGGGTACGGCGCGCCTTTCACCTGCGAAGGCGCGCCCCAATTTCGAGGCCCCCGGCGCGCATGCCTGATCATGCACAGCTTCGTCGCGCCAAATCGAGCAGGATCTGACCGAGATTCCAACTGCATGCCCCTGCCCGCAAGCCCGGAGCAGAGAATGGCTTGAACCGACTCGCTGCAAAAGCGACGCCGAGTTCAACTTTTCGAGATAGTGTCGCCCGTGTCTAGTCGCACAAGAAGGCGTCCTGCCGTCATCTGACCACATTGACTCGACTGGCTATGTGTACCAGAATCTTCGGCAGGTTTCGTTGATCAGCAAGATCATGCGAGATCCTAGCGCCTACCGCAGCTGCGATCGTTCGGGCTAGACGGGCGTAAAGGGGGGACGGACATGTTTCGTAAGTTGATCATCAGCGTATCTGCTGTTCTCTTGTCCACAGTCTCTGTTGCTGCCGCCGATCCGTTTGATAATGCACGATACTATCTGCAGACGAAAGAGAACCAGGCGGCTCTACAGATCATCGATAGTGGCCAGTTCGATGTAAACATGCAGACGGATGAAGGATACAGCCTTCTCCACTATGCGGCCGGCGCCGGCAATCTTGAGATGGTGAAGGCACTGCTGGAGCGCGGGGCAGATCCTAACCTCAAGTCCGCCATCGGAATGACGCCCTATCAAATGGCAATCGGCACGATGGTCAAAGCCGAGATCCGCAAAGCAATGACGCGGGCGCCGGTGCCTCCCAGCACTGCGTCCACCGGCCCAGAGCCCCTCGCGTTTGCGTCTCCCGCGACGCCCGGGCGCTCCAACGGGATGTGCGCCATGGTTCGCGCTGAAAAGATCAACGACGGACGCTCACCAGCCCTGCGACCATTCCTGAAGGCCAAGGACGCCATCTGGTATAATCACCCGGATGAACTCACTGGATTGATCGAGGATTGTGTCGATGTGAACCAGCAAGATGAATACGGCTGGTCGCTTCTTCATCAGGCGGCCGACCGCGATCGGGTGGATCTGGCCAGGATCCTGCTGAGTCACGGTGCGCGTAAGGACTTGCGCAACAAGGACGGGCAGACTGCGCCACAGCTTGCCAAATCGCCAGAGATGAAGGCACTGCTTGGGTTCGCCGAAGTGCAGCGGCCAGCACCAGCTGAGCAGGGCAGCGCCGGTAACAAGGTGGAGTGTGAGCAGAAGTTCCGTGCGGACGCTGCTTTGAGCTCCGACGAGACGGGCAGATCGAGAGCTTATCGTCGATGGCAGCAGTGTCTGAAAACGGGCCTTTACTGGTAGAGAAGCGTGTGGATCGACGGCTGCTGCCTATTCGTTCGGCTGCTCAACTGACAAAATCGCGCTTGCTCTGCACCGTCGCCGCCGCGCTGTGCGGGCGCAGAGCTCAGCTATTCCTCCGACCAGGATGGCGGCAATGCTTGCGACTAGAACCACAACAAGGCCGACCGCCACCCAAGCGGCAGGCTGAGCTCCGTTCGCTGCACTTCCGCAACAGCGAAGTCTCACAACTGCAAAGGCGATGGCTGCAAGCGGAGCTGCAGCAGCCGCGAAGGCGAGGGCAGCTGCGACCCGTGCCGCCTTACCGACACGCAACGTTAGCTTTGTGCCCGGGCCATCATCTTCGCACCGCTCGTATCGAGCGGATACCGCGATGGCCTCGTCCTGTATCTGCTTGCGGTTGCGCTTCGGCACCGGCTCTCCTCCGGTCGAGCCACCTGCGGCCGACCGTCGGACATTCGCCCGCCCGATTGCCAGGTGCAAGCGTTGCAGTCAAGTAGAGGAGACCTGTCTGTCCGGTACGGGCTCATGCCGCCACTTCGGGGGGCGCCCGGCCGATCGGCCATCAAGACCAGCCGGCACGAGCGGCGTTCAAGGCGGATCTGCAGCTGGAGCGCTTAGCGCTCAGACTGCGTTTACCGTGCGAGTACCGCTGGCTTGTTTCTGTGGCGTTTGGAAAGGTCCGGCGGAAGGGGGGCAACATTACGATCATTGCGGGTCGTGGGTTGGTGCCCGCGGCGTGCCCCCTGGAGAGCAATTGCGAGAGCAGATCGACGTGCTGACATCCAGCCTGTCGCTGTGTCCGGGAAGCGCAAGCGATGTGAGGGAGTGACCTGCTCCCCGGAAATCATGCCATTGGTAAGTTAGCTGGTCAGATGGAGACGAGCGATGCGGCGAGGCCGTTTTACCGAGGATCAGATCATAGGCGTGCTGCGTGAGCACGAGGCTGGAGTGAA
>NZ_MPSB01000016.1 GCF_001981525.1 Sphingomonas jeddahensis | reverse complement strand
CAAAGAGCGACAAAAACCGACGCCCAGCCACTTCCCTCTTTCGAAGAGCGACCAAAGCGCCTGAATGTCAGGTGACCACCACGACAACCCGTCCGGGCCACCGCTGCGGTGACACCCATCTAGGGGGCGACAGTTACGCTGTCAACGAGAACTTTCAAAAAAGTTCCCCGCCGCTGTGGCAGAGCCTGCGGGTGGCGCGCACACTCTCCTGAGGGGGCCCGAGGGACGGTCAGGCCCGCCAGAAACGCGCCCCGGGAATCAACGTGTTCAGCGCTCTGCCCGCCGATGGCGCGAATCGGGCGAGCTGAACGACCGATCGCCGCCGGTAATTACAACAAGTCGCCGCCACAGGCCGCGGCGGTGGTGCCGTTACGCTCGAACGCCTTGATGACGTTGCGACCGACTGTCCAGCGGTGCACTTCGTCGGGTCCATCGACCAGCCGCTGCGAGCGGATGTGCGTGTACCAGGCGGCGAGCGGGGTATCGAGGCTGAAGCCCAACGCGCCATGGAGCTGGATCGCGGTGTCAACCACCTGGTGCACCATGTTGGCAAGGAAAATCTTGGCGATCGAATTCTCCTGCCGAATGTCGTCGCCGCGCTCCGCCTTATAGGCGATGTGAAGCAGCATCAGCCGCGCCTTGTAGATCTCGGCCGCACAATCGGCGAGCATCCACTGCACGCCCTGTCGCTCCTTCAGCAGCTTGCCGAACGTCTCGCGTTGCACGACATGCGCGGTCGCCAGATCGAGCGCGCGCTGCGCCATGGAGACATTGTGCATGCCGTGCCGCAGCCGGCCGTAAGCGAGCCGGTGCTGGCCCATGTTGAAGCCATTGCCCTCGCCGCCGAGCAGGTCTTCGGCCGGCACCACCAAGTCCTTGATCTCGACCTCCGAATGGCCGCCGCCCAGTATCTCTGTGAGCGGGCCGTGCACCGCCATGGTCTCGATATCGCGGATGATGCGATAGCCGGGGTTGGGCAGCTCGACGATAAAGGTCGAATAACGCTGGTGCCGCGGCGCATCCGGATCGGTCATCGCCATGACGAGCGCGATGTCGGCGACGCTGGCGGCGGAGGAAAACCACTTCTCGCCGTTCAGCACGTAATTTTCGTTGCCATCCTTCACTGCGCGGGTCTGCATGCCCGTGGCGTCGGCGCCCGCGGCTTTCTCCGTCATCGAATAGCAGATGCGCTTTTCGCCATTGAGCAGCGGCTTGAGATACTTCTCCTTCTGATGCTCCGTCCCATGCGCCAGCAGCGTCATCATCGTGGCATCGTCAGGGCCCTGCGTGTTCATCGACAAGGCACCAAGGTGACTTTCGCCAAGCTCCATCTGCACCAGCGCATTGGCAAGCGGGCCCAGTCCCATGCCGCCATATTCCTGGGGAATGAACGGGCACCACAACCCCTGTGCCCGCGCCTTGGCGCGCAGCTCCGCAAGAACCGTCTTATAGTCCTCGCCTGCGACCAGCCGCTGCTCGGCCGGCTTGCATTCGTCATGCACCCATTGGCGAACCTTGGCGCGAATTGCCTTGGCCTCGGCCGGAATCTCGAAATCGATCGACATGGCTGGTCCCTTTCAGTTCTTCAGCGCGGCGGCAGCTTTGTTGAGATCGGGCGCATTGGGCGATCGCATTGCGACATTACCCGCCATGCCGGCCTTGAGCGCGGCGGCGGCGCCCTCGTGCGCCATGATCTTGGACAGCACCGCCTCCGCCGCCCGTTCAAAGGAATCACGATGGTCGATGACGTACTGGCGTGATGCTCGATATCCATCGAGCAGCCCATGAATTTCGGGGATCACGTATCGCGCCACGAGATCCCAGCTTTTCAGCGTGTTCTCGCGACTAGCCCAGTCGTGAACGAAGCCGAGCACCGTGCCGAATCCGCCGGCGGATTCGCTGAGCTGGCGGATCGCGGCGACCAGATCGTCGGGCGTGCCGATCACCGCTGCCGCGCCGTCGACGAACGCGGTCTGGTCCACGGCGTGGTCGGGCGAGGTGAACTCCTTGGCGCCCGGCCGCATCAACGTGCCGACGGTATATTCATTATGCCACTTCATCAGGCCAGCACCGGCTTCGGCGCGCGCCTGCTCGCGGGTCTCGGCGATGTGCCAGCTCATCAGCACGCGCCAATTGTCGCGGCTCACCGTCTTGCCCGATTTCGCCGCGGCCTGTTCGGCAAAGCCCCATTGCGTCGGCAGCGCCGCCAATCCTGCGTCCGAATTCGAGCCGATCGACAGCGCCCCGATCCCGTACTTGCCCGCCAGCGTCATGCCCGACGGGCTGATCGAAGAAGCCACCACGAAGGGCATGTCCTCCTGCAACGGGAAGAGCTGGAGTCGCGCGTCCTTGAGTGTGAACCAGTCGCTTTCGTGGGTGACGCGCTCGCCCGCGAACAGCCGGCGGATGACGCCAATCGCTTCGTCCTGCCGGTCGCGCTGGGTCATCGGATCAATGCCGAGCATATAGGCGTCCGACGGCAGTGCGCCGGGACCGGTCCCGAAAATCACGCGCCCGCGAGTCATGTGATCGAGCTGGACGATGCGCTGCGCAACGTTGAAGGGATGGTGATACGGCAAGGAAACAACACCGGTGCCAAGCCGGATCTGCTGCGTATGCTCGCCCACCGCGGCCAGGAACAGTTCGGGCGAGGCAATCACTTCCCACCCGGTGGAATGGTGCTCTCCCACCCAGAATTCATCAAAGCCGAGTTCGTCGAGATGCTTGGCGAGGCGGATATCGCCGCGCATCTGCAACATTGGATGTTCGCCGATCGGGTGATGAGGCGCAAGAAATGCGCCGAACTTCAATCGAGCCATATGCAGCCTTCCGAACCAGTGATCGCCTGCGGCGACCCGGCCGTCCGCTCCGGCCATGTGCCGGAACGGACGATCCTGCCACCCTCTCCCCGGGAACATCGCTTTGCGCGCTTCCCCGAATTAAGTCTTATCGCTTAATTGGCGACGTGATCCGTGCTGCGCGGCTTTATGTCAAGGGACGTGATGCCGGAATGAGGGTTCGGGATCGGCACCGGGCGCCTGAGCTAGCATCAGGTTCATCACATCGGAGGCGCAGATCGCGCGACCGAACAGATAGCCTTGCCCATAATCGCAACCACGGGCGGTCAGATAATCCGCCTGTTCCTCCTGCTCGATGCCCTCGGCGACCACCTCCATATCCAAGCGCTGGGCGAGCGAGATCACGGCATCCACGATCGCGGCATCGTCGGAGTTCGCGCGCAGGTTGCTGACGAAGCTCTTGTCGATCTTGATCACATCGACCGGGAACATCTTGAGGTGCGTCAGCGAGGCATAGCCCGTGCCGAAATCGTCAAGCGCGATGCGAAAGCCATGGTGATGAAAGGTGGCCAGTGTCGCTTCCAGCCGATCCGTATCGCGACCGAGCAGAACGGTTTCGGTGATCTCGAGCTCGATCAGGTCGAACGGCACATGCTGTCTGGCAAACGGCTTCATGATCCGTTCCGCCAAACCATCATGCCGGAACTCCGCGGCGGACAGGTTGATCGCCACCCGCACCGGATCAATCCCGCAATCCCGCCACGCACGCATGTCGTTGGCGATGCGGTCGAGCATCCGGTCGCTCATGGCAATCGCCAAGCCGAGATCCTCGAATGCCGAAGCGATCGTCTCCGGCCCTTGAACGCCGAGCGACTCGTGGCGCCAGCGCAGCAGAGCCTCGAAGCCGACGATGCTTCGCGTCTTCAGACAAAGTTTTGGCTGGTAGAAGGGCTCGATCAGGTTGTCGCGCACTGCGATTCGCGCGACGTTGAGCATGGAGGCCCGGCGTTGCACTCCGGCGCGCATCGCGGGCGCAAACAGCGACAGCTCCCCGCGGCGCTGGCTCTTTCCGACGTACAAGGCGATGTCGGCCGATTTCTGCAGTTCGTCCGCCGTGGTGCCATGCGCTGGGTAGAGCGAGGCGCCCGCTGTTGCTTGCGTATCGCAGGTGTAGCCTTCGTATTGGAACGGGTGACGCAAGCGATCGAGCGCCGCTTCGACACGGGCATGGATCTGATCGCCGCCCACCCCCGCCAGCAGCACCGCGAACTCGTCCCCGCCCAGCCGCCCAACCACGGCGCGGGTGCCGAATGCCTCGCGAAGCCGGCTGGCGAAGGTCTCCAGCAGCCGATCGCCGGCGTCGTGTCCGATCGTATCGTTGACCTCCTTGAGGTGATCGAGATCGAGGAGGACGAGCGCCAGTTCGCCGTCGGGCGGCGTTTCCGCCAAGGCGCGTTCGAGCTGATCGGTGAAATGGGACCGGTTGGCAATGCCGGTCAACGCATCATGGGTCGCCGTCCAGCGGATCCTCTGCTCCGCCGTGCGCTTCTCCGTGACATCGCGGATCGTCACCAGAATGCGTTCAAGCCGTCCGGACGGGGCGTGGATGCGCCAGCCGTCGGTGCGCATCCACCGCTCGGCGCCATTATCGCCGCGACGTATGCGCAAAGTCACCTCGAACCGCGCGCTGCTGTCCCCCGCCTGCGCGGCATCGATCAGCGCCTGGAGAAGATGGCGATCCTGTGGGACGACGAGCGCCAGCGCGGTTTTGAGCTGCGGCACGACATCGGGCGCGAGGCCGAGCATCTTCTTGAACTCGTCGGACCATTCGCGTCGGCCACGCAGCGCATCAAAGTCCCAGATCCCCAGTCCCGCCGCTTGGGCGGCCAGGCGAAAGCGTTCCTCGCTGTTGCGCAGCGCCTGCTCCGCCTCGCGCCGCTCGTGAATATCCTCCAGCGTGCCGTACCAGCGGATCACAGCGCCAGCGGGGTCCTTGCGTGCGGTGGCCCGCGCCCGGAACCAGCGATACGCACCATCTTTGCCAAGCAAGCGATAGGTGACGTCGACCGGTTCACCGCTGGCGATCGACCAGCTCCAGGCAATGCGCGTCGGCGCCACATCGTCGCGGTGAAGCACCTTCAACCAAAGCTCGCCGAGCGCGTCCTGCTGCGCGATGCCGGTGATCTCGGACCAGCGCGAGCTGACCTCTAGAATGCCGCCGGCTGGATCGGCCGTCCAGGCGATCTGCGGCGCCAGCTCAACCGTGTGGCGATAATGCTCCTCGCTCTCGCGCAGCTTCTCCTGCGCTTGCCGGCGAGCGGTGATGTCCGAGGCAACGGTAATGATTGATTCCGGGCGTCCTGCTTCGTCGAGCACGAACGACACATGAACCGAACACCACGTCACCGTGTCGTCCGGCCGGATGTAGCGTTTCTCGATCTCGAAAGGTTCGCCCTTGGCGAGATGCTCGAAGAAGATTCGGCTCGAACGCTCGACATCGTCAGGATGGGTGAACTGCTCAAAGGGCAGCCCGGCGAGCTCCGCGGCTGAGCGGCCGACGATGGCGCAATAGGCATCGTTGACGAGCAGGACGCGCCGGTCGACGCCGCGGTGGAGGATGCCGACCTTTGCCCGGCTGAGAACGATCTCCAACCCCGCCCGGCTCGCATCGCTCAGCATCTGCTGTGCCGCGCCCGCGGCACCAGCCTCGCTTGCGGGCGTCACGTCCTGGTCAGCGATCGGCAATGCAGCGGCGTACATCGCCTGTGCCGGAATATGCCGCACCTTTCTGCTCCTTGCCCGGATTCGCCTTCCCGAACACCGAACTTCTCAGATGCCTGACACCGATTAAGCAGCGGTAAAGCGTTCGAATTGGCAACATCGCGCGCAAGACGCAGATGGACGAAGAACAGCAGCAACACTTCAACGCCTCGGGCCTACGGAAAGCCATGCCGATTGCCCCGTCACTGCGGATCATCGTGGCCAGGGAACATGGCGCTGCCCTCGAGTCGCGCAGGCACGTCCAACCACCGCAACAGTTCGGCGCTTCCCCCGTCAGGGTTGCGATTGCACCGCCATCAGCATGGGCAGATGAGGCAGCAGATCGCGCGCCAGGAACCCGAGCGGACCGATCGCGCGCGCGGCGGCCTGCCCGGCCTCGCCATGCAGCCACACGCCCCAGCCGGCCGCCGTCAGCGGGTCCGCCCCGCGCGCCATCAACCCGGCGATCGTGCCGGCGAGCACGTCGCCCGACCCCGCCGTGCCGAGCCCACGCGCTTCATTCTCGTAGCAGCAGACGGCACCATCCGGGGTGGCGATCACTGTCTGCGCCGACTTGAACGCGACAACCGCGCCGAATTCTCGCGCGGCGCGGGTGGCGCTGCCGACCATGTCGGCGAGCACCGCATCCTCTGCCATGTCCAGCAGCCCCGCAAGCTCACCCGGATGCGGCGTGAGCACCAGCCGCCCGGCAAGCGCTCGCGCCTCGGTTCTCAACCCGCGCAGTGCGACAAGCGGTGCGGCATCGAGCAGCACCTTGCCGTCGGTTCCCGCCGCCGCCAGCAGCGTGCGCAGCAATGCCGGCAGCTGGTCGCTGCGTCGCATCCCGGGCCCGAACGCCAGCACCTGGGCCGCCTCCACCTGCTTCGCCAGCGCCGAAGCCGCCTCGCCCGCGATCTCGCCGCGATCGTCCGCCGGCAAGCCAACCACGCCCGCCTCAGGCACCTGCACGCCCAGCGGCAGCGTCGCCTCCTCGACCGTTGCGATCCGCACCTTGCCAGCGCCGACGCGCAGTACCGCCTCCGCGGCAAGCCGAAGCGCGCCCGGCGCGAGACGAGAGCCGCCTGCCAGCAACACCCGCCCGCGCGCGCCCTTGTCGCCGCCCGCGTCCAGCCCCGGCAGCGGGTGATCGCGCCGCCACTTATTGTCCAGCCGCACCACCTTCATCCCCGCGCCGCCACATGCGCGTCGCGCCCGCGCGTGACTTCAACGGCTTCACGCTCCATGGGCGCCACGAAATTATAGCGTTCCAGCACGAGTCCACCGCCCGGTCCGGCGGCGGGATCGTGGCGATATTCGGTGACCGAGCAATTGGCGAGCTGCTCGCCGCGGTCGATCGCCAGGACGGCCGCCTCGTCCATTTTCTCGAGGATGTAGCGCAAACACAGCACCACCACCTGATGCGCCACGATCAGCACTCGTCGCCCGGCATAATGAAGCGCCACCGTATCGAGCAGCGAGCGAAGCCGCAGGATCACGTCGCACCAGCTCTCGCCGCCGGGCGGCCGATGATAGAACTTCCCAAGGCTCTTCCGCAGCGCCGCCTGCTCCGGCATCAGCTCGGCCAGCCCGCGCGTGGTGAGGCCGTCGATGATGCCGAACTCCTTTTCGCGCAGCCGTTCGTCCAGGCACAACGGCTCGTGGCGATCGAACCCGCCGGCATCGCGGATCAGCGCCGCAGTGGCGGTCGCGCGCAGATAGGGCGAGACGAGCACCGATTCAGGCCGATCTTCCGCCGGCATGGCGGCGAACCAATGGCCAAGCGCCTGCGCTTGCCGCTCGCCATGCGTGCTTAACGGCACGTCGACGTCACGCTCGGCCAAAGCGATACGCGGCAAGTCCGCCTCGTAAGCCGCTTCGCGCGCAACATTTCCGGCGCTTTGCCCGTGCCGCACCACCCATAATCGTTCGGGCCAGCGCAGCCCCATGCTCGCCGACTCACGCACCGCGGTTACCGCACCGCCATTGCATCATTTGCTGCCGCCGGAAGATCCGCCTCCGCTATTGCCGCCACCGCCGCTCTTGCTGCCGCCCGAACGGCCGCCGCCGCCCTTGCCGCCGGTGTTCTTGCTAGCGGCACCCGATCCCGGATCACCGCCTTTGCTGGTGATCGCTCCAGGATTACCGCCTGCGCCTTTTTGCGCCATGATCCTTCTCCTTGGTTATCGGTTCAGCGTCCCGGCATCGAAATCGCCGGCGGGTCGCTGGCCGGAAATGACTCGTCCGATGCCTCGTCCACGGCGGACCAATGTCCGTTCGGGTCGCGGATCTCTGCCGGTCCGGCGTTTCGCACCTGGCTGAACCCGCCTGCCTCGCCCGGCATGCGCGTCAAGGCCACTGGCGCCGGCCGCACCGGCTCGACCGCACGCTCCCGCCGGTGCGACCGCCCAGCCGCAAAACCGAGCACAAGCGCGACCAGCACCCACGGCAAGGTCGATCCGCCCGCCCCCGTCTCTACCGCTCCCGTGCCTGCCGCCCCCGGCTCTACTGCCGCCGGCTTCCGCCACGACTGCATCGGTTGGACCTGCCTGGTTTCGGCAAAGGCAACCCCGGAGGCTTCCTCCACCACAATTGCCGGCTGGCCCTCGGGCTTGATCTGGTGGCGATAGCCAGGGCTGGCGACATCCGCCGCCCCCTCGCCGCGCATGCCATTGTCGGCGGGTTCCTGGCGGTTGGAGGAGTCCGCCATGCCATAGAGGCGCGTATCGGGATCTGCCATCAGCGCTGGCCCTTTCGACTTCGACGACGGAGCAGATGGAGCAGGAAGCCCACCCCGCCGCCGACCACGACGTAAAGCAACGCGTCACCATGGTCCCAGGATGCGAAGCTCATGCGAATGATGAGTCCGAGCAGTGCGACGCAGACGCCGCCGATGATCCAGACGAGCGGGCCCGATCCATCATGCGGGCCAGGACGAGCAGAACCTCCAGCCATTCGTTCCTTCCTCCTTACGCGGCCGCGACGGCGGTGCCGACAAGTGGCTCAACCTTTTCGGCGTGAAGCCTTGGGATCAGCCGCCGCGCCGTTGCCAACGCCTGGCCGACCACCTGGTCCATGTTGTAATAACGATAGGTCGCGAGCCGCCCGACGAACGTCACATCACGCTCGGCGATCGCCAGCGCCTCGTAGCGTTTGAACAGCGCTTGATTCTCTTCGCGCGGGATGGGGTAATAAGGATCACCCTCCGCGCTGGGATATTCATAGGTCAGGCTGGTCGCCGGCGCGCTGTCGCCGGTCAGATGCTTGTATTCGGTGATCCGCGTGTAAGGCACCGCCTCGTCGGGATAGTTCACCACCGCGACCGGCTGGAGCCATTCCTGCTCCAGCGTCTCGTGCCGGAACTGAAGCGAGCGGTACGGCAGCTTGCCGAAGCGGTGCCCGAAATATTCGTCGATCGGCCCGGTGAAGACGAGATGGTCGTGCGGATAAGCGTCGCGCGCCTGGCTGTAGTCCACGCCCAGCAACAGCTCGATGCTGGGATGATCGAGCATCGCTTCGAACATGCGGGTATAGCCATCCGCCGGCATCGCCTGATGTTTGTCGGTGAAATAGCGATCATCGGTATCGGTGCGGGTCGGCACGCGCGCCGTCACCGCCTTGTCCAGTTCGCTCGGATCCAGCCCCCATTGCTTGCGCGTATAGCCGCGGAAGAAGGTTTCATACAGTTCGCGCCCTACCCGCGAGACGACCACGTCGGCGGAAGTGCGGATCGGCTCGACCGGCTCGGCGCGGGCGGCGAGGAACGCCTCGACGTCATCGTCGCTCTCCAGCCCGGCATCGTACAGCATGTTGAGCGTGGTGCGGTTGATCGGCATCGGCACCAACTGCCCGCGCACGTCGGCGAGCACGCGATGCTCATACGGCCGCCACTGGGTGAAGCGGGACAGATAGCCAAAGACATCATCCGAATTGGTGTGAAAGATGTGCGGCCCATATTGGTGGATCAGCAGCCCGGCGTCATCGCGCCGGTCATAGGCATTGCCGGCCACATGCGGGCGCCGATCGACAACCAGCACCTTGAACCCAGCCTCTGCCAGCTGCCGCGCCATCACTGCGCCAGCGAACCCGGCGCCGACCACCATCACGTCGTGCCGCACCGCCGCCGCCGGCCAGCGCGTCGGCGAGACGATCGCCTCCACCGTGTCACGCGTAGCTCGCTCGACCGCGATCAGCGCGCCCATCGACAATGCCGTGCTCGACCAGGAGCCGCGGGCGAGTTGCTCATCCGCAGCCTCGCGCCACGTCAGATCGTCGCGCCCGGCAATCGCCGCCTCACACGCGGTGACGAAATCTTCGGCCGTACCGGCGATCCGCACCGCTTCCAGCGCTCCGTAATGACGCACCACATCGACGATCGCGGTGGAGACGACGGGCAGCCCCGCGGCGAGATATTCGGGCGTCTTGGTCGGGCTGATGAAACGCGTCGCCTCGTTCAGCGCGAAGGGCATCAGGGCCACGTCCCAGCCGCTCATATAAGCCGGCAGCTCTGCATAATCTCGCGCGCCGAGGAAATGGAGGTTGCGCCGCTGCGGCAGCGCGGCGGGATCGATCTTCACCACCGGCCCGATCACCACGATCGACCAATCGTCATGCGCATCGGCCAGCGCGGCGAGCAGGTCCACGTCCATCCGCTCATCGACCACGCCGCAGAAGCCGAGCTTGGGGCCGACGATCCGCGCCTGGTCCTCCGGCTCCGCCACGGCGCCACGCGCGGCGCCGAAATGCGCCACATCGATACTGGAGGGGAAGGCGTGCACATTGTCGTGCCGGTCCTTCTTCGCCTCGTAAAGGCTCGATCCGCCAGTGAACACAACATCCGCCGCGGCCAGCAACTCGCGCTCGCGATCGAGCAGCCCGGCCGGCGGATTCTTGAACGCCGCCAGTTCGTCCATGCAATCATAAACGGTGCATTCGGCCGCGACATGGGCCGAGAACGGCAGCATCATCGGCGTGTAGTACCAACGAACCGCCACTGGCGGCAACGAGGCCAGCTGCGCGTCGAGCAAGGCGCCCAACGCCGCATCCTCCTCGGCTGGCGAAAGGCCCCGCGGCAGGGCTGGCGTCAATATGGTGACACCATTCGCCTCATCTTCGTCGATCTGCAGCGCGGGCGTGGCGCAGCCTTCCGGGTGAACCGCTTCTTCCCAGAAGATCACGCGATAGGTCGCCGCGAACCGCGACATCAAATGCTGGGGGCGTTGAAAGACGAAACGCCAACGCAGATGACTGAAACAGATCAAGGTTGCCGGAGCAGGCTCGGTGAACTGATGAACCGCTGCGCCCGCCGCGCTCTCCCGTCCCTGCTTCGTCATGGTCACCTCGCATGTTATTTTTGGTATCCAAGTCGCGAGGATCGGCCGCGGTTCCGCTAAGTTCCTGAATACTGATCTGCATCATGATGTTTGCCCGGGCTGCAATGCAACATCTTGCCCCGGCACGCGCTTGTACTCGTTGGCAAAGGGAGAGCGATCGTGCGCGAGATCGAGCGATGGTGCGGTGTCGAATGCACGGTGAACCGTGTTGGTGACCGCTTCCATGACCAGCTGCACCGCTCCGGCCACCATGTTCGGATCGAGGATCTCGACCAGATCGCCGGCCTTGGCTTCGAGGCGATCCGCTATCCGTTGCTGTGGGAGCGCGTCTCCCCCGACTCGCCCGACGCCGCCGACTGGTCATGGTGTGACGAGCGGCTTGATCGCCTCGATCGGCTCGGCCTCCGCGTCATCGCCGGGCTGGTCCACCACGGCAGCGGTCCGCATTACACGAATTTGCTCGACGACAGCTTCGCGCCTGGTCTTGCGCGCCACGCCGCCGCCGCCGCTCGGCGCTACCCGTGGATACAGGATTGGACGCCGGTCAACGAACCAGTGACAACCGCGCGCTTCGCTGCGCTCTACGGTCATTGGTACCCACACGCCCGCGACGAGGAATCCTTTTGGCGCGCGCTGCTCAATCAGGTGGATGCGACGCGCCTGTCGATGCAGGCGATCCGCGCAGTTAATCCGGCCGCCCGGCTGATCCAGACCGACGATCTCGGCCGCACCTGGGCCACCGCGCAGCTGGCCGAACAGGCCGCCTTTGACAATCAGCGCCGCTGGGCAGGATGGGATCTGCTATGCGGCCGCGTCGTCGCCGGCCATCCGCTGTGGCATCGGCTGTGCGCGATCGGTTTTGGCGAGCGGCTGCGCGTCATCGCCGACGATCCGTGCCCGCCCGACATCATCGGCATCAACCATTATCCGACCAGTGATCGCTTCCTCGATCACCGCGTGCAGCTTTACCCCGAAGACGCGCATGGCGCGAACCCGCACCACTCCTTCGCCGATGTGCCGGCGGTGCGCACGCTTGATCCCGCCCCCGAGCCCTTCGCCAACGCGCTGCGCGAGGCGTGGGACCGCTACACGCTGCCGCTTGCGCTTACCGAGGTGCATATCGGCTGTACCCGCGAGGAACAGTTGCGCTGGACGCGCGTCGCCTGGGAAGCTGCCTGTGAAGCACAAGCGGCCGGTATCGACGTGCGCGCCGTCACGGCTTGGTCGGTGCTCGGCAGCCACGATTGGGACCAACTCGTCACCTGCGAAGGCTGCTACGAGCCCGGGCTGTTCGACATCCGCAGCGACACACCGCGCGCCACCGCGCTCGCCCGGCATTGGCAAGCGCTCGCCGCTGCCGGCCGCGCACATGACGTCACCGCACAGCCCGGCTGGTGGCAGCACGCCGGCCGCCTCACCTTTGCGCGCGCGCCCCGCGCCGCTGCGAGTAGCGCCCATCGCGAGCGAACGTTCGGCGCCAGCCGCCCGCTGCTGATCTGCGGCGCTACCGGCACCTTGGGCCAGGCGCTCGCCCGCGCCTGCGCCGCCCGCGGCATCGCTTATCGCCTGACCGATCGCGCGGCGTGCGACCTGCTCGATCCCCTCTCGATCAAGGCCGCGCTAGACCGCATCCAGCCTTGGGCGGTAATCAACGCCACCGGCTGGGTCCGCGTCGATGATGCCGAGGATGAAGAAGAGGCCTGCCACGCGATCAACGCCATCGCCGCCGTCCGCCTCGCGGAACGATGCGCCGCGCGCGAGATTCCGGTGGTCGCGATCTCCAGCGACCTGGTCTTCGACGGCACTTTGGGCCGCGCCTACCACGAGGACGACGCGCCCAACCCGCTCAACGCCTATGGCCGCAGCAAGCTGGCGCTGGAGCAAGGGATGCTTGCGCACGGCTATCGCCCGTTGGTGATCCGCGCCGCCGCTTTCTTTTCCCCGCATGATCCGCACAATTTCGCGCACGCCGTCGCGCAGGCGCTGGCGCGGGGCGAAAGCTTCCACGCCGCCGACGACCAGATCGTGTCGCCGGCCTACGTCCCGGCGCTGGTCGATGCGCTCCTGGACCTCGCGATCGACGGCGTGTCCGGCGTAAGGCACCTGGCGCCCGCCACCAGCCTTTCCTGGTACGACTTCGCCCGCACCATCGCCGCAAAGCTTGGCCATGACCCGGACATGATCCGGCCCGTTCCCGGCGCGCAGCTCGGCTGGCGCGCGCTCCGCCCTGCCAATTCCGCGCTCACCAGCCGCCACCTCGCCCCCCTGCCGGACGGCATCGCCGAATTCGCCGCGCATCGTCGCGCGGTGCTCGCCACCAGCGGCCCAGCGGTGTCCGCCTCCGCTTGATTGATCGCGCTCCGGTGACCGGCGGCCGGCTCAGGCCGGATAGATCGTAAGCCCCCGCTCGCCGATCCGGATGTCGCCATTGCGAACCCGCTGCACCAAAGCGCGGCCGTCGCGCAGCCCGCAGTTCCAGCGGTGACGAACCGAGCGCGGCGAGAAATCCATCGCCTTCCCCGCAACTTCCGGTTCCTGATCGGAATAGACCGCCATGGCGAGCGCGACCGAGCTGCCGGCATCCCCCGGTGGCAAGCTCGCTTGCCATCGCTTGAGGCTTCGCGCCGATTGCGCAGCGAACTTCAGGTCCTGCATCCGCCCTATCGCCTCGCCCAGGGTCTGCGGCCGAGCGCCCCTAAGCGGCAGCAGGTCGGCAGCAATGCACAAGACCGGCTCCGCCCCAGCCTCCGCCATCACTGGATCGAGCGGAAGGTTCATCGACAATCCACCGTCGCCGAGCAGCCGGCCGTCCACTTCCACCGCCGGAAACGCGGTCAGTAAGGATGCACTGGCGCGGATGTGATCGGGGGCGATGCGCTGCTGCGCCGAATCGATGATCACTTCATCGCCCGTTTCCACATCCACCGCCGCCATTGTCAGCCGCATCTCGCCCGCGTTGAGAAGGTTCAAGTCGATCGATTGATTCAAGGTTTCGCTGAGCATCGCGGTTGCATAGAGCGCCGGCCCGCCCGCACGCGCATCGGCGTGCCACCACCCCGCGGTTGAGCCGAGTGGCCCGAACGCCCCCGGACGCCCGGCCAGCAGTGTTTCCAGCACCGCGCCGCTCCGCCGCCAGCTATCCGGGATCCAGTCCCAGGGCATGAGCGGCTTGTCGCCATCCGGTTCCGGACGCCAGAACTCGGCCAATCGCTGCAGCCGGTCCTCGCGGCGGTTGCCCGCGATCAGGGCGCCGGTAACCGCGCCGATCGACGTGCCGCAGATCCACTGGGGTTCGAGATCCGCCTCGTGCAAGGCCTCGTAGAGGCCGGCGTGATAGGCGCCCAAAGCGTTGCCACCGCTCAGAACCAAAGCGAAGCGAGCATCGGCTGGCAACATGTCGTTACGCACCCGTCCGGAACGATTGCGGGTGGCGGCTTGCAATTGTGTCGGCCATCTGTGTCTCCAGTCCGCCACGTCCCCGCTTCTACCCGGCACAGAATCGCCGGGGCGCGTGCTCGCTGAGGAACGCATGCGAGGAGCTTGAACGCCGGAGGCCCGCTGGGCGATCCGGTCGGCCACTACTTCAGCCAGCAATGGTTTGGCGATGCGCTGGAGGCGCTATTGTTTGCCGGGCGGGGTGACCTCGCATGCGCGCGCGGGTCGCGGCAAGCACAGCAGGTTACGCGCCGGCCCGCTCACCACAGGCACAAGGCGCAGCACAGGCCGACGTAGAGCGCGAAGCTCGCCCATCCACATGATGGCTGCGCGAAAACGCGGACGCTGGCGACGCTCCGCCGGCTCATCGAGGCTCTGCCATCTGGTGCTGCCCAGGCGTCGACCGCAGCTGCGCGAGGGCAAGCTGCGGCACCTGTTCCACAGCGCCACCGACGAGCAGGACTGCCGGGTCACGATCGCTGATCGTCACCACCAGAAAGGCGAGCGACGACAAACGCCCGCGAACAATGCGTTCGTTGGGCAGCGATGCATTGACCACCACCAGCACCGGCGTTTCCGGGCTTCGCCCCGCTGCCATCAGCTGATGCGCGATCGCGGGCGCGGCGGCCCGCCCCATATAGATCGCCAGCGTGGCATCTGCAGCGGCGAGCGATGTCCAATCCATGTCGAGCGGCGCGTCGGCCTTCGCATGCGCGGTGACGAAAAGCAGGCGGCGGGCGTATCCACGAAGGGTGAGCGACGCGCCGCCGGCCGCGGCCGCGGCGCTGGCGGCGGTGATGCCGGGGCAGATACGCACCGTGATGCCGGCGGCCCGGCAGGCGGCGACTTCCTCCGCCGTGCGCCCGAAGATGGCGGGATCGCCGCCCTTCAGGCGCACGACCCTCTTGCCCGCCGATGCTGCGCTAACGATCAGTGCATCGATCGTTGCTTGGTCCTTGGAATGGCGGCCCGATCGTTTGCCGACGTTGATGCGCTCGGCTGCGGCGTGAATGAGGTCGAGCACGCCGGGCCCGACCAGGGCATCGTAGAACACGACATCGGCGGTGGCGATCAGCCGCTCGGCCTTGCGGGTCAGCAGTTCGGGATCGCCCGGCCCGGCGCCGACCAGCCACACGCTACCGGGCTTGAAATCGTCATGCGGCATCGTTTTTCTCCTCGGCGATCAGGCGTGCCAGCGCAGGGCGGCACGAGCCGCAATTGGTGCCGGCGCCGATCGCGGCGCCGATCGCGGCGACATCCGCAAGCTGCCGGTCACGGATCGCGGCGACGATCGTGCGTAGGCCAAGGTCGAAACAGGTGCAGACGATCGGCCCGCGATCGACCTGCACCCCTGGCGCCCGCCCGGCGAGCAGCGAAGGCGCGGCCTGTGGCTCAGCAAGCTGCCCGATCAGCCAGTCGCGCGCGGGCAGCTCCCCCGTCTCGGTGACGAACAAGGCAGCGACCAGCCGCCCCTGCGCAAGCACCGCCACGCGCCGCGTGCCGCGCGCGTGATCCACCGCCTCGATCCGCTCGCCGGCCGGCAGCATCGCATCGAGCACCGCCGGATCGGCGTCGCCCGCCAGTTCCCACAAGCTGCCCGCCGGCACCGTGACCCGCGTCGCCCACAGACAGTCGGGGCTGCGCTTCGGCTCGTCCGCGAACAGCGCAAATCCGCGCCACCGCGTCGCGACCGCCACAATCGACGCCGGCGTCGCCTTGAAGCCGGGCTGGCCGGAGATCGGATCGGCCAGCGGTCGCGGCAGCAGCCCCGTGCGCCCGCCGCTCGACGTGCGATCGGTCCAATGGATCGGCACGAACAGCTCGCCCGGCCGCTGCCCCTCGCCGACGCTGACGCGATAGACGCTGTCGCCCTGCGGCGTCGCCACGCGCGCCAACCCGCCGTCGACCAGCCCCAACCGCACCGCATCGTCGGCATGCACCTCGACCAGCGGCTCCGCGCGATGCCGCGCCAGCTTCGGCGCCAGCCCGGTCCGCGTCATCGTATGCCAGTGATCGCGATAGCGCCCGGTGTTGAGCGTCATCGGCCAGCGCGTCAGCTGCGCAGGCGCCGGCTTCTGCGCCACCGGCACCAGCCGCGCGCGTCCGTCCGGCGTCGCGAAACGTCCATCGGCGAACGGCGTCCCGCCCCAACGGAACGGCGCCATCTCCTCATAACCAGCATTGCCGCCCCCGCCCTGCCCCGGCAGCGCGAACAAGCGACGGCCAACGTTGCGATAATTCGCCAACCGGACATGCTCACGCCAGATATCGGCCGGACGATCATAGGCGAAGGCGGACTTCCACCCCATTCGCCGGGCCACCTGGCTGACGATCCACCAGTCAGGCTTGGCCTCGCCCGGCAGCGGGAACAGCGCCCGCTGCCGGCTGATCATCCGTTCCGAATTGGTGACCGTGCCGTCCTTCTCGCCCCAAGCGGTGGCGGGCAGGCGGACATGCGCGAAGGCGCCCGTATCTATATCTGCCATCACGTCGGACACGACCACGAACGGACAAGCGGCCAGCGCCTCGCGCACCCGCCCGGCATCGGGCATCGACACGGCGGGGTTGGTCGCCATGATCCAAAGCGCCTTGATCCGCCCCTCGCCGACTGCGCGAAACAGGTCCACCGCCTTCAACCCCGGCTTCTCCGCAATCGTCGGCGAGCTCCAGAAGCGCTGCACCAAAGCGCGGTTCTCCGCCGCGAAATCCATATGCGCCGCCAGCGTCGTCGCGAGCCCGCCCACCTCGCGGCCGCCCATCGCATTGGGCTGGCCGGTGATCGAGAACGGCGCCGCACCCGGCTTGCCGATACGCCCCGTCGCGAGATGCAGGTTCAGGATGGCATTGACCTGGTCGGTACCTGCCAGCGACTGGTTGATGCCTTGGCTGAACAGGGTAACGGTGCGCGGCGTGGCGGCGAACAGTTCGTAGAAGCGTTTGAGGTCCGAAGCTGGAACGTCGCAGGTGCGTGCGACCGTCCAAAGATCATGGCCGTCCGACAACGTGTCCCAGAAATCTTCGGGTGCTGTGACGTGATCGGCGATGAACCTTTCGTCCAGCGTACCAGCCTCACGGCACCACGCCAGCGCGCCGTTCATCAACGCCACGTCGCTGCCCGGTCGGATGGCGAGGTGAAGGTTCGCCTCCGCCGCCGTCTCGGTGCGCCGAGGATCGATCACCACCAGCTTGGCGCCCGCCTCGCACCGCGCACGAATGCGCTGATGAACGATCGGATGGCACCAAGCGGTGTTCGATCCCACCAGCACGATCAGGTCGGCCGCGTCCAAATCGTCATAGCTGGCCGGCACCACATCCTCACCGAACGCGCGCACGTGCCCGGCCACCGCGCTCGACATGCACAGCCGCGAATTGGTGTCGATGTTGGCCGAGCCGATGAACCCCTTCATCAGCTTGTTGGCGACGTAATAGTCTTCCGTCAGCAACTGCCCCGACACGTAAAAGGCAACGCTGTTCGGCCCATGCTGCGCGACCGTGTCGCGGAACCGCCGCGCAACCAGATCAAGCGCCTTGTCCCACCCGGCGCGCTTGTTGCCGATCATGGGGTGGAGCAGCCGCCCTTCCAGCCCCACCGTCTCGCCAAGATGCGTCCCCTTGGAACACAGCCGGCCGTGATTGGCGGGATGGTCCGGATCGCCCGCGATCGTTACCGAACGCGCGCCGGTGACAGTTGCGCTGATCCCGCAGCCGACGCCGCAATAGGCGCAGGTGGTGCGGATCGCGGCTAGCCCTCTCCCCTCCGGGGAGAGGCTTGGGAGAGGGGTGGTCACGAGCGGCACCGTATCGGACGGCGCTTCTTTCCGGCCCTCTGCCCAGAGGGGAGAGGGAGATTGGGCGCCCCGATCACGCCGCCGCCCTGAGCGTGCTCGCGCGGCAGATCAGCACACGCCCACCCGATATTTTCACCGGCACCACCGGCGTGCAGCCCTTGTCCGCGCCCAGCGCTTCGCCGGTCGCCAGGCTGATCCGCCAATTGTGCAACGGGCACGCCACCGCACCCCCATGCACAATCCCCTGGCTCAGCCGTCCGTGCTTGTGAGGGCAGCGATCGAGCAGGGCGAACACCTTGTTCTCGCCGGTGCGGAACACCGCAATGTCTTCGCCACCGGCGACCTGCACCGTGCGGCTGCCGCGCAGCGGGATCTCCTCCACCCAGCCGATGTCGAGCCATTCGCCGATCATGCCATTTCCTCCTGCCTCGCCGCGACTGGCTCGAAGCGAGCCATCGGCGCATGCTGCTCGCGCTCGCCTCCCTCGACGCGCGCCGCCCAGGGATCGTCCTGCGAGAATTGCTGCGAGAAGAAGAACCGCCGCGCGAGCTCCGCCCGCGCCGCGGCGTCGGGCAACAACCGCGCCTGGATGTACGGAAGGCCGACCCGCTCGATCCACGGCGCGGTGCGCTCCAGATAGCGCGCCTCCTCGCGGTATAGCTGGATGAAGGCGGCGCACATTTCCATCGCCTCCGCCTCGGTCGCCACCTTGCAGAGCAGGTCGGTGGCGCGCACCTTGATGCCGCCATTGCCCCCGACGTGCAGCTCGTAACCGGAATCGACGCACACCACGCCAAAGTCCTTGATCGTCGCCTCGGCGCAATTGCGCGGGCAGCCGCTCACCGCGATCTTGAACTTGTGCGGCATCCAGCTGCCCCAGGTCGCGCGCTCCAGCTTCACGCCCAGCCCGGTCGAATCCTGCGTGCCGAAGCGGCACCATTCGCTGCCCACGCAGGTCTTCACCGTGCGCAGCGACTTGCCATAGGCATGGCCCGACACCATCCCGGCCGCGTTGAGATCGGCCCAGACGGCGGGCAGATCCTCCTTGCGGATCCCGAAGATGTCGAGCCGCTGCCCGCCCGTCACCTTCACCATCGGCGCGTTGAACTTCTCCACCACGTCGGCGATCGCGCGCAGCTCACGCGGATTGGTGAGCCCGCCCCACATGCGCGGGACGACCGAATAGGTGCCGTCCTTCTGGATGTTGGCGTGCATCCGCTCGTTGACGAAGCGGCTCTGCTGGTCGTCGACATAATCGCCGGGCAGCGCGCACAGCAGGTAATAATTGAGCGCCGGCCGGCACGACGAGCAGCCGTCCGGCGTCGTCCAATGCAGCTTCTGCATCACCTCTGGGATCGAGCGCATGCCTTGCGCGACGATCTCGCGGCGCACGTCGTCATGCCCGAAGCTGGTGCATTTGCACATCGTCTTCGGCCCGGCCTCGACCTCGCCGCCCAGCGTCAGCGCCAGCAAGATTTCCACGATGCCGGTGCACGAACCGCAGCTTGCCGATGCCTTGCACGCCGCGCGCACTGCGTCGAGGCTGTGCGCGCCCATGGAGATGCACGCGGCCACCTGCCCCTTGGAGACGCCGTTGCAGCCGCAGATTTCCGCTTCCTCGGAAAGCGCCGCAACGGCCGCCTTAGGGTCCGCGAGGGCGCCTCCTGTGGCAAAGGCCTGGCCGAAGATCAGTGCCTCGCGAATGTCGGCGACGCTCTCGGCCCGTCGCAGTAGGTCGAAATACCAGTTCCCGTCCGCGGTATCCCCGTAGAGCACCGCCCCGACGATCCGGTCCTCCTTGACGACCACGCGCTTGTAGATGCCGCGGCTGGCATCGCGCAGCACGATGTCCTCCGCCCCGTCGCCTCCGGAGAAATCGCCCGCCGAGAAGACGTCGAGCCCCGCCACCTTCAGCTTGGTCGAGGTCGGCGCCGGCGTGTAGCCGCTCGGTGCGTCCACCAGCCCGTCCGCCAGCGCGCGGCACATGTCCCACAACGGCGCGACGAGGCCATAGACCTGGCCCTGATGCTCGACGCACTCGCCCACCGCGAGAATGGCGGGATCGGACGTCACCATGTGATCGTCCACCTTGATCCCGCGGCCGACTTCCAACCCCGCCTCGCGCGCCAGCGCTACCGACGGACGGATGCCCACCGCCATGACCACCAAGTCGGCCGGAATCTCCGTCCCGTCCTTCAGCCGCACTGCTTCCACTCGGCCATCGCCGACGATCTCGGCAGTGTCAGCGCCAGTCATGATCGTCTGCCCGCGCGCCTCCAGCGCAGTCTTGAGCAGCCAGCCGGCGGCCTCGTCGAGCTGCCGCTCCATCAGCGTCGGCATCAGGTGAATCACCGTCACCGTCATGCCCCTGAGGCTCAGCCCGTGCGCCGCCTCCAGCCCCAGCAGCCCCCCGCCGATCACCACCGCGCTCCCGCCCTTTTCGGCAGCGGCGAGCATCGCATCGACATCGGTCATGTCGCGAAAGCTGATGACGCCCGTCAGATCCTTACCGGGCACCGGGATGATGAACGGATCGGAGCCGGTCGCGATCAGCAGCCGGTCATAGTGCATCACGATCCCGCCGCGCGACGTCACCGTGCGCGCCGCACGGTCGATCGCAACGATCGGATCGCCCGCAATCAGCGTGATGCCGTTGCTGTCATACCAGTCACGGCCGTTGATGACGATGTCGTCGAACGTCTTCTCCCCAGCCAGCACCGGCGAGAGCATGATGCGATTATAGTTCACGTGGCGCTCAGCGCCCACGATCGTGACACGGTAGCGCGCAGGATCGCGGGCGAGCAGTTCCTCCACCGCGCGGCATCCCGCCATGCCGTTGCCGATAACGATCAGATGCGGCCGCTTGTCGGCCTCCGCCACGCGGATCGGTTCGTGTTTCATCACAGGGTCCAGTCCAGTTGGAGCCAGAATTTGCTGGTGTCGGTGAACAGCCGGTCGGCGGCGTAAGCGGCGTAGCGCAGGCTCGCGGTGGTCTGCCCCAGTCGCGCCTGGGCGAGCAGGTCAATCTCGTCGCCATAATGCCGCACGGCACGATCGCTCTCGAAACGGTGATAGACGGCGCCGACACTCACTGCCTTCAGCGCCCCGATCGCCGGCCAGCCCCAGCCGGCCGAGGCGTAGAGGTCGCGAATGCCATCTGGCGGCGTAGTCAGAAACTTGTCGGCCCAGCCCTGGAACTTGAACGCGGTGGCGAGCGGCGTTTGGAAACTGGTCAGCGCCGCGCCGCGGTCGGCACCCAGCACTTCATATCCGGCGCCCAGCCTTGGCCCGTTCAGGTCCATCGCAACATCGACCAGCCAGTAATCGGCGCTATAATCATTGGGGTTGCGATGCCAGTCCGACTGCCGCGCCCAACTCGCCTGGTAACTCAGCTTGGCCTCGCCGACCGGCCGCAACCCGGCGAGCCGCACGCCATAGGTCTGGCTCGAAAGGCGATAGCCCTGCACCGCCGCTTCGTCCTGATCGACGAGATAGGCAAAGCCGGTGAGCGTCCCGAGCGGCGACGCCCAGGCGAGGTTCGCCAGCACGGTATCGCCCGACACCGCCTGCTGCCGCGCACCGGCGCCATCCACGCCCCAGATCGTGCGCACGCTCCAGGCGTAGCTCACGTCCACCTTCAGCCCGGCGAGCGGCGTCAGCTCGGCACGCACCGCATCGAACGTCTGGCCGTTGTTGCGAAAGGCGATGGCGCCGACGAAGCGCTCGTCATCCAGCGCGATCCGCTGACGCCCAACAGTGACCGTCGCCGCCTTGCTGCGATACTGAAGCTGCGCGCGGTACAGCGCCAAATTCTGCGGATCGGCAATCAGCGGGCGCTGCGTGGCGGAGCCGGACAGCCCGTCGAAGTAATCGTCCACGACCGCAATATTGCCCTGTGCCTCCGCCAGTGCCGACCAGCGCCCCTCGCTCACCTGCACCCCCGCACGGACCCGCGCGGTGACGGCGTTCGCGTCCTCGGGCAGCCCGTCCTGCTCGGCCCGTTCGTACCGTTCGTACCGCAGCCGCGCGTCGACCAGCGGGGTGACGGTCTGCGCCGCCGCCGGGCTCGCCAGAAGCGATAGAAGGGCGAGCGCCGGGCGCATCAGATCCGCACGCCCTCGGCCGCGCCCCAGCGCGCGCGCCAGCCCGCTTTCACCAGCGCCAGTCCCACCAGCGCCACCAGCGCGAGTCCAGCGAAGATCAGGAACCCCGGCGCGAAGCTCCCCGTCCACTGCTTGGCGAGACCCAGCGACGAGGCGAGGTAGAAGCCGCCCACGCCCCCGGCCATGCCGACCAGCCCGGTCATCACCCCGATCTCCGCCGCGAACCGCTGCGGCACCAGCTGGAACACCGCGCCGTTACCGACGCCCAGCGCCAGCATCGCGATCACGAAACAGGCGAGCGCCGCCGCGAAAGTGGCCGACAGGCTCACCCCCACCAGCGCCAGCGCGGCAAGCGCGAACACCGCCATCAGCGCCTTCACCCCGCCGATCGCATCGGCCAGCGCCCCGCCCATGGGCCGCACCAGCGATCCCGCAAAGACACACGCCGCGGTGGCATAGCCGGCGTGGATCGTCGTCAGCGCAAACCGATCAGTGAAGTAGATCGGCAGGCTGGCGGCAAGCCCGACAAAGCCGCCGAAGGTGACCGAATAGAAACCCATCAGCCACCAGGCGTCCGCCTGCTTAAGCGGCGTCAGATACTCGGCCAGGCTCTTCGCGGCGGGCGCCCCGGGCGGATCCTTTGCCATCCCCATGTACAGGCCGAACACGATGGTCAGCGGGATGCAGGCGAGCCCCAGCACCGCATTCCAGCCGAACAGCTTGGCCAGCGCCGGCGCGAACAGCGCCGCCAGCACCGTTCCCGAATTGCCCATACCGGCGAGCCCCATCGCCTTGCCCTGATGCTCGGGCGGATACCAGCGGCTGGCGAGCGGTAGCGCGATCGCGAAACTCGCGCCCGCAAACCCCAAGATCACGCCCAGCACCAGCGTGCCGGCGAAGCTCGTCACCCCCATCGCCCAGGCCGCGAACAGCCCGGCGATCACGACCACCTGGCTGATCGCGCCCGAGCGCTTCGGCCCGATCCGATCCACCAGCAGGCCGTTGACCACCCGCAGCGCCGCGCCGGCGAGCGTCGGCACCGCCACCATCAAACCTTTTTGGGCCGGGCTCAGTCCGAGCGCCGCCGCAATGTCGGGCGCCAATGGCCCCAGCAGCACCCACACCATGAACGCCAGGTCGAAATACAGGAACGCCGCGATCAGCGTCGGCGTATGCCCGCTCGACCAGAACCCGCTGCCCTCTTGCCTCCTTGCCTCCCAGAACGCCGTCGCCATCGCCCGTTCTCCAAACGAAAAAAGCCGCCAGGACGGCGACCCTTGTCGGTCACGTCCTGGCGGCTTCGTTGCCTCGGTGCGGATACGGGCGTTTGCCCGTCCGCCAGCGCGGACCTCCCCGGCGCTGGAGAGGCGTGTCGCTGCTATCTCGTGTCCGGCATCATCGCCGGACGATCAGGAAGCTGCCTGATTCGCGACGACGAGACAAGTCCCTTTCGCATCCGCAGCAAAATGGCTCACGGCAGCTGCGCCAGATATCCTGCAATATCGTCAGGATCGAAGGCTCGCCCGTCGAAGAAGCGATCGCTCCCGAGCATCAGCCGGCCCTGAGTCGATCCCGCCCCGATTGGCTCGCTGAGCGCGCCTTCCAACTTCGAGCTGGCATTGGGCAGCGGCGCCGCCGATCCTGCAAGCGCCGCGCGATAGAGGTCGGGACGAAACACCGATTGCGCGGTTGCCGCATCCTTCTCGGAGAAGCTTAGCGCATCCCAGCGCACCATTTGCGAATACAGCCACGCCGCCTGGCTGCGCCACGGGAAGTTGGCGGCCTCGCGATGCTGGAACATGAAATCGGGATAATGGATCGGTGCGCCACCTGGCACTAGCCGGATCCGATCGGTGATCGCCCGCAGGATCGCATCGACCGGCGCGTCGAGATACTCGCGTCGGGCAAGCAGTGTCGCGCTTTCCACTGCCGTCTCCGGCCGCACGAAATGCTCCGCCGCCGCGTGAAGCGCGCGGATCAGCCCCGCCACCGCCTCGGGCCGCGCCGTCGCCGTCTCGGCCCGAAGAGCCAGCACCTTTTCCACCCCGCGCCGCCAGATCTGCGCGGTGGCGAGCGCGATCCGCCCGACGCCGCGATCGACCGCGATGGAATTCCACGGCTCGCCCACGCAAATGCCGTCCACCTCGCCCGCCGCCAGCGCATCGGCGGCGAAAGGCGGGCTGGTGACGGTGATCGCCACATCCTCGTCCGGCCGAATGCCGACCCCGGACAGCCAGTAGCGCAGCATGTAATTGTGGCTGGAATAGCGATGCACCACGCCCAGCCGCAGCGGCCGCCCAGCCGCGCGCCGCGCCGCTGCGACCGCCTTCAGCGCCGCGCCGATCGCCACCGGATCACTCAGCGCATCGCCCAGCCCGCACGCCTCGCCCAGCGCGGTCGAGAAGGTGATCGCATTGCCGTTCAGCCCCAGCACGAACGGCACCGTCAGCGGCACGGCGGGCCGATCGCGCCCTAGCGCTGTCGCGATCGCCAGCGGCGCGACGAGATGCGCCGCATCGGTGTGGCCATACAGCAACCGGTCGCGCACCGTCGCCCAAGTGACATCGCGAACCAGCTCGATCGCGACGCCCTCGGCTGCAGCGAAACCAAGCTCGTGCGCCAGGATCGGCAACGCGGCGTCGACCAGGGGCACGAAGCCGATGCGGAAGATTTCGGCGCTCACGGCAAATCTCCCAACAACGCCTCGCTTGTCACGATCGCCTCCGCCACCTCCGCGATGCGGCGATTAGATTTCATCGCGTGTCCGCGCAGCAGCGCATAAGCGGCCGGTTCGTCCAGCCCGCGCCGCTTCATCAGGATCGCCTTGGCGCGATCGATCGTCTGGCGATCCGCCAGCGCCGACTTGGCTTCGGCCAACTCGGCCTGCAATCGCGAAAAGGCCTGGAACCGCCGGACCGCGAGGTCGAGCACCGGCTTGATCCGCTGCCGCGCCAGCCCGTCGACGACATAGGCCGAGACACCCGCATCCACCGCCGCCATGGTCGCTTGCGCATCCGATTGGTCGACGAACATCGCGATTGGCCGGTCCAGCGCGCGCGACACCGCGAAGAAATCCTCCAGCACGTCCCGGCTCGGATTCTCGAGGTTGATCAGCACCACCTCGGGCGCACAGGCCTCGATCTGCGCTACCAGCGGCCCGGCAGGATCGATCACCACGAGATCGGTGAGCCCGGCGTCGCGCAGTCCTTCGGAAATGATCGCCGCGCGCGTCGTGCTGGTGTCGATGATCGCGATCCTCACGGCTATCGACTATCCCGCAACTCGGTATTCAGCCAGCCCCTTTGCCGCACGACTTCTTCTTTCATCCTGCTGGCAGCGCTGTGACGAAAGTGTCAGCAAGCGCCGCTAGGGGAGCGGCAAGAACAACGTGTCACAGGGAAACAATCGTCGCATGAAGATCATCGCCCCCCTCCTTTTCGCCAGCCCGCTGGTGCTCGCCGCCTGCGCTACGCAGGAACTCCCGATCGAGGCCCGCATCGCCCATGCCACGCCGGCCGTGATGGTTACCGCGCGCGGTGAGACGGCGCCAGTCGGCACCGCCAACGCCGATGCGGCGGACGATCCCGCGATCTGGCGCAACCCGGCCGATCCCGCGAAAAGCCTGGTGCTGGGCACCGACAAAAAAGCCGGGCTGCACGTCTATGATCTGGCCGGCAAGTCGCTGCACTTCCTGGATGCGGCGCGGATCAACAATATCGACCTGCGCGACGATGTGGTCATCAACGGTCAGCGCGGCGTGCTGGCCGTCGCGTCCGATCGCACCGACCCGGCGAATGCGAAGTTGGCGCTGTTCCGGCTCGATACCGACAGCGCGCAATTGTCGCTGCTCGGCCATGTCGCGGCCGGCCCGAACGAGGCTTATGGCCTTTGCTTGGGGCGCGACGCGGCCGGCCTTTCGGCCTTTCTCGTACTCAAGGACGGCACCGTGCGGCAGATCCTGCTCGATACTTCCGGCGCAACGCCAAGCGGGCGGATCGTGCGCACCATGAAGCTGTCCAGCCAGGCGGAGGGGTGCGCGGTCGATGATCGCACGCACACCCTCTACGTCGCCGAGGAAAATGTCGCCTTGTGGCGCTTCGACGCACGCGCGAGCGGCAGCACCGCGCCGACCAAGATCGCCGCTGCTGATGGCAAGAACCTGGTCGCCGATGCGGAGGGAGTCGCGGTCGCGCCGATCGGCGACAGGGATGGCTACATCATCGTCTCCAGTCAGGGCGACAATGCCTACACCCTCTATCGCATCCGCGACGACAGCTATGTCGGTCGCTTCCGCGTCGGACCGGGGAGCATCGGCGGCACTGAGGAAACCGACGGCATCGAGATGGCGCTGGGCGACATGGGGCCCAAATATCCGGGCGGCCTGTTCGTCGTTCAGGACGGTGAGAACGCGCCCCATGCGCAGAACTTCAAGTTCGTTGCCTGGGATGACGTGAAAAACGCCCTCGGCCTTTAACAGCGAACCCGTGCGCGGCGGGAGCGATACTGACTGCTCCGCCGCGCCGGGCGATCACTCCTGCCCGGCCACCTTGATGTCCTTGCCCAGCAGCGTCCGCACATAGATGCGCTGCACCATGACATAGACCACCACGGTCAGCGGCGCGGCGAGCAGCACGCCGAGAAAGCCGAACAACAGCCCCGCCGCCACCACTGCGAACAGCAGTACGGCAGGCGGCACGTCCACTGCCTGCTTCTGGATCATCGGCTGCAGGAAATTGCCCTGAAGCTGCTGCACCAGCAGGAACAGCCCGATCGTCCAAAGGGCCGTCGCTGGCGAGACGGTGAAGGCGAGCAGAACGGCAGGCAGGCCGGCAATGATCGGCCCAATCATCGGAATGACGTCGAGCAGCCCCGCAATCAGCCCAAGCCCGCCGGACGCCGGCGCGCCGAGCAGCGCGAGCCCAGCCCAGGTAAACGCTGCCACCACCAGCGACGACACCGCTTGCCCCACCATCCAGCCGCGCAGCCCGCGCGACGCATCGTCCAGCGCCGCCGCGGCAGTATCCTCGGCGCGGCGCGGCATCAGCAGCAGCAAGCCCCGCCGATAGACCGCCGGATCGCTGGCGATGAAGATCGCACCGACGAATACGAGCACGAAGTTCGCCAAACTGTTGCCCAACGTCAGCGCATAGCCGCCCGCTTGCGACAACAACTTCGACAGGTCACCACTGCCCTGGTCCAGCATCGCGCGCGCCGAATCGCCCAGTCCGGCCCGATCGAGCAGGCTCTGGATCTGCTTGATCGCGGGCGGGATGCTCTCGCGGATCGTATCGAATTCGTGGCTCAGCTGCGTCCCGAACAATGTGAACACGCCGCCGAACACCGCCAGCAGCACCAGCACCGATAGCGTGAGCGCCAGCCCGCGCTTCATGCGCGTGACCCGGCTCGTCTTGCGTGTCATGGAGTCGAGGATCGCTGCCAGCACCAGCGCGGCAAAGACCATCAGCAGGAACCCGCTGAGCTTCACGAGCAGCCACGCCACCCCCACGATCGCGATGACCGTGACGGTCGCGGCAGCAAGCCGGCCCAGGTCGGGGAAAGGGCGCTGTCCGGTCTCTTGGTGCAACTGTGTCATATGGCGCGTTTCTCCCCCAGGCCGCCGTTGCGGCATGTTCATCGGATCTTTTGATAGGTGGTGCAGCCATCAGCGGCGAGCACATCGGCGGTGATCAGCGCGTCAAGCATGGCAGTCGAGCGAAACGTCAGAGCCCTTCAGCACGATCGAGCTTCAATCCGGGGATCTGACCCTCGACGGGCCGCCGTATCACGTGAACAGGCGGCGCAAGCCCCATGAAGTCTCGCCGCGACGTCACGGGGTGGAATCGTGGAACATGGCGATGCGAAAGACCATAGCGGGGAGCCGAGAGGCGCAGCACCGCCCCTCAGCGTTCCGGATCATTCTCGGCGGAGCGAGCGCGCATCGCGCGGCGCTGCCAGGGCCAGCACCCCTCGATCTCGGTTTCGAGGGAAAAGCTGAGAAAGGTCCGGATCACCACCACGATTGCCAGCAGGCCAACCGATTGGAACGTCAGCGGCGCGGTGATCGTGCCGATGATGTCGGCGCCTACTAGAAGCTCCAGCCCGAGCAGGATGCCCCGGCCCAGGTTGGCGCGATAGCGCTCATAAGCGGCCTGCCAGTCCGAGCGCTGGCCATCGCGCAGGAACCATGCCGTCGCCAGCATCACGCCAATCACGATGATCGCCACCCCGGCGATCTCCAGCGCATGCGCCAGCAACTCGATATAGACATGCAGCTTTTCCACCAGGGCTCAAATCACCCGGCCCGGTGCTTCGTTCCGCCGCGAGCCGCCCAGCGGCGCACGCCTGACGCCCTTCGGCATACTCAGCACGAACGGCACAGGCCCGCCGGCGGCGGCCTCTATCCTTTCACGATCCGCAGCAAGCTTGCCCCAAGCTCATCCTTGCGGAACGGCTTGGCCAGCCGCGGCAGATCAGGGTCGATCCCTTCTTCCTCGGCATAGCCCGAGACGATGAGCGCGGGCACGCCCGGCCGCCGCGCGCGCACCTTCCGCGCCAGATCGGTGCCGTTCATCCCGGGCATCAGATGATCGGTCACCAGCAGGTCGAACCGCTCGCCCTGCTCAACCATCTGCAATGCCTCCTCCGCGGAACAGGCTTCGATCACTGAATAGCCAAGGTCGCTCAGCATGTCGGCCGTGCTCATGCGCACCACATCCTCGTCATCGACCAGCAACGCCATGCCGCGGAACGATCCGGTCCCGCGCACCTCGCGCGCCGAGTCACTTGGGTCGGGGGCGTCGCAGCTCTGCGGCAGCCAGAGCTCGACATTGGTCCCCAGCCCCGGCCGGCTTCGGATCGTCAGCGCCCCACCCAGTTGCGAGGCAAGGCCGTGCACCATCGACAGCCCCAGGCCGGTGCCCTTGCCAATGCCCTTGGTGGAGAAAAACGGCTCCACGGCGCGCACCATTGTCGCCTCGTCCATCCCGACGCCTGTGTCGGCCACGGACAGGCGTATATACCTTCCGGGCTCCAGCCCGGCGCGATGCTCGCCCTCGACCTCGTCGGCGCTGGCGGTGATGCGCAGCGTGCCGCCATCCGGCATCGCATCGCGTGCATTCACCGCCAGGTTCAGCAGCGCCATTTCCAGCTGGTTGGGATCAGCCTTTGCATGCGGCAGGCCGGCGGCGGATTCAGCGACCACTTTGATTTGTGGCCCGGTGGTGCTCGCCACAAGATCGGCCATGCCGGTGATGAGCTCGGCGACATCTACCGCGACCGGCTGCAGCGGCTGGCGCCGCGCAAAGGCCAGCAGCCGCTGCACCAATGTCTTTGCGCGGTCTGCGGATTGCATCGCGCCCGCGATCATCCGCTGCTCGCGCTCGCCGCCGAGCCGGCGCCGCTGCAGCAGGTCAAGGCTGCCAACGATAGGCGTCAGCAGATTGTTGAAATCATGCGCCACGCCGCCGGTCAGCTGGCCCATTGCCTCCATCTTCTGCGCCTGGCGCAATTGCTCCTGAGTCGTTTCCAGCTGCTGCTCGGCGCGGATGCGATCGGTTACGTCATAGGCGGTGCTCGCGGCGCCGATCCGATTGCCGTCGCTGTCGTGAATCGGCGCCAGGCGGACTTCATAATGTCGCCGGTCCAGCCCCGCGTCGCCGAACTCCTGAACGAGGACGAACTCCTTACCCGCCAGCGCCCTTGCCCAATTGGCGCGCATCTGCTCGCGATGCGCCGGCATGCCGTCGAGCAGGTCGAGCAGCCCGTCGCCGACGTGCGGGCGCGTGCCATAAAGCCGCTCGAACACATCCTGGCTGGTACGATTGATCGCCAGAATATGGTGGTCGAGATCGATCACAGTCACCGCGGCGGTCGAATTCTCGATCACGTCGGAAAACACCTTGCGCTCGGCCAACGCCGCCGCGACGCGCTGTTCCAGCGTCTCGTTCAACTCGCTCAACCGTGCTTCCGCCAGCTTGCGGTCATGGATATCGATCGACGCGCCGAACCACCGCACGATTTCGCCGTCCACATCGCGGTGCGGTTCGCCACGCACGAGGAACCAGCGATACTCACCAGCGGCCGATCGGATACGGTGCTCGACGGTGAATGTGCGGCCGGTTCGGCGCGCCACATCAAAGGCGGCAACGGTCGCCGGCCCATCGTCGGGATGGACGTAATCCGCCGCCGCCAGCGTTGCGGTGCTCGCGTCGTGCGGGATGCCAGTATAGTCGGCCCATTGCTTGTTGTAGAATTCGGCGCGGCCCTCGGCATCGATGATCCACACGATCTGCGGTACGGCATCCGCCATCAGCCGGAAACTGGCCTCGCTCTCGCGCAATCGTTGCTCAGCCGCGCGACGCTCCGTCAGATCGACGGTAACGACCAGCAAATTGCCCGATCCGCCATCCGGATCGTGCAGCCGGGCGAGCCGACTGTTGGCCCATACGATCGTGCCGTCCGGCCGCAAATATCGTTTGTCGAGCGCGCGGGGCTCGCGCGTGCGTACCGTGGCGTCGATGGCCGCAAGGCTCGGCCCGATGTCCTCCGGCAGGGTGACATCAAAGACGCTCGCCGTCAGCAGCGCGTTCCGATCACGGCCAAGCAGCCGGCACAATTCGTCGTTCACTCGCAGGAATCTTCCGTCGAGCGACACCTCGGAGAGCCCCACCGTCGCTTCGGCGAAGATCGCGGACAGCCGATCCTCGCTCGCCCGAAGCGCAATCTCCGCCGCCCGCCGCGCCGATATGTCGTTGAACAGCACGGCGACACGGTGCTGCGACGGATCGCCGACCCGCAACGCATGCACGTCGAACCAGCGGCCCATCGCGTCCGACCCGTTTTCGAAGCGGGCAGGCCGGCCGGTGGTCGCAACGGCGCCGTACAGGTCGTACCAATGCTGCTCCAGATCGGGCACCAACTCGCGCGCGCGTCGTCCGACAGGGTTGATCAGACCGGACTGTTGCTCGAACGCGGCATTTGCCTCGACAAACCGATAGTCATTCGCCCGCCCGTCTGCATCGAACAGCATTTCGATGACGCAGAAACCCGCATCGATCGTCTCGAACAGCGCACGATACCGCGCGTCCGCTTTCTCACGAGAGGTCACCTCCGCGGTGGTCTCGTCGCAAATCACCAGCACACCGCCCACGCCATTGGGCGCATGCTCGTCATCGATCGGGCTGTAACTGTAGGTCCACCAAACATCCTGCCGCCCGCCGCGGCGGATGATCGGCACCAGCTGATCCTCGTGCCACGTCGCCTCGCCGCCGGCCATCACCTGGGCGATCTGCGGCCCGATCACATCCCAGATTTCGGGCCAGGTATCGCGCGCGCGCGCGCCCAGCGCCGCCGGGTGCTTCTCCGGGCCGAGCGAGGCAGCATAAGCATCGTTGTAGAATTGGATCAGTTCCGGCCCCCACCAGATAAACATCGGGTGGCGGCTGGTGAGCAGCAGACGGACGGCAACGCGCAGGCTCTGCGGCCAGCCAGTGATCGGCCCGACCGGGGTCGCCGCCCAATTGTGGCCGCGGATCAGGTCGCCCATCAGCCCGCCAGCGGCGACGGCGGGTGCCATTGGGCTGGGGACGTGCTCAGACAGGGTCGGCTCCTCGCGTCAATGCGCATCAGCGCTGGTCTGCTGTACAACCCGCCATAACCGAATAGTTTTCGCTTCCGTAATGCGCCGATGTTCGAATTGCGCGCCCGCATGGAGAACGGTCGCTGCACTTGCCGGCATTTTCCCCGGCAAATCGCTAGGCATTGCCGCGATTCGCCTAAAACATCGCCGAAAACTGCAGGTTCATCGCCAGAAGTTTTCGGTTTTCTTTGGTTATTGCGCAGCCAGCGCCTGCAAATAGCGCTCGTGATCCGCAGCCGTGCCGACGAAGCGTTTCATGCGAGCGAGCCGCTCGGGCGGCAGCGTCGCCTCGGCCTTGGCGAGCTGTTCCGCGATCCAGCCGGCGTTGAAATCGGGCACGCCAGCGCGCTTCAGATTCTCCGCCCGGCGGATCGAATCCCCACTACATAACAACAACATCCAGCCATATTCGCCGCGCTCGTACAGCGCCCGGCCGCCGTAATCGCCCTGCGTCCAATCAGCGATCGCATGATCGCCGCTGACGATGATCGGGCCAACATCGATCGGCACGAACTCGCTGCCGAAATGCTGCTGTGTCGCTTCCTCGACGCGCCCCTGGTCAACAACCGGGTTCTCGATGGCACAGCCGGCAAGCACCAGAATACCGACCAAGCCCAACAACCTACGCATGGATCAGCCGCTTCAGCCTGGCGACGGCGCGCCCTTCCGGCTCCGCGGCATCCATCCTTTCGGCAAACTGCCCCTCCCGGTCGAACAGCAGGATGCGAGCAGTGTGGTCGATCGTGTAATCGCCATTGGGCAGCGGCACCCGCTCGACATAAACCTTGTACGCCGCCGCCATCTTGTCCAGCTCCGCCTGACTTCCCGTCAGGCCAATCATCGGCGCGTCAAACATCGACAGGAAGCTGGCAATGTCTTCCTTCTTGTCATGCTCGGGATCAACCGAAACAAAGACGATGTTCATCTTTTCGGCGTCTGCCCCCAATCTCTTGTGAAGCAGCGCCATCTTGCTCATCGTTGTCGGGCAAACATCAGGACAGCGGGTGAAGCCAAAGAACATCGCATAAGGCTTGCCCTTCAACGTCTGCTCGGTAACGGTCGCCCCGTTGGTATCGAACAGCCGGAAGGGGCCACCCGGCCCTGCCTGTGTCGCCGCCGCAGCCTGCTCGCCTGGCCCGCCAGAGCACCCGGCCATTGCCGCGATCAGGCCCGCCGCCGCCAGCGCCGACAAGCTCGCGCGACGCATACGATGCCCGGTCATCAATGATGCCCCTCATGGCTGCCCATTGGCGCGGCGGCACCAGCACTCCCGACGACAAGCTGCGTCGTCACGAGGCCGGCCCGGGCAAAGCGCAGGGTGACAGGGACGCGCTCTCCCGCCTTGAGAGGCGCCTTTAAGCCCATCAACATCAAATGGTTGCCACCCGGCGCGAGTGTCGTGGCACGCTGCGGCGGCACGGTGACACCATTCGCCAGCGGCCGCATTCGCATAACGCCGTTCTTCATCGACATGGCGTGGATCTCGACCCGCTCGGCCCGCGGCGACGTCACGGAAACAAGCCGATCCGCCTGCGCGTCTCCGTTGCGGATGGTGAGGAATCCAGCACCAACCGTCGCCCGCGGTGCCGTAGCGCGCGACCACGGGCTGGTCACCGTCAATGATCCGCTGCGAACGTCCTGTGCCGATGCTGGAACGGCAACCACTGCGGCGAGCGTGAGCAGCATACGATAGGTCATGATACGTCCTCGCAAAGCGACCGCGCCGACCGGTGCGGAAACATGTTGGTTCACGAGTTACCGCGATCGGTCACCTCAGTCAGTTGGACATTCCGTCCTATCCCCGTGCCTCAAGCCGCCGGAAGCGATTGAAGCGTTTCCGACACGCGCTGCCGCAGTTCCGGCTCGCGCGTGATCTCCAGGATGGTGCCAAGGCTGCTCCGCGCACGCGTCACATCCCCGTCCACCAGTTCCAGCCTCGCACGCTGCCACCAGCCATTGGCGTAATCGGGCGCCATCGCGGTCATGCGTTCGTACAGGATTAACGCGCGCCGGCCTTTCCCGGCCTGCTCGGCGCGGCTTGCCTGATTCTGCAGCAAGCGGACGAGCACCGCGCGGTTCGGCATGGCCGCGATGTGAGTGACCGGCTCGCCCGGCGCGGCAAAGGTCTGGAGGAGCGCGGCAAGCCGCTCCGCTCCGACGCGAGCGCCGCCAGTGAACGGATCGATGATCACCGGCGCGGTGTCCACCCCGATGAGAACAAGAACATGCCCCGGCAAGTCAAGCACATCCGCGCGCCAGCCAAGCCGGCGCGCGGCGGCAACATATAGGATCGACAGGCTGATCGGCAGTCCGCGACGGCGATCGATAACGCGGATCATGTCCGCATTGGCGGGATCGTCATAGGTTGCGCTGTCCCCAGCAAAGGAGAATTCATCAGCGAGCACCACCCCCAGGGCGTCGGCACGCGAGGCGGAACTCTCTGCGTCAGCGGCGATGACGTCGAGGCGGGTCGCGACCGCCGCCAGCAGGTCATGATATGGCTCAAGGTCGACATCGGGGTGGTCAAGCAGCGCTAGCGACAGCGCGGCCTCATCAAGGACGATCTCATCGTCATCGACCAAGCCAAGGTGAGTCAGGTCATCATACATGAGGTAGAGATGGGAACGACAATCGACAGGTGCAAAGTCCGCCGGATCGCAGGCACATAAAGACGCGGATCGGCGTCAACGGTGTCGGCGATCTCAAGCAGGACGCGCCGCCGAAGGGAACACCCCAACGTCGATTGAAGCTATTGCGAGTGAAAATCATTGTCGCTAGAGCTCCTCGCGCCGGTTCCGAGTCTGAACGCAGATCACCCGGTGACATTCCGTTCGGGGGATACGACGTTGAAGACCAAGGCACTGCTTCTCCTGGCGTCCGGGTTCGGTGCGCTTGCGCTACCGGCCGCGGCGCAAACAACCCAGGCTGAACCGGCGCGGGACCAAACGCTGGCTGAGCGCGACGATACGCTGCCGGCCGAAGATATCGTCGTTCAGGGCCGCTATACGATCCCCGACCAGATCGACACCGCCACGGGCTTGGGCCTGACGATCCGCGAAACGCCGCAGTCGGTCAGCATCGTGACGTCACAGCGGATCCTCGACCAGAATCTGATCAGCGTCCGCGACGTGATCGAGAATGGCATCGGTGTCGCGGTCAACGAGACCGACGACGTACGCAACAACTTCTACGCGCGCGGCTTCCGGATCCAGAACACGCAGATCGACGGCGTGCCGACGGCCTGGGCTTTGGGCGGCGACCGCGGCGAGACGATCGCCGACGTGTCGATCTACGAACGAGTCGAGGTCGTGCGTGGCGCGACGGGCCTGCTCAGCGGTGTTGGCGATCCCTCGGCCTCGATCAACCTTGTTCGCAAGCACGCCGATCGCGCCGAATGGGGCGGCTATCTCAATGCCGCTTATGGAAGTTGGAACACCTGGCGCGTTTCCGCTGACGTGGGCGGTGCGGTGACTGCGGATGGGCGACTGCGGGTGCGCGGCGTCGGCCGGTACGAAGAAGGCAATTCGTTCACTGACTTTTACAGCAACAAGAAGCTTGTTCTGTACGGCACGCTGGACGCAGACGTTACGGACGACACGTTGCTGCGCGTCGGCTTCAGCCATCAACGTAATGAGCCCTATGGCGCCTTCTGGGGCAGCTTGCCCACCTTCTACAGCGATGGCACGATCGCCGAATGGGATCGGTCGAAGAGCACCGCCCAGCCGTGGACGACCTGGCAGACGGTAAACCAGAACTTCTTCGCGACGCTGAGCCACGATTTCGGCGGCGGATGGAGCCTGACCGGCAATTACAATCGGCTGCGCAACACTCAGTTCTCCGAGATCCTGTACCTGTTCGGCAATGTGAACCCCACAACGGGGCTGGGCCTCAGCAGCAATCCCTACTCCGCCTATGGCGAGAGCATCCAGGACAGCTATGACGCGCAGTTGAAGGGCCGGTTGACGATCGGCGGCCGCGATCACGAATTGGTGCTCGGCTATCTCAACAGCGTGATCAACCGCCGGACCGACTCCTATCAGCCGCTGAATGAAATCCCGCCATTCGGCTCTTTCCGCTTCCCGCCGGCTGGTGATTTCATCAACTGGAACGAGAACTCTTATCCGAACCCCGGCTTTGCCGAACTGGGCACGCTGGCCGAGGACGAGCGGATCCGGCAGATCGGCTATTATGGGGCGCTGCGGCTCAACGTGGCAGACTGGCTGAAGGTGATCGGTGGCGGTCGCCTCGCAACATGGCGGCAGACCGGCACCGCTTATAATGTCGAGCGCCGCTACGGCGACAAGAACGTCTTCATTCCCTATCTCGGCGCGCTGGTCGATATCACGCCCAATCACCGGCTTTATGCGAGTTACACGACGATCTTTCTGCCCCAGAACGCGCAGGATCGGAATTTCGAGCAGCTCGACCCGATCCGCGGCAAGGCGTATGAGATCGGCCTGAAAAGCGCCTTCTTCAACGAAGCACTGCAAACCTCGGTGGCGCTGTTCCGCATCGAGCAGGACAATCTGGCCCAGATCGACGGCGAACAGATCATCCGGCCCGGCACCGGCCTGTTCCAACCCTATCGCGCCGCAGATGGCGTGGTCAGCGAAGGCTTTGAGGTCGAAGTGACTGGCCAGCCGCTACCGAATTGGAACGTCAATGTCGGCTACAGCCAGTTCAAGGCGCGCGACGCCGACGGGATCGACGCCAACACCGATCAGCCTCGCCGCCTGCTGAAGGCGTTCACTACCTATACCGTGCCCAACGTTCTTGGCGGACTGACGTTCGGTGGTGGCGCGAATTATCGCAGCGCAGCCTATTCGGTCGGTACGGTTCCGGGATCGACCACGCCCTTCCGGTTCGAACAGGACGGGTTCGTCACCGTGAACCTGATGGCGCGTCTGGCCGTAACCGAGCAGGTCAGCCTGCAGGCCAATGTCGACAATCTGCTCGACGAAACCTTCTACAGCCAGGTCGGCAATTTCAGCCAGTATCGTTACGGCAGGCCCCGCAATTTCACGGTCAGCGCGAACTACAGGTTTTGACCTGCAACAGCGGTGCCGGACGGCGCCGGCACCGCTGCAACAACCAACGATGCCACGTGTGCGAGCGCTCGGAGGATGAGCTCATCGGAGTGAATCCGAGCGCACGTCCACGGCTACCATCACTTCCCTTATCGAACGCGATGCCGTGCAGGATCACCATCGGCATCTGCGTTCACTGACGTTAGCGATCGCTCGACCGGCATCCACCGTCCGGATCGCGCCTCGTGTGACCGCTTTTTCAGCAACGCCAAGAACAGCACAATGCAGCGCCGTTGATCGGATCGCCGGTCAGCGATGCTCTCGATCCAGGGGCCGGGCCGCACCACCACTGTCATATTTCCGCCCTACGCGCAGGCGCACTCATCCTTCCACTCACGTGCCCTGTCGGAGCCCCACCATGATCTCGCGTACCGCTTTCACCCTCCTGCTCGCTGCCGCCGCGCAACCCTGCCTGGCGCAGAACGCCGCGCCGGAGCTCGCGCGTGGGGCAAAGGGCGATCTGCGCGAACCCGGCGGCGCGCGACGGCTATCTGGGGACATGAGCAAGACCTATGGTGACCTCATCGCCGCTCGCGAGGTGCGCAACGTCATTCTCCTGATCGGTGATGGCATGGGCGATTCCGAGATCACCGTCGCACGCAACTATGCGGAGGGCGCCGGCGGTTACTTCAAGGGGATCGATGCCCTGCCGATGACCGGGCAATACACGCACTATTCGCTGGACCGCAAAACCGGCAAACCCAATTACGTGACCGATTCCGCCGCTTCGGCCACGGCCTGGGCGTCGGGGGTGAAAAGCTACAATGGCGCGATCGGCGTCGATATCGCCGGCAAACCACACAAGACGCTGTTGCAGCGGGCGAAGGCCGCCGGGCTCGCCACCGGCAATGTGTCGACCGCGGAAATCCAGGACGCCACGCCAGCGGCGCAAATCGCCCATGTGAGCATGCGCAAATGCTACGCTCCGACAGGGACAAGCGTCACTTGCCCCCAGGATGCGCTGGAGAATGGCGGCCTCGGCTCGATCACCGAACAATTGCTGGATACGCGTGCCGATCTGGTGCTTGGCGGAGGCGCTGCCAGCTTCGCCGACGCGGCCAAGGCGGGCAAGTGGAAGGGCAAGACGCTGGAGCAGCAGGCCGTGTCGCGCGGCTATCGGATTGTCCGAAACGCTGCCGAGCTGAACGAGGTTGCGCGCGCCGATAATCGTCAGCCGCTGATCGGCTTGTTCGCGCCCGGCAACATGCCGGTGCGCTGGACGGGGCCCCGCGCCAGCTTCCACGGCAATATCGACAAGCCCGCGGTCACTTGCCAACCCAATGCGGAACGAACTGCCACCGTGCCGACGCTTGCCGCGATGACGCGCAAGGCGATTGCGTTGCTGAAGGACCGGCCGAAGGGCTTCTTCCTTCAGGTGGAAGGGGCGTCGATCGACAAGGAGGACCATGCCGCTAACCCGTGCGGGCAGATCGGCGAAACGGTGGATCTCGACGAAGCGGTGCAGGTCGCGCTCGAATTCGCACGGGCAGACAAGCATACGCTGATCATCGTCACCGCCGATCATGCCCATACGAGCCAGATCGTGGGCAATGGCACCCGCGCGCCCGGCCTTACTGCCGCGCTGAACACCCGCGAGGGCGCGGTAATGACGGTCAATTACGGCACGGCGGAAAAGGGGGCCCAGGGGCATACCGGCACGCAGCTGCGCATTGCCGCATACGGCCCGCGCTCGGCCAACGTGCTTGGCCTGCTTGATCAGACCGATCTGCACTATATCATCCGCGACGCCCTCAAACTCGATTGACGCTCAACGGCTTACGCGCGCCGGCTTGACCATAGCCGGCGCGCTCCATAGCGGCCCGACGCTTTGGCGCACTGCGCCGGGAATCGGGGACGACAAAATATGCTACGGTTGGTGATCGCGGCGTGTGCTCTCGCTGCGCCGGCGGTCGCCCAACAAGCACCGTCGCGTCACGATGAAGCGCGCGACGACATCGTGATCACGGCGCAACGGCGCGAGCAGGGCGCGCAGGCCGTCCCCATTTCGCTGACGGCTCTCTCCGCCGCGCGGCTGGAGAACGAGGCGATCCTCAACCTTGATCGGATCGGCGCTGCGGTGCCGAACCTGTATCTCGCACGCAATTTCGGCACCAGCTCGGGAGCGCTGGTGTTCATGCGCGGCGTTGGTGAGGGAGATTCGATCTTCACCAACGATCCGCCCGTCGGCATCTATGTCGATGACGTGATTCTTCCGCGATCGACGGGATCCTTGTTCGACCTCCTCGACGTCGAGCGGATCGAAGTGCTGCGTGGTCCGCAGGGGACGCTTTACGGGCGAAACACCAGCGGCGGCGCAATCAAGTTGGTGACCAGGCGTCCCACGTTCGATCGCCTGGGCGGCAATGCGGATCTGACCCTCGGCAGCTACGGGCGGATCGATGCACGCGCGGCCGTGAACCTGCCGCTGGCGAGCGGTCTGGCGGCGCGCGTTTCGGCCATCACGCGCAATCAACGCGGTTGGGGCCGCAACCTGATCAACGACGCTCGCGTGAACACGCAGGATCTGCAGGGCGGACGAGTTTCGCTGTTGTGGGAGCCGACGAGCGATCTCTCGCTCTATGCCTCTGCCGATGCGACACGCGACCGATCGAGCCCGCGCTATCCGCAGCGGTTCGCGGCCGACCCGCTCGTCCCTGGCAGATACACGAACGGGTTCGTGAAGCTCGGTGGCGATATCGACGCGTTCGAATCCGCTGACACCGATCCGCTCAACCGTACCGACACCGGCGGCGCCTGGCTGCGTATCGATTATCGCGGCGGCGGTCTCACGGCATCATCGATCACCGGGTATCGCGCCCTACGGTCGCAGATCGGGTTCGATCAGACCGCCAACCCGCCCGGCATCGGCAGCAACGTCATCCTGCTGCAGGATCAGCACCAGCATAGCTTCAGCCAGGAGCTTCAACTTGCCGGCAACGCGTTCGGCGCGCGGCTGGATTGGTTGGTCGGCGGCTTCTACTTCAGCGAGCATAATGATCAGCTGACGGCGGTGAGCCTGGCCACGCCGACCGGCAGCGACGCGCGGTTCCGCAACCACGACTTCTTCAATGCCCCGTCGCGCGGCAACGCGCCGACCGGCAACTGGTCACCCTATGAGCCGCGACTGGACACCGACAGCTATTCGGCGTTCGGCTCCGCAACCTTAAGTGTCGGTGCGCGCGCGCATGTGACCGCCGGGTTGCGCTACACTGACGAGCGAAAGCGCTACGTCGTGCGGTTCCTGATGGCGCCTGAGGCGGTGCTGGTGCTTCCGGACGGCCGCGCCGCCCGGCGGCGCATCGCTGAACGCTGGACCGATCTGTCGCCGCGACTGGCGGTTGATTATCAACTGCTCAGCGGCGACGACGAAGCCATGGCCTATGCGTCGGCCGCGAAGGGTTTTCGCAGCGGCAGCTTCGACGGGCGCGCCCGCAACATCAGCTTCGCGCTGGAGCGTCAGGGTGCAATCGCCCCGGAGACCGTATGGACCTATGAAGCTGGCGTGAAATCCCGCTGGTTTGATCGCCGGCTGCTGTTGAACGCGAACTATTTCGTCAGCGATTATACCGACATCGCATTCTCTGCCTCGCGCGTCACCGCAGGCCCACCCGAGATCTTCCGCCAGAATGTGGGCGATGCGCGCATCCAGGGATTCGAGCTCGAGTGGACGGCACAGCCGCTGACAGGCGTCGAACTCGGCGGATGGATCGCGACGCTGGCCGACCGGTTCACCCGGCTGATCTCCAGCCCGGGTTGCATCGCCTTCGTCGCCGACGAGCGCGACCTTGACCTGCGGTTCACGCCGGCGTTCCGTTATCAGGTTCGCGCAAGCCTTACGCAGCCGCTAGGCGACGCACGCGTGCGGCTCGGCGGCGATATCAGCGGCGCGTCCGACTACAACATCGCCTTGTGCAATGAGCCCCAGCATCACGTCGACAACGCCGAAACGATCAACATGCAGGCGGCGGTCGATTGGCGCGACTGGGGGCTGGTGCTTACCGCCAGCAACCTTGCAGATCGGCGGTACAACACTGGCAGCGTCGGCACGATCGGCTATCCTGTCGCTCCCCGCGAAGTGATGCTCCAGCTCCGTCGTCGTTTTTGAGCAAGCCACCGGCTTGCCGATCGTCGGGATAGCCGCCTGTGCAATCAGCGGCTCTCGCTTACCGGATCGTGAAGCGAACGTCGTCAATGATCGTGCCCGCGGCGTCGATCAGGCGGAGGCGGTGGATGCCCGGTGCGGCTGCTATCAGCGGACGGGCGTCGGCCGGGCCGAGATCGCGATCATCAAGGCGCAGGCGCTTGGCGGTAAGATCGCCGGCAACTGCGACGGCAAAGCGCTGGCGGGCGGGCGGAATGTCGGGATCGATCGCGAAGACAGTGCCGGCAACAGGGCTGACGATGCGCGGGCGGCGGGCGATTTCGGGCGCTGCGGCGATCAGCGGCTGGCCAGTGCCTTGGAGGAAATACTCGCGGCGTGGCTGTTCGAGGTGATCGGCAAAAGCGATGCGGCGTGCCTCAACGCCGGCCGGCGGTGGCGGCGCGCGGCCCGGCGTGCGCACGTGGAGCGCCAGCATCAGGTCACGCCAGACCGGCGCCGCGCCGCTCGTGCCCGACACGGCCCGCATCGGATCACCCTCCAGGTTGCCGACCCACACGGCGACGGTGAAACGGTCGGAAAAACCGACGCACCAATTGTCGCGCATCGCCTTGGACGTGCCGGTCTTCACCGCGGCCCAGAACGGTAGGCGGAGCGCGGAATCGAGCCCGAAGGTGGCGGCGCGGGCGTTGGGATCGGCCATCATGTCGGCGACCAGCCACGCCGCAGCAGGCGTGGTGGCGGTGCGTGGCTGGGCGGGCTTTTGATCCTTGAGGAGTCGCAGCGGCGACCATGCGCCCCCGCGCGCGAGGCTGCGGTAGGCGGCGGCCTGTTCGAGCAAGGTAACCTCGGCCGAACCTAGCGCGAGCGAGAAGCCGTAATATTGCCCGTCTTCGGTGAGGCCGCGATAGCCGGTGTCCCATAGCCGGTCGCGGAACGGATCGGTGCCGACCAGCAGCAATGTGCGGATTGCGGGGATATTGAGCGAGCCGGCGAGCGCGGTGCGCGCGGAGACCGGGCCCTTGAAGCCGCGGTCGTAATTCTGCGGCACGTAGAGGCCTGAGGCCGTGTCGAGCTGGACGGGCGAATCGTCGAGGATCGAGGCTGGGGTTAGATAGCCGCGCTCGATCGCCTGCGCGTAGAGGAACGGCTTCAGGGTGGAGCCGGCCTGGCGATAGCTGTTGGCGCCATCGACCGCCGGCGCGGTGGAGGCGCCGCCGATGCCGCCGACATAAGCGAGGACGTCGCCGCTGGCGTTGTCGACCACCAGAGCGGCGCCGTCACGCGCGCGGCTGCCGCCGAGGCCTTGGAGCTGGCGGCGGAGCGCGGCGACGGCGAGGCGCTGGGTGGCGGCGTCGAGGGTGGTGGTGAGGCGGAGGCCGGGGGTTTTCAGGAGCCGGTCGGAGAGGTGCGGGGCGAGGCCGGGGTCTAGCGCCAGGCTGCGGGCGGGGCCTAGCATCGAGGCGGCTTGCGCCTCGATGCGGGTGCAGTCGGCGGCGTGGGCGCGGCGGCAGGCGCGCTCCGCGAGGCGCGCGGCAGGGGCTTGCGGGTCGGGGAGCAGCGCGGCGAGCAGTTGCGCGTCGTCGGGGGAGAGCGCGGCGGGGGTCTTGCCGAACAGGCCGAGCGCGGCGGCGCCGATGCCTTGCGCCTCGCCGCGGAAGGGGGCGAGGTTGAGGTAGGCCTCCAGGATCTGCGGCTTTGTCCAGCGGGATTCGAGGCGGCGCGCGGCGCGGAGCTGGCGGAGCTTGTCGCGCCAGCTGCGCGCGCCAGGGCGGGCGAGTTCGGGGTCGAGGAAGCCGGCGAGCTGCATCGAGAGGGTGCTGGCGCCACGCGTGGGGTGGCCCAACAGGCGAGCGCGGAGCGCGCCGGCTAGGGCTAACCAGTCGATGCCGGCGTGGTGTTCGAAGCGGTGATCCTCGGCGGCGATGATGGTTTGCGGGACCGTGGGCGCGACCTTGTCGAGCGGAGTCCAGGCGAGGCGGCGCTTGTCGAAATCGACCCGGGCGCTGTCGATCAGCGTGCCGTGACGGTCGTAGAGCCAGGCTTCGGATGGTCTGTAGGCGGCGCGGGCGGCGGCGTAATCGGGCAACGGCGGGGGATAGGTGGCGTAGTCGAGCGCGACGAATGCCGCCGCGATCGTGAGGATGACCGCGATCACGATCCGCATGGCTCGCACCTCTGCACGACCGCTGCGACATCCCCTCCGTCACGCCGAGCTCGTCCCGGCATCCAGGGCGCCGCAAACCTCAGGCTTTCGAATTCGCGGAACCCAGGCCCCCAGCACAAGGCCGGGGTGACGATGGACTGGCGGCTGGTCGGACGTTCCGCATAAACCCTTGTCACTGCGGCGCGACCACCACCGGGGCGTTGGGTACGGCGGCGCGGATGGCGGGGGAGTACATCGCCTCGACGCGGCTCGGCGGCATGTTGAAGCGGCCGGCGCCGTTCAACCGGAGCGTGTAGGAGACGGTGAACTTGCCGCGGGGCACCCAGGCGAAGTAGCCGCGCCAAGCGTCGCGTCCGCGCTCGACATAGGCGGGCTGGACGCCCTCGCCGCCGGTGCCGGACTGGAGCATCGACGATTGGCCGCCGAGATCGCCGATGATCGTCGCGCCGGCGGGGATCGGGTCGTTGACGACGATCCAGTTGCGCTCGGCCGAGGCCTCGACCGCGATCGTCACCTTGAGCACGTCGCCGCGGGTGAGGCGGCCGGGGGTGCGGGCCTGCACCACCGAGACCTGGCGGGTCATGCGGTAGCCGGCTGCGAGGGGTTTGGTGAGGGGGACGGCGGCGGAGACGGAGACGGTGGCCCAGGGGCCGGCGCCGCCCGATTGCGCGAGGCGGAGGGG
>NZ_MPSB01000015.1 GCF_001981525.1 Sphingomonas jeddahensis | reverse complement strand
GTGGTCAAGAGGCAGCGGGAGGGGGAGGTCAGGGCGCTTGCGTCAGCACCGCATTCGCAGGTCGGCCGATGGGGGTGCCGGGCTTCTTCGGCGCGCGAGCGTCCAGTGCTGTCAACCAGCGGACGGCGCCGGGGCCGATCGAGACTTGCGGCTGCGAGGGTTCGAGCTTGCCGTCTCGTTCCCAGCCGCCGATCATTGTCACGGCCTCCTGCGCGGCGGCGGCGAGCGGTTGCGGTTTGCGTAGCGCGTGGTTGACCAGCGCGTCGCCGAAGAAGGTCCAGTCATTATCGGCCTCGCAGCCGAAGGACGTGCGGTCAGCTGAGGCGGCGGTGACGATCGCGGTGGTGTCACTCGACAGCGCGGGGACGAAGACGCCGGCGTAGCAGGCCGAGATCAGGATCAGGCGGTTGCGAATGCCAAGCTGCGACAACGTACCCCATAGTCGCGTCGGCGAAATCGCACCGAAACCCTGGTCAGCGTCGTTATACACGATGCCAAACCGCGCGCCGTGGCTGGTGGTGTAAAGCACCAGCACGTCCTCCGCTGGGTCCATCAACTCGGCGACGCGGGCGAGCGCGGTGTCGAGATTGGCGGGCGAGCCCATCGGCAGCTTGCTGTCGGCGCTGCCGTCCGTGCCGGCGAGGACGATCGAGCGCCCGGTCGCGCCGTAGCGGGTTGCGAGCACCTTGCCGGCCTCGCGCGCTTCGCGCCCGAAGACGGGATCGCTGTCGAGCGCGGCGACCACGACATAGGCGTCGATCGTGCCCTTGCGCTGCGGCTGGAGCGTGGCGAGCGCGGCGGCGAGCCGGCGGTGCTCGGCGAGCAGCCAGCCGGCGGGCCGATCATGTTCGATCGCGCCGCCCTGATTGGCGAGCTGCACCAGCTCCGCCTCGCCGCCACGCGAGACGAGCGGCACGGGGCGGGTGTGCTGCGCGGGCTGATAGGTTTGCGCGGGGGCCATGCCGGCGATGGTCGCAAGCAGGATCGTCAGCAACCGCTTCATCGCGCCCCCCTATCGACGCGCATTAGGCGGGGCGTGGCGGCGGCTGTCAATTGGCAGAAGAGGAAGGCGGAAAGCGCGGTTGCAGCGCGAGCGCCGCGGGCACTAAGTCAATCATTATACCGGGGTTGTCCCTGCATCCAGCGGACCGCGCTCTCTGCAGCGTGGAGTTTGCGGACGGCTGGACCCCGGCACAGGGCCGGGGAACGATGAACTTTGTGGCTTGGGTCTGGGAAACTGAAGCGCGGCCCCGGTCAGTAAACGCGCTTCTTCGGCTTGATGTACTCGACGTCGTCGGTCAGCGTGTAATCGTGCACCGGGCGGTAATCGAGCGTGCAGGCGCCGCCCTTGCCACCCCAGCCGTCGAATGTGGCGGTGGTGTGCTTCATCCAGTTCGCGTCGTCGCGCTCGGGGAAATCCTCGTGCATGTGCGCACCGCGGCTTTCCTTCCGGTTCTCGGCGCCGCGCATCGTCACAACCGCCTGGCTGATGAGGTTGTCGAGCTCCAGCGTCTCAACCAGGTCGGTATTCCAGATCAGCGAGCGGTCCTTGATGCCGATGTCCTGCATCGACTGGTAGATCGCGTCGATCTTCGTGACACCCTCTGCCAACAACGCGCTGTCGCGGAACACCGCGGCGTGGCGCTGCATCGTGCGCTGCATCTCGGCGCGGATCTTCGACGTGGGCGACGCGCCGGCCGCGTTGCGGAAGTGATCGAGGCGGGCGAGCGCCATCTCCTCCGAACCCTTCGGCAGCGCATTGTGCGAGGTGTTGGGCTTCAGCGTCTCCTTAAGGCGCAGGCCGGTGGCGCGGCCGAACACCACAAGATCGATCAGCGAGTTGGAGCCGAGGCGGTTGGCGCCGTGCACCGACACGCACGCCGCCTCACCGACCGCGAACAGCCCGGGGACGATCGCATCGGGGTTACCGTCCTTCAGGTGAACGACTTCGCCGTGATAGTTCGTCGGGATGCCGCCCATGTTGTAGTGAACGGTCGGGGTGACGGGCAGCGGCTGACGCGTGAGATCGACACCCGCAAAGATCTTGCCTGTCTCGGTGATGCCCGGCAGGCGCTCCGCCAGCACCTTGGGATCGATATGATCGAGGTGAAGGAAGATGTGGTCCTTGTCCTTACCGACGCCGCGGCCCTCGCGCATTTCCGCCGCCATCGAGCGCGACACGACGTCGCGCGACGCGAGGTCCTTGGCGCTGGGCGCATAGCGCTCCATGAAGCGCTCGCCTTCGGAATTGGTGAGGTAGCCGCCTTCGCCGCGTGCGCCCTCGGTGATCAGCACGCCCGCGCCGTAGATGCCGGTCGGGTGAAACTGGACGAACTCCATGTCCTGCAGCGGAAGACCCGCGCGCAGCACCATGCCGTTGCCGTCGCCGGTGCAGGTGTGCGCCGACGTCGCCGACTGGTAGACGCGGCCGCCGCCGCCGGTCGCCAGCACCACCGCATGGGCGCGGAAGCGGTGGATCGCTCCAGTTTCCATGTTGAGCGCGATCACGCCGCGGCACGCGCCGTTTTCCATGATCAGGTCGAGCGCGAAATATTCGACGTAGAAGTCGGCGTCATACTTCAGGCTCTGCTGGTAGAGCGCGTGAAGCATGGCATGGCCGGTACGGTCAGCCGCGGCGCAGGTGCGCTGCACGGGCGGTCCATCGCCCATGTTCTGCATGTGGCCGCCGAACGGGCGCTGGTAGATGGTGCCGTTCTCGTTGCGGCTGAAGGGCACGCCGGCGTGCTCCAGCTCGTACACCGCGGCCGGTGCCTCGCGCACCATATATTCGATCGCGTCCTGGTCACCGAGCCAGTCGGAGCCCTTGACGGTATCGTACATGTGCCACGACCAGTGATCGGGCGAATTGTTGCCGAGGCTGGCCGCGATGCCGCCCTGCGCCGCCACAGTGTGGCTGCGCGTCGGGAACACCTTGGTGATGCAAGCGGTCTTCAGCCCGCTTTCGGCGATGCCCATCGTGGCGCGAAGGCCCGAGCCGCCGGCACCGACGACGACCGCGTCGTAAGTATGGTCGATGATCTGGTAAGCGGCGGGCATCAATTCGCTCCGAAAGCGATCTTGAGGATCGCGAAGATGGCAGTGCCGGCGACGGCGGCGACGAACAGGTTGAGGAGCACCATGGCAAGGATGCGGCGCTCGTCCCGCTGGTAATCTTCGATCACCACCTGAAGGCCGATACGGAAATGGTAGAAGACGGAGATGACGAGCAGCAGCATCGGCACCGCCACCCAGGCCGTCGACAGCCACTCGCGCATTGCGCCGTAATCATAGGACGGGCGGCGGGCGAGCGAGATCATGAGCCAGCTCATCAGCAGGATGTTCGACCCTGCCGTGATCTTCTGGTGCCACCAGTGATGTGCGCCTTCGTGCGCGCTACCCAGACCGCGAACGCGGCCGATCGAGGTTCCCGTACCCATTACTTGGTCCCCACGTAGAGCCAGAAGGCGAGCGTCAGCACCGTCGAGCCAAGGAAGGTGAGCCGCGCGAGTCGCTGGTTCAGCTTCAGCTCGAACGCCGCCCCGGTATCGAGCACGAGGTGGCGGATGCCGCTCATCATGTGCTGGAACAGCGAGAGGGTAAGGCCGACGGCAATCACCCAGCCGAGAATGTTGAGGCTTCCGTCGCTAGAGGTGAACACGTCGCGGAACGTGGCGTAGGCAGCCTCGCCCGAGGCGAGCGCCGCCAAGAACCACACCAGCAGGAGAGAGCCAAGCGTGGCCATCCCGCTGCCTGTTACGCGGTGCAGGATCGAGACGGTCATCGCCGCGCTCCAGCGATAATGGAGCGCTAGCGGGCCGCTGAACAGATGCGGGCTTTTCGGGCGAGCTGGTTTGGTGGCCAAGGCTTCAGATTCCTGCGGTGAGCCGACGATTTGGCGCGGTCTATGAGGCGCGGTGGCCGATGTTGCAAGCGCGAGCGGCCTCCTGCGAATCGATCGCACGTTAGTTGGCAGCTCACCCTAACCGCCGTTTAACCAATGAAGCTGTACGGCGATGCGCGATCAACCGGGAGCGCACCAACTTGTCTGCAGATCTGCCAGCCGTGGGCGCCGTCGCCCGCATCGTCGACCTCAAGGCTCGGCTGCGCGTCTTTGACTTCGACGGCACGCTTTCGGCGGCAAGCCGGGAAGTGTGGGCGGCTCTGGAGCCAGAAGCCCGCACGATTTCGGAGGCTTACTGGCAACATTGGCTGCGCTGCTTCGACGACCAGCGTGTGTGGCCGGCGCACGAAACCGCCACGATGATCGACCTCGGCTGCACGTTTCTGCGCAACCGCTTTCTCGACACGGCCGGCACCGCGTGGATTGAGGCGATCGAGCGATCGGTCGCGGCGGCGTATCAGGCGGAAGTTTCTCCACTGGCATTGCTGTCGATGATCAGTGCGAGCGATCGGGCGGCGCTGGGCATCCTCATGGCGCGGCGCAACGCGTCGGATGCGCGGTTGCCGATGATGATCGACACGCTGATGAGACTTTCCGCGCTGGAGGGCGAAATCACCGGCGCGATCTATAACGAATATCGCAAGCATAGCGCGCAAAGCGCACGCGATCGACTGGCAGCGGATTTTCGCGTCGGCATCGCGGCGACCGTGGAGGAAGCAACGGCCGAAGGCGGTTCGTTGCGGGACCAGGCCACCACTGCTTCCTTCTCCGCGCGCGGCGTGCTCGGAAAAGCGAGCGAGGTAGCGGCGGCGGCGGAGCAATCGGCATTGGCGATGCGCGACGCGGCCTCGACCGCCGCCGGACTAATCCGCGCTATCGAGGACGCGCGCGCCGAAGTGGAGGCCGCGGCGGAGATCGCGACTCGCGCCGCGGGCCAGGCCGACCAGGCGGTGGGAGTCAGCGAAGCGTTGAGCGATCATGCCAAGTCGATCGAGTCGATCCTCGGACTGATCCGCGACATTGCCGGGCAAACCAATCTGCTCGCGCTTAATGCCACGATCGAGGCGGCACGGGCAGGGGATGCGGGGCGCGGGTTTGCCGTGGTCGCGCAGGAGGTGAAGAGCCTCGCCAACCAGACCGCGCGCGCAACCGACGACATAGCGACAAAGATCGGGGCCATTCAGGCAGCGACTCGGGTGACTGTGGACGCCAGCGCCGGCATCAGGACAACGATCGGCGAAGTGCAGACCTCCGCGACCCGTATCCGAAGTGCGATGGAGGCGCAGGCGCAGACTGTCACCGCGATCACGGCAGCGGTGGATGAGACTGCGTTGGCGGCGGATTCGATGTCCGGCACAATCGCCGCGATCCATGCCGATACGGAAGCGGTGGCAAGCGAGATCGACTCGCTGGGGGCTGGTTTCGATCGGTTTGCGGGGCGCTTGGGACTGCTGAACGGCAGCGCCGGAGATTTCGCCGCGCGCGTGGCGGCCTGAAGGAACATGATCGCGCCGGCACGACCGGCGTGACGCAAGGAGAGGTGCAATGGCGCAAGCTGGAGGAGCCGTGCCGGGACTTTGGGGAGGGCAGGCGCGGCCGATGGCGGCGCACGTCCGGGAGTATGATTGGGATGGCGCGATTGTCGTCGGCGCGGCGGAGATTAATGCTCTGCTGACGGAGGCGGACTGCGACGCGATCTCCGACGCTTTCTGGGATCATTATTTGGCGCTGCCAGCGACCCGGCATGTTTCGCCGATGGTTGAAGCGGGATGGCGTGAGCGGCAGGTAGTCCGCAGCGCGCGCTACATCCGGATCAAGTATGCCGCTCCCCTCGATGAGGCTTGGAAGACCGCGGCACTGAAGCACGCCGATGTCTCACGGGCGTCCGACGTGCCGCTCGCCGCCCTAACCGCGGCACTCGCCTTTGCGCATGCGCGCACGCTTGCGGTGATCGAGGGCCATGTCGGAACCGACGTGGGGCGGATGCGGCGGCTGGCCGACATCGTCCAGCGGCTGGCGCTGATCGAGGCGGATATCATGGCCGCGCATCTCGCGCAGACGGACCGTGCGCGTGTCACGGAGGAGCGCGCCGCGCATGCCGGCGCGTTTCGCGAGCATATCGCGGGCGCGATCGACGGCGCGGCGTTGCTGGGAGAGCGGGTGCGGGCACAGGCGTCGGGCGCGGCGCATGCGGCCAATGCGATGGTCGGGCGTGGCGCTGAAGTGGCGGCCGCGGCAGAGCAATCGGCGATGGCGATGCGCGATGCGGCATCGACCGCGGCGGGGCTGATCCGCGCCATCGAGGATGCGCGCGGCGAGGTGGAGGCCGCGGCGGAGATCGCGACGCGCGCCGCCGGCCAGGCTGAGCGGGCGGTCGGAGTCAGCGCGATGTTGAGCGATCATGCGCGGTCCATCGAGTCGATCCTCGGACTGATCCGCGACATCGCGGGGCAGACCAATCTCCTTGCTCTCAATGCCACGATCGAAGCGGCGCGGGCAGGGGACGCGGGGCGCGGGTTTGCCGTGGTCGCGCAGGAGGTGAAGAGCCTCGCCAACCAGACCGCACGCGCCACCGATGATATCGCAGCGCAGATCGCCGGGATTCAGGATGCCACCCGCGTGACGGTGGATGCCAGTGCGGGCATCCAGGCCACCATCGGCGAGGTGCAGACAGCCGCCACGCGCATCCGCCGCGCGATGGAGGCCCAGGCGCAGACCGTCACCGCGATAACGGCGGCAGTGGATGAGACTGCGCTGGCCGCCGACGCGACGGCCGGCAACATCACCGCGATCATGCGGGAGGGCCAGGCCGTGGCGCGCGACTTCGACCTGCTGGGGACGGAGTTTGCGGCCATCGATGATCGGCTGGTGGCGTTGCGCAATGCGGCGGACGAGTTCAGCACCAAGGTGGCATGATGTGCGGTTCGCACCACCGTGGCTGATGAGCCGGCGCAATAGGGAGCGTCGGCGCGACAACCGCCTTGTCATCGGACTTGATCCGAGATCAACCACCCGCACGCGCCGCGACAAGGGGCTCGAGCAGTGAGGCGCGGGACCATGGATCCCGGATCACGTCTGGGACGAGGTGTCGCGGGCAAGCATCGTCATCCATGACACGGGCGCGACGGCTTCGTGGCTCCAGCCACGGGATGACGGCACCGCGCCAAGCCCCTATGGCCGCCTTATGACCAATATCCTTCTTACCGGTGCTTCGCGCGGGATCGGCGCGGCGATCCGTGACGCCCTGTCGCCATGCGCCACCGTGGTCGGGCAGGCGACCAGCGACGCTGGCGAACTCGTCGCGGCCGATCTGGACCAGGCTGGTGCTCCGGCTGCGCTCTGGCAGACGGCGCTCGATCGGCTGGGTACGATCGACGTGCTGATCAACAACGCTGGCGTGTTTGAGGCTAATCCGATCGAGCATGACGATGCGGAATGGGCTGCCGGATGGGAGCGCACGATGCGCATCAACTTGACTGCCGCCGCGGAGTTGTGCCGTTTCGCTGTGCGCCACTGGCGGGAGCGCGGCGTCGGTGGGCGGATCGTCAACGTTGCAAGTCGCGCAGCGTACCGCGGCGACAGCCCGGCGCACTGGCACTATGCCGCGTCCAAAGCAGGCATGGTAGCGATGACCAAGTCGATTGCGCGGGGCTACGCCAAGGACAGCGTTCTTGCCTTTGCGATCTGCCCCGGGTTCACCATGACCGGGATGGCGGATGACTATCTGGCGAGCCGGGGAGGGGACAAGCTGCTCGCCGACATTCCCCTTGGGCGGGTCGCCATGCCCGACGAGGTGGCTGAGATGGCGCGGTGGTTGGCGCTCGACGCGCCCGCATCAATGACTGGCGCGGTGCTGGACGTGAATGGGGCGAGCTATGTCCGCTGAAATGGGCGCTGCTGATAGCTGGCGCGTGACGCTGCCGTGCACCCGTGCGGAGGCCGAGGCGATCGACGCGGCTGATGATCTGGCGATCGATGCCGTCTTGATGACCACCGAGGAGGTGGAGGACGATCGCGAGCGCTGGCGGCTTGACGCGTACATGGAGGCGGAGCCGGACGCGGCGATGCTGGCGGCGATCCGCGCCTTGGTGCCGAGTGCGACGGGTACCGCACCGGTCGTCACTGCGCTCACCGCGCAGGACTGGGTGGCGCTGTCGCAGGAAGGGTTGGAGCCGATCCGCGAGGGGCGGTTCGTTGTCCACACCAGCGCGCATCCCACCATGGCGCCGGACGGTGGCCGTGCGTTGCTGATCGATGCGGGGCAGGCGTTCGGGACCGGGCATCACGCAACGACCAGCGGCTGTCTGGCGATGCTGGACGGGCTGGCGGAGCGTTCGTTCGCGAACGTGATCGATGTGGGGACGGGGACGGGCGTACTTGCCTTCGCCGCTGCCTTTCTGTGGCCCGAGGCGGCGATCGTCGCCACTGATATCGACCCGGCGGCGGTGGAGGTCACGCGGGCCAATGCCGCCGCGAACGATGTCAGTGGTGTCGACCTGATCGTTGCCGATGGCGCGCTGCACGAGACGATCACGGCCAAGGCGCCGTACGATCTGGTGATCGCCAACATCCTGGCCGGGCCGCTGGTGTCGATGGCGCCGGAACTGGCGGCGATAGCGGCCCCGAAGGCGGTGATTGTGCTGGCCGGGCTGCTGGAGACGCAGCGTGCGAAGGTGGTCGCTGCCTTTGCTGATTGCGGTTGTACGCTGGAAGCGGTTGACCTGCGGGGCGACTGGACAATCCTGCGGCTGGCGGCGGGTGCGCAGCGCTACGTGCCGGCTAGCCCGCCGGACCCCAAGGGGCGCGACGGCTGGGCGCTCGACATTTGAACCCGGCCAGCCTCGTCAAAGGCTGGCCGATCTCAATAACTTACTCGGCGGCGACTCCGGCGCGCGAGAACATGTCGCCATCCTCGCCAGCATCCTCGTTCGCCGCGGGAGCGGCCTTGACCTTCTGGCGCTTGTCGAACGAATCCCACACGTCGCTCCATTGGCCCTTGGTCGCCGCCTTGGAATATTCGGTGGCGCGGGTTTCAAAGAAGTTCGCGTGCTCGACGCCGTTGAGCAGCGGGGTGAGCCAGGGGATCGGGTGTTCGTCGATCATGTAGATCGGCTTCAGCCCCAGCTGCCCCATGCGCCAGTCTGCGATGTAGCGAATGTACTTCTTGATGTCCTTGGCGGTCATGCCGTTGACCGGGCCCATCTCGAAAGCGAGATCGATGAACGCATCCTCCAGCCGGATCGTCGTCTGGCACTGATCGGCGATGTCGTCCTTTACTGCCTTGGTCAGGCAGTTGCGCTCCTTTACGAAGGCGTGGAACAGCTGGATGATGCCTTCGCAGTGCAGGCTCTCGTCACGCACCGACCAGGTGACGATCTGCCCCATGCCCTTCATCTTGTTGAAGCGCGGGAAGTTCATCAGCATCGCAAAGCTGGCGAACAGCTGCACACCCTCAGTGAAGCCGCCGAACATCGCCAGCGTGCGCGCAATATCCTCATCGGAATCGACGCCGAACTGCTGCAGATAATCGTGCTTATCCTTGAGCTCAGCATATTCAAGAAACGCGCCATACTCGCTCTCGGGCATGCCGATCGTGTCGAGCAGGTGGCTGTACGCAGCGATATGCACCGTTTCCATGTTGCTGAACGCGGTCAGCATCATCTTGATTTCGGTCGGTTTGAACACGCGGCCGTATTTCTCGTGGTAGCAATCCTGCACCTCGACGTCCGCCTGCGTGAAGAAGCGGAAGATCTGGGTGAGCAGGTTACGTTCGTGATCGGTCAGCTTCTGCGCCCAGTCACGGCAATCCTCACCCAGCGGCACTTCCTCCGGCAGCCAGTGAAGCTGTTGCTGGCGCTTCCAGAATTCAAAGGCCCAGGGGTATTCGAACGGCTTGTACTGCTTGGATGCTTGGAGGAGGGACATGGGTTACTCCGAAACGGAAATTTACAATTTTACAAAAGTTGCGCAGGTGACAAAAAGAAGAGCCGTTAGCTTCCGACGCTCCATTGCCACATGGCGGTGGCGCTCATCGCAAGGACGACGCCGCCGGCGAGGGCCATGATGCCGATCATGCGGAACGCATAAACCTGTCCCGCACTGCGCGGCCGTGCCAGCGCGAGCAGAAGCGCGACACCGACAACCGCGAAAACCAGCGCAACCGCATACATGATCAGCACTTGCCAGTTCATCGGCGCACCTGACGCGTAACATAGACAGTGCGCGTCTTCCGGGCGCCAACGCCGAAAAAGACGATGGGGTTGGCACGGCGGCCGTGAACAGCAAGCCTGTCACTCACGCCACACCTCCCATGCATCCAAAGAAGGTATGTGTCGTTGTGTTGCCGAACCGAATGGGAGATCCACCATGCACGACCACAGCAACATCAAGGAACATATGACCGTCATCGGCGCCGATGGCGTTCATGTCGGCACCGTCGATCATGTCGAGGGCGAGCGGATCAAGCTGACCAAGGATGACAGCCCGGCGACGGAGGATGGGCAGGGCGCCAAGCATCATTACCTGCCCGCCGGCCTGGTTGCGGGGATCGAGGGCAATACGGTGCGGCTGAGCGCCACCGCGCAGAACGCTGTGGACATGTTCGAAGAGGCCTAGTGACCCGCGCCCGCCGCCCCCATGGGGAGCGGCGACGCGGGCTGCCGCGCGATGATGCGGTGAGAGGGCGGTGCCGGCAATTCGGCGCCGCCCTTTTCGCATGCGGATGGCGCATGTCCGCAGGCGAGTCGCGGCGCCATGTGCGCGCGCAAGTCCCCCGTGGCCGATGCCCTGATCCATCCGACAATGCTTCCTTGCGACGGGCCTTTCGGGCGCTTGCTGCGCGCTCTGGGGCCACCAAACCCTGCGCCGGGTATCTACGCAATTAGGAGCCGGCGCACCATTCGAAAATATCGATATGTTGATGAACGCATTTGCTGTTCACCCCATATTTGGTGGACACGCGCCAAAGCGCTCGCCCGCCGCGAATAGATATGTTCACTATATGTTCAAGGTGTCAGACACGTCAAGGCGACGTATGTGTTTGCAGCTGCCCGTCACGTTTCGTCGTCCCTCGCCATGCCGGCGCGCGCGGTAGCGTCAGCGCGGCAGCACAGCCGCGCGGGTTGGCGGGGCTACCGTCATTTCGCCAACATATTGCGCACGCTTCATCAGGAGGGCTGTGGTGGCGTGGCGATCGAGGGGGCGAGAGAAGAGGTAACCTTGCCCCAGTTGGCAGCCGAGTGCGCGCAGGCAATCGGCCTGTTGTTCGGTCTCGATCCCTTCGGTGACGACGCGGATGTCGAGCTTGTCCGCAATACTGATCAACCCTTCGATGATCGCAGTGCTGGCGTCGCCCGCGGCGAGGCGATCGACAAAGGTCTTGTCGATCTTGATGATATCGACCGGAACAGTGAGCAGATGGGTGAGCGAGGCATAGCCGGTGCCAAAATCATCCAGCGCGACTCGCAAGCCCTTGGCGCGCAAGGTCTCGATCGCCTTTTGCACCGTGCGATCGCCGTCACCCATATAGACAGACTCGGTAACCTCCAGGATCACGTGCTTCAGGGGCACGCTCTGCGCCGCGAACGCGCGTTCAAGCACCCGGTCAACCGCGCCATGCATATCGGCGGAGGAGACGTTGATGCCGACATGCTGGAACGGGATGCCAAGGTCGAGCCACGCACGCACGTCCGCGGCGACCAGCGACATCATGCGCGCGGTCAACTCAGTGGCGACATGGACGTCTGTGGTGGCCTGGTGGAAGGCGGCCGCCGGAATGATCCGTTGCCCGATTCGCATGCGGCACAGCGCCTCCAGCCCGACCACCTCGCGCGTGTCGAGGCGAACGATCGGCTGGTAATAAGCTTCGATCCGACCGTCGCGGAGCGCTGCATCGACGTCGCGGATGGCCGTGAGGCGGCGCGTCATGCTGGTGCCGATCCCGGCCCAGTAGCGCACAAAGCCGCCGCGCCCGCTTTCCTTGGCATGGTACAGCGCGAAGTCGGCATTCTGGCGGACGCGTTCCGCGACGCGCTCACCGAGCGACAGGACCGCGCCGCCGATGGTGGCGCGGGGAACGATGGCGTGGCCGCCGCAATCGGCTTCGGTCGAGAGCGCGGTGAGGATCCGTGCGGCCGTGCCATCGAGATCGCGCAACGCCTCGGCGTCTTCGAGCACCAGCGCGAATTCGTCTCCGCCGATGCGGAACAGCCGGTTCGGCGCGACGGCACCGGCGATCCGCTCGCTGGCGATCCGCAACAGGCAATCACCGGCGTGATGGCCAAAGGTGTCGTTGGCGAACTTGAGGTTGTCGAGATCGATCACCAGCAACGCCCATGCGCCCGGCACGTCGCAGGGGAGCTTGTGGAGCGCGGCATCGAAGGCGGCGCGATTGGGCAGGGTGGTGAGTGCGTCGGTGTAAGCGCGGCGTTCGTAATCGATCACCCACTGGTGGCGCTCGATGGCAATGATGCACAGATGGACGCAATGCCTGACGATCTCGCGCTCGAACTCGGTCGGGCCGCGGGGTTCACGATAGTAAAAGGCGAAGGTGGCGATCGCCTTGCCCTTCGCATCGAGGATCGGGCTCGACCAGCACGCTGCCATACCGAGCGGCAATGCCAGGTCGCGGTAATCGGCCCAACGATCGTCGGTGGCGATATCCGTGACCGTGACGGGCGCGCGCAAATAGGCGGCGGTGCCGCATGAGCCGCACCGCGGGGAGATTGGCAGCCCATCAAGTGCGGCCGAATAGGCAGGGGGCAGGCTGGGCGCGGCGAGGGGGTGAAGCAGGCCGCGATCGTCAACGGTGAGGACCGTGCAGACCGCGCCGGGCACCAATTGCTCAACCTCGGCGCATAACCGCTTAGCGGTGCGCTCCAGCGTTTCTCCCCGCGCGATCATTTCGAGGATGACGTTCTGAAGCTGGATCAGCGATTCGGTGGCGTGCACGCGAGGAGGACCGTTTGATATTGGTTCCCCAGCCTGGCCGACAGTCGTTTAGATCGCCTTAGGGACCAGACCCGCGCCAATACGTAAATGCGGTGCCCGTTACGTAAGTCCGCGCTGAGTCCTTCTTCCCAAACGGCGCGCCCTCGGACGGCGCCGGCTGTGCCGGCGCCGCTGCCCGTCGCTGCGACTCCTCGGATTGCTCAGCCAATCCGAAGCCGCTTGCTTACTGACAGGCCAGGCACTCGTCGTAATCAGTGGTTTCGCCGAGATCGAACTTCGGCTTCTCGATGGTGTTGTCTGCCTCCACCCCGCCAGCGAAGCCGGCGCGCTGTACGCTCTTCGAGCGGAGGTAATAGAGCGACTTGATGCCCAGCTCCCAAGCGCGGAAGTGGAGCATCAGCAGATCCCACTTCTCGACATCGGCCGGGATGAACAGGTTCAGCGACTGCGCCTGATCGATGTACGGCGTACGGTCACCCGCGAGCTCCAGCAGCCAGCGCTGGTCAATCTCGAAGCTGGTCTTGAAGCAATCCTTCTCCTCCGGCGAGAGGAAGTCGAGGTGCTGCACCGAGCCGCCGTGTTCGAGGATCGAGTTCCACACGCTTTCGGCGTTCTTGCTCTTCTCGTTGAGCAGCTTTTCCAGATAGGGGTTCTTCACCGCAAAGCTGCCCGACAGCGTCTTGTGGGTGTAGATGTTGGCCGGGATCGGCTCGATGCAGGCCGACGTGCCGCCGCAGATGATCGAGATCGACGCGGTCGGCGCGATCGCCATCTTGCAGGAAAAGCGCTCCATCACGCCCATGTCGGCGGCGTCGGGGCAGGGCCCACGCTCGGCAGCAAGCGTCATCGACGCCTGGTTCACCTGGGCGTTGACGTGCTTGAAGATGCGCAGGTTCCAACTCTTCGCCATGGCGCCTTCCATCGGCAAGCCGCGCGCCTGAAGGAAGGAGTGGAAGCCCATCACGCCAAGGCCGACCGAACGCTCACGCCCGGCGCTGTACGCGGCGCGCTCCATGCCCGGCTCGTGGCGATCGATATAATCCTGAAGGACGTTGTCGAGGAAGCGCATCACGTCCTCGATGAACTGCTTGTCGTCCTTCCACTGATCCCATGTTTCGAGGTTGAGCGAGGACAGGCAGCAGACCGCGGTGCGATCGTTTCCAAGATGGTCCCGGCCCGTCGGCAGCGTGATCTCGCTGCACAGGTTCGACGTGGAAACCTTGAGACCCAGGTCACGGTGATGCTTGGGCATGTTCTTGTTCACGTGGTCGGCGAAGACGATGTACGGCTCGCCGGTCGCGAGCCGGGTCTCGACCAGCTTCTGGAACAGGCTGCGAGCATCAACCTTGCTGCGCACGGTGCCGTCCTTGGGGCTCTTCAGTTCCCACTCGCCGCCGTCGCGCACCGCTTCCATGAAGGCGTCGGGGATGAGCACGCCGTGGTGCAGGTTCAGTGCCTTGCGGTTGAAGTCACCCGACGGCTTACGGATTTCGAGGAATTCCTCGATCTCCGGATGCGACACGTCGAGGTAGCAGGCCGCCGAGCCACGGCGCAGCGAGCCCTGGCTGATCGCCAGCGTCAGCGAATCCATCACGCGCACGAAGGGAATGATGCCGCTGGTCTTGCCGTTGAGGCCGACCGGTTCGCCGATCCCGCGGACGTTGCCCCAATAGGTGCCGATGCCGCCGCCGCGCGAGGCGAGCCAGACGTTCTCGTTCCAGGTGTCGACGATGCCGTTCAGGCTGTCGGGGACGGAGTTCAGATAGCAGCTGATCGGCAGGCCGCGCCCGGTGCCGCCGTTCGACAGCACGGGCGTGGCGGGCATGAACCACAGGCGCGAGATATAATCGTAGATACGCTGCGCATGCGCGGCATCGTCGGCATAGGCGCTCGCGACGCGGACGAAGAGATCCTGGTACGATTCGCCGGGCAGGAGATAGCGATCCTGAAGCGTTTCCTTACCGAAGTCGGTCAGCAGCGAATCGCGCGAGTGGTCGACGTCGAGCGGGTACGGCTTGCGCTGCGCACCGGCGGTGCTGCTCTCAACCGTCGCGGTCGTTTCATCAGCCGTCTGCAAAGTATCGGTCGCCATGTTCGCCTCGTTCGCGTCCCTGAAATCCATCGCCACCGTCCTTGTTTGTTCGACTCGGGAGCGAACTCCCATGCTACACGGGTGCGCGGCTGAAAGTGAGAACAAAAAGTGATCATCCCTCGTGTCACGAGGCATGTGACCGCGATCCCGGATATGGGATCACGCCCTTTGTTCTACCAGCGCTAGCGTTCACCCCTGAAGCTTACCCCAACAGATTGTGGCAGTCCGCGCCGGGACGCAAGAGGGGATGGGCACGGGACGGCGTGCCGTTCACCGCGGCGGGAGCGCGCTTTGGCGAGGCCGGAAGCGCGCGACGCGCGGACTTCCGCCGAGTTCGCGAAATGCAAGGCAGGCGCTGCGAAAGAAAAAAATTTTGGTGGAACGGCAGGGCGCGGCCCGATCTTCGATGGCCGATTCGGTGCCGCCGCATCGGGCAAGGGACACCATTGTCCCGTTTGCCGTCACCCTGAACTTGTTTCAGCATCCACCGTGCCCAAGCGGCGGCTCTTCTGGTGGCAGGGTGGAGCCTGAAACAAGTTCAGGGTGACGGGAACCAGTGTGCCTCCCCAGCGACGGAGCGGGGAGATAAAGCGCTGTCACCCCGCCTTGCGTACGGCCTTCAGCGTCGGCTGCGCCAGACGTTCCATGTCGAAGTGCCGCGCGAACTCCAGACCGGCGCGGCCCTCCGCCGCCCAGCGGATGGTGGCCGGGAAAAGTTCGCCATCGACAAGCTCGATCCGCACCTCGATGCCGACCGCCGTATCGGGGAAGTCCACGCCGTCGATCATCACGCCGGTGGTGGACAGGTTGCGGATGCGCACTTCGCCGGCCTCATCGCCGATCTCCAGCCGCGCCGATCGCAGCAGGGTGGCGCGGCTCGCACGGCTGATCCTGTGGCCGACCGCGTTCGCGGCCCCCGCCGTTTGCGTGAACTGCGCCAGCATGTCGCGCGCCGGACCGGGGCGACCAAAAACGAAACCCTGGATGTGGCTGCAGCCGAGATCACGAATCAAGTCGATCTCGTCCTGCTGCTCGACTCCCTCCGCCGTGGTTTCCATGCCCAAAGTGTCCGCCAGCGTGACGATCGCGCGAATAATCGCTGCGTTGCGATTGCCGGCCTGAATTGCTCCGCGCACGAAGCTCTGGTCGATCTTGATCTTGTCGAACGGCGCTTTCTTCAAATAACCGAGCGAGGAATAGCCGGTGCCGAAATCGTCTAGCGCCAGCCGCACGCCGATGCGCTTCAAGGCACGGAACATGTGGTTGGACGCGGCATCGTCATTGACGAACACGCTTTCGGTGATCTCCAGTTCGAGCCGGCTGGCGGCAATGCCGGCGGATGCAATGGCGCTGGTAACAATGGCGGGCAGCGCGGGATTGGCGAACTGGATTGCCGAGACGTTGACGGCAATGCGGATATGCTCGGGCCATTGCGCGGCTTCGGTGCATGCCGTGCGCAGCACCCATTCGCCGATCGCCTCGATCATCCCGCATTCCTCCGCGATCGGGATGAAATCGCCCGGACTCACCGCGCCGCGCGTCGGGTGAACCCAGCGCAGCAAGCCTTCATAGCCGACGATCCTTTCGTCCTTGGTCGAGACCACCGGCTGATAGACCATGTGGAACTCGTCATTGACCAAGGCCCGGCGCAAATCGTCTTCCAGGCGTTTGCGGTTCTGCGCGCCGGCCAGCAATTCCTCGCGGAAGAAGCGTGACACACCGCGCCCGTCTGCCTTTGCGGCATAAAGCGCGAGATCGGCGTTGCGAATCAGCGTTTCGCTGTCGTTGCCGTGTTCCGGGGCAATGGCGATGCCGATCGAACAGCCGATCGATACCGACGATCCACCCAGGAAGTACTGCTGGGACAGCGCCGTGATGATCTGCTGTGCGAGGTTTTGGAGCCGATCGTGATTGCCTTCACGCGGCAGAACGACCTGGAACTCGTCGCCGCCCAGCCGCCCGACCAGCCCGGCATCGCCCACCGTACGCTGGAGCCGCTGCGCGACCTGTTTGAGCAATTCGTCGCCGGTCTGATGGCCAAGCGTGTCGTTCACCGCCTTAAACCGATCGAGATCGAGCAGAAACAGCGCGTTGGTGCTCCGCAGACCCTTGGTCTGGGCAAGCGTCTGATCCAGCGACAGGCGCATGCGCTGGCGATTGGCGAGCCCGGTAAGGCTGTCGAACAGTGCGAGGCGAGTGATTTCCGCATCGGCCCGCCGCTTCTCCGTCAGATCCGATCCGAAGCCGATAAAGCCCTGAAAGCGACCGAGATCATCGAGCATCGGCCGGCCGGAGATCGACCACCAGCGATCGGCTTCCGTATCGAATGCCGGGCGGACGGAATAATCGGAAAAGCCGGTGCGCGCCGATAAGTGGAAGGTCAGCGTGCGTTCGGTATCCGCCATCGACGAATCGACCCGGAACACCTCCACCAGCCGCTGGCCGATCGGCATGAAGCCAAGCGTTTGAAGCTCCGTGGTGAGCTTGCCGCTCAAATGGCACAAACAGCCGAAGCGGTCGGTCTGCCAGAACCAGCCGGTGCTATGCGCTTCATATTCCTCGATCAGCCGGGTGGCGAGGCGCTGATCACGCTTCTCCTTGGCGCGTGATCCGAGCGCCACATGGTCGCGACGCGCAATGCGCAGCACGCCCGTGACGAGCAGCGCTGCCAGGATCAATGCCGCGGCCGCCGGAACACCCAGCCCAGCCGTCACGGGCACCATCACCGCAAGCGTCAGAGCAAAAGCCAGGGACGCGATTCGCACCGCGTGAAGGGCAATGGCGATCAGTACAATGGCGCCGAAGCCGATCACGAATGTGGTCGTCTGAAGCGCGCCGCCGGGCAGCCCGGGCGCGAAATCGATCTGAAGCGAAAGCGCCGCGGACAACAAGGCGCCGAGCGCTGCCAGGGTGGTCGCACGCCGGTGCGGTGCAAGCGAACGGGCGGCCGGGAGCGCCAGCAAGGCCCAGGCGGCCAGCACCAGCCCGGCAAGTAGCGCGGCGAGGGCAAGGGCCACCGGCGTGATCTGATGCGCCAGGGCCAAGGTCGCGACGAGCGCACCAGTGCCCAGCAGCAGCACCGCGACAATCACGGGCCACAGCGCTGCCACTTCGGCAAGGCGCCGTTCGGTGGCGTCATGCACCACGTCGTGGACAGGTGCGATCAGCCCCAGTGCCTCAAAGAGGCGGGGCTGATCAGTACGCGCGAGTGGCGTTGGACGGCGGACAGATCCCATCATGCCGGGTTACGCAAAGATGATTGGAAAAGCGTTTATGACAGGCTCGCGTCGGCGCGGCGTTGCACTGGCGGCGCGCGCGCCATAGTGCAGCGCATCATGACCACGACGATCCGCGCCGCAGACCTGATCGAGAGCGTTGCCGATGCGCTCCAGTTCATCAGTTACTATCACCCGATGGATTACATCCGCGCCCTGGGCGAGGCTTATGAAGCCGAGAAGGGGCCGGCGGCCAAGGACGCAATTGCGCAGATCCTTACCAATTCGCGCATGTGCGCCGAAGGGCATCGGCCGCTGTGCCAGGATACCGGCATCGTCAACGTGTTCGTCAAATGGGGCATGGACTGCCGCCTCGACGATACGACCCGCTCGATGCAGGAAGTGATCGATGAGGGCGTGCGCCGCGCATACCTTCATCCGGAGAACAAGCTGCGTGCCTCCGTGCTGGCCGACCCGGCGTTCACGCGTCGCAACACGCGCGACAACACGCCCTGCGTGCTTCACGTCGAGATGGTGGCGGGGAGCAAGGTGTCGGTCGATGTCGCGGCCAAGGGCGGTGGCAGCGAGAACAAGTCGAAGTTCAAGATGATGAACCCCAGCGACTCGATCGTCGACTGGGTGATCGAGATGCTGCCGCAGATGGGGGCAGGCTGGTGCCCGCCGGGCATGCTTGGCATCGGCATCGGCGGCACGGCGGAACATTGCGTGCTGCTCGCCAAACAGGCGCTGATGGAGCCGATCGATATGGGGCCGCTGAAGGCGCGCGGGCCCAGGAACGACATTGAGGCGCTGCGGATCGAGATATTCGACAAGGTCAATGCGCTGGGCATCGGGGCGCAGGGGCTGGGCGGGCTTTCGACCATCCTCGACGTCAAGATCAAAGACGCGCCCTGCCATGCCGCGGGCAAGCCGGTGGCGATGATCCCGAATTGCGCCGCGACTCGCCACGCGCACTTCACCCTTGACGGCAGCGGGCCCGCGTTCCTTGAGACGCCGAACCTTGCCGAATGGCCGGACGTCAACTGGACGCCTGACAAGGCCGCGATCCGAGTCGACCTCGACACGCTGACGCCCGACATGGTGCAGAGCTGGAAGCAGGGCGACCGGCTGCTCCTGAACGGCAAGATGCTGACCGGCCGCGACGCCGCGCACAAGCGCATCAAGGACATGCTCGACGCCGGCGAGGAGCTGCCGGTCGAGTTCAAGGGGCGGGTGATCTATTATGTCGGGCCGGTCGATCCGGTTGGCGAGGAAGTGGTTGGCCCGGCTGGTCCGACGACGGCCACCCGCATGGACAAGTTCACGCGCATGATGCTCGACCAGGGCCTCCTCGCCATGGTCGGCAAGGCCGAGCGCGGGCCGGCGGCGACCGATGCGATCAAGGACGCGAAGTCGGCGTATCTCATGGCGGTCGGCGGCGCGGCCTATCTAGTGGCGCGGGCGATCAAAGGATCCAAGGTCGTCGGGTTCGAGGACCTGGGGATGGAAGCGATCTACGAATTCGAGGTCAGCGACTTCCCCGTCACCGTGGCGGTGGATAGCGAAGGCAACAACGTCCACCAGCTCGCGCCGCTGGCATGGCGGGACAAGATCGCCAAGGAAGGGCTGTTGCAGCCGGCGTGACACCGACCCCGTTCGTCCCGAGCAACGTCGAGGGACAGGTCACAAGCGGAACGCCTTTGGCACGTGCCTCGACTATGCTTGGCACGAAAAGTGGTGCGTCATGCCCTGGCTTGTCCCGGCATCCACCGCGCCGCACACCTCCAGCGATGAGGTACGCGGCGCAGTGGACCCCGGCACAAGGCCGGGGTGACGAAGTGGGGGTCGGCGCCTGATGCTTGTCCTGTCCGGCATCGCGATCATCGCGCTTGGCTTTCTGCTGCGCTTCAACCCGATGCTGGTCATTGCCGCGTCGGCGCTGGTCACGGGGCTTGCAGCGGGGATCGATCCGCTGGCGATCCTGGCGGCGTTCGGCAAGGCGTTCAACGACACCCGTTACGTGACCGCCATCTATATCGTGCTGCCCGTCATCGGGCTGCTCGAGCGCAACGGGTTGCAGGCGCGCGCGCGGGCGCTGGTGGCGGGGCTGAAAGGGCTGACCACCGGGCGGCTGCTGATCGCCTATCTCGCGTTCCGTCAGATCACCGCCGCACTGGGGCTCACGTCGGTCGCAGGGCCAGCGCAAACGGTGCGGCCGCTGATCGCGCCGATGGCGGAGGCGGCCGCTGGTGAGGCGCATGATCCCGAGAAGGTGAAGGCGCTCGCCGCCGCTACCGACAATATCGGGCTGTTCTTCGGCGAGGACATCTTCATCGCGATTGGATCGATCCTGCTGATGAAGGGGGTGCTGGAGGGCTATGGCATCATCGTCGAGCCGCTTCACCTGTCCGTCTGGGCGATTCCGGCGGCGGTCGCGGCGTTCCTGATCCATGGCGGCCGGCTGCTATGGCTCGATCGACGGGTCCGGCGCGGATGATCGGGCTTAACTTCATCTATGGCGTGGCGGGGCTGACGTTTCTGGCCTTTGCCCTGCTCGGCGCGGCGGAGAAGCGCTGGGCGAACGCCACCTTTCATGGGCTGATTGCGACGAGCTTCCTCCTTGGCGACTGGCTGGGTGATATCGGCAATGGCGTGCTGGTGCTCGCGCTGGTCGCGATCGCGGCGAGTGGGCGGATGAAGCGGCGCGTGGAGACGGGCGAGCCGCGCGCGCGCGGTGCGATGGTATTCGTGCCGGCCCTGGTCATTCCGGTTACCGCGCTGCTGGGAACGCTCTTGTTCAAGCAAGTACCGTGGCTGGTTGATCCCAGGCAGGCAACGCTGGTGGCGCTGACCGTCGGCGTGCTGCTGGCGCTGGCACTCTGCTACGTGTGGCTGCGGCCGGCGCCGGCCGAGCCGTTTCGCGCGGGGCGGGCGCTGATGGACGATATCGGCTGGGCCGCGGTGTTGCCGCAGATGCTGGCGAGCCTAGGCGCGGTGTTCGCGCTCGCCGGGGTGGGCGAGGTGGTCGGGCGGCTGATCGGCGTGGCGATCCCGGCGGGGAGTGTGATTGGCGCGGTGCTGGCGTTCGGGCTGGGTATGGCGCTGTTCACCATCGTGATGGGCAATGCCTTTGCCGCATTCCCGGTGATGGCAGCGGCGGTTGGCATCCCGCTGCTGGTGCAGACCTATGGCGCGGATCCGGCGCCGGTGGCGGCGATCGGGATGCTTGCGGGCTTCTGCGGCACCCTGATGACGCCGATGGCAGCGAACTTCAATCTGGTGCCCGCCGCGCTGCTGGAGCTCAAGGATCGCAACGGCGTGATCCGCGCACAGGTGCCGACCGCGCTGCCGCTGCTCGCCTTCAATATCATTCTCTTGTGGTGGATCGTCGCATGAAACTTCGGGGCGAAATGGCGGCGAGCTTCGCCCGGCTGACGCTGGGGCATGTTGGGCAACGCTATCCGTTCAAGCTCGATCAGGTGCTGAGCGGGCCGGAGGATCTGGTTGAGCCGCACCTGCTGCACCCGATTTTCCACGGCAGCTTCGATTGGCACAGCTGCGTTCATGGCTGGTGGCAGTTGCTGACGATCGCGCGGCTCCAACCGGATCTGGCCGAAACGATCGAGATCCGGGCGCGGGCAGATGACATGCTGGTGCCGGAGAAGGTCGCGGGCGAGGTGGCGTATCTCGCGCGACCTTATGCCGCCGGCTTCGAGCGGCCCTATGGCTGGGCCTGGGCGCTGGCGCTGCATGGAGAGGCGGTGCGGCACCAGGCGGGCTGGGGCGCGGCGCTGGAACCGCTGGCGCGCGCCTTTGCGGAGCGCTTCAAGAAGCATCTGCCGAAGCTGACCTATCCGATCCGGGTCGGCACGCATTACAACACCGCCTTTGCGCTGGTGCTGGCGCGCGACTGGGCGGCCGCGCACGACGAGGCGCTGGTGAAGCTGATCGATGAGCGGGCGCGCCGATGGTATGGTGAGGATCGTGGCTGCCAGGCGTGGGAGCCGGGCGGCGACGAGTTCCTGTCGCCAGCGCTGTGCGAGGCGCTGTTGATGAGCCGGGTGCAGGGGGCGCAGTTCGCCGGCTGGTTCGAGGCGTTTCTGCCCGATGCGGTGAGCGGGTCGCCGGCGACCTTGTTCACGCCCGCCACCGTCTCCGACCGGAGCGATGGCAAGATCGCGCATCTTGATGGCCTCAACCTCAGTCGCGCGTGGTGCTGGCGCTCGATCGCGGCGGCGCTGCCGACGCACCCGATTGCGCCCGTCGCGCGGACGGCGGCGGGGGATCATCTAGCGGCCAGCATCTCCCATCTCGCTGACGATTATATGGGGACGCACTGGCTCGCGACCTTCGCGCTGCTCGCCCTGACAAGCTGAACAGGTCCACGAAAAAGGCTGGTGCCAAGGCGCCGGCCATGCCAACCCGATATTCAAATAATCGGGAGAGGGCCAATGGCGCTGAACACGCGCGTCACCGAAATGCTTGGGATCGAGAAGCCGATCATCCAGGCCGCGATGGGCTGGATCGCGCGCTCGCACCTATCGTCGGCGGTCTCGAACGCGGGGGGCATGGGCATCATCGAGACGTCGTCGGGTGATCTGGAGGCCGTTCGGGCCGAGATCATCAAGATGCGCGAGCTTACGACCAAGCCGTTCGGGGTGAATGTCGCGCAGGCGTTCGTGCGCGATCCGGGCATCGTCCAGTTCGTGATCGATCAGGGCATCCGCTTCGTCACGACATCGGCGGGTGACCCGATGAAATATACCGGCATGCTCAAGGCGGCGGGGCTGACGGTGTTTCATGTCGTGCCGAGCCTTGCCGGCGCGCTGCGCGCCGTCGAGGCGGGTGTCGACGGGCTGATCGTCGAGGGCGGCGAGGGTGGCGGGTTCAAGAACCCGAAGGACGTGTCGACCATGGTGCTGGTGCCGCAGGTGGTCGAGGCCGTGGACGTGCCGGTGGTCGCCGCGGGCGGGATCATGGACGGGCGGACGATGGCGGCAGCCTTCGCGCTGGGCGCGGAGGGCGTGCTGATGGGAACGCGCATCCTGTCCTCGGCGGAATGCCCGGTGCATGAGAATTGGAAGCGGGCGATCGTGGAGGCGGATTCGACCGATACGGTGTTCCTCAATCGGAGCGGGCCGGGGCCGGCGCTGCGCGCGCTCCGCACCGATCGCACGACGCGGATCGAGAAGGAGGGTTCGCCCAACATCTTTGGCGAGTTCGCGGATACACAGGCGGTGTATTTCGGCGGTGACCTGGAGGCGGGGATCGCGCTGACCGGGCAAGTCGCGGGACGTATCCGTGAGGTGAAGCCGGTGGCGCAGATCTTCGACGAGACGATGGCGGAATATGAGGCGACCGTCGCGCGGATGGCGCGGGCGGCGTGAGGCTCAGGAAGTAATTAGCCCGTCACCCGGGACTTGTTCCGGGGTCCCGCTTCTTCTCGAAGCGCCCGAAGGCAGCGGGACCCCGGCTCAAGGCCGGGGTGGCGAGGGAAAAGAGGAGAGGACAGGATGAGCGAGGACGTTACCTACGAAGTCTCCGAAGGCGTCGCCACGCTGACGCTGAACCGGCCGGAGCGGATGAACACCATTTCCGGGCCGATGCTCGACGAGCTGACCCGCCTGCTGGTGCGCGCGGGCGAGGATCGCGAGGCGCGGGTGATCGTGCTGACCGGCACAGGGCGCGCCTTTTGTGCGGGGCTCGATCTCAATGCGGCGCAGAAGGGGGAGGGGATCGGTTCGTCCTCCGCGACGTTCGGTGCGACGATCGACCTGCGCAATACGCCGCCGACGGTGCTCCACGCGCTCGACAAGCCGGTGATCGCGGCGCTCAACGGCTCGGCTGCGGGCTATGGCATGGACATGGCGCTTGGTTGCGACATTCGCGTGATGGCGGCGGAAGCGAAGCTCGCCGCGGCGTTCGTGAAGCGCGGTATTTTGCCCGAATCGGGCGGGACCTGGTTCCTGCCGCGGATGCTCGGCTGGGCAAAGGCGGCGGAGATCATCTTCACCGGGCGGACGCTATCGGCGGAGGATTGCCTCAAGGAAGGCCTCGTCAACGAAGTGGTGCCGGCGGATCAGGTCGCCGCGAGAGCGCGTGAGATCGCGCTGGAGATCGCCGCCAATGCGCCGATGGCGGTGCAGGGGGCCAAGCGGCTGATGCGGATGGGGATGGAAGAAACCTTCGATACCCATGTGCAGCATGTCTATCTTCAGCTGCTGCCGTTGTTTCAGAGCCAGGATTTCCGCGAGGGTATGGCGAGCTTCCTGGAGAAGCGGCCGGCGGTGTTCACGGGGAAGTGAGTTCTTCCCCCCTCCCGCCTGCGGGAGGGGCTGGGGGTGGGCGTGTTTGCGTGCCGGTCGCTTGTTGACAGGCCCACCCCTAACCCCTCCCGCAAGCGGGAGGGGGATTTCGTCGCCACTCACCCCCACGTTCTCCCCCGAGGGGAGAGGCGGATTTTCTCACCCCTGCATCTGGCGGTGGTGGCGGATCACTTCGTCGATGATGAAGCGCAGGAACTTCTCGCTGAATTCGGGATCGAGTTCCGCTTCTTCCGCCAGCGTGCGTAGCCGGGCGATCTGCTGTTCCTCGCGGCCGGGATCGGCGGCGGGCAGGCCGGCTTCCGCCTTGTGCCGGCCGACGGCCTGGGTGACCTTGAAACGCTCGGCGAGGAGGCAGACCAGCGCCGCATCGATATTGTCGATGCTCTTGCGATAGCCCTTCAGCACGTCGTCTGCCATTCTCGCCCTCCGCTGCACGGCCCATTGCGGCGCCCGCCCGGCGTCCGTAGAGGCACTTTCAGATGAGCGCTACCGTCCACCGCCTTGCCGGCTCCGAGCCTTCGCTCGACCCGATGATCGATCTCGTCACCGACGACATGACCCTCGTGAACGTCGCGATCCGCGATCGCATGCAATCCGAGATACCGTTGATTCCCGAACTCGCCGGCCATCTGATCGCCGGCGGCGGCAAACGCATGCGGCCGATGCTGACGCTGGCGAGCGCGCGGCTGCTTGGTTATTCGGGCTCACGCCATCACGGTCTCGCTGCCGCAGTGGAGTTCATCCATACCGCGACGTTGTTGCACGACGATGTCGTCGATGGGTCAGACATGCGCCGCGGCAAGCGCACGGCCAATCTGATCTGGGGCAATCCGGCGAGCGTGCTGGTCGGCGATTTCCTGTTCTCACGCTCGTTCGAGCTGATGGTTGAGGCGGGGAGCCTCAAGGCGCTCAAGATCCTGTCCAACGCCTCCGCCGTGATCGCGGAAGGCGAGGTGAACCAGCTCACCGCCGCGCGGCGCGTGGACCTGGGCGAGGATCGCTATCTCGAGATCATCGACGCCAAGACAGCGGCGCTGTTCGCCGCCGCTTGCCGCATCGCGGCGGTCGTTGCCGAGCGGCCCGAGGCGGAGGAGGCGGCGCTCGACGCTTATGGCCGCAATCTCGGCATCGCTTTCCAGCTGGTCGACGACGCGATCGATTATACGTCGGACGCGGGAACGATGGGCAAGGACGCAGGCGACGATTTCCGCGAGGGCAAGATGACCCTTCCGATGATCCTCGCCTATGCGCGCGGCAATGAGGAAGAGCGGCAGTTCTGGAAGGATGCAGTCGAAGGTCGGCGCGACAGCGATGCCGATTTCGCGCATGCGGTGGATCTGGTGCGGGCCACGCGGGCGGTGGACGATACGATCGCGCGCGCCCGGCATTATGGCCAGCGGGCGATCGAAGCGATTGCGCCGTTCGCGGGCGGCCCGGCGAAGGACGCGATGATCGAAGCGGTCGAGTTCGCGGTGGCGCGGGTATATTGATCGCGGCGTGAGCTACGTCTTTCTGGGGATAGCGATCGTCGCCGAAGTGATTGCGACGTCGTTCCTCAAGCAATCGGAGGGGTTCAGCCAGCCACTGCCGACCGCGATCATGGTGCTCGGTTATCTCGTCGCCTTCTACTTTCTATCCCTGACGCTGCGGCACATTCCGACAGGGATTGCCTATGCCATCTGGTCTGGCGTCGGTATCGTCCTGATCGCCGGCATCGCCTGGATCGTGCAGGGGCAGAAGCTAGATGCGGCGGCGATGATCGGCATGGGGCTGATCATTGCGGGCGTGATCGTGATGAACCTGTGGTCCCGCACCGCGGGGCCTTGAGCGCGTTTACGACAGTGATCTACACTGCCCCGGCAGGCTCCAGCACGCATGGCGCTTCGCCTGTTTCGACCTGAAGCGTAGCGTGGCCGATGCCGAAGTTGTGGTGGAGCATGTCCTGCGCGCTGGCGAGAAACGCATCGCCGGGATGGCCGGCGGGCATCAGCAGATGCGCGGTGAGCACCGGCTCGGTGGTCGACATCGGCCAGATGTGGAGATCGTGCACTTGCGCCACGCCCGGCAGCGTCGCGAGCGACTCCCGTACCCGGTCGTAGTCGATCGCGCGGGGCACGGCGGCGAGGCTCATTTCCACTGTCTCGCGCAGCAAGCCCCAAGTCTGCCAGAAGATCAGCGCGGCGATGACGAGGCTGACGATCGGGTCGATCCAGCCCAGACCGGTCAGCCAAATGCCAATGCCCGCGAGCACCACACCGCCCGAGACTGCCGCATCGGCGAGCATGTGGAGATAGGCGCCGCGAATATTGAGGTCGCCCTTGCGCCCGCGCGCGAATAGCCAGGCGGTGAGGCCGTTGATGACGATGCCGACCGCTGCGACTGCCGAGACGGTGAGGCCGGGGACCGGCGCCGGATCGGCGAAGCGATGCGTTGCCTCCAGCGCGATCGCGCCGAGCGCGACCAACAGCAGCACCGCGTTTGCGAGCGCGGCCAGGATCGTCGAACCCTTCAGCCCGTAAGTGAAGCGCTTCGACGGCGGCGTGCGCGCCAGTGCGGCGCCGCCCCAGGCAACCGCCAAGCCGAGCACGTCCGATAGATTGTGCCCCGCGTCGGCAAGCAGCGCGACCGAGCCGGTCCACAATCCGGCACTGGCCTCGGCGATCACATAAACAAGGTTGAGGCCGATGCCGATCGCGAAGGCGCGATCCCATGATGCGGGCGGCGCGGGATGGTGATGATGCCCGTGCCCGTGATGATGGTCGTGCCCATGTCCATGATGGTGGCCGTGAGAATGCCCATGGCCGTGATGCGCGTGCCCCATCGCGGCGATGTAGCAGGACGCAAAAGGGGAGGCCAGAACGCGGATGGCGATATGGTCTTAACCAGACGCGTGCCAGAGGGGGATCATGCTTCGCGTCCTGACGCTTTCCACCCTGTTTCCCGATCGGTCGCGGCCCAATTTCGGCGTGTTCGTGGAACGGCAGACGATCGGGTTGGCAGCGGATACTGAGGTTGAGGTTGAAGTGGTGGCGCCGGTCGGCCTACCGCCCTGGCCGCTGCGGCAGCATCCGCATTATCGCGCGCTGGCGGCGCTCCCCGCTGCGGAGACGTGGAAGGGGCTGGCCGTGCATCGCCCGCGCTTCACCGCGTGGCCGGCGACGCAAGGCCGGTTTCATGTTGCGGCGCTGACCCGCGCGTTGATCCCCCTGTTGGATGGGATACGGGCGCGCTTCGCTTTTGACGTGATCGATGCCTCCTTCTTCTTCCCGGACGGGCCGGCGGCGGTAGCGCTGGGGCGGCGTTATGGCGTGCCGGTCTCGATAAAGGCGCGCGGCGCCGACGTGCACTTGTGGGGGCATCAGCAGGCAACCGCTGGTCAGGTGCGTGCAGCGGGGCGATCAGCCGATGGACTGCTGGCCGTGTCGGCAGCGATGCGTGACGACATGGTGGCGATCGGCATTCCGGCCGATCGGATCCGCGTGCATCATACGGGGGTTGATCTCGAGCGATTCGTTCCTGTCGATCGAGGACCGGCAAAGGCGGGGCTCGGCGTAATGGGCCCGCTGATCGTGTCGGTGGGGGCGCTGATTCCGCGCAAGGGGCATGAGATCGTGGTGGAGGCGATCGCACGCGTGCCGGGTGCGACGCTGTTGATCGCCGGCGAGGGTCCGGCTCGCACGGCGATCACGGCAGCGATTGCCCGTGCCGGCCTGGAGAACCGTGTCCGCGTGCTCGGCCCGGTGCCGCATGCCGATCTGCCGGCGTTGGTCGCGGCAGCCGATGTGATGGCGCTCGCTTCCGCCTCCGAAGGTCTGGCGAATGCCTGGGTGGAGGCGCTTGCCTGCGGGACACCGATCGTCATCACGAGCGCCGGCGGGGCTGGTGAAGTCGTCACCGGTCCCAGCGCGGGCAGGATCGCGGCGCGCGACCCTGCAGCCTTTGCCGATGCGATCGCTCAGCTGCTCGCCGCGCCGCCGTCGCAGGAAACGGTGCGGGCGCATGCGGCGCGCTTCACCTGGGCTGCCAATGCCGCTGGTCTGCGTGATCACCTCGGCGAAATGGTCGCGCGGCGCTGAAGCGTCGATCGCATCACCGGGAGCCGTCGTGGCTCCGTGCCGGCATGCACACGAAAAAGGCCGCGGTGCCCCCGACACCGCAGCCTTTCTCACGAGAAACGACAGGTCGTTCAGGCGACCTTGGCGGGAACCTCGTCCAGTTCGCGCAGCACATAGCCACGGCCCCAGACCGTCTCGATGTAATTTTCGCCTTCGCACGCCATGCTCAGCTTCTTGCGCAGCTTGCAGATGAACACGTCGATGATCTTGAGTTCGGGCTCGTCCATCCCGCCATAGAGATGATTGAGGAACATCTCCTTGGTCAGCGTGGTGCCCTTGCGGAGCGACAGCAGCTCCAGCATCGCATATTCCTTGCCGGTCAGGTGAACGCGGGCGCCGTCGACTTCCACCGTCTTGGCGTCCAGATTCACCGACAGCTTGCCGGTGCGGATCACCGACTGCGAATGACCCTTGGAGCGGCGCACCACTGCCTGGATACGCGCGACCAGTTCCTCGCGGTGGAACGGCTTGGTGACGTAATCGTCGGCGCCGAAGCCGAAGCTGCGCACCTTGGATTCCATTTCGTTGACGCCCGACAGGATCAGCACCGGCGTCGATACGCGAGCGACGCGCAGCTTCTTCAGCACCTCATAGCCGTGCATGTCCGGCAGGTTGAGGTCGAGCAGGATGATATCGTAGTCGTAGAGCTTGCCGAGGTCCAAGCCCTCTTCGCCAAGATCGGTCGAGTAGACATTAAAGCCCTCCGCCGAGAGCATCAGGTCGATAGCCTTCGCGGTGGTCGGCTCGTCCTCGATCAGCAGCACGCGCATCCGTATTCCCCCGTTTGCGAGCGTCCGGCTGACCGTCACGCCCCAAGCGATCCATTAACCATTCAACATCTGAACGCAAAAGGTAAATAAGACATTAATCCAGCTTTTCCGGCGAGTCGCGGCGATGACCAGCGGAATCGAAAAGGGTGCGGTGGCGCGTGCGCGGGATATCTTCCCCCAGGGTGTCGCGCAGATAAAGGCTGCGTACGAGCGTGTAGATCACCACCAGCATCGCCGCCGAGAAGAACAGCCCGAACAAACCAAACACCGCGCCGATCGCGAGGATCGCGAACAGGGTGACGGCCGGCGGGATCGCCACGACGCGGCTGGTGACGAAGGGGGTGATGAAGTTGGTTTGCACCACGCGCACCGCGGCAAACACGCCAAGGGTCCACAGCACGTGACTGACGGATTCGGTCGCGGCGAGCCCCAGCGCCGGCACCATGGCGGCCAGTGGCCCGACATAAGGGATGAACTCGCTAAGGCCGGTGAGCAGGCCGAGAGCGGGGGCGGACGGCACGCCCACCAGCCACAGGCCGATGCCGACCAGCACGCCCATGGTGGTCATCTGTATAAGCTGCGCGCGCAGCCACAGCCGCAGCGTGGAGGCGGTGTCGAGCAACGCGTCCTCCATTGCCGCACGCTTGGAGGGCGGCATCAGCAGCAGGAACCCACGCTCATAGACCTTGGGATCGACGGCGAAGAAGATCGCGCCGACCAGCACCAGCAGGGCGTTGAGCACGAACTGACCGGCTCCTTCGGCCAGCCCTCCGATGTCCTGCGCCACGCGGCTGCCCGCAAAGGCGACGCGCACAGCATCCACCACCTTGGCACCAACGGGCGACACGGAGAGCTGGGCGCCGATCTCGTGGAGGATGTCGGGCAAGCGGGTGACGAGCACATTGACCTGGGTGCGGAACTCGACCCCGAATAGCCAGCCGAGAAAGACAATGATGGCGAGCACGGTGATGATCGCAGCGCCCAACGCCGGGCGAGCGGGCACGCGCAGCCGTTCCTCGTAAATCTCAGCCAGCGCATGAATGACGATCGCGCCAAGGACCGACCCGAATGCCAGGATCAGCAGATCGCCTGTGAAGTAAAGCGTCGTCGCCAGCGCGATGACGCCCAGTGCCAGGAACAACCGGCGGATGTATCGTGCGTCATCATCATCGGGGGAAAGCCGGCTCATCGCGCATGAACGTGGCAGCGCGTAGCGCGTTGCACCAGCCGTCAGCCGCCGCCCGCCTTCACCTTTGGCTTGCTCGCCAGCCATTCCGCCAGTGAAAGATCGGTTGTCGCGCGCGTGTCAGCGCTCATTCCGTTCTCCATCATCTCCAATGCCCAACCCGCACGCTCCTTATGCTGCGAGGCAACCAGGTCGCTCGGTACCCAAAGATCATATTCACGCATGTGGGCGTCGGCAGCGGTGAACAACACGCAGATGTCCGCCGCCACGCCGATCAGCACCAGCCGCGATACGCCGAGCCGCGGCAGCAATGCCGGCAGAGTGGTGGCGTAGAAGCCGGAGGATTCGGGCTTGATGACGAAATAATCGTCAGGCGCTGGCTTCACCTTCTCGATCAGATCGCCACCTTTGCCGCCGGCGACATAGGCGATCAGATCGCGGGGCTCGTCGTGCCAGCGCCCGTAATTGTCGTTGACGAAGATCACCGGCACATCCGCCGCAGCGGCCTGCTGCCGAAGCGATGTGATCGGATCGATCATATCCGCCACCGCTTGCTTCAGGACGTCGCCGCCACTGAAGTCGAACGTGTTGAGAAGATCGATGACGAGGATCGCAGCCTTGTTGTCCATACGCGCACCGTAATCTCCAGCGTTGCCCGAACAACGATCTGGATCAGCGGAAGATCATTTCTACGCGCGACAACACGTCCGGCTCGTCGGAAAAAGCAAACGCCCGGATCGTTTCCGACCCGGGCGCCTGCGTGACGATTGCTCGTCAGCCCCCTTGTGCCTTCGCCCGCGCGCCTCATCTAGGAGGCGGGGCGGAAAGCGTTTCCCCGAACCACGGCCATTGCCTGTGTGCCAGTGTCATTGTTGCTAGGTGCTCGGCTGGCGATCGTCCATGAAAATGAACGTCAGCTAAACCGATTGGGCGCGCCCTGTGACGATTCCGCAACAGCGCCGTTGCCAGCCTGGCGGCGCGCCGATAGAGCCCGGGCCATGATCCTGTCGCGCTATGAACGAATGATCGCGCGGCGCTATCTGCTTCCCGGTCGCGGCGAGCGCTTCATCGTCCTTGTTGCCGGCTTTAGCCTCGGCGCGGTGATGCTGGGCGTCGCGGCGCTGGTGATCGTGATGAGCGTCATGAACGGCTTCCGCGCCGAGCTTTTCGACAAGATTGTCGGGCTGAACGGCCATGCGGTGGTGCAGGGGATCGGCGGTCGGCTGACCGACTGGCGCGACGTCATCAAGGAAGCGAAGGCGACGCCCGGCGTCACCAGCGCGGTGCCGCTGGTCGAGCAGCCACTGATGTCGACCTACAATGGGCGGGTGGAGGCGGTGCTGGTGCGCGGCATGCGGGTGGAGGACATCCGCGGCAATTCCACGATCGGCAACAAGGTGATCACCGGCACGGTCGCCTCGCTCACGCCCGGTTCGGGCCGCGTCGCGCTTGGCTCGCGGCTCGCCGAATCGCTGGGTGCGACGGTCGGATCGGAGATCACGCTGATCAATCCCGCCGGCCAGACGACGCCGTTCGGCACCGTGCCGCGCTACGTCAATTACACCGTGTCTGCGGTGTTCGAGATCGGTGTGTACGATTTCGACAAGGCGTACGTCATCATGCCGATGGAGGATGCGCAGACGTTGCTGCTGCTCGGCGATACCGTAGGCATGATCGAGGTCGAGACGGTGAATGCCGATCGCGTCGGCCAGATCCTGGCCCCGCTCGCCGAAAAGGTCGGCCGGTTCGCGGTGGTGAGCGACTGGCGCCAGATGAACGCGCAATTGTTCGAGGCGCTGGCCGTCGAGCGTGTCGCGATGTTTGTCGTGCTGTGCATCATCATTCTGGTGGCGGCGTTCAACATCGCCTCGTCGCTGATCATGCTGGTGCGCGCCAAGACGCGCGACATCGCGATCCTGCGCACGATGGGTGCGACAAGGGGCGCGATGATGCGCATCTTCATGACGGTGGGTACGATCATCGGCGCGCTAGGCATCGTGGCGGGGCTGGTGCTGGGCGCGGTGTTCCTCTTCTATCGCCAGGCGGTGGTGAACTTCGTGCAGTTCGTGACGGGGCAGGAATTGTGGGATCCATCGATCCGCTATCTCACCGAGCTGCCGTCCAAACCCGATCCGGTGGAGATCGTCGCCATCGTGCTGATCACTGCGCTGATGACGCTGCTGGCAACGGTATACCCGGCGTACAAGGCGGCCAGCACCGATCCTGTGCAGGTGCTTAGGTATGAGTGAGGCGGTCCTCGAAACGCGCGGTCTCTCCCGCAGCTTCACGCAAGGCGGCGAGACGATCGACGTCTTGCGCGGCGTGAACCTTTCGGTGGGACCGGGCGAGATCGTCGCGCTGCTCGGCCCGTCCGGCTCGGGCAAGTCCACGCTTCTTCAGGCGGTCGGCCTGCTCGAAGGCGGGTTCGATGGCTCGATCCGCATCGCGGGCGAGGAGGCCGCGCAGCTCGACGCCCCAGGCCGCACGGTGGTGCGCCGCGACCGGCTGGGCTTCGTTTATCAGTTCCATCACCTGCTGCCGGACTTCAACGCGATCGAGAATGTCGTCCTGCCGCAGCTGATCCATGGCGCCACGCAGGATGTGGCGGAGGCACGCGCGACGACGTTGCTCACCGCACTCGGCCTCGGCCACCGTTTGACGCACCGCCCCAGTCAGCTGTCGGGCGGCGAGCAGCAGCGCGTGGCGGTCGCCCGCGCGCTTGCCAATCGCCCGGCGCTGGTGCTCGCCGACGAGCCGACCGGCAACCTTGACGAAAGCACCGCAGATCGTGTGCTCGGGGAATTCCTCCGGCTGGTGCGCGAGGAAGGCTCGGCGGCGCTGATCGCCACGCATAACGAGCGGCTCGCCGCACGGATGGACCGGGTGGTGCGGCTGCATGAGGGCGTCATCGAAGCGGCTTGAGTCGCGCCCGTGATTGCGACACCCTCACGCGAGCAAAGGGGAGGGACCAATGGCTGCTGTCACCGATTTCGAGGTTCGCACCGCCGATGGCGGCACCGCGTCGCTCAGCGACCATCGCGGCAAGGTGCTGCTGATCGTCAACACGGCCTCCAAATGCGGCTTCACCCCGCAATATGAGGGGCTGGAACAGCTACACCGCGATTATGCCGAGCGCGGCTTCGAAGTGCTGGGTTTCCCGTGCAACCAGTTCGGCGCGCAGGAGCCGGGGGATGCGGCGGAGATCGCGAACTTCTGCTCGCTAACCTACGACGTGACCTTCCCGGTCTTCGCCAAGGTTGACGTCAACGGCCCGCAGGCGGATCCGTTGTTCGAGCAGCTGAAGAAAGATGCGCCCGGCCTGCTCGGTTCCAAGGCGATCAAGTGGAACTTCACCAAGTTCCTGGTGAACCGCGAGGGCGAGGTGATCGACCGCTACGCGCCGACGACCAAGCCGGAGGACATTCGCAAGGATATCGAGAAGTTGCTGTAGGCGGGCAGGATTGATCTCTTCCGTTCGCCCTGAGCCTGTCGAAGGGCGTGCTCCAGGCGACTGCGCTGCTTGGCACGTGCTTCGACAAGCTCAGCACGAACGTACCGGACGGAGCCTTCACCCAGGAAACGTAAACGCCGACGCGCCCGCACGGTGATCTATCCCCGCCATGATCGCGGTCACCCCGCCGAACAGGAAGCTCACGCCCAGGATGAACCCCGGCAGCGTCAGCGCGGAGAAGGGCACGGTGCCGATGATGAACAGCGCCAGCAGGATGTTCACCACGCCCAGCGCCACCATCAGCCAGCGCCGCCGCCGCATCCGGAAACCGAGCGCGATTTCCGCCACGCCGCGCACCAGCAACCAGGCGGCGACCACGATGGTCAGCGAGATCGCGCCCGTCAGCGGCCGCGCCACCATGACGACGCCGGCGATGATCGACAGCACGCCGAGCAGGATCGAATAGCCGCGGCTTTCCGCGCCCGTGCCGCGAAAACCGGCGATCAGGGCGAATACGCCGGAGGAGACGAACGCCACGCCAATCACCAGCGTCGCCGCCAGCGTGGCGGGAAACGGCCAGAGCAACGCCGCGAGCCCGAACAGCATCGACAGAACACCGTAGGCGATGATCCAGCCCCAGCCGGCGCCAGTCGTCGGCGTGTCGCTCCGCATCGTATCGGTCATGGCCGCGCCCTTCTGTCTTTGCCCGCCGAACGGATCGGCCGGGGTGCGGTTCCGCTGGTCGAATCACGCGCGCCGTCGTAGGATCGGGCGATGCCGCATTCCGGGTTCGTGCCCCTCCGCATCTTTTCGTCCTACACCATGCTCGACGGGGCTATCGAGCCCAAGGCGATCGCCAAACGTGCGGCCAAGCTCGGCTTTCCCGCCGCGGCATTGACTGATCGCAACGGGTTGTACGCCGCGATGGCCTTCTCCGACGCGGCCTTCGGGGAGGGCGTGCAGCCGGTCATCGGCACGATGCTGGGCGTGGCGCGGCCCGACATGCCCGATGGAGTGGCGCCAATCGTCGACTGGCTGGCGCTCTATGCGCAGGACGAGCGCGGCTATGACAATCTGTGCGAATTGGTCAGCCGCGCGCACCTTGATCGTCCGATCGACTTGGCGCCGCATGTCGGCTTCGAGACGCTGGCGCAGTTCACCGGCGGGCTGATCGCGCTGACGGCCGGCGGGGAGGGGGCGCTCGCCCGCCTGTTCGCCGAGGACCAGCCGGCGCGTGCCGCGGCTTATGCCGATCGGCTGAGCGCGCTGTTCGGCGATCGCCTCTATGTCGAGCTGGCGCGCCGCAACGACGCTATCGAGGAACGTGCCGAGGCGGCGCTGCTCGACCTTGCCTATGATCGCGGGCTGCCGATCGTCGCCACCAATCCGTGCTGCTTTGCCGAGCATACATTCGGCGACGCGCATGATGCCATGCTGTGCATCGCCAATTCGACCTATGTCGAAAGCGAGGACCGCCCGCGTAGCTCACCCGATGCATGGATGAAGCCCGCCGATGCGATGATCGCGCTGTTCGAGGATCTGCCCGAAGCGATCGCCAATACGATGGTGGTCGCGCAGCGCTGCGCCGTGGCGGCACCCAAGCGCAAGCCGATCCTGCCGAGCCTTGCCGGCGACCGCGAGGGTGAGGCGGCGATGCTGCGCGAGCTGTCGCACGAGGGGCTGACCGCGCGGCTAAAGCGGATTTCGGAGTTGCGGGCACAATCCCCCTCCCGCTCGCGGGAGGGGCTAGGGGAGGGCGTGTCCACAGGCGATGGCGTTGCTGTGTCGACAAGCCCTCCTCCGACCCCTCCCGCGAGCGGGAGGGGAGAAGAAGCGGAGTGGCAGGCCGCCTATCGCAAGCGGCTCGATTTCGAACTCGACGTCATCATCCAGATGGGATTCCCCGGCTATTTCCTGATCGTCGCGGACTTCATCCAATGGGCGAAGTCGCATGACATTCCGGTCGGGCCTGGCCGTGGTTCGGGCGCCGGATCGGTGGTCGCCTGGGCGCTGACCATCACCGATCTCGATCCGCTCGAGCATGGGCTGCTGTTCGAACGCTTCCTCAATCCGGAACGCGTGTCGATGCCCGACTTCGACATCGACTTCTGCGAAACCCGGCGCGGCGAGGTGATCCGCTACGTGCAGGAAAAGTACGGCCGCGATCAGGTGGCGCAGATCATCACCTTCGGTAAGCTGAAGGCGCGCGCGGTGCTGAAGGACACCGGCCGCGTGTTGCAGATGAGCTATGGCCAGGTCGATCGGCTCGCCAAGCTGGTTCCCAACCATCCGACCGATCCCTGGACGCTGAAGCGCGCGATCGACGGCGTGGCGGAGCTCCACCGCGAATACGCCAACGACAATCAGGTCCGCCACCTGCTCGATCTGGCGATGCAGCTGGAAGGCCTGCCGCGCCACTCCTCGACGCACGCCGCCGGCGTGGTGATCGGCGATCGACCGCTGTCGCAGCTCGTGCCGCTGTATCGCGACCCGCGTTCCGACATGCCCGTCACGCAGTTCGACATGAAATATGTCGAGGGCGCGGGGCTGGTGAAGTTCGACTTCCTCGGCCTCAAGACATTGTCGGTGCTGAAGCGTGCGGTGACGCTGCTGGAGAAGCGCGGCATCAGCGTCGATCTCGACGCGCTCGGCTGGGATGACGAGGGCGTCTATGCGCTCCTTCAGAAGGGCGACACGGTGGGCGTGTTCCAGCTGGAATCGGAGGGCATGCGCCGCACGCTGTCCGCCGTGCGCCCGACCAATTTCGGCGACATCGTCGCGCTCGTCTCGCTCTATCGCCCCGGCCCGATGGACAACATTCCGTCGTTCGGGCGCCGCAAGCAAGGGACGGAGGCGATCGACTATCCGCATGCCCTGCTCGAACCCATCCTGTCCGAAACCTACGGCATCTTCGTCTATCAGGAACAGGTGATGCAGGCGGCGCAGGTGCTGGCCGGCTATTCGCTGGGCGGCGCGGACCTGCTGCGCCGCGCGATGGGCAAGAAGATCAAGGCGGAGATGGACGCGCAGCGCGCGACCTTTGTCGCGGGCTGTGCCGAGCACAACCAGATCCCCGCCGATCGCGCCAACGCCTTGTTCGACTTGATCGACAAGTTCGCCGGCTATGGCTTCAACAAGAGCCACGCCGCCGCCTATGCGTTGCTCGCGTACCAGACCGCGTGGCTGAAGGCGCATTACCCGCACGAATTCTTCGCCGCGTCGATGGCCTATGACATCCATCAGACCGACAAGCTCGCGATCTTCTGCGACGACATGCGGCGGCTGGGCGTGCGGTGCCTGCCGCCCGACATCAACCGCAGCCAGGCCGATTTCGACGTCGAGGTGGACGAGGAAGGGCCGGCGGTCCGCTACGCGCTCGCCGCGCTCAAGTCGGTCGGCGAGGGCGCGATGGAGAAGGTCGTCGCCGAGCGTGACGCGAACGGCGCGTTCGCCCGGCTCGACGATCTCGCCCGCCGCGTCGATCCGCGGCTCATCAACAAGCGCCAGCTCGAAACGCTCGCCGCCGGGGGCGCGTTCGACGCGATCGAGCCCAACCGCGCCGGCGTCTATGCGGTGGCGGAGACGATCCTGGCCGTCGCCGCGCGCACGCATGAGGCGAAGACGAGCGGGCAGGGCGGCCTGTTCGGCGATGCCGAGCCGGCCGGCGACGCGATCAAGCTGCCGCAATCGGCGCGCTGGAGCATGTCCGAGCGGATGGAGCAGGAGAAGGAAGCGTTCGGCTTCTATTTCTCCGCGCACCCCGTCGATCGGCACGCGCATCTCGCCAAGAGCCACGGCGCGCGGCTCTACACCGCGCTCGCCGAGCTTGCGATCCCAGACGACGGCACCCGCGCCGGCGCGACCATGGCGGTGCTGGTGGAGGACGCGCGGTGGCGCACCTCGGCGCGTGGCAAGCGCTACATGATGGCGACGCTAAGCGATCAGAGCGGCCAGTTCGTCGCCACCTGCTTCGATGATGCCGTCGCCGCCGATCTGGAGGAGGCCGCGCGGGCAGGCGGTTGCGGGCTGGCCACGGTGGAGCTGGATCGACGCCCGGGCGAGGAAACGCCGCGCGTGTCCGTCAAGCGGATCCAGCCGTTCGAGACGCTCGCCTCGCTGGCGCGGTTCGTGATCGAGGTATGTGTGGCCGACGCCGCGGCGATGCCCGCGCTTGCCGGGCTGCTGGAGCATCAGCGCGGCGCCCGCGGCGAAGTGATCGTGCGCACGCCGCTTTCCGAGGGTGAGGCCAAGCTGCTGCTCGGCCGCGATTTCCTGCTCGATCTCGAACTGGTGCATCGCATCGAGGATTTGCCCGGCGTCACCGCCGTGGAGCTGCGCCAGTCCGAGGCGCGGCTGGCGCTGGTGGGCTAGGGGCGCGGCATGCTGACGGCCTTGCTCCTTCTCGCCGCCGAGCCCGCGCAGGCGGACGCGGCTCTGCCCGAGCGGCACAGCCTGTTCGATCCGACACCCCGCGCGGAGCTGCACGAATTCAGCACCGATCGCCCGGACACGACTGAAAGCCCCTATACGGTCGACGCCGGCCATGTGCAGATCGAGCTAAGCGCCGCCGAATATACGCTGGCGCGCGATCGCAGCCGCACGCTGGACGTGCTGCCGGTGAACCTGAAGCTCGGGCTCAACGACAGCATGGACCTGCAATTGCTCTTCACGCCTTATCAGCGCGTCGATGAGCAAGGCGAGATCACCAGCGGCTTCGGCGACGAGACCTTGGTCCGGCTCAAGATCAACCTGCAAGGCAATGATCACGATCGCACCGCCTTTGCAGTGATGCCGTTCGTGAAGCTGCCTACCGGCACCGGCGGCCTTTCCAATGGCCATGTCGAGGGCGGGGTGGTCGTGCCCATGGCCGCCGATCTGCCCGGCGAGTTCAGCTTCGGCGCGATGCTGGAGGCCGATGTCGTCTATCACGACGAGAAGCGCGGCTATGGCGTCGATCTGCTCCATAGCGCCACGCTCGGCCATGCGATCGCCGGTCCGGTGAGCGGCTATGTCGAATATGTCGGCATCCTGCCGCGCGGCGCGCCGGCGGGGATCGAGAGCCGCTATCAGGCGATCGCCTCGACCGGCTTTACGCTGGAACTCGGCGAAAACTTTATGTTCGATGCCGGCACCCGCATCGGCTTCAGCGGCGACGCCGACCGCGCCACCCTGTTCTTGGGCGCCTCCACCCGCTTCTGAACCGGTCGCAAAAGCCCCTTCCCTGAAGTGGAGGGGCTTGCATCGCCTTTCACTCAACACTTCCCCGGCGCACGCCGGGGTCCAGTTGGGGAACGCTGCTAAAAAGACGAGACGACCATCACCAACGCTTTCCAACTGGACCCCCGGCCTGCGCCGGGGAGGCATCAACGAAGCGGTCGCTCCCGCGCTTCGATCCGCATCCGAACGACCACCTCATTCCCCAGCGTCACCCCCGCCGCTCGCCGCACCGCATCCTTCAGCGGCAGCAGATACCCGCCATCGCGCGGGAACAGCGACGTCGCGAACACCGTGTCGCCGATCGTCGCGGTGACTGGCACCACGCCCCAGCCATAGCTCGCCACCCGCGCCGCCGCGCGCACCCCCACCACTTCCTCCTCGGGCAAAGCGACGAAGAAGAACGGCGCTGGCCCGCGCCATTCGATCACCGCGCCGGCAAAGGTGACGTCAAGCAGGGGAGCTTCCCCGTCCATCAGAACAGCTCCCCCTGCGGCCCGGGCGGTGGCCGGAACAGGTCGGTGCGCAGCTGCATCCGCTCGCCGATGCGTTCGATGCCGTGCCGCCGCCGCGCGATCTGGAAGCGCGTGCGCAGCAGCTCGGCCCAGGGCCCTTGCCCACGCATTCTGGAGAAGAACCCCGGATCATTGTCCTTGCCCCCGCGCAGCGACTGGATCGTCGCCATTACCTTGCCCGCGCGTTCGGGAAAATGTTCGTCGAGCCACGCGCGGAACAGCGGGGCCACCTCCCACGGCAGCCGCACCGGAATGAACGACACGCCGCGCGCCCCTGCTGCGGCGGCGCGGGCGACGATCGTCTCCACCTCATGATCGGTGATCGCCGGGATCACTGGCGCCATGTTGACATAAGTCGGCACGCCCGCGTCGCTCAGCTGCCGCACCGCTTTCAGCCGCCGCTCGGGATGCGGCGCGCGCGGCTCGATCGTCATCGCGATCCGGGTGTCGAGCGAGGTGACCGAAATTGCCACGCCCACCAGCCCCTTGGCCGCCATCGGCGCCAGCAGATCGAGATCGCGTACCACCCGGTCGGATTTGGTGGTGATCATCACCGGATGGTCGCACGCGGCGAGCACTTCGATGATCGCGCGCGTCACCCGCCACTGCGACTCGATCGGCTGATAAGGATCGGTGTTCGTCCCCATCGCGATTGGCGCGCAGCGATAGCCCGGCTTGCGCAGCTCCTCGCGCAGCAGCGCTGCCGCATCGGGCTTCACGAACAGCTTGGTCTCGAAATCAAGTCCCGGTGACAGGTCGTGATAGGCATGGCTCGGGCGGGCGAAGCAATAGATGCAGCCATGCTCGCATCCGACAAGCGGATTGATGCTGCGGTCGAACGGGACATCCGGGCTCTTGTTGTACGAAATGATCGTGCGCGGACGAAGCGGCTGCACACTTGTTCGGACCGGCGACGGGGCGCCATCCACCTCGTCGCGCTGGTCGAGCCAGTCGCCATCTGCCTCCCGCTGCCGCAGGTTGAAACGCGTGCTGACCAGGTTAGTGGTGGCCCCGCGCTGCGGCCGCTGTTTCGCCATGATCGCCTCCGATGGGGATCATCGCAGAACAAATGCGGAACATCAACCGCCGGCCGCGATATTGCTCCTTCTTCGGACGGAATTTTCTATCACATACTGACACGTGTTATGATTTCGATCGACGTTTTGCCGCAAGGTAAGTAGGGTCTGTCGGCACCACGCATCGGGGAAGGATGCGTCGGCAGATCGAGGCTAAACAAGGTACGATCGTCGGAGCGACCGCAAAATGAGCGACATGGCGCATATGGATCGATCGAAGACGGCGAGTGAATGCGTCGGCATGCTCGTCGCCGTGCTTGGTTGTCTTGACTCCCTGGCGGCCGATTCCGATGCCGATGATTTGTCCGTCCGTGCGCTCAGCTTTGCCGCCATTCGCGTTCAGGAAGCGATCAACTTGCTAGGGCCCACCGATCCGCTGAATTCCTGAAATGCGGGCTTCACACCAGCGCTAGTTGTATCGTGGCGATTGCCGTATGCGTACGGCCCGACGTCGAACATGGCTTGCGCCTTGGAACACCTGAACGCAGCGAGAGCCGGTGGACTGCGCCAGATACTTCGCGGTCCGAAGTGAGCTAGTCGAAGAGGTTTCCCGCGCTTCTTTCGTCCACGAACAGGCCAATTCCCTCCTTGGATGATAGCGCGCCGTTACCGCCAGCGTCCGGTCTCCATCCAGCGCAGCAATGGCTTGAGCGGGGTGATCCAGATGATCCCCGTCACCAGATAGAAGACGAGTTGCGCCACCGGATGCCAGCCGCCGATCGTTGCGGAAAAGCTGACGATCAGCGCGCACCAGATGGTGATCAGGAGGAGGATGGCGAGCATCCCCACCGGCTTGCGCCATGACGGGTTCATGCGGTGATCCACTCGCGTTCGGTGATGATGGCGTGGAGCGGCATGTCCCACGGGTCGGTCGGCAGGCGATCGACTTCCTGCACGCAAAAGGCAACCCCGATGCGATGCGCGGCCGGGTAGCGGGCGAAGGCGCGATCGTAGTGCCCCGCGCCTTGGCCAAGCCGTGCAAGCGTGCGGTCAAAGGCTACCAGCGGGGTGAGGATCAGGTCCGGTGCAACCTCCTCCATGTGGTCGACGGGCTGTTGCAGCCCGAACGGCCCGGCCACCAGCGCATCGTCCTCGCGCCAGCGCAGGAAGCGGATCGGGGTGGGGCGATCGATCACATGGGGCAGAGCGAGCGCGCAACCCGCTGCTACCGCCGCGCTGGCGAGGGGTGCAGGATCTGCTTCGCCGCCCATTGGCGCATAGGTTGCGATCGTCAGGCCGGGCGCCAGCAAGGACAGCAGCTCCGGACGCGGCGCGATTACCGGACGCGATTCACCCAGCGCCGCGCGGGCAGCGCGCGCTGCGGCGCGTAGCGCGCTCTTGTCAGGGGCGGGGGGTGACGGGACCGCCATGGCCGTTTGCCGGGATATCCACTGACGCCCAATACGTCAGGTGGGGACCATGTACGTCAGACCAGGGTCTGGGCAGGGACAGCCCCCTTGGATGATGAATAGCCTCAGGGATAAGTCTAGCTCGTACCGGGCAGTACCCGTCACCGACAATCTAGGCGCTTGCGGGCCCGCGCTCAAGGGCCTCGGCAAGAGTTTCGAGCCGTTCCGCCACTTGATCGAGCAGGCTGGTGTCGGGTTGCGCCGCCATCGCCTCGGTCAACTCGTCCGCTAGCATCAGCGCAACCAGCAGCAGCGCCTGCGGCGTGCCGCCATCGCCCGCCGCGCGGATCGCCTGCGGCCAGCGGTCGGCGACCATCGCGGCCAGCCGCCGCACCTCGGCCTCGCCGCCGTCGCGCGTGTTCACCGTCCAGTGCGTGCCGCCGATATCGAGGGTGACACGCGCCATCAGCCGGCGTCCTGCGGGCTGAGCGCATCCATGTCTGCGATCGCGCGCGACACTTCGTCTCGCAACGCGGCGTGGCGTTGGCGCAAATCGGCCTCTTCCGCGTCGCGGCGTTGCGCCGCCGCTTCGATGCGCCTGATCGCGGCATGGATCCGCGTCACAGCGTCACTATCCGTCATGCCAATGGAGTAGGGTCGCGCAGGGAAGACGGCAAGACCCTGACGGGTCCGCCCCTGACATGTCTGCCATGGTTGACGCGTCGCCCGTCCGTCGCGCAAAGGCTCGCGCAAGATTGAATGCGAGGGGAGACTCGGGCGAGATGACGAAGGTTGCGATCAACGGTTTCGGGCGCATCGGCCGCCTGGTGGCACGCGCCCTGCTGGAGCGCGGTAGCGAGTTGGAGCTGGTGGCGATCAACGATCTCGCCGATGCCAAGTCCAACGCCTGGCTGTTCAGCCGCGACAGCGTTCATGGCAAATATCCCGGCACCGTTGAGGCCGAGGGTAACGATCTGGTGATCGACGGCAAGCGCATCCGCGTGACGGCGGAGCGCGATCCCGCCAACCTGCCGCACAAGGAACTGGGCGTCGATCTGGTGCTGGAATGCACCGGCTTCTTCACCGACCGCGCCTCGTGCGAGAAGCACATTGCCGCCGGTGCCAAGAAGGTGCTGATCTCCGCGCCGGGCAAGAACGTCGACCTGACCGTCGTTTATGGCGTGAACCACGACAAGCTGGAGGCCGGCCACACGATCGTGTCGAACGCATCGTGCACCACCAACTGCCTGGCGCCGGTTGCCAAGGTGCTGAACGATTCGGTGGGTATCGAGCGCGGCCTGATGACCACCGTTCACGCCTATACCAACGATCAGAAGATCCTCGACCAGATCCACCCGGACCTGCGCCGCGCCCGCGCCGCGGCGATGAGCATGATCCCGACCACCACCGGCGCCGCGCGCGCGGTGGGCGAAGTGCTGCCGGAACTGAAGGGCAAGCTCGACGGCTCGGCGATCCGCGTGCCGACTCCGGACGGCAGCCTCGTCGACCTTACCTTCACGCCGAAGCGCGACACCAGCGTCGAGGAAGTGAATGCGCTGCTCAAGGCGGCGGCGGAAGGCCCGATGAAGGGCGTGCTTCACTTCACCGACGAGCCTTTGGTGTCGATCGACATCGTCCACACGCCCTATTCGTCCACGGTGGACAGCCTGGAGACGGCGGTGATCGACGGCAAGCTCGTCCGCGTCGTCAGCTGGTACGACAATGAATGGGGCTTCTCCAACCGCATGGTCGACACCGCTACGGCGATGGCCAAGCTGGGGTAAACGACCCCGCTTGCTGTCGCTCGTCATCCCGGGCGTGACCCGGGATCCAACCATCCGCGGGCGCTGGCGCTTGATCAACCAAGCGCGGCGCTCGCGGCACCATGGATCCCGGATCAAGTCCGGGATGACGAAGCGAGTGTATCGACGTAGGTACGCTTTCCGCTCAGGTGACTGACATGACCACCGGCATCCTCCTCGGCATCGCCCGCCATGCGCGCTCCAAGGCGCCGATGGAGGTGCTGGACGCTGCCGATGTCACGCTTGAAGGCGGTGTCGTTGGCGATTTTCGCGGCGGCGTGAGGGGCAAGCCCTACAAGCGCCAAGTGACGCTCATCGAGCGTGCAGACTGGGACGCGGCGACGGCCGAGATCGGCCGCAACATCCCGTGGCAGGAACGCCGCGCGAACCTGCTGGTCGATGGGATCGACTTGCCGCAGGTGCCCGGCGCGCGCATCCGGATCGGCCGCGACGTGGTGCTCGAAGTGACCGGCGAGGATGATCCTTGCGCACGCATGGAGGCGATCGCGCCGGGGCTGGAGGCTGCGCTCACGCCCGACTGGCGGGGCGGCGCCTGCGCAAAGGTGATACAGGGCGGCCGCATTGCCGCCGGTGATGAGATCAGGATCGAGGAAACATGGCCAAGTCATTCCGAACGCTCGACGACATGGGCGACGTCCACGGTAAACGAGTTCTCGTCCGAGAGGATTTGAACGTCCCCTTCGCCGATGGGGCAGTGACGGATGACACCCGCCTTCGCGCCACGGTCGCGACGGTAGGTGAACTCGCCGACAAGGGCGCGATCGTCCTGATTCTCGCGCACTTCGGCCGGCCCAAGGGGGTGCCGACGCCGGACATGTCGCTGGCGCAGATCGTGAAGCCTTATGAGGCGGTGCTCGGCCGCCCGGTGCGCTTCGTCGACTGGGAAGGCGACGCGGCGAATGTCGCGACGCTTCAGCCCGGCGACATCGCGGTGCTGGAGAACACGCGCTTCTTCGGCGGCGAGGAAAAGAACGACCCGGCCGTGGTCGATCGTTTTGCTGCGCTTGGCGATTTTTACGTTAACGACGCTTTCTCCGCTGCGCACCGTGCGCACGCTTCGACGGAGGGCCTCGCGCGCAAGCTGCCCGCCTTCGCCGGTCGTGCGATGGAAGCAGAACTCGACGCGCTTCAGAAGGCGCTCGGTGAGCCCGAGCATCCGGTCGCGGCGGTGGTCGGCGGCGCCAAGGTTTCGACCAAGCTGGATGTGCTGAAGCACCTCGTCGGCAAGGTCGATCACCTCATTATCGGCGGGGGGATGGCCAACACTTTCCTCGCCGCACGCGGCGTGAATGTCGGCAAGAGCCTGTGCGAGCATGACCTGACCGGCACGGCGGAGGAGATCCTCGAAGCCGCCGATCGTGCAAACTGCACCGTCCATCTGCCCTATGATGTGGTGGTCGCCACCGAGTTCAAGCCGAACCCGGCGACGCGCACCGTCAACGTCCACGAAGTTGCCGCGGACGAGATGATCCTCGACGTCGGACCGGCCGCGGTCGAGGCGCTGGGAGACGTGCTCAAGAACTGCCGCACTCTGGTGTGGAACGGCCCGCTCGGGGCGTTTGAGACGCCGCCGTTCGACACGGCCACCGTGGCACTGGCGAAGACCGCCGGGGCGCTGACGGTCGACGGCAGCCTCGTCTCGGTTGCGGGCGGCGGCGATACGGTTGCAGCACTCAACCACGCCGGCGTGGCGGAAGACTTTACCTTTGTCTCCACTGCTGGTGGCGCGTTCCTGGAGTGGATGGAAGGCCGCGAACTTCCCGGCGTGGCAGCACTGAGCCGCTAGTCCCATCTTGCTCCCCTCCGCTTGGGGGAGGGGCTGGGGGAGGGTGGTGTCTCACCGAGACCGACGCTCCCGTGGACAGGCCCTCACCCCGGCCCTCTCCCTCGTGGGGAGAGGGAGTATCAGGCCGCCAACGCCGTTTTCGCCTCCACACCGCGGATCATGTCGGAGGCTTTTTCCGCGATCATGATCGTCGGCGCGTTGGTGTTCGACCCTACCAGCGTCGGCATCACCGACGCATCCACCACGCGCAGCCCGTCGAGCCCGCGCACCCGCAGCCTCTCGTCGACCACTGCCATGGCGTCACCATCGCTGCCCATCTTGCACGTGCCGACGGGGTGGTAGATCGTCTCGGCATTCGCCCGCACCCAGGCGTCGATCTCCGCATCCGACTGCACCTCACGCCCCGGCGCATATTCCGCGCCGCGATACGGATCGAGCGCCGCCTGATAGGCGATCTCGCGGCCCATATGGACGCAATCGCGCATCACACGCCGATCGACTTCGCTGGCGAGATAATTGGCATAGATCAGCGGATCGGCGGTCGGATCTGTCGATCCCAACGTGATCCGCCCGCGGCTTTCGGGGCGAAGTTGGCAGAGGTGAAGCGAGAAGCCGTCGGCCGGCACGCGAGTCTTGCCGTGATCCTTCATGATCGCGAGCACGCCGTGGATTTGCACATCGGGCCGCGACAGGCCCTCGCGCGAGCAGATGAAGGCCCCTGACTCTAGGAATTGCTGCCGCCCCAAGCCCTTGCCGCGCAACAGATAGTTCAGGCCGACGCGCAACTGACCAAGCCCTTTGGTCTGCGAAAACGCGGTCAACAGCCCCTGGCTGTACCAGCTCATGATAATGTCGAGGTGGTCCTGCAGGTTCTCGCCGACGCCCGGCAGATCATGCACTGGCCGCACGCCGACGTCGCGAAGCTGCGCGGCGTTGCCGATGCCGGATAGCTGCAGGATATGCGGGCTTTGCACCGCGCCCGCGCACAGAATCGCCTCGCCGTCCACCTCCACGCGCTCGACGCGATTGCCGCGAACATAGTTCACCGCCACGGCGCGTCCGCCAGCGACAACGATCCCGCTCGTCCGCGCGTCGGTGATAACGGTCAGGTTGCGGCGATGCTGCACCGGCCGAAGATAGGCGGCGGCAGTGGACCAGCGCTGCCCGTTCGAGATGGTGAGGTCATAGCGGCCGAAGCCTTCCTGGTTCGCGCCGTTGAAATTGTCGCACGCGGCGTAGCCGGCCTGGCGGCCGGCCTCGACAAGCGCATCATGGAACGGGCTGTCGCTCTCGCCGGCGGAAATCGCCAGCGGCCCGTCGCTGCCGTGAAGATCATCGACGCGGTGATGGCGTTCGAGCCGCCGGAAATAGGGGAGCACATCATCCCAGGACCAGCCGGTGAGGCCGAGCTGTCGCCACTCGTCGAAATCCTGCGGATGGCCGCGGGTATAAACCATGCCGTTGATCGAGGACGACCCGCCTAGCCCCTTGCCGCGCGGCCACCACAGGCGGCGATTGTCGAGATGCGGCTCGGCCTGGGTCCAGAAGCCCCAATTGTGCTTGCCCTTGGCCTTGATGAGGCCGCCCACGCCGGCGGGCATGCGAACCATCAGTTCCTTGTTCGCGCCGCCCGCCTCGAGCAGACAGACGCTCACCGCCGGATCCTCGCTCAGCCGCGCCGCGAGCGTGCAACCAGCCGAACCGCCGCCGATGATGACGTAATCGTAACCAGCCATCGTTCCTCTCCCAACCGGCTTTGCGCCGTGTCTGTTGATCTTTCCGCGCCGGGCGTGCCGCGACACGTGCCCGTAGGTTGTGCCTTTTGGCACGCCCTTCGACAAGCTCAGGGGCGAAGGCGGGAAGGCAGTGCCTCTTGCTCCGTTCGTGCTGAGCCTGTCGAAGCACGCGCCCTGGGCGCTGCCCCTGTGTGGCACCTATTCCATGCGGCGCAGGACGACCGCTCACGGCACCAGCACAATCTTCCCCACCATGTCGCTGCGCTGCATCGCTTCAAACGCCGCTCGCCAGTCCTGAAGCGCATATTGCGCATGCACCCGCGGCCGGATCTTGCCCTCCGCCGCCAGCCGCCAGATCGCCTCCTGGTTCTCGCGGCCCTTGTCCGGGAACTGCCGGCCATATTCGCCCGCCCGCACCCCGATCACCGAAAAACCCTTAATCAACGGCATGTTGGTAGAGACCGCTGCGATCCGCCCGGAGGTGAAGCCCACCACGCACAGCCGCCCGCCGAAAGCGATCGCGCGCACCGATTCGTCGAACACATCGCCGCCGACCGGATCGTAGATCACGTCTGCGCCGCCGCCGGTAAGGTCCTTTACGGCCTCGCGAAATCCCGATGCAGGCAGCACGGCATCCACGCCATACTCCCGCTCGACCACTGCCAGCTTGTCCGCCGACCGCGATGTCGCGATCACCTTGGCGCCGAGCGATTTAGCCAGGTCCACCGCGGCCAGGCCGACACCACCAGTGGCGCCATGCACCAGCACCCACTCGCCGGCCTCGACTTTCGCCAGCCGCACCAGCGCCACATAAGCAGTCAGATACGCGGCGCCGACTCCCGCGGCCTTACCGAAGGACAGATGCGCCGGCATGCGGCGCACGGCGCCCGCATCCACTGACACGATTTCAGCAAATCCACCCAGCCGGGTCCCCGCGACCACCGCCTCGCCAGCGGCAAAGCCATCCCCGGCGATCACCTCACCGGCAATTTCCATGCCGGGTGAAAAGGGCAGGGGCGGCTTCAACTGATACTCGCCCTTGGTCATCAACAGGTCCGGGAAGTTCAGCGCCGCCGCCTTCACCCGGATCAGCACCCTACCCGCCGCTGCGACCGGTTCTGGCACATCGACCAGCGCCGTGCCCGACAAGTCGGGCGACAGCGCCGAGACAACCAGCGCCTTCATGCCAATCCCCTCATGGTCGTGCCACGATGATGTCGAGCAGCGTCTCGAAAAGCGTCGTCATATCAAGGTGCGGCGCATGCACCTTGCTCAAGCCCAGCGTGATGAGGCCATAGGCCCGCACCTCCGCCTCGTCGCGCGAGAAGCCGATCTCCATCAGGTTGCGCGCCAAGAAATCGAGCATCAGCTCGTCGTGCCGCTCCACCGCGACGCGCGCGCGCGGGTCGCTTTCGGCCCAGGCCCGCATTGCGACCGCGATCCGTGACGAACCGCGCCGCCGCACGGTCTGCCCCAGCAGCCGGATGCGCCCGATCGGATCGGGCGAGGCGCGCTCCAGCGCGGCGATCAGATCGCTGATCTGATCCTCCGCGAAATAGCCGGCGAGCTTGCCCTGATAATCGTCAAAGTCGCGAAAATGGTGATAGAAGCTGCCGGTCGAAACCTTGAGCTCCTCGGCGAGCGGCCGCAGCTTCAGCGCGCGCAGGCCGCCGCGGCGAAGCAGCGACTGCCCCGCCTCCAACCAGTCGCGCGGTGTCAGATCCGGGCTTCGCGGGCTTGCGCTTTGTCCCGAAACTGCTGCCTGCACGCTTGACATCCCTTGTACCATAACGAAGGTTATGCCGGAAATCCGCGCCGGTAAAGGGCCGGTCGGGGTGGGATTCTTGGAGAGGTTCTGAAACAATGGCCGACGCTTACATCATCGACGCCGTTCGTACGCCGCGCGGGATCGGCAAGCAGGGCAAGGGCGCGCTGGCGCACATGCATCCGCAGCATCTCGCCGCCACCGTGCTGAAGGCGCTGAAGGAGCGTAACAACCTCAAGACCGAAGAGGTGGACGACATCATCTGGTCGACCTCGACTCAGCGCGGCAAGCAGGGCGGCGACATGGGCCGCATGGCGGCACTCGACGCGGGCTATGACGTGAAGGCGTCGGGCACCACGCTTGATCGCTTCTGCGGCGGCGGCATCACCGCGGTGAACTTCGCCGCGGCGCAGATCATGAGCGGCATGGAGGATTGCGTCATTGCCGGCGGCACCGAGATGATGAGCCTCACGGCTGCGATGGGCGCCGAGGACATGGAATCGGGCAAGCCGCCGCTTGGCATGGGTTCGGGCAATGCGCGCCTCAACATCAACCATCCGCAGTCGCACCAGGGCATCTGCGGCGACGCGATCGCCAGCAAGGAAGGCTTCACTCGCGAGGAACTCGACCGTGCCGGCCTTGAAAGCCAGCAGAAGGCCGCCGTCGCAATCGCCGAGGGTCGTTTCAGCAAGTCGCTGGTGCCGGTGATCGATGACGATGGCAACGTCGTGCTCGACCGCGATGAATTTCCCCGCCCGCAGACCACGGCGGAAGGCCTTGCCTCGCTCAAGCCCTCGTTCGCCGCGATGGCGGACGTGCCGTACAACAAGGACGGCGATACCTTCCGCAAGCAGATCAACCGCAAGTATCCGGATCTCGACATCCAGCATTTCCACCATGCCGGCAACTCGTCTGGCGTGGTCGATGGTGCCGCTGCGGTGCTGCTGGCCTCCAAGGAATATGCCGAGAAGCAGGGCTGGAAGCCGCGCGCGCGCATCGTTGCCATGGCGAACATCGGTGATGATCCGACGCTGATGCTCAACGCGCCGGTGCCCGCCGCGAAGAAGGTGCTTGAGAAGGCTGGCCTGACGGTGGACGACATCGACCTGTTCGAGATCAACGAGGCGTTCGCCGTCGTGTCGGAGAAGTTCATTCGTGATCTCAACCTGCCGCGCGAGAAGGTGAACGTGAACGGCGGTTCGATCGCGCTCGGCCACCCGATCGGCGCGACCGGATCGATCCTGATCGGCACCATCGTCGACGAGCTGGAGCGCCAGGAAAAGCGCTACGGCCTGGTTACCATGTGCGCCGCTGGTGGCATGGCGCCGGCGATCATCGTCGAACGTCTCGCCGCCTGACTTGATGTGAATGGATCCGCGAGCGGGCCGGGAGCGTCCGCCGCGGATGGAGAGAATGATGACCCACCCGTACAAGCACGCCCTCGCTACGCCCGACAAACCGGCCTTTATCATGGCCGGCACGGGCGAAGCGGTCTCCTTTGCGGAACTCGACAAGCGCGCGAACCGGGGCGCGCATCTGCTCCGCTCGCTGGGGCTGAAGCGCGGCGATGCGGTGGCGCTGATGATGGACAATTCGCCACGCTATTTCGAGGTGGTCTGGGCGGCGGAGCGGGCAGGGGTGTATCTCACCTGCATCTCGTCCAAGCTGATGGCCAGCGAGGCGGAATATATCATCCGCGACGGCGACTGCCGGGTGTTCATCGCCTCCAAGGGCTGCGCTGGGTGCGCCGAGGCGGTGCTGCCGCTGATTGGCGATCTCGCGCGCTACATGGTGGACGGCACGATCGACGGCTATGATAGCTGGGAAGAGGCCGCAGGGACGCAGCCCGACACGCCGATCGCCGATCCGTCACCGGGCCAGATCATGCTTTACTCGTCCGGCACGACCGGCAAGCCCAAGGGCGTCCGCTTCGCGTTGCCCGAGGAGCCCTATGGCGAGAATGTCTCTCCGCTGACGATGATCGGCCAGGGGCTGTACGGTTTCACGCCGGACATGGTCTATCTGTCGCCCGCGCCGCTTTACCACGCCGCGCCGCTGCGCTGGTCGATGGCGGTACAGCAGCTCGGTGGCACGGTCGTGGTGATGGAGCGGTTCGACGCCGAGAAAGCGCTGGAGGCGATCGAGCGCTACAAGGTCACGCATGCGCAATGGGTGCCGACGCACTTCATCCGCATGCTCAAGCTGCCCGAAGATGTGCGCAAGCGCTACGACATGTCGTCGCTGAAGGCAGTATGGCACGCCGCCGCGCCGTGCCCGATCCCGGTCAAGGAACAGATGATCGAATGGTGGGGGCCGATCATCGGCGAATATTACGCCGGCACCGAAGGCAACGGCTTCCACAATATCCTCTCGGAAGAATGGCTGACGCACAAGGGTTCGGTCGGGCGCAACCTGACGACCATCACTCACATTTGTGACGAAGACGGCAACGAAGTCCCGCCGCGCACCGAGGGCGCGATTTATTTCGAGGCCCCGGTCACCGATCTCAACCCGACCGGCGCGGCGCCGTTCAGCTATCACAATGATCCCGAGAAGACCAAGGAGAGTACCAGCGCCAAGGGCTGGACCACGCTGGGCGACGTGGGCTGGATGGACGAGGAAGGCTTCCTCTACCTTACCGATCGCAAGAGCTTCATGATCATTTCCGGCGGGGTGAACATCTACCCGGCCGAGATCGAGAATCTGCTCGTTACGCATCCCAAGGTCGCCGATGTTGCTGTGATCGGCGCGCCGCACGAGGAGATGGGCGAGGAAGTCGTGGCAGTGATCCAGCCGCGCGATCCGCTCGCGGACCGCGAGGCGCTGGCCGAGGAACTGTCGCAATATGCCCGCGCCAACCTCAGCCACGTGAAATCGCCGCGCCGCTGGGATTTTCGCGAGGAACTGCCGCGCCACGATACCGGCAAGCTCTACAAGCGACTGCTCCGCGACGAATATTGGGGCAAGACCAAGCCCGCCGAGCAGGCTGCGTAGCAAGCGCTCGTCACCCCGGCCCTGTGCCGGGGTCCGCTGTTCCGCGAACTCACCGGCGTGAGGATGTGCGGTCCGCTGGATGCCGGGACGAGCCCGGCACGACGCCATAGAGATACGGGGAGGCAAGGATGAGCTTCAACTTCGGCGACATGATCGAGGCCGTCGAGGCAGCGATCCCGGGCGATCGCATCGCGCTGGCCCATGGTGAGCAGGTCGTTGATTGGGCGACGTTGCGCCGTCAGTCGAACAATCTCGCCGGCGCGCTGATCGAACGTGGCCTCCAGCCGGGCGATCGCTTCGCGTTCTACGCTTACAATTCCGCTGATTATCTCGTTGCGCTCATGGCGTGCTGGAAGGCGCGCGGCACGCACGTCAACGTCAACTATCGCTATGTCGCCGACGAACTGGCGTACATCCTCGCCGACAGCGACGCGACCGTGCTGGTCTATGACGCCCGCCTGCGCGACTGCGTGTCCGAAGTGGTCGATCGATCGCCGCTGGTGCGCACCTTTGTCGAGATCGGCGGCAGCGACGAACCGCCTGCTTTTGCCGTCCGCTTCGACGATCTGGTCCAGGGCGAGGGCAGTCCCGTCGGCATCGCGCGGGATCCGAACGACCGTTTCTTTATCTACACCGGCGGCACCACCGGCATGCCCAAGGGCGTGGTGTGGACGCATAGTGAGCTGAACGCGATCGGCCTCGCCGTGGCCGCCACGCAAGGGCTGCCCGTGCCGTCGAGCGTCGAGGAAGCTGCCGCCTTCGCCGCCGCCAACCCTGATTATCCGCGCACCGTCTGCGGCCCGCCGCTGATGCACGGCACCGGCCTCCTGTCTTCCTACGGCGCGCTGCTGGCCGGCGGGTTCGTCGCCACGCTGCCCAGCCGCAGCTTCAACCCGGTCGAGGCGCTCGATGCGATCGACAAGTGGCAGGCGAACCGCCTGATCGTCGTCGGTGATGCCTTCGCGCGGCCCATCCTGGAAGCGCTGGATGCCGAGCCGAACCGCTGGAACGTGTCTTCGATGCGCCTCATCAGTTCGTCGGGCGTGATGTGGACGCAAGGTGTAAAGGACGGGCTGATCCGCCACATGCCGGATGCGGTATGCCAGGATAACTTCAGCTCGTCCGAAGCCATTGGCATGGGCGCCTCGGTAACCAGCAAGGATGGCACCGTGGAAACCGCCAAATTCATGGTCGGTCCGCGCTGCCGCGTGCTCGATGACGACGACCAGCCGGTCGTGCCCGGTTCCGGCGTCACCGGAAAGGTCGTGCTCGCACCGCCAAATCCGGTGGAATATCACAAGGATCCCGAGAAGAGCGCGCGCACCTTTCGCGTCATCGATGGCGTCCGCTACACAGTGTCGGGCGATTTCGCGCAAGTGGCGGAGGACGGCACGCTGATCCTCCTTGGTCGCGGCTCGGCCTGCATTAACTCCGCCGGCGAAAAGATCTTCCCTGAGGAAGTCGAGGAGGCGTTGAAGCTTTGTCCGAAGGTGGACGATGCGCTCGTTTTCGCCATGCCCGATCCGAAATGGGGGCAGGCGGTGGCTGCGGTGGTTCAGTCCGATGGCTTCGACGAGGGCGCCGCTCGCGACGTGCTTCGCCACAAGCTCGCTGGCTACAAACTTCCCAAGCTGATCGTGGCAACGGGCGAGTCGCTACGCGCGCCGAATGGCAAGGCCGATTACGCCAAGGCCAAGCAACTCGCCGGCGTCGCATAAGCCTCGTTGGCCCTGCCAACCTGCCGTCATGCGGAACTTGTTTCAGCATCCACCGCGCCACAGGCGAAGGCTCCCGCCTTGGATCAGTGGACCCTGAACCAAGCTCAGGGTGACGGCGGCACCGTTCCTTTCGCAACGCTGACGCCCGCATTCAGCCGCCATTCGCCAGCACCCGCACATAAGCGTGTGATCGGCAGGGCCGGCTAGGTGCGCCGGCGGTGGAGTTCACGGAAAGATGGGTAGGAAGTTGGTCGCAGCATTGATGGCAGCCGCAGCGCTGCTGCCGGGCATGGCCGTGGCGCAGGACCGTGGCGGCGATCGCGGCGGACGCGCCGAGCGGTCATCGCGTCCGCAGGGTGGCTGGCAGCAGCGGCAGGGCGGGGACGAGGCCGCCCGGATGCGGCGCGCGCAGCAGCAGGCGCCCACGCGCAACTACAGGCCGTTGCGTGCGCCCGAGCAGCGCGTCGAGCGGCCCCGTACCGAGGCAGGGCGCGTCTTTCGGCAGGAGCGCCGTGAGGAGCGTCGCGACTTCAACGCCGAACGCTGGCGTGATCGCGAGGCGCTCTCCAATGGCGCCGTGACTCGCCAGACGTATCGTGCCGATCGTGCCGCCGATCGCGAGGCCTTCCGTCGTGACCGGCGCGACGACCGTCGTGATTTCACACGTGACCGCCGCAGCGAAAACCGCGGCGGTTGGGATCGGAGCGGTGCCGACCGGAACGATCATTACCGCGACGATGTTCGTCGCCGGGGCGCGCGGGACCAGCGTCAATGGTATGGCCGCAATAATCGCGCTGGCTGGAACCGCGACTGGCGCCGTGACAACCGCTACGATTGGCTCGGCTGGCGTGCCAGCAACCGCAACGCCTTCCGCCTGCCGCGTTACTACCCGCCATATGGTTGGAACCAGGGCTATCGCCGCTTCGGCATCGGTGCGACCCTGTCGTCGGTGCTGTTCGCACAAAGCTATTGGATCAACGATCCGTGGTCCTATCGCTTGCCAGCGACCGACGGCGATTTTCAATGGGTGCGTTATTACAATGATGCGCTGCTGGTCGACACCTACACCGGCGAAGTCGTTGACGTGATCACCGACATCTTCTGGTGACGTGACGCCGTCGGTCGGCGGCGGAGAAAGAGGACGTGGCGGCTTCGACCGCCACGTCCTCCCCGATCACGGTCGCGCCAGCGTCCGTTTGATCCACTGATCGAACAGCATCGGCCATTTCGATCCCGGCAGCTCGGGCGGTAGATAGGCGGGGCCGAAGCCGTGCCCGCCTTCCTGGAAGAAATGCGCCTCGACCGGCACCTTCGCCGCCTGGCACGCAGCCATCATCGACAGCGGATTGCCGGCAGGCACGACAGGGTCGTCCAGTGCGTGGGCGATGAAGATCGGTGGCGTATCCGGCCGCACGCGCCGATCGGCGTTGAAGCGGCCGGCCGCATTCTTGCCCACGCGCATCGTCTCGCTCCAGATTACGGGATAGATCAGCCCAGCGAAGGCCGGCGCGGCCGACGCCTCGTCGGCGGCGTCGACCTTGGTATAGACCGGATCGCCATGCGCCACCGCTAGGCTCGCGGCGAGCAGCCCGCCCGCGGAAAAGCCGACGATGCCGAGCTTCGCCGGATCGATGCCGTCGCGCGATGCCCGTGCGCGGATCAGCCGCATCGCCCGCTGCGCATCCTGCAGCGGCACATCCTCGGGATCGGCCCAGCCTTCGCCGGGCAAGCGATAGCCGAGCACATACACTGTCACGCCCAACGGATTGAACGCCTTGGCGACGTTGATCCCCTCATTCTCCACCGAGATGAAACGATACCCACCGCCCGGGATGGAGAGCAGCGCACGCCCGTCTGGATTGGCCGGCCGGTACACGCCAACGACCGGATCGACGACACCGCGCAGATGAAGCTCGCGCCGCGGCGGCGCCCCGCTCATGGCAAAATTCTCGCGCGGCAGCACCTTAGGGGCGCCGGGCGCGCGGCCCGGCCACAGCCGGAAATGCTCCCGAGGCGGCCACTCGGTCGTCGCCGCCGGCGCCGAATCCTGCGCCGCGACCCGGCTGGCCAGCGCCACGCCGGCGGCTCCGACAACAAGCTGGCGGCGATTGATCGGCATCTTCGTCTCCTTGTGCTGGCGGCCAGACAACGGCTGATGGCTGCGGCGTCAAGAGCGGACAAAGAGGAAGAAGGGGATTTCACGCGAAGGCGCGAAGGCGCAAAGCTGTCCCGCACGCTGCGGCGTTCAGCTCTCACCACGAAGCGGCTTCAACTCATGAGAAAAGCGGCACTTGGCCTCTAACGCAACATCTTCGCGGCTTCGCGGCTTCGCGTGAACAAAACCTTCTTCTTCCCGCCCGCCTCCGACAAGCAGCCGCAGAAACAAGTCACCCCGACCAAAGGGCCGGGGTGCCAGGAAATCAGCGCTATCGAAAGGATCAGGCGAACAGCTTCGCCCAACCCCGCTTGGCGCGATCCTTCCAGTGGCCGCGGTGATAGGCGTCTGAGGCCAGCAGCGGCATCACCGAGCCGGCTTCCGCGAACACCATCTGCTCGATGCCCGTGTTCACCTTGCCCCACGATGCCGCTTCCTGCAGCGTCGAGGAGGAGCAGGCGCCGTCGCGCACGTCGGCGACGGTGATCTGCACCGCATACTTGTGGACCGCGACGTCGTCATGGCCGAGGATCTCGGCGCATACCACCGTATCCTGGATGAAGTTCTTCGGCACGCCGCCGCCGATCATCAGGAGCCCGGTGGTGCCGGCCTCGATCTTGATCTGCGTCAGCTCGCGGAAGTCGGCGATCGCGTCGAGCACCATGTACGGCTTGCCCGCCTTGGCGCGATCGACCTGGTGCTTCACCAGGCCGAAACCAGCCGACGAATCGACGAAGGCCGGGCAGAAGATCGGCACGTCATGCTCGTACGCGAGCTTGACGAGGCTGTTCTCCTTCTTGCCGTGCTCGACCAGATACTTGCCCATCTCGCGGATGAACGCGCGCGACGAGTAAGGCTTGGCTTCCAGCGTCTCGGCGATCTCGAAGATCGTGTGGTCGACGTTCTGCAGCGCTTCCTCGTCGATGTACGTATCGTAGATGCGATCGATGTAGAGCGAGCGCAGCGTGTCGTCGTCAGGAATTTCGAGCGCCTGGAAGTGCTTGTGGCCGAGGCCTTCGAAGAAATCCATGTCGACGATGGTCGCGCCGGTGGCGACGATGCAGTCGACCATGTTCGAGCGGACCAGCTCGGCATACAGGTCCATACAGCCGCCGGCCGAGGTCGAGCCGGCGATCACCAGCACGACGGTGCAGTCCTTGTCGGCCAACATCTCGTTGTAGATCTTGGTCGCGCGGCCGAGGTCGCGGCTGGTGAAGCTCATGTCGCTCATCGCGTCCACAATCGGGCGCGCGTCGAACGAGCGGATGTCTATATGCTTGACCTGCTTGGACAGCAGTTCCGCCTTGCGGGTGTCGTTGATCGGGCCGTTCGCGGCCGCGGTCTTCGTGAGGGTGTCAGTCATGAGGGTATTGCTCTCGCATGATTGCACAGTCGTTCGGAAGGGGACGCGCTAACCCGTAAGCACGGCAGCGCCCCGAGAGGAGCGCCGCCGCCTATTCGATAATGTAGGTAGTGAGTTACAGCTTTACGACGTTGGACGCGGCTTCGCGTTCCACCGTGGTGTACATCGACACCATCGGCTCGTCCTCGACGATCACCGTCTCGTCCGATCCGAAGCCGTTGAAGGCCGTGCGCATCGCCGCGCCATAGGCACCGAGCATGCCGATCTCGAAATAGTCGCTGGTCTGAATATCGGCCGGCAGCAGGAACGGGCCCTGCATATGGTCGATATCGTCGCAGGTCGGGCCGTAGAACGAAAAGGGATGATCGCGCACCGTGGACTGCGGCTCGCGCAGCAACTCCACCGGGAAACGCCAGCCGATATGCGCCGCATCGAACAGCGCGCCATACGCGCCGTCGTTGATGTACAGCTCGTTGCCGCGGCGCTTTTCGACGCGCACGACGATGCTGCTGTACTCGGCGCACAGCGCACGACCCGGCTCGGCCCAGAGCTCCGCCGAATAGCTGATCGGCAGGCTCTCGAACGCGCGGTGGATCGTCTCGAAATACCGCTCCAGCGGCGGCGGCTCCATGCCCGGATAGGACGACGGGAACCCGCCGCCTACGTCGATGACGTCGACCGTCACCGCTGCTTCGACGATCGCCGCGCGTACGCGCTCCATCGCATCGGCATAAGCGTCGGGCGTCATCGCCTGGCTGCCGACGTGGAAGCAGATGCCGAGCGCATCGGCCGCCTGGCGAGCGGCGAACAGCAAAGGCTTCGCTTCATGCGGCGCCACGCCGAACTTCGACGCGAGGCTCAGCTTCGAATGCTCGGACGACACGCGCAGGCGAACGCACAGCGTCAGGTCCGACGCATTGCGCGTCGCGCGCATGATCTTTTCGAGCTCTTCCATCGAGTCGAGGCTGAAGGTGCGCACGCCATGCGTGAAATACGCCTCGGTGATCGCCTCTTCGGCCTTCACCGGATGCATGAAGCAGAGCGTTGCCTCCGGCACGGTGCGTGCCACCATCCGCACTTCGCCGATCGACGCCACGTCAAACGTGGTGATGCCGTTCTCGAAGAGAATCTTGATAAGCTCAGGCGAGGGATTCGCCTTCACGGCATACATCGACCGACCCGGGAACTTCTCCACGAAGAACCGGGCGGCGCGTGCCGCGGCGTGCGGACGCACAAGCGTGACCGGCTGAACCGGCTTGCCCTGTGCGATGTCGATGGCGCCCGAAACGGAGGAACGGGCAACGGTCGAGAGGGGCGCTAGCCCCAGCGCGCAATGATCCTGGTGCAATTCAAGGGACCTCCAATGCCAGAGGGCAAGCCCCCGGTCTTCAGTTGACGAAATCACTGCCTTGCGGTGGAAGTCCCATGGGGCAGCGGAGGCGCGAACTAGGGTCGCCGACCCCCTGTGTAAAGAGATTTTAGCGACGCCTTTTCGGCAGCAAGGATGAGATGTGACGATTTTGCGACAGCCGACCCGAGCCGGAGTGCGTGACGCCGCGGCGAAAATCGCCGCCATCCTGCCACCGACGCCATTATTCGTCAGCGAAATCAAGAACGTGCCGGTCGCCTTCAAGGCGGAGTCGTTGCAGCCGATCGGAGCGTTCAAGATCAGGGGTGCATGGCACCGACTGACTGCTCTGGATGAAAACGCACGGGCGCGCGGCGTGGTTGCGTTTTCCAGCGGCAATCATGCTCAGGGTGTCGCCTGGGCGGCGAAGAGACTTGGTATGCCGGCGACGATCGTGATGCCCGCCGATGCACCGCGCGCCAAGGTGGAGGGCACGCTCGCGCTGGGTGCCGAGGTGGTGAGCTACGACCGCGCCACCGAGTCGCGCGAACAGATCGCCGCCCGACTCGCCGAGGCGCGCGGGGCCACATTGGTGCCGAGCTTCGACGATCCTTGGGTGATCGAAGGGCAGGGCTCCGCCGGAATTGAGGCGGCCGCACAGATGGCTGCTGCCCGGCTTGGAACACCGAGCCACGTCGTGGTGCCATGCGGCGGCGGCGGCTTGGCCGCCGGGATCACGCTGGCGCTGCTCGACGCGGCGATCACCGTGGTCGAGCCGCAAGGCTGGGACGACATGCGCCGCAGCCTGGAGGCGAGCTGGATCCTGCCGGTCGGCGATTCGCCTCCGCCGACCGCCTGCGATGCCTTGCAGACCAAGCAGGTTTCACCGCTGACCTTCGACGTCCTCTCGCGCCGCGACGCCAAGGGCGTAGCGGTCAGTGAGATCGAAATCGTGGCGGCGCAGCGCTGGGCCGCGGAAAAGCTGCGGCTGGTGATCGAGCCGGGCGGCGCGGTGGCGCTGGCGGCTCTGCTGGCCGGCAAAGTGACCCCGGTGCCGGGCATGCTGGTGATCCTGTCGGGCGGAAACGTGGACACGGCCGCCTACGCAAAGGCGATCGCATCTTAACTCCTCCCCTTGGAGGAGAGGAGTGAGTAAGCGCACCCCATGAACGCCATCTCCAGCGCCGCCCCCGCGATCGCCATGCTCGCCGCCTTCGCCTGCGTCATCGGCGGCGGCTGGATGATCCGCACGCGCCGTGATCCCAAGCGCGGCTGGCTGCTGATCGTGATGGCGGCCGTGCTGTTCGGCAATGTCCTGATCTGGACGCTATAAACAGCCCGGCCGCCGAACGGCTTATTGCGCGCGCGGAGCCGCCGCGGCGGCATTCTCCGGCAGGCCGCCAAGCTGCGACACCAACTGCGTGTAAGCGTCGAGATAGCTCAGCACGATGATCTGGCCGATTGCGGTGTCCTGATATCCGCCGGCTCCCGCACCGCCGAACGTGCCGCCCGTGAACAAGCCGCCGCCCCCGCCGAAGCCGATGTCTGATTTGCGGGCATAGCCCTCGGTCATCGCTTCTTCTTCGGTGGTCCGCGCGTTGACCAGGCTCAGCGTCGTCTTCGCCTCGCCCTTGCGCACGTTGATGCCGCCAGCAATCGCACCGACCGCTCCGCCGAGCAGCCCGCCGACCCCGCCGAGCACGCCCCCGAGTCCGCCGCCGCCAGAGTTGCGGTTGGCGGTGACGATGTCGGGTTGCAGGAAGTAATCCGCCGCCTTCACCTGGCCCCGCCCCAGGTTCGATCCTGCCTGCAGCTCACCGGAATCAGCCATGGCGCGTTCCATGTTGCGGCTCATCATCGCACGTCCACGGTTCACCATGGTAAAACATCCGGACTTTTGTACGAAAATCTTGATGATCGCCTCGGGGCTGCCAAGGTCGAACTCACGCCACCACTGATTGTCAGGTTCGACGATCGCGATCGAGCCAAGTCGTTTGGTACAGACGGGAATTTGCGCTTCCCCTTTTCGCTGTGCCTGGTGGGCGGATGAACCGCGGTTCTGCGCGAATGCGGGCGCATCGACCAGGAGTGCGGCGATTGCCACGACGGCCAATGTATAACGCATGGATTTCCCCCTTCATTTACCCGTGGCGCTTTGGAACCACGAGCGTTCCTCTGATGCGAACTTATGGGAAGAAGAATAGCACGGTCCCGCATTACTAGCCAGCAGCCAGTAAGATCATCGCGCTATTGCTGACGCCCGCCGATGTTGTTCAAGAACGTCCTGATCTGAATGTCTTAGACGCGCGTCCAATTGAAGCAGCCTGCTGGCACGCCCGCCCCGCTAACCAGCAGCGCACCATGTCGATAAAAGCTCATCCGCTGCGCCGCCGGCACATCGACCACCACCACCGACAAAGACGGCTCGGCCCAGACGATCGCGGCTTGTTGCGCGACCAGCGCGTTCATGATTTCGCGCGGCTCCGTTCCCGGCGCAAAGACGATCGTGGTGAACCTTTGATCCTCCGGCGTTCGCAGCGACCACAGCGCCGCGCCGCCGGTCAGCGTGGCGACCGCCAGCAGCGTCGTCATCGCACCGCGGCCCGCGCCTGTCGCCGAACGGTGCGCGCGCAGCAACCACCAACCGATCGCGATCGGCACCAGCCCGAACACGGCAAGCCACAACAGATCCCAGGCGAGCGGATCGGGGCTGTCCACGCGGATTCGATGAATGCCGAGCAGCCAGTGGGACAACAGCGCATCAATGACGTGCCACAATCCGAAGCCGATCAGCAGCGCGCCCGTCATCGGGCGTGCTGCCCCGGCCATTTGGGCGCGCCGCCGCCACAAGGCCCAGAGCGCCACCGCCGCGATCACGTACATCAGCGCATGAAAATAGCCGTCCCAAAGCACCTGTTCGCGCAGGCTCTCGACGCCGGGGACGAGGCTCAGCAGATGGTGCCATTGCAGGATCTGGTGCAGCAGGATGCCGTCGAAAAACCCGCCCAGCGCGACGCCGAGCCCGATGGCCCAGCCGACCCATGATCCTCGTTGCATGCGCGGTCCTCCGATGGGAGGCGAACGTGTGGAGCGGGGGGACGGGTCCGTTGGCAGGGGGCGGAAGAGGCGGGCGGGGCG
>NZ_MPSB01000014.1 GCF_001981525.1 Sphingomonas jeddahensis | reverse complement strand
GCCTCTTGACCACCCCCCCCTCGCCCGTTCGGGCTGAGCCTGCCGACGCCCGTGCCAAACAGCGCTGCGCTTGTGACACGCCCTTCGACAAACTCGGGACGAACGGTGCTATTTATCCGTATCGGGAACCACTTGCCCCTCCCCGCGGTTCGCCGCGCCATGAGCACCGCTAGCAACGCCACCAATTACCCCCTCCTCGCCTCCCCGCAGATCCAGCTGCACGGGCCGGTGAACGAGATGATGTACGCCGCCTTCAAGAATCAGCTCGCCGGCGTCTCATCCGATGGCCCGCTGGTCGTCTCGATCACCACGCTCGGCGGTGACCCGGAAATGGCCCGCGCGATGGGCGATTCCATCCGCCTGCTGCGCGAATATACCGGCCGCGAGACGCTGTTCCTCGGCAAGGTCGCGGTCTATTCTGCCGGCGCGACGTTCATGTCCGCCTTCCCCGCGGACAAGCGCTTCCTCACCCGCGGCACGCGGCTGATGATCCACGAGCGGATCATGAATTCCACGGTGCAGCTCTCCGGTCCCCTCAACACCCTCGCCCCCGTTCTCCTGGCCAAGCTCAACGAGATTCAGGATTCGATCCGCATCCAGGACGAAGGCTTCGCCGCGCTGGTCGAGGGAAGCAGTGTCACGCTCGACGAACTCAAGGCCAAGGCGCCGTCGAACTGGTACATCGAGGCGGAAGAAGCGCGCGATCGCGGCCTGGTGCTCGACCTGATCTGAGCTTTGCGCGCCGACAACCACCGTCACCCCGGCCTTGAGCCTGGTCCCGCTTCTTCTCGGGCCAAGCCCGGGTGACGATTATTACGGGAACCGTGCAGTGTGAGCAAAAGCTTGCAACCACTACCCCGCTCGCCGACAACGACAGCCACAACAACGGCGAGGCGGAATGACCGAAGGCCCCACTCCCGGTCGCAAGCTGGCGATGGCGATCCTCATTGCCATGCTGCTCGCGATCCCGCTCTTCGCCGTCTATCTGCTGGTGTACGATCGGCAGGAGCAATCAAACGCCGCTCGCGCGTCCATCGCTGAGGGCTGGGGCGGGCCGCAGACGATCGCCGGCCCCGTGCTGGTCCTGCCTTACCAGACCGAAGCAACCGAGACCGTCACCGAAGCGGGCAAGCAGGTGGTGCGCACCAATCTCGTCTGGCGCGAACTGACCCTCTCGCCTCAAGTGGCCGACCTGAAAACCGATCTCACTCCCGAACGCCGCCGCCGCTCGATCTACGAAGCGGTGCTGTTCGAAGCGCGGGCCAGCGGCACCGCGCGTTTCGCCCTGCCCGCCGATCTCGCCCGCTTCGGCATCACGCCCGATCGCCTTGCTTATGATCGCGCCGAACTCCGCTTCGGCCTCAAGGACGCGCGCGGCCTGTTCGGCCAGCCACCCGAGGTGATTGCGGAGGGCCGCCGCCTCGTGCTCCAGCCGGGCAAGGGATCGCCAGCGACCAACAATTCCGGCTTCTTCACCTGGCTCGACGCCGGCGCGATCCGCACGAGGCCGATGGCGGTGAGCTTCCGCTACGCCTTCCGCGGCAACGGCTGGCTCGCGCTCGCCCCGCAGGCCGGTGACACGCGTTGGCAAGTCACGTCGAAATGGCCGCACCCCAGCTTCCAGGGGGGCTTCCTGCCCACGGCACAGCGCATCTCGGACCAGGGCTTTACCGCGACCTGGCGCGTCGGCAATCTCGCGCTCGGCCGCAGCCTCGTGTCCTCGGGCGAGGTGGTGCCCGAATCCAATCCCACCGTCAGCGACCGTTACGCCACCGCCAGCCCCGCCGGCGATTACGAGGCGCGGGTCGACCTGATCTCCCCGGTCGATCTTTACAGCCAGGTCAACCGCTCGGTGAAATACGGTTTCCTGTTCATCGGCTTCACCTTCATGGCATTCCTGATGTTCGACGTGATCGCCGGCGTGCGGGTCGCGATGGTCGAATATCTTCTCGTCGGCGCCGGGCTGGTGCTCTTTTTCGTGATGCTGCTCGCCTTTGCGGAGGTAATCGGCTTCGCGACCGCCTATATAGTGGCAGCGGCGGCGATCATCGGCCTGCTGGCGGCCTATTCGGCGGCGGTCCTTCGCAGCTGGCGTCGCGGTGGCTATATCGCGGCGCTGCTCGCGGCTTTGTACGGCGTGCTCTACGTCCTGCTCAGCCTCGAGGCTTATTCTCTGCTCATCGGTTCGCTGCTTCTGTTTGCGGCACTGGCCGGTGTTATGTATCTGACGCGCAACCTCGACTGGAGCGGACTCCGTTCCCAGTCCTCAACCGACTGAAGCGGGACCTAAAAATGGCCGAATTCACCCTGCCGGCGAACAGCAAGATCAAGGGCGGTCGCAAGATCGCCTCGCCCGAGCCCGGCGGGACGATGCGCAACTTCAAGATCTATCGCTACGATCCCGATAGTGGCGAGAACCCGCGCTACGACACGTTCGAGCTGAACCTCGACGAATGCGGCCCGATGGTCCTGGACGCGCTGATCAAGATCAAGGGCGAGCAGGACTCGACGCTCACCTTCCGCCGCTCGTGCCGCGAAGGCATCTGCGGCTCCTGCTCGATGAACATCGACGGCAAGAACGGCCTCGCCTGCACCACCGCGATCGAGGACGTGAAGGGCGAGGTGAAGATCACCCCGCTGCCGGCGATGGACGTGATCAAGGATCTCGTCCCCGACTTCACCCACTTCTACGCGCAATATGCCTCGATCCAGCCGTGGCTGAAGACGGTCACCCCGCCGCCCGCCGGCAAGGAGCGCCTTCAGTCGCCGGAAGACCGCGCCAAGCTCGACGGCCTTTACGAGTGCATCCTGTGCGCCTGCTGCTCGACCTCGTGCCCGAGCTATTGGTGGAACTCGGACAAGTTCCTCGGCCCGGCGATCCTGCTCCAGGCGTACCGCTGGCTCGCCGACAGCCGCGACGAGATGACCGGCGAGCGGCTCAACGAGCTCGAGGATCCGTTCCGCCTGTATCGCTGCCACACGATCATGAACTGCGCCAACGCCTGTCCCAAGGGCCTCTCGCCCGCCAAGGCGATCGCCGAGATTAAGAAGATGGAAGTCGAACGCGTCGTCTGAGGCGCGGGTTGGCTTCGGTTCTATATTCTTCGTCACCCCGGCCTTGAGCCGGGGTCCCGCTGCCTTCCCCGACGGAAGAAGAAGCGGGACCCCGGATCAAGTCCGGGGTGACGTCTTAAAGGGTGCTAAGATGCCCAGTTGCTGGAGAGGATGCTGGTGGAAGAACCCAAGCCCGAGTTCCACTACGAGGATCATCCAGACCATCCCTGCTGGAAGCGCTGGGGCCTCAAGAACTCGGATCGCTATAACACCTTCCTCGGCGACATGATGGTCCGCGTCGAGGACGGCACCTGCCGCGTCCGCATGCTTCCTGAGCGGCGCCACTCCAACCTCGGCAACAACGTCCACGGCGGCGCGATGCTCGGCTTCATCGATGTCGCGCTGTTCGCCGCCGCGCGCAGCTTCGGCCTGATCGAGGCCGGCACCGCCGTGACGCTCGATCTCAACACCCACTTCATCGGCGCCGGCACGATCGGCGAGCTGCTGGAAGCCAGGGTCGAGCTGCTCCGCGAAACCGGCCGGCTCCTATTCATGCGCGGGCTGGTGATGCAGGACGACGACCCGGTCGCCGAATTCTCCGGCACGATCCGCAAGCCGACGAAGCGGTAGGCCCACCGCCGTTCGCGCTGAGCTTGTCGAAGCGCTGCCCTTTCTTCTAACCGCACACCTGAAGAAGAAAGGCAGGGCTTCGACAGGCTCAGCCCGAACGGAGTGTACCGTGGCCGCAGTCCTACAAGCCTACGAATCCCTCATCACAGCCGGCGAACTGCGCCCGGACCCCGAGCAAGCCGCCGCCGCCGCCCGCCTGGACGCACTCGCCCGCGAACTCGAGAACCCCAAAACCACCGGCTTCTTCCGCAAGAAGGTGATCCTGCCGCGCGGCATCTACATGTGGGGCGATGTCGGCCGCGGCAAATCCATGCTGATGGACCTGTTCTACGCCAACGTGACCGTCGCGCAGAAACGCCGCGTCCACTTCGGCGAGTTCATGCTGGAGGTGCACGAACGCATCGCTGCGGAGCGCCGCAAGGAAGCGGGCGACCCGATCCTCCCCATCGCCGCCGCGCTCGCCGAAGAGGCCCGCCTGCTCGCCTTTGACGAAATGATCGTCAACAACTCCCCCGATGCGATGATCCTCTCGCGCCTGTTCACCGCGATGATCGAGGCCGGCGTCACCGTCGTCACCACCAGCAACCGCGTGCCGACTGACCTTTACAAGAACGGCCTCAATCGCGAGCACTTCCTCCCCTTCATCGGCCTCATCGAACAGCGGCTCGAGGTCCTCGCGCTCAACGGCCCGGTCGACTACCGCCGCGACCGTCTCGGTCAGCAGGACACTTGGCTCGTCCCCAACGGCCCGGAAGCAACCCAGCAGCTCTCCGCCGCCTTCTTCCGCCTCACCGACTATCCGCCCGAGGACCGCGGGCACGTCCCCAGCGAAGAACTCGTCGTGCAAGGCCGCGCGCTCCGCGTCCCCAAGTCATTGAAGGGCGTCGCGGTGTTCAGCTTCAAGAAGCTGTGCGGCGAAGCACGCGGCAGCGCCGACTATCTCGCCATCGCCCGCCGCTTTCACACCGTGATCCTCGTCGGCATCCCAATCCTCGGCCCGGAGAACCGCAACGAGGCCGCGCGCTTCGTCAGCCTCATCGACGCACTGTACGAGCACAAGGTGAAGCTGCTCGCCGCAGCCGACGCCCAGCCCGACGCGCTCTACCCGACTGGCGACGGCCGCTTCGAATTCCAGCGCACGGTCAGCCGGCTCGAAGAGATGCGCTCCGAAGACTATCTCGCTCAGGGTCACGGCACCGCCTGACCCGTTATTGCTATTGCGATAGATTATCGATTAAAAGGTTGATCTCCGGCCTTTAGTGGGTTGCCCTCCCCGCCCGAAGGGCGTACCCGACCTCTCCAATCACACCCAAACTTTACGGAAAGGGGATTGGATGGCCCGCAAGAAGATCGCGCTGATCGGCGCCGGGAATATCGGCGGCACGCTTGCGCACCTCGCGGCCCTCAAGGGCCTCGGCGACATCGTGCTGTTCGACGTGGTGGAAGGCGTGCCGCAGGGCAAGGCGCTTGACCTGTCGCAGTGCGGCCCGGTCGAGGGCTTTGACGCAACCATCAAGGGCTCCAACGATTACGCCGACATCGCGGGCGCGGACGTGATCATCGTCACCGCCGGTGTCGCCCGCAAGCCGGGCATGAGCCGTGACGACCTGCTCGGCATCAACTTGAAGGTGATGAAGGCCGTCGGCGAGGGCATCAAGGCCAATGCGCCGGACGCGTTCGTGATCTGCATCACCAACCCGCTCGACGCCATGGTATGGGCGCTGCGCGAATTCTCCGGCCTGCCGCACAACAAGGTCGTCGGTATGGCCGGCGTGCTGGACTCCGCCCGCTTCAGCCACTTCCTCGCTGAAGAGTTCAAGGTGTCGGTCAAGGACGTCAACACCTTCGTGCTCGGCGGCCACGGCGACACGATGGTGCCGGTGCTTGAATATTCCACAGTCTCGGGCATCCCCGTCGCCGACCTCATCGAGATGGGCTTCTCCACCCGTGAGAAGGTCGACGAGATCATCAAGCGCACCCGCGGCGGCGGCGGCGAGATCGTCGCGTTGCTCAAGACCGGCTCGGCTTACTACGCCCCGGCGACCAGCGGCATCGCAATGGCCGAGGCTTATCTCTACGACCAGAAGCGCATCCTGCCCGCCGCAGCGCACCTCACCGGCCAATATGGCATCGACGATCTCTACGTCGGCGTGCCCGTCGTGATCGGCGCCGGCGGCGTCGAGAAGGTGGTCGAGGTCAAGCTGTCGGACGAAGCCAAGGGCAACCTCCAGGTGTCGGTCGACGCCGTCAAGGAACTGCTCGTCGCCTGCAAGGGCATCGACGAGAGCCTCGCGTAACGAGATCCGGTAGACTGTTCCCCAGCGAAGGCCGCGGCCCAGTTGGGAGACCTCTACGGTGGAGAAAGCCGGCTTCGTCTACATCATGGCAAGCCAGCGTAACGGAACGATTTACATCGGGGTAACCAGCAATCTCGCCAAGCGGGTCTGGGAACATCGGAACGGGATCGTGCCCGGCTTCACCACGAAATATCGCTGTCATCATCTCGTCTGGTACGAGGTGCATGACAGCATTGAAGCCGCACAGCAGCGCGAGCTGCAGATGAAGGAGTGGAAGCGGAACTGGAAACTGCGGGAGATCGAAGGGTTCAATCCCGATTGGAACGACCTTTACGAGCGCATCGCATAACCATGACCGCTTTCCCAACTGGGCCCCGGCCTTCGCCGGGGAACGGTGACAGCCAGTCTACGGAGACGACATGAGCATTCTCGTCGACAAGAATACCAAGGTCATCACGCAGGGCATGACCGGCAACACCGGCAGCTTCCACACCGAAGCCGCGCTGGCCTATGGCACGCAGATGGTCGCCGGCGTCACGCCGGGCAAGGGCGGTGGCACCCACCTCGGCCTGCCGCTGTTCGACACTGTCGCCGAAGCCGTGACCAAGACCGGCGCCGATGCGTCGGTGATCTACGTCCCGCCGCCCTTTGCCGCGGACTCGATCCTCGAGGCGATCGACGCGCAGGTCCCGCTGATCGTCTGCATCACCGAAGGCATCCCGGTGCTCGACATGGTGCGCGTCAAGCGCTCGCTCTCGGGTTCCAAGTCGCGCCTCATTGGCCCGAACTGCCCGGGCGTGCTGACGCCGGGTGAGTGCAAGATCGGCATCATGCCCGGCAACATCTTCAAGAAGGGCTCGGTTGGCGTCGTCTCGCGCTCGGGCACGCTGACCTATGAGGCGGTGTTCCAGACGTCGAACGCCGGCCTTGGCCAGACCACCGCGGTCGGCATCGGCGGCGATCCCGTCAACGGCACCAACTTCATCGACGTGCTCGAGCTGTTCCTCGCCGACGACGCGACCGAGTCGATCATCATGATCGGCGAGATTGGTGGCTCGGCCGAGGAAGAAGCGGCGCAGTTCCTCCGCGACGAGGCGAAGCGCGGCCGCAAGAAGCCGATGGCGGGCTTCATCGCTGGCCGCACGGCGCCTCCGGGCCGTCGCATGGGCCATGCCGGTGCGATCGTCTCGGGCGGCCAGGGCGGCGCCGAGGACAAGATCGCGGCGATGGAAGCCGCCGGCATCAAGGTCGCGGCGTCCCCCAGTGAACTCGGCTCCACGCTGCTGTCGGTGCTGGGCAAGTGAAGTAACTTCCTCTCCCCTGTCCAGGGGAGAGGATACGAAGCCTAGGCAACTCGTTGCCTAGGCGAAGTTGGAGAGGGGTCGAGCGAGCCGCAGGCTCGCACGGTTTCGAGCGAAACCACCCCTTTCTAGCTACGACGGAGGCCATGTGGGCCTGCGTCCGCGCAACCCTCGCCTCCGTGCCGGAGGAGAGAGGGAGTGGAGTTGGCAATGGGCTACGAAGGTCAGGATTTCTCGGACATCGCAGGCGGCGTGTCGCCCGCGTTCATCGAAGCGCTCTACACGCGCTTCAAGGCCTCGCCCGACAGTGTCGAGCCGGGCTGGCGCGGCTTCTTCGAAGGGCTGGAAGGCAGCGCCTCGGGGCCGAGCTGGCAGAGCAAGCGCTGGCCGCTGACCACCACCGACGATCTGACCGCTGCGCTTGACCCGACGCAGATGGAGCCCGCGCCCAAGCCGGCCAAGGGTGGCAAGCCCGCCCCTGCCCCGGCTGCGGCAGCTCCCGCGCCGTCGCAGGACGAGATCCTCCGCGCCGCCGGTGACTCGATCCGCGCGCAGCTGCTGGTGCGCACCTATCGCGTCCGCGGCCACCTTGCCGCCAACCTCGATCCGCTCGGGCTCAACACCATTCGTGAGCTGCCGGCCGACCTCAAGACCGAATATCACGGCTTCACCGACGCCGGTATCGATCGGCCGGTCTACATGGGCGGCACGATGGGCCTGCAGTGGACCACGATCCGCGAGCTCGTCGACATCCTGCGCGCGAACTACTGCGGGAACGTCGGCCTCGAATATATGCACATCGCCGACGTGGAGGAGCGCCGCTTCCTTCAGGACCGCATGGAGGGCAAGGACAAGGCGATCGAGTTCACGCCTCAGGGCAAGAAGGCGATCCTCAACAAGGTCATCGAGGCCGAGCAGTGGGAGAAGTTCCTCGGCCGCAAGTACGTCGGCACGAAGCGCTTCGGCCTTGACGGCGGTGAAGCGATGATCCCGGCGCTCGAAAGCGTCATCAAGTACGGCGGTGCGGCGGGCGTCAACGACATCGTCTTCGGCATGGCGCACCGCGGGCGCCTGAACGTGCTTGCCAACGTCATGGGCAAGCCGCTGCGCGTGATTTTCCACGAATTCGCCGGCGGTTCGGCGAACCCCGACGATATCGGCGGATCGGGTGACGTGAAATACCACCTCGGCACCTCCACCGATCGCGAGTTCGACGGGATCAAGGTCCATATGTCGCTCGTCGCTAACCCGTCGCACCTTGAAGCGGCGGATCCGGTGGTGCTCGGCAAGGTCCGCGCCATCCAGACGATCGCCAAGGATCTCGACGATCATTGCAAGTCGCTGCCCGTGCTGATCCATGGCGACGCGGCCTTCGCCGGCCAGGGCATCGTCTGGGAGTGCCTCGGCTTCTCGGGCATCCGCGGGTACAACACCGGTGGCTGCGTCCATTTCGTCATCAACAACCAGATCGGCTTCACGACGAGCCCGCAGTTCGCGCGCTCCTCGCCTTATCCGTCGGACGTCGCCAAGGGCGTTCAGGCGCCGGTCTTCCACGTCAACGGCGACGATCCCGAGGCGGTGACCTTTGCCACCAAGATGGCGATTGAGTTCCGCCAGAAGTTCCACCGCGATGTCGTGATCGACATGTGGTGCTATCGTCGCTTCGGCCACAACGAGGGCGACGAGCCCGGCTTCACCCAGCCGCTGATGTACAAGGCGATCCGCAACCATCCGCCGGTCAGCGAGATCTACGGCAAGCGCCTTGTCGAGCAAGGCGTCGTCGATCAGGCGTGGATGGACGATAACGTCAAGCAGTTCACCACCTTGCTCGAAGGCGAGTTCGAGGCTGGCGCGAGCTACAAGCCGAACAAGGCGGATTGGTTCGCGGGGCGCTGGTCGGGCCTGTCGGCACCGGCCGATGCCGAAACGGCGCGGCGCAGCTACGACACCGGCATCGAGCAGAAGCTGTTCGATTCGATCGGCCGCACGCTGACCACCGTTCCCGAGGATCTCGCGATCCACAAGACGCTGGCCCGGGTCATCGACGCCAAGCGCAACATGTTCGCCACCGGTGAGAACTTCGACTGGGCGACCGGCGAGGCCCTGGCCTTCGGCTCGCTGCTGTCGGAAGGCTTCGGCGTCCGTCTTTCGGGCCAGGATTCGGGCCGCGGCACGTTCTCGCAGCGTCACGCCGTCTGGGTCGATCAGAACACCGAGAAGCGCTACGTTCCGCTGTGGAGCGTAGAGCACGGCCAGTTTGAGGTGCTCGACAGCCCGCTTTCCGAATATGGCGTGCTCGGTTTCGAATATGGGTACGCGCTCGCCGATCCAAAGACGTTGGTGCTTTGGGAGGCGCAGTTCGGTGACTTCGTCAACGGCGCGCAGATCATGATCGACCAGTTCATAGCGAGCGGGGAGGCCAAGTGGCTGCGCGCCAACGGCCTCGTGATGCTGCTGCCGCATGGCTACGAGGGTCAGGGTCCGGAGCATAGCTCGGCACGTCCGGAGCGGTTCCTGCAACTCTGCGCGCAGGACAATATCCAGGTCGCGAACTGCACCACGCCGGCAAACTATTTCCACCTGCTCCGCCGGCAGATGCACCGCAGCTTCCGCAAGCCGCTGATCGTGATGACGCCCAAGTCGCTGCTGCGCCACAAGCTGGCCGTATCGAGCACGGCGGACTTCCTGGGAGATTCGCACTTCCGCCGCATCCTCTCCGATCCGTCCGCGCCAGCAGATGAGGCGACCAAGCGGCTCGTGCTGTGCACCGGCAAGGTTTCCTACGACCTGATGGAAGCGCGCGACGCCGCAGGCGACACCGGCACGCAGATCGTCCGCATCGAGCAGCTCTACCCCTTCCCCACCGAGGCCCTCGCCAAGCGGATCGCGCGCATGCCGAACCTGGAGGACGTGGTCTGGGCGCAGGAAGAGCCGCGCAACAACGGCTATTGGTTCTTCGTCGAACCGTTCATCGAAGAAGCGCTGGGCGAGGCGGGCTGCGCGATCAAGCGGCCGCGCTACGCCGGTCGTGCGGCGGCGGCTTCGCCGGCGACGGGCCTGATGAAGCGGCACCAGGCGGAGCAGGGTGCGTTGATCGCCGACGCGCTCGGCCACAATGTGCGTGAGGAAATCCGCCGTACGCGGTCCGCCGAGACGACCAAGAAGGCCGGCAGCGCGACCGCTTAAGCTCACCGTAGCTGTTCCCCGGCGAAGGCCGGGGTCCAGTTGCGACTCCGATTGTTGTTCACGCGAAGCGCTCTCCACAGGACGCCTCGCAACTGGGCCCCGGCCTTCGCCGGGGAACAAGGGAAGCGAAAAGATGGCAACCGAAGTTCTGGTCCCCACGCTGGGCGAATCGATCACCGAAGCAACGTTGGGCGAATGGCTCAAGCAGCCGGGCGACAAGGTCGCCGCTGACGAGCCGATCGCCAGCCTGGAAACCGACAAGGTGTCGGTCGAGGTGCCCAGCCCGGTCGCAGGCATCATGGGCCAGCATGCCGTGAAGGTCGGTGACACGGTGGAGGTCGGCGCGATGCTCGCGACGGTGGAGGCTGGCGACGGTGCCGCTGCCGCCGCCCCGGCGCCGCAGCCCGCCGCTACCGAGAGCGCGAAGAGCGCCGTACCGGCAGGCGGCGATCAGCCGGCGCCGGCTGCTGGCGGCTACGGCAATCACGGTGCCACCCCAATCGACAGCGACGCACCGGCCGCACTCAGCCCCTCGGTGCGTCGCGCGATGTTGGAGCATGGCGTGGATCCCGCCACGGTAAAGGGCACCGGCCGCGACGGTCGCATCACCAAGGAAGACGTCGCCACCGCCGCGTCGTCGCGCCCGGCAGCTGCGCCCGCCGCCCCCGTTGCGCCGGCCACCCCGTCGGTCGCCGCCTCGACCGGCCGCAAGGAAGAGCGCGTGCGCATGACGCGCCTGCGCCAGACGATCGCCAAGCGCCTCAAGGAAGCGCAAAACACCGCCGCGATGCTGACGACGTTCAACGACGTCGACATGACCGCGGTGATCGAGGCGCGCGCCAAGTACAAGGACCTGTTCGAGAAGAAGCACGGCGTTCGCCTCGGTTTCATGGGCTTCTTCGTGAAGGCGGCGACCATGGCCCTGAAGGACATCCCGTCGGTCAACGCCTCGATCGAGGGCGACGAGATCGTCTATCACGATTATGCCGACATCTCGGTCGCGGTCTCCTCGCCCGGCGGCCTGGTCGTGCCGGTGATACGCGACGCGCAGGACCTGTCGGTCGCGGGCATCGAAAAGACGATCGGCGACTATGGCAAGCGTGCCAAGGAAGGCACGCTCAAGATGGACGAGATGAAGGGCGGCACCTTCACCATCTCGAACGGCGGCGTGTTCGGCTCACTGATGTCCACCCCGATCATCAACCCGCCGCAGTCGGCCGTGCTCGGCCTGCACCGCATCGAGGATCGTCCGGTCGTGGTGAACGGCCAGATCGTCGTCCGCCCGATGATGTACCTCGCGCTCTCCTACGATCACCGCCTGATCGACGGTCGCGAGGCGGTGACCTTCCTCGTCGCGCTCAAGAACGCGATCGAGGATCCGACCCGCATTCTGATCGATCTGTAAGGTTCATCAAGTTAATCATTGTCGCCCCGGGCTTGACCCGGGGTCCCGCTGCCTTCGCTACGTCGAAGAGGAAGCGGGACCCCGGCTCAAGGCCGGGGTGACGTGCATCTGAAATAGAGTGGAGGTTTCGATGCGCCGCCTTCTCCCGCTTCTCGCCTTCGCCCTGGCCACCCCCGCGCTGGCGCAGCAGCAGCCCGCTCCGATCATGGAACCGGGCGCGATCGAGCGGATGAAGCCCGGCGAATATCTCTGGGCGCCGCAGATCGCCCCCGAAGGCCCGGTCACGATGATCGTCAGCCTCAAGACGCAGCGCGCCTATGTCTATCGCAACGGCGTGCCGATCGGCGTCACCACCGTTTCCTCGGGCAAGCCGGGCCACGCCACCCCGACCGGCGTGTTCACGATCCTCCAGAAACGCGTGGATCACCACTCGAACCTCTACAACAACGCCCCCATGCCTTACATGCAGCGCCTGACCTGGGACGGCATCGCGCTTCACGCCGGCTCGCTCCCCGGCTACCCTGCCAGCCACGGCTGCGTCCGCCTGCCGCTCGCCTTCGCCAAGCAGCTGTATGGCGTGACGAAGCTCGGCCTCACGGTCGTCATCACCGACGAAGGACTGGTGCCCGAAGTGGCGCCCGCGTCCAATCCGCTGACGACGCCCGCGCTCGACGGGCACAAGACACCCACCAGCTACAGCTGGAACCCCGAACTCGCCCCCACCGGCCCCGTGTCGATCATCGTCAGCGGCCGTGATCGCCGCATCGTCGTGATGCGCAACGGTAAGCAGATCGGCACCGCCTCGCTCATGCTTGATGAGCCGATCACCACCACCCAGGCGTTCAACCTGCGCGCGATCGACGCGAATGGCGCCCACTGGACCCGCCTGCCGCTTCCCGGCGGCGGCACGAACGCCGGCGGCGAACTCACCGCCGACGAGCGCACCAAGGGCCATGTGCCGGACGCCTTCCGCCAGAAGCTGGAAGCGATCCTCACCCCCGGTGCGACCATGCTGGTGACGCGCGAGACGCTGGCAACCAGCGGCACCGGCAGCAAGCTCGCGGTTCTCGTTACCGACGAGAAATAATCGCTAGCCTCCCTATATAGCGCCGCGAAGCGCGCGTCCTGCGTGCAGGAGTCATCATGCAGCCGATCATCTCGATCAGGGGCCTCGAAAAGACCTACGCCTCCGGCCACCAAGCGCTCAAGGGCGTGGACCTCGACATCAATCGCGGCGAGATCTTCGCGCTGCTCGGCCCCAACGGCGCCGGCAAGACGACGCTGATCGGCGCGATCTGCGGCCTCGTCACCGCCACAGCAGGTACAGTGACGGTGGACGGCCATGACAATGTCCGCGCCTATCGCGAGGCGCGTGCGCGCATCGGCCTCGTCCCGCAGGAACTCAACACCGACGCGTTCGAGCCGGTCGGCGCCACCGTCAGGTTCAGCCGCGGGTTGTTCGGCCGTCCGCCCAACCCGGCGCTGATCGAGCAGCTTCTCCGCGACCTGTCGCTGTGGGACAAGCGCGATGCGATCATCAAGGAACTGTCCGGCGGCATGAAGCGGCGCGTGATGATCGCCAAGGCGCTGGCGCACGAACCCGAGATCCTGTTCCTCGACGAACCCACCGCCGGCGTCGATGTCGAGCTGCGCCGCGACATGTGGAACATGGTGCGCAAGCTGCGCGAGCGCGGCGTCACCATCATCCTCACCACGCATTACATCGAGGAGGCGGAGGAGATGGCCGACCGCATCGGCGTGATCGACGGCGGCCAGCTGATGCTGGTCGAGGAGAAGCACGCGCTGATGAAGAAGCTCGGCCGCAAGGAGCTGACGATCCAGCTCGCCGAGCCGCTAGCCACGATCCCCTTCGAACTGGCCGACTGGAACCTCGAACTGATCGCCGAGAACCGCGAGCTGCGCTACGTCTTCGATCGCCACGCCGAGCGCACCGGCGTCCCGTCGCTGCTGGCGAAATTGCGCGATCTCGGCATCAACTTCTCCGATCTCAACACGCACCAGAGCTCGCTCGAAGAAATCTTCGTCGGCCTCGTTCACGGAAAGCGCGCAGCATGAGCACCGCCCCCCGCTTCAACTGGCAGGGCGTCTGGGCGCTCTACCGCTTCGAGATGCACCGTTTCCGCCGGACGCTCTGGACGGGGCTGGCGGTGCCGGTCATCACCACGTCGCTCTATTTCGTCGTGTTCGGCTCGGCGATCGGTTCGCGCATGACCGAGGTGAGCGACATTCCATACGGCAGCTTCATCGTCCCCGGCCTGATGATGCTGTCCCTGTTCCAGGAAAGCACCTTCAACGGCGCGTTCGGCATCCACATGCCGCGCTTCACCGGCACGATATACGAGCTGCTATCCGCTCCGATGTCGGCATTCGAGACGGTGCTCGGCTATGTCGGCGCCGCCGCGACCAAGGCGATGCTGGTGGCTGCCATCATCCTCGTCACCGCCAACCTCTTCGTCGATGTTCATGTCGAGCATCCGGCGATCATGCTCGCCTATCTCGTGCTCGTCGCCTGCACCTTCTCGCTGTTCGGCTTCGTGCTCGGCATCTGGGCCAAGGGGTTCGAGCAGCTACAGGTCATCCCGCTGCTGATCGTCACCCCCCTCACCTTCCTCGGCGGCGCCTTCTACTCGCTCGACATGCTGCCAGAGCCGTGGCGGACGGTGACGCTGTTCAACCCTATCGCTTACCTCATCAACGGCTTCCGCTGGACCTTCTTCGGCCAGTCCGACGTCTCCCCTCTCGCCAGCCTCGCGGTGACGGCGGCCTTCTTCGCGATATGCCTCACCACAGTCTGGTGGATCTTCCGCACCGGATACCGCCTGAAGAACTAACGCCACCCCGTCCTCCCCATGCAACGCATGGGGAGGGGGACCAGCGAAGCTGGTGGAGGGGAAAGCCGCAAGCGAAGCGCCTCTGACATTCCCCTCACCCCCGCCTGACGGCAGCGGTCCCCCTCCCCATCTTCGATGGGGAGGATGGCAGCCATTGCGCCGCCCCTCCCAACCGGCAACAAGCACGGGAAACACGGGAGATTCCAATGCGCCGCACCCTCGCCCTGATGCTCTTGCCGCTGCTGCCGCTCGCCGGCGCCGCCGCCCCGGTGCAAGCGCCCGCCGCCGCCCAGCCCGGTGCGCAGGACGCCGCGCTGCTCCAGTTCCTCGATGCCGCCTTCGACGCGCAACTCGCGCTCAGCCCGGAGTCGCAGACGCACCTCGGCTTCAAGACCAACAACGACAGGCTCGACGATTACACCGACGCCGCGGCCACGCGCGCCCGCGATCTCGCCGAACAGCAGCTCAAGCAGATGCGCGCCCGCTTCAAGCCCGATCAGCTCGGCGAAAGCGCCCGGGTCAGCTTTCGCCTGTTCGAACATGAGGTGGAGCGCGGCCGCGAATCCTTCCGCTTCCGCAAGCATCGCTTCCCCGTCTCCACCAACGGCAGCCCCGCCGGCGACATTCCCGTCCTGCTCATCAACAACCACAAGGTCGACAATGTCGCCGACGCGCAGGCGTACATCGCCCGCATCCGCGACACCGAGCGCGTGATGCGCGAAGTCACCGCCACGATGCGTGAACAGGCCGCCGCCGGCATCGTGCCCAACAAGGTGAACTTCGCCCCCGCCCGCGCCGACGCCAGGAAGGTCATCACCGGCGCGCCCTTCGACACCGGCGCGGACTCCACGCTGCTCGCCGACTTCCGCAAGAAGGCCGCCGCGCTCGACGCCCCCGCTGCGACCAAGCAGAAGCTCATCGCCGACGCCACCGCCGCGCTCACCGGCCCGTTCAAGCGCGGCTATGATCTGCTGTTCGTCGCGTTGGACGAGATCGAACCCAAGTCGAAGGGCAATTTCGGCGCGTGGAGCCTACCCGATGGCGCAGCCTATTACGCCGATCGCCTAAAGAGCTCGACCACCACGAACCTGACCGCGGACCAGATCCACGACATCGGCCTGCGCCAGGTCGCCGCAATCCGCCAGGAGATGGAGGCGATCAAGAAAGAGGTCGGCTTCACCGGCACGTTGGAGCAATTCTTTCAGCAGATCCGCACCGATCCGAAGTTCAAATATCCGAACACCGAAGCCGGCCGAGAACAATATCTCACCGACGCGCGTGCGATCATCGCCTCGGTAATGACCGCCGCGCCGCGCTACTTCCGCATTCTGCCGAAGGCGCCGTTGGAGGTCCGCGCGGTCGAGAAATGGCGTGAAGGCACCGCTTCCACCGCCTTCTACAACCCTCCGTCCGCCGACGGCGGGCGTCCGGGCATCTATTACGTCAACCTGGTCGACATGAACCAGACGCAGAAGGTTCAGGTCGCCGGCATCTCCGCACACGAAGGCGCACCCGGCCACCATTTCCAGATCGCGCGTCAGCAGGAACTGGCCGGCATCCCCAAGTTCCGCAAGTTCGGCGGTTATGGCGCGTATATGGAAGGCTGGGGCCTTTATTCGGAGCGGCTCGCCGACGAAATGGGCATCTACAAGGATCCCTATGATCGCTTCGGCATGCTCTCGCTCCAGGTCTGGCGCGCAATCCGGCTAGTGCTCGACACCGGCATCCACGCCAAGCGCTGGGACCGTGACCAGGCGATCGCCTATTTCAAGAATAACAGCTCGGTGTCGGATACCGACATCGCGCGCGAGGTCGACCGCTATTTCAACTGGCCCGGCCAGGCGACCAGCTACATGATCGGCCAGCTCAAGATTGCCGAGCTGCGCCAAAAGGCGCAAAAGGGACTAGGTACCAAGTTCGACATTCGCGACTTCCACGAAGCCGTGCTGAGCCAAGGCGCCCTGCCCCTCGACGTGCTGGAGGAACAGGTCAACCGCTACATCGCCACCAAGCGGGGCTGATCGGGCAAGCGTCAGTGGCACAAAGGCGCGTTGACCGACGCCCCGCCTTTGTGCCACTGACGCTCCCGCCGCGGGTGTAGCTCAATGGTAGAGCAGAAGCTTCCCAAGCTTACGACGAGGGTTCGATTCCCTTCACCCGCTCCAGCACAAACCGCCGTCCACCACCAGCCACGGCAACCGCTGTCCCATCGGCTGGCTGAGCACTGAAGCCGGCGAGCGTCAGCATCGCCGCGAGGCGTCCCGCCACCTCGACCTTCACGCCGTGCTCCGTGGTATGCGGGAAGGCGACGAGCCGGTCGACCAGGCCGCGAAGTGCCGCAGTGCCTCCTGACGTGCCTTCGGATCCGCCAGCTCTTCGTTGAGTTTCACGAGCCGCCGTCGATAGGCGGCGGCGATCGTCGGTGCAGGGCCACGCCGGGGAGCGCCTCCACCTCGGCCAGCTCGGCCGTGGCAAGATCCTGATCGTGCTTGGCCCTGATCCGTTCGCTACCCGGACGCTGTGCCGGAACGGACAGGCCGAGTCAGGACGCGGGAGTGATACGCTCGCGCGGCAATGAGTGACCCGCAGGCGACGGCCCCACGAGCTGGGGGTCCAGCTCCCCTGCTTCGATGGCGGCTTTGAAGGCGTCGAGCATCGCCGGCAGCTCGTCGACCCTCCAGAACGTGACCGACTGGCCACCGATGACGAGCTGCTGGCCATCGGGGCGAGTCGGCGCAAAAGCCATCCCGCCATTACCGTCTTCGGTGATCCACGGCCCGCCGGGATGATCCTCGCGCCCTTCCTCATAAGCTTCACGCGCTCGGCTCAGCTTGTTCAGCATAGCGTACCGCTCAGGAACGGGATCCGGTGCGACACCGATTGCTTCCTTCAAGGCGTCTTTCATAGACATGTCGGGGTCTCGATCGGGGAACGTAGGGTCAGTCTCATCAACCGCGCGACTGCCGGGACAGTTCCTTGCACAGGGCGCGAAGCTGCCGATAAACGGCTCACAACGAGAATGAGGCGGGCTGGCTGCGCGCACCGCTGGCGTGGGCGATGGACTTCGTGTCGCCCCATCCCACCCAGCCTGAGGCGCGTGGAGGGACTGCGGACGCGCCGCTTACGGGAGAGCTACCACAACACCGGAAGCGCGGAAAAGGGCTGCGGCGACAACAGCGCCACAGCCCTTCACTAACGGGCGACCCGGCGACGAGGTTACTTCGGCTCGCCGTTCACCGTCCGCTCGCGCGTGATGACGGGCTTCTCACCGCGCTGCTTGTAGATCGTCATCGAATTCGACCGCACGTCACCTTTCGGGTTCACGTTGGTCATGGACCGCGACCGGGCGCGCTCATCATCGTCCCGAGCCGTTGCGGTCGATCGCTGACGCGCGGTGTTGTTGGCGGTGTTGAAGCGCGCGCTCCCATCGGTCGTCGCCGTGCCACCGTTCGCCGCGGCAGCATCGGCCGTCCCGGAAACCCCGACGGTGCCGTTGTCGCTGATCCCGTCGCTGGTTGTGCCGGCGGAAACGTCGCCCGTCGTCGGCGAGGAAGTGCCCGCGCTGCTGGTGTTCGACTGCGCCGTCGCAGCGCCAGCAAGCATCAGTGCCGGTGCCAGAAGAAGAAGGGTACGCATGAAATTACTCCCGATTGGGTCGCTCGTCGATCGTGACGGTGCAGCCCTTTTCATCACGCTTTACGCGGACGGATCGGCTCTCGCCGTTGGAGGTACTGCTGCTCGACGCCGATGAGCGTCCGTCGCTAGACGAAGAGGCGGAGACCGAACTGCTGGATGACGAGCTGCCCGACGCACGCGAGCTTGCGCTGGCGCTGTTCCTGCCGTCATCCACCATCGTCGTCTCTATCCGGCCGTCAGCGAGATAATGAATTTGCCTGCATTGCGCCGGCGTTGCGGTCGCAAGGGCAAGGATCAGGGCTATTGTCATGAAAAGGCGGGGCGGACCACTCAGGTCCGCCCCTTACCCTTAGTTCTTCGGGGGGGTCGGCTCAGCGTTCGCCGAACTGTCACCGAAGACCTCGCCGGTCGATCCGTTCCGATCGGTCGAACCGTAGGCGTCCACCGACGTTCCGCTCGACGTCGCGCCGCTGCCCGTCGCCGTGCCGCCGGCTGCCACACCGCCGGTCGCCTTGGTGCGGTCGGTATAGATCGAGCCTGCGCCGTAGGTCGACGAAGAACTGCCCGACTGGCGCTGATCACGCTTCGACATACGATCCTGGCGCTTCTGCTTGCCCTGGCTCATGGTGCCGCCTGTTGCGCCACCGGCGACCGAACCCTGCGGGGTTGATGCCGCCACGCCGCCACCAGCGGTGGTCTGGGCGCCTGCGGTAGCACTCAGCAGGCCGGCTGCAGCAACGGTCGCGAACATGGAAGTGATACGCATTCTACTCTCCGATATTTTCGGCCCTCTTACGAGGAGGACGGCGGACAAGCGCACGAGGACCGTAAAGGTTCAACCGATACGGCAAGTTTTTAACTCTACGTTTCCATCCCTGTATTGCGATCATCATGCTGCAGGTGCGAACCTGGGGCGCCGACCTCCACGTCATCAATGTACGTTTCAGATGTGATCACGTCGCACATGTGTGAGCCCCCCGGCAGAGATCGATCGCTTGCGGATCGATCTGCGGAATACGCCTACCTCTGCTTCGTGATAGCCGCGGTCCCACCACAGCGGCGGCCGCAAGCATCCCGGATCGGAAAAAAGCTCCGAATGCTTCGGCAGCACCAACTCGTCGCGCGGCAGGAGGGATCATGGATCACGGCACAACAGGGATGCTGTCCTACGGTCACGAGCGATCGGCCACGTTGGTGCCGCAGCAAGATCCCCTCACCGTCTTTGCTTCTCGGCGCAGTTTCACACCGGGGCGTGATCCGTTGCAATCTGCCTTGGAAGCGATCGCCGCCCTGATAGGGGCGGAAGCGATCGCGCTGCTAACGCGATCCACCGAAAGCGGGAGTGTCGAAACGATCCTGTCTTGCCGGGAGTGCAACATCGCCCCCGGCATCATCCCACATGACGGCGCCTCCTATGTGCCGCTTTGCGAGGCGCAGTGGCTTCGCCTCGGCGGAGAGACAGCGGCGCTGGTGAAGCTTCTTCAACACCCGGATTACAGCGCATGGGCCGTGATCACCGTTCCGGAGGAATGCACCAAGATCGGCTCCCCTTTTCTTGCGCAAATGCCAGCCCTGGTGGCGCTGCTGGCGAGCCACGCCGCGGCGCTGGTGGCCCGAACCGAAGCGCGCGCCCGCAGCGATGCGGTCGCGGGCGCACTGGATCAGCATGATTGCGGCATCTTCATCCTTGGTGGCGATCATGAGATCCTGCACGCCAATCGCGCCGCAATGGCGATGCTGGAGCGCCGGGCCGGGTTGCAAGTCAGCCGCGGGAAGCTGCGGCCGCTTGGCTACAAGGACGCGGTGCGCTTCGAAACCGCGATCGACTGCGTCGTCGATGCGCAGCGCGCGGGCGGCAACGGCCGCTCGAAAGCCATGCTGCTGCTCCTGCCGCTGCCCGAGGGCGCCCGGCGATTGGCGGTGACCATAGCGCCCGCTCGCCAGCACCCGTTGAATGCTTTGGCAAAGAACGCAGCAGCAGTCATTCTGGTCGAGCCTGCCGATGATCGGGTGAACCGAAGCGTTGAGTCTATCTGCCAAGCGTATGAATTATCGCCGGTGGAGAACCAGTTGGTGTGCCATCTCGCCGCCGGGCTGAGCGTCGGCGATGCGGCGATGCGGATGCGCGTGAAGGTGGACACAGCACGCGCCTATCTCAAGCAAGTGTTCGCCAAGACAGGCACGCACCGCCAGGCGTCGCTCCTGCAATTGGTGACCCGCCACCAGCGCGTGATCCAGGGCGATCACCTGTTCGCGGCAACCTGAGGCCGCGAGGGCGCTGCCCGTCGTAACGGCCGCCCTCTACCCATCTGGGAGTGGATCCTTGTCCATCCGGTCAGTGGATTCACCGCGTCTGGGTGGGCCGGCAATTCGATGAATGTCATATGAACAATGCCGCCCGGGGGAGAGCGGCGTCCCAGCGCTGCGATCCTTTGCCTCGGCTGAACACAAGGATCGAAGCGATGAAGACCAAGCTGATCGTGACGACATCGATGGCCGCGCTGCTCGCCGCCACCAATGCCAATGCCCAAACCTCATTGCGCTCCGATGGCGGCACCTCCGCCGCGACGGACAGCAGCATTGCGGTGGGCGACGTTTCCAACAACGGCAATGCCAGCACGGGCGACGTGACCACGACGACCACCAGCACCTCGTCGGAGAACCGCTCCACCAACGACAGCTACGATTCGGCAACGACCGACAATTCAATGCGTGGCGGCCAGAATGGCGACAACATCAACACCAGCAACGCCAACGATCAGCGCAGCCGTACCAGCACCATCGGCGACGTCGCCGTGGCGGATGCCGGCAACAGCGACAGCTACAACACCGATAATTCGGTGGGCGGTCAGGCTGGCAACAACACCACGAACACCACGACCACCACCAACACCAGCAACAACGCCAATGACCAGCGTGACAATTCAGTGACGGTCGGTGACGTGGCGCTGACCGACAATTCGATGAGCGGTGGCCAGAACGGCGATAATGTGAACACCACCACGTCCACCAGCAATGCCAACGATCAGCGCGATAACTCAACCACTTTGGGCGATGTTTCCGTTGACGATACCGGCAACCAGGGCAGCTATAACACCGACAGCTCGATGAACGGTGGCCGCAATGGTGACAATGTGAATACCACCACCACGACAACCAACACCAGTTCGAACGATCAGCGTGATAACTCGACCACGCTGGGCGATGTCGATGTTGCGGATGCCGGAAACAATGGCAGCTACAACGGCGGGAACACCGACAATTCGGTCGGCGGCCAGGCCGGTGACAACACCACCAACACCACGACCAACAACAACGCCAATGATCAGCGTGACAATTCGCTCACCGTCGGGGATCTCGCGGTCGCCGACACCGGTAATCAGGATAGCTACAATGGGGGCAACACCGATAATTCGGTCGGCGGCCAGAACGGCGACAATAACACGACGACCAACAACAACGCCAATGATCAACGCGACAATTCGGTCACGGTGGGCGATGTGTCCGTGGCCGACAATTCGATGAGTGGTGGCCAGAATGGCGACAACACCACGGATTCGAACAACACCACCAACACCACCAACAATTCGAACGATCAGCGCGACAGCTCGGATCGTTCGATCAACGACAGCTACAATGCGCTGACGACCACCGAAACGGCCGGTGACTCGTCGGTCGCCACCAGCCCGACGTTCGGCGACGGTGCGGTGGTGGCTGCCTCTACCCTGTCCAACTACGTTTCGGGCGTGAAGGTCACCTTCGCCGGCACGGCCGGGGAACAGTCCGCCACCAACAACAGCATGACGACGGGCGACACCGCATTCCAGAACTTCGCTGGCATGCAGTCGCTCAACATGAACACCGGCGCCGGCGCCTCGCAGAATGCGAACGTCAGCGTTGCGGTAACGACGGGCGACGTCCTGTCGCGCTGAACGGCCATCGGTGGTGCCGCGGCGGAAACGCCCCGGCACCATTCTTTCGATCGCCTCCTTGAAAGGGGAACAGAGCCATGACGTATCGCGTGATCGCATTGGCCATCTGCTGCGCAGCCGCACCAGCAGGCGCGCAGAACGTCACCCCGTCCGATCCAACACCCACCGCATCGCTCGACGCCTTTTCGGGCACGCCCGCTGTCGCAGACGGAGCATTGGCGCAAGTCGCGGGGCGGGAGGACAGCGGCACGCAGATCGCGATCGCCACCCAACGCAACACGGTCAGCGGCAACAGCGTGGTGGGCCGATCGGTGACCGGCAATGTCGCGATCGACGGCAATGCCTTCCAGAACCTGCAAGGTCTGGCGGTGATCAGCGCCAACAGCGGGAACAATGTCGCCATCAATTCGGCCATGAACGTCACCATCAATCTGGCACCGCGCCCGTGATTCAGCGGTGGGCGGCGGTGGCAGCCGCAGCGGCCCTGCCCGGCTGCGCACCGACCGTGTCGGGCCGGGATCCGCAGTTCGTCACCTCCTCGGCTTTCGGCAGCAACTATTCGGTGCCGGTCGCCTCCCTGTTGGCGCGCAAGTTCAACACCGTGGTGCGTCAGCAATATGATTTCAGCTGTGGTTCGGCCGCATTGGCGACACTGCTTCGCTATCACTACGACATCCCGCGATCCGAAGCCGATGTGTTCACCGGCATGTGGCGCGACGGCGATCAGGCGCAGATCCGGCACGTCGGCTTTTCGCTGCTCGACATGAAGCGCTACCTCGCCGCCGCGGGGTTGCAGGCCGACGGCTACAAGGTCTCGCTGGACGCCATCAGAGATCGTGGGCTGCCCGGCATCGTGCTCATCACCTTTCGAGGCTATCGCCACTTCGTGGTGCTGAAGGGCGTCACCCACGACGAAGTTCTGGTCGGCGATCCTTCCAAGGGGCTTCACACCCTGCCGCGTGCAGCTTTCGAAGAGATGTGGAACGGCATCTACTTCGTGTTGAACGCCGAGGCGAGCACCGGCCAGCGCTACTTCAACGGTGCGGGGCAGTGGGGATTGCTCGCCCGGGCGCCAACCGCCGCGCCGTTCATCGGTCCCCTCAGCACCCAGGCGCTGTCGCTGAGCGCCCCCTTCTACCGGGATTTCTGATGCGCGTTCTCATGTTGTCCGCCCTGCTGCTCGCCACTGGGTCCGTGGCTTTCGCAAAGCCCCTCCCCTTGTCGGATGAGGAGCTTGCCGAAGTAACGGGCAAGTTCATGCTGCCAAACGGCGCCGCCATCGCCATGTCGGTGACGAGCGACACGCTGGTCGACGGACAACTCGTCCTGCGCAGCACGTTAACAGTGAACGATCGCGCGAGCCTGGCCGTGTTCGGATCGGACGGCACGCCGACGCCGCCGCGAGCAACCGCGCGGGCTGGTGCGACCCCGGCCGGCGTGACCATATTGGTCGATCGGCAATCCGGCCTGCGCTCGATCACGCCAACCTATGCCGCGCCCGCCGTCGCCGTGAACGTGAAGGACGGCCCAGCTGCCAGCGGGGCGACCGGCGTGGTCCCGCTGGCGCTCAGACCAGGCATGGCAGTCGAGACGCCGCACGGCGTGGTATCGCTCGCCGCCTCGGGCAACAGGGTAACGCTCAGCGGAAATCAGATCGACGTGACGCATCTGATGGGCCCGGCGATCGCGACCGCCATCACCAACGCCGCCAACGATCGAACGATCGACACGATCACGTCCGTCGATCTTGATCTGACGCGGATCACACCGCTCACCTTGGGCGGCGCACGACTGGGCGCTTCCGATCTCGCGCTCGACGCCACCACTCGGCTGGTTCGATGAGGAGCACCGCTCTTGGCTACGTCGCGTTTGCGGCACTGCTGGCACCTGCGCCCCTCACCGCGCAATCCCGGCAAAGCACCGCAGGGCAGGACTGGCGCGCCGAGCTGGAGCAGGCGCGCGCACAACTCGCTGAGCAGCGCCGGCTGATCGAGGCGCAGGAACGGCGTTTGCGCGCCCTCGAGGCGCGCATCGCACAGGCCCCGCCACCCGCCTCCGCCGCCTTGGTCCAGCAAAGCTCCGCCAGCACGCCGGGCGATCCCGCCACCATCCAGCAACCGACCCTGGCGAGCGTGCCCGTCGAGCGCGTCGGCCGCGCCCCCAGCGGCAGCGATCGCCCGCCGGAAGTCGCCGTTCTCGGTCAGGAGGGCAGCGTTGTTACACGTCGCGGACAACTCACGGTTGAGGCGCAGCTCGATTATGCACGTGCCGATCGCAACCGCGCCCTGTTCCGCGGCATCGAAGTGGTCGAGTCGGTGCTCGTGGGCGAGTTCAACATCAACGAGAACCGACAGGACATCATCACTAGTTCGGCGGCGCTGCGCTATGGCCTGACCGACACGATCGAAGTCGGCGTGCGCGCACCGTTCGTCGCGCGCTGGGACCGCAGCGTGCTGGTCCCGGTGCAAGGCAGCACCAACAACGATGCGGCGCGGGAAATCGATAGCTCGGCGAGTGGCCGGGGGCTCGGCGATATTGAGCTATCGGCCCGCTATCAGTTCCTCACCGGGGGGGCCGGCGTGCCGTTCCTGATCGGCAACCTTCAGGTGGTGGCGCCCACCGGCTCTAATCCCTTCTCCGTTCAACGCACCGCTTCGGGCGAGGCGCTGGAGGCCGCAACAGGCGCCGGTTTCTGGGGCATTTCACCCAGCGTCACCGCCGTGCTGCCCAGCGACCCTGCCGTGCTGTTCGGCACGCTTGGCTACACGCGCAATTTCGGGCGCAGCGTCGATGCCGTGATCGAACCGGTGCAGATCGACTACGTGAAGCCCGGAGATTCGCTGTCCTTCAGCGCGGGGATCGGCATCGCGCTCAACGATCGCACGTCGATCAACCTTGGCTATGCCCATGCCTGGGCGTTCGGTACGCGGACGCGCACGCGCCTGCTCGATCCAGGGCCGAACGATCCCGAGTTCCTGGAGGACACGTCCCGGGATCTTCAGATCGGGCGTTTTCTGTTCGGCGTCACTTATCGCGTCACGGACCGCGCCAGCATCAACTGGTCGGTCGAAATGGGCGCGACTGATGACGCTGCGGATGTCCGCAGCATTCTGCGAATCCCGCTGGTGCTGCTGTCACCCTAAGGCGCAGCCGGCGATGCCCTCACTCTTCCGCTGGGCCGAAATCCGATCGCCGCCGCCGGACGTCGGTGACGCCGCGCTGGCTCAACGCCTGTCGTACGCGGTCGAGCAAGTCGGTGCGGCGATAAGGCTTGCCCAGCACATCCAGTCCCGCGGCCTTTGGACCATCGATCACCAGTTCCTCATTATACCCCGTGGTCATTAGGATCGGCAGCCCCGGATCGATTTCCGCGATCTTCTCGGCCAGCAGCAGTCCGTTGATCCCACCGGGCATGACCAGGTCGGTGAACAACAGGTCGATCGACCCCGGTGGCGCCTGTTCGAACAGCTTCAGCGCGATCTCGCCAGTCTCAGCGGTTGACACGCGATAGCCGGTCGCCTCCAGGATCTCCTTGGCCAGCACGAGAACATCCGAACTGTCTTCCACGATCAGTATGTGCGCGCCGGATGTGCTAGCCGCTTCGGCCGCTCGCGCCACCGGACGCTCCTGCTCTTCGGCGTCGGCACTGGCGACCGGGAACAGCATGCGGATGACAGTCCCGTGATCGACCTCGCTCTCGATCTCGAGCCGCCCGCGGGATTGCTGCACGAAGCCGGAAGCCATGGCAAGGCCCAGGCCTGTGCCCTTGCCCGTCGCCTTGGTGGTGAAGAACGGCTCCACCGCACGTTCGACGACTTGCGGTGGCATGCCGATCCCTTGGTCGCAAACCTCCACCGAGATATACTCGCCGGGCGTTAGGCCGCGGGCTGCTGCATCGCCGTTGAGGCGGACCTTGCCGGTCTTGATCTCGATAACGCCGCCCTCGGGCATCGCATCCCGCGCATTGAGCGCGATGTTCAGCACCGCCATCTCGAACTGGGTTGGATCGAGCACTGCCTTCGGCAAGTTGCGACGGAGGCTCAAATGAAGTTCGACCTGCTTGCCAATCGAACTTTCCATGACATCGGCAAAGGAGGTGATACAGGCACTGACATCGACAGGGCGAGGATCGAGCCGGGTCTTCCGGGCAAATGCCAGCAATTGCCCGGTCAGCTTCGCACCCCTTTCCGCCGCCGAGCGGGCCGACTGAAGGTAACGCAACGTCTGATCATCGTTGACCCGGGTGCTGGCGAGTTCCAGATTGCCGTTCACCACCTGAAGCAGGTTGTTGAAGTCATGCGCCAGCCCGGCAGTGAGCTGCCCCACGGCCTCCATCTTCTGCGCTCGCAGGAACGATTGCTCGCTTTCGCGGCGCCGTGTCACATCCAGTTGGCTGGCGAAGAAATACAATAGCTCGCCCGACGTATCATATACCGGTCCGATAAACACCGCGTTCCAGAACGGCGTGCCATCACGGCGATAGTTGAGGATCTCGATCGCGATCGAATCGCGATTTTCCACGGTCGACCGCAATTGCGCAACCATTTCTCGGTCGGTTTGCGCCCCCTGAAGGAAGCGGCAGTTCCGCCCCAGAACTTCGCTCTCCTCATACAAAGTAAGGTCGAGGAACGCCTTGTTGGCGAACACGATTGGATTGTCGCGCTGATGCGGATCGGTGAGGATCATCGGCATCCGCGTCATTTCGATGGCAGCAAAGAACACGTTGCCGCGATCCTCGAGCCCCGGCTCGGTGATCGTCGCCTCCCGCCAATGGTGCTTGCCCGACGAACCCAGCGGTTCGCGTGCACCAACATCCATGGCACCTCCCGCCGGAACGCCACCGGCCTTCCCGCTTTCGTCGATCTCGCCCGCTTTTCCGCTCACATGCGCTCCATCACCCCGCTGGGACAGCTAAACACCGGGGCGTCCGTTCTGTTGCAGGCCGGTATGGATATACGCGTTCCGGAGGCAAGCGCCTTGACGTCACGATCGCAAAGGCCGGGCCTCGGCTCAACAGCGCGTCGGCCGCCTCACATCTCGAACCGAAGCGAAGCGCGCACCGTGCGCGGCGCCCCGGGATAGATCCACAGCGCGCTGTAGGAGCTTGCGGCATAATGCGCGTCGAACAGATTGTCCGCCTCGAGCCGGAAGCGCAGCCCCTCGGCGATCGGCGCCTCGATCGCCGCCTTCGCCTTGACATAACCGGGGAGCAGCACCGGGGTCGCCGCCACCGATCCGGCACGATCGCCGACATACGCCGCGCCGCCGCTAAGCTGCCACTCGCCCCGCGCCGTCGGAATGCGATGCACCACCAGCAGCGTGCCCGAATGCTCGGGCACGTTGAGCACCTCGGGCGTCGGGAAGGCGACGTCATCCGCCTTCGCATCAAGCCAGGCGTAATTCGCTACGATCTGCCAGCGCCGGCCGAGCCGTGCCGAGGCGTCAAGCTCGATCCCGCGGCTGACCAGACTGCCGACCGGCGCGAGATAGTTCGGATCCGCGGGATCGGTGGTGAGAATGTCCTTCTTGCGGATGTCGAACCAGGTCGCCGCCACGTCGATGCCGGGGAGTTTGGCGGCGATCCCGACTTCATAGCCCTTGCCCGTCTCCGGTCCGAAGCCCGCACCGCTGCTGTCGGTGCCTGTGTTGAGCGAAAAATTCTCGCCCCAGTTCGCATGCACCGCGATCACATCGCTCACGCGGTAACGGCCGCCGACCCGGAAATTCACCGGCTCGTCGATGTTGCGCCCCGTAACGCCCGTGTTGTTGTTGACGATCTTCTGTCGGTAGGGATCGATCCGCGCACCGCCGACCAGCGTCAGCCGATCGGTAACCTCCCACATGTCCTGGATGTAGAAGGTGCTCACCCAGCGGCTTTCGTCATTGTTAGTGAACGGCCGCAGCGGCGCCGCGACTGCTCCATATACCGGATTGAACAGGTCGATCGCATAAGGCGCCGCTTCCGACGGATTGATCCGCATCCAGCGCTCGCCATAATGAAAGCGATAGCCCTTCAGCCCGACGCTCACGCGATGCCGCCCGACCTCACCGGCAAGCTCCAGCCGCGCCGACAGATCGTCCACGCTGAAATCGCGCGAGCGGCGCTGCCGCCACAATGACGTGCCGACGATGCGCGATTGATCCGCCGACAGGCCCTTCAGCGATCCCGTGCGCCAGACCACGCCGCCATTCAGCGTCCAGCCGCCGCCAAGCTCCGCCAGGCCGGTCAGCTGATGCTGGTCATTGCGCGATTTCGTGATGCCGTTCGACGGCTCGCCATAATAATTCGAACGCGGCAGCGCATTGGGATCGCCGTTGATTGCCGGGCTGCCGCGATCGAATGGCGTGTCGAACTGGCTGAACTCGCCGGTATAGGTCAGCCGCAGCGCATCGCTCGGCTGCCAGGTAAGCGAAGGCGAGACGATCCGGCGCCGAAGCGTCACGGTATCACGCCACCCGTCGCTGTCCTCGCCAGCCACCACGATCCGCGCCGCCAGCGTGTCCGTCAGCGGCCCCGTCATGTCAATTTCCGCGCGACGCGTGTTGAACGATCCGTAGCTGATCATGGCATTGGCATGCGGCGCGAAGCGCGGCACCTTCGTCACGATGTTGACGCGCCCGCCCGGATCGACATCGCCGAACAACGCGCCCGCCGGCCCCTTCAGCACCTCGATGCGCTCGGTCGTGGCAGGATCGCGCGGCGGCGCCATGCCCCGGTTCGCCAGAAAGCCGTTCAGATAATATTCGGCGCCTCCGTCCGGCGTACCGAGGAAGCCGCGAACCGCGAAATTATCGATCACGCCGCCGCGGTTGTTCTGCTGGCTGAACCCGCTGACCAGCTCCAGCGCGTCACTCAGCCGATACGTCCCCGCCGCATCCAGAACGTCGCGCTCGATCGACCGGCTCGATTGCGACATGCGTTCGGTGACAAGATCCGACGAAAGCGTGCGGTCAACCGTGCTGCGCGTACCCAGGACAACGATATCGGACCGCTCGGCGGCGTCCTCCGGCTGATCGGCATTGTTCTGGGCCTGCGCGGCCAAAGGCGCTGCCCCGATCATCAGCGCGAGCCCGAAAACGGACGAGCGCAAACCGGCGGAGAAGCTGGCGACGACGAACATGGAAACTCCCTGGCCATGAACCGGCGTCCTGAGCTCACCGGCTTGGTATGTTGCAACATCCCATATAGCTATCTAGCTGCTTTGCAACACAACGATGCGCGCCCACCGGTGGGGTCCGATTATCGCGCGCACGCCTGGACTTTCCGCGGAGAGGCCGATCAACCCGCCTCACGGATCGCCAATGCCCGTTCGAACACCGCTTCGAACATCGGCGCGGTCAGCCGCCCGGTATTCTGGTTGTAGCGGGAGCAATGATAGCTATCGATCAGCAGGCGGCCGTCCGGCATGCGATGCTCCGCCAGATGCCCGAACTTCGCCTTCGGCAGCTTGCCGCCCAGTGCCTTGACGGCCGATTGATGGGCGATTTGCCCCAGCGCGATGAACACGGCCGCGTTGGGCAGCTCGGCTAGCGGCGCCTCCAGATACTGGCGGCAGGTGCGGATTTCCTCGGGCGTCGGCTTGTTCTCGGGCGGCAGACAGCGCACCGCATTGACCAGCATCACGCCGCGTAATTGCAGCCCATCATCCGGCCGCGCCTCGAACTGCCCCTCGCTCAGCCCGTATTTGGCCAGCGTCGCATACAGCAGCTCGCCGGCATAATCCCCGGTGAACGGCCGTCCGGTCCGGTTGGCGCCATGCTTGCCCGGCGCCAGCCCGACGATCACCAACCACGCATTCGGGTCCCCGAACGCCGGCACCGGCGCATTCCACCAATCTGGATATTCAGCGCGCAGCGCGTGGCGAAAACCCCTCAGGCGCGGGCAGAGCGGACAATCCTGGGGCGGTTCGGTCGCCGGCATGGCGGAGGGTGCGAAGTTCATCGCGACCCGATAGGCGGTGAAGCATGACGCGCTCAACCTATGTCGTGGCGGCGGGATCGAACCGACGCGGCCGCCATGGCACGCCCGCCCACGAAGTCGCCGCCGCGCTTGCCGCGCTGCGCGGCGTGGTCGCGGTCGCTCCGATCATCAACAGCGCCCCGCTCGGCCCGTCGATCCGCCGCTTCGCCAACACCGTCGCGATCATTGAGAGCGATGCCTCGCCGCGTGAGCTGCTGCGCACGCTGAAGGCGATTGAACGCCGCTTCGGCCGCCGACGCGGCCAGCGCTGGGGCGCGCGCGTGATCGATCTCGACCTGATCCTATGGTCCGGCGGCACCTATCAAGACAGCGATTTGACGATCCCCCACGCCGCCTTCCGCATGCGCGATTTTGTCCTCGCGCCGCTCGCGCGCTTAGCCCCCTCCTGGCGCGATCCGCTGACGGGACTTACGGTGCGTCAGCTACATGCCCGGTTGACCCGCCGCTGCGCTCTGCCTAGGCGCAGCGGCGCTGGTGCGGGTCCGTAGCTCAGTCGGTAGAGCAAGCGACTTTTAATCGAGAGGTCCCGGGTTCGAGCCCCGGCGGACCCACCAGCGCTTCCGCAAGCGTCATTTCTGCGTTGCCAGATAAGCGATGATGTCTGCGCGGACGAGCGGATCGGCCACGCCTGGAAAGCGCATCGACGTGCCGGGCGCAAAGCGCTGCGGGTTGGTGAGCCACGCGTCCATCCGCTCACGCGTCCAATCACCGCCTACGTCCTGCAGCGCCGCCGTATAGCCGAAGCGCGGGCTGTTTCCGGCGATCGGCGAGCCCACCACTCCGAACAGGTTCGGGCCGTTGCGATCCCCGCCGCCCCGGCGCACCGTGTGACAGGCACCGCATTGGCCAAAGGCGGCGGCGCCAGCTTCGGCATCCGCCACCCGCATCAGCGCGGCGAAAGAGGCACCCGGCCCTGCCGCCCGCCGCCGCTCCTCGCGACCGCTGTCGCTGCACCCCGCCAGCACCATCACCAACGCCGTCAGCGATCCACACCGCCTGTTTCGAAACCCAGATGCCGCCAATTTCGACTCCCCTTCGCCCGAAGCAAACTCTGCGCTCACGTCGGGGGTCCAAACGCTTCGTTTCTGCGTTATGATGCCCGCAAGGGCGCCCGCCCGCCCATTCGTACCGAATTCAGCCAAACCATAAGGAACCGAGGTCCATGTCGGACTTTATCGAAGCCGGAGTGTCGCGCCGCGGCGTGCTCGCCGGAAGCGCCGCCAGCGTGGCGGTTGCCGCCACCCCTGCCCGCGGCGCGCCGCAGTCGCCCGCCAAAGCCTCGGAGCCGCCGATGATGCCTGTCCGCTTCACCGTCAACGGCGAGCAGCGCTCGCTGACGGTCGATACCCGCACCACCCTGCTCGATGCCTTGCGTGAGAACCTCCACCTCACCGGCACCAAGAAGGGCTGCGACCACGGGCAGTGCGGCGCCTGCACCGTCATCGTCGACGGTCAACGGATCAATTCCTGCCTCAGCCTCGCGGTGATGCACGAAGGCGACGAGATCACCACGATCGAAGGCCTCGGCACACCGGAGAAGCTGCACCCGATGCAGGCCGCATTCGTGAAGCACGACGGCTATCAATGCGGCTATTGCACGCCCGGCCAGATCTGCTCGGCCGTCGCGGTGCTGGACGAGATCAAGAAGGGCATTCCCAGCCACGTCCAAGCCGATGTAGCGGAGAAGCCCGGCTTCACCGCGCTTGAAATGCGCGAACGGATGAGCGGCAACATCTGCCGCTGCGGCGCTTATTCCAACATCGCGGATGCGATGGCTGAGGTTGCAGGAGCAAAGGCATGAGGGCCTTCACCTACGAACGCGCGACCGATCCAGTCGCCGCCGCGCGCATCGTCGCGGGTAAGCCGGGCGCCAAGTTCATCGCCGGCGGCACCAACCTCCTCGATCTGATGAAGATCGAGGTGGAAACGCCCACCCACCTCGTCGATGTGCAGGATCTCGATCTCGACAAAATTGAGCAGACGCCCGAGGGCGGGCTGCGCATCGGCGCCTTGGTCAGCAACACCGATCTCGCCGCCGACGAGCGCGTCCGCCGCGACTATGGCGTGCTGACCCGCTCGATCGTCGCCGGTGCCAGCGGCCAGCTGCGCAACAAGGCGTCGACCGCCGGCAACCTGCTCCAGCGCACGCGTTGCCCCTATTTCTACGACATCAACATGCCCTGCAACAAGCGCAAGCCCGGCTCGGGCTGCGCCGCGATCGGCGGCTATTCGCGCCAGCTCGGCCTGATCGGCGTGTCCGACAAGTGCATCGCCACCTTCCCCGGCGACATGGCGGTCGGCCTTCGCGTGCTCGACGCCGTGATCGAGACGATCGACCCGCAGGGCGAGCGTCGCTCGATCCCGATCGCTGACTTCCACCGCCTGTGGGGCGATCGTCCCGAGCAGGACACGGTGCTGCGTCCGGGCGAACTCATCACTCACGTCACCCTGCCCCGCCCGCTCGGCGGCAAGCATTTCTACGAGAAGGTGCGCGACCGCGCCTCCTACGCCTTCGCGCTCGTGTCGGTCGCCGCGGTGATCCAGCCCGACGGCACCGGCCGCGTTGCCTTTGGCGGCGTCGCGCCCCGGCCGTGGCGTGTCGAGGAAGCGGAGGCATTGGTGCCCCAGGGCGCCGCCGCGGTCACCGCGCGCGCCTTCCAAGGCGCCACGCCGACCAAGGACAACGCCTTCAAGCTGCCACTCGCGACCCGCGCGCTGGCATCCGTCATCGCTCAAGCGAAGGCCTGAGACCCATGAAGTTCGAACAAGCCGAGGGAACCAACCCGATCGACCGCCTGAAGGTGATCGGCCGCGCCCACGACCGTATCGATGGCCCGCTGAAGACCAGCGGCCTCGCGCCTTATGCCTATGAGCATCACGACATCGAGAATGTCGCGTACGGCGCGATCGTCGGATCAAGCGTCGCCAAGGGCCGCATAACCCGCATCGACACCGCGGCCGCCAAGGCCGCGCCCGGCGTCATCACGATCGTCACCGCCGCGGAGGCGGGCAAGCTTGGCAAGGGCAAGAACAACACCGCCAAGCTGCTCGCCGGCCCCGAGGTGGAGCATTACCACCAAGCGGTCGCGGTGGTCGTCGCCGAGACATTCGAACAGGCCCGCGCCGCCGCGTCGCTGGTCCGCGTTGATTATGCGCGCGAGAAGGGCCGCTACGATCTTACCGAACAGCTAAAGGTGGCCCCGCTCGTCGGCGGCTCCGGCGGCCCGAACAGCGGCGCCCCGCCCGTCGAGCGCGTCGGCAAGTTCGAAGAAGCGTTCGCCGCCGCGCCGGTGAAGCTCGACGCCGAATATCACACCCCCGATCACAGCCACGCGATGATGGAGCCGCACGCCTCGGTCGCCGCCTGGAACGGCGACGAGCTGACGCTCTGGACCTCCAACCAGATGATCGCCTGGAGCAAGCGCGACGTCGCGCTGACGCTGAACATGCCCGAGGACAAGGTCCGCCTAATCTCGCCATACATCGGCGGCGGCTTCGGCGGAAAGCTGTTCGTCCGCGCCGACGCGCTGATGGCCGCGCTGGGCGCCAAGGCCGCTAAGCGGCCGGTGAAGGTCGCCCTCCCGCGCCCGTTCATCGCCAACAACACCACGCACCGCCCCGCCACGCACCAACGCATCCGAATTGGCGCGATGAAGGACGGCACGATCACCGCCATCGCGCACGAAAGCGGCTCGGGCGACCTGCCTGATGGCGGCCCGGAAACGGCGGTGCAGCAGACCAAATTGCTCTACGCCGGCGCCAACCGCATGACCGCGATGCGCCTCGCCGTGCTCGACCTGCCTGAAGGCAACGCCATGCGCGCGCCGGGCGAAGCGCCGGGCATGATGGCGCTAGAGATCGCCATGGATGAGATGGCGGAAAGGCTCGGCATGGATCCGGTCGAATTCCGCATCAAGAACGACACCCAGGTCGATCCCGAGAAGCCCGAGCGCAAGTTCTCGGAGCGCCAGCTGATCCGCTGCTTGAATGAAGGCGCGGACAAGTTCGGCTGGAACCGCCGCAATGCCAAGCCGGCGCAGGTCCACGACGGTCAGTGGCTGGTCGGCATGGGCGTCGCTGCGGCTTTCCGCAACCACATCAACACCACCTCGGGCGCGCGCGTTCGCCTGTCACGCGACGGCATTGTGACGGTCGAAACCGACATGACCGACATCGGCACCGGCACCTACACGATCATCGCCCAGACCGCGGGCGAGATGATGGGCGTGCCCGCGGAAGCGGTGGTGGTGAAGCTCGGGGACAGCTCCTTCCCCGCCTCCGCCGGCTCTGGCGGCCAATGGGGAGCTGCCAACTCGACCGCCGGCGTCTATGCTGCCTGTGCCAAGCTGCGTGAGCAAGTCGCCCAGCGGCTCGGCTACAATTCGGCCGACGCCGTGTTCGAGGCCGGCCAGGTGAAAAGCGGCAACCGCTCAGCCGCGTTGCGCGACGCCGCCTCCGCCGGCGAGCTGGTCGTTGAGGACAAGATCGAGTTTGGCGATTTGGAGAAGAAGCACCAGCTTTCCACCTTCGGCGCGCACTTCGTCGAGGTCGGCGTGAACGCCTATACCGGCGTCACCCGCATCCGCCGCATGCTAGCGGTCTGCGCCGCCGGGCGCATCCTCAACCCCAAGTCGGCGCGCAGCCAGGTGATCGGCGCGATGACGATGGGCGCGGGCGCCGCGCTGATGGAGGAACTGGCGGTCGACAAGCGTTTCGGCTTCTTCGTCAATCACGATCTCGCCAGCTACGAAGTCCCGGTGCATGCCGACATCCCGCACCAAGAGGTCGTGTTCCTCGATGAGGCGGACGAATATGCCAATCCGATGAAGGCCAAGGGCGTCGGCGAACTCGGCATCTGCGGCGTCGGCGCGGCGGTCGCGAACGCGATCTACAACGCCACCGGCGTGCGCGTCCGCGACTATCCGATCACGCTGGAGAAGCACCTTGAAAAGCTGCCGGCGGTAGCCTGACGTGCCCCATCGTTATCGCGTCACCGTCGAGCCGCTTGATGCCGAGAACACGGCCGCGCCGCTCGTGTTCGAGACGGCGAACCACGACGAGCTCTTCTCGATCGTCGAGCGCATCCGCGCCAAGGCGATCGTGCCCGATGACGAAGCCGCCAGCTTCGCCATCGGGCTGAAGCTGTTCACCGAAACCATGCTCCACCACCGCAACCACCCGCTGTTCGCGAACCTGGCCCCTCACATCGGCACCTTCATGAAGAAGCTAAAGGCGACGCCGGTGGAGGAGAGCTAAATGTCCTCCCCGGCACGGGGAGGATAGCCTATCGCAACGCTGCTCGCACCACCGGCGTCATCCGCCGCACGAGCACCTCCACCCCGCGCGCATTGGGATGCCGCCCGTCCGCCTGGAACAGCGCGGCATTCCCCGCCACGCCCTCCAGAAAAAACGGATACAGCGGCACGCCGTGGCGTCGCGCCAGCCGCGGATACAATCCCTCGAACGCCCGCCGATACGCCGCGCCAAGGTTCGGCGCCGCCCGCATCCCCACGAACAGCACGGGGATCTCGCGTCGCTTCAGCTCGCTGAGGATCAGGTCGAGGTTCTTCTCCGTCGCCTCCGGCGGCAGCCCACGCAGCATGTCGTTGGCGCCAAGCTCGACGATCACCAGGTCCGGCTTGCGCCCCAGCCCGCGCAGCCCCCAGGCGAGCCGCGCACGCCCCTGCGCCGACGTGTCGCCCGCGATGCCGCCATTCTTCACCGTCGCCGCCACGCCGCTCCGGCGCAGCGCCGCCTGCAATCGTACGGTGAACCCCTGCGCCGGCGGCAAGCCATAGCCTGCGGTCAGGCTATCCCCTAGCGCCCAGATCAGCGGCCCGCGCGCCTGCGCCCGCGCCGGCATCGCAGCCACCACCAGCGCCAGCAGGAGCAAATGGACAGCGACCCCGATCGCCCTGTATCCCCGCGTCCGTGACAGCATCCGCTTCTCCATCGCCCGCTACCGGCTCATCTGAGGCCGATAGCCCGATTTCCCATAGCTCCGGCTCCGGTAACACCGTCATTCATGCACGCAATCTGACGCTGGCGCTGGGCAAGCCGCCCGCCCGTACCGAGATCTTGCGCGGCATCGATCTGACGGTGCGTCAGGGCGAAAGCGTCGCGCTCCTTGGCCCCTCCGGCTCGGGCAAGTCCTCGCTCATGGCGTTGCTGTCGGGTATGGAGCAGCCCACCAGCGGCCACGTCCGCGTCGCCGGGCTCGATTTCGATCGGCTCAGCGAAGACCAGCTCGCCGTCGCGCGCCGCGGCCGTATCGGCATCATCCTCCAGGCCTTCCACCTCCTGCCGACGATGACCGCGCTGGAGAATGTCGCCGTCCCGCTCGAACTCGCCGGCACGCCCGACGCCTTTGCCTGCGCCGAAACCGAACTGGCCGCGGTCGGCCTCGGTCACCGCCTCACCCATTATCCCGCGCAGCTCTCGGGCGGCGAGCAGCAGCGCGTCGCCATCGCCCGCGCGCTCGCCCCCCGCCCCGCATTGCTCTTCGCCGACGAGCCGACCGGCAATCTCGACGGCAGCACCGGCGCCGCGATCATGGACCTGCTCTTCGCCCGTCATGCCGAGGCCGGGGCGACGCTGTTCGTCATCACCCACGATCCCGCGCTGGCCGAGCGTTGCGGCCGGGTGATCGCGCTCGCCGACGGCCGCATCGTCAGCGACAGCGCTGCCCCCGTTACCGGGGCATGACCAACGCCTGGCGGCTCGCGATCCGCGACCTGCGCGCGGGCGGGCGGGGCCTGTGGCTGCTGCTCGTCTGCCTGTTTCTCGGCACGGCGGCGCTCGCCGGGATCGGCAGCCTCGCCGCCTCAATCACCGGCGCGCTCGACGAACAGAGCCGCCAGTTGCTTGGCGGCGACCTCGAACTGCGCGTCTCCCAGCGCCGCCCCACCGTCGAGGAGAATGCCGCCTTTGCCGCCTACGGCCGCACCTCGGAGGCGATCCAGGTCAACACCATGGCCCAGCGGCTCGCGGGCGGCACCCCCGCGCTGGTCAACCTGCGCGCGGTGAACGAGGCATGGCCGCTAATCGGCCGCTTCGATCTCCAGCCCGGCGCGCTCAAGCCCCGCCCTCAAGGCGGCGAGGTCGCCATCGCCCCCGCGCTGGCCGAGCGCCTCGACGTCACGGTCGGCGACACCATCCGCATCGGCGCCGCCCGGATGCGTATCATCGGCCTGATCGCTGCCGAGCCCGACACACTGGGCTTCAGCTTCGGCCCCACCGCGCTGGTGGACATGGCCGGCCTCGATGCGACGCAAGTCATTCAGCCCGGCAGCCTCTACCAGACCCGCACCCGCATCCTCCTGCGCCCCGGCCTAGACCCCGCTCAAGTCGGCAACGCGATCGTCCGCCGCTACCCCAGCGCCGGCTTCACCCCGCGCACGCCCGAGGACGCGGCCGGCAACGTCAAGCGCAGCATCGATCAGCTCGGCCAGTTCCTGCTCCTCGTCGGCCTGGCCGCGCTGGCCATCGCCGGCATCGGCATCGGCAGCGGGGTGAGCGCCTACCTCGACCGCAAGGGCCGAATGATCGCCACGCTCAAGGTTCTGGGCGCGCAATCGGGCACGATCGCCGGCCTGTTCCTGATCCAGATCGGCCTCGTCGCGGGGATCGCGGTCACCGCCGGTCTTGCGCTCGGCGCCGCCGTGCCGTGGATCGTCGGCGCGCTTGCCGGCAGCGCGCTGCCCGTGCCCCCGCGGCTCGCGCTTTACCCCGCCCCGCTCGCCACCGCCGCCGGGCCCAGCCTGCTCGTCGCCTTGCTCTTCTCGCTCCCGGCGCTCGCCCGCGCGCGGTCGGTGCCCGCGGCGAGCCTGCTGCGCGACGCCCTAGCCGCCGCCCGCCGGCCCAGCGCCGCCATCCTCGCCGGCATGGCCGCGATCCTCGGCGCCCTCGTCGCACTAGCGGTTGTCACCGCCAGCGACCGCAGCATCGCGCTAGGCTTCGTCGCCGCCACCTTCGTGCTCGTCGTGCTGCTCTGGCTGCTCGGCCTCGCGCTGCGCCGCCTGCTCGCCCGCCTGCCGCGCCCGCGCCGCCCCTTGTTCCGCCTTGCCCTTGCCAACCTCCACCGCCCCGGCGCGCAGACCGACCGGCTGGTGGTCGCGCTCGGCCTCGGCTTCTCCTTGTTCGTCGCGCTGGCGGTGATCGACACCAGCCTCTCGAACGAACTCGCCAGCGCCGCCCCTGCCAAGGCGCCGCGCTTCTTCGCCATCGACGTTCAACCGGAGGACGAACCAACCTTCCGCAGCGCCATCCGCCGGGCCGCGCCCAATGCCACGATCGAAGCGGTGCCGTCGCTCCGCGGCTCGATCGTCGCGCTCAAGGGCCAGCGCGTCGCCGAGCTGAAGACGTTGCCCGAAGGCGCCTGGATCCTGCGCGGCGATCGCACCATCACCTGGTCCTCCACCGTCCCCCCGCGCAACACGGTCGTTGCAGGGAAATGGTGGCCGCGCGACTATAACGGCCCGCCACTCATCTCGCTCGAAGATCGCGCCGCGGAACAGCTCGGCCTCAAGGTCGGCGACAAGATCACCGTCGCCGTCCTCGGCGTCGAGGTGCCGGCGAAGATCGCTGCGCTCCGCAAGGTCGATTGGCAGGGCCTCGGCCTCAACTTCGCGCTGATCTTCTCGCCCGGCTATATTCAGGAAGCACCGCACGGCATCCTCGCCAGCGTCTATGCCCCGCCCGGCCGCGACGGCGCGATCGCCGCCGCGGTTGCGCAAGCACTCCCCTCCGTCACCATGCTGCGCACCGGCGACGTCATTGGGCAGGTCAGCGAGTTGCTCGGCCGGATCGCCCTCGCGATCCGTGCCGCCGCCGCGGTAACGGTGGTCGCCGGCATCGTCGTACTGATCGGCGCCGTCACTGCATCGGGCCAGGCGCGCCGCTACGACACGATCATCCTGAAGCTTCTGGGCGGCAGCCGCGCACAGCTCCTCGCCGGCCAGGCGATCGAATATGCGCTGCTCGCCCTCCTGCTCGCGGCCGTCCCATTGCTGATCGGCACGGCGGGCGGCTGGTATGTCGTCACGCAAGTGCTCGACCTCGGCTGGGCGCCCGACCCGCTCACCGTTGCCGCTACCCTCGCCGTTGCGATAGTGGCGACGCTCGGCGTCGGCGTCGCGAGCAGCCTGCCGGCCCTCAGCGCCACTCCATCGAGCGGGCTTCGCAGCAACTGAACCGCGCGGGCGAGAAGGCGCAGCTACACATCAAATGGAGGCGCGGCTTTTGCCACCCTTGGCTCCCGCCAACCCTCCACCACCGGGAAGTTGGGGTCCCGCCCCGAAGCTCGCCCCCAACCAGCACCAACCGCCGCCGTCTGGCCGGTGCTGCTGCATGATGCAGCACTGACCATCAAAGATCGATGCGCTGGACACCGCGAGATCGGCATAGAATAGAGGCGTCGCCCTGCTCAGGCGACGCCTCCACGTTCTACAACGCCTTCATATTACTGCGGAGAAGCCGTCACCGCGGTAGCGCCCTGACCACTTGCAGATCCTGAACCAGCGGCGGTGGCTCCCCCGTTCAGCGACGGCAAGGAGACGGCGCGCGCGCCGCTGCCTGCCAGCGAACCAGCGCCAAAGACCGCACCTTGGCCCGAGCCACGAGCCTCACCAGCCGTCTGGCCGGCCGCCGACGCTGCGCCGCTGGCACTGCTCTGGGCCATGCCGGATGCGTGGCCAGCCGTCTGACCGACCGCCGACGTTGCGCCGCTGGCATTGCCTTGGGCCCTGCCGGATGCTTGGCCCGCTGTCTGGCCAGCCGCCGACGCTGCGCCGCTCGCACTGCTCTGGGTCATGCCGGATGCTTGGCCAGCCAAAGCCCCAACCGCATCGGTGCCGACGCCCTGCACGCCGACGCTTGCGCTCCTGTTGAACGACTGACTGCCCGATGCAGAGCTACTTCCGCCCAAGGAATTGCCCAGAGCATCGGCCGACGTCACCCTGTTCACAGTTCCAGTGACCGTTCCTGCAAGGCCCGCATCTGCATTCACGGAACCTGATTTGGCATCGACAGACTTGCTGGCGCTGGCACTTCCTGAGCCGGTTACCGAACCGGTGACGCTCTGCGTCGCTGAGCCAACGGGGCCCAGCGTGCCTCCAAGCGACCCAGCACCGTTAAGCGTGCCACTAATGGTTCCACCCAGCGATTCGCCCAAGCCGCCGCCCAACAATTGCGCCTGCACAGGCGAGGCCCCGGCCATCGCAGAGAGGACCAGTGCATTAGCGATGATCAGCTTCTTCATATCGTAGCTCCTTGAGTGGGGAAGTCTCCGATGCTTCCTTCACAAGGCAAACGACCGCTCTTCACGCTTTCATCCCGAAGGAGCGAAATACCGTCCGCAAACGCCCCCCGGCCTTACTAGCGCTTAGCTTGAACATCGCTTGGGGAAACACGGCAGGCCCCGCACACGATGCCTTTGCCGACCTTGCCGCGTCCGCTTATCGCTTCTCGCGTAACCGCTTGAACTGCCGCCGCGCCGCCGCCGCCGATCGCCAACCTTGCGGTTACGAACGGCGCCGCGAAGGAGGTACCTCGCACCGCGGCGTAACCACTCCCCGGCAGGGCCGCGGCCATGTCAGCCCCAGGAGCAGCAAAGTCGAGATGGAGCGGCTTTCCCGCCTCCGGGAGTGCGCGGCTGCGATTATCGACTCCGGTGACAGCGATGACGCCAGGATAGGAGGCCGGGTAGGCCGGAGGCGCCGCCGGCCCGTCGTTCCCAACGGCCGCCACGATCAGGACGCCGCGACCGCGTGCTGCGGCTACGGCGCGTTCCAACAGGGGATTGGATGGCCCGACCAGGCTCATATTGATGACGCGAACTCCGCGCGAGGTCAGCCAACCCAGCGCGCGCGTGATCGTCACCGCCGACCCCTGCGTCGGATCACCGCCATAAACGTCGGCGACGAGAAGTGGAAAGCCGTGGGCCGCGCCCCGAAATTTTCCATCGGCTCCGGCCATCAGCGAAGCGACAGCGGTGCCGTGGCCACTTGGTCGCGCACCGTTGGCAGCGAACCCGCGCTGCTCGATGGCAGCGCCTCGAAGCGATGGATGGTTGGAAACCCCGCCGTCGATCATGCCGATAGCCGCGGGTCGCGACTGTACCGAAGCTGCGGCGGCGGCTCCGCCGAGCGGCATCAGCGACGTACCGGCCGGTTCGAACACATGATCATAATCGAACTCGCCTTCAGGAGCGATCCGCCTCAGACGCGCCAGGCCCTCGCGGGTGTCGTCGCCATCAGGCGGTGCCAGCGTCACGACGCGCAGTGGCACGCCCTCGATCCGCTCGTCACGGAGCACGCGAAATCCCGCGCCGCGCGCTCGGGCCAGTGTGTCCGCCGGCGGATCAATAGCGATGAGTTCGCCTTTGCGCACGGGATTGCCGTCGCGGTCAGCATCAAGGAAGCGCCGATTGTCACGTATCAGCGCGCGCAAACGGGCACGGCGCAGATCAAGCAGACTGGCGGTGTTTCCGCCCACCGTGCTGGCGACGTTGTTGAGGCGGTCAATCACGGGAACAACGACGGTCGAGGTCGGCGAGGCCGGGGTGGTCCCAAGGACGCCTCCCACCACTTGGCCGGGGACGCCGCCAAGGGACGGAAGCAACTGGGCATGTCCTTCACTGCCTGTCATGATCACCGCGCTAAGCGCCAACAGGGTTCGGTGATACGGGCGGGGCACGGCTGTTCCTTCTTTATCGGCTCTCGCGGGATTAAACGTGCCGGCTGTGTCGTTTCATCCGCATGAAGACGGGAAATCCAGTTGAGCGCATTCGAGAAGGGTCTGGAAGACATGCTGCCGCGACTGCGGCGCTTCGCGCATGGGCTTGCGGCCAACCGGGCCGATGCCGACGATCTGACCCAGGTGACGATCGAGCGTGCCCTTCGCGCACGAACGCAATGGCAGGAAGGCAGCCGGCTCGACGCGTGGCTATACCGCATCATGCGCAACTGCTGGATCGATACGGTTCGGTCACGCGCCCGCAGTTGCAAGATTATCGAGTCCGCAGAGGCTGGCGAGCATATCGGGCACGATCCCAGACCTCAGATCGACGCGCGCCTCGATCTGGATCGATTGATGCGCGCGATGGAACGTTTGCCGCTCGAGCAACGCGAGGTGGTGGCTCTCGTCCTCATCGATGGGCTTGGTTATCGCGAAACTGCAGAGCTGTTGGACCTGCCGATCGGCACCGTCTCAAGCCGGCTTGTCCGAGGGCGCACCGCGCTGCTCGCCATGGTCAAGGAGGGCTGACCCATGACCGATGAAGAAGCACTGTTCGCCTATATCGACGGCGAACTTGAGGGCGAGGACCTGATCCGGATCGAGGCGAAGATTGCCGCTGACCCCGTCCTGCAAAAGACCGTGGCCGAACATCGTGCTCTCGCGGCAGAGCTGCAGTGTGCATTCTCAACCATTCTCGACGCGCCGGTCCCACCGCTGCGTCCGGTCACTGCCGCGGCCGACGGCAAAGTGGTTTCTCTAGCAGACGAGCGTTCCCGCCGGGATCGGCGCCTTGTCTCCTGGCGCGCGCCACACTGGGCTGCGATGGCGGCGACCCTGGTAGCGGGCGTCATTGGCGGCGCGGCCTTCAGCGGCAGCGACCGCACGGGATCAGTGGCGGAACGTGAAGGGCAGTTGGTCGCAACAAACTGGCTGGACGATGCTCTCACTACACAGTTGGCCAGCGCGCAGAGCAGCGAGGCGCCCGTAAGGATCGGCCTGACCTTTCGGAATCACGGAGGAGCGATCTGCCGAAGCTTTGCTGCCGAAAACGTGGAGGGGGTGGCCTGCCGCAAGGGAAAGGATTGGCAGCTGGAAGGCTTGTTGTCTCGGGAGCGCGCGAAGACCGGAGACTACCGCCTGGCCGGGAGTTCGGCCACTGCGGCAATCGTCGACAACATGATTTCAGGCGAAGCCATGGATGCGCACCAGGAGAAGGCTGCCGAAGCCGCTGACTGGCAGCCCTGACGAGAATCGATTGCACAATAGCACTCTTTCGAAACCAACCGTCACGACAGCCGTCGGCTATTCCGCGAAGCGGTACTAGGTGTTTGGACCTGCGCAATAGAGGAGGCTCGCGCTCTCGACTTGGTGAAAGCGCCCAAGATAAACCGATTCGGTCTTCATGGGTCTGCTCAAACACAGGTCAAGGAGAAGATCACCCAAGCCAATTGTTTGCTGATGTGAGCTAGAAACATGCAAGACCTCCGCAAACAACCCGCGCACGGTCCGTCGGCATGGGTCGCAGACCAGCGACTTCGTCAAAGTCTGTTTGAGATTTGCGGAAATATCGTCAGGTTAGCGAACGGAGTATCGCAAGCAGCGCTCACTCTGAAGAAGGACGAAGGTACTACCTTCTGCGACTTCCACCGCTTGCTATCCATTTGCTACTTAGCTCCAAACCGCTCTGGTGCGGTCTGGAGCTAAGCGCTTGAAAAGCTTGGCGCGCCCGGAACGATTCGAACGTCCGACCCTCAGATTCGTAGTCTGATGCTCTATCCAGCTGAGCTACGGGCGCGTTGGAGTGGCGTTGATAGAAGCGACTTTCAGATCGCGCAAGAGCGTTGCGCAGAAGTTTTTTTACTTTTGGATCCGGCTCACCAACACGCCCCGCGGGCACGACCTCGACCTCACTGCGTTTGGGCCTTAAGCATACAGCCATGTCGCCGCGCGCCCTTCTCGCTCCCTTCGCCCTCGCGCTGTTCGCTGCCGGCTGCGCCGCTCCCGGCAGCTATCCCTCGCTTCTGCCCCGCGCCGCCGAATCGGCGAGCCTGGAGGAGCCTGTCGTCTCCGCGCCGCCGGCACCCGCAGCCGACCCGGCGCTCGATGCGCGGATCGCCGCCGTCCTGACGAAGCTGGCGGAACGCACGGCGGCATTCGATACGGCAGCAGCTGCCGCGGAGCGTCTCGTTGCCCGCGCCGGCAACGCACCAGCCGGCAGCGAAGCTTGGCTTGACGCACAAGTCGCATTGGCTGAGCTCGACGCCCGTCGGTCGGCCGCGGTGGAGATCGGATCGGACCTCGAGGATCTGGCAAGCGAACGCGCGCTCGCCCTCTTGCCCGATTATGCACAGCTTACCGCCGCCGTGGAGCAGGTCCGCGCCGCCGCTCAATCACAGGCGGCACGGATCACAGCGTTTCAGACGCGGCTCGCGCCCGCCTGATCATTGCGCGCCCGGCTTCACCGGACGCAGCGCGCCGCCTTTCAAATACATCGCGGTGATCGTGATCTCGGTCACGCCGCGTCCCACCGCCACCGCCGTCACCTTGGGCGAAGGCTTGCGACCGAACACAAAATCGAGCAGCGTCACCTTGGGATCGCCCGAAGCACCGCCCCCGTCGGAGCGGTCCGTCTCACCATTGCCGTTCATGTCGTGGCGCAAGTCGATCGCATAGGTGCCTGGTGCGGACGCCGGCATGCAGATCCGGATCGGCCCGCTCGCCGGCGTCGGTATCTCAACACGCGTGATCCAGCCCTTCTTCTCGAACCACGTCGAGGTCGCGCCGCCATAGGTGCGCAGGCGCAACGCGCCGGTCCGCTGCTTCACGCCCACCACATTGACCAGGATGGCTGGCGCATTTCCGCTCGTGCACCGCGCGGCATAAGGGCCAAGGATCGCGCCATTACCCTGCGCGGCGACTGAGCTCGCGGAAAGCATGGCGACAAAAGCGAGTAATGGCAGTGTCTTCATGCTCATCGCTCTGGCAGGCTGTGATGGCGCAATCAGGGCAACTCGTCGGCGAAACTCGGCCGCATTTGGCGTGGCAGCAAGTGTCAGCACACGACCTCACCTCGAGCGGCAATGACATCAGAGGCGCCTTGAGCCTTGCGCCGTTCCCGCGGCGCGCTAAAGGAGCGTCCTCCTGTGCGCAGGGGCGCTTAGCTCAGCTGGTAGAGCGGCTCGTTTACACCGAGTAGGTCGGCGGTTCGAACCCGTCAGCGCCCACCACCCCCGCCATCGACTGATCCCGGGTATTTCGCGGGAAACGTCGTGCAGGCCTCGCCACCGCCAGTGGTCGCTGACGGTTTGCGCTGAGCCCGTCGAAGCGCGCTGCCGGATCACCGACATCCGATCTCCCGTTGGCAGACAATGGCCGGCAGCGGAATGCGCCGGCCCGTCGAAAGCCCGCCCGTCGCTAGCAGGCGGATCAGCCGTGTTGAGTTTCGCTTCAGCGCGAGCTCGCATGAGTCCCGACGAGCTGCCCCTTCCGTCGTGAACCTGTCGAGAGACGCGCAACGATCACGGGCTCGGCCCGAACGCGTCTCGACAGACATCACACGACCGTTGTCCGCGCGCGAACGCTGACCACCAGACCGCGAATCGTAACCTCTGCGCTGCTCAAACCACCGGTAGGCCCAGCGCACGCGCCATGGCGACATAGCGGCGCATTGCGTCCAGCCCGCGCTCGGTAAGCGACATGAAGGCGCGCCGCCGGTCGAAGGGATCGGGCCGGCGTTCGAACAGCCCCGCCTCCGTCAGTCGCGCGATCCAGCGCAGGGCCGTGGTCGGCGCCACCGCCGCCGCGATGCACAGGCTGGAAACGGAGACATGCGCGCGTTCCAGATGGGCGGCGTAAAGGTCGAGCATCATGTCCCAGGCAGGATCCTCGAACAGCCCTGCCCCTACATAACGGTCGCGCAGCCGCCGCGCTCGAACGATTTGGCGGATGTCGGCCGCGCTGATCGCGTGCTCTTCGCTCTGCTGCGCGACATAGTCGAAGCTGGTTTCGGCCACCACGAGCGACCGCGGCTGCTCGTCATGTTTGGAAAGGCGTGCGAGCACATCGGCGATTCGCGCCACTTCGGCGTTGAGCTTGGCAAGTCGCGCGGCTTCCCCCTCACTGACCCGGTCGTGCAGTGCCAACTGCCTGTCGCCCTGCGCTGCTGCGATCGCCCCGATCCAGTCGGCTGGCTCCGGATCGCACAGGATCTGATGGCGCGACAAGATCAGCCCGGCGGCCGCAATGTCGATCTGCTCCGTTCCGATCGCCACAACCATGGGCAGGTCACGTCCCGCCACCAGGCCGTCGAGCCGCGACAATGTGCGGACCAGATCGTCCTCGGATACATCGCGTGCATCGAGCAAGACCAGGGGTCGCGATCCGATATCCGCGATCCGCCGAGTCGCTTCTTCCAGCGGAGAAGCAGCCACGACGCGCCCCCCGGCCAGCGACACCGCCCCCGTTACGGCCAGCTCCCCCCCTGCCCCGCCGTCACCGGGGGCGATCACCACAGCATCGAACCTGCTGTTCAACTCGGCATGATATTCGCGTCCAGTCAGATGCATGCGCCCCTCCGCTCCAATGCGCGACCAAACCCGATCATTCACCTTATTACTTGTCGGCTATCCAACATCCGTAATGGTTTGGCATTGCTGCCATACTGAATTCGTGTCCGATCCGGAGGAGCTTGGATCAATCAAGCGCCTTGACGATCTCCTCAACCATCTTCTTCGCATCGGCCAACAGCATCATGGTGTTGTCGCGGTAGAACACCTCATTGTCGACCCCCGCATAGCCGACACCGCCCATTGATCGTTTTACGAAAAGAACCGTTTTGGCCTTCTCCACATCAAGCACCGGCATGCCATAAATCGGCGACGTTTTGTCGGTCTTTGCCGCCGGATTGGTCACATCGTTGGCGCCGATCACGAAGGCGACGTCGGTCTGCGCGAACTCGGAGTTGATATCCTCCAGTTCGAAAACTTCATCATAGGGTACGTTTGCCTCGGCCAGCAGCACGTTCATGTGCCCCGGCATACGCCCCGCCACGGGGTGAATGGCGTATTTCACCCGCACGCCTTCGGCCTTCAGCTTGTCGCCCATTTCGCGCAGCACGTGTTGCGCCTGCGCAACGGCCATGCCGTAACCAGGCACGATGATGACTTGTTCGGCCTGGCTCATCAGGAAGGCCGCGTCCTCGGCCGAGCCGCGCTTCCACGGCCGGTCGATCTGGGCCGCGCCGCCGCCGCTCGGACCCGACTCCGCGCCGAAGCCCCCCGCAATAACGCTGATGAAGCTGCGGTTCATCGCGCGGCACATGATGTAGCTGAGGATCGCGCCCGAGCTGCCGACCAAGGCGCCGGTGATGATCATCGCGGTGTTGTGCAGCGTGAAGCCCATCGCCGCCGCTGCCCAGCCCGAATAGCTGTTCAGCATCGACACCACGACCGGCATGTCCGCGCCGCCGATCGGGATGATCAGCAGGAAGCCGATCGCGAACGACAGGGCGACAACGATCCAGAAATCCAGCGGCGCCTGAGTCATCCAGAAGGAGAAGGAGAACCAGACGATCATCAGCGCAACGCCAAGATTGATCGCATGGCGCGCCGGCAGCATGATCGGCGCGCCGCCCATGTTGCCGTTGAGCTTGAGGAAGGCGATTACGCTACCTGAGAAGGTGATCGCACCGATTGCGACGCCCAGGATCATCTCGATCCGGCTCACGCCGTGAATGGCGGCAAACGGCGCGCCGATCAGCGGCGTCACGACGTCCGCGATCCCGAACGCCACCGGATTGAGGAACGCTGCGATCGCCACCAGCACCGCGGCCATGCCGACCAGGCTGTGGAAAGCGGCAACGAGCTGCGGCATCGCCGTCATCGCGATGCGCCGCGCGGTGACCACGCCGATCGCCGCGCCGATGCCGATCGCGGCAAGGATCTCGAACATCGCCAGCGCGTCGACGCGCTGGAGGATCGCGGCATAATCATAGCCGCCGACCTCGCCCACCGCGAGCACCGGCATGGTCGGCACATGCGTCGCGAGCGTCGTCAGCACGGCAATGGCCATGCCGATCATGCCATAACGATTGCCGCGCCGGCTGCTCTCCGGGCTGGAAAGCCCGCGTAGCGCCATGATGAAGCACACGCCCGATATCAGATAGGCGAGCGCCACCCAGGGATTGTCCGCGACGTGTTCCACTATCCTCTACCCCCTACTCGTCACCCCGGACTTGATCCGGGGTCCCGCTTGTTTCTACCCACCCCAAAAGGAGCGGAACCCCGGACCAGGCCCGGGATGACGAAATCAGTGTTTGGCGGCCGCCGGCCGCTCCTTCTTCTTGTACATCGCCAGCATGCGCTGGGTGACGGCAAAACCGCCGAAGATATTGACGCTCGCCAGCACCACACCGAGCAGCCCCAGCCACTTGGCGCTTGGGGAACCGCTAGCGGCCGCGGCAATCAGCGCGCCAACGATGATGACCGACGAGATCGCATTGGTCACCGCCATCAGTGGCGTATGCAAGGCCGGCGTGACCGACCAGACCACGAAATAGCCGACGAAGCACGCCAGCACGAAGATCGACAAAATAGCGATGAAGTTCATGATCTACTCCTGATCCTCCCCGGCCCGGGGAGGGGGACCATGCGAAACATGGTGGAGGGCGCGAGCCGAGGCGTTCCCCCGGAACGCTGCCAAAGCAGCATCCCGGGATAGCTCATGGACCGCCGCTGCTTGCAAGCGAGCGTCACCTCCGGACGGATCGGGTGGGGAACGCCCCCTTTACCTCTCGCTTCGCGAGCGGCGCCCCTCACCGTTCCGGAGAGGATCACTGCAAGAGCCTCGCGTTCACGACCTTCCCGTCTCGGGTCAGCCGAACCGCGTCGCCGATCTCCTCGTCCAGCACCGGGCGCCCCTGTTCCTTGTCCCAGAACGCCGACAGGAAGTTGAACAGGTTACGCGAAAACAGCGCGCTGGCATCCGCCGCCAATCGCGAAGGCACGTTGCGATGGCCGACAATCTTCACGCCGTGCCGCACCACAACCTCGCCGGGAACCGCGCCCTCGACGTTGCCACCCTGCTCCACCGCCAGATCAACGATCACGCTGCCCGCGCGCATCGTCGCAACCTGCGCATCGCTGATCAGCCGCGGCGCCGGGCGCCCCGGAATCAATGCGGTGGTGATGACGATATCCTGCTTGGCGATGTGCGCCGACACCAGTTCAGCCTGCGCCGCCTGATATTCCGCGCTCATCTCGGTCGCGTAACCGCCCGATCCCTCGCCCTCGATCCCGGCCACATTCTCGACAAAAATTGGCTTGGCGCCCAGCGACAGGATCTGCTCCTTGGTCGCCGATCGCACGTCGGTGGCGGAGACCTGCGCACCAAGCCGCCGCGCGGTGGCGATCGCCTGAAGCCCGGCGACGCCCACGCCCATCACGAAGACCTTGGCGGCGGAGACCGTCCCCGCCGCGGTCATCATCATCGGAAACGCCCGGCCATATTCGCCCGCGGCGTCAAGCACCGCCTTGTAGCCCGACAGGTTGGATTGCGACGACAGGATGTCCATCGATTGCGCGCGCGTGATCCGCGGCATGAACTCCATCGCCAGCGCCTCGATCCCCGCCGCGGCATAGGCGTCCACCCGCGCCCGCTCGCCGAACGGGTTCAGCCCCGCCGCGAGCCACGCGCCAGGCTTCACGCCCGCCAGCGATGCGGGGTCCGGCCCCTGCACGCCCAAGATGATGTCAGCACCCGCCAGCGCGGTTGCACGATCAACGACGGCAGCGCCGGCGTCGCGATAGGCTTGATCAGCGATCGATGCGTCGGTTCCCGCACCCGCTTCTACGGCGAGTTCGGCCCCCAGCTGAATGAACTTCTTCACCGTCTCCGGTGTTGCTGCCACTCGCCGCTCGCCATCCGCCCCCTCCTTGAGGACAGCGATCTTCATGGCTTACGCGATCAGCCAGACGACGAGCGCGGCAAGCGCCACGCACACCACCGTGCCCCACTTCATCATCCCCATGACCTTGCCGTACGTGGATTCGTGGGTTTTGTAGTCGCCGGGGTTCGTACCGTGCTGGGCCATGGTTATCCTCTTTCCCACTATGTCGGGTGGCGTCTTAATCAGAAGAGCGATGAAGCCTCAAGCCTGCTTAAGCGAGCTTTTACTTGCGTGCTCTAAAGCCGGCATCGGGATGCAACGGGACACACGATGACGCGCAACGGCCAGCGGATGCTGATGCTGATCGACGATGAACCCGCACAGCGCCGTCTGGTGGCGGCGCTGGCGGCCCGTGGCGGCTGGCGTACCTTGTTTGCCGGCGATGCCGAGACCGCGATCGCCACGCTCGGCACGCAGGACGGAATGCAGCTCGATGCGATACTGTTTGATCATTGGGGCGAAGACGCGGACGCCTCCGCGCTGATCGCCGAACTGCGCGTCCGCCGCCCGGCGCTGCCGGTTCTGGTGGTGACGGCGAACGGCTCGGTCGCCCATGCCGTCAACGCGATGCGCGCCGGCGCCACCGATTTCTTGGTCAAGCCGCTTGCCCCCGAACGCCTGCTCCAGGCGCTCGACGCCGCGGTCGCCGGCACCGCGGCGGGCGAGCTTCGCCCGCTGACCGAGAAGATCCCGGCAATGCTCGGCTTCGACGAGATCGTCGGGTCCGCGCCCCAGTTCCGCGCCGCGCTCGCCATCGCCGCCAAGGCCGCCCGCGCCCGAGTCGCGGTGCTGATCGAGGGCGAAAGCGGCGTCGGCAAGGAAGTGGTAGCCGAAGCCGTCCACGCCGCCAGCCCGCGCGCGAAGAAGCCGATGCTGACGGTGGATTGCGGCACCCTGCCCGCCAATCTCATCGACAGCGAATTGTTCGGCCACGAGCCCGGCGCCTTCGCCGGCGCCTTTGATCGCAAGATCGGCAAGTTCGCCGAAGCCGATGGCGGCACCTTGTTCATCGACGAAATCGGCAACATGCCGCTCGAGACCCAGGCACGGCTGCTCGACGCGCTGCAAACCAGCATGGTTCATCCGCTCGGCGCCCGTCATGCGCGCGAGGTCGACGTCCGCGTCATCGCCGCCACCAACAAGCGGCTGGTCGAGGAAGTCGAGGCCGGCCGCTTCCGCGAGGACCTGTATTTCCGCCTCAACGTCGTTCCCGTCACCATCCCGCCGCTGCGCGAGCGCGCGCAGGACATCCCCGCCCTCGCCCGTCACTTGCTTGCCCGGATCGCGCTCCAGCCGGGCCTGCGCCAGTTTGGCATCACCGATGATGCGCTGGCGCTGCTGGTTGATTACGATTGGCCCGGCAACGTCCGCCAGCTTCAGAACGCGCTCTTCCGCGCCGCCGTGCTTTGCGAGGGCGACGCCCTCACCCGCGCCGATTTCCCGCAGATCGCGACGCTCAACGCCCGCCGCATCCGCACGCCCCAGCCGCAGCATATGGCGACATCGGGCGGAGTCGAACTGTTCCGGCCCGACGGCAATTTGCGCGCGCTGGAGGAAATCGAGGCCGACGTCATCCGGCTCGCCATCGGCCATTACCGCGGCCGAATGACCGAAGTCGCTCGCCGCCTCGGCATCGGCCGCTCGACACTGTACCGCAAGCTCGGCGAACTCGGCATCGACAACGCGGCGTAACTATCCTCCCCGGCACGGGGAGGGGGACCAGCCGAAGGCTGGTGGAGGGGCGTGTCCGCCAGCGCCAGCATCAGCGACCCCTCACGCCTCCTCGATCTCCGCCACCCACGCCGGCAGCTCCGCCAGGCTCCCGAGCTCCCGAAATCTCGCGGCATCCACCGGCGGCGGCGCGACCTCATGCGCCCACGCACCCTCCTGCGGCACGAACGCTGCCCAAGCCCCCGCCGCCAGCGCCGGCAGCACGTCCGACCGTATCGAATCGCCTGCCATCAGCGCCCGCTCCGGCGCCACGCCATAACGGGCGAACAACCGCGCGAACGTCTGATCCGTCTTGTCGCTGACGATCTCCACCCCGTGGAACCGCTCGCCCAGCCCCGAGGCGGCAAGCTTCATCTCCTGGTGCAACAGGTCACCCTTGGTCACCAGCACCAGCCGCGCCCGTGCCGCCAGCGCCTCCAGCGTCGCCTCGATCCCATCGAGCAACTCCACCGGATGCGCCAGCAGCGCACGCCCGGCCTCCAGCACGTCGCGCACCGCGCCGGCGTCCGCCCCGAACTCCAGCGCCGTCTCGATCATCGACAGCGTGAAGCTCTTCGCGCCATAGCCGTAGAGCGGCAAGTTACGCACCTCCACCTCCGCCAGCCGCTCGCGCGCAATCCCGGCCTCGGCGAACGGCGCCAGCATCGCCACGAACGCCTCCTCCGCCGCCGCGAAGAAGCGCATGTTGTGCCAAAGCGTGTCGTCGGCATCGAGACAGATGAGATCGATCGGCATGCGCGACGCCATAGCAGCGCGGCGTAGCGTCAGCCATCCGGCAACATTTAGACACGCCTCAAATGCTTGACGCAGCAGCCACGCAAACTTACTAACACGTCTGTCAGTAAGGAGCCGAATCACATGGCCGCAAAGCTTCCTCCCTTCCCCGGCAGCACGGGTCGTCGTGACTGGACCACGGCGCTCGACGCGATCAAGAAGCTGCTCAACAACGGCGATGACACCGTTCAGGTGTTCCGCATCATGCGCGCGCTCAACGTCGGAAGCACCGAGTCCGGCTATGCGCGGCTGCTCGGCACCGAAGAAGGTGGCCGGATCGCGCGCGAACAGGCCGAACTGGCCGAACGCTTCTCGGATCGCACCTGGGTCGATAGTTTCGCGCCCGGCACCGTCGGTGCCGCCTATCGCGATTTCCTAGACAGCACCGGCTATTCGGCCGACGGGCTCGTCGCCGTCAGCCGGGAAGGCAACGCTAACGTCGAGATCGATCACCCCTATGCCTGGTTCGGTCGCCGCACCCGCGACATGCACGACATTTGGCATGTGCTGACCGGCTACAAGGCGGACGAAAGTCTCGGCGAGGCTGCCTTGGTGGCGTTCAGCTACGCGCAGGTCGGTGGCGCCGGCTGGGCGTTCATCGGTTCGGCGGCCGCGCTCAAGAGCCTGCGCATCACCGGCAGCACGCTGTTCGCGCGCGCCGTGATCGAGGGATATCAGCGCGGCAAGGCGGCCAAGTGGCTGGCCGGCGAGGATTACCTCAAGCTCATGCACGAGCCGCTGGGCGCCGCCCGCAAGCGCCTCGGCCTGACCGAACCGGTGATGTACAAGCGCGCGCAGGAAGAACTCGGCGAGGAAATGGCCTCCTACCTCAGCCAGCAGCGGGAAGAAGCCGCCGAGCCGGAACGGCTGGCGGCGTAAGCTATCCTCCCCGATCTGCGGGGAGGGCCGCTTCACGGCTGCTGAGCAAGCGGCCGCTGAAGCGGTGCTGGAGCGGCCCCTCCACTAAGCGCACCATGTTTGGACACACCCCTCCACCCGTCGGCGGTCCCCCTTCCGCGTATCGGGGAGGATCGGGAGAGCCAGCTTGCCGGAACTGCGGATCACATCATTTCGTCGTTTGAATGAAAAAACGGACGCCGGCCTGTTCATCAACCCAGATGCTGAAGTTGCCCGTTTCGGGGCGCGGTAGTTGCAACATCTGTGAAGGCCTGAGCGTTGAGCTCATGCGGCCGGGGGTACCGCATACGCCCAACTCGGCACTGACCCATCAACCGGCCACAACCTCGATCGAGGGCAGGGAACGGCAAGGGGAGATCAACCATTTCTGCGATGTTCATCTGGTACGGGCCAAGCGTGCCACAACGAATTATCTGGGCAGGACGATGACATTGCGCGCGAACCTCGGCTGGGGCCTGCTAGGCGGACTGGCTTTCGCCATTTCCGGCTGCGCTACCCCGCCCGCTCCCGTGGAGCTGCCGCCGATTGTCATGGCGCCCCCACCGCCGCCGCCGGTGATGCCGGCAGGTGGCTATATCGGCATGAAGAGTGCGACCAAGCGTCCCGACGGCAAGTATGTGACGCCCAATCTCGACAACACCGATCAGGCCGCCGTCTGGCATCTGCGCAACGCTTTGAACGTAGCCGCGCTCGGCTGCGACCAGGCGGGCGGCGGGGTCATCGAGCTTTATAACGCGTGGCTCAAGACGCATGCCGCCGTGATCGATCGCTACTACCAGGCCTATATTCGGGAATGGCAGGCGCCGGGTTGGTGGGATTGGCAGCGTGTCTATGATGACAATCAGACGCGCATCTACAATTTCTATGCGCAACCGGCGATGCGCTCGGCCTTTTGCGCAATTGCACGCGAGGAGGTCGCGAAGGTGGGCCAGGTCGCCGATGACGATCTTCCGGCCTTCGCCCGAGCAGCTCTGCTGCGGCTAGACCGCCCGTTCGTCGAATTCTACGCGGCATATGACGCGTGGCGCGACTATTATCAGCCGGATCCGCCCTTGGTGGTTCCACCACCAATGGCGCAAACCACTGAGATACCCGTGGTGGTGCCATCCCCGTCCACGGCGGGGACGCTGAGCGACAATGATTCGGTGGCGGTCGAGACTGAAACACCGTCGGCCGACACCGAAACATCGCCGGCCGACACCGAAACACCTCCGGCTCTCGCGCCCGGCGATGCTCCGATCCCCGCACCCCTTCCGCCTCGGTGACAGGTCGCCACCTTCGGCCCGTCAGTGGCGAGGACGAAGCGCCAACTGTCTATCATGACGGGCTGCCTGGGCGGGGTGCCGGCTCCGGACCTGTAACCCCCGAGAACACGCCTTTCCCCACCTCGCCTGCCAGCTTCTGTGTGGCGGCTTTAAGGCCATCACGCCAGGCGAGACGAGCGTCCGCTATCGGGCGTTTTCGGCCCTGCCCGCTTTCGGGATGGCCATAGCCGATCCGGAACAGCAGATCCTGGGAGGAAAGCGGACGTTCCGCTTTTAGGTGGTGACCCGCGTAAACGGGCGTTCGCCGGATGAATTGACAAACAAGTTCTCGCATGGCTGATTATGCCCATGGGGAATGCGATCTCCCCACGAGGCGTCAGCTAAAGAATCGCGTCCAGCTCATCACGCAAAGGACGCGCCATGCCTGCTCACAATGCCATCACGCCCGACAAGCTCACGCGCCTGATCGGGCTGCCTGGCTCGCCGCGCATCATCGACCTGCGCGACGCGCCATCTGAAGCGATCCCCGGATCGCGCTATCCCGACAGCAAGGACCCGACCCGCTGGGGCCGCCATGGCGACACCATCGTCGTCGACGCCGATGGTCGCGGCGCGGCGGTGTCTGCCGCAGCGATCCTGCGCAGCGAAGGCATCTCTGCCGAGGTGCTCGAAGGCGGGTTCGCCGCCTGGGCCGACGCCGGACTGCCGACAGTCTCTTTTGCCCACCTTCCCAGACGCCACGAAGATGGGGGGACCTGGTGGGTGACCCGATCGCGCCCCAAGGTCGATCGGATCGCTTGCCCGTGGCTGATCCGCCGGTTCGTGGATCCCGAAGCCCGCTTCCTGTTCGTGGCGCCTGCCGAAGTGCTGACCGTCGCTGCACAGCAACAGGCGGAGCCGTTCGACATTGCCGACGAGCGCGTATTCTGGAGCCATCGCGGCGAGCTCTGCACCTTCGACCTGATGGTCGAGGCATTTGGGCTCGGCGCGCATGCGCCGCTGGTGCGCCTCGCTGCCATCGTCCGCGGCGCCGACACCGATCGGTGCGATCTTGTGCCGGAAGCCGCGGGCCTGCTCGCCATCTCCCTCGGCCTGTCCCGCATCCACAGCGACGATCACGCTCAACTTGAAGCAGGCATGGCCGTGTACGATGCGCTTTACCGCTGGTGCCGCGATGCCCAGGCCGAGAAACATGATTGGTCCTCGCACCAGCCTGCGCGCGGCAAGGTGTCGGCATGACCGCGGCGGCGACGATCGGCGTTGCAGCGCCGACCCGGCCCGAGCCAGTCACGCTTGGCAAGGCATTTTGGGTGTGGTTGCGCATCGCGCTGCTGTCTTTCGGCGGGCCGGCCGGGCAGATCGCGGTGATGCATCGCATCCTTGTCGACGAGAAGCGATGGATCGGCGAGCAGCGTTTCCTCCACGCGCTCAATTATTGCATGCTGCTGCCGGGCCCCGAGGCGCAGCAACTCGCCACCTATATCGGATGGCTGATGCACAGAACGAAAGGCGGCATCATTGCCGGCGTGCTGTTCATCCTGCCCGGTGCGGCCGCGATCATGGCGCTTAGCTGGGTCTATGTACTGTACGGACGCGTCGGCATTGTTTCCGCCTTGTTCTTCGGCCTCAAAGCCGCCGTGCTGGCCGTCGTGCTGCAGGCCGTGGTGCGGATCGGAGGGCGCGCGCTGAAGACGACGCCCTCGCGAGCGCTCGCTGCTGCGGCCTTCGTGCTGATCTTCTTTCTCGGTGCGCCGTTCCCGCTGATTGTGCTCGGCGCCGGCCTGATCGGCTGGTGGTCGGGCAAGCGGGGTCATGCCGCGTTTCGCGGCGGCGGTCATGGGGCCTCGAAGGATGCCACGGTCGCCGACGCCGACACGCTGCTCGGCGAGGACCTGCCAGCGCATGCGCAGCCAACATGGCGCGAGACGATGCAAACCGCGCTTGTCTGGCTGGCCTTGTGGCTTGTTCCCGTCGCGGCGCTGCTCATCGCGCTCGGTCCGGACAACGTGTTCAGCCGCATCGCCATCTTCTTCTCGACCATGGCAATGGTGACCTTCGGGGGCGCTTATGCCGTGCTCGCCTATGTCGCGCAGCAGGCAGTGGAGAACTATGCCTGGCTAAGCCCGACCGAGATGCTCGACGGCCTGGGCATGGCCGAGACGACCCCGGGCCCGCTGATCATGGTGCTCCAGTTCGTCGGGTTTCTGGGCGCCTACCGTGATGCCGGCGACCTCTCGCCGCTGCTGGCAGCAACGCTTGGCGGGCTGCTAGCCACCTGGGTGACGTTTGTTCCCTGCTTCCTATGGATCTTCCTGGGGGCGCCATTCATCGAGCGTCTCCGGGGGAACGCTGCGGTCGCTGGCGCCCTGTCGGCGATCACTGCGGCCGTGGTTGGCGTGGTGCTCAACCTGGCCGTGTGGTTCGCGCTCCACACGCTGTTTCGCGACACAGCGATGGTAAGACTAGGGCCATTCCAATTCGACGCGCCGGTTCTCGGCAGCATAGACCCTTGGGCGAGCCTGCTTGCCGGGGCAGCCGTGATCACGGTTTTCACTCTTCGGGCCAATGTCATCGTAACGCTGCTTGGTACTTCGTCCGCGGGCATCGCTCTCCACCTCCTGGGTGCGCTCGGATGATAGCCTGCGGCAGATGAATGAGGGTCCGCTTGCGGGAGCGAAACGAACCGAGCCGAAGGCGAACATGGGGCGTTTTCGGCCTGCCCGCTTTCGGGATGGCCATAGCCGATCCGGAACGGCAGATTCTGGGGTTAGCTGCCGTTTCGCCAATCCCGCACCGAACGGCGGAACGCTCGCCAAAGGCTAGCGAACATCACGAAAAAGATACCAATCGCCCACGCTATGGCAAGACACATCCAAGCCTTCCAAGCGATTCCTCTATCCCAGCCCGCTTCGTCCGATAGGATCAGTGGGATGATCGGCGCTGATGCAACCAGAAAGAACTTAGCTCGACCCTTTCCGACTTTCGGTAGCCCGCAAGACGCTTTCCCATCGTCTTACGGTTGGTCATCTGCCATAGCGCAGCCTCTTGGTGACTGCTCTAGCGGCTTAACAGACGTTTGATCGCACGATGAGGCATCGCTACCTTGATAGCCTAGTCTCGACTGTCCGCGATTGGACGTGAACCGACGTACAAAGTCGGTCGTCACCCTGAACTTGTTTCAGCATCCACCCTGCCACAAGCAGCAGGGCCGCAGATGGATGGGTGGACCCTGAAACAAGTTCAGGGTGACGCCGGATCGTGGACAAACCGCCACCCGCCCCAACCGTCATTCCCGCGCAGGCGGGGATCCATATACGCTGGAGCAAGCAAGTAACCGCGCCGCTCGCTGACGCGTCCAGCAACAACAAGCTCAGGGGCACCGCCTCCTCCGCACCCCACACCCCGCTTCCCCCAGCCGCGCTCTCCCCTTAAAGCCCGACCGATGATCCGCCGGCTCGTGCTGACCGATGTTCGCAGCCATGCCGCGCTGGCGCTCGCGCCGCAGCCCGGCTTTGTGCTGCTCACCGGCCCAAATGGCGCGGGTAAGACCAATGTGCTGGAGGCGGTGTCGCTGCTCGCTCCCGGCCGCGGCTTGCGGCGGGCGAGCCTTGGCGAGATCGCGCGCCGCGATGGCCCCGGCGGGTTCGGAGTCGCCGCCACCCTTCCCGATCCCACTGGTGTCGCCACGACGGAGATCGCCACCGGCACGCTCCCCAGCGCGCCCGAGCGGCGGGTGGTGCGGATCAACGGCGCCGCCAACGCCGGCAATGCGCTCGCCGAATGGCTATCGGTCCTGTGGCTCACCCCCGCGATGGACCGGCTGTTCGTCGAGCCCGCCGGCGAGCGCCGCCGCTTTCTCGATCGCCTCGCGCTCGCGCTCGCACCTGCGCATGCGCAGGAGACGACCCGCTACGAGGCCGCAATGCGCGCGCGCAACAAATTGCTTGGCGAGCCCTATCCCGATCGCGAATGGCTGTCGGCGCTCGAGGCGCAAATGGCGCAGCATGGCACTGCGATCGACGCCGCGCGGCGCGAGACCATCGCCATCGTCTCCGAACGACTGGAACAAGCCGCCACTGGCGATTTCCCGCGCGCCGCGCTCGCCCTCGGCGGATGGAGCGGCAGCGCGGAGCAGTTGCTGCACGAATTGCGCGCCGGTCGCTCGCGCGATGCCGCCGCCGGCCGCACCCTCACCGGCCCGCACCGCGCCGATCTCCACGTCCGCCATCTCGACAAGAATATCCCGGCAGCGCAGGCCTCCACCGGCGAGCAGAAGGCGCTGCTGCTCGCGATCGTCCTCGCTCACGCCGCTTTGGTCGGCGAGCGCCGCGACCAACCGCCGATCCTCCTACTCGACGAAGTCGCCGCTCATCTCGACCCCGCGCGCCGCGCCGCCTTGTTCAATCGCCTCGCCGGGCAGGCGCAGGTCTGGATGACCGGCACCGAACCCGCCCTGTTCGCCGCGATCGGCGAAGACGCAACGCGGATCGAACTGGGGTAAGGTATCCGCTTCTCCGTGATCCCGGACTTGATCCGGGATCCCGCTTCTTCTTCTACTCAACGGTGGCAAAAGCAGCGGGACCCCCGGGCAAAGCCCGGGGTGACGGAAGCTCCCCGCGTCAACCCCGCACAATCAAACAGGGATGGACGCCCGCCCCCACCCCGCTACCATCCCGTTCATGGAGAGACCCCAGGATCGACCGGCACCAGCCGGCGAGTGGAGCCGCGGCTGGCCCGTCGTGGCCGCGGCGATGATCGGCATCGGCACCGGGCCGGGGCTGTTCCAGAATCTGTCGAGCCTGTTCATCAGCGGCCCGGTCGCGGATTTCGGCTGGAGCCGCGGCGACATCGCCACCGCTGCCGGCCTCGGCCTGCTCGGCGGCCTCGCCGTGCCCTTCCTCGGCCGTGTCGCCGACCGGATCGGCGCCCGCGCGATCATCATCGTGTCGATGCTGCTGCTTGGCCTGGTCTATGCCGGCCTGGCCTCGCTCACCGGCCCCTTGTGGCAATATCAGGCGCTGGTCTTCGGTCTCGCGCTCACCGTCCCCGGCACCAGTTCGATCGTCTACGGCAAGCTGATCGCCCAGCGCTTCGAGGCGCGCCGCGGCATTGCGCTCGGCGTTGCCACATCAGGCATTTCGATTACCTCACTGACGCTGGCTCCGGTGCTCGGCTGGGTGATCGCCGCTTACGGCTGGCGCGTCGGCTTCCTCGCGCTGGGCGCGATCGTCGCGGTGCTCGCGCTTCCCGCTGTCTTGCTCCTCCTGCGCCGCGAACGTGCCGCGCCGACCCGTCCCGATCCGCACGCCCCCAACGCCGCCGAACCTGTGGACGGCATGACCGGCGCCGAAACGCGCCGCGACAGCCGCTACTGGCGGCTTGGCCTGTCCGCCGCCTTGATCAACATCGCCAGCGTCGGCCTCGTTACTTCGCTGGTCCCCTTCGGCACCGACCGCGGTCTCGCCCCGGGCGAGGCTGCGCTGCTCGTCACCGCCTTCGCCTTCAGCCAGGTGGTCGGCCGCCTGGTCATGGGCGCGCTGGTCGACCGTTTCCGGCCGCAGGCGACCGCCGCCGCCTTTGCCGCCATTTCCGCGCTCGCCTTCGTCGGCCTGCAACTTCCCGCCCCCGGCTTTGCGCTGATACTGGTGCTCGTCTTCCTGGCCGGGCTGATGAACGGCGCCGAGCACGATCTGCTGCCCTTCCTCGCCGCCCGCCTGTTCGGTCTGCGTGCTTATGGCGAGTTGTACGGCCTGCTCGTGATGATCTCGCTGTTCGGCACCGCAATCGGCATCACCGCCTTTGGCCGCCTCCACGACGCCACTGGCCATTACGGCGCGGCGCTCGCCCTCGCCGCCGCCGCGCTGGGCCTTGCCGCGCTGCTATTCCTCAGCCTGCGCGAACGCCCGCTCCCCCACGTTCAGGCGCACGCCCATCCCGCCTGAGGCACCCTATTTCGCTTCCGTTACACCGCCGCCGTGCCTATATAATGGTCATGGCAGATCAGCAGAATTCCAACGATTACGGCGCCTCTTCGATCAAGGTGCTGAAGGGCCTCGACGCGGTTCGCAAGCGTCCCGGCATGTACATCGGCGATACCGACGACGGCTCGGGCCTCCACCACATGGTGTTCGAGGTCAGCGACAACGCGATCGACGAAGCGCTGGCCGGCCATTGCGACCGGATCGACATCACGCTGAATGCCGACGGCTCGGTCAGCGTCACTGACAACGGCCGCGGCATCCCCACCGGCATCCACCCCGAGGAAGGCGTCTCGGCCGCCGAGGTCATCATGACCCAGCTCCACGCCGGCGGTAAGTTCGAGAACACCTCGGACGACAACGCCTACAAGGTCTCCGGCGGCCTCCACGGCGTCGGCGTCTCGGTTGTCAACGCGCTCTCCGAATTCCTCGACCTCACCATCTGGCGCGACGGCGAGGAACATTACATGCGCTTCGCCCACGGCGATGCCGTCGCCCCGCTCAAGGTCGTCGGCAAGGCGGAAGGGAAGAAGGGCACGCGCGTCACCTTCCTCCCCTCCCCCGCCACCTTCAAGATCACCGAGTTCGATTTCGACAAGCTCGAGCACCGTTATCGCGAGCTCGCCTTCCTCAACTCCGGCGTCCGCCTGTTCCTCACCGACGCGCGCCACGAGGAGCCGAAAACCGTCGAACTCTATTACGAAGGCGGCATCGCCGCGTTCGTGAAGTGGCTGGATCGCACCAAGGCGCCGCTCTTCCCCGAGCCGATCGCGATCAGCGGCCAGCGTGACGACATCGGCATCGACGTCGCGCTCCAGTGGAACGACTCTTATTACGAGAACGTCCTGTGCTTCACCAACAACATCCCGCAGCGTGACGGCGGCACCCACCTCGCCGCCTTCCGCTCGGCGCTGACCCGCACGCTCAACGCTTATGCCGACAAGTCCGGCCTGCTGAAGAAGGAGAAGATCTCCCTTACCGGCGACGACATGCGCGAAGGCCTCACCGCAATCGTCTCGGTCAAGCTGCCCGACCCCAAATTCTCGTCGCAGACCAAGGACAAGCTCGTCAGCTCCGAGGTCCGCCAGCCGCTCGAAAGCCTGCTCGCCGACAAGATGGCCGACTGGCTGGAAGAGAACCCCCAGAACGCCCGCCAGATCATCCAGAAGGTGATCGACGCCGCCGCCGCGCGCGAGGCCGCCCGCAAGGCCCGCGATGCCAGCCGCAAGACGGTGATGGGCTCGATGGGCGGCCTTCCCGGCAAGCTGCACGATTGCCGCGAAAAGGATCCCGCCAAGTCCGAACTGTTCATCGTGGAGGGCGACTCGGCCGGCGGCTCGGCCAAGTCGGGCCGCAACAGCGAATATCAGGCGATCCTCCCGATCCGCGGCAAGATCCTCAACGTCGAGCGCGCGCGCACCGATCGCATGCTCTCGTCGAAGGAGATCATTTCGCTGATCCAGGCGATGGGCACCGGCATCGGCCGCGACGAGTTCAACCTCGACAAATTGCGCTACCACAAGATCGTCATCATGACGGACGCGGACGTCGACGGCGCGCACATCCGCACGCTGCTGCTGACCTTCTTCTACCGCCAGATGCCCGATCTGATCGCGGCCGGGCACCTCTATATCGCCCAGCCGCCGCTCTATAAGGCGACCCGCGGCAAGGCGATCGAGTACCTCAAGGACGAAGGCGCGCTGGACGATTACCTCGTCCGCAACGGCGCGGGCGGCACCACGCTCGACGGCGTCGGCACCGGCGCGCCCTTGTTCAACCTCGTCGAGCACGCCCGCCGCTTGCGCACGCTGATGCGCTACGTGCCGCGCCGCTACGATCCGGTGATCATCGAGACGCTGGCGCTGGGCGGCGCGCTCGATCCGCAGATCGCCCCCGAGGAACGCGCGCAGCGCCTCGCGCAGGTCACCCGCCGCCTCGACCAGGGCGATCCCGAGGCACGCTGGACGGCGCAGATGACGAGCGAAGGCGGCTTCCACTTCCAGCGTTTCTGGCGCGGCGTGACCGACCATCACATCGTCGAGGCGGCGTTCGTCTCCTCGGCCGAGGCGCGCAAGCTCCACACCCTCGCCGCCGAGCACGCAGACCTCTACGACCACGCGCGCAAGCTCGTGTCGCTCAAGGCCGCCGACCGCACCGAGGAGCCCACCGCGGCCACGACGCTCGACGGGGCGATCGAGGATGCCAATGGGGACGGCGAAGCCGATGAGGCACTGGTGATCGGCAAGGGCGAAACCCTCGTCACCCGCCCGTCACAGCTGCTGGAAGCGATCCTCGCCGCCGGCCGCAAGGGCCTCGCGATCCAGCGCTACAAGGGCCTGGGCGAAATGAACGCCGAGCAATTGTGGGAAACCACGCTCGACCCCAACAACCGCTCGATGCTCAAGGTGGCGATCGACCAGGCGGACGTGGCGGACGAGATCTTCACGCGCCTGATGGGCGACGTGGTGGAGCCACGCCGCGAGTTCATTCAGGAGAATGCGCTGTCAGTGGCGAATTTGGACGTTTGATGGGTTGCGGGCGGCTTAAAGGCCGCCCTTGTAAGCAACAACGTGCTCTATCAACCTCGTTCAAATTGAGAAAATAGGTTATTGCATGACCTTGTTCCAGTCGATGTCGTGGCCGAGCACTGCCAGTTCTTTCGCGAGCGCTGCCTTCCAACCCCCACCTGGATCCATCGTCTGATACACGACACCCGACCAATCTGTCGGCACCTCGATTTGGCCGCGCATAAGCGCGCAGACATGCCCTCTACCAAGGCGGCCAACAAAGTATCCGAGTTCAAGTATCACGTTCTGTCGCGCTCTTGGACTCGACGGTTCACCTAGCTTGCCGCCGTAATCGTCCGGGGTAAGCAGCACTACGGCAAAGCTTACATCCGAGTGAGCCTCGATCTTTTCTATGATAGTACGACCCTGATTAGCTTGCTCATGCAAGATAATGGCTTCGAGCCCGATCTTCTCCAAATATCGAGCGACAGTCTCTCTGGCACCTTCGTCATGACCATGCACCACGAACACTCTCTTCGAAAGAGCAGGAGCAAGCTTAGTTACAGTTGTTGCACCAGAATCGACAAAATCTCTGTACTCCCTAGCGAAGGGTATTATCAGCTGGGCAATTAACGATCTCAGGTTACCGTCGTGCTTATTACCTGAGTGATAATAATAATACCCAAAGTTAAGCATAAAGTCCGGATTTTCTGCAAACCTCTTGATCAACAGCAACTGTAATCCGAGCGTTTCATCCTGACTATCGGGCCAGTCAATTCGCCCACTTCCAATCATACTTCCCCGGGTTCGCGGGTTCTCGGACAGGAATTTGTCTAAGTCCAACCCACGAATGAGCTTTTCATTATATTCAACAAGGTCTTCATGCCATAGGAGCTTATTAAGTTTCTTTATAGGATGGGTGTAAGTAGAGTAGTTTGAGCTTTGAAGATCGAGAACAACACCATTTATCCGCGCGAATAAATCTCTACTCGTCATTCAAACCACCCTCTTGAAGCCGGAGTTCGGCAGCTTTATCCAAGATACCGATCCGATACCGCTCCTTCATCTCGGACACGAGAGGAGCGACGATGGGGTTCTTCGAATATTTACCTAATCGAGAGTCTATCATGTTTTCGGCTTCCGCGATGGCAGCCTCTATGCTGGACGGTTCGTACGGGTTGAACTGAACATTCCCGAGGTCGCCCTCGATAGCGGAGAGAGCCTTTTGAGCGTCAGCGATCGTTTTCGTAAGATCGTCTAAGCCTTTCACCCTGATCACGGATTTCATCCCTCCTGTCGATCCTACGGTATACACCTGTAGCCTTTAACTACGAATACATGTTCCGTGGTCATTTAAACAGTCGAAATGGAGAGCGCTTTGTCGATCATTGTCCACAATCTCGTGCGCGTTTCGTACAAATCGACAGATCCGTAGGTCAAACAAATCACTGAAGGTCGTCGGAACGCCTCAAGTTTACATTCTGCTCGATAAGGTTTCGTGTTCCTGACAAGAGTAGATCGGCATTGCGCTAGCTCCCCCACCCGCAATCCCCTACTCGGGCTGTCCCCAACAGGACGCATCCATGCCCACCCTCCGCCGCCTCCTCGCCAAGGCCGACCGCTTCCTCTTGCTGCTCACCGCCACCGTAGCGCTTGCCGCGATCCTCCCCGCGCGCGGAGCCGCGGTACCGGTCGTCGAGCACATCACCACGCTCGCCGTCGCCCTGCTCTTCCTCCTCTACGGCGCCCGCCTCGCGCCGCAGGCGATCTGGGCGGGGATCGCCCACTGGCGGCTCCAGAGCCTCGTGTTCGCCAGCACCTACATCCTCTTCCCGCTGATCGGCCTTGGCATCGCGGCGCTGGCGGGACGCATGCTGGCGCCCGATCTCGTCGCCGGGCTGGTCTATCTCTGCCTGCTGCCCTCCACCGTGCAATCCTCGATCGCTTTCACGTCGATCGCGCGCGGCAACGTGCCCGCGGCCTTGTGCAGCGCCTCGCTGTCCAACCTCCTCGGCGTGGTCATCACGCCGCTGCTCGTCGCGCAGCTGCTCGCCGGATCGGCCAACGGCCTGTCGTTGCAGGCGATCGAGGATATCGCGCTGCAGATCCTGGCGCCCTTCCTCGTCGGCATGGCGCTGCGCCCGCTGATCGGCGCCTGGCTGGTCGCGCATCCGCGGCTCACCACAGTGGTCGATCGCGGCTCGGTGCTGGTGGTCGTCTATGCCGCGTTCAGCGCCGGCGTGGTCGCGGGGCTGTGGACTCAGCTCTCCGCCGCCAGCCTCGCCGCGGTGATCGCGATCGCCTGCGCGGTGCTGGCACTGGTCCTCGCCCTGACGACCTGGGCCGCCCGCGCGCTCCGCTTCAACAAGGAGGATGAGATCGCGATCGTCTTCTGCGGCTCCAAGAAGAGCATGGCGAGCGGCATCCCGATGGCCGCGATCCTCTTCCCCGGCCACGCCGTCGGCCTGATCGTCCTGCCGCTGATGATCTTTCACCAGATCCAGCTGTTCGTCTGCGCCTGGCTCGCGCAGCGCTGTGCCAAGCGGCCCACCTGATTCCTCCCCGGCACGGGGAGGGAGACCAGCCGCAGGCTGGTGGAGGGGCGGCTCCACGAACGATCCGCTGCGGGGAAGCGCCCCTCCACCCCCGCCCACGGCGGCGGTCCCCCTCCCCGTCCCGGGGAGG
>NZ_MPSB01000013.1 GCF_001981525.1 Sphingomonas jeddahensis | reverse complement strand
ACAACACCGTGCGTCCGCACAGCAGCCTTGGCGGCATGGCACCCGCCGAGTTCACCAACCGCCCCCGCCAAAGGCATGAGGACACCAAAGCTAACTTATCAGCGGCCTGAAAATGGGGAGCAGGTCAGCACCGCTCAGCGCCTCTTCTCCCGAACGAAGAGTTGGCGGCGCATCGCAAGCCGATACGACCGCCACACCTGCAACTATTTCGCCGGCATTGCTCTTGTTGCTGCGGCCGCCGAGTGGATCAAATTCGTTCCCAACCTAGAAGCGGAAACGGAACCCTGCCGTGACGTAACGTCCCACTACGTCGTAAAGAAGGGGATTGGTCGCTCGAAAGATCGTGCCCAATGCATATGGTGCGATCGGCGGATCCCGGTCGAACAGATTGTTCGCCGTCACAAACAGCTGTGGTTTGGACGCGTTATCCTCCAGCGTGAAGCGGATCGTCGCGTCGGTATACCAGCGCGCCGGGACGGAATTGTCGTTCACCGTCACGCCTTCCACCAGCGTCGAATTGTACACGCCCTTGTGGATATAGCGTTCCTGCACGAACAGGCCGATCGGGCCGTTGTCATAGTTCACCGAGAACACGCCAGTCCATTTCGGGTTGGCATTCAGCTGGCCAACTTCGCCGGTATAGTCGATCGGCGCGGCACCCGGCACGCTCAGCACATATTTGTCGAGATAGCCGAGCAGCAGACGGGTCGACAGCTGGCCACCAGCGACGTCGCCGCGCCAGCCGAGCTCCACGTCCACGCCGCGCGTTTCCAACCGGTTGAGGTTGAGCTGGCGGGTGGAGATCGTCAGGCGCGTGGGCGTCGCTACGACGTTGCTGCACGCCAGCGCGGACCCGGCGGCGCATTGGTCATACGTTTGCTGCGCGGTGAGGCTGCCGATGACCCCCCCGATCTCGATATTGTAGTAATCCACCGTCGCGGTGAAGCCGGGGAGCGCGCGCGGTTGCAGTGCGATGCCGGCGGTGAAGGTGTCCGCCGTTTCGGGCACCAGATCGGGATTGCCGCCGCTGTAGCTAATGTAGGAGATCGTCGTTCCGTTCGGCTGGATCACGGTGCCCTGGTTCTGGCTGCCGACGCCGAACAATTCGCCGATGTTCGCCGCGCGGATGTCGCGCGAGCGGGTAGCGCGGAGGCGAACGCCCTCGACCGGTTCGTACACCCCGCCGATCTTCCACGTCGTGACGCCGCCGCCACGATCATAATCGGCGTAGCGGACCGCACCGTTGATATCGAGGGCATGGCCGATCGCCGATTCCTTCAGCAACGGCACGGCGGCCTCGACATAGGCCTCGCGCACGGTGTTGCGCCCGGCGATCGGCTGGGCGTTACCGATCTGATAATTGCCGGTGCCGCCGGTGACATTCAGCCCGCGAACCCCGGTAAAATTGGGCACGGCGGTAGACAGCGCATCGACCGTCACCGCAGCGGATTCCTGCCGCGCCTCTGCACCGAAACCGATGCTGACGTCACCCGCCCAGGTGGCGAACGGCGTGCCCGATATGTTGATCGCCGCGACATCCTGCTTGTAGGTGAGATCGGAGACGTTGGTCCCCAGCACGTAACCAAGCGCCGCTTGCGATGGCGAGCCGCTGCCCAGGATGTTGAGCGGCACGCACGGTGGCGACACGACGCCGACGGGGCCCTGCGGAACCGGCTGTGCGCGGCAAGTGATCGATCCGTCGGCAGCGCGCACCACATCGGCGGCGGCGGCGACGCGCGAGTAGATCGGGTTGTTATGGTAGGCCTGCCGGACGCGGCTTTCGGCGTGCGAGAAGTAGCCGCCGACTTCCCAATCGCCGAACGTGGCCTCGAACCCGCCGAGCCCTCGCCAGGTGCGGGTGAGGATGTCCGCGGTGATCGGCGGGAAATCGCTGTTCAACCGGCCGACCGCGAACGAGCCGATGTCGTTGGTCGTATCCGCATCGCTATTCCGCGTATCTATGATGCGCTGGAGATCGGCGGGGATGAACGGATTGCCGTTGTAGATCTGATAAGCGGTGGCGTTGTAGTTGAATGACGGCAGGATCTTGAAGCGCGAGCGCGAGCGACCGTAGATGCCCTCGGCGAACACGGTCACATTGTCGGCCAGCTCGTAGCTTGCCCGGCCGAAGAAATTGCTGCGCTGGAGACCGCCAGAGATGCTGGTCGACTGGCGCGCGCCGTCACCCCCCTGCTGAAATTGTGCGGAGCGGTTGGTGCCGGCAACGAACGGGTCGAGCCCGCCGCCACTTGCCGCGTTGGCGAATTCGAAGTTGGTCAGCGGGTCGCCGGCGATCGCGGTGCCGTTCGGGCGGCGAACGGTGACGATGCGACCACCGTTGGCGGCGATGTTGAGATTGACGTTCGTGGCGCGGATCTGCGTCGCGCCTCCGGCGGTGTTCGGGATGATGCCGGCACCGAGCAACGCCCAGTCGCGGCCTTCGTAGCGCTCGATCGGATCGCTGTTGGCATATTCGCCGCTCAGCAGCAGGTGGCCGCGGCCATCCGCGAAGGACGTGCCGCCGGCGAGCGCGACCTTCTGCGAACCGCCGTCGCCGCGCGTGGAGATGCCGGCTTGAACCTCGGTCCGCAGCCCGGTCAGGTTGCGATCGAGGACGAAATTGACGACGCCGGCGACCGCGTCCGAACCGTAAGCGGCCGAGGCGCCGCCGGTGACGGTGTCGACGCGCTGGATCAGCAGCTGCGGCAACAGATTGACGTCCGTGGCACCCGTCGTCGCGCTCGGCGGTGCGCGCCGTCCATCGAGCAGCGTCAGCGTGCGCTGCACGCCCAGATTGCGCAGATTGAGGAAGTTACCGCCGCCGCCGCTCGTTGCAAGGTTGATCGCGCCAGCCGTCTGCGGACGCGACGACCCACGAAAGGCCGGGAGCTGGTTAAGGCCATCGGCGACGTTGCCCGGCGCGGCGAGCTGCAACTGCTCCGCGGCCACCACCGTGACCGGCGTTGGCGAAGCTCCGCCATCGCGCAGCACGCGCGAACCAGTGACGATAATGTCGGAAAGATCGGCAGTGCCCGCCGACGAGGAGGCTGCAGTTTCGGGAGCCTCCTCTACGGGTTGGAGGACCTGATCTGGCGTGCGCGCTTCAGCCTGGGTGTCGGCTGCCGTCGCCGCCTCCTGCGCGTCTGCGTGCATCGGCGATGCGAGTGAGACAAGCGCACCTACTGAAGCGGTGGTAAGCCAATGATGCCGCATGTCTCTCTCCCGATTTCGCGCGGCTTTTCGCCGCTTATCGCCACGCTAGACATTCGGTTTAACGGGTGTCAAGGACATCTTTAACGGTCTTTAACTTGCCAAGGCTTTGCTGCTGATCGGTTTGCCGCAATCGCAGGGGTAAAAAGAACCACATCTATGCCGCGACACCCCCACCCCACCAATGCCTCACTCCACTAAACACCCTTTCAATTTCAAGGCAGGCGATGCTCCAGGTGGAGCACCGGCTCCAGGCGGTGGAAACAAAAAGGGGAACGTCAACATCTTGCCGAGCCGTGGTTGCGCCAGCCCCTGCGTTCGGCGCCGACCTCCTCGACTGCGATTTGGCTCAATCCCATCATAGCATAGCTACTCTGGTATCAAGGCTGCCCCGCCGCATCCGGTCGGGATCAACCGAGAGAAACGTGCATCAGTCCTGTTCATGGCGTCATGAACAGTTAAAGTTTCGTTGCAGTCATGCTGCCATACAGACTGACGCGATCGACCTTCGGCTGGTCTTCCTCCCTGCTGCGCAGCAGCGTGCGGCAAGGTGTCAGGCGTTGCCGCAAGCGGCCGCCCGGTGGCCAGACGACGAGAAGCAAGAAGTGGCATGATGAACGCTCCGGTCCTCGCTGACGCAAGGGCGCTACCGCGATTTTGCGATTGCACGCCGACGGCGATCGAGGGCGCGCTGGCGCAAGTCATCGCAGAGCAAGAGGAAGTCGTCACCCATCTGACGACCGCCGCGCCGACCGACTTCGCATCTGCCTGGCTCCCGCTGGAGCGGGCGGACACGGCGATCGACGCGCTCTGGAGCACTGTCAGCCACCTTCACGGCGTTGCCGACAATCCCGAACTTCGCGCCGCGCACGCCGCCGGCCAGGCGCTGATTGTGGAAAACTCGATCAAGACGCGCCAAAATCATGCGCTCTAGGGTCTTTTCGTCGGCGTCGAAGCCTCACCGGATTTCCCGCAGCTGCCGCTCGCGGATCGGGTCGCCGTGGAGCATGCCTTGCGCGATTTCCGGCTTGCCGGGGTGGCGCTGGAACTTGCGGCGCGCGAACGCTTCGCCGCGATCTCGGTGGAGCTGTCGTCGCTCAGCAACGCCTTTTCCAGCGCGCTGCTCGATGCAACCGATCATTGGTTTGAACACATCACCGATGAAGCCTTGCTCGCCGGCGTGGCCGAACCGGACAAGGCGATGTTCGCCGAAGCCGCGCGTCAACGTGACCTGGACGGTTGGGTCGTCATGCTTCAGGCGCCCAGCACCAGCGCGATCATGAACTTCGCCGAAAACCGGCAACTACGGTTCCGGGTTTACGAGGCATCGACCACCCGCGCCTCCGATCAGGGGTCCGATGCCGGCAAGTTCGACAATAGCGAGCGGATCGCGCGCATCCTGGAACTGCGCCACGAGGCTGCGACCTTGCTGGGGTACAAGGATCCGGTCGAACGGTCGCTCGCCACCAAGATGGCGCCGAGTGCCGACGCCATTCTGTCGTTCCTGCGCGATCTTGCCGCGCGCGCCAAACCCGCGGCGGGGCGGGAGTTCGCCGAGCTTCAACGCTTTGCGGCGGCCGACTTGGTTCAGCGCGGCGGCTAAATGCGGGACCGGCCGGACTTGATGAACCCGCTTTCTGCTGGATGCTTTAGAGCCAGCTCGTGGGGCAGGTCTCGTACATCCAAGCGCTAGAGCCAGTCATTTGCAGGAGCAGACCGGATCAGAGTTCGTTGTTGGAAGTGCCGGGATCGTCGGCGCCGCGGCCTGTAAGGATATGTATTGCCGTCAGCTGCGCTCACACGGGTCTGCGCGCACCTGAGCATCAAGGGAAAAATCGCTCCGATCGCGGGCGAGCTAACGGTGCCGAACCTTTGAGGAATGGTGGAGCCGAGGGGGATCGAACCCCTGACCTTCGCAATGCCATTGCGACGCTCTCCCAGCTGAGCTACGGCCCCATTCCGTTGGGAAGGCGCCCACTAACGGGGCGCTTCTGGGTTGGCAAGCGGCCTTTTGGGCCGCCTGCCATTTTCAATCAATTATTTTCGTCGTCGTCGCTGGTCGCTTCAACGCCAAGGTCGTCGTCGCCGCCCAGATCGACCTCATCGTCCGCGTTGGGCTCTTCATCCTCGTCCGCGACCAGATCGGTATCGTCATCGCCAGCCAGATCGCTGTCAGGCGCTGCCTTCTCCGTCTTGGCTGCCTCGAACGGCATTGGCTGCTTGGATTTCAGAATCGGCTCCGGCTCCCAGGCATATCCGCACTCGATGCAGGTGACGGGCTCGTCCTTCTGCAGGTCATAAAAACGCGTCGCGCATTTCGGGCACGTCCGCTTCGTGCCCCATTCCGGCTTGATCATGCCGTGTCGTGCCTTTCGGAAGATTGGTTCTACGGGTGTGCCCCGTGAAGTGGCGGGCGCCTTGCCATAGTGCAACCCCGCTGGCAAGGCGCCGCCCGCAATGGCGCATCCCGAACCCCGCCCCGTCACCGTCCATGCCGCGCAGCGTCTGGCCGGCCGTATCCGCGTTCCCGGCGACAAGTCGATCAGCCATCGATCATTGATGCTGTCCGCGCTGGCGGTGGGAGAGAGTCGCGTCGAGGGGCTGCTGGAGGGCGAGGATGTGCTCGCCACCGCCGCCGCGATGCGGGCGATGGGCGCGACGATCGAGCGCGGTGGCGACGCGATCTGGCGCATCAATGGCGTGGGCGTCGGCGGGCTGCTGCAGCCGCAAGCCGCGCTGGATATGGGGAATTCGGGCACCTCGACGCGGTTGTTGATGGGCCTGGTTGCCAGCCACCCAATCACTGCCACCTTCACCGGCGATGCGTCCCTGTCGGGACGCCCGATGAAGCGGGTCATCGATCCGTTGTCGGCCATGGGCGCCGACATCACCGCTTCGCCGGGCGGTCGCCTGCCGCTGATGGTGCGCGGCCTCTGCCCCGCCGTCCCGATCGAATATGAACTGCCGGTCACCTCCGCACAGGTGAAGTCGGCCGTGCTGCTCGCTGGCCTCAACACGCCCGGCATCACGCGCGTGATCGAGCCGGTGGCGACGCGCGATCACAGCGAGCGGATGCTGGCCGGCTTCGGCGCGACCATCACTGTCGAGCCGGGCGCGCGCGGGCGGATCATCTCGATCACCGGCGAGGCGGAGCTGAAGCCGCAGACGATCGTCGTACCGGGCGATCCCTCATCCGCCGCCTTCTGGATGGTTGCCGCGACGATTGTGCCCGGCAGCGACGTGGTGATCGAGAATGTGGGCCTGAACTCCACGCGCGCCGGGCTGGTCACTGCGCTGCGGCTGATGGGTGCGGATATCGAGGAACTGGATCCTCGCACTGTGGGCGGCGAGCCGGTTGCCGATCTGCGCGTTCGCCATGCGGCCTTGTCGGGAATCGAAGTGCCGCACGATCTCGCCCCGTCGATGATCGACGAATATCCGGCGCTGTTCGTCGCCGCCGCCTTTGCGCAAGGTCGCACGGTGGCGCGCGGCGCCGACGAACTGCGGGTCAAGGAATCGGATCGGATCGCGGTGATGAAGGCGGCGCTCGAAGCCAACGGCGTCGTGACGATCGAGCATGAGGACGGCCTGTCGATTGACGGCACGGGCGGCGACCCTATCCCAGGTGGCGCGACGGTCGCGTCGAGCCTCGACCACCGCATCGCGATGGGTATGGTGGTCGCCGGCCTGCACGCCGCCAATCCGATCGCGATCGACGATGCGAGTCCCGTGGCGACGAGCTTCCCGACCTTTTTCGACCTGCTGGCCGATCTCGGCGGGAGCGTGACTTGGGGCTGATCGACCGCCGATCCCTGATCACCGGCATGGCGGCCGGGTTGGTCGCGGCACCGGCGCTCGCCCGCGACCTTGATCGGCCGACGCGAGAGCTGATGGTCCCGGTCCAAGGTGGCCAAATCTACGTGCGTGTCGATGGCGATCTCGCCAGCGGACGCGCGCCGATCGTGATGATCCATGGTGGGCCGGGCGGCACGCACGTCGCCTTCCTCGAGGCCCTGCCGCTCGCCAACGAGCGTGCGGTGATCCTCTACGACCAGCTTGACTCGGGCCGGTCGGATCGACCGAACGATCCCGCCAACTGGTGTGTCGAACGGTTCGTCGATGAGCTGGAGGCGATACGCACAGCGCTGAATATCAACCAGTGGCATGTGCTGGGTGCAAGCTGGGGCGGGACGGTCGCGCTCGAATATGGTGCGCGTCGCCCCGCGGCATTGCGCGGATTGGCGCTGGCGAGCCCGCTGATCTCGACCAAGAGCTGGCTCGCCGATGCCGCAGCGCTGATCGACCAGTTGCCGCCGGCGATCAGGAGCGAGCTCCAGCGGTGCGGCGCGCTCACCCTGCCCTCACCGCCGCCCAGTTGTGACCGGCCGACTCAAGCGTTCTACGCAGCCTTCAACCGGCGCGAGCCGGTGGCGGCGGACGTTAGCGCCTATCGCGGGCGCGGCCGGGGCTTCAATCCGGACCTGTATCGGGCGATGTGGGGGGCGAGCGAGTTCGTCTCCACCGGCACGCTCAGGGATTATGAAGGCGAGCCGTTGCTCGCCAAGCTGGAAGGAAAGCGTAGTTTGTTCCTTTGTGGCCAATATGACGAGGCACGGCCTGTCACCACCGCCGCCTTTGCCGCGCGCGTGCCCGGCGCCGAATTCGCGGTGATCCCCGGCGCGGCACACGGATTGTTCAACGATCGTCCGGCCGACACGGTGGCGCTGCTGCGTGCCTGGCTGGCGCGACAGGATGCCATCGCATGATCATCGCGGTCGACGGACCCGCCGCATCGGGCAAGGGCACGATCGCCAAGGCGTTGGCGCGCCACTACAACTTACCGCACCTCGACACCGGGTTGCTGTACCGCGCGGTGGCCGCCACGGTGAAGCGGCTGGATCTCGATCCGACACGCGAGGCGGATGCGGTGGCGGCGTCCGACTTCGACGAGCTGACTCTCGCCGACCCGGTGCTGCGCGATGACGAGATCGGCAAGCTTGCCTCGATCGTCTCGGCGCATCCGCTGGTTCGCGCTGCGCTGTTCCAGCGGCAAAAGAGGTTTGCCCATCAGGAAGGCGGCGCGGTGCTCGACGGACGCGACATCGGCACGGTGATTGCGCCCGGCGCCGACGCCAAGCTGTTCGTGCGCGCGACCCCCACGATCCGCGCCCGCCGCCGCCATGCCGAACTGCAAGGCCGCGGCGCGACCACGACTTTCGACCAGGTGCTCGCCGATATCAGGTCGCGCGACCAGCGCGATAGTTCGCGCTCGACAGCGCCACTGGTGCCGGCAATCGACGCCGCGCTGCTTGATACGAGCTTTCTGTCGATCGAGGCGTCGGTGGAGAAAGCGATAGCACTGGTGGAGGCGCGGCGCGGTACGCGGCCTTAACGCGCTCTTTGTCAACCTTGCTCCCGTGGGCGGTTTGCAGTATGGCGCGCCGTCCGGCGGGCTGGGGCTCGTGGAGGCGTGGCGCGAAAGGTGATCCTCTCGCGCCCTTTTCGCATTTGCTGCGGCTTGGCCTCCCTCTCCTCTCACATGGATGCCGCACCGGTATGAGGCCGGCGCGGCGGTGATGGCCAAGACCAGCGGAACCAACCGCTTGGCCGGAAACGAACTGATTAGGACACTAGACTTTATGGCCTCAACGGCAGCTCCCTCGCGGGACGATTTCGCGGCGATGCTCGATGACATGTTCGGCGGCGCCGACAGCTTCGAGGGCCGCGTGGTGCTTGGCACCGTTACCGGCATTGAAAACGACCTCGCCGTCATCGACGTCGGCCTGAAGAGCGAAGGCCGCGTGCCGCTGCGCGAGTTCGCGCCGGCGCCGGGCCAGAAGGCCGAGCTGAAGATCGGCGACGAAGTCGAAGTGTACGTCGACCGCGTCGAGAACATGCATGGCGAAGCGATGCTGTCGCGCGATCGCGCACGCCGCGAAGCCGCATGGGACAAGCTGGAAACCGAATTCGCCAAGACCGCGCGCGTCGAAGGCGTGATCTTCGGCCGCGTGAAGGGCGGCTTCACCGTCGACCTGAACGGCGCCGTGGCGTTCCTGCCGGGCTCGCAGGTCGACATCCGTCCGGTGCGTGACGTCACGCCGCTGATGGACATCCCGCAGCCTTTCCAGATCCTGAAGATGGACCGCAAGCGCGGCAACATCGTCGTGTCGCGTCGCGCCGTTCTGGAAGAAACCCGCGCCGAGCAGCGTTCGGGCCTGATCCAGAGCCTGGCCGAAGGCCAGATCATCGACGGCGTCGTCAAGAACATCACCGATTACGGCGCCTTCGTCGACCTGGGCGGCATCGACGGCCTGCTGCACGTCACCGACCTCAGCTACAAGCGCGTCCAGCACCCGTCCGAGATGATCAACATCGGCGACACGGTGAAGGTGCAGATCATCCGCATCAACAAGGACACGCAGCGGATCTCGCTCGGCATGAAGCAGCTCGAGAGCGATCCGTGGGATGGCGCGTCGGTCAAGTATCCGGTCGGCGCGAAGCTGTCGGGCCGTGTCACGAACATCACCGAATATGGTGCGTTCGTTGAGCTGGAAGCCGGCATCGAGGGCCTCGTCCACGTCAGCGAAATGTCCTGGACCAAGAAGAACGTCCACCCGGGCAAGATCGTCTCGACCTCGCAGGAAGTCGAAGTCGTGGTGCTCGAGGTCGATGCCGACAAGCGTCGTATCTCGCTGGGCCTGAAGCAGGCGCAGCAGAACCCGTGGGAGCGTTTCGCCGCCGAGCATCCGGTTGGCGCGACGGTCGAGGGCGAAGTCAAGAACGCCACCGAGTTCGGCCTGTTCATCGGCCTCGACAACGATGTCGACGGCATGGTCCACATGTCCGACATCGCCTGGGGCGTGTCGGGTGAGGACGCGCTCAACCTGCACCGCAAGGGTGAAACCGTTCAGGCAATCGTGCTTGACGTCGATCCCGAGAAGGAGCGCATCAGCCTCGGCATGAAGCAGCTCGAGCGTGGCGCACCGGCAGCTGGCGGCGTGGCGGCTTCGGGCGACCGTCTGGGCAAGAACCAGATCGTCACCGTCACCGTTCTCGAAGTCCGCGACGCGGGCCTCGAGGTTCAGGCTGGTGACGATGGCGCGACCGGCTTCATCAAGCGCACCGATCTCGGCCGCGACCGTGATGAGCAGCGTGCGGAGCGTTTCCAGGTCGGCCAGAAGTTCGATGCAATGGTGACCGGCTTCGACCGTTCCAAGAAGCCGACCTTCTCGATCAAGGCGATGCAGATCTCCGAGGAGAAGCAGGCCGTGGCGCAGTACGGCTCGTCCGACTCGGGTGCGTCGCTCGGCGACATCCTCGGCGAGGCGCTGAAGGCTCGTCAGAACAAGGAATAAGACTGCCGCCAGGCGGTCGATTGCACCGGGGCGGGGTGGCAAATGTCACTCCGCCCTCTTTTTTTTGCGGCACAGGGAGTCATTGCGTCGTTATCAGGCGTGTCGCTCCTGTTTCCCGTTGGATTTACCTGTATTAAGGTGAACGTGCGTTGCCGTCGCGGTGGCAGATCAAGGGCTGGAGCAAATGATCCGATCGGAGCTTGTTCAACATCTGGCGGAACAGAATCCCGAATTGTCTGCGCGTGAGGTTGAGGCGATCGTCTCCACCTTCTTCGACGAGATCGTGCGGCGGCTCGCGGAGAACGGACGAGTCGAACTGCGCGGCTTCGGCGCCTTCTCGACTCGTGCCCGCGATGCCCGCACCGGTCGTAACCCACGCACCGGCGAAGTGGTCGAAGTCACCGCCAAGCGGGTGCCCTATTTCAAGCCAGGCAAGGAAATGCGTCAGCGATTGAACGTCTGAGCGCTTGACGACAGCGCTTCTCTGCCGCTTTTCGGAGGGCGTGATGCGCGGACGTGGCGGAACCGGTAGACGCCGGAGACTTAAAATCTTCTGCCCGTATGGGCGTGCGGGTTCGAGTCCCGCCGTCCGCACCATCATGCTGACCTTGGCGCTGGCGGCCGCAGGTTGCGAGCAGCGGCGCGATGTCGGGCCGGTGATCGTCAGCGCCACCGGCGACGCGGCTCGGCCTGAGGCGATTCGGCGGACCAGTGACGACATGGCGGAACGGCTGCTCGCTGATGCCTCCGCACAGGGGCTCGTGCGGTTCGATGCAGCCGGGCAGATCGTGCCCGGCGTCGCCGAACGCTGGATCGTTACGGACGAAGGCCGAACCTATATCTTCCGCCTGCGCGAAATGACCTGGACGGACGGACGTCGAATGAAGGCCGCGGACGTAGTCGCTATTCTTCGACGGCAGCTCCAGTCACGCGCGCGCAATCCGCTCGCGCCGTACCTCACGGCGATCGATTCGATCGTCGAAATGACGCCGCAGGTGATCCAGATCGAACTGTCGCGCCCACGGCCTGATTTGCTCAAGCTGTTCGCGCAACCCGACATGGTGATCGTCGATCCCACACGGTCAATTGGCAGCGGCCCAATGCGGATCAGCGACCGGCGCGGGCGAGTCGCGCGCCTGACGCCGATCCCCGATCCTGATCGCGCCGCCGACGAACGCGAGGAAGCTCAGCCGGAGGATGATGTCCTGCTGGTAGGCGAGCGGGCCGCAGCCGGCATCGCCCGCTTCGTAACCCACCGCTCCGACCTGTTCACTGGTGGCACGATCGCCGAATGGCCGTTGCTCGCCGCCGCGGGTGCTGAACCTGCAAGCATCCGGCTCGATCCGGCAGCGGGCCTGTTCGGGCTTGCAGTGGTCAACCGGGAGGGCTTCCTGGAAGCAGCGGAGAACCGCGGGGCGATTGCGCTCGCCATTGACCGGACAACGCTGGTGCAAAGCTTCAGCCGGGATTGGTTGCCCACGGAAGATCTGTTCCCGGCCGCGCTCGACTCCGCGGTGCCCCCTGCGCAAGCGCCGTGGCGGGTCGTGCCGGCAAACGAGCGTCGAGCGGCCGCGCAGGCAAAGATCGCCGCCTGGCGCGCCAGGGGGGAGCCGCCGCCAGCGCTCCGGATCGCACTGCCGAATGCGTCCGGCGGCACCTTGCTTTGGGCACGGCTGGCCGCGGACCTGTATGCGGTTGGTGTCCGGCCGATCCGGGTGGGGCCAGAGGACGATGCCGATCTCCGCCTTGTTGATGCGGTGGCCCCCTATGATAGTGCGCGCTGGTATCTCGATCAGGCCTGCCAACCTTGCGGAGAGAGCGCGTCGGCGGCGATCGAAGCGGCACGCCTTTCGCCGACACTCGCCGAACGTGCCCGAAAAATCGCCGAAGCTGACGCCGCCGTCGCCGAAGATGTTGCTTTCATCCCCATTGCCCGTCCGCTGCGCTGGTCATTGGTCGCGCAACGGCTGCGGGCGTGGCGACCCAACGAACGCGCCTGGCATCCGTTGAACCAACTGCGCCGCGATCCCACTTGATGGTTCATGGTCCAGAGCATTGATCCGCGTGCCAACGTTTATATGGCCAGCCTGCCGCTTGGGCGCGATCCCGCCTCGGTGCGCCGCCGGATCGAGGCAATGGAGCGATTGCTGGAGGGCATGATCGAGGTGCCGGGGCTTAACCGTAAGGTCGGGCTCGATTTTCTGCTCGGCCTGGTGCCGATCGTGGGCGACGCGGTTGCTGCCGCCATGGGTGCGTGGATCGTCTGGGAAGCGCATAACCTGGGCATGGGCAAGCTTCAGCTAGCGCGAATGGGCGCGCGCGTCGGCTTCGACGCAATGCTGGGTATCGTACCGATCGTCGGCGACGCTGCTGATTTCTTCTACCGGTCGAACACCCGCAACGTGAAGACAATCAAGAGTTATTTGGATCGACATCACCCTGCGACGGTGACGGTGGAGCGGTAGTCAGCGGGTCCCCTCTATCGGTCGCCAAGGATCGAACTGAACCCATCACGCTCCCGCGCGGGCCTGCGGCTGGTGCAAGACACCCCCGGTCATCGGCTCACGCACGCCGGTGGTGCCCGGGAAGGAGATGGGCAGACCTCTAACCGAGCGCGCTGCCATATAGGCAAAGCCCTCCGCTTCGATCGCATCGCCATTCCAGCCAAAGGCATCGACGGGCTCGGGGCTTATGCCCGTACGCTCGGCAATCATCGCCAGCATCACGGGGTTGTGCCGCCCGCCCCCGGCGATAAGCAGCCGCCGCGGACGCTCGGGCAGCAGTGCCAACGCCTCGGCGACAGTGGCGGCAGTAAAGGCGGTGAGCGTCGCCGCGCCGTCGGCGGGGTTGAGGCCGCGCGCTGGCTGGATGGTGAAATCGTTGCGGTCCAGCGACTTGGGCGCCGGCTGCGAGAAGAACGGATGGTCGAGCATTACGGCCAACACCGCTTGATCGACATCTCCCGCGGCGGCGAGCGCGCCGTCGGCATCGTAGCGCGCGCCGGTCTGGTCCTCGATCCACGAATCGATCAGGCCATTGGCCGGGCCGGTATCGAACGCCACCAGTGCGCCGTCCGTGCCGATCCAAGTGACGTTCCCGACACCGCCGAGGTTCAGCACTGCCAGCGGCCGTTCCAAACCAGCGGTCAGCGCGGCATGATAGACCGGTAGCAGCGGTGCGCCCTGCCCACCCGCCGCAACGTCGGCGCTGCGCAGGTCCGCAACGGTTGCGATCCCTGTCGCATCGGCAAGCGCCTGACCGTCGCCGATTTGCCACGTCCAGCCGCGATCGGGGCGATGCGCCACCGTCTGGCCGTGGAAACCGATCACGTCGATTTCCGCCGCGTTGCGTCCGGCGTCACGCAGCAGCTTCTGCACCGCCATGACGTGCGTCCGCGTGATAAGGTCGGCCGCGGCCACTACGTCGGGGCTGGCGCGCGGCTTATCGAAGGTGAGCGCGAGCGCCGTCGCCGCGGCAAGCTGCGAACGCGCGGCATCCGAGTACGCCTCGCCGCGGAACGCGAGCGGACGCACCAATCCTTCCCCATCAGTTTCGATCAGCGCCGCATCGATCCCATCGAGCGACGTGCCGGACATCAGCCCGATCGCCAGCATGGCCTTACCCCCAAATTCACACGCGATCCGCCCCCACGGATCGCAAACCCTTCATCGAGCACAGCTTTGCGCATATGGCAAATCGGCTCGTCCCGCACTATGTGCGCCGCCACTCATGGCAACACGTCTTCCCTCACCGCCCCGCGTGGGCATGGTGTCGCTCGGCTGTCCCAAGAACTTGGTCGACAGCGAGCGCATTCTCACCCAGCTGCGCGCAGACGGCTATCACATGTCTCCGGATTATGCGGGGGCTGACGTGGTGCTGGTCAACACCTGCGGCTTCCTCGACTCGGCCAAGGAGGAAAGCCTGGAGGCAATCGGCGAAGCGATCTCCGAAAACGGCCGCGTCATCGTGACGGGCTGTATGGGCAAAGAAGCCGAGGTGATTCGCGCCCGCTTTCCCAATGTGCTCGCGATCACCGGCGCGCATGAATATGAGCAGGTCGTCGAGGCGGTGCACGAAGCGGCGCCCGCCAACCTGTCGCCCTACATCGATCTAGTGCCTGACGCCGGGCTGAAACTCACGCCGCGGCATTACAGCTATCTGAAGATCTCGGAAGGCTGCAATCACCGCTGCTCCTTCTGCATCATCCCATCCTTGCGGGGTGACCTCGTCAGTCGGCGTCCCGATGCTATCCTGCGCGAGGCGGAGAAGCTGGTCGCGGCCGGCACGCGCGAGCTGCTGGTGATCAGCCAGGACACGTCCGCCTATGGTCTGGACCTTCGGCACGCGTCCTACCCGCTGAAGGGCGGCGGCGAGGTGCGCGCGCACATGACCGATCTGGCGCGCGAACTCGGCCGGATCGCGCCCTGGGTGCGGCTGCACTACGTCTATCCCTATCCGCACGTCGATCAGGTCATCCCGTTGATGGCGCAAGGGCTGGTGCTGCCGTATCTCGACATTCCGTTCCAGCATGCTGCGCCAAACGTCCTGCGCGCGATGAAGCGGCCGGCGAACGACGCCAAGGTGCTTGCGCGCCTGCGCAGCTGGCGAGAGATCTGCCCGGATATCGCAATCCGCTCGACCTTCGTGGTCGGCTTCCCCGGCGAAACCGAGGCGGATTTCGAGTATCTGCTCGAATGGCTTGATGAGGCGCAGCTTGATCGCGTCGGCGCCTTCCGCTTCGAACCCGTCGAGGGCGCCAGCGCGAACGCCTTGCCGAACCCGGTGCCGGAAGAGCTTAAGGAGGAGCGCTACGCCCGCATCATGGCCAAGACCGCCGCGATCAGCGCCGCCAAGCTCCAGGCGAAGATCGGCCGTACCTTTGAGGTGATCATCGACGCGGTGGGTGAGGACGGCGCCACGGGGCGTTCCTATGCCGACGCGCCGGAGATCGACGGTGAGGTGCATCTGCGCGACGCTGGGCATCTTTCAGAAGGCGACATCGTGCGCGTGGCGATCGAGGATGCCGACGAGCACGACCTGTTCGGGGTGCCGCTCTGATCGGAGCACGGGCCACGCACGCCTGTATCCGAGACGCGCCCTTCGACAAGCTCACGGCGAACGGTGTGCATCATGTCGCTGGGAAAACGTCGCGAGTGGTAGCGGAGGAGGGACTTGAACCCCCGACCCCAGGATTATGATTCCCGTGCTCTAACCAGCTGAGCTACTCCGCCGCGCCTTCGTGAAGGGGCAAGTACCGCTCGCGAGGCGCGGGCTATAGCAGGGCATTTTCGGGCGTCAAGCGGCGAACATGTGCCGCGACAATGGCTCCCATGGGCCGCCGCGATACCACCAGGCGGCAAGGCCGGCCACTGCCAGCGCACGGGGCCGGTAATCGGCGCTGAGCGCAGCCAGCAGCGCCTTTGCGGCGGCTGGCTCGACCTTGTTCTGGACGGTGACATGCGGCCGCCAGCCGGCCTGATCCTGCGGCGTCAGCAGGCCCGCGAACGCATCTGCGATTCCCGCGCGGATATGCTCCAGCGCCGGGCTGACGATACGATAAGCGACGCCGCGCCCGAGCGAAAACGGCGCGCCTAGTCGGGCCTCCGGCGCCGGCATGCCGCGCGTTTCGTCGGTCAGGCGGCGCTTCAGTTCCTCTACCGCGCTTGGCGGCAGGTGATGGAACATCGTCAGGTGCGCCGCTATGTGATTGCGTTCGGGCGGAAAGTGGCGCTGGCGCAGGCCATCGAACCACGCCTGGTCCGCCTTGCCGAACAAGGCGGTGACGATGATCGGTGCGGGGATCGGCGCGGGGGCCAGCGCGCTCAAATCTCGATCTGGCTGCCGAGCTCGACCACCCGGTTGGTCGGCAGACGGAAGAATTCCATCGCGCTTTCGGCGTTGCGCAGCATCCAGGCGAACAGCTTCTCGCGCCAGATCGCCATGCCCGGCCGCTCGGACGGCAGCAGCGTTTGGCGGGACAGGAAGAAGCTGGTGTCCATCATGCGGAACTCGCCGTCGCATTCGTGGAAGGACTTGAGTGCCGCCGGAATATCAGGCGATTCCATAAAGCCGTAGCGCAAGATCACGCGGTGGAACCCCTCGCCCAGATCCTCGTGCATGAATCGGTCCGCCTCGGGGAAGTACGGCATGTCGCTGACCTTCACCGTCAGGAGGATCACGCGATCGTGCAGCACGCGATTGTGCTTGAGGTTGTGCAGCAGCGCATGCGGCACCCCCTCCGGCGTGGAGGTCATGAACACCGCCGTGCCCGCGACGCGCGTGGCGCTGCTGGCGGCGGAACCGATGAACACCTTGATCGGCATCGCGCCCTCACGCATCCGCTGCAGCATCAGCTTGCGCCCGGTCGCCCAAGTGGTGAGCAGGACGAAGACGATGATCGCGATCAGCAGCGGGAACCAGCCGCCGTCGGGCACCTTGGTCAGGTTCGACGAGAAATACATGCCGTCGATGAACAGGAAGGTCGCGACGAACGGCAGCACCGCCCATAGCGGCCAGCGCCATACGCGCTGGATCAGCACCGCGACCATGCAGGTGGAAATGAACATCGTCCCCGTCACCGCGATGCCATAGGCCGCGGCGAGGTTCGACGATTCCCTGAAGCCCAGGATCAGCAGCAGCACCATCGTCAGCAGCGCCCAGTTCACCGCAGGGATGTAGATCTGCCCCGCGGCCGACGCGCTGGTGTGCTCGATGCGCAGGCGCGGCATCAAGCCGAGCTGCACTGCCTGTTGCACCACCGAATAGGCACCCGTGATCACCGCTTGGCTGGCGATCACCGTGGCCATGGTGGCCAGGATGACGAGCGGCAGGCGCCATTCGTCACCCGCCATCAGGAAGAACGGATTGCGCGCCGCGCTGGGGTCGCCGAGCAGCAGCGCCCCCTGCCCGAGATAGTTTAGCATGAGCGCGGGGAAGACGAACCACAGCCACGCATAAGCGATCGGCTTGCGCCCGAAATGCCCCATGTCGGCGTAGAGCGCCTCGGCACCGGTAACGGCGAGCACGACCGAGCCGAGCGCAAGGAACGCCAGCGTGCCGTCCGTCGCGGCGAAGCGAACTGCCCAGCGCGGATCGAGCGCGAGCAGGATCTCGGGCTGCGCGATGATCTGCGTCAGGCCGAGCACGCTCAGCGTGATGAAATAGACCACCATGATCGGCCCGAACAACTTACCGACCCTCGCCGTGCCGACCGACTGGAGATAGAACAGCCCGATCAGGATCGTCGCCGCAATCGGGATGACGAAACTGTCGAATCGCTGCTCCACCGTCGCGAGTCCCTCGACCGCCGACAGCACCGAGATCGCGGGCGTGATCATGCAATCGCCGAAGAACAAAGCGGTGGCGAGAACGCCAAGCACGACGAGGCTCGGGCCCCAGCGCTTGCCAGCGCCGCTGCGACGCTGGATGAGCGCCAGCAGCGCGAGGCTGCCGCCTTCGCCATTATTGTCGGCGCGCAGGATGGTCATGACGTATTTGAACGTCACGATCAGCACCAACGACCAGAAGATCAGGCTGACGACCCCGAAGATATGCAGCCGGTCCACCGTCAGCGGATGGTGCCCGACGAACACTTCCTTCATCGCGTAGAGCGGGCTGGTGCCGATATCGCCATAGACCACGCCGACGGCGCCGAGCGCGAGCTTGGCGAGCGTATCGTTGTGATGGCCGTGCGCGTGCGGCGCGGCCGTGGTGGCAGCGGTGCTCACCGGAAGACCGCCGACGCCAGGTTCAAGGGGAAAAAAGCCACCGTTATCCTGTCAAAGCCCCGGCGCGCCTAGCATCTGCTGATGATGCCGCAAGGGGGAACGTTGCGAGAACATAGGAGTTGGCTGTTCCGAAAGGAAGACCGACATGGCCGAGGCCAACCCCAAGAGCGAACCCTTTTCGAACGCGGAGAAGGATCCCGACGACTGGACCACCGGCGACGAGCCGATGACCGGCGCGCAGGCAAGCTATCTCAAGACGTTGAGCGAGGAAGCTGGCGAGACGTTCGATGAAGGCCTGAGCAAGGCGGATGCGTCGAAACGGATCGATGCGTTGCAGGAGAAGACCGGGCGCGGGAAGTAGTAGGATCGACGTCCGATCCTCCCCCGCCAGGGGGAGGTGGCAGCGCAAAGCGCTGACGGAGGGGGCGGAAGCGGAACAATCGGAAGGACACCGCCGCCCTCCCCCTCGGGCGCCTAAGGCGCCACCTCTCCCTGGCGGGGGAGGATGAGTCAGCGGGACTGTAGTCCGCCTTGTTCCATCGCCGCCATATAACGGTCGAGCAGGAGCAATCGCGTCGCGATCGAGCGGCGGTAGTCTGCGCCCTCGGGCGATAGCGACACTGCGCGCAGCCACAGGCGGCGCGCGGCCGGCAGGTCGCCGGCGCGGATATAGGCGAGGCCGGCGTAATAAGGCGGTGCCGGGTGTTCGGGGGCGAGCTGGAACGCGCGGCCGAAAGCGAGCTTGGCGGCGGGCGACATCTGGTTGCCGTCGAGCAGCGCCAGATTGCTGCCAAGCTGAGTCCACAGAATATAGCTGCACGGGATTGCGCGAGCGCCGCCAAGCACGACTCGCGCCGCCGCACGCCGATCGCCGGCGCGCAGCATGGCATCCGAAGCAACGAGATACGCCGTGTCCGCGGTGAAGCGCCCCATCAGCCGCTCGCGGAACATCACCGCTTCCGGCTCGACCGCGACCGGATCGGCGGCGGGGCGGGCCGGTGCGGCGGCAAGTGCGGGACGGGCCTGCCAGGCATAGCCCGCCGCACCGAGGAACAAGGCGGCGCCGGCGAAGGACCACAGCATCCGCGGCAGGCGCAGCAGCACCATCGCCCCGAAGGCAAGCGCGCCGATCACCGCAAGGGCAACGAAGCCGCTCATGGCTCCAGCGTCTTCGTTTCGTGCATCTTGCCGGCGAGTTCGGGCGGCATGTATTTCTCGTCATGCTTGGCGAGCAGATTGCTGGCGACGAACGAGCCGTCGCGCTGGAAGCGGCCTTCCGCCACGACCCCCGATCCTTCGCGGAACAGGTCGGGCACGATGCCGGCAAAGCGCACCGGCGTGGTCGCGCGGCCATCGGTGACGATGAAGCGCACGGTGACGCCGTCCGCGGCACGCGACACCGATCCGCCCGCGACCATGCCGCCCAGCCGCACGGCGCGGTCCGCCGCGAGCACGTCGGGCGTCACGTCCGACGGCGCGTAGAAGAACGCGGCCTGATCGCGCAGCCCGGACAAGGCGAGCAGTGCCGCGACCGCGATCGCGAGTACCGCAGCGCCGACCAGCCACAGGCGTTGATGTTTGGCCTTCACCTTTTATCCTTTTCGGCGCGACCCAACGCGTACCAGCTTGCCAGCGCGAGCAGCGCGGTCGCGCCGAGCGTTACCGCGTAAGCGGCGATGACGAACGGCCAAGCGTTCATACTGTCGTCCTGCGCCGCAGCCGCGCCTCGGCCTTGGCGATGGCGAGGAAGGTCCGCATGCGCATCAGCACGATCGATCCGAACAGAAAGGTGAAGCCTGCCATCATGATCGGCAGCGGCCACAGGATCGAGGTGTCGATCGTGGAGCGGGTGAGGCCGATGCTGGGCCCCTGGTGCAAGGTGTTCCACCACACCACCGAATAGCGGATGATCGGCAGCAGCACGGTGCCCGCGATGCCGAACAGCGCGGCGATCCGCCCATCCCCACCACGCTCGCGATCGGCGCGGGCAAGCGCTATATAGCCGAGATAAACGAAGAACAGCAGCAGCATCGACGTGAGCCGCCCATCCCATTGCCAATAGGTGCCCCAGGTCGGCCGGCCCCAGATCGCGCCGGTGACGAGGCAGATGGCGGCGAAGGTGGCGCCCGGCAGTGCGATGGCGCGTGCGGCGACATCGGCTAGCGGATGGCGCCAGACGAGAAAGGCGATGCTGGACAAGGCGATCCCGCTCCACCCCCCCATGCCGAGCCACGCGGAAGGCACGTGGATGTACATGATCCGCACCGACTCGCCTTGCAGATAGTCAGGCGGCGTCTGCGTCAGCCCCGCCCAGCAGCCGATCGCCACCAGCAACGCGCCCAGCCCACCGAGCAGCGGCGTGAGCGGGCGTGCGATCTTCAGGAAGCGCGCAGGATTAGCGAAGGCGTGGAGGGCGGGCACGATAGGTTAGCCCTTATTGGCAAAAAGGCGGCGCGTCATCTGGTTGAGCGCACCGCCTTGACCTTCCGTTCGTGCCGAGCAACGTCGAGGCATGGGCCTCACGCGCAAGCGCTTGCGGCTCTGTCCCTGGACTTCGCTTGGGACGGACGGGGTTATTGGCTCAGCCGCGCCCGATCAGACGCCGCGCGATCCGATCCGCCACATCCGCCGCGGGATCACCGCTGGCGTCGCTTTCGTCCCACACCTCGACCAAGCGATCGCGGATGCGCGCGATTCGGGCCTTCACCTCGGCCTCGTCGCCGTGGCCGAGATATTCCAGCCCAACGTTGATGATGCCGCCCGCGTTGATGACGTAGTCGGGCGCGAACAGGATGCCGCGCTCGTGGACGCGGCGCCCGTCCTCGCGCGTCGCAAGCTGGTTGTTCGCGCCGCCCGCGACCACCTTCGCCTTCAGCGAGGCGATCGATGCCTCGGTGAGCACCGCGCCGAGCGCATTGGGGCTGACGAGATCGACATCGGCGGAAAGGATCGCGTCGGTCGCCACCGTCGAGGCGCCGAGTTCCGCGGCAAGCGCTTCGGCGCGCTCGCGGTTCACGTCGGCCAGCGTCAGCACCGCGCCGTCCGCCGCCAGCAGCTTCGCCAGGCCGCCGCCGACCGAGCCGACGCCCTGGATGGCGACGCGCACGCCCTTCATGTCGCTGGCGCCCAGACCACGCTTGGCCGCCGCCTTGACGCCAAGATAGACGCCCAGCGCCGTATAGGGCCCGGGATCGCCGCCCGCCGCGCCGCTCGCCACCGGCAGGCCGGAGACATAGCGCGTCTCTTCCGAGATCACCTTCATCCGCGCTTCGGACATGCCGACGTCCTCGGCCGTGACGTAGCGGCCGCCCAGCGACTCGACCACACGGCCAAACGCGCGCAACTGCGCCTCGCTGATCGTCGCCCCCGGCTTGTCGGCAAGGACCACACCCTTGCCGCCGCCGAGGTCGAGGCCGGCCATGGCGTTCTTGAAGCTCATGCCGCGCGAAAGGCGCAGCGCGTCGGTGATCGCGGCGGTGTGATCGGCGTAATGCCAGAAGCGTACACCGCCCGCTGCCGGCCCGAGCGCGGTGGAGTGGACAGCGATTACCGCCCGTAGCCCAGACGCCGGATCGGTGAAGAGGTGGACGCCCTCATGGTCATCGAAATCGGGAAAGCCCCAGGCGGTCATGTCACTCTCCGTTCATCGCACGAATGTTACTCAGACGTGAAATAATCTTGCCGCGCCAAAAATGCGAGCAGGAAATACCAGGACATGACTCTAGGGCGGAATGGGGCGACCGACGGGACTTGAACCCGCAACTTCCGGCATCACAAGCCGGCGCTCTAACCAATTGAACTACGGTCGCCGCAAGAAGTGGCGCCCCTACGGCGCGCAAGTTTGGGCGTCAAGGGAAAGCTTGTCCTCTCGTCAGAACCGACCCTCGATCGCCAATTCCATGCCGGTCTGCGTCTGCACAAAGCCGGTCGCCTGCAGGCGCGCCTCTGCGGCAGGATCGCTGGGTTGCAGCGTCAGTTCGGCGCGGTAGCGGCCGTCGGGCCAGAGGCGGATCGTGCTGCCCTCGTTCCCCGCCGCGCTGACCAGCGGCAGCAGCAGCGCGCCGCCGTCGCAGCGCGCGTTGCCGGTGAGCGACGCTGGCACGGCCAACCCACCGATCTCCCCCGACATGGTCGCGCGCACACGGCCTTCCGCTTCTTCGCACACGTCGCCGCGGAAGCGGACGCTGACGTCCTCCAGATCAAGCATGGTCACCGGCACAGGGCGAAACGCGTTGCCGACCGGCAGCGACGCGGTGACATCGTCGAGGCCGAAGCTGTGCCGGCTGACGCCGATCGCGCCCGACAGGCGCGGCGCAGGCGGCTCCGCCGTGCCGTCGAGATCGACGCGCGCCCGCCCGACGAGAAGCTGGAGCGGCGAGACGCCCGCCTTCAGGTCACCCAGCCCGATTTGGCCGAAGCGCGCCTCACGCAATTCGCCGGCCCAGATGCTGCCGGTCACCTCGCGCGCCGTCATCCCCTGCCCCGCCAGCCCGAACCAGCCGAGCGCGAGGCGCAGCGGCAGGAAGGCGAGCAGCGCCGCCACGAAGAAGGCGAGGAACAGCGCGCTCGGCCCCGTTGTCAGCCGGATGCGCCTCATGCCTCGCGTCCCTTCAGCGTCAGTGTCGCCGACACCGTGCCGTCGCCATTGCCGGTGATGGTGGAGGCATCGACCAGCAGCCCGTCATGCTCCAGCCCGGCGATCCAGCCAAGCAACGCACCTGGCTTGGCGGTGGCGATGCCGATCCGCACGTTGTTGCCCTCTGGCTCCAGGCTCGACAGCGAGAAACCGGCCTCGTCGGCACGCGTGCGAATTGCATCGACAAGAGGCCCTTCCGGCGCCCGCGGGCGACCGCGCTGGATCGCCTTCACCTGCGCCACTTGCCGCTGCACCTCGCCCAGCCGCACCTCGGCGCGAGCGTGGCGCTCGCGGGTCGATTCGAGGCCGTCGCGAACCGGGCGGATGATCCCCGCCCAAAGGATCGTCACGACCAGCAAGGCGAGCATGATGAGTATCAGCCGCCGCTCGCGGAGCGAGCGCCCCTGATACCAGGCCGTGAGATTAGTCATGGGAGAGTCACCGTCAGGTCGCCGCGCAAACGCTGGCCGTTGGACTCGAACGTGCTGGCGGTGACCGCAAAGCCCGATTCGCGCAGCCGCGAGACGAGCTGGTTGGCCTGCGCCTCCCCTTCCGCCGCGACGGTGGCGCGCAGATCGCCGTTCGGCTCAAAGGCGAGCGCGACCAATTCGGTGCCCTCCACGCCGCGCACCGCGCTCGACAATGCCGCCGCCGTCGCACTGAAACCAGCGCCGGGGCCGCGGAGCCGCGACAGCCGCTCGGCTAGCAAGCGATCGGCATCGCCCTGGTCGGCGCCGCGCGGCAGGCCCTCGCGCGCCAGGGCATCGGCGCGCGCCTCCGCACTGTCCGCGGCGATGGCGTATTTGGTGATCCGCACCAGATCGATCGCCAGTGTCGCCACCAGCACCAGCCCGCCGAGCACCGCGAGCCGGCGGATCAGCGCCCAGTCGATCGCGCGCCGCTTGCGCTTGGCAAAGGCGCCCTGCCGCAGGTTGAGCGCGGGGCGAAGCGCGCTGGCGGCAATCGCGGTTTCCACCGCCTCGCGCCCGAGCGTCTCCGGCGCATGGTCGCCGGTGATCAGCGCGGTCAGCCGCGCCTCGTCCGCAAAGCCGCTGGTGAGCCCGCGCACCACCGATTGCCCGCCGAGATCGGCGCGGACATAGCCCGCCTCCGGGCGCGGCAGCAGCATCGGCGCGGGCACCACGGTGGCAGGATCGAGCCCCAGTCCGGCGAGCGAATCGAGCCAGGCGCGCATACGATCGGCCGCGACGACGCCGATCGGTCGTTCCTCCTGCGCCTCGTCGCCGACCGCGACATGCAGCCCGTCGAGCGGCGCGGCACTGGCATCCGCGACGAGGATGCGCGCTGCCGCAGCGGCCTGCGCCGGCGAGCGCGCCGGCAGCGCGCCCCAGTGCAACGTCACCGCATCGGCCGGCGCGACGGCGATCACCTCGCCGGCGTCGCCCTCGGGCACGCCCTCACCACGCGCGACGACGGCATCGTCGTCCACGCGCAGCCAGCGCCACGAATCATCGGCACTGGCCGGAAGGAAGAGCAAGGTCGCGGTCATGACGGTTCGCCCCATTGCCGCGAGACGAGCCGCGCGGGAAGCGTGGAAGCGTCGATCAGCGCGCGTTCCTGCAATTCGCTGGCCCCGACCGTCACGTCGACGCGCAGGTCGAACCATTTGGTGGTGACATCGGCCTGCTGCTGCGCGGCAGGATCGGGCGTGATCCCGTTCTCCGCCAGCGGCTTCCAGAAGTCGGCGACTTCCTCATAGCCGCCCGGCGGGCGGCGCAGCAGCAGCGCGCGGGCGCGATCGATACCGAGCGTGTCGGGCAGCAGCATGGCGACGAGCGGGGCCTGTTCAGGTGTGAGGGTGTTGACGTTCAGCTGCGAGCGCCCGGCGCGCGGCAGGGTACAGATCCACGGGCGCAGCTTGCGATACGCTTCGGCCGTCACGCCGGTAACGGCGCGCAACTCGCTGGGATCGGCCATCAGCGTGCCGGCGGTGCGATAGGGCGTGGCGAGGCCGGTATAGGCGCTGTCCTCCGCGCCGGTGCCCAGCGCCTGATCGTCGCTGTCGATCCAGTCTGCGGCGGCGGCGGCGATCCCCTCCCCGCCCGGTATGTTGACCAGCCGGATCAGCCGCGCGAACTGGGCGATGGTGGTGGGATCGGCGACGTATGTGCCGTCGAGATCGCTCACCAGTCCGTTGAGGTTAAAGCAATTCCCGCCATCGCTGACCCGGGCGGTGGCGACGCCACCGGGGATCGGGATGGTGTAAGGACGATTGCTCCAGCCGCCCAGCAGGGTGACACGGCTTGCATCGCGGCGAAGCAGATCGGTGACGCGGCCGGTGGCCAGCGCCTCGGCGGCAAGCGCGAGGCCGCGCGCCTGGTCGAGTTGGACGGCGTTGGCGGCGAGCCGCGTGCCGAGCCGCAGCCGCTCCAGCGCAGTCGTCGCCATCACCGCGATGATCGCGACGAGCAGCATGACGGTGAGCAGCGCCGCGCCGCGTTCGCCGGGGCGCCTAGGGCGCATCGTCGCCGGCCTGGGTAGGTGCCTGTGGAAGGGGCGGCGCGCCGCTGCCGACGAGGAACATTTGGCGGAAGGTGACCCGGTCGGCGCGCTCGACCACCAGTTCCAGCGCTTGCGGCAAGGGCGCACCTTGCGTGCCGTTCCAGCTGTCGCTCCACCCGCCGGCGAGGCGATAGCGTAGCCGCACGCCCTTCACGCTGGCCAGCGCGGTCGAGGCGGGGAGCGCGGCGGCGCCATCGACCATCGGCCAGGCGATGCGATCGAACGCGTCGCCGGTGAGGCGATAGCTCACCTTTTGCAGCGTCGAGCGCGGCTGATCGTCGATGTTGCTCCAGCCGGCACGCACGAAGGTAAGGCTGGTTGCGTCGCCGACGAAGGCGGGGAGCAAGGTGCCGCGATCGTCGCGCGCGGGCCGATTGAGGGCTTGCGCAAGGTCGGCCGCGAGCAGCGACGATTGCCGCGCGAGCGCGCCGACGTCGTCGAGGCGTGCGGTGGTCGCGGCTTGCGCGCGGACGCTGAAGGCCAGGATGCCGACGCCGGCAGAGGCGATCATGCCGAAAATCATCAGCGCGACCATGACCTCGACCAAGGTGAAGCCGTTGGCGGGGCGCAACCGCCTCCCCTCCCGCTTGCGGGAGGGGTCGGGGGAGGGCCTGTTGACAGCGTTGCCCGCGCGGACAGGCCCTCCCCTAGCCCCTCCCGCAAGCGGGAGGGGAATAGCGTGGGCCGCTCTCACGAGACGATCACTTCGGGCTGCGGCGGTCGGATCATCGTCAGCCGTCCCAGCGGCCGCCCGCCCGCATCCACCACCGCCACGTCGATGCGCAGGATGCGCGGATCGCCGGTGGGGCGTACCTCCCGCACCCAGCGCCAGGCGCGGCCGCCATTCTGCTCCACCCCGCCGGCCCGGCCCACGGTGGGCGCGCGCGGCGCCGTGACGGCATCCACCGCGACGTTGCGCGCCACCATCTGCGCAACGATCGTATCGCCCAGCAGCGCGGTGGAGCGGATCGTCGCCCCCTCCAGCCGGATCAGCGCCAGCGCGGCAAGGCTGAACACCGCAAGCGCAACCATCACCTCGACCAGGGTGAAGCCGTTATCACGCCTGCGAAGGCTAACCATCGACCCGCGCCCCGGCATTGACACCCACCGTCACCTGCACCCGAGTCCGCTCGCGCCGCAGCGGCACCACCAGCGCGCGATCCGCCATGCCGGTCGAATCGAACGTCACGCGGGTGCGCTCCGCGACCAGCGCCTGAGTACCCTCGCCCCATTGCGAGACGCGCAGCGGCTTTTCGGCGATGGCGATCCACTGCCCGCCGCGGCGCTCGTCGAAACCATAGCCGCTCGGATCGACCCACACGCTCACCGACCGGCCGCTGATCACCGCCGCGTCATGCGCCGCGCGCACGCGGGTGGCGAAGCGCGCACCCTCGTCCACCAGCCGCCCGCGCGGATCGGGCATGGCGAGGACGGCGACGGCGGAAGCAAGGCCGATCACGGTGATGACGATCATCAGCTCGACCAGCGTGAAGCCGTGTTCGGCGGAACGCCTCACGGGCGTGAAACCGTGTTCGGCGGAACGCCTCACGGGCGTAAAGCCCTGTTCACCCCTCCCGCTTGCGGGAGGGGTCGGGGGTGGGAGCGTCAGATCAGGCCATCGCTCGCGCGGACGCGCCGCCCCCCGGCCCCTCCCGCAAGCGGGAGGGGAGGTAACGGGAACGGCGCGCGCGCCCGGCACTCAGCTTACTGCCAACTGCCGATATCGGCATTGATCCCCTCGCCGCCTTCCTTGCCGTCGGCGCCGTTGGTCCAGATGTCCACCGCGCCATGCTTGCCCGGGGAGGCGTAGAGATAGGCGTTGCCCCACGGATCCTCGGGCAGCTTCTTGATATAGCCGCCGGCCTGATAGGCAGCCGGGTTCGGCAGGCCTGCGGGCGCGCTGGTCAGCGCGGCGAGGCCCTGTGCGGTGGTCGGATAGTTACTCTGCTGGAGCCTATACATTTCCAGCGCCTGTTCGATCGTGGCGATGTCCGCCTTGGCTTTCTGCACCCGCGCAGTGTCGCCCGATGGGATCACGTTCAGCGCGACGATCGTGGCGAGAAGCCCGACGATGACGATCACCACCATCAGCTCGACGAGGGTGAAGCCGTTCTTCTTCCGGCGCTTTTTCTCTACTATACGCATGACGTCTCTCATTGCCCCGCAAGCGTGTTGAGCTGCAGGATGGGAAGCAGGATCGATAGCACTATCGTCGCGACGACACCGCCCATGATGACGATGATGAACGGTTCGAGCAGCGACATGGCCGTGGCGGTGAAGCGATCGAACTCGCGCTCGAGATAATCGGCAGCGCGTTCGAGCATTTCGTCGAGCTGCCCCGCCGCCTCGCCCGACGCGGCCAGATAGGTAAGCAGCGGTGGGAAGACGCCGGCGCGGCGCATTGCCGCCGACAGGCTGCCGCCCGAACGGATCGAATCAGTGATCTCGTCCGACGCGGCCTTCAGCCGGCGATTATAGATCGTCCCCGCGGTGAGCACGAGGCCCTCCAGCAGCGGCAGCCGGCTCGCCACCATCGTCGACAGCGTCCGCGCCATGCGCGCGGCGTGCAGGTCGCGCAGCAGGCGGCCGAGCAAGGGGATGCGGAGCAACCAGGTGTCGAACGCCAGACGGATCGGCGGTTGGCGCAGGGCCATGATGAAGCCCGCGATCCCGGCGGCGAACGCAAGCAGCATCAGCCACCACCAGCCGACCAGCAGGTCGGAAATGGCGATGACGATCCGGGTCAGCAGCGGCAGCTCCTGGCCGACGGTGTCGAACTGCTCGACCACCTGCGGCACGACGAAGATCATCAGCGCGGCGACAACGCCGGTCGCGACGAGCGCGAGGATGATCGGATAAGCCAGCGCGGTCAGCAGCTTGCCGCGGATTTCCGCCTGACGCTCCAGAAGCGCCGACAAACGCTCCAGAATTGCCGGCAACGTCCCCGAACTTTCGCCGGCCGCAACCATCGCGCGATACAGCGGCGGGAAGCTCTTGGGTTCGCGCGACATGGAATCGGCGAGCCTGCGGCCTTCCACTACACCGGCGTGGACATGCTGGACCACGTCGCGGACCTTCTCCTGCTCGGTCTGCCGCGTGATGGTGCGCAAGGATTCCTCCAGCGGCGACACGCGCGACAATGTGGCGAGCTGGCGAGTGAAGAGCGTCAGCTGCTTGCCCGACATCTTCGGCCGCCCGAGCTGGAGCCCGAACAAGGGGCGACCGCGCGCGGCGGGGGCGCTGCCGGGTTCGATGCGAACGACGTAAAGGCGGCGTCGGTCGAGCACCGCGCGCGCAGCGGCGATGTCGGCGGCCGCGATGTGCCCACGCGTCTCCTGCCCGCGCGTGTCGATCGCGAGATAATCGAAGTCAGCCATATCCTCCCCCGCAGGAGGAGGGGGACCGCGCGCGAAGCGCGTGGTGGAGGGGCGTTGCCGCAGCCGACTCGCTTGTGGAGGCGCCCCTCCACCAGCCTTCGGCTGGTCCCCCTCCCAGTTCCGGGGAGGATACCTCAGCCATCGCTGTCGCGGCGCGAGACGCGGACCGCTTCCTCCGGCGTCGTCACGCCCTGCTCCACCATCCGCCGCGCCGCAGCCGTCAGCGTCTCGCTCTTCGCAAACGCATGCGCGGCTATCGCCGCTTCGTCGGCGCCGTCGTTGATCATCCGACGCACGGTCTCGTCGACGCGTACGCCTTCATAGACGCCGACACGCCCCTTGAAGCCCGTGTGGTTGCACTCGGCACAGCCCACCGCCTCATACGCCGTCGCCTCACGCGCCACACCAAGCAGCGGCGCCACCGTGTCCCCGGCGGGCACAGCGCGGCGGCAGGTCGGGCACAGCCGCCGCACCAGCCGCTGCGCGATCACGGCGCGCAGCGTGGAGGCGAGCAGGAACGGCTCCACCTTCATGTCGCGCATGCGCGTGATCGCGCCGATCGCGTCGTTGGTGTGAACGGTGGACAGCACGAGGTGGCCGGTCAGCGACGCCTGCACCGCGATCTCCGCCGTCTCGCGGTCACGAATTTCGCCGACCATCACCACGTCCGGGTCCTGGCGCAGAATCGCGCGCAGTCCGGCGGCGAAGGTGAGGCCGACCTTGGCATTCACCTGCGTCTGGCCGACACCCTCGACGGCATATTCTACCGGATCCTCGACGGTCAGGATGTTGCGGCTGCCGTCGTTGAGCAGGCGAAGCGCGGCGTAGAGCGTGGTCGTCTTGCCGCTGCCGGTCGGGCCGGTGACGAGGACGATGCCATTGGGCTCGTTGATCGCGCCTTCGAGCAGCGCGTGCACCGGCGCCGACATGCCCAGAGCATTGAGATCGATGCCGGCATTGTCCTTGTCGAGGATACGCAACACCACGCGCTCGCCCGCGCGGCTCGGCAATGTCGAGACGCGCACGTCGAGCAACTTGCCGCCGAGCGTCAGCCCCATGCGCCCATCCTGCGGCACGCGCCGCTCGGCGATGTCGAGCCGCGCCATCACCTTGATACGGCTGACCACCACCGGCGCGACATGCGGCGGCATCCGCAGCGTCTCGCGCAGCACGCCGTCGATCCGCATGCGCACGACGAGGCCCGTTTCATAAGGCTCGATATGGATATCCGACACGCCGTTGCGCGCGGCGTCGGCGATCACCCCGTTGATCAGCCGGATCGCGGGCGCATCGTCGGCGGTGTCGAGCAGGTCCTCCGCAGTGGGGATACCGTCGGCGAGCAAATCGAGCTCGTCGCCCATGCCGACCGCGGCCAGCGCGGTGGCCTGGCCGTCCATCGCATAATTGTCGCCCAGCAGGCGATCAAAGGCAGCCGGTTCGAGGATCGTGATGTCGAACGGCCGCCCAAGCACCCGGCGCACCTCGATCAGCGCACGCGGATCGGCGCCTTCGCGCAGCGCCACCGCATCGCCGGAGAGGGTGACGCCAAACTTGCGGGCAAAGGCATAGGGAAGCGAGACTAAGTCCCCCTCCCGCTCGCGGGAGGGGCTAGGGGTGGGCCTGTCCTCAAGCGAAGCGTGCTGGACAACAGGCCCACCCCCGGCTCCTCCCGCAAGCGGGAGAGGAGACGGCCCGCCCACCTCATCATCTAAATCCCGACCCGTCCGGATCACTTGTCGCGCCGCCTGATCGTGGTGGTGGTGTTGCGCTGGACCGGCACGTTGACGCGCGGATCCTCGATATTGCCGGGGATCGGCGCGGATGGGATTGGCGCGGCGGCGCCCATGTAATCGCGCACCAGTTCGTCGATGCTCGGCTCGCGATCCGGATTATGCTGCCCCTGCTGGAGGCGGAGATAGCCGTAGCGCTGCTCGGTAACCTTGCGGTTATCCTCCGGCGAGCGCAGGATCGTGGGGCGGATGAAGACCATCAGGTTGGTCTTCGTACGCTGCCGCGCCTTGGAGCGGAACAGGTTGCCGAGCACCGGGATGTCGCCGAGCAACGGCAGCTTTTCGAGTGTGCGCCGCTCGTCATCCGACAGCAGCCCGCCAATAATCGCGATTTGCCCGTCGTCGACGGTCAGCGTCGTCTCCACCTCGCGCTTGTTGAGGATGAGGTCCGAATTGTCGTCGCTCACCGGCCCCGCGATCGAGCTGACCTGCTGGTGCAGGAACAGCTTGATCGAGCCAGAGGAATTCACCTGCGGCCGCACCTCAAGCTGGATGCCGACATTCTCGCGCTGCACGGTGCGGAAGGCGTTGTCGAAATTCTGGCTGAGCGCCTGCCCGGTCGTGATCGGAATTTCCTGGCCGACCAGGATGCGGGCTTCCTGATTGTCCAGCGTGATGAGGCTCGGCGCCTGGAGCAGGTTGGATGTGGTGTCGGCCTTTACCGCGTTGATGATCGTGCCGAGGATCGTGCCGCCGCCGATATCCCCGCCAAAGCCGCCGAAGCCGCCGCCCGCCCCCAGCACTGAGTTGAGCGCCTGCTGCGCCAACGCATCACTCGCGGAATTGGGCGTGTTGGTCGTCGTGCGCGACCCGTCAGCGCCGACCACCGTCGTCGAGGTGCCGCCGATCTCGCGCGCGGCGATCGCGCCCGCGATGGTGAGCAGGCTGGGCGCGGAGTTGGAGAAGCTGGTCGCGCCGAATGCGCCGCCCGACAGGCTGCCGAGCAGGAACTGGAAGCCGAGCCGGCTCGCCGTCTGATCCGACACTTCGGCGACGATCGCCTCGACCAGCACCTGTTCGCGGCGCGTATCAAGCTGGCGGACCACTTCGCTCAACTGGCGCTGAATATCGGCCGGTGCGGCGATGACGATCGCATTGGCGCCGACGAAACGCGTGACGACCGCAGGCGCCCTGCCCCCTTGCGCCTGCACCGCCGCTTGGCCGCTGGAGCCGCCACCCGGCGCGCTTTGCGTCTGCGTCTGGTTGCCGGTGTTGACCGACGGCTGGCCTGCGCTGGTGCCGGCGCCGTTGGTGGAGGCGCCGAAGTTCGACTGGCTGAGCTGGTTCTGCGGCACCGAATCGGGCGTCTGGCCGACGAGCTGCTGAAGCACCGGCAGCAGCTGCGCGGCATCTGCATGTTCGAGGAAGACGACGCGGATCTCGGTGCCGCTCTTCGCCTTCTGATCGAGATCGGCGGCGACCTGCGCGAGGCGCGCGACCGTGGACGGATCACCGCGCAGCGCGACCGAGTTGGCGCCCTCAACGGCAACGACGCTCGCGGTGGCGGTCTGCCCCTGCGCCGGCGTGCCGATCAAGCCCTGGAGCGCGGTGGCGATGTCACGCGCGCCGGCGTTCTTGAGCGCGACGACGCGCGTGGAATTATTATCCGAGTCGATCCGGCGCAGCACTTCGCGGACGCGACGGACATTGTCGGCGAAGTCCGCAATGACGATCGAACTGCCGGCGCGATTGGCGCTGACCGCGCCTTGCGCCGAGACCAAAGGACGGACGGTATCGACCGCCGATTGCGCATCGATCGACCGCAGGCGGACAATCTCGGTAACGAACTGGTTGCGCGCGGCGCCAGCGACGCCGATGCGACCGGGATTGGCGGCGGCATTCTCGGTCGGCTGGACGCGCAGCGCGCCATTGGCGGTCGGCACGGTGACCAGGCCGTTCGCGCGCAGCGTCGAGAGGAACACCTCGAAATATTCGGATCGGCTGAGCGGGCGATCGGTGACGACGGTCACCTTGCCCTGCACCCGGCTGTCGATGATGAAGGTGCGCCCCGTCACCTTGGCGGCATCGGCGATGAACGCGCGGATATCGGCATCACGCACGTTCAGCGTCGTCTGTGCCTGTGCCTGCGCGGCAAGGACGAGCGCCATGGCCGGCGCGAGCAGCCACCGCTTCATTGCCCGGCCACCCGTACGCTGAGCGGCAGCGTCTGGCCGCCACGGTCCACCGTCAGCGCGATCGCGCCGCCGCCGCTATATTGGCTCGCGAGCCGCTCGATATCCGCCGGGCCTTGCACCGCGCGGCCGCCAATCTGGGTGATGACGTCGCCCTCCCGCAGCCCGGCCGCACGAAAAGCGGCGCCCGATCCCGCTGGCCGCACCACGAGCCCGCTGATCCGGCCGCCCTCGACCCGCGGCACGAAGCCGATGTCACTTTGAAACTGCTGCACGGTGATTCCTGATGTGGCTGGGGCGGCGGCGGCGGACGTTGCGGCGGAACCGTCACTGCCGGGCACTGGCGTTGCGGGCGTGCCGCTACCGGATTGATCGAGGAACACATTCTCGCGCGTGCCGCCGCGCTCGATCGAGACATGGTCGAACGCGACTTCGCGCAGGATCACGCCGGGCATGATCTCCTCGCCCACGGCGACGCTCTTCTGCTCGCCGTCCGGACCGGCGATGATCGCGGAGCCGCGGCCCATCGCTTCGTCAATGCGGGTGCCGAACAGCTTGAGCTGGAGCGAGGTCACGACCGCGGGGCCGCCCGGCGCCGCGGCGCCGCTGATGCGGTAGAATGGATCGAAGCCGCGCAGCACCTGGTCCGGCGCGGCAGGCAGTGCCAAGCCGGCCGGCCGCCAGTCGCCCAATGGCGACACCGGCGTCACCACCGTCCACACCAGCCGCGCGCACTGGATCGCGAGCGCGCCCAGCAGCACCAGCTCCGCCGCGGAATAGACGTTCACGACGGGGAGCCGCCGCAGAAGCGCCCGCGCGCGGGCGTCGAAACTCAATCGCATGTGTCTGCCAATCCCCGCGCAGCCGCCGCTATGTCCGCGATGTTACAGCTGCATTGCAAGCCACTGTAATATTTCCGGGGCTGGCGAGCCATGGGCTTGAGTGGCAAAAGTGCAGACCATGGAAACCGCCCTTTTCGATCCTGCGGCGTCCGGGCTCGACGGCGACAGCGTCGTCGCGCAACTCGGCGCTCTGTCCGGCGTGCAGCGCGTGCCGAACCCCAAGCTGACCCTGCTCCTGAGGCGCGACTTTCTGGATGCTGAGACCTGCGCGGGTCTGGTGGCGCTGATCGATGCCAACCGGCGTCCCTCGACCATTTCCGACAGCAATGGCGATGCGGCGTTTCGGACCAGCGAGACCTGCGACCTGAACGCTGCCGAGCCGCTGGTGCAGCAGGTCGAGGCGGCGATCGCGGCGGCGACGGGACTCGACCCGATGTTCGGCGAGCCGCTGCAGGGGCAGCGCTACGCCGTGGGGCAGGAGTTCAAGGCGCACACCGATTATTTCGAGCCGAACGGCGTGGATTTCCAGCGCTATTGCTCGGTGGCGGGCAACAGGACCTGGACGGTGATGGTCTATCTGAACACGCCCGACGCGGGCGGCGCGACTCGCTTCAAGGCGGTCGACAAGACGGTCCAGCCCGAGACTGGCAAGCTGGTGGCGTGGAACAACCGGCGCGCGGATCGCTCGCTAAATCCCGCGACGATCCACCATGGCATGAAGGTGCGTGCGGGCGTGAAGTATGTGATCACCAAATGGTTTCGCGAGCGGCCTTGGGGTTGATCGACGCTTTGTAAAGAAGGGCGGTAATTCCCGCGAAGGCGGGAATCCATAAGCGCTTAGCCCGCGGCTCCCACGATGGCCCGCGCGTATCGATCCCCCCCTCCGCGGGGATGACGATGCTGGCGGGAGCCGCGCGACCCCCTTCCCAAAACGCGGAAACCCCGCCCGACCTTCCGGTCGGACGGGGTCTCCTGACCATTGCCGATCCGATCAGAAGGTGACGCTGGCGCCCAGCGTGAACATCCGGCCCTGTTCGAAGCGATTGATGAACACCTGGCGACCATCCTCGAAGGTCTGGCGCTCCTGATAGCGCTGGCCGGTGAGGTTGCGCGCTTCGCCCTTCAGCTCGACGCGCGTGCCCAGGAAGTCGACGGTCTGACGCGCGACGAAGTCGAGGCGGATACCCGGCTTTTCAATGATGTCCGGCTGGAAGCCGACGCCGGTCAGCAGCGACGGGCCGCGGTTCGTCACACGCTCGCTGGCGTAGTTGAACAGCAGCGTCATCTGCGTCTCATTGTCGCGATCCTCATAGCCGAGCTGCAGGTTCACGAGGTGATCCGACTGGCCGGTCAGCGGCGCGCCGTCGCGGAACTGGAGGTTCGCCGGGCCGAAGCCCGCCTGGCAACCGCCCAGAGCCACGCCGAGAACGCTCGGCACGCATTCGTCGTCGGCGGTGATCTTCGACTGGGTGTAGGTGTAGTTGGCGATGATCACCGCGCGCTTGCCACCCCAATCATCCGAGATGAAGTCGAGCGGAATATACTTCTGCACCTCGACCTCGGCGCCCCACAGGGTCGCCTTGGGCAGGTAGGTGAAGCCGGTCTGCAATCGTGCGTCCGGCGTCGGATAGAAGCCGACCTGCTCGATCGGGTTCTCGATCCGCTTGTAGAAGCCGGCGAGCGTGAGGCGCTGGTCGCGGTCGAAGAACCACTCATAGCGTGCTTCAAGATTGTACAGCTCGGAATCGCGCAGGTTCGGATTACCGAAGAACAGGCGATCGCTCTCGAAGTCGCGGAACGCCTGTGGCGCCAGTTCGCGGAACTGCGGACGGGCAATCGTCTTCGCCGCCGCGAGTCGCAGCTGCATGTCCTGGGCAAAGTTCCAGGTCACCGTTGCGGCCGGCAGGAAGTAATCATTGTCAAGCCGCGTCGTCGGCGCGCCGATCGGCGTCACTTCCTGCTTCGCCGTCTCATAGCGCACGCCGAGGATGCCGCGCACGCCGTCGATCACTTCGGCTTCGACCTGGGCGTATCCAGCGTGGATGCGCAAGCTCGCGTCATAGCGATAGGAGCCGTTCAGACCCGCGTCGAAGCGCATCTGCACCGCATTGTCGGCCTGCGTACCGGACGTGGCGACCGGACAGCCGTTCAGCACATCCGGCGACAACAGCTGGTCCGGGCGGAACAGGTTGCACGGGAACGGGATCGCGCCGCCCGTGACCGTCTGATAGACGAACGGCAGGCGGATCGAGGTACGCTCGTTCTGCGAGTAATAATAACCCGCCGACAGCGTGATCGGGCGATCGGTCGCTAGCTTGTACGACACGTCGGCCTGGCCCGAGTAGAGATCCTCGTCCAGTTCGCTGAACACCACCGATGCGAAGCGATCGAACGCGTTGGTCGACTGCCACACGCCCGGGCAGCTCACGCCGGGACCGTTCACCGGCTCGTTGACCTGAATGTTCAGGTTGGTACTGCAGTTATAGACGAACTGACGCTCGTAGGGCGAGTTGCGCTTCGAGTTGGCGTAGGCCCCGCGCACATCGATCGACAGATCGTCGATCGGCTTGAACTCGCCGACCAGCTGCGTCTCGATCAGCTGGCGTTCGAACCAGTTGGTGTTCTGCTGGAAGATCGGGTTGCCCGACGAGTTGTTATACACCGTCGCGGCCGAGGCGCGCCCCTGCTTCAGCGTGTCGTGGATGTACACGTTGGTCCAGCGGATGCGGTTGCGGTCCCACTCATAGCCGAAGCCGAGCAAGCCGTTAACCACCGCGCGATTGTCGGTGATCAGTGTGTCGAAATTGTTGCGCAGCGTGCCGTCTTCGCTGATCGTGTCCTGCTGCGTGGTCGCGCGGGTGCGCCAAGTGTTGGCGACGCTGCCCGTCGCGATCATGCCGATCCGGCCCGGGCCGAGATCGCCGACGAGGCCGACATTGATGTCGCCCGACCAGTTCGCCGGAATATCGGTGTTGCGCTGAAGCAATGTGGTGCGCGCATTGGATAGCTGCGCCACCTGTGCGGTCGGGATGATGCCGCTGCCGTTCGGGGCGTTCTTGATGAAGCCTGGCACGTCACGCTCGCCCGAATCGAAGCCGAGCCAGTCGCTCTTCGATCCATAATAGGTGTTGCCGAGCTTGGCCGTCGTCTGCGTGTCGATCCCGCCCGAGGCGCCGATCGTCACGAAATTCTCTTCCGGCAGCGCCTTGGTCGTCAGGTTGATGACACCGCCGCCAAATTCACCCGGATAGTTGACCGAATAGGTCTTCTGCACGAGCGCCGAGCCGACGATCGTGGTCGGGAAGATGTCCAGCGGCACCGTGCGGCGCAGCGGCTCCGGGCTGGGCAGCGGCGAGCCGTTGAGCAGCGCCGAGGAATAACGGTCGCCCAGGCCGCGAACGAACACATAGCCGTTGCCGACCACCGACAGGCCGGTGACGCGAGTCAGCGCGCCAGCGATGTCGCCTTCGCCCGTACGCGCGATATCCGCGCTGGACAGGACGTTGATGACCTGCGCGGTCGAGCGGACGCTGTTCGGGATGTTGCGGCCGACGACGACGATGTCGGCGCCCGTCGAGGTGTCGACGCCCGGAGCGGAAACCTCGGCCGCTTCCTGATCGGCCTGCTCCTGCGCGACGGGGTTCGTGCCCTGCGGATCGCCGGGCTCGACGCCGGTCGACATGGTGCTGGTCGACGGCGGGCCGGCGGGCGCGCTGGTCGACGGAGCGCCGGTGGACGGCGCGACCTGTGCGAGCGCCGCGGGAGCGACCAGGGTGGTCGTCAGGAGAAGTAGGGATGCATAAGCGGTGCGCTGGCGCATGGTCGAGCCTTCCAGTCGATTTGAAGTGAACGGGCCCGCGACGGCGTTAAAACGCACGCCGGGGCCCGCCTTAGTCACGAGTGTTGGCTGGGGCTCAGCGGCCGCCGCACTGGAAGTAGACCGAGTTGAACGTCGGCGCGCCGGCGTCCTGCAGCGTCTCGTTGGCCGGACGGATCGTGGTGCGGTCCGCACCCGTGCCCGCGCCGGCGACGATGTTGATGCACTTCTGGCCGGTCGCCGTCTTGATCACGCCGTTAACGAACGCGAAGTCCGCACCGCCGCGCAGGCGGATCGCCGCTGCGGCCGAGGTGCCGCCCTGGACGAAGGTGAAGTTGGCATAACGGCCGTAGGTGCGCGGAAGGATGTCTTCCGAACCGTTCGAGTCGATCTCGCTGGCATAGGAGTCCGACGTCGCGGTCGGGCGCTGTGCCGAGATGATGAACTGCATGAAGCCGCGCCAGCCGTTGTCGACGTCGAATGCGTCATCGTCAGCACCGGTCACTGCGAAATACTTCAGGTTGGTCGTGCCGCCGAAGATCTCGATGCCGTCATCCGACGAATTGTGGCTCTGCACGTGATCGATCGTGGTGCCGGTGCCGGTGCCGCCGAGCGTCAGGCCCTGAAGCTCGTTGCCTTCGCTGATCGCGATGCCGGTGTAGCGGATCTGCACATACTGCAGCGTGCCCGAGTTGCTGGCCTGGTTCGGGCCACCGTAGAAGCGGCCGGTGATGCCCTCGATCGGCGCCTGGCAGGTCGCGCTGGTGCCGCCGGCGTTGTTCGGGCCGGTGCCGGTCGCGCAGACCGCGGTCGGTGCCTGGCCGAGCAGCACGAGGCCGCCCCACTGGCCCTGCGACGTGTCGCTGACCGTACCTTCGATGTTCTGCTGCGAGGTGAAGATGATCGGGTTGGCCGGGTTGCCGACCGCCTCGATGCGGCTGCCGCGGTTAACGACGATCAGGTCGTTATCAGCCTGGCTCGAGTCGGCGGCGAGAACAACGCCCGGCGCGATGGTGAGCACGGGGCCGTTCGGCGCGTCGGTGGTGCCGATGGTGCTGCCACCGACTTCGGTCTGGCCGCTGAAGCGGTAGAACACGCCGGCGATCTTCGGCAGCGTCAGGTTTGCGGTGATGTTACGCGGCAGGGCGCAGGCGCGGAAGCCAGCGACGAGGCCGGCGTCGCTCGTGCCGGTCGGGCACGCCGCGCTCGCGCCGCCGGTGCCGATGTTCGGCACCGCGGTGCAGGCCGCGCCGCTGCCGCCGAAGTTCGCGAAGCTGGAGTTGCAGGTCCAGCTCTGGAACGACGTATCGGTCGGCCCGTTCAGCGCGCCGACGAAGTTGGTGTTGGTGAAGAAGTTGCCGAGCAGCGACGGGTTGCTAGCCGGCGTCAGCGAGGTTGCGCTGACCGGATACAAGCCGTTCAGGCCCGCCGCGCCGTTGGTGACATTGTTGCTGCCGGCGTTCACGATCGCGAGCTGCTCAGCAGCCGTGACGAGCACGCCGCTCTGCGTCGTTTCCTGCGCGAAGTCCGCAGCGGTGATCGGCGACGGCGTGGGCGACGGCGCGGGCGTTGGGGCAGGCGCCGGCGGGTTTACGATCACGTCGATGTTGCCGGCGCCGGGCGAAGCGACATCGTCAGCGCCACCGCAAGCGGCGAGCAGAAGGCAGGCGGTGCCGGCAAGAAAATGATTGCGGCGGCTGAAGCTGAGCATGTCTCACTCCCGTTATAACTGATCGGTCCGTCCCCTGGACCTAGGACGAGCCGAGCCGTTTGCCCGATCGTCCTCCGGATGCGCCGCTAGGGACTGGGCGTGACAGGAGTGTGCATATTCAGCGTCGGTGCGATGACGGATTTGTTGCGATGGGGTGACATCGCGCCGCACGGTGCCGTTTCGGGATCGAAGAATCCTATTCGTCGATGCCGAAATTCAGGCTGCGCGAAACAACAGGATCGGCAACTCCGACTACCATGTAGGCGACAAATTGCTTGGTGCGCTGCCACCAGCCAGTTGTGGCGAGATAGCGTTCATAGGTGATCTCCTCCGATTGCGCGATCTCGCCGTCGATGTACCTGCGTACATGCGCGGCGAAGGCATGGTCGTCGATCCGCAGCATCAGCTCCAGATTGATGAACAGACTTCGCATGTCGAAGTTGGCGCTGCCAATGTGGACCGCTTCATCCACCGCATAGAGCTTGGTATGCAATTTGGTGGGCAGATATTCGAATACTCGGATGCCGCGCCTCAGCAAGCCGCGATAGGTGAAGCGCGCCGCCGCAACCGTGGCATTGTTATCCGACTTGCGCGCCGTCACGACGCGCACGACGCGGCCGAGCCGACCGGCCTTGTCGATACGCCGCAACATGGTGGGGCTCGGCGTAAAATAAGCTGCGATGATGTCGATCCGCTCGGCACGCCGCATGTCGGTGCGCACCGCATGTGCCCAGGGCGACAGCCGGCGCGTGGGGCCACCGATGAGCCAGCGTATGGCCCCCTCGCGCTCGCTCCATTGCGCCAGCGTGCGATTGAGGTGGCGCAGCTTCCCTTTGTCCTGCCGCACCCAATTGTCCAGCGCATCGAAATAGCCCGCCATACGCGACGCCGCCGGCCCTTCGAGAAGCAGGCCCAAATCGCGCCACGCCTGATCGCCTGCAGTGCCGAAATAATCATCCTCGATGTTGAACCCGCCGACGATGATGCGCGGATCATCCGTTTCGGCGTCGGCCAGGGCCAGCTTCTGGTGGTTGCGCAAAAGATACCGCCGGCCCAGCCGCGGGACGAATCGGCACACCGCAACGCCTGCATGGTTCAGCGGACCGAAGAAATGGCCGTCCGGTGCCTCGTCGCTGCCAAATCCATCGACGATCAGCGCCACCTTGACCCCGCGCCGCGCCGCCTCGATCAGCGCCTGATTCACCTGCTGGCCGGCATGGTCGTCGGCATAGATATAATAAAGCATGCGCAACGAGCGGCGAGCGCGAGTGATCAAATCAATCAACGCGTCGAACCGATCGGCCCCCTCCACCAACAAGGTGAGCCGGTTGCCGGCAACGGTGAAGGTGCGCGTGCTGTTCATCAGGCGGCCTGATGACGCGCCCGCATGACAGGGGCAAGAACGCGCTTTTCTTGACTTCTGCCGGCGCGCCAACTACACAGCCGCCCTTCATCCAGCTTTATTTTTCATTGAAGGAAGCGTCCATGGCGCGCGTCACGGTCGAGGATTGCGTCGACAAGATCCCCAACCGGTTCGATCTGGTCCTGTTCGCCGCGCAGCGCGCGCGGCAGGTATCAGGTGGCGCCGAACTGACGATCGATCGCGATCGAGACAAGAACCCGGTCGTCGCCCTGCGCGAGATCGCGGAACAGACGGTGAAGCCGAAGGACCTCAAGGAGGCCGTGGTGCAGAGCCTGCAACGCGTGCAGATTGACGATGAGGAAGAAGCGGACGCAGTCGGCTCGCTGGCGGCTTCGGCGGAGGCGCTTCGCCTCACCGCCGCTGCCCCGCCGCGCAACCAGAATTTGGGTGCCGATTACGAGGGCTGACGGACACGGCGGCTGCAAACCGCGGATCTGCAAAATGACAGAAGCCGTAGCGGCAACGCTGCGGCTTTTGTCGTTTTCAGCACCCTCAGACGTGGCTAACTTTTCCGATTGTTCAAAGGCAGCTGGCTTTCCCAAGATCAACAACTGGGCGCACGCGAAGTCGCCCGTCAAAACTCTAGACTACATCAACAACATTATTGTTTGTTTATCGGCATCCTTTCTCCGTCCTGCTCGTATCTGCATCGCCGCTGCGCGAGAACAGTGCGTCCCGAACCTCGCGGTGATCGGGGATGGAGAGAAACAGATGCCTGGAAGTGAGCAAGCTATCCATGTGCTGGAGGCGCGTGCCGAGCGCCGCCATCAGCGAAGGGACTTCTTCAAGTTCGCCGTCGCGACCGCTGCAATCGGTGCGGGTGGCCTTACCCTCGCAGAACGTGCCCAGGCGCAAGCGGCAACGGCGCCGAGCGAAGCCGATATCCTGAACTTTGCCCTGAACCTCGAATATCTCGAGGCGCAATTCTACTCCTTCGCGGTCAATGGCGCCGGGCTGCCGGCGAACCAACTCACCGGAACGCAGACCAGGGGGGAGGCAGTCGGCGCGCGTAAGGCGAACCTTACGGATCGTGCCGTTATCCAATATGCGCGCGAGATTGCTGCCGACGAGGCTGCGCACGTTGACTCACTCCGCCGCGCGCTGTCCACCTCAGCTGTGGCGCAGCCCGCCATCGACCTGTCAACCGCGGTCTTCACTGCTGCCGCAACGGCCGCCGGGATCGACCTATCGAACTCGGGCGGGATCTTCGATCCTTATGCGAACGACGACAATTTCCTGCTGGCTGCCTATATTTTCGAGGACGTCGGCGTCACGGCGTATAAGGGCGGCTCGCCGCTGCTGAGCAGCCCCGACATCATTGACGCGGCGGCCGGCATTCTTGCTGCCGAAGCGTTTCACGCCGGGATCATCCGCGGCGCGCTCTACCGCCGCGGCGTCGAGGTGCCGATCGTGCGGACCAACGCGGACAAGATCTCCGACGCGCGCGATCTGCTGGACGGCACAACGACTTCCGCGGGGCCGCCGATACGAGTCGCCGATGACGACCAGGGGATTTCACCGGTGCAGACTCAGTTCGGCACGACGTCCAACTTCGTGCCCACCGATGAAAACGGCATTGTGTTCAGTCGCACGCCCGAACAGGTCCACAACATAGCCTATCTCACACGCAATCAGGCAACGTCAGGGGGCTTCTTCCCCAATGGCACCAACAATCCCAACGCGGCGCTTCGCCGCTCCGGCGCGAATTGAGGAGGCGGGCGATGAGCGATCAAATCGAATTTCTGGACCTGATGGAACGCGCCGAGACTCAGCGTCGGGCGCGACGCAGCTTCATTCGCCTGTGCGGCGGCGCAGCGGCCATGACGGGCGGCTTGTCGCTGCTCGCCGCGTGCGACGACGAAGACAATGATCTCATACCGGCACCCACGCCGTCCCCCACTCCCTCACCGACGGGCACGCCGACGCCCGCTGTCAGCGATGCCGACGTGCTCAACTTCGCGCTGCAGTTGGAATATCTTGAGGGTAATTATTACTCCTACGCCGTTTCCGGTCAGGGCATCCCAGCCAATCTTCAGACCGGCGCCGGCACGCAGGGCGCGGTAATCGCCGGAACTGGAGGGGGCGCGGCCCGCAAGGTCGAATTCAGTGACCGGATCGTCGAGCAATATGCCCGTGAGATCGCCTTTGACGAGCTTGGCCACATCGGCTTTCTTCGCCGGACCCTGGGCAACGCCGCGGTGGCGCAACCCGTGATTAACCTCTCGGGAAGCGCCACGGTTACGGTTGGAAATGCAACGCCGGTCGGCGCCTTCACGGCCGCAGCACGCGCCGCCGGGGTGATTGGTCCCAACGACATCTTCGATCCGTTCGCCAACGACGAGAACTTCTTGATCGGATCATATCTGCTGACCGATGTGGGCGTGACGGCCTATCGAGGCTCGGCACGGCTGATCACCAACAAGACGTTCCTTGAAGCCTCCGCGGGCATCCTTGCCACGGAATGCTATCACGATGGCGTGATCCGTTCCGAGTTGTGGCGGCGGGGCCTGACGGTGCCGAGCATCTATACTCGCATCACGCAGATCTCGAACGCGCGCGACGGGCTGGATGGCTCCAGCGACACGGATCAGGATATCGGCACGGCGGCCACGGCGAACCTCGTGCCGACCGATGCCGGCGGGTTGGTGCTCGGCCGCACCGCGCCGCAGGTGCTCAACGTCGTTTATCAGAACCGTGCTGCCGTCACTGCCGGCGGCTTCTTCCCTGCCGGCGTCAACGGAACGATTCGAACCAGCGCCGCCAACGGCTGAGCCGATCGTTCAGTGCAACATCAAAGGGATCCGGGGCGCTACGCCTCGGGTCCCCTTTTGTTACGTCCCTTGAAACCCTGCGCCACGACGAACCATTCCACCGAGCCTTTGCGGCTGGACGGCGGCTTGGCGTGCTTCACAGTCGCAAAATTCTTCTTGAGCAGGGCGACAAGTGTCGAGTCTGCGCCTCCGGCGAATACCTTTGCAACGAACGCGCCGCCCGGTTTCAACACGGTGATGGCAAAATCGCTCGCCGCCTCGACCAGAGCCATCGTGCGCAGCGCGTCCGTTTGCGGATGGCCGACAGTATTTGCGGCCATGTCCGACAAGACGATGTCCGGCGCGCCGCCGAGCGCGGCCATCAGGCGATCCGGCGCATCATCAGCCATGAAGTCGAGTTGCAGGATCTCGACGCCGTCAAGCGGATCCACCGGCAGCAGGTCGATACCTGCGACCGCGCTGCCCGGCACCGTGCGGCGGACCACCTGGCTCCAGCCACCCGGCGCCATGCCGAGATCAACGATCCTTTTGGCGCCCTTGAGGAAGTCAAAGCGTTCATCAAGCTCGATCAGCTTGTAGGCGGCGCGACTTCGATACCCTTCCGCCTTGGCGCGCTTCACATAGGGATCGTTGAGCTGCCGCTCCAGCCAGCGCGTTGATTGCGCCGTGCGTCCGCGTGCCGTCTTGACCCGCGTGCGAAGTCCACCCCCGCCCCTCATGCGGCCGTCGCCATCAAGCGGCGCAGAATGCCCTCGCGTATTCCGCGGTCAGCCACGCCGAGCCGCTCGGCCGGCCACAGATCCAGGATCGTCTCAAGGATCGCGCATCCAGCCACTACCAGATCGGCCCGCTCACGACCGATGCACGGCAGCTTGGCACGATCCCCGATCGATAGATGCGCCAGTTTCTGGCTGATCGCGCGCATCGAGGCAGATGGCGCGATCAATCCATCGACCTGCGCGCGATCATAGCGATCCAGACCAAGATGCACGCTCGCCAGAGTCGTAACCGTGCCCGACGTACCAAGCAGGCGACGGGGCCCATGCACGTTCGGCAAGCGCGCGGCGAACGGCGCGAAACTCTCGCGCACCAGCCCGCGCATCCGCTCATAGGCGGTGGCAAGCCCAGCGGCGCCCTCACCGCCCCCCGCGCTTTCCGTTAACGACACCACGCCCCAGGGCGCCGAATGCCAGTCGATCACCGTTGGAACTGTGGTCGCAGTGTCGATCAACACCAGTTCGGTCGATCCCCCACCGATGTCGAAAACAAGCGCAGGCGCGTTGCCCGGTTCGAGCAGCACATGGCAGCCGAGAACGGCGAGCCTTGCCTCCTCCTCCGCCGAAATCACATCGAGGTGGATACCGGTCTCCTGATAGGCGCGTTCGATAAAAGATGCGCCGTTCGATGCACGCCGACATGCCTCCGTGGCGACGGAGCGCGCAAGTGTCACGTTGCGACGCTTCAGTTTTTCGGAGCAGATACGTAGCGCGCCGATGGTACGCTCGATCGCCGCGTCGGAAAGCCGGCCGCTCGTCGCCAGGCCTTCGCCAAGCCTGACGATCCGCGAAAAGGCGTCCACCACCGCAAAGCCATCACCCTGCGGCCGGGCGATGAGCAATCGACAATTGTTGGTACCAAGATCCAGCGCCGCATAATGGCGTGCGTAATGCTGGCGAAAAGGGGCCTGCTTCTGGCCCTCGCTAGCCGGACGGGCGCGGCGATCGTCGCGCCGGTACGGCAAGTCGGCGAATTGATGCGCCACGTGCCGTCTTCTTTCTTCTTTTCTGCCGTCACGGGTTGGCCCGCTCGGTGCTTGGCGCTGACGCTAGCGTGCGTCGTGACCCGCTGCAACCCGGATACGAAATTGAGTGCTTGACCAACAAATCACGTAGGCTTAGAGGCGCGTCCCTGTCGTTGCTTCATCGCTGCGACGCGAGCTGATGCCCGATCCTCTAATGGTAAGAGAGCGGACTCTGACTCCGTCAATCAAGGTTCGAGTCCTTGTCGGGCATCCAGCTTTCATTCATCGACACGACGAAAACCCGTTGACGCTACGCTCTGAAGATCGGGACGGCGTGCGCTTCGTGGTATGTGCATGACATGTTGATCTTATCCCTGCTCCTTCAGGGCGCACCCATCGTTGTGACCGCGCCACAGCCCGGCGCGCCACAGCCGCCGGCAACCATGGCCTACGAACCCGCCGCGATGCTGATCGCCACGTTCGATTCGGACGGCGATGCGCTTGTGACACGCGAGGAGCTGGAGGACGGCCTGACCCGCACCTTCGCCGCAATCGACCGCGCGAACACCGGCACGCTCGGCTACATCGCCTTTGCCGATTGGGCCGAGCGCTACCTCGGCGATCGCAACGCGCTTCCCAGCCCTTTCGAGGTCGATCGTGATGGCGACCATCGCATTTCCCCGCGCGAGTTGCAGACCCGCTTCTCCGAATATTTCACGCGCTACGACCGCGATCGCGATGGCGTGCTCACCCGCGCCGAGCTGCTGACGATCCGTCCACGCGTTTTCGGCGACGATGGCCCCCTGCCCGAAGATGGCAAGAAGCGGAAGCGGCGCCGGTGAGCACGCGGTTCGTTTTCACCATCGCCGCAACTGATGGCGCCGCGCGCACCGGCAGCATCGCCATGCACCGCGGCACGATCCGCACGCCGGCCTTCATGCCCGTGGGCACCGCCGCCACCGTCAAGGCGATGAAGCCGAAGGATGTGGAGGCCGCTGGTGCGGACATCATCCTGGGCAATACCTATCACCTGATGCTGCGTCCGGGGGCCGAGCGGGTGGCGCGGCTGGGCGGGCTGCACCGCTTCATGGGCTGGGACAGGCCAATCCTGACCGATTCGGGTGGTTATCAGGTGATGAGCCTGTCCGATCTGACCAAGCGATCGGAGGAAGGCATCACCTTCAAGTCGCACCTCGACGGGACGCGGCATCTGCTGAGCCCCGAGCGGTCGATCGAGATCCAGCGGCTGCTCGGCTCCAACATCGTCATGGCATTTGACGAGCTGGTGCCGACCACCTCGACGCGCGAGGTGCAGGCGGCGGCGATGGAGCGATCGATGCGCTGGGCAAAGCGCAGCCGCGACGCGTTTGATGGCGGCGGCGACCATGCCGCGCAGAATGCAATCTTTGGCATCCAGCAGGGTGCGCTGGACCAGGGATTTCGCAAGGCAAGCGCTGATGCGCTGATCGATATCGGCTTCGACGGTTATGCGATCGGAGGTCTGGCGGTTGGCGAGGGGCAGGAGGCGATGTTCATCTGCCTCGATTTCGCGCCCGGCCAGCTGCCCGCGGACAAGCCGCGCTATCTGATGGGCGTGGGCAAGCCCGACGACATCGTCGGCGCGGTGGAGCGCGGCGTGGACATGTTCGATTGCGTGCTGCCGACGCGCTCCGGTCGCACTGGCCAGGCGTTCACCCGCGACGGCCCGATTAACATCCGCAACGCTCGCTTCAACGAGGACCAAGGGCCGCTGGATCCCGAATGCGGGTGCCCGACGTGCGCGACATGGAGCCGGGCGTACCTCCACCATCTCGTACGCGCGGGGGAGATCCTGGGCGCGATGCTGATGACCGAGCACAACATCTTCTTCTACGAAAAGCTGATGGCAGATCTGCGCGCCGCGATCGCAGAAGGCCGGCTCAAAGCCTTTGCCGATGCGTTTCGCGCGCGGTACCAGCGCTGAAAAGGAGAGTGAGCGTGTCCGACGAACCCAATGAGATCCTCGCCGCTGCCGCTGCGGCAAAGCAACGAGAGACTGCGGCGGAAGAAGCGAAGCGCGCGCGCCGCCATCGCGGCTGGGATTTGGGCAAGATCGGGCTCGGCGTAGGCATCGGATCGGCAGCTGTGGCTGCTGCGGTGCTGTTCACGCGCAAGAAGGATTGAGGGATAAGGGCGCTGTTGCCCCGCGTGTTTGGGATGCCGCTCTAGTGCCGGGATCTACTGATCTGCACGCCTTTCGGCCGATCAAGTCGCGGCCCCGTGGTTGCTGGGCCGAGCCCGGCATGACGGATGAGGCGGGGGTTTTCTAACCAGCCACCGTCACCCCGGACTTGGTCCGGGGTCCCGCGGCCTTACGCAAGGCCGGAGAAGAAGCGGGATCCTGGATCAAGTCCGGATGACGAAGCTCGGGTACCGTGCCGTACCGGCAACGTCATTTCCGCCTTCCCGGAATGACGGTGCCAGTACGGCAGCGAGTTTTACCGTCCCGTCGCCAAATCCTTGAACGCCGCATCCTTGTCCGTCCGGATCTCGCCCGGCATGCCGAGCACGCGTTCGGCGATGATGTTCTTCAGGATTTCGTCAGTGCCGCCCGCGATGCGCAGTCCCGGCGCGTTCATCACCGCGCCCTGGAACAGGCCCTTGAGTGCCGCCAGCTTGGGATCGGCGATAATGCCATATTGATCGCCCGCCTCTACCGCGGCGTTGCCGAGTTCCTGCATCTGGTTGGCAGCGATGATCTTGCCGATCGAGCTTTCCGGCCCCGGCGTCTGGCCGCGACTCAGCGCGGTCATCGTGCGCATGCGCGTGTTGCTGAGCCCCTGCGACTGGACGTACCAATCCGCCAGCCGCTGGCGAAAGGCGCTGTCCTTCAGCAGCGGGCCGTCAGCCGCATCCATGTCGCGCGCCAACGACAGGATCTCCTCCGGTCCCACGCCGCGGCTGCCCCCGACTGCGAGACGCTCGTTCATCAGCGTGACCAGCGCGACCTTCCAACCGTCGTCCACCGCGCCGAGCCGCTGCGCATCGGGGATGCGCACGTCGGTGAAATAAACTTCGTTGAAATTCGACCCGCCCGACATCTGGTGGATCGGCCGGATCTCGACACCCGGCGATTTCAGGTCGAGCCAGAACATCGTCAGGCCTTTGTGCTTGGGCACGTCGGGATTGGTCCGGACCAGCACGATGCCGTAGTCCGAATAATGCGCGCCCGAGGTCCACACCTTCTGTCCGTTGATGACCCAATCGTCGCCGTTGCGCACCGCCTTGGTGCGGATCGCCGCCACGTCGGAGCCGCCGGCCGGCTCGGAAAACAACTGCGACCAGATCTCCTCGCCGCGCAGCGCTGGGCCAACGAAGCGCTTCTTGGTCTCATCGTCGGCAAAGGCCATCACGGTCGGCACGCACATGCCAAGGCCGATGGTGAAATAGCCGTAATTGACCGGGAATTTGGCCTCCTCCTGACCGAAGATCACCGACTGGATCGGCGTGCCGCCCGCCCCGCCCCATTCCTTGGGCCAGGTGATCTGCGCGTAACCCGCCTCAGCTTTACGCCGCTGCCACGCCTTGCCTGCCGCCATATCGTCGGCATGTGCTTCGGCTTTGTGCTCGGCGGTGTTCTTCTCGAGCCAGGCGCGCGCAGTGGCGCGATATTCGGCCTCTTCCGGGGAATCGTTGAAGTCCATGATCTGGTTCCTCTCGAACCGTTCGGGCTGAGCTTGTCGAGGCCCCGCCCTTTCTTCGTCGGTTTAGCAGTACAGCCCTTCGACAAACTTAGGGCGAACGGAGTTACGCGGCGTTCTTCATCTCGAGCTGGCTCACGAGCCGCTCACGCCACGTCGCGGGGGCACCCGCGACCAGCGACAGCTGCCGCGACCGGCGATAATAGAGCTGCGGATCGGCCTCCCAGGTAAATCCGATGCCGCCGTGCGTCTGGATATTCTCCTTGGACGCGAACCAGAACGCCTCGCTCGCCGCGACGCGCGCGGTGGCTGCTGCCAGCGGCAGTTCGCCCGCATCGGTGTTGAGCGCCCAGGCGCCGTAATATGCGTTGGAGCGCGCGATCTCGTTCTTCACGTACATGTCAGCCAGCTTGTGCTTGATCGCCTGATAGCCAGCGATTGCGCGGCCGAACGCCTGCCGCTCAAAGGCATAGGCTTTGGCCATCTCAAGGCTCTTGTCCGCGCCCCCGACCTGCTCGAACGCCAGCAGCACCGCGGCGCGATCGAACACCGCCTGCATCGCCGCGATGCCGTCCTCGGACCCGAGCTTCGCAGCCGGTGCATTGCTAAAGGTCAACTTGGCCACCGAGCGCGTCGGGTCGAGCGTCTCGAGCACCTCGGCCGACACGCCTTCGCCCTTCTCGACGAGGTATAGTCCGTCCTTGGCGAGCACCACGATCAGGTCTGCGACGTCACCGTCGGTGACCGGGATTTTTTCGCCCGACAGCTTGCCGGCCGACACGCTTGTGCCGATCGAGCGCGCCGTCACGGGCCCCTTGCCCTCGCTGGTGGCGAAGGCGCCAATCACCTCCCCGGCGGCGATCTTCGGCAGCCACTTGGCCTTCTGCTCGGCCGAGCCGAACTTCATCAGCGCTTCGGCGACGAAATAGACCGTCGAAGCGAAGGGGATCGGCGCACAGGCGCGGCCCAGCTCCTCGGCAAGGCCGCAAAGCTCGACGTGGCCGAGACCGAGACCGCCGAACTCCTCGGGGATGGCGACACCGAGCCAACCCTGTTCGGCGACACCCTTCCACAGCCCCTCGTCATAAGCGCGATCGGCATTGTCGAGCACGCTGCGCACCACCTTGGCGTCGCACTTGGCGGCGAGGAACTTGCGCGCCTCGTCCTTCAGCATCTTCTGGTCGTCGGAATAATCGAAATTCATATTACACTCCCTCTCCCCACTTGTGGGGAGAGGACTGGGGAGAAGGGCACTCATGAGCCGCCCTCCACCGCCCCTCTCCCCTGCCCTCTCCCCGCAAGCGGGGAGAGGGAGTATGTCACCTAGGCTGCATCCGGATTGCGCCGTCGAGCCGGACGTCCTCGCCGTTGAAATAGCCGTTGCGCAGCATCTCGACCGCCAGCGCGGCATATTCCTCCGCGGCGCCCAGCCGCTTGGGGAACGGCACCATCGCCGACAGCGCCGCCTTCACCTGCGGCTTGGCGCGCGCCAGCAGCGGCGTGTCGAAGATGCCGGGCAGGATCGTGTTGCAGCGGATACCCTCGCTCGCGAGATCGCGCGCAACATTGAGCGTCATGCCGATCACGCCGGCCTTGGCCGAGGCATAGGCGACCTGCCCCATCTGCCCTTCCTCGCCCGCCACGCTGGCGGTGTTGACGATCGCGCCGCGATCCCCATCCTCGGTCGGCTCCAGCGTCATCATGCCGGCGGCCGCGCCGACGATGCAGCGGAACGAGCCGACGAGGTTGAGCTCCAGCGTCTTCTGAAAATTCTCGATCGGGTAAGGCGTGATCGCGCCGTCCTCCTTCGACCGCGCGACCGTTTTGTTCGGCCCGCCAAAGCCGCCACCGGCGCAATTGACCAGCAGCCGCTCCTGCCCGTTTGCCGCACGCGCCTTGACGAAGCCGGCATCGACCGATGCCTGATCCATCACGTCCACCTCGCAGAACACCGCACCGATCTCCGCGGCAACGCCGGGACCGATCTCGGCATTCTTGTCGAACAACGCGACCTTCACGCCATGCGCGATCAGCGCCTTTGCCGTGGCCAGCCCCAGCCCCGAGGCACCCCCGGTGATGACAGCTGCGATATCCGGTCCGAGCTTCACGCCCCTCTCCCCTCACCCATCCAGCGGCGCCCCCATCGGCCTTCCGCGATTGCAGGATAACTTTAGTTATGTAGATTGCTCCGTCAACAAGCATGAACGCAACAAGCAGGAACGGGAGAGGAAGCGTGGATTACGAGATGATCTCGGTCGAGCGCCGGGGCGAAGTCGATTGGGTGACGATGAACCGCCCGCATGTCCTGAACGCGCTCAACGATCGCCACGTCGAGGAGTTGAACGACTATTTCGGCAAGCTCGCCAAGGATCGGGACTGCCGCGTGGTGGTGCTCAAGGGTGCCGGCCGCGCGTTCTGCGCCGGGCTCGATCTCCAGGAGGGCGGCCGTTCCGAGTTCGACACGATCGATCGCCTCGCACACCAGCGGTCGATCGCCGAGATCGTGATGAAGATGCGTTACTGCCCGCAGCCGATCATCAGCCTGGTCCACGGCCCCGCCTGCGGCGGCGGCTTTGCCATGGCGCTTGCGTCCGACATCCGCATCGCTGGCGAATCGGTGCGCATGAATGCCGCCTTCATCCGCATCGGGCTGTCGGCGTGCGACATCGGCGTGAGCTACTTCCTGCCGCGGCTCGTCGGTGCGAGCGTGGCCGCGGAGTTCATGCTGACGGGTGATTTCATCACCGCTGACCGCGCGCTCGCCACCGGGCTCGTCAGCCGTGTCGTGGCCGACGACCAAATGGAAGCGGCCGCTGCGCCGCTGATCGAATCGATGCTCACCACCTCGCCGATGGGGCTGCGGCTGACGAAGGAATGCCTGCGCATGGCGATCGACGCGCCGAGCCTCGAATCTGCGGTGGCGATGGAGGATCGCAACCAGATCCTGTGCGCAACCGCGCCAGAATTCGGTGAAGGCATCAAGGCGTTTTTCGAAAAGCGCCGGCCGGATTACAGCAAGAAAACGGGGGAGAAGGCGGCATGAGCGGGGGACTTTCGGGCAGAATCGCGCTGATTACGGGCGGCGGACGCGGAATTGGGCGCGAGATCGCGCTGCGGCTCGCGCGCGACGGCGCCGACGTGGCGGTGAACTATCGCCGCGATGCCGAGGCCGCCGGGGAAGTGGTCCGCGAGATCCAAGGTCTCGGGCGCAAGGCGAAAGCCTATGCCGCGTCCGTCGATCGCTTCGAAGATTGCCAAATGCTGGTCGATGCAGTGCTCGCCGGCTTTCCAGGCGTCGACATCCTCGTGAACAACGCCGGCATCGCCAGCCGCGGACAGAGCGTCGCTGACACCGATCCGGGCGAGTTTGAGCGCGTGATGCGCACGCATTGTTTCGCGCCGCATTACATGTCGAAGCTCGTCCTCCCCTCGATGCGGCAGCGCGCCAAGGAGAATGGCCGCGGGGACATCATCATGATCTCCAGCGTCGCCACGCTCTACCACGCCCCCAATGGCGCGCCCTATTCGATGGGCAAGGCGGCGGCCGAGGCGCTGGCGCTGGTGCTGTCCAAGGAGGAACGGCCGAACAACATCCGCACGAATATCGTCGCGCCGGGCCTAACGGTGACCGACATGGGCGAGCGGCTGGCCAAGGCGACTCGCGGCGTAGCTGACATCCATGACCTGGCCGCAGGATCGCCGTTCGGCCGCGTGTCGACGCCCGCGGACGTGGCGGCGGCGGTGGCCTATTTCGTCTCCGCCGACGGCGAATATGTCAACGGGCAGAAGATCAACCTGCACGGAGGTGGCTGAGCACAACGTCATGCCGGGCTTGTCCCGGCATGACGGATCAGGCGGAACGCAGCCGCCGCTCTTCCTCGTAAATGTAATCGCGCGTCACCGGCACCGACATGCGCCCCTTGGTTAGCTGCACCTGGTAGTTGCACAGCCCGCCGTGGCGGAACGCCGCCGCCGCGCCGGCGAGGTAGAAGGTCCACATGTTGTAGAACCGCTCGTCATAAAGCGCGACAATCGCGTCCTTTGCCGCGACGGTGCGGTCATACCAGTGATCGAGCGTCCAGCTGTAATGAAGCCTCAGCACCTCGATGTCGGTCGGAAACAGCCGCGTGCCTTCATAGCCGCGCACAATCTCGCTCAGCGCGGGATTGTAGCCGCCCGGGAAGATGTACTTAAGCGTGAACTCGTCGGTCACGCCCGGCACCCCCATGCGACCAATCGTGTGCATCAGCATCACTCCATCGTCGGCCAGCAACTCGCGGCATTTGCCGAAAAAGGCACGGTAATGCTTCACGCCCACATGTTCGAACATGCCGACTGACACGATACGGTCGAACTGCCCCATGACTTTGCGATAGTCGATCAACTCGAACCGCACCTTGTCGGCAACCCCCGCTTCCTGCGCACGGCGACGGGCGACCTTTAGCTGCTCTTCGGAGAGCGTGACGCCCAGCACCTCCGCGCCGGTCTTCTGGTGGAGGTACAGCGCCATCCCGCCCCAGCCGCAGCCGATATCGAGCACGGTCATCCCGGGCTTCAGCGCCAGCTTGGCGGCGATATGCGCCTTCTTGTCGGCCTGCGCCTGCTCCAGGCTGTTGGCTGGATCAGTGAAATAGGCGCAGCTGTACTGGCGATCGGCGTCGAGGAAGAGGTCGTACAGCCGGTCGGACAGATCGTAATGATGCGCGACGTTTCGCTTCGACGCGCGCTCCATGTTGATCCGGCCGAAGCGATGCGCAGCGGCGCCCACTGCGCGACGCAGCCGGCTGGCGGCTAGCGCCGAGCGCCCCTGCTCCCATGGATCGTTCGAGGTCAGCAGCGCGACCAAATCGCGGATGTCGCCCTGTTCCATGACGAGCCGGCCATCCATGAACGCCTCGGCCGCGCCGAGGCCGGGATCGGACACGATCGCACGGCCGACCCCCTTCGCGGTGAAGCGGATCGTCACATCGGGAAAGCCCGCTTCCGAGGTGCCGAAGGTCCGCGCCGGCACGTCGGGACGATGGAGGGTGAGCGTGCCGCGTTTCACCGCGCGGGAAAGGAACAGATCGATAAGGGCCATGCTGCGCTTGCTAACGGCGGCGGCGGCCGGTTTCCAGACCGTTAGGTCTAGATCCCCGCATACCAATCGTAATCGACGTTATCCTCCCAATATCCGCCGCGCCCCTTTCCGATCCCGACGAGGCTGCCCACCGCCTGGATCCGCATGAGATATTTGGCGTGTTTATAGCCGAGCTGCCGCTCGACCCGCAGCCGGCAGGGCGCGCCATTCATCACCGGCAGGAAGCGGTCGTTCAGCGCCCAGGCGAGGATCGTCTGCGGGTGGAAAGCGTCGACGAGGTCGATCGACTCGTAGTAAGGCTCGCCACCATAGAGGTCGGCGCAGGTGAAGACGATGTAGCGCGCCGCGTCGCGCAGCCCCGCAGCCTTGAGCACGTCGCCTAGCCGGGGCCCCTGCCACTTGCCGATTGCGCTCCAGCCCTCGACGCAATCGTGCCGGGTAATCTGCGCGCGCTGCGGAAGGGCGCCGAGGTCAGCCAGGCCAAGCGAGAGGGGCCTTGCGACCAATCCATCGACCTTCAACCGCCAGTCGTCAAAACGTGCCGCGCGCAAGGCAGCGTATTCCGTCGTACCAGGATCACGCGTGCCGTTGGGACGGAAGAAGGGCGAGCGCTGGTCAGGCGTGAATTCCGGGGCAAGAGCGTTGCGATCAGACAGCGCGCGCTGGAGGCCACGGTGCATGTCTTCGCCCAGGAACAGGATACGCCGGGCGGTCGGCTGCTCGGCAATGCGGTCGCACCCGGCCGGCAAGGCGGCGGTGCCAGCGATCAGGCTGCGCCGGGCGAGGATCATGGGAGGCGCCACCAGCCGGTGATCATTGACCGCGTTTCATTCACAACCCCGGCAAGAATAACGAGCGCAAGGTGCACAACGGTGAAGAGCGCCAGCCCGAACATGCACAGGAAATGGATCGACCGTGCCGATTGCCGGCCTCCGAACAGATCAAGCAGCCACGGCCATGCCGCATTCATCGCGGGCGACAGCGCTACTCCTGTGAGGATCACCAGCGGCAGGAGGATAAAGATCACCACCACATAGGAGAGCTTCTGAAATACGTTGTAATCGCGCGGACGCTCCGGATCGTGAAAGCGCAGCGCCAGATGGGCGCGCAGGTCGGCCCACAAGTGCCGGCGCGAAAGGTCGCGGCGACGCAGGTGCAGGTCGCGCGCGAAGTGACGGTTGAGGAGGCTAGCCATCATGTAACCGAGCAACCCGAAGGCCAGCACCAGCGAGAAGAACAGATGCCACCGGCGCGAGAGCGCGAGATTGTAGCTCGCCGGGATCGTCAGCCACGAGGGGAAGCGCGGCAATTCAAGCCATGCCGGATCGAAGTTCGCGCCGTACCGTCCCCAATAAAGACGCGGATGCGCATTGGAGATGCCCAGTCCGGAACCGATCAGGATGAAGATCGCGACCGCGTTGATCCAGTGCCAGATACGGGTGGCAAGACGGTGGCGATAAACAAACGTCATCGAACGATGCTTAGCACCACTGCAACCCGCTCGCACGGGCCGCAGATCAGAAATACGCTCGCCAGAAGAACACCAAGGTCGTGCCGCCCGACACCAGCAAGGTCCACCAGCGCACCACACCATGCGGCAACCGCTTCCCCAGCACCGCGCCCGCCCAGCCACCGACAAGGCCGCCGAGCAGCATCGGCACGCACGACGCCCAGTGGATCATGCCCGACACCACGAACACGATCGCCGCCGCGGCGTTGGCGAGCGTCAGCATCAGCGTACGCGGCGCAAACATTGCCCGTGGATGCAATCCGGCGAGCAGGCCATAAGTCGCCGTCATCATCAGCCCGACGCCCCCACCGAAATAGCCGCCATAGACACCTAGCAGCGCCTGAACGCTGATCAGCGTGCGCGCGCCGATCGTCACCCGCTGCGCCAGCCACACGGACGCCCGCTTGCCCACCGCCAGCACGACAAAGGCGTACAGCACCAGCCACGGCACGATCAGGTCAAAGGTGCGCGTGGGGGTGAGTACCAGCAACACGCTGCCGAACAGGCCCGCGACAAACGTCACCCAGCCGAGCACGCCCAGGTTCACGCCGCCGACCGGCCCCAGTTCATCGCGGAACGACCAGCTGCTCATTGCCGCCCCCGGCAGCACAGCAAAGTTGGAGGTCGCGTTGGCGATGTTGGCCGGCTGGCCGATCGCCAGCAGCGCCGGCATGGTCGCGAACGACCCGCCGCCGGCCAGCGCGTTCATCGCACCACCCATAAAACCGGCGGCAATGACGAGGATTGTGGAGGGTAGATCGAGCACCGCGGGCTCTTCGCGACCCGCGGGCACAATGTCGAGCGTTTCGCGACCCGCCACGCCAGGCATTTCCCCGGCGTGGCGGTGAAGGTCAGATCCGCGCGGTTCCGGGATAAGCGAACAGCAGGTCCGCATCGACTGAGGCGTGCAATTCTTCCACGCCGGTCACCATCACGCACTCGCCCGCCCGCCAGGCCACGCCGCCGATTACGCCTTCGCCGCGGATCGGCACCAGCCAGCCGGTCTGGCCGTCCGCGAGCACGATGTTGCGCTTGCCGCCGCCCCAGCGTTCCAGCACGAACTTCGGCCCTTCCACCAGGATCGTGCGGCCCGGCGCTATCTCGCCAGGACGTTGCGGCGCGACATAAGGCTCCAGATCCGCCACCGCGACACCATCGTCCAGGTGAAGCTCGCGCGGACGGCCGTAATCGTACAAGCGATAGGTGGTGTCGGAATTTTGCTGGACCTCGATCAGCGTAAGCCCTGCGCCGATCGCGTGAATCACCCCCGAGTGCGAGTAATAAAAATCACCCGCCCTCACCGGCTTCCAATCAAGCTTGTCCTCGATCGAACCATCCAGCGCGCTCGCGCGCAGCTCTTCAGCGGTCATTGTCTGCTTGGGCCCGATGGCGATGGTCGAATCAGGCTCGGCATCCAGGATCAGCCAGCATTCGTCCTTGCCGCGCGGCAGCCCGCGCTTCTGCGCTTCCGTGTCGGACGGATGGTCCTGCACCGACAATTTCTCGCTGGTGAACAGATATTTGATCAGCAGCTCGGGCTCATCGGGATGCGGCGACTGGAACCACACTTCGCCGATCGGCTCACCATCCGGGGACGGATCAGGAAAGCCCGGATAAAGCGTGTGCCGCCCCCATGGCTTTTCGACGCGCTTGGTGGCCAGCAAGGTTGCAGTCATGTGTGTCCCCGCAATGATGGAGCTTTGTGGTAGCTATCGAACGCCGCCGTGACCAATGCGTTTCACCCATCACGTTTCAGCATTGTTCGCGCGCGCGGCCCTGCGCTAAAGGCTCGATTGATGCGTAACCTCCCGTCCCGTCCGCTCGTCGCCCTCATGCTCGCGGCGATGGCACTGCCGATCGCCGGCTGCGCGCGTAATCGCGCCGGTGGCGACCTGCCCTATGTCGCTCGCGATGTGGGCACGCTTTACACCGCCGCTCGGCAGAAGCTCGATCAGCACCAATACAAGGTGGCCGCCGCGCTGTTCGACGAGGTGGAGCGCCAGCACCCATATTCCGTATGGGCGCGCCGTGCGCAGCTGATGGGTGCATTCAGCAATTATCTCGCCAAGAATTATACCGAAGCGATCCAGGGCGCGCAGCGCTTCTTGTCGGTTCACCCCGGCAATCGCGACGCGCCCTACGCTTATTACCTCATCGCGATGAGCTATTACGAGCAGATCAACGACGTCACCCGCGATCAGAAGATCACGGCGCAGGCGCAGGATTCGCTCGGTGAACTCACCCGTCGCTATCCCAATTCGCGCTATGCCGCCGATGCGCGGCTGAAGATGGATCTGGTGCGCGATCACCTCGCCGGCAAGGAGATGGAGATCGGCCGCTTCTATGAGCGGCGCGGCCAATGGCTGGCGGCGAGCCTGCGTTTCCGCAAGGTCATCGACGAATATCAGACCACCACTCACACCCCCGAAGCATTGATGCGACTGACCGAAACTTATCTTGCGCTCGGCGTGCGCGAGGAAGCGAAGCGCTCCGCCGCGGTGCTTGGCGCCAATTATCCCGAGACGTGGTGGTACAAGCGCGCGTTTGAGCTTTTGGGCGAGAACCCGGCAACGCCGATCCAGCCGCTGGAACCTGGCGAAACGGTGATACCGCAGACGACCGTTACCAGACCGGAAGCCCCGGTGCGCAGGGAAGTGGAAGTGCTTCCCATCGAAGGCGGAGCAACACCGCGCGCCGAAGCGCCGGGCGGACCGACGCCGGCCACCACGACCGGCGGCGCCGGCGCGACCCCAGGCGGCAATGCGCCAAGCACCGCCACCCCAACCGGCGTTCAGCCCGGCACGCCGGCCGCACCGCCGAGCGACACGCCGCAGGACCAGTGACAACGCAGCCCGTGCGGCACCACCTGTCGCACGGCGCGTTGGCGACTTCATGCTGACGGCGCTCTCGATTCGCGACGTGGTACTGATCGAGGCGCTTGACCTCGATTTCGGTCCCGGCCTTGGCGTCCTCACGGGTGAGACCGGCGCCGGCAAGTCGATCCTCCTCGATGCTTTGGGCCTGGCACTGGGTGCACGTGGTGACAGCGGGCTGGTCCGGCATGGCGCCGCACAGGCCAGCGTCACCGCGACCTTTGACCCTCCGGCCGATCTCGCCTCGCTTTTGGACGAGAATGGCATCGAGGCCGAAGCGGGCGAACCGCTGATCGTTCGTCGGGTGGTGAAGGCCGATGGCGGCAGCAGGGGCTTCGTTAACAACCAGCCCGCCTCCGCCGCGTTGCTGCGCGAGCTTGGCGCGCGGCTGGTTGAGATTCACGGTCAGCACGACGATCGCGGCCTGCTCAATCCGCGCGGCCATCGCGCGTTGCTCGATACGTTTGCCCGGCTGGACAGCGCGGGAGTAGCGGCATCTTGGCAATCCTGGCGCGGCGCGGAAACCGCACTTGCCGAGGCCCGCGCAGAAATCGAGATCGCTACGCGCGACCGTGAATGGCTCGACCATGCCGTTGCCGAACTTGACGCCCTTGCCCCCGAGCCGGGCGAGGAAGAAGCGCTCGCTGAACGCCGTCGTGTCATGCAACGGTCGGAGAAGATCGCGGAGGACCTGAACGCCCTCACCGATGCGCTCGACGGCTCCGACGGCGCGCTCGCTCGCATGCGCCAGGCGGCGCGAATCCTCGACCGTATTGCGCCTGACCACCCTGCCCTGAGCGAGGCTCTCGCTGCGCTGGATCGCGCCGTAATCGAGGCCGGCAACGCTGGCGACCAGGTCAACGAGGCAGCACGCGCGCTCGCCTTTGATCCGCGCGCGCTGGAGGATGACGAAGCACGGTTGTTCGAGTTGCGGGGCATGGCCCGCAAGCATCGCGTGCAGCCCGACGACCTCGCCGCGCTCGCTGACGAGCTTCGTGGTCGGCGCAGCCGTCTCGAAGCGGGCGAGGAGGACATTGCCGCGCTCGAACAGCGGGCGCGAGCGGCTCGCGACGCCTATGTCGAAGCCGCCGCCAAGCTCACGAAGGCGCGAACTGCTGCTGCCGCGCGGCTCGACGCCGCGGTTGCAGGGGAGTTGCCGCCGCTGAAACTCGACGCCGCCCGTTTCCGCACAACCGTGGCGCCCTTGCCCGAAGAACAATGGGGCGCCGCGGGGCACGATCGCGTGGAGTTCGAGATCGCCACCAACCCGGGGGCTCCTTACGGCGCGCTGATCAGGATCGCCTCTGGCGGCGAACTGTCTCGTTTCATCCTCGCGCTCAAGGTCGCGTTGGCGGAAGAAGGCGGCGCGGCGACGATGATCTTTGACGAGATCGATCGTGGGGTTGGCGGTGCCGTCGCGTCTGCCATCGGCGAGCGACTCCATCGCCTGGCGGGCCGGGCGCAATTGCTCGTGGTCACTCACTCCCCCCAGGTCGCGGCGCGCGGCGCGGCGCACCTGCTGATCGCCAAGCGCAACGATGGCGTGGTCACGCGCACCGGCGTGCGTCAGCTTGAGCCCGGCGAACGGCGCGAGGAAATCGCCCGCATGCTCTCGGGCGCCATAATCACCGATGAAGCGCGGGCTCAGGCGGATCGGCTGATCGAAACCGCCTGAGGCTGAACATCGTCAGCCTAGCGCGTCTGCCTTGTCGGCGGCTTCACGATCCATCTGCGCACGGCTCTTGCGCTCGGCGGCGGTCTTCAACTGCCCGCAGGCCGCATCGATGTCGCGTCCGCGCGGCGTGCGTACCGGCGCCGAGATGCCAGCCTCGAACACGATGTTGGAGAACGACCGAATCCGTTCCGGGGTTGAGCATTCATAGGCAGCGCCCGGCCAGGGATTGAACGGGATCAGGTTCACCTTCGCCGGCAGCTTGTAGCGCCGCAGCAGGCGCACCAGCTCGCGCGCGTCATCATCCGAATCGTTCTTGTCCTTCAGCATCACGTACTCGAACGTGATGCGCCGGGCATTGTTGGCGCCGGGATAGTCCGCGCACGCCTGCAACAGCTCCTCAATGCCGTATTTGCGATTGAGCGGCACGATCTCGTCCCGCACCGGCTTGGTCACGGCATGGAGCGATACGGCGAGATTCACGCCGATCTCCGCCCCCGCGCGGGCCATCATCGGCACCACCCCCGAGGTGGAAAGCGTGATCCGGCGCTTCGACAGGGCCAGCCCGTCGCCATCCATCACCACTGACAGAGCGTCACGGACGTTGTCGAAATTGTACAGCGGCTCGCCCATGCCCATCATCACGATGTTGGTGAGCATGCGTCCCTCGGGCTGGCTGGGCCATTCGCCAAGGCCATCGCGCGCCAGCATGACCTGGCCGACGATCTCGCCAGCGGTGAGATTGCGCACCAGCTTCATCGTGCCGGTGTGGCAGAAGGTGCAGTTGAGCGTGCAGCCGACCTGGCTCGACACGCACAAGGTCCCCCGATCGGCATCGGGGATAAAAACCATCTCAAAGTCCTGCCCGTCGTCGGAACGCAGCAGCCACTTGCGCGTCCCGTCCGAGGAGACCTGCGCCTCAACCACTTGCGGACGGCCGATCACGAACCGCTCAGTCAACCACGGATGCTGTGCCTTGGCGATGTCCGTCATCACCGAAAAGTCGGTGGCGCCGCGATTGTAGATCCAGTGCCAGATCTGCTTTGCGCGCAGCTTGGCTTGACGCGCGTCGAGTCCGCCGGCGGCCAGCGCCTCGCGCAATTCGCTCTTGGACAGGCCGACTAGGTCGACACGACCATCTGCACGCGGCGTAATGGCTCGCGCGACGGGCACGGGATCGATGTGCCCGGGGATGGGCATGGGAGCGGCCGACAGTGTCTGCATCGCGCGCATATAGCGGAAATCAGCGCCGATTTCCAGTAGACTGCGCCGCCGTCATTCCCGCGAGGACGGGAAACCTGAACTCCCCTCCCGCTTGCGGGAGGGGCTGGGGGTGGGCTGCCCTCAAGCGCGACCCGTGATCAGGCCGACCCCCGCCCCCTCCCGCAGGCGGGAGGGGAGATTACCCCCCACACCCCAAGGTCGCCGCATCGATCGCCGTCGCCGCGCCACCCAGCGCATAGCTGTCGGCAAACGGCCGCCCAGCCGCGCTCACGGCCGAAACGCTCATGCTCCGCCCACCGCGCATCGCTGCCACGATCGCCCGATCCGTCGGCGCATCAGGAGACCAAGCCGCGCGCGCACTGCCCGACAAGGTGAAGCGGCGCTCGCCGATCGACAGCGTCACCGGGGTGCTCGTGCCGCGCGGCTGCGAGAGCCGCACATACAGCGCCGCCCGCCGAGTGCGCCCGAAGCGCGCGGCAACGCTGACGAACGCGCGGCTGCCCGATCGCACCGGCGCGCTGATCGCATAGCAGCGCGGCGGCACGCCATCGCGGAACGCCCCCCACGCGTCGTACACGCCGATCGCCGTGCGCTCCCCCGCGAGCAGCAGCGCAAGCGCGAGGATCACGGGCGCGCGATCACGCCGGCGCCTGCCCGGTGCCGAGATGGATCACGGTCTCGCGCCCCTCGGCGATCATCGTCACCGTGCCTTGCGGATGCGCAGGCAGCACTGGCGCGCCGCACGTGTCGACCGGCGCCCCCGTCATGACGCCGCGCATCACCCGGCTCGAAATGCCATGCATCAGAACCAGCCGGTCGCCCTCATCCTCGGCGGTATCGGCAAGCCACGAGGAAACACGCACCGCGATCGCGTCATACCCTTCGCCATCGGGCGCGCATTTAAGCAACCCGCGTTTATCCACCACCGGCCCCACCTCGCCCGTCAGATCGGCGTAATAGCGGCCGCCCCAGCTGCCCATGCCGATCTCGATCAGCCGGTCGTCATGCCGGGCATCGTGCCAATCGAGCTCCAGATGCTCGGCGATGATCGCCAGCGTCTGCAAGGCGCGTCCGGCAGAGGAGGCCCACATCGTCAGCTTCGGCCTCGGCCCCAGGAATGCACGCAGCGCCTGCCCCATCTCCTCGGCCTGCGCAAAGCCGGCACGGGTCAGCGGCGTGTGCGGCGCATCGCCCTGCATCCGGCGGGCGGCGTTGAACACCGTTTCTCCGTGCCGCGCGATGAAGTCGCGCCCGCGGCGCTGTGTGATGGTCATTTCCGTCTCCCCGTTTCCGCGCTCCGGCCGTCGGACGCGCATAGTCCGCCCCCCCCCTGCTTCAACCCCCTGTGGCCAAGAAACAACGCAAATGCGCGTTTATCTGAGGTTCATGCAACATCGTTCGCGATGGCCCATTTGGATGATCCCCGCCGACGTTGTGGCGGACACGCAAATGGAGTTTTTTATGCGTAAGCTCATCCTGGCGACCCTCGCCGCCACGACCGCCGCCGTCGCTGTTCCGGCTGCCGCGCAGGACGCCGGCCCCTTCACCGGCCCGCGTGCCGGCGTGGTCCTCGGCTATGATGCGATGCGCCCCGGCGATACGCAGGATTCGATGATCCGCGGCGATCAGGGCAGCGATGGTTTCCTGTACGGTGGCGACATCGGCTATGACATCGCATTCAACAACCTCGTTGTCGGTCTCGAAGGCGAGATCACCGGTTCGACCGGCCGTGTCGACAATGATCCGCGCGATCCCAGCGACTTCGGCTACGGCCGCGTCAAGGCAGGTCGTGACCTGTACGTCGGAGGCCGCATCGGCGTGATCGCGGCACCGCGGACGCTGGTCTACGGCAAGGTGGGCTACACCAATGCCCGTCTCGACCTGACGCGCAACGACACCACGACCGAAACCGGTCAGAACTTCAACCTCGACGGTTTTCGTCTTGGCGCCGGTGTCGAGCAGAGCCTGTCGCCGAACACCTATGCGAAGCTCGAGTATCGCTATTCTAACTATGGCGACGCCCGCCTGAACTATCCGGACGGCGCCAGCACCGGCACCTTCGGCGTGGACACGGATCGTCATCAGGTCGCTGTGGGCGCCGGCTTCCGCTTCTAACTACTGCCGGGCCGGCAACACGCCGTTCCCAGTGATGGTCGGATCGGAACTATCCACCGAAAAGAAGGGTCGGGGCGCTTGCTCCGGCCCTTTCTGTTTGGCTAGGAACCGGGCGAGTTGCCCCTGGTCGAATCCTGCGGGCCGGGGGAAGACTTGATGAAGGCGACGATCGAACGCGCAACGCTCCTCAAGGGGCTGAGCCATGTCCAATCGGTGGTGGAACGCCGCAACACCATCCCGATCCTGTCCAACGTGCTGATCGAGGCGACGGCCGAGGGCGCGCTGCGCCTGATGGCCACCGATCTCGATCTGCAGATCAACGAAAGCGTCGCCGCTGCCGTTGATCAGCCCGGCGCCACCACCGTGTCGGCCCACACCTTGTTCGACATTGCGCGGAAGCTGCCCGAGGGCGCTCAGGTATCGCTCACCGCTGCCGAGGGGCGGATGACGATCGTCGCCGGCCGCGCGCGCTTCTCGCTCGGCACGCTGCCGCGCGATGATTTTCCTGTGATTGCAGAGGGCGAACTGCCGACGCAGTTCGAAATGCCGGCCGAGGCGCTGAAGCAGATCATCGACAAGACCCGTTTCGCCATCTCCACCGAAGAGACGCGTTACTACCTCAACGGCATCTTCCTCCACGTCTCGGAAGACGGCGGCTCGCAGCCGGTGCTGAAGGCGGCCGCTACCGATGGCCATCGCCTCGCCCGCGTCACGCTACCGCGTCCGGATGGCGCAGAGAACATGCCCGACGTGATCGTGCCGCGGAAGTGCGTGGCCGAATTGCGCAAGCTGCTCGACGAGGTGGATGGCTCGGTCGGTGTGTCGCTCAGCGGCACCAAGATCCGCTTTGATCTCGGCCAGGCAATCCTGACGTCGAAGCTGATCGACGGCACCTTCCCCGATTACAGCCGTGTCATCCCGACCGGTAACGACAAGATCCTGAAGCTCGATCCGTCGGCCTTTATGGAGGGCGTTGACCGCGTCTCCACCATTGCGACGGAGAAGACCCGTGCGGTGAAGATGGGCCTTGGCCGCGACAAGATCACCCTGTCTGTAACGAGCCCGGAAAACGGCACCGCATCGGAGGACGTGCCGGGCGAGTATGTGGCCGCGGAGTTCGAGATCGGCTTCAACAGCCGCTATCTGATGGATATTCTCGGCCAGATCGACGGCGACGTGGTCGAGGTGCACCTCGCCGACGCCGCCGCGCCTACGCTGATCCGCGAGAATGACAAGGCTCCGGCGCTTTATGTTTTGATGCCGATGCGCGTGTGATTGAATGCCCTCCCCGCGCCGCGGGGAGGACGTTCCAGTTCAGGGGAAGAGGCGGCCGCCCTCCCCTCCGCTCAGCCCCGTTTGTCGCCGCGCGGGGTGAGTTGACCAGGCGTGATGAAACCGATCGGCTGGATCGATGCGGCATCCTGCTTCAGCTTTGCAGCGATCTGCTCGTAGTCGCGCTCCATTTCCGACGTTACGCTTGCGCGCGATTCGGTGAGCGCCGCTTCGAAGTGCGCTTGGCGCACCTCCTTTGTCTCGATCGACTCGCGCAAGGCGATCAAACCGGCGCGTCGCACCACGTCTTCTAGATCAGCGCCGGTGAAACGATCGGTGCGCTCGGCGATGACATCCAGATCGACGTCGTCGGCGAGCGGCATCTTCTGCGTCTGAATGGCCAGAATTCGCCGGCGCCCCGCCGCATTCGGTACGCCGACGTAGATCAACTCATCAAACCTTCCCGGTCGCAGCAGTGCCGGATCGACAAGATTTGGTCGATTGGTCGCACCGATCACCACCACCGACTGAAGTTCTTCCAGCCCGTCCATCTCGGCAAGGATGGTGTTCACCACACGTTCGGTGACCTGCGGCTCGCCTAAGCCGCCGCCACGCGCCGGCACCAGCGAATCGAGCTCGTCGATGAAGATCACCGTGGGCGCTACCTGGCGCGCACGCTGGAACAGGCGAGCAATTTGTTGCTCGCTCTCACCATACCATTTGCTTAGCAGATCCGAGGACTTGGTGGCGATGAAGTTTGCCTCTGCCTCACGTGCCACTGCCTTGGCGAGCAGGGTCTTGCCCGTGCCCGGCGGGCCATAAAGCAGGAAGCCCTTGGCCGGACGGATCCCGAGGCGACGGAATGCATCAGGATCCTTCAGCGGCAGTTCGACACCTTCCTTGAGGCGCATCTGCGCGTCATCCAGGCCCCCGACATCGTCCCAACGGACCGTCGGCGCCTGCACCATCACTTCGCGCATCGCACTCGGCTGAACACGCTTTAGCGCTTCCATGAAGTCTTCGCGCGTCACCGCGAGAGTATCGAGCACCTCCGGCGGGATCGTTCGCTCTTCAAGGTTAAGTCGCGGCATGATCCGCCGCACCGCCTCGATCGCCGCCTCGCGGGTGAGCGCGGCAACGTCGGCGCCGACAAAGCCGAAGGTAGTGCGGGCGAGTTCGTCCAGATCGACCTTGTCGCCGAGCGGCATGCCACGCGTATGGATGCCCAGTATTTCACGTCTTCCGCGCTCGTCCGGAACGCCGACGATGATCTCCCGATCGAACCGGCCCGGGCGGCGCAGCGCCTCGTCGATCGCCTCCGGCCGATTGGTGGCGGCGATGACCACGAGGTTCGCACGCGCTTCCAACCCGTCCATCAGCGTGAGAAGCTGCGCAACGACGCGCTTCTCTGCCTCACCGGACACTTGCCCGCGCTTGGGCGCGATCGAATCGATTTCGTCGATAAAGACGATCGAAGGCGCGTTCTTCGCGGCTTCCTCAAAGACCTGGCGCAGCCGGCCCTCCGATTCGCCATAAGCCGAGCCCATGATCTCCGGACCGTTGATCAAAAAGAACTGCGCGTCGCTCTCGTTCGCCACCGCGCGTGCCAGCCGGGTCTTGCCCGTTCCGGGCGGGCCGTGGAGCAGAACGCCCTTGGGCGGATCAACGCCAAGGCGCTGGAATAGCTCCGGATAGCGGAGGGGGAGCTCGACCATCTCGCGCAGTTGATCGATCGTTGCGGCCATGCCGCCAATATCATCATAGGTAACATCAGCGCGGCGAGCGTCGTTGGGCTCTTCGTACTCAGGGCGAAGCTCGACCTCGGTATTCTCGTCGATATGCACAATGCCCTTCGGCGCGGCGGAGACGACGACGAGCCGAATTTCCTGCAGGGCGTAAGCGGGCGCATTGACGAATTGCTGCATGCCCGGCGGCATGTTCGCGACGCGCTGGTGGCCGGCGGTTGCGACAACATCGCCCTGTGCCAGAGGTCGGCCGATGAAGGTGCGCTTCAGCGCTACCGTGGAGCCCTGAAGGCGCAGGTTCTGCGCGGCCGGCGCGAACACGACGCGGGTCGCTGGGTTCGATTCGGCACGGCGCACTTCGACGAAATCGCCCGAGCCAACGCCGGCGTTGGCCCGCTGAAGCCCGTCAATGCGGACGAGGGCCAAGCCTTCGTCCTCCTGATAGGGGCCGACGGCGCGCGCGGGAGTAGACTTTTTGCCTACAATCTCAATCACGTCACCATCAGTGAGGCCAAGCGACGCCATGAAGGCGCGGGGCAGGTGGGCGATGCCACGGCCGCTATCCTCCGGTCGGGCATTAGCGACCTGTAACTTCTGGGCCTGCGTTTCGCTGTCCGCCAATGCGCTTCTCCTCCGGGATTCTCAGCGTTAGATATAGAGGCGCGCCCGAGTTTTTAGGGGCAACGTTGGACCATCACTGGGCGACAAGGCGCCCATCGGCGGCAAAATCGGGCTATCCCCGGCTATCTACGGGACAATCCGGAGAAAGTTGGAGATTGTTGACGCGAAAAAAAGGGGCCGATCCGAAGACCAGCCCCTGAAAAGTTTTTAGGAGAGGATGCCTGAAAGGCCCGCCCTATTTGCGTCCGAACCTCTTATTGTGCAAGTGCGAAGAAACACGGTTGGGTTGCAAAATTTGCATCCGCACGGCCATGTGCTTGTGTGGTGAACGTGACGTCAACATCGTGCAACGCACAACAAGGAACGAGTAGAACCATGCGTCGATTGCCACCCTTGACCGCGATCGAGGCGTTTGTCGCCGTTGCGCGGCTCGGATCGGTCAAGGCGGCTGCGCAAGAGCTCGCACTGTCAGCCCCGGCGCTAAGCCGCCGCGTTCAGACGCTGGAGCGTTTTCTCGATCGCCCGCTGTTCGATCGCCGGCATCAGGCGATGGTGCCCAATGCCGATGGGGAGCGGCTGCTGGCACAGATCGCGCCGGTGCTGGACCAATTATCTGACGCGGTCGAATCCATGACAAGCGCGGCGGAGGTGCTGCGGCTGCGCCTGGGCGTGCTTCCGCTATTCGCCTCGCAGCGCCTGTTTCCGCGGTTGACGGAACTCCGCAACGCCCATCCGGAGATCCATCTGGATATCGATACCGCTGCGCATGGCGTGACAAGGCTGGGCGAAGGTCTGGATGCGGTCATCGCGTTGGCCCGCGACATCGACCCGGCGCTGTACGCCCGGCGTTTGGACCGCAACATGGTCTATGTCATCGGTAGCCGATCGCTGATCGAGCGGCCTGATCCGATCGTTCGGCCGCAGCAGCTCGCCACCTTGACCGCACTGGTACATCGCGAGATGCCGGACACCTTCACGGCTTGGCGCACCGCGGCCGGGCTCCATGACATCGAACCGGCAGCGGTGGATCATTTCGATTCGGGCGCGCTGATGCTGGAAGCCGCGGCGCAGGGATTGGGCGTCGCGTTCATGCACGAAAGCCATTTCCAGGACGCAGCGGACCCGCGGCTGGTGCGGCTGTTCGAGATCGAGGTGGTGAGCCCGTACAGCTATTGGTTCGTCTGCCGCCCGCGCGCGCTGCAAATGAAGCAGGTGCGGCTGTTCAGAGACTGGCTGATCGGGGCGCTGGGGTCGGAGACGGTCTGAGAAGGGTTCGGTGGGAGCATTCGTGTGCTGCGTCACCCCGGATCAAGTCCGGGGTGACGAGCAAATGTGCGCGAAGGTTAGGAAGCGCGCGCCTTGACGATCTTGCCCGGCTCGCGCGGCGGCTCGCCCTTGGGCAGCGCGTCGATCAGGTCCATGCCATCGGTGACTTCGCCCCAGACGGTGTATTGGCCGTCGAGGAAGCGCGCATCGTCGAAGCAGATGAAGAACTGCGAGTTGGCGCTGTTCGGATCGTTGGTGCGGGCCATCGAGCAGACGCCGCGGACGTGCGGCTGCTTGGAGAATTCCTGCTTCAGATTTGGCTTGTCCGAACCGTGCATGCCGGTGCCCGTAGGATCGCCGCCCTGTGCCATGAAACCCGGGATCACGCGGTGAAAGACCACGCCGTCGTAGAAGCCGTCGTTCGCTAGCTCCGCAATACGGTTGACGTGCTCGGGCGCCAGATCGGGGCGCAGCTTGATCGTCACGTCGCCGCCGTCGAGCGTCAGCACCAGCGTGTTAAAGGTATCGGCCATGAACGGCTCCTTCCGGTGTAATCGGGAAAGCGGCGCCGTAGCCCCGCCCCGGCATGAACGCAAATCGGCGCAGTTGGCTTCGCAGGCCAGCGGCGCTAGGAGGCGCGGCTTGATCCGGCAGCCGATGGAGGCGGGCGATGAGCGACACCGAACTCCGCAATGACGGGCGCCTTGAGGACGAGCACCAGCTGGACGCGGACGACCGGCTGAGGCCCGAATTCGTCGATGCCGTGCTGGACGCGGTGGAGAATGGCGACACCGAGGAGGCGCACCGGCTGGTCGAGCCGCTGCACCCGGCCGACATTGCCGACCTGTTCGAACTGACCCCCGACGAACGCCGCGCCCCGCTCGCCGCCGCGGTCGCCGATCTGCTCGACGGCGATGTGTTCGCTGAGATGAACGATTATGTCCGCGAACAACTGATCGACGCGCTGGACGCGCGGCAGGTCGCGGACATCGCCTCCGAACTCGATACCGACGACGCTGTTGCGATCATCGAGGACATGGACGCGGAGGACCAGCGCGAAGTGCTCCGCGCGATGGAACCCGACGATCGCGCCGCGATCGAGGAGGCGCTGAGCTATCCGGAAGAATCCGCCGGCCGCCTGATGCAGCGCGAGCTGATCGCGGTCCCCGAACATTGGACGATCGGTGACACGATCGATTACCTGCGCGGCCACGAGGAACTGACCACCGACTTCTGGGAAGTGTTTGTGGTCGATCCGGCGCACAAGCCGGTCGGCACCTGCGCCCTGTCATGGATCCTGCGCACCCCGCGCTCGATCTCCATGGCCGATGTGATGCAGCGCGAACAGACGTTGATCCCGGTCGACATGGATCAGGAAGAGGTCGCGCTGCGCTTCCAGAAATATGCGCTGATCTCCGCCGCCGTGGTGGACGGATCGGGGCGGCTGGTGGGCATGATCACCGTCGATGACGTGGTCCACATCATCCAGGAGGAAGCCGGCGAGGACGCGCTGCTTCTGTCCGGCGCCGGCGAGGGCGACATCAACGAGCCGGTGGTGGACAGCTACAAGGCGCGCGTACGCTGGCTGATCGCCAATCTGTTCACCGCCTTGCTCGCCTCCTTCATCATCTCGATGTTCGAAACGACGATCGAGCGGATGGTGGCGCTCGCCACCTTGATGCCGATCGTGGCGGGCGTGGGCGGCAATGCGGGAACGCAGACGCTGGCGGTGACGGTGCGCGCGCTGGCGACGAACCAGCTGACGCAATCGAACACCGCGCGAGCGATCGGGCGCGAGATCCGGGTGGCGCTGCTCAACGGGGTAACCGTAGCGGTAGTGATCGGCGTGGGCGTGTCGATCGTGTTCGGCAATCCGATGCTGGGCGGGGTGATCGCGGCGGCGATGATGACCAACATTCTAGTCGCCGGGCTAGCCGGCGTGTTGGTGCCGGTGACGCTGGATCGCTTCAACGCCGATCCCGCAGTGGCATCGTCGGTGTTCGTGACGATGACGACGGATTCGATCGGCTTCCTCGCCTTTCTGGGGCTTGCGACTGCCTCTGGCCTCGTCGGCTGAGGCTCCCCACATCCGGCGAGCATGCCGCTTCACATCACCAAAGTCGCTTTCGGTCACACCCATGTCGAAAATCTTGCCGAGCGCCTGAAGCTGCGCGGGGAGGAAGGGCCGTTGTTTTTGACAACGCGCTACCTGCCCAAGCGGCATGAGGAGATCGCCGGTCAGGGATCCTTGTTCTGGATCATCAAGCATCAGCTGGTGGCGCGGTCACCGATCCTCAGTTTTGGCGACGCGGAGGGTGGCCGGGTGGCGATCCATATCGATCCGGTGCTGCGGCTGGTGGCAGCGCGACCGAAGCGGGCGCATCAGGGGTGGCGCTATCTGGAGCATGACGATGCGCCGGCGGACCTTGGTGGCGATGGCACCGACATGGCGGAGCTGCCACCGGGATTGCTGGGGAAGCTGGCGGAGCTTGGGTTGGTTTGAGCTGATATCCCTCCTCGGAGCGGGGATGATTTCAGTATCAGACCAGCGCCCCGACCGTTTCCATGAACTTGGCCAGGCTGATCGGTTTGGACACATAGGCCTCGGCCCCCGCCGCCCGGATGCGTTCTTCGTCCTCGCGGCCGGCGTAAGCGGTGACGGCCATGACCGGGATCGCGCGCAACGCGTCGTCGGCCTTCAGCTCCAGGATCAGCTCATAGCCCGTGACATAGGGCATCTGGATATCCATGATGATGAGATCGGGCGCGAACTCACGGGCGCGTGCCACCGCCTCCCGACCGTCGCGCACCGGCTCCGCGGCATGATCGTGCGCGCGCAGCAGATCGCAGAAGAGCTTCAGGTTGAGTTCGTTGTCCTCGACAACGAGCACCTTCTTTGCCACGCCAGTCCCGACCCCCATTTGCACCCACGATAGGCGATGACGCGACGCGACTCAAACGCAGAACCGGCCGATGCGCTTGCGCTGCGTGCGCTGGTGTGGACGCTCTCGGAGCCCGACCGCGCGTCGCGGCTGATCTCGCTGACCGGGCTGGATCCGGACGATCTGCGCGCGCGGATCGGCGAACCGGCGGTGCTGGCCGCCAGCCTCCATTTCCTGGAAGCGCACGAACCCGACCTGATCGCCTGCGCCGCGGCGATCGACACCAAACCCGAGGCGCTGGTGCGCGCCCGCCACGAATTGGAAGCGCTATGAACCGTCCCCTCCTGATCTCCGACTGCGACGAAGTGCTGCTGCACATGGTGAAGCATTTCGGCGACTGGCTGGGTGATGCGCATGACATCGATTTCACGCCAACGAGCTGGGAGCTGGGCCGCAACATGCGCCGGCGCAACGGCGGCGCGGCGCCGACGCGCGAGGAGATGATGGGCTTCCTAGACGGCTTCTTCCCGGGCGAAATGCACCGCCAGACCCTGGTGCCGGGTGCGCGCGAGTCGCTGGCGCGGATCGCTGAGGTGGCCGACATCGTGATCCTGACCAATTTGCAGGACCAGTGCCGCACGCATCGCATCGACCAGCTTGCCGCCTTCGGGATCGAACATCGCGTCGAGTGCAACCAGGGACCGAAGGGCGCGCCGGTGGGGGCGATCGCCGCGGAGCATGGCAATCCGGTGACGGTGTTCATCGACGACCTGCCGATGCACCATGAATCGGTGGCGGAGCATGCCCCGCAGGTCCACCGGCTGCATATGGTCGCGGAGCCGGCGCTGGCGCCCGGCGTACCCCCTGCCCCGGCGGCGCATGCGCGGATCGACGATTGGCCCGAGGCGCTGGCGTGGATAACCGAGCGGTTCGCGGCGGGGCAGCCGGCGCAGGGTTGAGGCGGGGGTTCAGGTTCCTCCCTCTTGCAGGAAGGGAATGGTCGGGGTGCTTGAATGTCGCGGCGAGCTGGTGTTGAACCCGTGGCCATGACCGATATCGATCGCAAGCTGGAAGAGCTTGGCCTCACCCTGCCCAAGGCCGCTGCTCCCGTCGCCACTTATGTTCCCGCCGTCGAGGCGGGCGGGCTGCTTCACGTCTCCGGCCAGCTGCCGTTCCGTGATGGCAAGGTCGTCACCGGGCGGCTGGGCGACGACCTCGACGTCGCCGCGGGCCAGGAGGCGGCCAAGCTGTGCGCGCTGATGGTGGTGGCGCAGGTGAAGGCGGCGCTGGGCGATCTGTCGCGCGTGGCGCGGGTTGTGAAGCTGGGCGTGTTCGTCAATTCGACTGCGAGCTTTGGCGATCAGCCGGAGGTAGCGAATGGCGCGTCGGACCTGATGGTCGCGCTGTTCGGCGATGCCGGCAAGCATGCGCGCGCGGCGGTTGGTGTTGCTGCGCTGCCGCGCCATGCGGCGGTCGAGGTGGATGCCGTGATCGCGGTGGCGGGCTGAACTTTACGGCCCGACTGAACCTCTTGCCCCTTCTTCCGTTCGGGCTGAGCTTGTCGAAGCCCTGCCCTTCCTCTCAGAGGACGGCAGCCCTTCGACAAGATCAGGGCGAACGGAATCATTAAAGCATGACCAAACTGACCGCTCGCCTTGCCGATGGTGTCGCCAGCATTCCGGCCGCACAATGGGATGCGTGCGCCGCGGGCGACAATCCGTTCGTCAGCCATGCCTTTCTCTCCGCATTGGAAGAGTCAGGCAGCGTCGGCAGGCGGAGCGGGTGGCAGGCGATCCCGGTGATCGTCGACGGGGCGGATGGCGCGCCGATCGCGGTGGCGCCGGCCTATGCCAAGGCGCACAGCCAGGGCGAATATGTCTTCGACCATGCCTGGGCGGATGCCTGGGAGCGCGCGGGCGGTTCCTATTACCCCAAGCTCCAGATCGCGACGCCGTTCACCCCGGTGCCGGGGCCGCGGCTGCTGTTGCGCGATTCCGCCGCGGCGCCGGCGCTGATCGCGGCGCTGGAGGCGGTGACCGACCAGCATGAGCTGTCCTCCGCGCACGCCACTTTCCTGTCGCCCGAGCAGGTGCCGTTGTTCGAGGATGCCGGCTGGCTGATCCGCGAGGGGACGCAGTTCCACTGGCACAATCATGGCTTCGGCAGTTTCGACGATTTCCTCGCCACGCTGGCCAGCCGCAAGCGCAAGGCGATCCGCAAGGAGCGTGCGGGCGCGGTCGAAGGGCTGACGATCCGGCACCTGACCGGGGATCAGATCGGCGCGCGCGAATGGGACGCGTTCTGGACCTTCTATCAGGATACGGGGAGCCGGAAATGGGGGCAGCCGTATCTCACCCGTTCGGTGTTTCCGCTGCTGGGCGAGCGGATGGGGGATCGGCTGCTGCTGATCCTGGCCGAGCGTGACGGCATGCCGATCGCGGGGGCGCTGAACCTGATCGGGGCGGAGACACTCTATGGCCGCTATTGGGGCTGCATCGAGGACGTGCCGTTCCTGCATTTCGAGCTGTGCTACTACCAGGCGATCGATGCGGCGATCGCGCGCGGGCTGAAGACGGTGGAGGCCGGGGCGCAGGGGGAGCACAAATTGACGCGCGGCTATGCGCCGGTGCCGACCTGGTCGGCGCATTACATCCCGAATCCAGGGTTTCGCCGTGCTGTGGCGGAGTTCCTGGTGCGCGAACGGGCGGCGGTTGAGGCGGATCAGGCGTTTCTGGAGCGGCTGACGCCGTTTCGAAAGGGAGAGTGACGGCTAATTCCGCACCGGTTCGCGGCCGCCGACGGGTTGCAAACCGGGGCCGGTGGTCGGGACCACTTTGGGCGGAGTGATGGAGGGCGAGAGCTGGAAGGACACGCCGACGACGGCGGCATGGTTCATGTTGGCGCGGCCGTTCACCGCGCGCTGGCGCTGGTTGAGATAGCCGAGCTCAAAGGCGGTACTGGTGGATACCGGCAGGCGAACGCCGGCGAAGGTCCACAGATCGTCATAGCCGCGGCGTGCGCCCCAATCGGCCTCCGTCAGATTCCAGTAGAGCTCCATCGAGAAGACGCCGACGGGGCCGCCGCTTTCCTTCTTGGTTAGCGGTGTGGCGAGCAGGACCTGCTGCGCGACGCGCACGTTCCAGTCTTTGCCGGTCGATCGGTTGCGCTGTTCAAAGCGCGTCTGGGCGCGGATTCCGACTCGGCCGATCGCGCCGATACGGTAGGAAATCTGCTGAAGAAACCGATGTTCATGAAGGTCGGTCGGAAGGCGCGCGCCATCGATGAACGCGTAGAGATAGCCGCCTGACACGATCAGCGACTCGCTTTTGCGCCACGATACGATTGGGGGCACAAAGGTGATCGGCGCAGTTGCCGCATTCTTGGCCGACCAGCGCGGCTGTATTTCGCTGGACACGAAGACATCGTCGGTGATCGGAGCCGTGACCTGGATGCTCCCCCAAATCTGGCCGCCATGGTTGGTCTCGGCAGCCGCCGGCGCCACGGCACATGTCGCCAATGCAGCTGATACCGCCCACGTCGTCCTCAAGGCGCGCCCCTCCCCTTACCGAGGATTAAACACGCAAGGCACCGAAAGGTGCCGCGTCGCAGCAACGATTCCGCGCTGCAGCGGGTTGGTTCGTCCTACGATTTCGGCGGCGGGGGCAGTTCCTTGAGGCGCTGCTGCATGCGACGGGCGCGCAGCTCCAGGAACCAGCGCGGGTAAAGCTCCTCATCCGATATCTGCGGCGCCGGGCGATCGCGGTTGACCTTCAGCAGCGCGCTGGCGCCGGTCGGCGAGCGCCAGATGCGGTCGAGATCGGTGGCGTAATGCGGCTTGAACGGCGGGGTGCGGATCAGCCAGACATAATCGAACGCCTCGCGCGGGAAGCGCGCCATGGCGAAATCCACCGGCTTCCACCATTCGCGCGGACACCAGCCGGGGGTGACGATCTCCGACGGATCATGCGCGAACATGCCGGCCTGGCTGTAGCGGGCGGTGAGCAGTTGCGCGCCGGGCATCGACCATTGATCGTTGGCATAGGCCAGCCGTCGTTCAAGCGCGATGGCTGCGAGATGCTCCAGCCGCGACATCTTCCATTCGTTACGGCAATTGGTGCCCACGAAGGTGACCACCCGTGCGCCGACGGGCAGCTTGTCGAGGGCAGCAAGCTCCGTGTCGTAATCGCGATCGAACTGCCAATAGCTGATCGTTGTGCCGGCGGTGCGGGCGACGAAGAAGACGAGGCCGAGCGTCGCGAGCACAGCGGCGTGGCGCGGCGTCATCGTCAGGCGCGGACGGATCGCGATCAGCGCCACGGCGATCACGAACGGGGCGAGCCGCATGTCGGCATAGGCCGATCCGAATACGATACGCGGCAGCAGCACGAAGACGGCGAGCAGGAACAGCGCCGACAACCCGAGATTGCGCGAATATTCGATCGCCGGATCGCGCACCGCACGGAAGAGCACCAGGAAGAAGACGCCGATGCCGACGACGTCCCACAGCTCCCACCGGTCGCGCAGCGCCATCAGCATCCAGGCGACCTTCGCCTGCCAGTTGAACCAATCCGCGGTCTGCCCGGTAACGTGATCGCCCGACCGCCAGAAGATCATCAGCACCATGGGCAGCGCCAAGGGCACGCAGCCGAGGCCAGCGCGGATCCAGCTTTCGATCCAATGGCCGGAGCCGGCGTCCTTGCGGATATCGTGCTGGCGGATCATCTCGGCGGAGAAAGCGAGCACGCCCAGCACGCCCCAGCCAAACGTGTGGCACAGCCACAGCAGGCAGGAGATCGGGACGAAGACGATGGCGCGCAGGCGAACTTGCCCCAGCCGCGCCATGCGCAGCCACAAGGCGAACAGGCACAAAGCCAGCCCCATCGACAGCGCGAAGTTCACGAAGCCGAACTGGAACGGATAGCTGTAGGCGAGCGGCAGCGCGAACAAGGCGGTGGGCGGGATGCGCCCGTGCACCTCGCGCGCGATCCACAACAGGCCGGCGGCGGTGAGCGCCGGGATGGTGATGACGATCAGCTTGACCCCCAGCTCCAGCCCGAACAGCTTGGAAAAGGGGACGACGAGCAGGTCGATGCCGAGGTTGCCGATCAGCGACCATTGGAAGTTGAACCAATCGGCCAGCCACGGCGCCTGATCATGCGGCGTCAGCTGCACGCGGTAGCGGCCCATGTGGCCCGGCAGATCCACCAGCGGCGGGATCTGCGGCCACAGCAGCGGCACGATCGTGATCAGCGTCGCGACAATGACGAACGCGCGCGTCTGCCACCAGCGAAGGGGCGCCCCCGGTTGCTCCATCGCGCCGCCTTACGGGCGCGGGTTCGGCGAGGGCAAGGGGCGAATGACTCGCCAGGCGAGCGCGGGGGTGCCGGTGGCGATCGGCTGAAGCCAGTCGAAGCGCTCGCCGCGCTCCAGCCGCGCCCACAAACCATCGGGGTGATCGCGGCGGTAGATCTCGGTTTCGTTAAAGCCGGGGCATCCGGCGAGATAATCGGCGCCGCTCGCCAGGATCAGCCGGCGCGCCGTTTCGGGTGGGCCGGTGAAGGCCTCCAATACGACGTCCATGGGCCGTGGCGCGCGGTGATAGCCGCCGGCGAGGGCCTGGTGGTGCGTGGTGGCGATGATGTCTGGGCCGATATCGATCGGCGCGAAGATCATGCCCGCCGGCAAGCGATCGATCACGCGCACGTCGCCGACGCGCTCGCATGGGGGAACGTGCTGCCCTTCGCTGGGCCGGGTGCCGTCTGCCGGCGTGAGCGTCTTGGCGGCGACGACGCCGATGGCGGCGACCTGGCCGGGGGAGGCGAGCAGAAAGGCGCCGGCGGTGGCCGCGAGGCGCTTGCCGAGGCTGGGGATGGCGCGCGCGCGGTGGAGCAAGGCGGCGAGCAAGGTGGCCGCGCCGGGGATCGCCAGCGCATTGGCGGTGGCGCCGGCACGGTTGACCATGATCGCCACCAGTGTCGCCGAAGCGAGCAGCAGGAGGAGCAATGCCCAGCGGAGCTTCGCCTCGCCCGTTGCGCAGCGCCAGGCGTGCGCCGTAGCGATCAGCCCGACGAGCGGCAGGCCGATCGTCATGGCGGCCCAGTCGGCCGTCTGCTCCCACAAGGGACGGCCTTCGGACACGCCGACGTACCAGATGTCGTGCACAAGCGGCGGGAGGGTGGCGAAGGGGCCAGCGAGGCAGGCGGGCGAGACGAGGGCGAGCGTGGCAGCGGTGGCAGCACCGGCGGTGGCGAGCGCGGCGATGCGGATCGCCACGGTCGTGGGCTGCGCCAGCGTGGCGAGGCTGGTGCCGATCGCAGCGGTGCCGAGCATCGCCAGCCAGCCTGGTGCGATAGCGTCGCAGGCTGGTGCGAAGAACGCTGGGCCGCGAGTCACGAGGTGGAGCAGCAGCGCGCCGCCGAACAGGCTCCACACCAGGGCGAGCAGATGACCGCGTCGATGGGGCTGCCACGCCCAGGCGAGCGCGGCGACACCAGCGATGCTCGCGGCGATCGGCATCCCTTCGAGCGAGATGGTCAGAAGTGCGGCGAGCGCGAGGCCGGCGAGCGCCCCTACCCTTCGCGACGGCTGCGCCAGCAGCAGCGCGGTGGCGGCGAGGGCGAGCACGATCTGCCACCCATGATGGTCAATCCGCATCGGGCGCAGCTGATAGACGAGCGAGGCTGAGAGCGGGACGAGCAGCACGGCGTAGCGCGCGCGGTCCGTGCCAGCGAGCCGGCGGGTGATCTGCGCGACCAGTGCCATGGCCGTAAGCAGCGACACGAGCGGCACGACGACCATCGTGATCCGAATCGCGGCGGCGCCCCCGAGCGGCGCGGTGAGCGCCAGGCCGGCGGCGAGCGGCAGGTCGACGAGCCGCGACCAGTGCATCGGGAAGTCTCCACTATTGAGCCGATGCTGGGACACGTCCCACCAGCTTTGCCCGGCGAGCCAGTCGCATGCTTCCATAAGGCGCATCGCGTCATCAGGGTCGATGAAGCGCAGCGTGATGATGCTGTCGGCCATCGCCAGCGTGAGGACGATCGCGGCGAGGGACCAGCCGATCAGGATGGGGCGGCAGATACTCGCTTCCTGCTCCGTCACCCCGGACTTGATCCGGGGTCCCGCTTCTTCTTCTTGCGACGGGGCAAGGTAGCGGGACCCCCGGTCAAGCCCGGGGTGACGGGGGGTCAGTTGGTTGCCCGCGGCCACATCACGCCGCCTTCAGGCGCTCGGGTACGGCGCGGACGCTGGCCAGCGCGGCCTGTGCGCCCTCATTGCCGCTTTCGTGATATTCGGCGTCTTCGTTGACCGCCCAGATGTCGTACACACGTGCGCCGGCGGCGATGTTGCGGACCGTGAGCATCGCGGTCATCATCGCGTGGTCCTGGTTGTTGTAGCGGTGCATGCCGTTGCGCCCCACGCAGTGGAGCGTCGGGTAGCGCGCCTCGATCTCCTGACGCAGCGCGTGGACGTTGGCGGCATAATCCTCGTCATAGACGGGATAAGCCTTTTCCTGCCGCACGACCGTGCCGCCAACGACCTGATCGGCGTCGCACAGGCCGAGCTGCGCCATCTCCTTGGTAGCGAGCGCGACCAGATCCTCGTCGCTCGACGACCAGAGGCCATCGCCTTCGAAGCAGAAATATTCCAGGCCGACGCAAGCGACGTCGGGATCGGGCACCATCTCGGGCGACCAGGAGCGGAAGTTCTGGACGCGACCGACCTTCACCTTGGAATCGTGGATGTAGATCCAGTTATCCGGGAACAGATCGGGCGAGCGGATCATCAGCGCGACGGTGAGGAAGTCGCGATACTTGAGGTTCGCGGCCTCTGGCAGCGTGGCGGGTAGCGGATGGAGGCGGCTGGCGAGTTCGCGCATCGGTGCGGAGGAAATGACGTGGGCCGCCTTGATCGCCACGGGTGCGCCATCGGCGTCGGTCGCGGTGACCGTCCACGTCTGCGTCACGTCGTTGAAGGCGAGCTGCTTGAGCTTGTGGCCCATCAGCACCTGATTGCCTTGGGCGAGGACATGGTCGCGCGCGGCTTCCCACATCATGCCCGGGCCGAGGCGGGGGTAGCGGAAGCTTTCGAGCAGCGTCTTGACCGCCATGCCGTCGTTCGGGCGCTTGTTGAGGCCGAGGCTGCGCTTCAGGCCGTCAGTGACGGCGCCCCAGAGGGACAGGCCCTTGATGCGCTGCGCGGCCCAATCCGCCGACATCTCGTCGCACGGCATGCCCCACACCTTCTCGGTGTAGGTCTTGAAGAAGATCGAATAAAGCTTCCAACCGAATGCGTTAACGGTCCAATCCTCGAAGCTCTTCACGCTCTTGTTGGGCAGCAGCTTGGCCTTGGCGAAGCTCGCCATGCACGCGGCGGAGCGGAACACGCCGAGGTTCCACAGCGCCTCGAACGCGCGCAGCGGATAGCTGTAGAATTTGCCCTCGTAATAGATGCGGCTCATCCGCGGGCGTTCGATGAAATCATCCGGCAAGATCTCATTCCAGAGATCGACCACGTCCTTCGATTTCGAGAAGAAACGGTGGCCGCCAATGTCGAAGCGGTAGCCCTGATGCTCAACGGTACGACTGATCCCGCCGACATAGCGTGGATCCTTCTCGATCACGGTAACGGAATAGCCGGCTTTGCCGAGCAGATACGCGGCCGTCAGCCCGGCAGGCCCCGCGCCGATGATCGCCACGTCCACCGTGCCGAAGGAATTCGCCATCCGTAGCCGCCCCGTATCCATGGGTCCACGGCATGAACGAAGGTGGTTGAGGTGTAGTTAACGGATCAGTTCCCCTTCGCTTACGGGAGGGGTCAGGAGCTCGCGAGGTGTTGGAGTGCGGGCGCGTCGCGGCCATAAGGGTCAGCGACGTAGCGGACGCCTTCATTGGCGGGGCTGGCGGTGAAATACATGAGATACACCGGCACTGGCTCCATCAGCGGAATATGCTGTTCCGGCTTCGAGCTTTCGGGCTTCAGCGTCTTGCCGAACAGCCAGCGGCCGAGGCGGCCGGCATCCTCCAGCCGGACACAGCCGTTGGAAAAATGGCGGTCGAGCCTGGCGAAGAGGTTCTTCTGCGGCGTGTCGTGGAGATAGATGCCGAGATCGTTGGGGAACATGAACTTGACTGACCCCATCGAATTGCCCCGACCGGGCAGTTCGCGCACGCGCGGCTCGACCGTTCCGGCGGCCACGCCCTGCCAATCGATCGCGGAGGAGCGGATCACTTCGGCCTCGTTGGTCCAGTCCGACAGTGCCTCATAGCCTTGCCGCTCCAGCGAGGTGCCGGCGAGCACCTTGGGCGCAATCCGCTTGCGGACGAGGTCGACCGGCACGTTCCAATAGGGGTTGAGGGTTGCATAGCGGACCATGCCCGCCATCATCGGCGTCTGCGTTTCAGGCGTGCCGACCACAACCCGCATGGTTCCCTGCTCCGCGCCGCCGCCATAATACCATAGCCGTGCTCCAGCGGCATCGACGACGATGTGGCGCGTCCAAGCGTCAGGCAGCAGGCGGGCGCGTTCGAGATTGAGGCGCAACAGGTCGCGGCGATCGACGCCGCTGGCGGCCGCGCCGCCGTTGAGAGCCGCAATCGTCTGGCCGCCTGCAATCCCGTCAACCGGCAAGCCGCGTGAGGCCTGGAAGCGGCGGACCCGGGTTGCGAGCGCCGCGTCATATTGGTCGCCCTCGGGCAGACCGAGCCGGGTGCGCAGCAGCATCACGCGCTCGCCACTCATGCCGGGCTTGAGCAATGGGCCCGCCGGAACATCGACGTCGGCGGTGCCGCTGACGCCCGGATCGGCGATGAGCAACGCTTCGCGCAGTTGCATGTACAGGGGGCTCATCCAGCCGAGCGTGCGGACATAATCGAGCATCGACTTGGCGAGCGCCACGCGGCGCAGGATCGCATCGGGCTTGTCGCGCGTAGGCTCGAGCGACTTCTCGAGATAGCGGATGTCGATATGCGGATCGCGCATGTCGCGGATCAGGTCGGCAAGCGTGCCGCTTAGCGCAACTTCGAGATAGGCGAGCGCGCGCAAGTTGCCGCCCTCGGCCTCGTCAATCAACCGGCGCAGGCGATCGGGTGAATAGCGATCGGGATCGAGGCCATCGACGCCGACCGTTTCAATCACATCAATCAGCGCGCGCGCCTGCGGCCCCGGCTTCTCGTCGACGATCCACAGCGGCCAATAGCCGCGCGTGCGGTAGAAATCCTTCAGCCGGCCGCCGACCTGATTACGGATTGTCTGAGCAACCGCATTGGTCGACGCGCCGGCTGGCGGGTCGGATTGCGCCGCAGCCGTACCCGGAAGCACGACCGCAGACGCGAGCAATAGAACTGACACCAGCCGGCCTGCGCGCCGGACCGGCGCACCCTGACCGGCCAGCAAGATCAGCCTCGTTCGCCGCGAGGGGTGGGCGGCGGCGGCGGCGGCGGGGTCGGGCACGGCGGCGCCTGGAAGGGCACATAGGTGCCATCGGGCGTATAATAGCCATCTACCATGCCATCGCCGTCGCGATCGGCGGCGACGGTGCCGGCCAGTGCGCCCGGACCCATCGGCGGTGCCGGGGCGACCACTTCCTCACGGTTGTTGGCGCAGGCGGTGAGCACGGTCGCGCCCAGCAGCAACGCGCCGAATGTTGCACCCTTCATCGCAATCTCCCTTGTACGCGAGGCGTGATGCCGCCCCAAGCCGGTGATGAACGCCGATTGGAGCAGGATCGTTCCTGAAGGGCAACGATCGTGCAGTGCGAGGTGTGCTGTTGTGGGATTGGGGCGTTGATTACTGCTGTCACCCCGGACTTGATCCGGGGCCCGCTGCCTTTCGCCGCTCGGCAGAAAGAAGAAGCGGGATTCCGGGTCAAGGCCGGGATGACGTGGTGTTCCTAAGGACCGGTCAGCCCCGATCGCGGCGGCCGAGAAGGCGGAGGCGCAGCGCGTTGAGCTTGATGAAGCCTTCGGCGTCGCGCTGATCATAGGCGCCCTGGTCATCCTCGAAGGTTACTACCTTTTCGCTGTAGAGCGAATTGGGCGACTTGCGGCCGACCACCTGGACGCTGCCCTTGTACAGCTTCAGTCGCACGGTGCCAGAGACTTTGGCCTGGCTGTGGTCAACCGCCGCCTGGATCATTTCGCGTTCGGGCGAGAACCAGAAGCCGTTGTACACCAGCTCGGCGTAACGGATCGCCAGTTCGTCCTTGAGATGCGCGGCGCCGCGATCGAGCGTCAACTGCTCGATGCCGCGGTGGGCGAGATGGTAGATCGTGCCGCCGGGCGTTTCGTACATGCCGCGGCTTTTCATGCCGACGAAGCGGTTCTCGACCAGATCGAGCCGGCCGATGCCGTGCGCGCGGCCGAGCTCGTTGAGCTTGGTCAGCAAGGTCGCGGGGGAGCAATGCTCGCCGTTGAGCGCCACGCCGTCGCCGCGCTCGAAATCGATCGTGATATATTCGGGCGCGTCCGGCGCATCCTCGGGGTTTACCGTGCGCGAATAGACGTAATCGGGCACTTCCTCCCACGGATCCTCAAGCACCTTGCCCTCGGACGAGGTGTGCAGAAGGTTCGCGTCGGTCGAGAAGGGCGATTCGCCGCGCTTGTCCTTGGTTACCATGATCTGGTTCTGTTCGGCGAACTCGATCAGGCGGGTGCGGCTGGTGAGATCCCATTCACGCCACGGCGCGATCACCTTGATGTCGGGCGCGAGCGCGTAATAGCCAAGCTCAAACCGGACCTGATCGTTGCCCTTGCCGGTGGCGCCGTGGCTGACGGCATCGGCGCCGACCTGACGCGCGATCTCGATCTGGCGCTTGGCGATCAGCGGGCGCGCGATCGAGGTGCCGAGGAGGTACAGCCCCTCGTACATCGCGTTGGCGCGCATCATCGGGAAGACGTAATCCTTGACGAACTCCTCGCGCAGATCGTCGATGAAGATATGTTCCGGCTTTACGCCGGCCTGCTCGGCCTTGCGGCGTGCGGGCTCCAGCTCCTCGCCCTGGCCGAGATCGGCGGTGAAGGTGACGACCTCGCAATTGTAGGTCTGCTGCAGCCACTTCAGGATGACGCTGGTGTCGAGCCCGCCCGAATAGGCCAGGACGACGCGCTTGATGCCGGTATCGCTCATGGCGCGGGCCTGTATTGCGAGTCGCGCGAACCATCAACCGTCGACGTACGCCGCGCCGCCCATTCGCCCCGGTGTGACGGCGGTCCCGCCGAATCGACGTTCCGCAAGTGACGGAAATCGCGGCGTTGTTGGCGCGAATGTTGAGGAAGTTGAGGCGCTGGCACGGTTGGTCTCAACATTCGCATTGCTCCCGTTGTCTGGGGACCGCTCTGCCACGAACACCGTCATGTAGGACAGGCGGGCCGGCTACCCCCTCCCCGCCAGACGATACAAAGATCGCTAGACCACCGGATCGTCGAAGGCGGCGACTTCCTGTTCGTCGGGTTCCCGCAGGGTGAACCAGCAATAGACCAGCAGCAGGACGCAGCCGAGGCCGGCAACGAGATACGGCAGCGAATGCCAGATCGTGTAGAGGCCGACGCCGATCGACGGACCGAGCACGAAGCTGGCGCCGTTGACGCTGGTCACCTTGCCGGCGACCGAGCCTTGCTGTGCCGGGCCGACTGCGAGGCTGGACCCGGCGGTGAAGCCGGGGCGCGTGAAGCCGAAGCCGAGGCTGGCGAGCGCATAAGCGGTGGCAATACCGTAGAGCGAGGTGGCCATGCCCGTGAGCGCAGTGCCGATCGCGGCGAGCACCAGGCCCACCAACACCAGCGCACGCGGCGCGAGGTTCAGCGTCGGGATGATTCCCCATTGCACCAGCAGCGCGGCGCCCGCACCCATCATCAGCACGATGCCGGTCGGCTCCAGCGCCTGGGCGGGGGGCACGTTGAGCCGGTCGATAACCAGAAACCCGATCGCCTGGCCGGTCATCGCCTGTGCATGGCCCATGACGAGCCCGGCGATCATCCAGGCACGGATGCGGCGGTCGAAATAGCTGACGCCCATGCCGCCCTTCGGCTCGGTGGCCGCGCGAACGCTGGCCCCGCTCGCTTGACCGCCGATCGAGGGGTAAGCGTTGGCGGCGCCACGCGTTTCCGACGCCAGCCCGCGATCATCGGGCAGCATCGCGCGCACGGTAACGAACATCGCAATGCCGAACAGCGCGAACACGAAGGCTGGGCCGGAGAGGCCGATCTCGATCGTGCCGAGATGACCGAGGATCAGATAAGGCGCGATCGCCGGGCCGAGGATCGTGCCGAGGCCAAAGGCGCTCGCCAGCAAAGTCAGCGCGCGGGTGCGCTCCTCCCGCGTAGTGTTGCCGGCGACCATCGCCTGTACCGCAGGCGGCGCCGCTGAGCCGAAGGTGCCGTAAATCAGGCGCCCCATGATGAAGAGCACGAACGCGGCCGTGCCGCCGATCCAGCCGTTGATGCCGGCGGCGAGAAAGATCCCGCAGGTCAGCAGGCTGACGCAGAAGCCGCCCATGCCGAACAGGATCATCAGCCGGCGCCCGTGCCGATCCGACCGATTGGCCCAGAACGGCGCGGCGATCACCCACAGCAAGGCCGAGACGGAAAACGCCGCCGCCACCGCACTGTCCGCCACGCCGAGCGAGCGGCCGAGCGCGGGCAGCACCGATTGCAGCGCGGTGTTCCCCGCCGCGATCGTCAGCATCACCATGAACATCAGTGCAAAGCGCCGGTCGAACGAAGGCCCTTTCCGCTTGCGCCGCGCGGTTATTGCGATGCCGCCCTCCTGTTCCGGTTCACCCGCAAAGGCTTGATTAGGCGCTTGGGGGCGCGGCGCAACCCCGCTATGGCAACCCTCTTGCCCGTGCCGCGTTCGGCACCATTGTAGTTCTTCCGGGGAGACCGTTTTCCTCCATGCCCAGCTTCACCAGTGCGGTGCGCCGCGCCCGAACCGATAATGCCGGCGTTCCGAAGCCGTGGCAGATGTTCTTCTCCGGCTTCTTGAAGCACCCCGTGATGGTGGGATCGGTGATCCCGTCTTCGGGCAAGCTGATCGACAAGATGCTGGGTCCGGTCGACTGGGCGAACTGCAAGGTGTTCGTGGAGTACGGCCCCGGGGTCGGCACCTTCTGCCGTCCGATCCTGGAGCGAATGGCGCCCGACGCGACACTGATCGCGATCGACACCAATCCCGATTTCATCCGCTATCTGAACCACACGATCGTCGATTCGCGGTTCGAGGCGGTTCATGGCTCGGCCGCCGAGGTCGAGGCGATCGTCGCGGAGCGCGGGCATTCGGCGGCGGACTTCGTCCTGTCAGGCCTGCCCTTCTCCACCCTGCCGGCGGGCGTAGGCCCGGCGATCGCGGCGGCGACGCAGCGCGTGATCCGGCCGGGCGGCGCCTTCCTTGTCTATCAGTTCAGTCCCAAGGTGCGCGACTTCCTGGCGCCGCACTTCGCGCGGATCGACCATGACATGGAATGGTGGAACGTGCCGCCGGCGCAGCTTTACTGGTGCTGGAAGGACTGAGGGGGCTCGGTGCTGCACGTTTTGTAAGTCGGCTGCGGCGCCGCTCTTTCGGTTGCTCATTCTCCGCTGATTGACCCTCCGACGCTCCGTCACCCCGGGCTCGACCCGGGGTCCCGCTGCCTTTGCGCGGGTGCGACAAGAAGAAGCTGGATCCCGGATCAAGTCCGGGATGACGGGGTTAAAATCCAGACCGCGAACCAAAAAGCCCCGCCGGTCGTGCGACCAACGGGGCTGAATATGGTGGGCGCGACAGGGATTGAACCTGTGACCCCACCCGTGTGAAGGGTGTGCTCTACCGCTGAGCTACGCGCCCGGTTGAAACCGGAAGCGGGCCTTTAGGAGGCGTTTCGCCGCCTGTCCAGCCCGCATTATCAAATCAGTTCAGCGAATCCTTCAGCACCTTGCCGGCCTTGAACTTGGGCTGGCTCGACGCCTTGATCGTCATCGGCTCGCCGGTGCGCGGGTTGCGACCGGTCGACGCCTTGCGCTTCGTCACGGCGAACGTGCCAAAGCCGACGAGGCGCACTTCGTCGCCCTTCTTGAGCTGTGCAGTGATCGTATCGAAGACGGCCTCGACGGCCCGGACGGCATCGCCCTTGGCGAGCCCGGACACATTCGCGACCGTCGCGATCAACTCCTGCTTATTCATGCACCGACCCCCGTTACCCTGTGCGGTATAAAGAAATGTGGATTCGGCCGCGAAGGGCCGATCAAACCAGTAAGGCGCGTGGTCCCGCCCCTGTCAAACGAAACCACGGCGGCTGCGATGAACCGCCGTGGTTGCGCTTTTCTTACAATGACCCGCGATATCGGATCAGTGGTGCAGTTCGCCCCCGGCCGGCGCGATTGGCGCAGGGGGCAGCGCCGCCAGCTCGTCCGCGTCGGTCCAGTCGATCGCCTCCAGCGGTTCGACCAGAGCGAGGTTGAGCACTTCGTCGACATGCGTCACGGGCACGATCTTCAGGCCATCCTTGATGTTCTGCGGGATGTCGGCGAGATCCTTCTCATTCTCCTGCGGGATCAGCACCGTTTCGATGCCGCCGCGAAGCGCGGCGAGCAGCTTCTCCTTGAGACCGCCGATCGGCAGCACGCGGCCGCGCAGCGTCACTTCGCCGGTCATCGCGATCTCGCGCTTCACCGGCACGCCGGTGAGCGTGGAGACGATGCAGGTGACGAGGCCGATGCCCGCCGACGGGCCGTCCTTGGGCACTGCGCCTTCCGGCAGGTGGACGTGGACGTCCTTGCGGTGGAACAGGCTCGGCTTGATCCCGTAGCTGGGCGCGCGCGCCTTGATGAAGCTCATCGCCGTTTCCGCCGATTCCTTCATCACATCGCCCAGCTTGCCAGTGAGCTTGATTGCGCCCTTGCCGGGCACCGTCACGCTTTCGATCGTCAGCAGTTCGCCGCCCACCTCGGTCCAGGCAAGGCCGGTAACGGCGCCGATCTGGTTTTCCTCCTCGGAGAGGCCGTGGCGATACTTCTGCACGCCGGCGAACTCGTGGAGGTTGTCGGGCGTGATGGTGACGCTGGCGACCTTGTTCTCCAGGATCTGGCGCAGCGCCTTGCGGGCGAGCTTGGCGATCTCGCGCTCCAGCGTGCGCACGCCCGCTTCGCGGGTGTAACGCTGGATCAGCGCGCGCAGGCCCTCGGGCGTCAGCGTGAACTCGCCGTCCTTGAGGCCATGCGCTTCGACCTGCTTGGCGATCAGGTGCCGCTCGGCGATCTCGACCTTCTCGTCCTCAGTATAGCCTTCGAGACGGATGATCTCCATGCGGTCGAGCAGCGGCTGCGGCAGGTTCAGCGTGTTGGCGGTGCAGACGAACATCACGTCGCTGAGATCGATGTCGATCTCAAGGTAATGGTCGTTGAACTTGCTGTTCTGCTCGGGATCGAGAACCTCGAGCAGCGCCGATGCGGGATCGCCACGGAAATCCTGGCCGAGCTTGTCGATCTCGTCGAGCAGGAACAGCGGGTTCGCCGCGCCGGCCTTCTTGAGGTTGGTGACGATCTTGCCCGGCAGCGAGCCGATATAGGTGCGGCGGTGGCCGCGAATCTCGGCCTCGTCACGCACGCCGCCCAGCGACTGGCGGATGAACTCGCGCCCGGTCGCCTTGGCTATTGACTTGCCCAGCGACGTCTTGCCGACGCCCGGCGGGCCGACGAGGCACAGGATCGGGCCCTTCAGCTTGTTGGTGCGTGCCTGGACCGCGAGATATTCTACAATCCGGTCCTTCACCTTTTCCAGCGCATAATGATCCTCGTCGAGGATCGCCTGCGCGGCGGCGATGTCCTTCTTAAGCTTGGACTTCTTGCCCCATGGCAGTCCGAGCAGCACGTCGAGATAATTGCGCACCACCGTGGCCTCGGCGCTCATCGGCGCCATGGTCTTCAGCTTCTTGAGCTCGGCAGTCGCCTTGGTGCGCGCTTCCTTCGACAGCTTGAGCGTGGCGATCTTCTGCGCCAGCTCGGCGACCTCGTCGCCCTCGCCTTCCTCGCCCTCATTGCCTAGCTCGCGCTGGATCGCCTTCAACTGCTCGTTGAGGTAATATTCGCGCTGCGTCTTCTCCATCTGGCGTTTGACGCGGCTCTTGATCTTCTTTTCGACCTGCAGGACGCCAAGCTCGCCCTCCATGAAGGCGAACACCATCTCGAGCCGGCGCGCGGGATCACCCTCGACCAGCAGCGACTGCTTGTCGGCGACCTTGATCGAGATGTTGCCGGCAACGGCGTCGGCGAGACGCGAGGCGTCCTCGATCTCGCCAAGCTGCGAGGCGGTCTCCGCCGGCAGCTTGCGGTTGAGCTTGGCGTAATTCTCGAACTGGTCAACCACCGAGCGCATCAGCGCGGACACTTCGGTCCCCTCTGCCTCGACCTCCTCGATCATGGCGACTTCGGTGGTCATATAGGCCCCGGCATCGACCAGCCCGCCGAGCCGGCCGCGCTGCTTGCCCTCGACCAGCACGCGCACCGTGCCGTCGGGCAGCTTCAGCAGCTGAAGCACCGTGGCGGTGACGCCGATATCGTACAGGTCGTCGGCCTTGGGATCATCCTCGGCCGGATCGAGCTGCGCGACGAGGAAGATCTCCTTGTCGGCGGCCATGGCCGCTTCCAGCGCGGCGACCGATTTGTCGCGGCCGACGAACAGCGGCACGATCATGTGCGGGAAAACAACAATATCGCGCAGCGGCAGAACGGGGTAGGTCTGGGTCATGCAAACTCCGGCGCCGCTTCGAACAGGCGGCTTACCCAATCTATATGGGGTCGCAGGCTTGTCCATCAATCATCGCCGCGCGTGAGGGAGCGAACCGCTGTGTTTCGGCATTCTAGCCACGCATGATCCCGTTTCTCCTGTTGCTCGCCGCCGCCGGGCCGCTTCCCGACAAAGGCGAACCGCCGCTTACCGCCCGAACGCAGATTTCGGGCGGGCCGCGCCCGGCGGAGCAGACGGCGGTGACGTTCGACCATGCCGACCTGTCGTTCGAGGTTCTGCCCAAGCACCGGCGAATCCGGGGCGATGCGACGCTGTCGTTCACGGCGCGGGCGCCGCTGACGCGGCTGGTGATCGATCTCGATCGCAATCTGCCGGTGTCCGCCATCGCGATCGATGGCGCGGCGTTGCCGAAGAGCGGCTGGTCCAACCCCGAGGGGCAGTTGACGATTGCCCTCCCTCGCCCGCTCGCCGCCGGGGACAAGGTGCGGGCGCGGATCACTTATGGCGGGACGCCGCACGTGGCGGTCAACGCGCCGTGGGACGATGGCATCGTCTGGTCCGCGACTGCGGAGGGCAAGCCCTGGATGGCGACCACCACGCAGGGCTATGGCTGCGACCTGTTGTGGCCGTGCCTCGACTTCCCGGCGGGCGAGCCCGCATCGGTGGATCTCCACATTACCGTGCCGGCGGGGCTGAAGGCGCCGTCGAATGGGCGGCTGCTTGGCGTAGAGACGCTGCCAGATGGCCGGACGCGATGGAACTGGCGGGCGCGTCAGCCAAACACCTATGCGATCGCGCTGGCGGTGGGGCCGTATGACGAGATACGCGGCACCTATCGCAGCCGCTACGGCAATGAGATCCCGCTTCATTACTGGCATCTGCCGGGCAAGGCAGCGGAGGCGCGGGCCTTGTTCGACGAGTTCGCGCCAACGCTCGATTTCTTCGAGCAAGTGATCGGCCCCTATCCGTTCGCCGACGAGAAAGTAGGCGTGGTCGAGACGCCGCACATGGGCATGGAGCACCAGACCATCAACGCCTACGGCAATGGCTATGCCAAGGCGCCGGAGGGGTTCGACTGGCTGTTCCAGCATGAGTTCAGCCATGAATGGTTCGCCAATCAGATGACGGCGGCGAACTGGGACGATTACTGGCTGCATGAGGGATTCGCGCAATATATGCAGCCGCTCTACGGCCAGTGGCGCGAGGGCGAGGCGCGCTATGCGGTGATGATGGAGGCGCAGCGCAATCGCATCACCAATGCGGCGCCGGTTGTGCGTGACAAGTTGCTGACCGAGGAAGAGGTGTACGAGCCGGCAAAAGGCGGCGCGGCGGGGGACATCTACTTCAAGGGCGCGTGGACGCTGCATACGCTGCGGTGGCTGATCGGGGATGAGGCGTTCTTCCGGGCGACTCGGCGGCTGGTTTACGGGCGCGTCGATCCAAAGCCGGGGAATTTCGCGCCGCGGTTCGCTTCGACGCGGGAGTTTCAGGAGATAGTGAAGGAGGAGGCCGGGCGCGATCTCGGCTGGTTCTTCGATGCCTATCTGCGGCGCGCTGCGCTGCCCGAGCTGGTTGAGATGCGCAAGGGCGACGTGCTGCGGCTGGAGTGGCGCACAGGTGGGGCTTTTCCGATGCCGGTCGAGGTGAAGATCGGCGATCGGATCGAGTGGGTGGCGATGGAGGGCGGCCGGGGTGCGGTGACGGTGCCGGCGGAGGCGCATGTGGTGGTGGATCCGATGGCGCGGGTGCTCAGGCGATCGGTGGCGGTGGAGCAGTTCCAGGCGTGGCAGGCGAAGGCGCGGCGCTGACGCCCTCCTTCCCCGTTCGCGCTGAGCCTGTCGAAGTGCGTGTGATCGAACGTTCCGCTGCTGGCACGCACTTCGGCAAGCTCAGTGCAAACGAAGTCTGTGGGTCAGACCTTTAGCCGAACAGCCGCTTGAGGCTGCGTTCCAGCATGACGAACTGCCACAGGGTACGGCCGTGTTCGGCGCGGCCGGTGCGGTGGGCTTCAGCGAGATCGGCCAGTGCCGGGAGATCGAACCAGCCGGTGTCGGCCAACGTGCGTGACTTGGCGAGCGCAGCCGCCTCGTTCGCCAGCGCGCCGCGGAACCAGGCGCTGACCGGCGTGACGAAGCCCATCTTGGGCCGGTAGAGCACTTCCTTGGGCAAATAGCGCTCCATCGCCCTCTTCATCAGCCACTTGCCCTCGCCATGGCGCAGGCGAAGCGAGGCCGGAAGGCTCGCGGAGAAAGCGACCAGACGGTGGTCGAGCAGCGGCTCGCGCGCTTCGAGGCTCACCGCCATGCTGGTGCGATCGGTCTTGGCGAGGATGTCGCCGGGGAGCCAGATCTTGATGTCAGCATATTGCGCGCGGTCGATCGCGTCGAGCGCGGGCGCGTCGCGCATCGCGACGACGTAGCGGTCTTCTGCGCGGTGGCCGCCGAGGGCGCGTTTAGCGGTGTCGGTGAACAGGCGCGCGCGTGTCGCTGGGGTCGTCACGCCGACCGACCGGGCATAGGCCTCGGCGCCATCGTCCGCGAGCGCGAGCAACGTCGTCTTCGCGCGCAGCGGGCGCGGTGCCCAATCGGCCTTCGGATACAACGCGCCCAGCGTACCGAACACGCGGCTGCGCAGGTGCGGCGGGAGGAGGCCGCGGACGCGCTCTTCGGCGGCCTGGAAGCGGTAGCGGCGGTAGCCGGCGAGGATCTCGTCCGCGCCGTCACCCGACAACGCCACCGTCACTTTTTCGCGGGCGAGCGCGCAAACCTGATAGGTCGCGAGGGCCGAGGCATCGGCGAAGGGCTCGTCAAAGGCGGCGACCACGCGATCGATCAGGCCGAAATCGTCCGAGCGGACGACGCGGGCGCGGTGATCGGTGCGGAAGCGATCCGCGATGGTGGCGGCATAGCTGCGCTCGTCATGCCCGGCTTCCTCGAAGCCGATCGTGCAGGTGCGCACCGCCTGCGGGCTGGCCTCGGCCATCAGCGCCACCACCGCCGAGCTGTCGACCCCGCCGGACAGAAAGGCGCCCAGTGGCACGTCCGCCACCAGCCGCGAGCGGACGGCGGCGCGCATATGCTCTACCAGTTGCTCCTCGAGCGCCTTGACCGAGCCTTTGGCGCGATCGGCGAAGGACACGTCCCAATAGCGCACCGGTGCGGGGACGGGCTTGCCGCGCTCAACAAGGAGATAGTGGCCGGCGGGGAGCTTGCTGACGCCAGCGACGATGCAGGCGTCGTCGGGGACGTAGCTGAAGGCGAGATAATCCTCGATCGCGTGCACGTCGGGGACGCGGCGGAGCAGGGGGTGGGCGAGCAGGCCCTTGAGCTCGGAAGCGAACGCCAGCGCGCCATCGGCGAGGCGGGTGTAATGGAGCGGCTTCACCCCCAACCGGTCGCGCGCCATGAACAGGCGTTGCGTGCGCGCATCGTGGATGACGAAGGCGAACATGCCGTTCAGTCGATCGAGCATCGCCGGCCCCCAGGCGGCCCAGGCGGCGAGCAGTACTTCGCTGTCGCCGGCGGTGCGGAACTGGTAACCCTTGGTGGCAAGTTCGGCGCGCAACTCACGGTAATTGTAGATGCAGCCGTTGAAGAGCAGCGACAGTGCGCCCGAGGCATCGTGCATCGGCTGCGGTGAACCCTCGACGTCGATGATCGACAGGCGGCGGTGGCCGAGGCCAACCCCGGGGGCGGTCCACACCCCCTCCCCGTCCGGGCCGCGAACGGCCATGGCGTCGGTCATGGCGCGGATGCGCGCGGGATCGACCGGCTTGGGCGTTTCCGGGTAATAGAGGCCGGCGAGGCCGCACATCTAGCGCATTGCCTTTGCGGTGACCTGGTCGAGGGGCCCGAGGGCGGCGCGGAAGCGCGCGATGGCCGCGGCGGAATCGCGGCCGGGCTGTTTCTCCGCCGACAGGTGGAGCGCGACGGCGCCGGGCTCGCCCCCGAGCAGGCGCGCCTTCAGCGTGGCGAGTTTGACGAAGGCGGGGCGGGCAGTCACGATTCCACCGGCGCGGTACCATGTCGCGACGACGCGCTCTACTGGCATGCCGCTCGTGCCAGTGGCGGTGATGCGCGTCGCTGCGCCGCCGTCGATCGCCCGCAGGTCCGCGACGCGCACCCAGCGATCGGCCTCACGCAGCACGCCGGTGCCGTAGGAGATCAGCTCCTTGCCCTCGTGCTGGTTGGCGAAGACGGCGATGGCGAGGTCGACCGCCTGCCCCTGACGATCGACGTAGCGGCCGATGAGGCGGTGGTCGGCGGTGGGATAGAAGGGTTCCCAAGGGGCACGCGTGCTGAGCGGGGAGCGGGTCCAGCCGGGCACGTCTGGCAAGTGGATCTGCGCGGGCAGCGGCTGCTCGCGGCCGCCGATCGCTGCGGACCAGGCGGGGAAGAGCGCGACGGTCGCGACGGCGAGCATTGTCATCGCGCCGAGCGTCGCTCGGTGGCGTTTGGGGGCCGGCAGCGCGTCGGGATCGAAGGCGGAATCGTCGGGCGCGCGATCGAACCAGCGCCAGCCGCCCGCCATTACGGCGGCCATGACGAGCGCGAAGAACAGCCAGCCATAGACGATATGGTCAAAGCCGGTCGCCGCCTCCAGCCCGACGAGCTGCGCGGCGTAGATGGTGCCGAAGGCGCGCACGCCATTGGCGAGCACCGGCACGATCAAGGACACGCCAAGGAACACCGCACGGCGGCGCCACGAGCGGAAGCAGGTGTTCGCCACCAGCACCGCAAAGGCGAGCATCGACAGGACGAACTTGGAGCCGGAGCAGGCCTCGGCGACCTCGAAATAATAGGGGCCAGCGTGGATCAGCACGCCGTCCACCGCCGCCGGTACGCCCATGAGGTGGAGGAGCGGCATGACCAGCGCGGCCGTCACGTCCTGCAGCGGCGGCTCGAGCCACTCGCCGAAGGGCACGGCGAAGAAAGCGAAGGCGAGCGGGAATAGCAGAGCGCGGGCGACGTGCGGACCAAGGATGGTGACAACGGCGCCTTGCAGCGCGATCACCAGCCCGAAATGACGCGCGGCGGCGACGCCGGCTGCTTCGCCGACCAGCCAGCCGGCGCCCCCGGCAGCGACGAGCGCGAGGCCGGGCCACCAGGCGGCGGGCGTGAGGAGGGCGAGTTCGCCGCGGCGGGTCCAGACCAGCCAGGCGACGACCGGCAGGATGAAGAGGCAGTGGCCGTAGGTGGTGCTGGTCCACCACAGCGTGGCGAGATCGGCGACGTCGCGGCGGAACAGCAGCAGGATGGCGAGCGCCGCCAGCGCCAGCGCGGCGAGGTGCGTGCGCCATGCTGCGGGAAATGTCGCGGCCGGCCGGCGGAGCGCGATCGTCACGCGGAGAGGCCGAGCAGCACGTTGAGCGGGGCGAGCCGGGCGTCCCAGCCGTAGCGCGCGATCACCTGGCGGCGGGCGGCGGCGCCGAGTGCCGACGCGCCGGCGGGATCTGCAAAAAGCTGTTTGATTGTAGAGGCATAGCCTTTTGCGTCGATGGCTATGCGGATCGTGCCGGCGTGGTCGATGCCCTCTGCGGCAGCGGCGCTGGCGACGACGGGGCGGGCCATGGCCATGGCTTCGAGCACCTTGTTCTGCACGCCGCGGGCGAGTTGGAGCGGGGCGACCACCACATCAGCTGCGGCGAGCCAGCCGCGCACGTCGGCCACCTCGCCTGTGACCGTGACACTGGCGCTGGCAAGCGCGCGGACGGCAGACGTCGGGGCGCGGCCGACGATGGCGAAATGTGCGTCGGGGAGAAGCGGCAGGACGGCCTGCGCGAACCAGATGACGGCATCCACGTTTGGGCGATAGTCCATCTGACCGGTGAACACGATCAGCGGATGGCGCGTCTTCTCAGGCGTTGTCATCTGTGGATCGTAGAAGATTGTATCGATGCCGTTTTCCACCGCACGGCTGCCGGGGAGAAGCGCCGCCTCGGGGGCGCTGACGAACAGGCTGGCCGCGACGCGGTTGGCGACGGTGCCTTCGTGGGCGGCGAGGAGACGAGCCTCACGGCGCATCATCCAGCGCATGGGGCCGCGCGAGTCATCGGCGTAGGCTTCGAACTTGGCGGAGTCCAGGTCCACGAAGTCCATGATCGCCCGAGGGCCCATGGCAGGGAGATATTGCGCCATCTGGCCGGAAAAGGCGTAGATGGCGTCTATCGGGCGGCGGGCGAGGATGTCCTTCACCGTAGCGGCAATCCGGCGGTCGGCGAAGGCTGTGAGGGACACGGGCTTGCCTTGCGCCAGGGCTTCGACGGCAGCGCGAGCCTGAGATTTGGTGCGGCGGATCAGCACGCATTCGTCCACCAGAGCGCGGTGCTCGGGGGTGACCTCGCTGTCGTCATCGACGAACGCGACGAGGTGGACGCCGGCGCGCTTCGCCAGATAGTTCAGGATGTTGTAGCTGCGGATGCGGTCGCCGCGGTCGGGTGGGAATGGCGCGCGGTGCGCCAGGAAGAGGATCTCCACCTCAGCCGAGCCCGCGGCTGATCCATGGCCCCACCAGCGTCGCGATTGGCAGCGGGAGCTTCTTCCACGTGCGGACCATCAGAGCGTATTTGGGATTGAGCGGGTTCACGTCACGCGCCGGACCGCTCGACCATCTCGCGTAAGTGAGCGGTATGCCGTTGAAACCCCAGTTTTTCTTGAACGCCGCGGGGCCGGTGCCAACCTTGGAGCGACCGAAGTCGAAGCGGGTGCAGCCCCGCGCGCGCGCGTGGCTCATCAGCGCGAAATACATGCGGTCGTTGGCGCGCAGGGCCCGGGCGGCTTCGGTGCCGCCGCCCCAAAAGGGATAGACGGTGCCCTTGAAGTAGAGGCTGAGGACGCTGGCGACTGCCCTGCCCTTGTGGCGGACGGTGAGGATGTCGGCGTCCATCGTTGCCAGCACCTCGCGGAACAGCCGTTTGGGAAAAACAGGCGTGCCGAGATTTCGCACCGATTCCGCATAGATACGGTAATGTTCTGCCGCGAGTTCCGAAGTGCCGGTGACGACCTGCAAGTCATTGGCGAGCGCCTTTCGGACCTCGGCGCGTTGCTTGCGGGGGATGGCGAGGAGTTCGGCCTCTTCATCGGCGGCGAGAGGGCGGCTGAAGCCCAGATAGGTGTCGCTTTCCACCGTCCAGCCGATGGGGGCTGGGCCGCCACGTAGCTCTATCGATGGGTAGGCCATGGCACGGGCGGCGGTCGCGAGGGGTTCGACACCCTCGCCCAGCACGCCGCCATCTACGGCAAAACCGACCGAAACCAATGCCTTGCCGAACAGGGGCGAGCGCATTTCGGTGAGCGGGAGAAAGCCGACGATCTCCCCTGCCCGCTCCGCGATGAGGAAGCGGGCGCGCTGGCCACAGCCTGCCTCTACCGCGCGGCTCCAGGCGGGGAGGTGAAAGGGGGTGGCGGCGGGGTGCGCGCGGACGAAGGCGTCGATCCGGACGTCTTCTCCGACAGCCTCGCGGACCGTCAGGTCGGTGCGGATCGACGTATGGGCGTTCACGCGTGGCGCTCGGCTGCGGCTACCGCATCGACGCGGCCCCATTGGTGGCGGTGCAGGAGCTTGCGCAGCTTGCCAGACATGGCGTTCAAACGGCTGTAATGGCGCAGTTTCGAGCGGAGCGGCGCGTTCGGGACGCGAGGTTGGGCCGGATCGATTTCCCAGGGGTGGAAGTAGAACATGCCGCCGTGACCGGCGCAATTGGACTGGCGGACGGCGGTGTCGGTGAGGGCGGCGGGGAGGAGGCGGAAGAAGCCGCCGCCGACGGCCATGCGGCGGCCGGCCAGCTCCGCTGTCGAAACCGGCAGCTCAATCAACCGGTTATCGGCAAGCGGACGCCAGGCGAAGCGGGGGCTTTCCCGCCAGCCGTAGTGATCGTGGGCGACGGGTGCGACGCTGGAGGAATAGGTGTAGCCTTCCTCAGCGAGAACCTGATGCGCCCAGGGAGTGCGGGTGTCGATGGAGAAGCTGGGGGCGCGATAGCCGGTGACCTTCACCCCGGCGGCGTCCTCCAGCGCTTGCCGTGACTTGGCGAGATCGGCACGGAAGCCGTTGGCATCCATAGTGAAGACGCGCTGGTGATCCCAGCCGTGGCTGGCGATTTCGTGGCCCTCGTGGACGATGCGGCGGATCAGCGCGGGGTAGCGGTGGGCGACCCAGCCGAGCGTGAAGAAGGTCGCCTTGACGCCTGCGTCGGCGAACAGATCGAGGACCATGCCGGTGTTCGCTACGACGCGACTTTCCCAGCGATTCCAATCGCTTTTATCGATCGTCCGCTCGAACGCGCCGACCTGGAAATATTCCTCCACGTCGACGGACATGCCGTTGAGGATCGTCATCTCACGCCGCGGCGCCGCGCACCGCTTCGAGGCCGCCGCGGGGAGCGGGAGCGTCGCTTTCGACCCAGTCGACCAGCAAGGTCAGAATGCGACGAAGCGCGGCGTCCTGTTCCTCGATGCGGGTCTCCAACATGGCGATCCTCTGGAGCAATTGCGGGTCCGGAGCGGGTGTAGCCGGCGAACCAGCCGGCGTAACCGGGGCGGGATCGGGCACCGCACGAACATTCGGGGTGACCCGCGCAGCGCTCGGCAGATCCTTTGCAGCATCGGCGCGAACCGTGTTGACCAGCGCAGCGTCGATCACCGCCGCGTCGGTGATCGCGGCGTGAAGCAGCACGCGCCCCATCAACTGGTTTAGCCGGCGAGGGACGCCACCGGTGGCGCGGTGGAGGACCTGGAAGACGTTATCGGCGAAATCGGGCGTACCCTTCCACCCGGCGATGCGCAGGCGATGGCCGATATAGTCGGCGACTTCCTCCGGCTCCATCGGATCGAGGTGGTGGATGGCGATTACTCGCTGGCGCAGCTGCTCCAGCCGATCGGAACCGTTGAGGCGCTCGCGGAACTCAGGCTGGCCGAGCAGGAAGATCTGGAGCAGCGCGCGGCCGCCGGCCTGAAAGTTGGAGAGCATGCGCAGCTCTTCGAGGGCGGAAACCGGCAGCGCCTGCGCCTCGTCGACGATCAGCAAGGTGCGGCGGCCAGTGCGGGCGACGGCGTGGAGGCCGCGCTCGATCAGCGTCAGCAGCTCGGCCTTGGAGCGCCCCGCCGAATCGATGTTGAGGCCGGTTGCGACAACGCGGAGGAGATCGTCAGCCTCGATCGCCGATGAGACGATGGTGATGAGGTTGAGGTTGGCGGGATCGATCTGCTCAGTCACGTGGCCGACCAAAGTCGTCTTGCCGGCGCCGATATCGCCGGTGATGACAATGAAGCCCTCCCCCTGCGCCAGGCCATAGCCGAGATAGGCCATCGCCTTTTTATGCGTGGCGGAATCGAACCAGTAACGCGGATCGGGCGTCAGCTGGAACGGGCGTTCGGTCAGGCCGAAATGATCTTCGTACATGCCGGGGTTCCTCAGAATGTATACCGCGCGCCGAGCAGCGCCTGCGCCGACCACTGGCTGTCGAACGCTTCGGAATCGAAGGTGTTGACGCCGAGCGACGCGATCGTGCCGAGACGGCCGAACTGATGACTGTAGGTGCCGGTTGCACCCAGATTGTAGACGCCGTCCGCGCCGGGCAGGCCGCTTTCGTAATAATTGCCGAACAGATTGGCATCGACCTGCGACACGCGGCTCAGCGCGCGCG
>NZ_MPSB01000012.1 GCF_001981525.1 Sphingomonas jeddahensis | reverse complement strand
GGGTGGGGGTGGCGAGAAGCGGGAAGCTCGCAGTGCGCTGCTCCGACGCTAGCGGCCAGGCTTTGGCGGTCCGGCGTGGGCCGTAGGCTAGCATCGTCGTGCCGGCGATGGCCTCCGCCGGGTAGAGCGTGGCGAACTTTCGGGCCGCCACGGTCCCCCAGGCGTTGGCGGTGGTCGTGTCCCAATGGCCGCGCGATTGGCGGAGCGAGGTGCCGACCATCATGCGCGGCGCATCGTCCTGCCAGCCGGGACGGCCGAGCGTGACGAGCGTCGCCTTGATCGCGGCTTCGTCGCCCGAGGACATCAGCCACCAGGACTGATTGCCCTGATCCGACAGGTCTAGGCGGGTGCCTTCATAGACGAGGCGGGTGCGCAGGATGTTTTCGCCTTCCGCGCGCAACGCGGGCGCGTTGGCGAGACCGGGGATGCGATCGAGCGCGGCGAGATAGTCGGCGAGGGTTGCGGTGGGCATCTCGGCGAGCGGGAGGCTGATCTGGCCGAGCATCGCGGGCGTTGCGGCGCCGGCTCTGGCGAGCGCGGACAAGGCGGCGACGCGCTGGAGGCGGACGTCGCCGTAATCCTCGCGCCGGAGGCGGCCGTCTAGGACTGCCTTCAGCGCCTCGATCATGCGGGTGCGGGCGGTGTCGGGGATCGACAGGCCGGCCTCTCCGGTGATCGACAGGACATAGGCGGTGAGCGCTTCGGAGCCGTTGAGGCTGTTGCCGGGGAAGTAGCGCAGCAGGCCGTCGGGTGCCTGATAGGTCGGGATCTCGCCCGCGAGGGCCGCCCAGCCGGCGGCGTCGCCGTGGACGACGATGCGCGACAGGCGTTGTTCGAAGCACTGGTAGGGGTAAGCGGCCATGTAATCGCGCACGCCCTTCAGCGGCGGGGCGAGGCTGTCGTCGAGGCGGATCGAAACGGTGCCGCGGCCCGGCAAGGCGCCGGCGGGGGCGGTGATCGGGATCTGCGAGCCGGCGCCGATGCGGGCGAGCGTCGAGGCCCAGATCTCCACGGGAATCGCGGGAATCACGTCCTGCGTCACGGTCAGGCGATCGGCGGCGCGGCCATCGGAAGTGCGCGCGCTGACTTGCCAGCGCAGGCGATCGTGGCCCTCGGGCGCGGTGAGGTTCCACGCGACGGCCTTGGCGCCGCCCGCTGGGATCGTCACCGTCAACGGACGGCCGGCGGCGACGCGGGGGAAGACGTCGACATTCGCCGTCACCGTCATCGGCTTGGCGGAGCCGTTGCGCAGCGTGAAGGCGGCGGCATAGGTATCGCCGGTGCGCACCATCGGCGGCAGGCCGGCATAGAGCGACAGATCCTGCGCGGTGCGGATGTCGGCGGTGCCGGTGCCGAACAGGTTCGCGCCATCGGTAGCGATGGCGACGAGCTTGAACGATGACAGCGCTTCGGACAGCGGCACGGGTACGCGCGCGCGGCCCTGCGCGTCGAGCGCGACGCGGCCGCGCCACAGCAGCACGGGCTGGAAGTTCTCGCGGTTGAGCCCCGAGGCGTCGCCGCCGCCGCCGCCGGCCTCGACCGCCTTGCGGCCGTAGTGGCGCTTTCCAACGACCTGAGTCTGCGCGGTAGCGGTGAGGACGGAGAGCGGGCGCTCCCCCATCATCGCGGACAGGACGTTCCAGCTGTCGTTGGGGGCGAGCTGGAGCAACGCCTGATCGACCGCGGCGAAGGCGACGTCGGCGGAGCGCGCGGGGCTGCCATCGGGCTTGCGCACCTGCACCGCGACTTGGGCGGTATCGCGCGGGGCGTAACGCTCGCGATCGGCCTTGACCGCGACGGCGAGCTGGTGCGCCTCCCACCCGACCTTTATCTTGGCGACGCCCATGCGGTAGGCGGGCTTGGCGAGATCGACCAAAGCGGTCGGCTCCTGCGCCTCGTCCGGCGTGCTGGACAGGCCGAGCGTGCGCGCGATGCGGTTGACCCAGGTCCAGAAGCCGCTTTCGACACGGCCGCGCACCACCATCACCGAAACGAAGACGTCGGGCGCATAGGCGCCGTCGAGCGGGACGGAGACGACCGGGTCGCTGCCCGACAGCTGCGTGACGAAGCTCGACAGCACGCCTTCGCGCTCGACCGTCACCAGCGCGGTCGCCTCGCGGAACGGCATGCGGACCTGGAAGCGCGCGGTCTCGCCCGATTTGTAGGCGAGCTGTTCGGGGACGACGTCCATGCGATCGCCATTGTCGCCGCCGAACCACCAATCCTCGTCGCCCGCCAGCCACACGCTGCGCACCGCGCGCGCGACGTTGCCGTCGGCATCGGTGGTGGTGGCGACGGCATAGACTTCGCCAGCGACGCCCGGGTCGGCGCTGCACTGCGCCAGCCCCTGTGCATCGGTGGTCGCGGTGCAGGATGCATCCAGCTTGGTGGTGCGCATCTGATTGTCATAGGCGTAGAAGCCGCCGATCAGCCGGCGGCGCGCGGTGAGGATCTCGCGGCTGTAGAGCGCGACCGATATCTTCTGGCCCTTGATGGGCTTGCCCGCGGTGTCGAGCGCGACGAAGCGCAGGCGCAGATCGTCCTGCTTCATCAGCCAGCCGTCGGTGCGGATGCCGAGCTGCACGCCCGAGGCGAAGATCGGGATGGTGCGCGACGCGGTCAGCGTTTCGCCGTTCGCATCCTGATAATCCATCTCGACCTGCATGTCGGCCGAGCCGTCGAGCGACTGCGGGACTTCGATCGTCTGGCGCGCGGTGCCGTCGCCGCCGAGTCGGGCGGGGAGCATCTGCGTGGGCGGGAGTTCGGTGCGTTCCTCCTCGCCGTCGCCGTTCAGGGGGCGCACGCCCTCCTGCACGGTGCGGCCGCCGAAGGTGAAATTCTCGTAGCCCTCGGGCGTGGCGGTCCGGGCGAACCAGCCGACGCGCAGGTCGACCGGCAGGCTGGAGGCGCCGCCGCCGGAGAGATAGCCGACGTAGAGATCGAGCGGCACGTTGGCGGGGCGGATCGCCGCTGCCTTCGGCCCGGTGACGGTCGCGCGCATGGTGGGCAGGCGATATTCGTCGAGCTTGAACGACTGGCTCGTCTCGATCGTGCGGCCTTCGGCGACGATCGACAGGTCGTAATCGCCCATCGGCGCGCCTTGCGGGGCGGTCCAGCTGTTCTCGCCGATGCCGTTGGCGTCGATCGCCAGCGGCAGCTCGAACTGCGTGTCCGAGCCGCGGTGCGACAGTTTGAGCGTGCCGCGCACGCCGGGGGCGAGCGCGAAGCCGGCGCCGACCGGGCGGCGCAGGATGTGCTTCATGTGGATCGTCTCGCCCTCGCGGACGAGCGCGCGATCGAAGAGGGTGTGGACGGTCTCGCCGCGGGCCGAATAGCCGTAGGGGAGATCGAAATCATACGGGCGGATGCCCTCGCCCCATTCGGTGAGCGTGAAGCTGTAATCGTCGCCGCGGCGGGCGGAGACCATCAGCGGGTGCGGGCTGCTGTCATAGTCGCAGCCGCCATAGGTTTCCGGCTCGGGCAGGCCGGCGGGGACGAACAGGCCGCCGGTGCGATCGGTGACGCCGCGCGCGAGCAACTTGCCGGTGCAGCTGTCGGTGATGCGCACCTCGGCATTGGCGGCGGGCTTGCCGTCCGAGAGTTGGGTAACCCAGGCGAGGCTGCGCTCGCGGCCCCATTTGAAATGGACCGCCATGTCGGTGACGAGTGCGGCGCTGGCGACATAGCGCGGCGTGTCGCGGCCGAGCAGCGCGCGGCCGAGGATCGGGCTGGCAAGCTCGACGACGTAGAAGCCGGGCTTGCCGAGCGGGATGCCGACGACCTCGAAATCCTTGCCCTTGCCGGGCAGCGCGACCTGCATCGGGGCGCCCTGCCCGGCCTTGAGGATCGGCTTCTCGCCGGTGTGATTGATGCGGATCGTCTCGCCGCCGCGCTCGACCTCCTCGATCTCGGTGCGGTCGGCTTGCGCCACTGTGCGGAGCCATTGCGCGATCTCGCCGTCGTCGGGGGCGACGCGGACGCGCTGGCCGCTGACGCCTAAGTTGCGGCCTTGCAGTTCGGGTTCGACGTTGCGGACGGTGACGGGGAGGACGCCGCCCTGCTTCGCCTCGAGGATGCCGAAGCCGGCGGCGAACTTCACCAGCGGCGGCGCCTGATCGAAGCGGATGTCGAGCGGGAAGCGTTCGGCGTTGGCGAGCGGGCGGCCGCTTTCGTCCTTGATCCCGGCCGGGATGGTGAGCTTCGCGGTGGTGGCGACAGGGAGCGGCGCGGCGAAGGTGATGTCGGAGATCGTGGCGTTGCGCTTGTCGCTATCCTCGAACTTGGGCGCGATGCTCTTGCCGTCGGCGGTTTCGATGCGGACCTTGGCCGCTTCGCTCATCGGTACCGGCGCGCTGAAGCGAACATGCGCCTTTTCGACCGGGCTGCATCCCGCCTGCGGGCCGACTCGGCCGCATTCGAAGCGGGCGGTGAACGGCTTGCGCACGGTGTAGTCGAAACGCTGGTCGGCGCCGGCGCGCTTGCCGCCCGCGCCGATGATGTTCGCGCCCCAGACCAGCGCCATGTCGCGGCCGGGCGGGAGCGCGCGGCGACATTTGAGCGCGGTGACGCTGGCGAGCGATTTCTGGCGATCGGCGGCGGCAGCCGGGATGGTAGTGGGGAGGCCGGCGGTTTCGAGAAAGTTGCGCGCCTCCCAGCGATCGCTGCCGAGTTCGGCCAGCAGCTTGCCGGGGGTGTCGGCGGGGAGCACGTCGACCGCGATCTTCTCGCCGAGGCCGTCGACTGCGCAATAAGCGTTGGCGGCGATCGACTGCGGCATCGCGGGCATGTTGGCGGCGACAAGGAAGACCTGGTCCTCCTCGATTTCCTCGCGCGTGCCGGGCAGCACCGCGCGCGCCGTCGGCCCGCCGGTGTCGAGGGTGAAGCTGCGCGTGTCCGCGAGGGCGTAGCCGCTGGCGCTTTTCAACCCGTCGCGAGTCTTCGCCTCGCACGTCGTGCCGCCGGGCAATGCGGTGGCAAACTCCCACACATAGGTCTGTTGATCGACCCAGCGGCCTTCGCCGTTGACGCTGCAGGTGACGGCGATCGGGGCGGCGGCGCGCGGGTCGCCGAGCGGGACCATCGCCTGGCTGAAGCGGATCGTGAAGCGGTCGATCGCGCCGCCGGCTCCACCCGGCGTGGCGAGCACGACCTGCGGGCTGCTGTCGCTGGCCACCGACGTGGGGGCGAGGAGCAGGGCCAACAGCGCAAAACCTACCGTCGGTTTCATTCACCCGCCCCCTTGTGGATCAACGCAGGCTAATGTCGGCGCACTTTATGTCCAGCGCATTGCGATCCTCTCCATCGCAGATGGGAGGACTAGGGGCGGCGCTTCAGCCTGGTCAGCGCGGTATCGAGCGCAGAGAGGAAGCGGGACCGGTCCTCCTTGCCGAACGGGGGTGGGCCGCCGATGCGGTCCCCGCCGGCGCGCAAGTCGCTCATGATCGCGCGCACCGCCACCGCATTGCCGATCGAGCTGCTGGTGAAGGGTTTGCCGTTGGGCGCGATCACCGCCGCGGCGCCGGCCTTGAGGCAGCGGTCGGCGAGGAGGATGTCGGCGGTGATCACCACTGTCCCGGCGGCGGTGCGCTCGGCGATCCAGTCGTCGGCGGCGTCGAAGCCATCACTGACCACTACGCGCTCGATCAGCGGGTGCTGCGGCACGCGCAGGTGTGCGTTGCTGACGATCGTGACCGGCACCTCCAGCCGATAAGCAACCCGATAGATCTCCTCCTTCACCGGGCAGGCATCAGCGTCGACCAGGATCCGGACCGCCGTCACTCGTAAACGATCGTGACGGCGTCGGCGGCCTCGCGGGCGATGCGGCGGGCGGTGTCGGTGTCGGCACCGCGGGCGAGTGCCACGCCCATGCGGCGATAGGGGCGCGTGGTCGGCTTGCCGAACAGCCGCAGGTCCACGTCAGCGCCGGGGGTGGCGAGTGCTTGAGCAACGCACTCGTAGCGGAAAGCGGTGGCATCGCGGTCAGCGAGGATCACCGCGGAGGCGGCGGGGCCGAGCAGCGCAACCTCCGGCACCGGCAGGCCGAGGATCGCGCGGGCGTGGAGGTCGAATTCGCTCAGGCCCTGCGAGATCAGCGTGACCATGCCGGTGTCGTGCGGGCGTGGCGACAGTTCGGAGAAGATCACCTCCTCGCCCGCGACAAAGAACTCGACGCCGAACAGGCCATAGCCGCCGAGATTGTCGACCACCTTGCGAGCCATGTCCTGCGCCTTGGCGAGCGCTTGCGGCGACATCGCGGCGGGCTGCCACGATTCCTGATAGTCGCCGCGTTCCTGGCGGTGGCCGATCGGCGGGCAGAAGCGCACACCGTCGCGGGTGCGGACGGTCAACAACGTGATCTCGTAATCGAAGGCGACGAATTGCTCGACGATCACGCGGCGGCGGTCGCCGCGCATGTTGTCGACGGCGTAGGCCCAGGCACGGTCGAGTTCCTCTGCGTCGCGGACGGTGCTCTGGCCCTTGCCCGATGAGGACATGACCGGCTTCACCACGCAGGGGAAGCCGGTGTGGGTGGCGGCATCGCGCGCTTCTTCCAGGCTTTCCGCATAACGGTAGCGCGAGGTTACAAGGCCGAGCTCCAGTGCTGCGACATCGCGGATGCGGTCGCGGTTCATGGTCAGCTGCGTGGCGCGGGCCGATGGCACCACGGTGATCCCTTCCGCCTCGACATCGGCGAGGATCTCGGTGCGGATTGCCTCCACCTCGGGGACGATGAAGTCGGGGCGGTGCCTGGCGATCGCGGCGCGTAGGGCGTCGCCGTCGAGCATCGAGAAGACCTCCGCCGCGTCCGCCATCTGCATCGCGGGCGCGCGCGGATAGCTGTCGCAGGCGATCACATAGGCACCGAGGCGCTTGGCCGAGATGGTGAATTCGCGGCCAAGCTCGCCCGAGCCGAGCAGCAGGATTTTGGCGGTGTGAGTCATCAGCGTTTCGCCACGGCGCGGGTGAGCGCGGTGCCGAGTTCCGCCGACTTGGCGTCACGCAGCGCGCCGCACAGGCGGATGTTCTCCAGCGTGCGATCGTAATCGAGCACGCCGGCGCCGGCCGCGCGGATCTGCTTGCCGACCCCCGCATCGATCTTCGCCGCGCGATCGATCCCGCATTGCAGCGCGAAGGTGCGCGCGATGCGGCCCGCGAAGATACCGTTCGCGCTGTTCAGCACCTTGTCGATGTTGGTGATGAACCAGTCCCCGGTGATCTCCACGGTGCCCGGCCCTTGCGCCAGCCGTTGGGCGAGATTGGCGCGGTCGAGCGACCGCAGCCGCTTGTCATCGAAGCCGAAGAACCAAGTGGCGACATCCACCCGGCCACTATCGGCCACCGCGCCGAACGCGGCGTCGCGCACCACCGGCTCCTCGCTGGCGAGGCCGACTTCCATGATCCGCTTGGCCGCGGGCAGCCCGCCGGCCTGGACGATCGCGCCGAAACCGTCGCCGAGATAGGTGACGTCGAGCGCGGCCCTGTCACCGCCGAGGTAGCGTTCGGCCGCCCCGCCGAGCTTGGCGAGCAGCGCCTTGTCCTGCGCCTCGCCGGCGAGCAGCGCGACGATGTCGGCGCGCAGCTTCTGGCGATCAGGATCATCCGACGCGTGGGCACCCGCCGCCGGATCGAAGCCTAATGCGGTGAGGCGCGGCGCAAAGGTGCGATCGAGGAAGGCGCGATAGGCCGGCACCGCGGTCGCCGGGATTACGCCGCGGCGGTGAAGCCCAGCGAGCCGCTGACCCCCATCGAGCGCGGCGTTGGAATCGGCGTTGCCGGCCATCGCCACGGTGCCCGCGAGCACGCGATCGGCGCTGGCGCGACCGGCGCGGAACGAGGCCCACAGGCTGTCGCTCGCGGCAATCGCCTCCGCGCCGGGCAGGCTCGCGAAGGTTGCGATCAGACGATCCCATTCGGCCGGTTCCAGATCGAAGCGGTAATAGCCGGTGCCGCCGGCGTTGGGCATCAGCGCGCCCGTGCCCGCCGGTGCGGCAAAGGTCGCGGTTTGACCGTCGAGCAACTGGCAGGCGCGGGTCGCGTCGACGCTGTAGCAGAAGGGCACCGTCCATTTGGTCGGCTGCTGCTGCTGCCCGATGAAGGTGTAGCGCGATTGGGTGGCGACGAGCTGGTTACCCTGGCGCTTGAGCGAGATCAGCGGCACGCCCTGCTGATCGACGAAGCTCTGCATGGCGGTGACGACGCGTGGATCCTGCGCGGCATCGGCGAGGCTCTTGAAGAAATCGGGCGTAGCAGCATTGCCATAAGGGTGGCGCTTGAGGTGCAGGCGAACGCCATCGCGGAACTTCTCGTCACCGAGATAGGCGGCGATCATCGCGATGACATGGCCGCCCTTGCCGTAAGTGATGCCGTCGAACGCGGAATCGATCTGGCTGTTCTCGGCGATTGGCTGATGGATCGGACGCCCGACCGTCAGCGAATCGGTGTTCATCGCGGTGAAGCCTTCCTCCAGCCCGCCGACGCCGATGTTGAGCTCGGGTCGCCATTCGCCGCCGATGCGGAAGCCCATCCAGTTGGCGAAGCTCTCGTTGAGCCACAGATCGTCCCACCACACCGGGGAGACGAGATCGCCGAACCATTGATGCGCAAGCTCATGCGCGACGACCATGCCGAACAATTTCTTCTGCGACACCGGCGCATCGGGGGCGAGCGCGATGATCCCGTCGCCGTAGATGTCGGCGCCGGCATTTTCCATCGCGCCGGGCATCACCGGCGAGCCGATCTGATCGAGCTTGGGGAACGGGAACGGCGTACCGAAATATTTCTCCAGCAGGCTGACGATGCGCGGCGTTTCGGCCTGGACGTAGGCCGTCTTGTCCTTGTGCGCCTGCGTCAGCACAGCCCCGAGCGGCAGCGGCGCGGCGCGCTCAGGCGTTGGCGGTACCGTCGCCATGGCGTGGACGAACGGGCCGGTGACCAGCGCGACGAGATAGGTCGGCAGCGGGCGGGTGGCGGCGAACTGGTGCTTTTCCAGCGCGCCGACGCGGGTGACGCCGGTTTCGGGCGCGTTGCTGACCGCCTTTGATCCGCGATCGGTGGTGATCGAGACGGTGAAGGGCGTCTTGAAACCGGGCTCGTCGAAGCTTGGGAAAGCGGCGCGCGCGTCGATCGATTCGAACTGCGTCCAGCTATACCATTGGTCGGCGACCTTGATCCGATAAAGGCCCGAGGCACTGTCGCCGAAGCTGCCAGTCCAGTCGAACACCAGCGTCACCGTGCCGGCCGGCAGCGGCTGCGCGAAATCGAGCCGCGCGGTGCCGGTCTTGTCGACCTGCGTGAAGGTGGCAGGGATGGTCTTGCCGGCGACGCGTGCGGATGCCTTCACCGCCAGGTCGCGGCCGTGAAGGTAGAGGCGTGTTGTCGCCGCTTTTACCGTAGCATCGATCTCGCCATGGCCGGAGAAGGTCTCCATCGACGGTCGGATGGTGAAATCCAGGCGGTAGGCGGTCGGCGTGGCCGCATCGGAAAGCCGACCCTTGGGCGCGGCCGGATCGGCGGTGATCGCGACCGGCGCTGCGGGTTGCGCCTGCGCCCATGCGCCGGTGGACAGGAGGGATGCCACTGTGGCGAGAAGGATGGCGCGCATGGAAGCTCCGTGACGGTGTTGGCGCAGGCGTAGGACCGCGGGCTGGCGGCGGCAAGATCGCTAGCCGCGCTTGTCGGGCGTCGACAGCGAAGAGCTGCCATCCTACGCCAGCGGCAGCGGTGCGCCGAGCGGGACCCGCGAGAGAAGTGGAGATAGCTTCATGGCCGATGCGCAGCCGCCCAAGGTGCTCGCGTTCGACGTGTTTGGCACGGTGGTTGATTGGCGTACCAGCATCGCCGCCGGATCCGCGGGTTATCTGGATCGGATCGGACGCGGGGACCTTGATCCGGCGGCGTTCACCGACGCGTGGCGTTCGCGCTATCTGAGCGGGATGCGCGCGTTTGCGAAGTCGGGGCGCCCCTTTACCGTGCTGGACGTGCTGCATCGCGAGATGCTGGACGACACGCTGCGCGCCGAGGGGATCGATCCCGCCACCGTGGATGAGGCGCTGCTGCAGGATTGGACCTTCGCCTGGCGGCGGCTGGCGCCGTGGCCGGATTCGGTGGAAGGATTATCGCGGCTCAAACGCGGGTTCCCGATCGTTACGCTGTCGAACGGCAACATCGCGCTGATGCTGGAGATGGCGCGGCGCGGCGGGTTGCCCTGGGACGCGATCCTCGGGGCGGAAGTGACCAAGGCGTATAAACCCGATCCGCGCGCGTATCTCGGCACGGCCGAAGTGCTGGGGCTGGCGCCGGGCGAGGTGTGCCTGGTGGCGGCGCATCATAGCGATCTGGCGGCAGCGCGCGCGTGCGGACTCAAGACCGCTTTTGTGGCGCGACCGCAGGAATATGGCGGGCGAGCCGCGCCGGACGCGCATCTCGCGCAGGATTGGGAATGGTCGGGAGATAGTCTGATCGCGCTGGCGATGCAGCTGGGCTGTTGAGGACAAACGACCTTCAGCGGCAATGCTTGCTGCTGTCACATGGTCAGCGAAGCACATATTGCCAGCGTTGCCAACGCGCATGAGTGGCCCTAGCGACGTTGCGAATTGTTCTCATTACCGGTGGTTCGCACAAGAGCATGACACGAGGGACGATCCGCGCCTGGTTCCTGGTCCACAAATGGACCAGCCTGATCTGCACCTTGTTCCTGCTGATGCTGTGCCTCACCGGGCTGCCGTTGATCTTCCATGACGAAATCGACCGGCTGATCGAGGGGCAGCCACAGGTCGGCGCGCCCGGCGTGGGCTCGTCCGGAACGAGCGCCAGCTTGCTGCCGCTCGACACGATGTTGGCGGTGGCGCTCAAGCAGCGGCCGGGCGAGGTGCCGGCGTTCATGGCTTTCGACAACGAACAGCCTTTGATGACGATCACCACCGCCCCCCGTCCGGACTCCCCCACGAATCAGATGACGGTGCTGGTGCTTGATCGCTCAACCGGAAAGCTGACGTCGACGCTGGATGAAACGGGCGTGATGCCCTTCCTGCTCCAGCTTCACACCGACATGTTCCTCGGCCTGCCCGGCATGCTGTTCCTCGGCGCGATGGGCGTCTTGTTCGTGGCCGCAATCGTGTCGGGCGTGGTGCTCTACGCGCCGTTCATGCGCAAGCTCGCCTTTGGCACATTGCGCGCCACGCGCAGTCGCCGGGTCAAATGGCTCGATTATCATAATCTGCTGGGCGTAGTGGCGCTCGCCTGGACCGTGGTGGTCGGGCTGACCGGGGTGATCAACGCGCTGGCGACGCCGATCAACCAGATGTGGCAGGCGAATGAGCTTGCCGGCATGACCCGCGCCTATGCCGGGCGCGGCGCGCTGCCGCCCTCGCAATATGGCTCGCTCGACAAGGCCATGGCCACCGCGCGCGAGGCGCTGCCCGGGTACAACCCGCAGTTCATCGGGTTTCCGGGCGGCGCCTTCAGCTCGGCGCATCATTATGCCGTGTTCTTCCAGGGCGATACGCCACTGACCGAACGATTGCTCACCTCTGCCCTGATCGACGCCGAAACCGGCACCTTCACCGACTCACGCCCAATGCCCTGGTATGCGGCGGCGCTCGCGCTGTCCCAGCCGCTCCACTTCGGCGACTATGGCGGGCTTCCGCTCAAGCTGTTGTGGGCTGCGCTCACGGTCTTCACGATCGTCATCCTGGGTTCGGGATTGTATCTGTGGCTGGGGCGGCGGCGCGCCTCGCCGGACGCGCTTGCCCGCGAGGTCGAGACGGGCGGCACGGCGGGGCTGGCGCGATGAAGCGGCCGCCGCAATCACTCGGGCAGATTTTCGCGGCGCCGCTCCTTATTGCTACGGCGAGCGTCGTCGGGCTGGTCTGCGCACTTACCGGCGAGGGATGGCGCGACGCCGTATCCTGGGCCGGGCTCGCGGCGCCAGTGACGGCCACCGTCTGGGCGATCAAGACGCGGCTGAGCTGAAACGCGGCACGCCCCAGCGAGGCGCGACCAACATCATTTCCATTCCGGAACGACGGAATTCTAAGGCGCGCACGATCTACATTGATGATCGGCACCCTTGATCCATGTTACGAAGAAAACGGATAGAAGCGGCCGTTACGGAAGCGACCATTCCGGCAATTGTTTGTTGGGGGCATCAGGTCTTTGAGCTTTGCCTGGCTTTATCGAACATTACCGGAGATCAAGCATGTATTTTCACGACAAGCGGCTCCAATACCCAGTGGTAGTGGAGAAGCCCAACCCGAATTTCGCCCGAATGCTTCAACAGGCGATCGGCGGCGTGGAGGGCGAAATCCGCGTCTGCATGCAATATTTCTTTCAGGCGTGGGGCAATCGCGCACCGACGTCCAAATATCGCGACATGCTGCTCCACACGGCAACCGAGGAGATCGGGCATATCGAAATGCTCGCCACCGCGGTTGCGCTGAACCTGGAGACGGCCCCCGCTTCGGTGCAAGAAGAAGGCGCGGCTGACGGCATCGTCGGCGCAGTAATGGGCGGCGGCAGCGCCAAGGCGTCAATCGAGGGCCTGATCCACAAGAACCTGCTGTCGAGCGGACTGTCAGCGATGCCGATGGATTCCGATGGCGTGCCGTTCAACATGAGCCACATCTACGCCAGCGGCAACATCGCGGCCGACATGTACAGCAACGTCGCCGCGGAAAGCACCGGCCGGGTTCTAGCCGTGCGGCTGTTCAACGCCGCGGAGGATGAGGGCATGAAGAAGATGCTCCACTACATGATCGCGCGTGACACGATGCACCAGCAGCAATGGCTGGCGGTGCTTGAGGAGCTTGGCGGCCCCGGCTCCAACCTGCCGATCCCCAATTCCTTTCCGCAGGAAATGGAAGACCAGCAGAACAACTACAACTTCTACGCCACCGCCGCGGACGGCTCGGTGCCCGAAGGTCGCTGGACCAGCGGCCCGACGATTGATGGCCGCGGCGAGTTCACCGTGTTCCAGAACCAGCCGCTGGGCGAAGAACCCGTGCTCGGGCCGGCACGTCCCGACAGCGCCGCTCAGGACAAGCAGATCGCGTAAGCAGCAGGCGGCCGGCCGCAGCTGCGGCCGGCCCAATTATAACAGGAGAGAACCATGACCAAGACGATGAGCCTGACCCTCGCGCTGGCGCTCGCCGGCACCGCCCTTCCCGTCGCCGCACAGACCCCGCCGCCGCCGCCGCCGCCCGAAGCCAAGATGCAGGCGCAGCCCTATGTCATGGCGGCCGGCAAGAGCGACCTGTACGAGATCAACTCGAGCCAGATCGCGGTCGACAAGGCGCAGAACCCGGCGGTGAAGCGCTACGCCCAGATGCTGATCCAGCATCACCAGAAGACCACGGCCGCCACCATGGCCGCGGCGCAAAAGGCCGGCATGACCCCGCCGCCTCCAGCACTCGACCCGGGCGCGACCCGCTCGATCAACGAGTTGCAAACTGCGGCCCCGGGCGATTTCGACCGCATCTATCTGGCGCAGCAGGTTCCCGCTCACCAGGCGGCGCTCGATCTGCACCGGAGCTATGGCGCCCGCGGTGACCAGGCACCCTTGCGTGCTTCCGCGAAGAAAGCGGTGCCGATCGTGCAGCAGCACCTCACCGCTGCCGAGCGGATGCTCAAGGCGGCCGGCGGCAAGAGGATGTAATCCGGGATGCGGGAACGTCGAGGTCCGACGTTCCCGCATCACCTTCGTTGTGCAGCACAACAAACAGGTCCGGCCATCGAGGCCGGCATTCATGTGCTGCTGGAAAAACTCATGGCGGCCAACGTTGCGGAGGCCGAACAGATCCAGGCTACCCAACGAGCAGGCGCCGCGCGCGCCAGAGGCGGTTCGATCAACCCTTGCCACAGCCCTCCAATCCGGTAATTTAACGACCGTAAATTGGAGAGGGGCTGACATGCTCAGCAAAGAAGTGCGACCGCCTGAGGACGCTATCACCGCCATGTCGCTGCCGTGGAGCGAGCGGGCAGTTACGGTCGAGCATCGCGAGGATGGCTGCACCTTGCTGCGCTCCCCCTATGTGATGCGCGACACGCCCCGCTCGATCGCGCACCTGTTCCTCGATCGCGTCGCCGAGCGCCCCGATCATCCGTTCATCCAGCAACGCGGCAAGGACGGCACCTGGCGTGGCCCGACCTACGCCGAGATGGAAACGCGCGCGCGCGGGATCGGTCAGTGGCTGCTCGATCACGGCGCGGGCGGCACCGGCGGGGTGATGATCCTGTCGGGCAATTCGGTCGATCATGCCGCGGTGATGCTTGGCTGCTATCTCGCCGGCGTGCCCTCCACCGCATTGAGCCAGGCATACAGCCTCGGCGCGAGCGACTTCACCAAGTTGCGTCACTGCCTCGCCACCGTCGCGCCGCGCGTGATCTTCGTCCAGTCGGGCGATGCCTTCGCTCCTGCGCTGGCCGAAATTCGCGCGCTGCGCCCCGACATGCTGATCCTGTCAGGGGACGGCACCAACAACAGCATCAGCCTCGATCAGGCCGCGGCCACGCCGCCGACGGCCGCGCTCGATGAGGCACTCGGCGCGCTCGACCACTCCACCGTCGCAAAATACCTTTTCACCTCCGGCTCCACCGGGATGCCCAAGGCGGTGCCGCAGACCCATGGCATGATGGCCGCCATGGTCGCCGCGCGGCATGGCCTGATGGCCGATCCGGACGAACGCTTTCCCGCGATCAGCGTCGACTGGATGCCGTGGAGCCACCTCAGCGCCGGCAACATCGGCTTCAATCACAATATCTGGGCCGGCGGCACGCTTTACCTCGACGACGGCCGACCGATGCCGGGCCAGTTCGCGACCACCTTGCGCAACCTGCTCGAACTCAAGCCACCGTTGTTCAGCTCGGCGCCGATTGCGTTCGAGATGCTGGTGTCGGCGCTGGAGAACGATCGCCAGGCCGCCGCCGACCTGCTGCCTGGTCTGCGCTACATGTCCTATGGCGGCGCGGCCCTCTCGCAAAATCTCGCCGATCGGGTGCAGCAACTCGCGCTGGACGTCACCGGCCGCACCATCCCGATCATCACCACTTATGGCGCCACGGAGGTGCAGGGCATCACCACCGTCCATTGGGACACCACCAAAGTCGGCATGATCGGGCTCCCGGTGCCCGGCGTAACGCTGAAGCTGACGCCGGTGGGCGACAAGCTCGAAGTGCGCGTGAAGGGCCAATCGGTGATGGCCGGCTACCTCAACGAGCCGGAAAAGAACGCGGAGGCCTTCGACGAGGAAGGCTATTACTGCCTTGGCGACGCCGCCCGCTTCGTCGATCCCGAGGATCCATCGCAAGGCGTCGCTTTTGACGGCCGGATTTCGGAGGATTTCAAGCTCACCAGCGGCACCTGGGTTTCGGTCGGCACGCTGCGCGCGGCGATCGTCACCGCCGCAAGCCCGCACCTGCGCGATCTCGTGATCACCGGCCAGGACCGCCCTTTCATCGGCGGCCTCGCCTGGCTGGCCGGCAATGATCCCGATGCAGTGGTGAAGCTGCGCGAGGCACTGACGGCGTTCAACCGTCAGGCCGGCGGCTCGTCGCGCCGCATCGCTCGCCTGCTGATCCTCGCCGAACCACCGAGCATCAGCGACGGCGAGATCACGGAGAAGGGCTACATCAACCAGCGCGCGGTGCTGGCACGGCGTGCGGCGGAGGTGGAACGCCTCTACGCGGCGGAGCCGGACGCTGACGTGATCCTGCTCGATTGAGCCCAGCGTCATTCCCGCGAAGGCGGGAATCCATACACGCAGGTCGCGCGGCCCTATCGCTGCCGCCAGAGAATATGGATCCCCGCCTTCGTGGGGATGACGGTGAGAGCAGACGTCACGGCCCAATTTCCCGTTCGTGCTGAGCCTGTCGAAGCACGTGCCACGCGAGCAAACCACTCCTGGCACGCCCTTCGACAGGCTCAGGGCGAACGGGTTATCGCGTGAAGGTCATTCGCCCACCCGCTCGATAATCAACGCCGGCGCCATGCCCCCGAACGCGCATTGCGTGATCAGCGCATAACGCCCACCGGTCCGCTCCAGCTCATCCAGCGCCGTGCCGATCAGCATCGATCCCGTCGCGCCGATCGGATGGCCGAGCGCGATCGCGCCACCATTGACGTTCACCTTGGCGCGATCGAGCCCGAGGTCACGGATCGCCTTCTCGGTCACGACCGCAAACGCCTCGTTGATCTCCCACACGTCGATGTCGTCGACGGTCAGCCCCGCCCGCTCCAGCGCCTTCTTCGCCGCGGGCACCGGCGCGTTGAGGATCAGCGTCGGGCAGTCGCCATGGTTCACCGCGGTGACGATCCGCGCACGGGCCTTCCAGCCGTTGGCCTTCAGCCCCTCCTCCGACGCGAGCAACAGCGCCGCCGAGCCATCGACCACGCCCGATGAAGTGCCGGCGTGATGCACCGGCTCCCACTCCAGGTCGGGATACTTCTTCTGGATCATCTGCTTCATCGTCGTGCCATCGGGCGAAGCGGCGACGTCGTTGATCGCGACAAAGCTGGGCTTCAGCGCCGCAAGGCTTTCCGCCGTGGTGCCGGGGCGGGGGAACTCGTCGCGGTCGAGGGCGATCGTGCCGTCGTCGTTATAGACCGGCACGACGCTGCGGTCGAACCGCCCTTCCGCCATCGCAACCGCCGCGCGGCGCTGGCTCTCCGCTCCGAACGCGTCGAGCTCTTCGCGCGAAATCCCCTCCATTCCCGCAATCGCGTCCGCCGCCACGCCGACGTGCGAAATCGGATGCGCGTCATACAGTGCATAATTGCCCTTGGCGCGGCCGAGCTGGGCGAACGGGGTGCCCTGTTCCCATGAATCCGCCTCGGCATGGTGGCTCATCATCTCGGTGCCGCCGGCGATCACGACATCCTCGAACCCGGCGATGATCTGCGACGCGGCAAAGCCAACGCTGCTGATCCCGCCGCCGCAATAGCGATCCAGCGTGACGCCCGACGCCTTGGTGTCATAACCCGCGTAGAGCGCCGACAGCCGCCCGAGATCGCCGCCCTGCTTGCCGCGCTGCTGACTGGTCGACCAGATGATGTCGTCCACCTTGGACGTATCAAGCTGGTTACGCTCCTTCAGCGCCTTGAGTACCGTGGCGCCCAGATGCTGCGGATGCAGGTGCGTCAGCGCTCCCTTGCCCAACTTCCCACCCCCGCGTGGGGTGCGGACGGCGTCAACGATATAGGCGGTGGTCATGTGATCGTGTCCTTGAAGACCGCCATTCGTCCTGAGCGAAGCCGAGGGGACATGCCGCGCGCGATACCGTTCGCGGCAGGGTCCCTCGACAATGCTCGGGACGAACGGAGCAGATTACCCTAATTGTTTATCCGAGCGTCACCGCGGCGCCATGCGGATCGCGCCGTCGAGCCGGATCGACTGTCCGTTGAAATAGGCATTGCGCACCAGTTCGAGAACCAGCGACGCATATTCCTCCGGCTTGCCGAGCCGCTTGGGGAACGGCACCGACGCGTTGAGATTGTCGAACACCTGCTGCGGCAGCTTGCCGAGCAGCGGCGTGCCGAAAATCCCCGGCATGATCGCGTTGACGCGAATGCCGAGGTCCATCAGGTCGCGCGCCATTGGCAGCACCATGCCGTTCACGCCCGACTTGCCCGCGCCATAAGCGACCTGCCCGATCTGCGCATCCTGGGCCGCCACCGAAGACGTCATGATGATCGTGCCGCGCTCGCCATCCTCCAACGGATCGAGGCTCGCCATGCCGAACGCGGCGAGCGACGCCATGCGATAGCTGGAAATCAGGATGCCGTCCGTGGCAAAGGCGAAATCCTCGGTCGAGAAGCGCGTGAACTCGCCAGTCTGCTTGTTGCGGCCGACTGTCTTGCCCTTGCGATTGGCCATCGCGCAGTGAACCAGGATGCGCTCCTGACCGTGCGCGGCGCGCGCCTTCTCGAACCCGGCGTTTACCGAGTCCTCGCTCATGATGTTGACGTGGCAGAACACGCCGCCGATCGCCTCGGCCACTTCCTGTCCCGCTTCCTCATTCAAGTCGAAGATCGCGACCTTGACGCCGGCGGCGGCGAGCGCCTCCGCACTGGCACGGCCCAGGCCCGAAGCGCCACCAGTCACGACGGCGGCAGTATCAGCGGTAATCTGCATGACGATATCCCTTGTTGGTCGAAGAAAAGCTCACGCGCCACGGCGCATCGCCACGGCGGCGCGCCAGAAGCAGAAAGCGGACAGGAAGGAGATCAGCGAGGTCGCGACCAGCGCATATCGCACCCCCTCCGCCTCGCCATAGCTGCTCGCGAACAGGTCGCTGATCAGGCCGGTCAGCAGCGCGCCAAGCCCCAGGCCGCCCGCGTTCAGCACGAACAGGAAGATCGCGGTCGCGGTGGAGCGTGACCGCTGCGGAATCATCCCCTGAATGCCGGCGAATACCGGGCCGAACCACATGTTCTTCAGGAACAGCGGCACGATCAGCAGCATCAGGATGGTGAGCCCACTTCCCGCGAAGAACACGCCGGCAAGCAAGGGGCCGGCGAGCAGCATCGAGATTGCCGCTACCATGCCGTAACCTCCCGCGTCCTTTGCCACGAACCGATCGCCCAGCCGGCCGCCCACCAACGTGCCGATCCCACCTGACACGCCAAGCACGATGCCCAGCGCCACGCCGACAAAGGCAAGCGGCCCGGCAAAGCCAACGCTCTGCGCCGCGGCGCTTAGCTCCGGCGTATAGTTGCGCAGGAAAAAGGACACGTAGAACGCTTGCTGGCCGTAGCCCACGAATGACGTGATCGCCGCTCCCGCCGCCAGCCACCAGAAAGCCGGCTGCTGGCGCAACTGGGCCAGCACTGCGCTGAGCGGCAGCAGGTTGGCGCGCGATGCGGGCGTACTGCTCGGGCGGGGATCGCGCAGCGTCGCAAAGGCGATCAGCGCGAGCAGGATGCCCGGCGCACCGGCGACCATGAACGCCGCACGCCAGCCATAGCTTTGTGCGACGATGCCGCCGAGCACGAGCCCCGCCAGCGATCCCACCGGCACGCCCATCGAAAAGGTGCCGAGCGCCGACGCGCGCTTGTTCACCGGCACGCTGTCGGCGATCAACGACTGTGCCGATGGCGTACATCCTGCCTCGCCAACGCCGACGCCGATCCGCGCCAGCAGGATCTGAACGAACGTCGTGGACATGCCGCACACCACGGTAAACCCGCTCCAAACGACCAGGCAGCCGGCGATGATCCGCCCGCGGTGATAGCGCTCGGCCAGCCGCGCCATTGGGATGCCAAGCGTGGTGTAGAACATCGCAAAGCCGAGGCCCGTCATCGCGCCAAGCTGCCAATCCGCCAGCCCGAGATCGCGCTTGATCGGCTCGGCCAGAATGTTGACGATCTGCCGATCGACGAAGTTCAGCATGTAGATGACGGTCAGCAGCCACACGCTGTATCGTGCGGCCGCCGCGCTGGGCAGCGGGAAGTCATGCGTCGCCGCGGGTGCGACCGTGTCGGCCTTTGCCTCGGCGACCTGCGCCAGCGGGTGTGTTGCGCTGCTCATGCCGCCATCTCCCCAGCGCTGTCTTCGGCGATCAGCGCATCGCGCAACCGCCGCTTGACCAGTTTTCCGGCGTCCGTTCGCTCGAGTGTCGATCGGAAGACATAACGGCGCGGCACCTTCACGGCGCTGAGCCCTTGGCGCGCGAACCTGTCCAGCTTGGCAGCAAGCTCAGGTTCGTTCGCCGCGGGCCACACGCGCGGCTCGACAAGCGCGACGACACGCTCGCCCATCTCAGCGTCCGGCATGCCGACCACCGCCACATCGGCGACATCGGGATGCTCCAACAGCCGATTTTCGATCTCCTGCGGATATATGTTCACCCCGCCCGAGATAATCATGAAGTTCGCCCGATCGGTTAGGAATAGATAGCCCTCGGCATCCACCCGCCCGATGTCGCCCAGCGTCGGCCAGCCATGCTGGTTGTACGCAGCTGCCGTCCGCGCGGGATCATTGTGGTAACTGAACGGGTTCGGATTGGCGAAGCGCACCAGCCCTTCCTCGCCCACCGGCAATTCCTCCCCGTCCTCGCCACAGATACGGATTTCGCCCTGCACTGCGCGCCCCACGGTGCCCGGCCGCGCCAGCCAGTCCGCGCACGTGGCGACCGTCAGCCCCACGCCTTCGGTGCCGCTGTAGAATTCGCCAATGATCGGCCCCAGCCAGCCGATCGCCTGTTGCTTGAGCCCAATTGGGCATGGCGCGCCGGCGTGGAACACCGATCGCAGCGAGGAAAGATCATGGCGCGCGCGCTCTGCCTCCGGCAGCGCAAGCATGCGCGCGAGATGCGTCGGCACCACTTGCGCCACCGTTACCCGGTGCTGCTCGATCGCGGCCAGCGCGTCGCTGGCATCGAACCGCTCCATGAGCACCACCGTTCCGCCGAGCCGGTGGATCGCCAAGCTCCAGCGCAGCGGCGCGGCATGATACAGCGGGGCGGGACACAGATAGACGCTGTCCTGCGCATAGCTGAAGAAGCAGGACCCGATTTCCACGGCGCGCGGCGCATGGTCGAAGCTGGCGGGCGTTGGCGACTTGATCCCTTTGGGAAATCCGGTGGTGCCGGACGAATAGAGCATGTCCGTGCCGGGCGCCTCGTCCGCCACCGGAGTTTCCGGCGATGTGCGGATGGCGGCGATCAGCGCATCGTCGAGCCGGGCCACCGGACACGGCAGAGCCGGCTCGCCCAGCCGCTCCAGCACCCTTGCCGACAGGATCGCCACGCGCGCCTCGGCATCGCGCAGGATGTACGACACTTCACCTTCGGTCAGCGCGGTCGGGATTACCAGATAATGCGCCCCAATCCGCTGCGCGCCCCACACCAGTTCGTAGAAGCGCGGGTGGTTCTCCGCCATCAGCGCAACCACGTCCCCCGTCTTCACGCCAAGCCCACGCAGCCAGTGCGCAACCTGATTGGCGCGCGTTTCAAGCTCGCGGTAAGTTACCTGCTCCCCGCTGCCCGCCATCACATAGGCGGGCTTGTCGGGCGTTGCGGCGGCAAAGCGGCGCGGGTGCATGAACGATCCTCTGCTTTGTTTGCGATCGGCAGCGTTGCTGCCTTATCGTTCGTTGGATGACCGGGAAGAACCGGGCCTCGCGGCGAGGCCCTGGAGCACGAAATCCACCGCGGCAGCTGTGTAGGTGCGGACAAAATTGTCCTGGGACGGCGCGCCATTCATCAGATTGCCGAATGGCACGCGCGTCGCGAACAGATATTGGCACGCGCCGACGATCAGGAAGTAGGCGTGATTGGGGTCGATCGGGCGAAATTCCCCCGCTGCGATCCCGGCCTCGATAATGCGGCGTTGCGCATGGATCAGCGGCTCGACGAAGCTTGCTTTGATCCGGTCGGACGCTTCGGTCCCCGATTCGCGAACCAGCCGGTTGAGCAGACCGTTGAGATACGGGTGCCGCGCATAGGTGCGGATGATGCCGGTGACATGCAGCGTCAGCTTTTGCGTCGGCGTGACGTCGAGGCTCAGCAAACCGTCTAGCTGTTCGAGCGACCTTGCAGTGTCTGACTCGACCAGCGCGGTCAACAAACCCTCCTTGCTGCCGAAATAATATTTCACCAGCGGCGCCGTCACGCCGGCACGGCGCGCGATCGCGTGGAGCGACACATCGCTGCTGCCGCTCTCGATCATCAGGTCGCGGGCTGCGTCGAGCAACACGCCGCGTCCCGAAGGGCTTGGCCGCGTGTTCGGCTGGCGCGCGGCGTCTGCAAGGGCATCGCTGTCAACGCTGGCGAGCGCAGCGCGCGATTGCTGCAGCAGACGCCCGCTCATGCGGTTATGTCCGCACGGCGGGCACACGAGAAGTTCCCGCCGCGCGACGATTGCGGTTCGGAAATCATCGCCCCTCCTGTTCGATGACGCAGCGCCATTACCCGGCGATGGGCCGATTTTTCACGCTTGTAAAGGCTTCGATGAAGGGGCATTAAGCCCGCCGTTGTTCATCCGTTAAGTGGATGAAGCGTGCACAAGCGTGTCGGCAGACAGCCTGCGGCGGGAACCGAGGTATCGGGCGCTGCAAGGCCAGGGATCGACGACGTGCGCAAGGGAGAGGAAAGGCCTGTGAAGCTTATCAACATGCTGGCGTGCTGCTCGGTTATCGCATTGAGCGCCACCACCGCCGCGGCGCAAACCCCGCCAACCGATCTCGGCACGGTTCCCGACGATGCCGTCGCCGGTGATGCGGCCAAAGGCACGCCCGGCCAGTCGCAGACCGACGCGCTCGATCCCGCCGCGGACGAGGCACCGCGCGCCTCCGCCTCTTCGACTGATGGCGACATCATCGTTACTGGCTCGCGCGTGGTTTCCAACGGCTATCAGGCCCCGACCCCGATCACCGTCGTCGGCAGCGAGGATCTGAAGAACGCGGCGCCCAACATCTCCGACGCGCTTCGCCAGTTGCCGCAGCTCACCGGCTCGACCGGTCCCTCCACCCCCAGCTTTACGCCCGGCGGCTCGGTGTCGAGCACGTCGAGTACCGCCAATCTGCGCAATCTCGGCATCACCCGCACGCTGGTGCTGCTCGACGGTCGCCGCCCGCCAGCATCGGGCGTCACCGGCACGTCCGACATCGCGGCCTTCCCGCAGCAGCTGATCAAGCGCGTCGACATTGTTACCGGCGGCGCCTCCGCGGCCTATGGCTCGGACGCGGTCGCCGGCGTGGTCAATTTCGTGCTCGACACCAAGTTCCGCGGTGTGATGGCGGAGCTGCGCAACGGCATCTCGACGCATGGCGACGGCCATAGCTGGGGCGCCGAGGCATCGGCCGGCTTCGGCTTTGCCGACGATCGCGGCAGCCTGATCGTCAGCGGCAGCATCATGGAACAGGATCCAATCGACGGCCGCCAGCGTGATTGGGCGAACCGCGGCTGGGCGACAATCCCGAACCCCACTTACACCCAGACCAACGGACAGCCGCAGCTGCTGCTGCGCGAGGACGTCAACCTCGCCGCGGCCACCTATGGCGGCATCATCACTGGCGCCCGGCGCGGCGCCACGCGCCTCACCGGCGCGAACCTCTCCGGCGCGCTGCGCGACATCCAGTTCGGCCCTGGCGGCGAACAATCGCTCTATCAGCACGGATCCCTTTTCACCGGAACCGTCGAGGTCGGCGGCGAAGGCCCGCGCTATCCGGCAGCGATCGTCTCGGATCTCAACAGCAAGAATGCCTTCGCGCATGCCGAGTTCGAGGTCAGCAACAATTTCTCGGTCTTTGCGGAAGGCTCCTACGGCTATTCCAAGAGCGCCTATCCGCTGCTGATGCCGTTCTTCATCGGCAGCAGTGGCATCGTCGTCCAGCGCGACAACGCCTATCTGCCGGCCAACATCCGCGCGATCATGGATGCCAATGGCTATAGCTCGATCGAGCTGGGCAAGCTGGACGGCACCTGGGGCCAGAACGAGGTGACCAACATCACCAAGACGCTGAACCTCACCACCGGCTTCAAGGCCGAGCTCGGCGGCTTCACCGTCGATGGTTATTACGAGCATGGCGAATCGCGCTACGAACTGCTCGCCGCCAATCAGCGCAACCGCGCCAACACGCTCGCTGCGGCGGATGCGGTGGTCAATCCGGCGACCGGCCAGATCGTCTGCCGTTCCTCGCTGACCAACCCCTCCAACGGCTGCGTCGCTTGGAATCCGTTCGGCACCGCGCCGATCACGCAGGCCCAGCGCGACTATATGGGCGGCAGCGGCTTCGCCCGGTCGATCGCCAAGCAGGACGTCGTCGCCCTCACCGTGCGCGGCAATCTGTTTTCCACCTGGGCGGGTGACGTCGCCGCAGCAGTCGGCGCCGAATATCGCGACCTGTCCGGGTCGATCGAGGTCGATCCGATCTCGGGCACCAGCGGCTTCATCGCCACCAATCCGCAAGGATCGGCCGGCAGCTATGACGTGAAGGAAGCGTTCGGCGAAATCCTGGTGCCGCTGTTCCGCGGCGACAATTTCCTGCAGTCGATCGATTTCAACGGCGCGGTCCGCCGCACCGATTACAGCACCAGCGGCGGCGTCACGACATGGAAGCTCGGCCTTACCAGCGAGATCATCGACGGGCTGCGGCTGCGCGGCACCTATTCGCGTGACATTCGCGCGCCCAACATCGGCGATCTGTTCGGCCCGCGCTCGCGCAACGTGGTCGCGATCATCGATCCGTTCCGCAACAATCAGGTGACGCAGAACGTCTTCACCTTCACCGGCAGCAACCCGAATCTGGTGCCGGAACGCGCAAAGACGATCGCGGCGGGCCTGTCCTACCGCCCCAGCTTCCTGCCGGGCTTCGGTTTCTCGATCGATTACTACAAGATCAAGATCGAGGACGCGATCACCACCTTGTCGGCGCAACAGCTGGTCAATCAGTGTTTCGCGGGTGACCAGTCGCTCTGCGCGCTCACTGTGCGCGGCGCCGACGGTCAGCTGAGCGATGTCAACGGCATCGCGCTCAACATCGCAACGGTGCAGATCTCCGGTCTCGATTTCGACGCCAGCTATTCGACGGACCTGTTCGGCGGAAAGCTAAGCCTGCGCGGCATCGCCACCTATCTCGACGATTACACGCAGGAAGCGCGCGGCGTGCAATCGGTGCAATATGCCGGCACCGGCTCCTTCCCGAGCTGGCGCGCGAACCTGCAGGCCACCTACACCTCGGGCGGCACCACCATTTCGTTGCAGGAACGGTTCATCGGCGCCCACCGGCGCGCCATTCCGCCCGTAACCGTCGATGTGGATCGCGTGCCGGAGGTGTTCTACACCAATCTCACGATCCGTCAGCAGATCGAGGCCGGGAACGCCAAGCCCGAACTGTTCCTGACGATCAACAACCTGTTCGACAAGGATCCGCCTCCGTCGGACACCAACAACATTACGCTCGGCACCTCGCGCGTGGTCGATCCGCTGCTGTATGACACGATCGGTCGCTACATCACGGTCGGGGGCCGTATCCGCTTCTGATCGCCGGGCGGCGGGCCTTGGGCTCGCCGCCGGCTTGTTCAATGGGCCAACGTGTGGCGAGCCGGCAGCCGCTTCACGACCTCGCGAAATGTTTCCAGCAACTGATCCGGGCTGACCGGCTTGGCGAGGATCGCGGCGGCATGGCGAAGCGCGCCTTCATGGTCGGGATTACCGGTGATGAAAATCGCCGGCGCCGACCCGACTTCGCGGTGAATCCGCCCCACGGCATCGGGTCCGCGCCCGCCGGCGCGCAGATCGACATCGCACAGGATCACGGCGGGCTTGTGCTGGTGGGCGAGGGCGACCGCCGCATCCGCCGTGTCGGCAATCGCAACCGAAGAGGCGCCGGCGCACATTGCGACATCCGCCACGAACTGCGCGAACAGCCACTGATCCTCGATCACAAGTACGTGGCGCATCCAGGTCTCCTTTGCGAGAACCGCTTCTTTCCACGCAAGTTCCAGAACACGACACCCGTCGACGGGCCGGAGCACTCGGGCGATGGAGGTAAGCGCTCAACATCCCGCCATGCTATAGCCGCCGTGACATGCGCCGCCACACACGACATCGTTGTGGTCGGCGACGCACCGGCAGGGCTGGCGTTCGTGCGCGCGCTGGCGAACAGCGGCTTTCCCGTGGCGCTGGGCGACCTGATCACCGGCGCCACCGTCACCAGCGTCATCACCGATGGTCGCGCCAACGTCACGCTGGCGGACGGGCGAACGACCCGCGCCCCCCTGCCGATTTGCCACTGAGCCTATCCTCCTATCGGCGATAAGAAGGACAGGAGCGACTCACGCCACCCATTCCGCCAGATCCGGCTGCTCTCCGATCAGCGCCAGTCCATGCGCGATTGAGGTCAGCTCACCCCCCGTCGCGATCCGCTCGCCGCCGAACCGCCGCTCGAAGATCGCTCGGATCGCCGGAATCAGCGATGACCCACCCGTCAGGAACACGCGATCGATCGCGGCCGCCTCAATCCCGGCCTTCGCCAAAGCGGCATCCATTGCCCCTTCGATCCGGCGCAGATCGTCCCCGATCCATTCCTTGAACTCGGCGCGGGTGACCGGCGCGGCAATCGCCACCCCGCCGCCGTCAAAGCGGAACTCCGCTTCTTCCGCTCCCGACAGCGCGCGCTTGACCTGCCCGACCGCGTCATACAGCGGAAAGCCTTGTTCATTCTCGATCAACGCGATCATCCGCCCGATCGGCGCGGGATCGGTCGCGTCCTTTTGCAGCCGCCGTAGCTCCTCCAGCGTGCGCCGGTTGCGCATCATCGCCAAACGGGACCAGTCGGCGAAATCGGCGAAATAGCCACCGGGAATGTCGAGCAACTTGCCGAATGATCGATACGTTCCGCCCTTGCCCAGCAGCGGCAGCAGCAGCTTGTCGACGATCCTTTGATCGAACCGGTCGCCCGCAATGCCGATGCCCGACGAGGCGAGCGGCACGCAGCGCCGCGCCGCCCCCGGCTCCGCCACCCGCACCAGCGAGAAATCGGTCGTCCCGCCGCCGAAATCGGCCACCAGGATCGTCGCCGGCTCGGTCAGTCGCGCGGCATAGCTGTACGCCGCACCCAGCGGCTCATAGACATAATGCAACTCGACGCCGAACCCTTCGAGCATCGCGTCATAGCGCCGCCGCGCCAGCGTTGGATCAGGCCGCGCCCCGGCATATTCCACCGGCCGCCCGACGATCACCCGCGCCGGCCGGGCGTCCAGCTGCCCGCCGGCATGCGTCACCAGCCGCTGCAGGAAGCGCTGCCCCAAATCCTCGAAGCGGAACGGCTTGCCGAAGATCAGCGCACGCTCGAACAGGGCGCTTGCCGCAACGGTCTTGAACGATTGCACGAAACGGCTGTCGAGCGGCGACTCCAGATATTCCCCGATCGCCCACGGCCCCGCCTCATGCGCCACGCCGTTCCACGCGCCTTCGTCTTCCCAGAAGCACAGGGCGGATCGAAACACCGCCCCAGTCGCAGCCTCGCCGGCAAACTCGATCAGCTGCGCCTCGCCGCTGCCATTGGCCAGCGCCGCAACGGTGTTGGTGGTGCCGAAATCGAGGCCAAGCGCGCTCGCGCTGCTGTCCACGGCCTGCTCCTTTGTCGCCGAAGGGAACCCGCCGTGCGGCGGCGCGCGGCTATGCCACGGCAGCAGAGCCCGAACAAGCAGGTGGCACTTGGTGAAAGGTCATCGTGCCGCTGAGCGCGCGCCACTTACCTCCAAACTGGCGTCACCCTGAACTCGTTTCAGGGGCCACCGTCCCTCACACCCCGTTCGGCGTGGGGGGGCGGTGGATGCTGAAACAAGTTCAGCATGACGGCAGCAGGGACTAGCTCACTCCTCCCCGGCACGGGGAGCGGGACCGCGACGCGCAGCGGCGTGGTGGAGGGCGCCGCCACAAGCGACACCGCCTGTGGACAGCCCCCCCACCAGCTTCGCTGGTCCCCCTCCCTGTGCCGGGAAGGAGCGAACAGCACACGCACTCAACCCCGCCCCTCACTCGTACCGCAGCGCCCGGATCGGGTTCGCCCGCGCCACCTTGAACGCATGCCCCGCGATCGTCACCACCGCGATCCCCAGCGCGAGCCCGCCCGCGACCAGGAATGGCGTGGGCGTCAGCGCCATTCGCGTGTCGAAGCCGTTCAGCCAGTCGCGCATCGCCCACCAGGCCAGCGGCCAGGCGATGACATTGGCGATCAACACCGGCCGGCTGAACTGCCACACCAGCAGCCGCACGATATCGGGCGTGCGCGCGCCCAGCACTTTGCGGATGCCGATCTCCTTGGTGCGGCGCTCCGCGGTAAAGGCGGCGAGCCCGAACAGCCCGAGACAGGCGATCACCACCGCTAGGATCGCAAAGCCGGCAAAGATCTGCGCACGCGTTTCTTCCGCTTCGTACAGATCCTGAACGATTGCTTCGCTGAACTGCGCCTCGAACGGCACGTCGCTGACGCTGTCCTTCCACACCCGCTCTACCGCCGCACGCGTGGCCGCGGGATCGCCGGTATAGCGGATCACCATGTGCGTCTGCCCCTCGCGCGTGCCGATGAACATGATAGGGTCGATCGGATCGCGCACCGATCGGAAGCGCGAATCCTTCACGACGCCCACAACGGTGATCGGCATCTCGCCATTGCCGGGCCCCACGCCCAGCCGGAACGTCTTGCCGAGAACCTCCTCCGGCGTGCGCGCACCCAGCTTGCGTGCGGCAAATTCGTTGACGACGATGTTCGATCCGCGCGCGACCAGCGCTTGCAATTCCTCCGGCTTTTCAGGGAAAGATCGCGTCTGATCGTCCATCGGCCGCGCCCGGTCGAACCAGCGTCCGGCGACCAGCTCGATCCCCATGGCCTCGCGGAAACCAACGTCCACCTTGTAGAAACCGAGGTTCACCGCCTCCGCGCGTCCGGGTACCAGCACGCCGGTGTTGTTGCTGTTCTTGGTCGCCACGCCGATGTCCGTGCGGCCGACCGCAACTACGCCGGGGATGCGCTTCATCCGCTCCGCGATCGGTTCGCCGCGCCCGATCAGCTGATAGCGGCTCATGTTGTCGACCTGCAGGATCTGGTCGCGCTTATACCCCGGATCGACCGAGCGAGCGTACACCGTCTGGCCATAGACGATCGCGGTGCAGATGATCAGCCCGATCGAAATGGCGAATTGCGCCACCACCAGCAGGCTGCGCAGCAGCCCGCTGCCCGGTGTTTCCGTGGAGGATTTGTTCGCCTTGAGCACGCTTGCCGGCTGGAAGCGCGACAGGAAGAACGCCGGGTACAGGCCACCGGCCACGCCGACGATCAGCATCAGCGCAAGCGCCGGCAGCAGCATGCCATTCTCGCCCAGATAGGTGAGGTGGAAATCGGCACCAAGGAACGCCGCGAACGGCCGCACCAGCAATTCGGCGAGCGCCAGCGCGATCAGCACGGCGATCCCCGCCACCAGCAGCGATTCGCCCACGAACTGGGCCACCAATTGCCGGCGCGTCGCGCCCAGTACCTTGCGCAGCGCCACTTCGCGCGCCCGCTGCCCGGCGCGGGCCGTAGCCAGATTGGTGAAGTTCACCACCGCCATCCCCAGGATCAGCACCGCGATGATGGCGAAGGTCGCGATGGTGCGGCGATCGTTGCCCGGCGACATCGCGCCCGCCTGAGCCTTGCCGAGATGAACGTCGGCGAGCGGAACCAGCGTCCAGTCGGTCTCGTCGCCGGCATTGTAGCGCGTGCCGCCGATGTTCTCGTCAGGAATGTTGCGCTTTTCCCAGGCGGGTAGCTGCGCGTTGATGGCGCCGGCGTCCGTGCCCGGCTTCAGCTTGGCATAGACCCAGCCGGACTGGCATCCCCAGCACGTCAGGAAATCGGGCTCCTGCGCGAAGTACGAAGGGAAGTCCCGCCGCACGATCGCATTGATGCGCAGGTGTGAACGTTTCGGCAAATCGGCCAGCACCGCATTGATGCGGTAATCGTAAGTGCGGCCCTTCTGGATCAGGCTTATCGTGCGTCCGACCACGTCGTCGGTTCCGAACTGACGGATCGCTTCCGAGCGTGTCAGCACCGCAGTATCGGGCGCGTTGAGCGCGGTCTTCGATCCCTTGAGGATCGGCAGATCCACCACGCGCAGGAAATCGCTGTCGGCGGTGAGGTAATCCTTGGCCGTCGTCACCTGCCCGTTCTTGGTGATCGACGGCGTACCGCCTAGCACATAGCTGACCGCCTCGACCTGCGGGAAATCCTTCTTCAGCCGCTCGGCGGTGATGTAGCTCGACATTTGGAGGAACAGCGGATTGCCGTCGCTCGGATCGGGCCACCACGTCTGGAATTGGTACGTGTTCTCGCCGTCCGGCACCCAGCGGTCGTAGCTGGTCTCATAACGGATAAACGCCAGGATCATCAGGCACGCCGCCATGCCGATCGCCAGCCCGAGCAGGTTGATGATCGAATACACCCGGTTCTTGGCCAGCGCGTTGACCGCGACGGTGAAGTAATTGCGCCACATGGCGGCCGTCCTCCTTCTGGCGTCAAGCCGCGCGGCGGCGTTCTTGCAGGATGCGCCCGTCGAGCATGTTGACGACGCGGCTGGCGTAATCGGCATGCGCTGGCGAGTGAGTGACCATCACGATCGTCGATCCCTCGCTGTTGAGCTGTTGCAGCATCCGCATCACTTCCTCGCCATGATTGGTGTCGAGGTTGCCGGTCGGCTCGTCCGCCAGGATCAGCTTGGGCGCCGCGACTAGTGCGCGCGCCACCGCCACGCGCTGCTGCTGCCCGCCCGATAGTTGGCTCGGCCGGTGCCGCGCGCGATGCGCGATGCCGACCCGGTCCATCACCGTCTCCGCTCGCGCCCGCCGCTCCTTGGCGGAGACATTGTGGTACAGCAGCGCCAGCTCGATATTGTCCTGCACCGTCAGTTCGTCGACCAGGTTGAAGCTTTGGAAGATGAAGCCGATGTTGGCCTTGCGGAAATCGGCCAGCTTCGCCTCGGACAACCCCGCTACTTCCGTCCCGTCGAACACGTACGATCCACCGGTCGGGCTATCGAGCAGCCCGAGGACGTTGAGCAATGTCGACTTGCCGCACCCCGACGGCCCCATGATCGCCACGAACTCGCCACTCGCAATGTCGAGATCGATCCCGTCGAGCGCCACCGTTTCGACGCTGTCGGTCCGGTACAGCCGTGCAACCTCGCGCATCCGCAGCATCAAACATCCTTTCCTTGAGTGAGGTCGAGCGCGTCCTTGTCGGCGAACCCGGTGTACGGGGAGATGATCACGCGCTCGCCCGGTGACAGGCCGTCGAGCACTTCGATCGAGTCGGCGCTGCGCCGTCCGAGCCGCACTTGGCGCTTCACCGCGGATCGCCCGTCCGGCGCCGCGACGAACACCCAGGCGCCGCCCGTGTCATTGTAGAAGCCGCCGTTGGGGATCAGCACCGCGGGCGCGGGATCGCTCAGTGTCAGCCGCGCCTGCACCGTCTGCCCGCGCTGCAAGCCCGCCGGCTCCGCCCCGACGAACTGCAATTCGATCTGGAACTGACCGTTCTGCACTTGCGGGAAGATCTTGGTGACGCGCGCACGATGATCGCGCCCACCAGCCTCGATTCGCGCGGTCTGCCCCACCTCGACACGGCCGAGAAAGAACTCATCCACCCCCGCCTGCAGCTTGTTGCGGCCGGGAGAGTCGATCTGCCCGATCCGCTCGCCGCGCTGCATGGACTGGCCGACCTGGATCGAGAAGCCCGACAATTGCCCCGCCACCGGCGCGCGCAGGTTGAGCGCGTCGAGATTGGCGCGCGCCAGCTCCAGCCCCGTCTGCAACGACGCGGTGGAGGCGCGCTGCTGCGCCAACTGGCCGCGCTGCAATTGCTCGTCGGTCGACCGCCCCTGCCGCACCACCGCCAGCCGTTGCCGCTCGTAGCGCAGCTGATCCTCGGTATCCGCGAACTGCCGCCCCGCGACAAATCCCTTGCGCGCCAGTGGCGCCTCGCGATCGAACTGGCGCTGCGCCTTTTCCAGCGCCAGTTGCGCCTCGAGCACCGATCGCTGGTTGGCGACACGCGTCTGCGCCAGGCTCAGTTCCTGCGATCGCATGTTGTTGATCTGCTGCTCGACCTCGGTCTGCCGCGCCAGCGTCGAAAGCTGAAGCTCCGCATTGGACAGGATCGCAATCGGCTGGCCCTTCGCCAGCATCGTGCCATCCTCGACCAGCACCTGCTCGACGCGACCGCCCTCGATTGCGTCGATATAAACGGTAAGCAACGGTGTGACGCGGGTGCGCAGGGGTATGTAGTCGTCGAACGTGCCACGCTGGACGGTGGCGATCGTCAGCCGCTCCGCCGCGATCGACTGCGTCCCCGCCCGCGGCGCCAGCCACCAGAAGAGCAATGCGGCGAGTGCCAGCGCGATCACGCCGCCGCCGATCACCGCTGCCCTCGGCAGCCGCTTGCGTTCCACCACCCGGTCCATCCCGCTGCCTGAAACGGGCGCGCGCGCGGCAGGTCGGTCCTGCGCCATCTGGAGAACGCTCATCGTGTCCGAATCCGGACAATGGTGTGCGAAACCGAACGGCTCACAGCGACACCGAAACGCTGAGATGCGGGGTATTGAGCGAGACGGCAAAGGTCGGCGTCACCGTCCGCGGCGCACGCACGAGAGAGATGGCCGCAATCAGCAGCAGCGCGAACAACAGCAAGCGGGCAAGAGGCGCATCGGTCATGCGAGAGGCCTTGCATGCGACGTGCCAATCGTCGTCATCCCCGCGGAGGCGGGGATCCATACGGGCGGACGGCGCGAGGACAACCGGCGCTGGCGTATATGGATCCCGCCTTCGCGGGGATGACGGAGGTGAGGCGAGCGTCATCCGCTTAACCGCCGTCATGCTGAACTTGTTTCAGCATCCACCGCGCCACAATCCATGACTTCGCCGGCGGATCGGTGGACCCTGAAACAAGTTCAGGGTGACGCCGCCCTTGGACAGCCGCGCCCCGCCAAAACCGACATGGCACAAGAATTGATTGTTCACTCCCGAACACTTGCATTACGAAAGTGGACGGGATGGGGCCTGAATTCGATCGCTGCGTAATCGTCGACGATGACGACGATATCCTGCTCGCCGCACGCCTATTGCTGCGCCCGCTGTTTCGCGAGGTGATCACTGCCCGCACCCCAGAGGACGCGCTGCCCAAAATCGAGCGCCACACCCCCGACGTCGTCCTGCTCGACGCCAATTTCGCGCGCGGTGCAACCGACGCCAGCGAAGGCCTCGCCTGGCTCGATCGCCTGACGCAGCTCGATCCGGAGATCGTTGTGGTGATGATCACCGCGCATGCCGGCGTCCATGTCGCCGTCGCCGCGATGAAGCGCGGCGCGACCGATTTCGTGCCCAAGCCCTGGTCGAACGATCGCCTGCTCGCCACGGTGCGCACCGCCGCGGCGTTGCGCCGTTCGCGCGTCGCCGCCGGCGCGCCCCGCCCGGCACCCGCATCCAAGTCCCCGCTACTCGGCCATTCCCCCGCCATGGCGCGCGTCCATTCGCTGATCGAGCGCGCCGCGCCGACCGACGCCAATGTCCTGATCCTCGGCCAGAACGGCACCGGCAAGGAAGTCGTCGCGCGCGAGCTGCACGCCCGCTCGCAGCGTGCCGGCCAGGTACTCCAAACGGTGGACCTTGGTGCAATCGCCACCGAACTGATCGACAGCGAATTGTTCGGCCATGTGAAAGGCGCCTTCACCGATGCCAAGACCGATCGCATCGGTCGCATTCAGGCCGCGGACGGCGGCACCTTGTTTTTGGACGAGATCGGCAATCTGCCGCTCCATCTGCAACCCAAGTTGCTCACCGCGTTGGAACAGCGGCAAGTCACCCCGGTCGGCGCCAACAAGCCGGTCAAGGTCAACATCCGTGTGATCGCCGCTACCAACATGCCGCGCGACCGGCTGATGGACGAACGCGTGTTCCGACAGGATCTGCTCTACCGGCTCAACACGGTCGAGATCGCTTTGCCCCCGCTCGCCGAGCGACCGGAGGACGTGATCGAACTCGCCGAGCACTTCCTGGCGCTCTACGCCGAGCGCTACAATCGCCCGCTCCCGACGCTTGGCGATGCCGCGCGCGCCGCGCTGATCGCGCATGACTGGCCCGGCAACGTGCGTGCGCTGCGCCACGCCGTCGAACGCGCCGTCATCCTCTCCACCCGCACGGTGCTCGATCCCGAGGATTTCGGGCTGGAGGCTGGCGTAAGCCGACCGGCCCCGACGCCGACACCACAAGCGGCCGACCTCAACCTCGACCGTGTCGAACGCCGCCTCGTCGAGGAGGCATTGCGCAAGCACGGCTACAATATCACCGGCGCCGCCGCCGAACTCGGCCTCTCCCGCGCCGCGCTCTACCGCCGCATGGAAAAGCACGGGCTGTAGCGCGTGACCGCCGTTATGATCGCCACCCCCACTTTCCTCGCCCGCCAGGGGGAGGTGGCAGCGCAAAGCGCCGACGGCGGGGGGCGACACGGAACACCCGAGAGCACTCCGCCGCCCGCGCCCTCCGACGCCTGTGGCACCACCTCCCCGTGGCAAGGGAGGAACGCCAGATCGCCGATCCGCCACCGATGGCCTCACCATGGGGTTTGACGGCCGCTTCACGCTCGGGCTGGTGTTCCGCGTCGCGCTGCTGATGTTAGCGTTGATGACGGTGGTTTGGGCGTTCCGCACCCCGTCGCTGCTGATGGTGCGCGTGGTGACGATCGGCATCGCCGCACTCGCCGCCGTCACCCTGTGGCGCCACGTTCAGCGCACCAACATCGAACTCGCCCGCTTCCTTGAGGCGCTGCGGCTCGGAGATTTCGCCGCGCATTTCCCCGAAAGCGGCGGCGCCGGCTTTGGCAAGCTCGGCGCCGCGCTCAATGGCACGGTCCGCCGCCTGCGCGAACAGCGCGGCCAGACCGATGCCGAGCTTCGCTACCTGGAGGCGCTGATCGACGACATGCCCGTGGCGGTGCTGACGGTCGATGGCGGCCGGGTGGAGCCGGGCAACAAGGCCGCGCGCGTGCTTTTCACTCGCCACTCAGGCGTTCGCCCGGAGGATTACAGCGTTTATGGCGCCACCTTCGCCCGCCGGTTGGCCGATGAGGACGCATCGGGCGAGGAAATGCTGATCCTCAACCTGGACGGCCGCGCCAAGCGCACGTTGGTGCGCCAGGCGATGCTCAATCGCCTCGGCCGCCGCACCCGCGCGGTGGTTGTGCAGCCGGTGCAGGAAACGCTGGATGCGGTGGAGATGGCGGCGCAGACCGACATCGTCCGGGTTCTCACCCACGAGATCCTCAATTCGCTCACGCCCGTCATGTCGCTGGCGCAGACCACCGCCGCCCTGCTCGGCGACGATAGCGTTGACGGCGCGCGCATCGCCGACGCGCGCGAGGCCGCCACGACATTGGCGCGTCGTACCCAGGGCCTGGGACACTTCATCGACAGCTATCGCGTCGTCGCGCGCGAACCCACCGTGGTGCGGCACCCCTTCCCCGCGGTCGAGTTCGCCGACGAACATGCCCGGCTATTCCGCGCCGAATGGCCCGACGTGATCTTGTCGGTCGATTGCACCGCCATGACAATCAACGCGGACCGCGCTCTGCTATCTCAGCTCCTTCTCAACCTGCTCCGCAACGCCGCCCAGGCCGCACGCGACCACCGCTCGGATCCTGCGGTGGCGCTGACGATCGCTCCCGCGCGCCCGGTGATGATCGAAGTCGCCGACAACGGCCCCGGCGTGCCGGCCAAACTGCGCCAAGAAATCTTTCTGCCCTTCTTCACCACCCGCGCGAAGGGCACGGGCGTCGGCCTCAACCTCGCCCGGCAGATCGCCGTCGCCCACGGCGGCACGCTAGAGGTCCATGACGCGCCGGCCGGCGGAGCGGCATTCCGCCTGCTGTTATGAGTCGGCACCTGCGGACGTTGATCGGGACCACTGCGACACCGATTGGTCATCACAAAGCTTCGTCACCCCGGCCTTGTGCCGGGTACAGCGTTCCACGAACTCAATAGCTCAAGGTGTGCGGCACCCTGGTGCTGGATCAGCGCGGCATGATGAAGTGCTCTTTCGGAGGACTCCACTTGATCCGGGGTCTCGCTTTCCGTCCCGTACCCCGCAAGCCCGACTGCGTGGGGCACACGCGCAGACTACGCCGCCGTCATCCCGGTGTTGTGCCGGGATCCACCGGCCCGCAAACTCGCCGGCACGAGAGCCGCGGAACGGTGATGCCGGAACAAGCCCAGCATGACCGGCCATAACGCCGGTCAGTTCGCCCGCGCTGCAAACCCGGAGGAACTCAGCGTCCGCCGCACCGCATCTCGCCATCCGGCAACCAGCGGCGCACGCACCTCTTCGTCCATCCCGGGCTCGAACAACTGCTCGCGCGACCAAAGCTTCGCCAGCTCATCCAGCCCCGACCAAACCCCCGTCGCCAGCCCCGCGTGAAACGCCGCGCCCCGCGCCGTCGTCTCCAGGTCGCCCGGCCGCTCCACCGCCATGCCGGTCAGGTCAGCCAGAAATCCGCACAGCCAGTCGTTCGCCGCCATGCCGCCATCGACACGCAGCCGCTCGGGCCGGCTGCCCCCATCCGCAACCATCGCCTCCGCCAGATCAAGCGTCTGATACGCCACCGCCTCCAGCGCCGCGCGGGCGAGATGCGCCGCGCTGCTGTCCAGCGTCAGCCCATGGATCGATCCGCGCGCCGCCGGGTCCCAATGCGGCGCGCCCAGCCCCACGAACGCCGGCACCATATAGACACCATGGCTGTTGGGCACCTGCGTCGCCATGTCATTCGTCTGGCTGGCATGGGTGATGATGCCCAGCCCATCGCGCAGCCACTTGATTGCCGCGCCCGCGACGAAGATCGATCCTTCCAGCGCATAGGTCGTCTCGCCGTTCAGCCGATAGGCCGGCGTGGTCAGCAGCCGGTGCTTGGACGTGATCGCTTCGGCGCCGGTGTTGAGCAGCATGAAGCAACCGGTGCCATAGGTCGATTTTGCCGCGCCGCGATCGAAACAGGCCTGGCCGAACAATGCCGCCTGTTGATCGCCCGCCATGCCGGCAATCGGAATCGAGCACCCGAAATGGCCCGCAACTGTGCTGCCGAAAACGCACGAATTGTCCTTCACCGCCGGCAAAATGCCCTCGGGCACCCGGAAAAGGTCCAGCAATGCCCGATCCCACCCCCCTTTGTGGATGTCGAACAGCATGGTTCGGCTGGCGTTGGTGACGTCCGTGGCGTGCACTTTGCCACCCGTCAGGCGCCACAGCAGGAAGCTGTCAATCGTCCCGAACGCCAGCTCGCCGCGCTCCGCCCGCGCGCGCGCGTCGGGCACATTGTCCAGCATCCAGGCGATCTTGGTGGCCGAGAAATAGGGGTCGATCAGCAGCCCGGTGCGGCTGCGCACCAGCTCCTCCGCCCCATCCGCGCGCAGCTTTGCGCACATCTCCGCGCCGCGCCGATCCTGCCAAACGATAGCGTTGTGAATGGGTTGGCCGGTCGCGCGGTCCCAAATGACGGCGGTTTCGCGCTGGTTGGTAATGCCGATCGCAGCAATGTCTTTGGGCTTGATGCCGCCCTTCCCGATCACCTCGCGCGCGGTGGTCAGCGCATCGCGCCAGATTTTCTCCGGGTCGTGCTCGACCCAGCCGTGCGCCGGATAATGCTGCGCGAACTCCGTCTGCGCGATCGCCACCCGCCGCGCCTGGTCATCGAACAGCACGCTCCGCGTAGAGGTCGTCCCCTGATCAATCACCAAGACGAACGAACCCACCACCCTCTCCCTCAAACCACCGCAATCGAACTTCACTGCCTTTCGTCCGAACGTCAAGTGATGTTTCGAGCTTTCGTATTTGCTTTCGTTTTCGATTGAGAGACGCTAATTGGGTTGGGGTTGGTGGAGTGGTTTGATGGATGGGGTGGACCTGCTGATCGTTGGCGGGGGGATCAATGGGGCGGGGATCGCCCGGGATGCAGCGGGGCGGGGGCTCAGCGTGCTGCTGGTTGAGCAGGATGATCTGGCCAGCCATACCTCGTCCGCATCCACCAAGCTGATCCATGGCGGGCTGCGCTACCTAGAATATGGCGAGTTCCGGCTGGTGCGCGAGGCGCTGATCGAGCGCGAGCGGCTGCTGGGCATGGCGCCGCACATCATCTGGCCGCTGGAATTCGTCCTGCCGCAGACGCAGTCGCCGCGCCCCGCCTGGATGGTCCGGCTGGGGCTGTTCCTCTACGACCACCTCGGCGGGCGCGAGAAGCTGCCGGGCACGCGCACCGTGAAGCTCGCCACCTCGCCATTCGGAAACGGGCTAAACCCCCGTGAAGGCAAGGCTTTCGTCTATTCCGATTGCTGGGTGGAAGACAGCCGGCTGGTCGTTCTCAACGCCATGGACGCCGCCGCCCGCGGCGCGCAGATCGAGACGCGCACGCGGCTCACCGACGCCCGGCGCGAGGGTGAGGGCTGGATCGCCACGCTGGAGGGCGGGCGCGAGGTGCGCGCCAAGGTGATCGTCAACGCCGCGGGGCCATGGGTGGCGGACGTGCTGGGCCGGGTACCCGATGCCCGCACCGACCGCGGCGTGAAGCTGGTCAAGGGCAGCCATATCGTGGTGCCCAAATTGTACGAGGGCAGCCATGCCCTGATGCTGCAAAACCCGGACCGCCGGATCGTTTTTGCGATCCCCTATGAGAATAAGTACACGCTGATCGGCACCACAGACGAGATCTGGCGCGACAAGCCCGGAAAAGCAGCGATCAGCGCCGGCGAAACCACCTATTTGCTCGATACAATCGCGCGATATTTCGACCGTCCGGTGTCGGAAACGGACATCTGCTGGAGCTATGCCGGAATTCGGCCGCTGTACGACGACCGATCCACCAATGCCTCTGCCGTGACGCGCGATTATGTGCTCGATCTGGATGCCGGTGAAGGCCGTGCGCCGATGCTGAGCATCTTCGGCGGCAAGATCACCACGTACCGCAAGCTGGCCGAGCATGCGATGAAGGAACTGGCGCGATTCTTCCCGAAAGCCGGGCCGGCGTGGACCGCGGGCGCGGTGCTACCGGGCGGCGACATGCCGGATGCGGACTTCGAGCGGTTCGTGCTGGGCTTGCAGGCGACGTACCCGGGCATGCCGCCCGCATTTTTGCGGCGGCTGGCACGCGCATATGGCACGAAAACCGAACATCTGCTCGGCAAAACGAAAACGACGCAAGAACTCGGCCGGTGTTTTGGCGGCGACCTGTACGAAGCGGAGATCGATTACCTCGTCGCGCACGAATGGGCGCGCACGGCCGAGGACGTGCTGTATCGCCGCAGCAAGCTGGGGCTCCACGTGCCGGAGGGCACGGCGGCGGCGCTCGACGCCTATCTCGCGGAACGGGCGCACGCGCCGGCATGAGCCAGCCGGTCGATCCGATGATCGCGCGGCATCGGGCGATCCTGGAGACCGCGCGTAACACCGGCAGCGTCTCGGTAGAGGCGCTGGCGGAAGCGCATGGGGTGACGCCGCAGACGATCCGTCGCGACCTGAACCTGCTGGCCCAGCAATCGATGCTGTCGCGCGTGCATGGCGGCGCGGTGGTGACATCGGGCGTCGACAATCTGAGCTATACCGAGCGGCGCCATGTCGCGGCCGACATCAAGGATGCGATCGGGGCGGCAGCGGCCGCGCTGGTGCCCGATGGCGCGAGCCTGTTCATCAACATCGGATCGACGACCGAGGCGATCGCGCGCCACCTGATCGGCCGCCGTGACCTGATGGTGATCACCAACAACCTTAATGTGGTGGACATACTGGCGGACAAGCCGGGCATCGAGGTGATTGCCGCTGGCGGGCGGGTGCGCGCCGGCGACCGGGCCGTGATCGGCGCGCTGGCGATGGATTTCATCCGCAGCTTCCGCGTCGATTATGCGCTGATCGGCGCGTCGGCGATCGAACGCGACGGGACGTTCCTGGATTTCGACATGGACGAAGTGCGCGTGTCGCAGACGATCATCGCACACGCGCGCAAGGTGATGCTGGCGGTGGATTCGACCAAGCTGGGGCGGCCCGCGCCGGTGCGGATCGGCGACCTGGGCGACGTGGATTATCTGGTTACCGATGCGGTGGACGACATACTGGAGGCTGCGTGCGACGCGGCGGGGGTGTGCGTGGTGGCTTGTCGGTGAGGGGTGACGTTTGCCGGCGACTTGTCGGTGAGCGGCGTGCCGCAGCCTCGGTCGTCATGCCGGGCCCGTCCCGGCATCCACGGTGCCACGTACTCTGTGACTTGGAATTTGCGGCATGGTGGCCCCCGGCACAAGGCCGGGGTAACGGAAGTGGTTTGTAGGCGGACGTTGAGCTTCTGGCGTGTCCCTCGACTTCGCTCGGGACGAACGGGGTGTGAGCGTGGAGCTTAATGGAGCTGCTTGGGTTTGGCATGTCCTCGCGCTGTCAGCTCAGCGATCGTCGCTGCTTCCCCGGCGAAGGCCGGGGTCCAGTTGGAAGACGCCCGACGGAGCTCACCGCGCTTCACACCGGCTTTCCCAACTGGGCCCCGGCCTTCGCCGGGGAAGTGCATTGCTTAAGAGGCGAGCATATTGATGGATCGGCTTGATTTCGACATGGCGCGCGCGCTGACGCGGCGGCGGTTGCTGGCAGCGGGTGTTGCGGGGAGCGGGGCGATGCTTGCAGCCAAGGCATTGGCCGCGGACGTCGACCTGCGGCTGCCGGGCGGGCCGTCGCGGCGGGCGATGACGAGCGACTTTCCGCAGAAGGGGGCGATGATCCTGCAGCGGGTGCGCCCTGCGCTGCTGGAGACGCCGATGGAGGTGTTCCAGCAATCGCTCTACACGCCCAACGACCGCTTCTTCGTGCGCTGGCATTGGGGCGATTTGCCGACCAGCATCGACGTCGAGACCTATCGCATCCGCGTGGGCGGGCATGTGTCGCACCCGCTGTCGATCTCGCTCGCGCAACTGCTGCGCATGCCACGGATCGAACTGGCCGCGGTGAACCAATGTTCGGGCAATTCTCGCGGGCTGTTCCAACCGCGTGTGCCGGGTGCGCAATGGGGCCATGGCGCGATGGGCAATGCCAAATGGATGGGGGTTTCGCTGCGCCACCTGCTCGACCTTGCCGGCGTGCGCGGGGGCGCGGTGGCGGTGCGCGTCGGCGCGATGGACAAGCCATTGGTCGCGGGTGCGCCCGATTTCGAGAAATCCTTGGGCGTGGATCATGCGCGCGACGGCGAGGTGATGCTGGCGTTCGCGATGAACGGCGAGCAATTGCCGCTGCTCAACGGTTTCCCGGTGCGGCTGGTGGTGCCGGGCTGGTATTCCACTTATTGGATGAAGATGGTGGACACGATCGAAGTGCTGCCCGCGCCCGACGATCGTTACTGGATGGCCAAGGCGTACAAGATCCCGTCCACCCCGCACGCCCATGTCGTGCCGGGGACGAAGGATTTCCCGAGCGAGCCGATCAACCGCATGAATCCCCGCTCGTGGATCACCAGCATCACCGATGGCGCAACCTATGGCTATGATCCGGTGCTGCCGGTCGAGGGGATCGCCATGGGCGGCGACGTCGGGGTCACGCGGGTGGAGATTTCGGGCAACGGCGGGCGGACGTGGGAGGCGGCGGCGTTGGGGCGCGAGGATGATCGTTACGGCTTCCGCCGCTTTACTGCGCGCATCGGCGTGCCGCGACCGGGGCGCGTGCAGGTGATGGCGCGGTGCACAAACGCACGGGGGGAAACACAGCCGATGGCGGCGAACTGGAATCCGGGCGGATATATGCGCAATTGCGTTGAGCCGATCACCGTGAGGCTGAGCTGATGCGCGCGCCGAGTTTTGGGGTGATCGCGCTGGTGCTGATCGGGGCGACTTTGGCGGTGCTGGTTGCGGTGAGCGGGCGTGAGCGTGCCGCTGTGCCGGTGGCGGCGGTCTCGGCGGCGCCGGATGCAACCTCGGTCGCTGGCGGGGGGATCACGCTGACATCAACGGCAATGGAACTCCCTGACGACGCGGCGGTGTTTCCGGAGGGGCCGAATGTGGATCTGGTCAACCAGCGGTGCCTGGCGTGCCATTCGACGACCATGGTGTTGAGCCAGCCCAAGATGACGGCACAGCAATGGCAAGCGGCGGTGGAGAAGATGCGCGACGCTTACCACGCGCCGGTGGCCGAAGGTGAGGTGGCGCCGATCGTGGCGTATCTGGCGGGACGGCAGGGGAGCTGATCGGGCGGGTGAAATTGGGGCTTTTATCCTCCCCGGCACGGGAAGAGGGACCAGCCGCAGGCTGGTGGAGGGGCGTTTCCGCAAACGTTACCTTTCGTAGGACCGCCCCTCCACCACCGCGCTGCGCGCGGCGGTCCCCCTCCCCTTGCAGGGGAGGATAGAACGTTTCCCCTCGCGCGTTTGTCACCTCCCGGACCGATACGACACGATCATGGTCGGACCTTCTTTTCTATCGCGCGGGCCATTTCGCGCCACGGACACGGCTGCGCCAGCGCCTACCTTTCTGGATGCTCCACTTCGCTCCCAAAGGCACCGATTGCGGACGCGATGGCGGCAGGCACGCGTGGTATAATCATGATGGCGAACAGTCCGCCTGCTATCATTGCAAGCTCGTGTTGAAGGGCACTCACTGGCCGAGCTGACGATCATGAGGGGGCTGAAGCAGTCTAGCCGCACTGCCGTCATGCTGAACTTGTTTCAGCATCCATCGTGCCGGGGGCACCGACCATGCGGGCGGATGGGTGGACCCTGAAACGAGTTCAGGGTGACGGCCTGGGTGGGGCGATGCTCCTATGTCCCACCGGCGGCTGACGGGTCGCACGCACCGATCGTCACGCCCGCGACATTATGTCCTATGGGACAGGCGCTCGGCTCGCTTATGGACGCCAGGATGAGCACCGCCCCGTCCGACACCGCGCGCCCTACCATCCGCGATGTCGCGCGCCTTGCCGGCGTTTCGATCAAGACCGTCTCCCGCGTCATCAACGACCAGCAATATGTCAGCGCCGAGAAGCGCGAGCGTGTGCGGCAGGTGATGGCGGAGATCGGATTTCAACCGAGCCAGGCGGCGCGTGCGCTGGCCGGGCATCGATCGCACCAGATCGCGCTGATCTGCGACAATCCCAATCCCTGGTATGTCTATGAGATTCAGCTGGGGGTGCGCGAACGCTGCGCACGCGACAAGATCCGCATGATCGCCCAGCCCTATGACCGCGCCTCGCCGACATTGCTGGAGGATATCGTCGCGCTGATCGACCAGTCGCATCCCGACGGGCTGGTGCTGGCGCCGCCCGCCTGCGACGACCAGCGCGTGATGGACGAGCTGATGCGGCGGGGGATCCCCTATGTGCGGCTCCAGCCGGGGATGCGGATCGAGGAAGGGGCGAGCGCGGCGATCGACAACAAGCGTGCAGCCTATGACATGACCGCGCATCTGCTGGAGCTCGGCCACCGGCGGATCGGCTTCATCGTCGGCGATCGCAGCTATGCCGCCTCGGGACAGCGGCTGGCGGGCTATGTCCGCGCGCTGGGCGACGCGGGCGAGGAGCTCGACATGGAATTGGTGCGGCAGGGGCGGTTCGATTTCGCTTCGGGCGAAGCGGCGGCGGAGGCGTTGTTGGCGCTGGCCGAGCCGCCGACCGCCATATTCGCGTCGAGCGATGACATGGCGGCGGGCGCGCTGGCGGCGGCGCACCGGCGCGGAATCCGTGTGCCCCGCGAATTGTCCGTCGTGGGGTTCGACGACGGGCCGACTGCGCAAATCGTCTGGCCGGCATTGACAACCGTGCGCCAGCCGGTGCGCGAGCTGGCCGATGCGGCGACGGACCTGCTGCTCGATCCACCAGGCGGGGGCGCGGCGCAGCAGCGACACTTGCCGCACGAACTCGTTATCCGCGGATCGTCAGCGCCGCCAAATGGTTGACGTGGCGCTGCGCGGGTGACACCGTTGTCCTACGACGGACGGAGAGGATGATGGTGGAAGGATTGGGCAGCACCCGCCGGTTGCTGATCGTGGGGCTCGCCTTCACTGCGATCATGCTGAACTATGTCGATCGGCAAATCATCGCGCTGCTGAAGCCGATGCTGCAGGGCGAGTTCGGGTGGAGCGACCGCGACTATAGCCACATGGCCTCCGCGTTCCAGTTTTCCGCGGCGGTGGCATTTCTGGGCACCGGCTGGTTCATCGACCGGATCGGGCTGCGGCGCGGGTTCGCGATCGGCGTGGGCGCGTGGAGCCTTGCGGGCATGGCGCATGCGTTCGTTTCCAGCGTGGGCGGGTTCGTCGGCGTGCGCGCGGCGCTGGGCGCGGCCGAATCGATCGGCACGCCGGCGCAGGTGAAAACCGCGGCGACATACTTTCCGCCCGAGCAGCGATCCTTGATGCTGGGGATCGGCAACATGGCGTCGAACTTCGGCGCGGTGGTGGCGCCGCTGACGATCCCGGCGCTGGCGCTGTGGCTGGGGTGGCGCGCGGCGTTCCTGATCGCGGGCGGGCTTGGGCTCGTCTGGGTGGTGGCGTGGCTGATCGTCACGCCGCGCGGGGCGGCGGGCAGTGCCGCCGCCGGGGATAAGGGCGCGAGCGTGCCATGGACGTCCTTGCTCAAGGACCGGCGGCAATGGGCGGTGATCGCAGCCAAGGCGCTGAGCGACCAGGTGTGGTGGTTCCTGCTGTTCTTCATGCCCGACCTGTTCCATCGCATGTTCGGGCTGAGCCAGGGCGAGCTCGGCGTGCCGATCGCGATGATCTATTTCCTTGCCGCGCTCGGCTCGCTGAGCGGGGGCATCCTGCCCACGTATCTGCTGCGGCGGGGCGTGGACGTGAACCGGGCGCGCAAGGGTTCGATGCTGCTCTATGCCTTGCTGATCCTGCCAGTGCCTTTGGTGCTGCTGACGGGCGATCCGTGGGTGGCGGCGGGGCTGCTGGGGCTGGGGCTGTTCGCGCACCAGGGCTTTTCCACCAACGTGTTCGCGATGACGGCGGATATCTTCCCGTCGCGGATGATCGGCACGGCGATCGGCATTGGGGCGTTTGCCGGCAACCTCAGCGGCATGGGGATGATCGAGCTCGCTGGCTGGTCGCTGGATCACGGGCATGGCTATACGCCGCTGCTGCTGATCTGCGGGGGTTCGTACCTGGTGGCGCTGCTGCTGATCCACCTCTTGGTGCCAAAGCTGGTGGTGGCGGAGCCGGGTGCGGCAAAGGTGGCGCCGGCGGGGCATTGAGGCGGGGCGGTTTCGTCCGATTGCTGCGCTTGAGCTTGCTTTCCGAGTTTCACCCCTCCGCCGGCGTCGGTGGAGCGGTGAATGCTGCAACAGGTTCAGCACGGCGGCGCGGGACCGCGACTTCCGCCTAGTTGCGGGTGCTGGTCGGGCACCGCTATGCTAATGCAGATGGCTGGGATCGGACCCGAAGAGTGGTTAGCGGCGGAACGCGGCGACCAGCAGGTTTCGCGTTCGCGATGAAAAGAGTGCTTGCGGGCATTTATTCACCCGCTTCGTTCGTGGTCTTGCCGGCAATTGCCTCGCTCCCGATCATGGCTGTTGAAGGAGAGGGCGACTTCATTGTTCCAGTAATGGGGGCGATGTGGGCAGCTTTGTCTTTCACTGCCTTCTGCGTCGGCAGAGGCTTTGAAAAACAGTCGGTTCGTCGCGCTTGTGCTACTGGGGCGGCCGTTTGGTCGTTGCTGCTCGCTCTTGCGATGTTCGGAATGACAATGGCCTTCATGGCCGATGGTGGTTGGGGCTGAATACCCACATCAGCCTCCGCTGCCCCCAATCCCCGGCATTGCGGTGCCTTCGCCTCGTGCCTTCATTGGATCCCGGACCAAGTCCGGGATGACAGCCGGGCCAGCGATCCGGATACAAGTTCGTTCCGCTCCTTTCCCCTCCCCGTCATGCCCCTCCACCCCGCACAAAAAAGACCCCCGGATTGCTCCGGGGGTCTTCAGCTCCTGATCCGAGCGGGGGTGGATCAGAAGTTGATGCGGCCGGTGACGCCGTAATAACGATCGGCGTCGCGCGGGATCTGGTAGCGGTAGGAGCCAGCCGGGCCGCCGTTCTGGATGGCGGCGGCGAAGCTCTGGTCGAACAGGTTGCGGACCATGAAGGTCAGGCGGAAGCGATCGTCCTGATCGCCGACGCCCGCCGACAGGTTGACCAGTCCATAGCCGTCGATCGTGCCCAGGCGGCGCTGCACCGCGTCGGGCGAGAAGAGCGCGAGCTGCTTCGACTGGTAATTACCCTGCGCGCCGAGGAACACGTCAACCACGCCGCCGGTGCGGACGCGATAATCCATGCCAAGCGATCCCTTCCACTTGGGCGCGAACGGCAAGGACGTGCCCGAGGGGATTACCGCCGTGGCCGGTGCGCCGGGTGGCTGGAAGAACTGATCGACGTGCGCCTCGGTGTAGGCGATGCCGCCCGAGATCGACAGATCGTCGATCGGGCGCAGCACCAGATCCGCCTCGATGCCGCGAGTGGAAACTTCGCCCGCGTTGGTGAAGCGGGTGACGACCACGCCAGCGACGAGATCCGGGTTATTGGCCTGGAAATTGTCATATTTGGCGTAGAAGGCCGCGAGGTTCAGCGTCAGCGCGCCGTTGAACAAGGTGTTCTTCAGGCCGATCTCATAGCTGTCCGACGTTTCGGCCGCGACGACATTGGTGCCGTTGCTGTTGAGATTGTAGAAGACGTTGAACGCCGGCCCCTTGTAGCCGCGCGTCCAGCCGCCATAGGCGACCACATCGCGGCTGACATCGAACTGGAGCGAGGCCTTACCCGACCAATTGTCGTTGGTCGTCTTGCCGCGCCAAGCGACGCCGTTCGACGCAGCCACGGCGCCGGTCTGCGCAGCGGCCGGCGTGGCGCCGGCGGCGAGCAGCTGGTTATAGCGATCGAACACGCCCTGGTCGAAGTTCGCGTTGACGCCGGGGCCCGCCAACGTGGTCGCGCGGCGATGCCACACGTTGAGCTGATCGGTGGTGTAGCGAACGCCGCCGATGAAGCGGAAGCGATCGGTGAAGTTCGCGGTGAACTGGCTGAACGCGGCGATATTCTGGAACACCGAACCGAAGGTCGCCACGCCGAACGGATTGGTGATCGCCGGCGCGCCCGGGCTGCCGCAAGGCACGAGCGCGGTCGGCGCCGCCGTGCCGCAATTCACCACCGAGCGCGAGAAGGTGCGTTCCGATGCTGCGCGCGAGTAATAAGCGCCAACCACGTAGGAAAGGAACTGCTGCGAGGGCGAGGTGATGCGCACTTCCTGGCTGAATGTATCGCCGGTCTGCGGGCCGAGATCGTGCAGCTGGGTGAAGCCGACATAGGGCGCGGCGAGGAAATCGCCGTCGCGCACTTCGGTGTTCGAATATTCGCGATAAGCGGTGATGCTGGTGACGGTCTGCGTGCCCAGTTCGGTGTCGATCTGGATCGACGCGCCATAGCCCTCTTCCTCCGTACGGGTGATGAGGTTCTGGTTGATGCGGCGCGTCTCGTCGCCGCGGGGCGTGGGCAGCACGGCCGAGATCGGGCTGGTGATCGGATTGCCGGCGGCGTTGAGCGGGCCAGTGCCGATCACTTCGGCGCAGCAATCGTCGTCATTCTTGTGGTAATCGGCGATGATCGCGACGGTCGTGGCGTCGCTTGGCGTCCATTTCAGCTGCACGCGGCCGCCGACATGCTCATAGCCGTTGACGCGGCGGCCACCGAAAGCGTCGTTGCGGATGTTGCCATCGAAGCGGCTGTAAAAGCCGGTAAAGCGCGACAGCAGGTTCTCCGTGATCGGCACGTTCAATGCGCCGCGAATGCGCGCCTCGTTGCCGCCGGTGAAATAGCTGCCCTCGAGATAGCCGCCGAAATCGCGCGTCGGCTGCTTGGTGACGATGTTGACCACGCCGGCCGAGGCGTTCTTGCCGAACAACGTGCCCTGCGGCCCACGCAGCACTTCCATGCGCTCGATATCGACAAGGTCGCCGAACGCCTCACCAGTGCGTGCGAACACGACGCCGTCGACCACGGCGGAGACGGACGGCTCACCGGCGATCGAGAAGGTGGTGGTGCCGACACCGCGCAGGAACAGCGACTGGTTGAGTGTGGTGCCCGACTTCTGGAAGTTGAGCGCGGGGACAAGGTTCACCGCGCCATCGAGGCCGGGCGAGCCGGTGGCGGTGAGCGCGTCGCCGCCGATCACCGATACGGCGAGCGGCACGTCCTGAAGACGCTCGCTACGCTTCTGCGCTGTGACAACGATGTCGCCAACCGACGCATCTTCCGTCGCCGGCGATTCGGCGGCAACGCCCGGCGCCGGTGCGCCTTGCTGCTGTTCGCTGGCCGGCTCGACCGTCTGCCCCTCGGGCGACATGGCCTGCGCCGAAGCGCCCTGTGCGGCGACGACCAAGCCCGCGGTTGCCGCGAGCAAAAGCGCCTTGGACGAGAAACTTACCATTACCCTCTCCTACCCCAAACCCAGTCAGACGCCGGCTTTACCCTAGCCCCGTGCTCAATGCCCACTTAGAAGATCGGCATTGGCAAAGCGAGCCGATTCACGGCGCTGTCATTATTTGACGGCTTCCCCTTACGCCGATTCGGACCTATAAGACAACGGTGTCTTATTTAGCCTCCCCCGCTCGCTCCGTCGCGCTAGGCGATACTGGTCTCACCATCAGCACCATTGCCTGGGGCATGTGGCGCTTTCGCGGGACGGATGTTGCTGCCGCGCGCGCATTGGTGGAGGCAGCGTTCGACGCGGGCATCACCTTGTTCGACACGGCCGATATCTACGGCCCCGACAACAATGAGGATTTCGGCGCGGCCGAGGCGCTGCTCGGCCGGGTGTTCGCCGAAGCCCCTGCCCTGCGTGATAAGATGGTGCTCGCGTCCAAGGGCGGCATCAGCATGGGCGTGCCGTATGATTCGAGCCCGGCCTATCTCGCTAGCGCGATTGATGCGTCACTGACGCGCCTGCGCTGCGACAACATCGACCTCTACCAGATCCACCGCCCCGACCTTCTCGCGCATCCGCAGGAAGTGGCGCGCGCGCTGGACGATGCACGCACGGCGGGGAAGATCACCGCGATCGGGGTGTCCAACCACACGCCGCAGCAGACCGCCGCGCTGGCCGAATTCCTGCCGGTGCCGATCGTCAGCCACCAGCCGGAATTCTCGGCGCTGACCACCGCGCCGCTGTTCGACGGGCTGTTCGATCAGGCAATGGCGCGCGGCATGGCGATCCTGGCCTGGTCACCGCTGGGCGGCGGGCGCCTTGCGAATCCGCAGGACGCTCGCGCCACGGCGGTAGCCGAACTGCTGGACAAGAAGGCGGCGGAGACGGGCGTCGATCGCGCCGCGGCGGCCTATAGCTGGATCATGGCGCATCCCGCGCGCCCGATCCCGATCGTCGGAACACAGAATGCGGCGCGGATCGCCACGATCCCCGACGCCTACAAGCCGCAATGGACGCGTGCCGAATGGTATGACGTCCTCCAGGCAAGCATGGGAGAGAAACTGCCGTGACGGGTGCAAGCGACCAACAGTGCGAAGTCAGCTGGTTTTCCGCGCTGTGCGATGACGATTACGAATTCCTGGGCGTTCCCGACGCCAAGCTGAAATCGAGCTGGGAACATTGCCGCGACATCGTCCTGCAGGCCGAAAGCGGCGGGTTCGACAATATCCTGCTGCCGTCGGGCTATGCCTTGGGGATCGACACCACGGCCTTTGCCGCGGCGATCGCCACACTGGTGAAGCGCATCCGCCTGCTGATGGCGGTGCGGATCGGTGAGAGCTGGCCGCCGCAGCTGGCGCGCCAGATTGCGACGATCGACCGCATCCTGGGTGGTCGGCTGACGGTGAACATCATTTCCTCCGACCTGCCGGGCGAGACTTTGGCGTCGGCGCCGCGTTACGCGCGCACGCTGGAGGCGATGCAGATCCTCAAGACGATGCTGAACGGCGAGCCGCTGGATCACCAAGGCGAGTTCTGGAAGCTGAAGCTGGATCCGCCGGCGGTGACCACCGTGTCGGGCAAGGCGCCGCCGCTGTATTTCGGCGGGCTCTCCCCGGACGCGCGCGAGGTCGCGGCGCAGGGCGCGGATGTCTATCTGATGTGGCCCGACAAGCGCGAAGCGGTACAGGCGATCATCGACGACATGACCGCGCGTGCCGCCAAGCACGGTCGCACGCTGAAGTTCGGTTACCGCGCGCATGTCGTGGTGCGCGACACCGAGGCCGAGGCGCGCACGGCCGCGGGTCGGCTGTTGTCGAAGCTGGACGCGGCGCAGGGCGAGGCGATCCGCAACAAGTCGCTCGACACTACCTCCACCGGCGTCGCCGCGCAGGCGGCGTTGCGCGAGGGCGCGACCGACGATGGCTATGCCGAGGAGAATTTGTGGACCGGTGTCGGGCGTGCGCGCTCCGGCTGCGGCGCGGCGATCGTCGGCGATCCGGATCAGGTTCTGGCGAAGCTGCGGATGTACCAGGACATGGGGATCGAGGCGTTCATCCTGTCGGGCTATCCGCATGCGGCGGAGGCGGATCTGTTCGCCCGGCATGTGCTGCCCAAGCTGAGCCACGGGCCGCTGGTGCTCTGACCTGATGTACATGGAGAGGGTGTTGGGTCCCTCTCCCGATGCGGAACCTCTCCTCCCGTTCGTGCTGAGCTTGTCGAAGCACGTGTCGCGGGCGCTGTCGTGTGGGACACGCCCTTCGACGAGCTCAGGGCGAACGGTGCGGGTTGGTCTCCTCGATCAAAGAACGTGAGGGAGAGGACGATGACCCAGAACAAACCGCTGATCGTCGGGATCGGCGGCACCACCGTGGCCGGCTCCTCGACCGAGCGGGCGTTGCAGATCGCGCTGGCCGCCGCCGCCGAAGCGGGTGCGGAGACTCGGCTGTTCGGGGGCGAAGCGCTGGTGCAGGTGCCGCTCTATACGCCGGGCCTGACGGATCGCTCAGTTATCGAGAACGAGCTGGTCGAAGCGGTGCGCGCCGCGTCGGGCATCATCATCGCATCGCCCGGCTATCACGGCAGCGTGTCGGGGCTGGTGAAGAATGCGATCGACCTGCTGGAGGAAACCGCACGCGATGCGCGGCCGTATCTGGCGGACGTACCGGTAGGGCTGATCGCGACGGCCTATGGCTGGCAGGCGACCGGATCGACGGTGGCGGCGCTGCGTTCGATCGCGCATGCGCTGCGCGGCTGGCCGACGCCGTTCGCGGCTACGATCAACAGCGCGCAATGCAAGCTCGACGCTGAGGGCGGGTGCAGCGATCCCGCAGTGGCGGAGCAGCTTCGGCTGGTCGGGCGGCAGGTGGCGGCGGCGTCGTTGCGCGACCATGCAGCGAGGGCCGCATGAGCGTTCTGCTGAAAGCGGTCGCCGGCGGGTTCGACCTGTTCGCGGGCGACGTGCTGGTGGTGCGGCACCGCGCCGAGGCGCCGGCGCTGTTCGTCGGCGCGGGGCGGCCGCTGGTCGACATGTACCGCGGCAATTACTTCCTGGAGGATCGCCTCGACGAGCGGATCGCGTTGCGCGATATATCGGTCGATGGCGATACGGTGACGTTGTCGGCGGGCGGGCGAGCGCTGCTGACGCTGACCGTCCGGGATGGTGCGATCGCCTTTGCGGCGCACGATCCGTCGCTCAACCGGCTGTGGCTGCGCTGCGTCGGCGAGGCGGGCGAGCGGCTGTGGGGCGGCGGCGAGCAGATGTCGTACGTCGACATGGCCGGGCGGCGCTTTCCGTTGTGGACGTCGGAGCCGGGGGTCGGGCGTGACAAGTCGACGCTGCTGACGTTCCAGTGCGACCGCGATCATCGCTCGGGCGGCGATTATTGGAACACCAATTACCCGCAACCGACATTTGTATCCTCGCGGCATTATGCGCTGCATGTCGACACGACGGCCTATAGCTGCTTCGACTTCCGCGATGCCGATGCGCCGACGATCGAGGTCTGGGAAATACCGGCGCGGATCGAGCTGTTCAGCGCGGATCGCTTCGCGGCGCTGGTGGAGCAACTGTCGACGCGCTTCGGGCGCCAGCCGCTGCTTCCGGAATGGGCCTATTCGGGCGCGATCCTCGGGCTGAAGGAGGGCGAGCGGTCGTTCGAGCGGATGGAGGCGATGATCGCCGCGGGGGCGGTCGTTACCGGGCTGTGGTGCGAGGATTGGGTGGGCCTGCGCATCACCAGCTTCGGCAAACGGCTGTTCTGGGACTGGAAGGCGAACGAGGCGCGCTATCCGAAGCTGCGGGAGAAGATTGCCGAACTCAACGATCGCGGCATCCGGTTTCTTGGCTATGTGAATCCGTATCTGGCGGTCGATGGCTCGCTGTACGTCGAGGCGGCGGAGGCGGGCTATCTGGCGCTCGAACTGGATGCGGACGAGCCGTATCTGGTCGATTTCGGCGAATTCGATTGCGGGATCGTCGATTTCACCAATCCCGCTGCGGCCGACTGGTTCGCCGATCGGGTGATCGGGCGTGAGATGCTCGATTTCGGGCTGTCGGGGTGGATGGCGGACTTCGGCGAATATCTGCCAACCGACGTGCGATTGCACGACGGCACGGACGGGATGCTGGCGCACAATGCCTGGCCGACGATCTGGGCCGAGGTGAATGCCCGCGCGATCGCGTCGCGGGAGAAGACGGGCGATGCGGTGTTCTTCATGCGTGCGGGATTCACGGGGGTTGGCGCGCATTGCCCGCTGCTGTGGGCGGGCGACCAGAGCGTCGATTTCTCCCGGCATGACGGGATCGGCACCGTGATCCGCGGCGCGCTGTCCTCGGGGTTGGTGGGGAATGCCTATCACCACAGCGACTTGGGCGGGTACACCAGCCTGTACGACAATGTGCGCACGGCCGAGCTGCTGATGCGATGGAGCGAATTGTCGGCCTTCTCGCCGGTGATGCGCAGCCATGAGGGCAACCGGCCGGATACGAACCTTCAGCTGGACGGCGATGCGGACGTGCTGGCGCATTTCGTGGCGATGACCAAGGTGCATGCGGCGCTGGCGCCCTATGTCGCGGGCTTGTGCCAGGAGGCGGCGGAGACCGGCTTACCGCTGCAACGGCCGTTGTTCCTCGATTACGAGGATGATGCCGGCTGCTGGGGCATCGAGACGCAATTCGCTTACGGCCGCGATCTGGTGGTGGCGCCGGTGATCGAGGCAGGCGCGGAACGCTGGTCGGCGTATCTGCCGGCGGGGGCCGAGTGGCGGCATCTGTGGTCGGGCGAGACGTTCGCCGGGGGCGCGACAGTCGAGGTGGCGGCGCCGATCGGGGAGCCGCCGGTGTTCTGGCGGACGGATAGCGCGCATGCGGCGCTGTTCGCTGCGGTGGCGGATCTGTGAGCTACGCTCCTGGCCTGCACCCCGGCGAACGCCGGGGCCCAGTTACGGATTGCGCCTTGGCTGGCGCTGCGCTCCATTGCCCAAGCCTTTCCAACTGGGCCCCGGCCTTGGCCGGGGAACTGCGGGTGGCCAGGGGAGATGTTGCGTGACGAAATATCCCACCCTCCCCCTTGCCGCCGATCTCTACAACGATCTGGAGCCATCGCCGGAGAGCAGTTGGCGCGATCTCGTGCCGGGGCTGATGGTGGCGGTGCTCGCGACCATGGCGGCGGCGTTCGTGGCGGATCATTACAGCGCGCCGCTGACGCTGATGGCGCTGCTGATCGGATTGGCGCTCAACTTTCTGGGTGCCGATCCGCGCATAGGGCCGGGGCTGGGCTTTGCGTCCAAGACCTTGTTGCGCTGGGGCATCGTGCTGGTCGGCGCGCGGATCACCTTGGGGCAAATTATCGACCTGGGGCCGCTGACCTTGCTCGCGGTGGTGGCGATCCTGTTGGCGACGCTGGGCGTGGGCGTGGTGGTGGCACGGGCGACCGGGCTGGGCGGCGCGTTCGGCACGCTGGCAGGCGGCGCGGTGGCGATCTGCGGCGCCTCCGCCGCCATGGCGCTGGCGACGACATTGGGCGAGAAGCGCGCCAATCAGGCGCAGCTCGCGCTGGTGCTGGTCGGCATCTCGGCGGCGAGCGCGACCGCGATGTTCCTCTATCCCTCGCTGGCGCATCAGCTGGGGCTGAGCGATCGGCAGGCGGGGTTCATGCTGGGCGCGTCGATCCATGACGTCGCTCAGGCGCTGGGCGCGGGGTACAGCTATTCGGACAGCGCCGGCCAGATCGCCGCAATCGTCAAGCTCACGCGCGTGGCGCTGCTCGCGCCGGTGCTGGCGCTGGTGGCGGCGTTCTTCCGCGCGGAGGATGGCAAGCGGACGGGGATCACCTTGCCGTGGTTCGTGGTCGGGTTCTTCGTATTCGCGGGAATCAATTCGACGGGCGTGATTCCGGCGGCGGCGAGCGGCGGGGCGCAGGATGTGGCGACGGCGTGCCTCGCCTGTGCGGTGGCGGCGACGGGGATTCGTGCGCCGATGAGCTCGCTGCTGGAGACCGGGTTCAAGCCGCTGCTGGTGATCATCGTGTCGTCGCTGGTGGCGCTGGCCCTCTCACTCGGCGCGGCGGTGCTGCTGCTGTAACTACGCGAGCCAAGCGAAGGCTTGGCGAAGCTGCTCGGTGCCGTTGCCGCGGAAGATGTCGCCGTGGGCGAAGAGCACCGTTTCGGGCTGGAGTGCGATCATCGTGTCCATGGCAGCGCGCACCTCCGCCTTCTTGGCGGCGAGCGCGGGGCGGACCTGAAGCCCGGTGGTGGCCGACGTAGCCCGCATGCCGCGCATCAGGACCGCGGTGACGGGCCCAAGCTTTTCGGGATCGAGATTCTCGACCAGATCGGTGAGCACCAAGGTGCGGCTGGCCTTGTGGAAGAACCACGCCTCCTCGAAGCCGCCGCCGCCGCGCACCAGCCCCTGCTCCACGTCGCCGGCCCATTCGGGCGGCGCGCTTGAGCCGAGATCGCGGTCGATGCGGACGCCCGAGCGCTGCACCTGCGGGCGGGTGCGCAGGACGGGCACGCCCCAAGTGGTGGCGTCGGGGCAGGCGCGCTGCCATTCCTGAAGAAAGGTCCAATGGGCCATGGTGGACGCGACGAGGTGGCGGATCGGGCCGATCGCCGCCAAGGCGCGCGCGAGTTCGGGCGTATAGCGCGTCGGTGAGTGCAGCAGCAGGCCGCCGTCTGCGAGGCGGATCACCGTCATGCGGATCGGCAGCTTCATGCCCATTGCGCTGAACGGCCCGCTGTCGACGATCCACAGATCGGGGCCGAGCGGCTTGGGTGTATCGAGCGGCGGATAGGTAATCGCGGTGTCGTCGCCCGCCTTGCCGCGCGCGAAATAAAGCGCGAGGCCTGCCGCGGCGGCGGTGCCGAGCAGGAGCAGGCGGCCGGTGCGTCGTTCGGTCATGGTCGTTCTCTCCGCCCTATTTCGTCACCCCGGCCTTGATCGGGGGTCCGGCTTCTTCTGCCAGCGGGCCAGGCAGCGGGACACCGGCTCAAGGCCGGGGTGACGGTTCACTGTGCACGCTATGCAGCGTCGGAGGCGCGCTGATGTTCCGCGAGTAATTGTTCGCGCAGTACGGGCTTCAGCGTCTTGCCGCTGGCGTTACGCGGGAATTCCTCACTGCGCACGGCGATGCGGACCGGCACCTTGAAGGGCGCGAGCAGGCCGGCGGCATAGGCGATCAGTTCGGCCTCGGTGGCGGAGGCGCCGGGGCGCAGCTGCACCAGTGCGCCGACTTCCTCGCCCAATATGCGGTGCGGGAGGCCGACGACGGCGGCGTCCATCACCGCGGGGTGCGCGACGAGCACGTCCTCGATCTCGACGCAATAAACGTTTTCGCCGCCGCGGATGAGCATGTCCTTGGCGCGATCGAGCAGATAGACGAAGCCCTCGTCATCGATGCGGCAGATGTCGCCGGTGTGATACCAACCGTCCGTGAAGCATTGCGCGGTAGCGTCGGGGTTGTTCCAATAGCCGGCGACCACGTTGGGGCCACGGATCCATAATTCACCGGCCTCGCCCCGGGGCAGCTCGCGGCCATTGGCATCGACCACCTTCACGTCGCAGACCGGCACGGGCAGGCCCACGCTGTCGGGGTGGCGCAAATAATCCTCCGCGCTGTTGCCGATCGAGACGGAGGAGGTTTCGGTGGCGCCATAGCCCTGCCCCGGCTTGAACCACGGGAAGAGCTCGGCGAACTTCAGCGTCAGCTCGGGCGCGATCGCGGCGCCGCCATAGCCGTAGCTGTCGAGGCTGGAGAGATCGCGACGGGCGAAATCTGGTGACTCCAGCACTTGCCACACCATCGCGGGGACGCCGGTGGTGGAATTCACCCGCTCCGCCTCGACCAGTTCGAGGAAGCGTTCGGGATTCCATTTGTGCATCAGCACCAGCTTGGCACCGGCCATAACGGTGGGGATCAGCATCGAATTGGTGCCGGTGACGTGGAAGAGCGGCACGGGGAGCAGGTTCACGCGCTGCGGCGCTTCGGGGTCAGGCGCGGGCAGCGCATCACCTCGGCGAATGGTGGCGCGAGCGTTGTTGAAGGCGATCGAGATCACATTGGTCAGCACGTTGCGGTGGGTGCCAAGCGCGCCCTTGGGGCGACCGGTGGTGCCGCTGGTGTAGAGGATCGTGGCGGGATCGTCGGTATGGTGGCCGGGATCGGGCATCGGAACGTCGGGGAGGTCGGCATAACCCTCGCGCGGGCCGATCAGATCGTCGAGCGGGATCGCGCCGGTGCCGTGATCGTCGGTGGTGCGGACCGAGATGAGGCCGTCGAGCGCGCAATCGGCAACGAACGGCGCGAGGCGTTGGAGCCGGTCGCCGTCGACGATCGCGACTCGGGCGCCCGAATTGGTGATGCCGTAAGCGAGCTCGTCGCCCAGCCCCCAGGCGTTGAGCGGGGTGACAACGGCGCCGATCGAGATGCCGGCCCAGAAGGCGATCGACCATTCGGGGAGGTTGCGCATCGCCACCACCAGCCGATCGCCCTTGCGCACGCCCAAGCGATCGTGGAGCACGCGGCCGAGCTGCCCCGCGGCGCGGAAGTGCGCGGCATAGGTCTGGCGCTCGCCTTCATAGATGATGAACTCGCGGTCGCCCCAGCTTCGGCCGAGATCGAACACCTGCCGCAGATCGTTGAGCGCAGCGACATAGGTGCGCAGGCGGACACCGCGAATCTCCTCCTCGCGCGTCTCGAACGGCGCGCCGGGGGCGGTGAGAATGCGGTAGGTTTCGTCGAGTGACACCGCCGGCCATTCGGGGCCGGCTGGCGCGACGGCGGGTCGCTGCTCCATTGGTTCATCCTCTCGCCTCGCCGGTAAGCCGGCCGTTTTAGGATGAGTGTTGGATCAGCGCTGCCGGGTCAAGCCTCCTGCGGCATCCAGCGCGGGCCGCTGTGCTGGGGATCGTCGAGCGCGAGCGGGGATGGGAGGTGGATGAACTCGACTTGGAGGCCCCAGGGCGTGAGGCCAAACCAGGCGCGGTTGCCCGCGCCCCTTTCCTTGCCGCCGAGATCGATCGGGCCTTCGCGCATGGTGCCGCCGGCGGCGCGAAATCGCGCGGCGGCGGCGTCCAGATCATCGACGTAGAGCGCGAAATGGTGGAGGCCCATTCGGCTGGGGCCATGGGGTGTGGAGCCGTGGCCGCCGTCGACCTCGAACAGTTCGACATTGGCCCCCTCACCCAGCCGCATCATGCGCATGGCGACGATGGTGGTGCCGGGTTCGAGCCCGTTCTTGTGGTGCATGTCCTCGCCGTGCTGCGACTTGCCGCCCTTTTCAATCAACGCGTAGAGCGTCCGGGCGCCGAACGCCGCCTGGAAGAACCGCTCGGCTTCCTCGATCGCGGGAACGGTGATCCCGATATGCTCGATACCCTTGATCACGCCCACGATCGTCTCCTGCCTTGCCGGGAGGACAACGGCGCTGACGGCGGACGGTTGCGGCGAGATGGTCGAGTGGGACCTATGTACTGGCCGAGACCCTGGATCTCCTTGCCTGGTGCCGTCGAAAGCCAGCCGGCCCTCCGGATCAAGTCCGGGGTGACATGGGATCGCGCGAGGGTGTCGCCGCTGCCGGGACGGTGTTTGCTTCTGCCGATGGCGGCGGTGTCCGCGCAGGCGATTGAGGGAGGCTGACTTCGATCTCCACGCGGCGGTTTCGTCCACGGCCGTCGGGATCGTCGCTGCCGTCGAGCTTGGCGTTGGGGGCAATCGGGCGAGTTTCGCCGAGGGCGACCAAGGTAATACGATCGGGCGCTACCTTCTTGTTGATGAGATAGGCGCGGACCGCTTCGGCCCGCTTGCGGGAGGCGACGAGATTATCGCCGTCATGCCCGCGCGAATCGCTGTGGCCGCGAAGCGTGATCTTCCCACCGGCGGCGAAGGCGGGTTCGGCCAGCATCGCATCGAGCGCCTGCCGCGCCTGGTCGTCGAGCACAGTGCCGGAGCTGGCGAAGGAGATCACAACGTCGAGCGGCTCAAGCGGCGGGGGTGCGGCTTCGGGCTCGACCACGTCGGGGCGCAGGATGGATTTGGGCGCGGCGGCGTTGTTGCCCAGCGCTTCCTCCGGCGGGGTGGCGAGGATGTTGTCCGTATCCTCCTCCGCCACGTTGAGCATGGGTTCGGACTCGTTGCGAACCGGCGCGGGGGAGCAGGCGGCGAGCGCCAGCACCAGCATCGGGGTGATACGTGTGATCGTCATGCCGTCGCTCCCGCCGCATGTCGCCCGCCGCCCGGCGGGACGTAGGAAATGATCGTGTCGCCGGGCTGCGGCGTCGGCCGGCTGGCGTGCGAGAAAAAGCGCAGACTGCCGTTCTTGCGCAACAGCAACAACATCTCCGCCTCATCGGGCAGATCGGCCCTTACCGCATCGGCATCGAAGCGTTCGGTGAGGCGCGTCTTGCGAAACGTCCAGCCCTGGCGATCCCGCTCGACGATCTCCTCCACGCCGTGCCCGCTGGCGAACAATGCGCGGCCGCGCAGCGAGGGTGGAAGCGCGCGGGCGTCCTCCTCGTCATCAGCGCCGCTGCCGAGCTGATACACGTTGTCGCGGCCGATCTCGGGCGCGAATTCATTGCAGACAAGCGCGTTATACGCCTCATTGTCGGTCGTCGCGGCGAGCACCTGGAATTGGGACATGTCGAGCCGGTCCTCCGTCGCTTCGGACAGGATTTCGCCGTGATAGGTCGGCACGCCGGCGTGGCGCGCGGGGGCGAGCCGCTGCCAGCTGGTATCGGCGATCGTCACCGGTACGTCGAGTTGGCGCAGCTGGCTGGCGAGCTGGAGGCTCCAGGGCGTGCCGCCGACGATCAGCAAGCCGCTTTCGCGTGCGCCGGTGACGCCGAGCAGGCGAGCGACCGGCCCGATCGAAAAACCATGCGCGACGATCGTGGCCACCACCAGGGCGAAGGACAAGGTGACCAGGATCGCACCGTCACCATAACCAAGCCGATCGAGGCGCAGCGCAAACAGGCCCGAGATCGCGACGGCGACGATACCGCGGGGCGCGATCCAGGCGATCAGCAGCCGCTCGTTCCACGGCACGCGCGTGAACAACAGGCTGAGCAGCACCGTTGCAGGACGAACAAGGAAGAGCATCGCGGCGAGGAAGGCGACGAAGCGCCATTCGAAACGCTGAAGCACCGCGAAATCGAGCTTTGCCGACATCAGCACGAACACGCCCGAGATCAGCAGAACGGTGATGTTCTCCTTGAATGGGTGGATGTCGCGCAGCGAATCCAGCCGCATGTTGGCGAGCGCGACCCCCATCACGGTGACGGCCAGCAAACCGGTTTCCTGCTGAACGAGGTTCGAGCCGACAAATACGCTTACTACCGCAACGAGCAGCACGGGCGCCTTCAGATATTCGGGCACATGGCCGCGCGGGAAGGCCCAGCCGATCGCACGCGCAGCGATCCAGCCGATCAGGCCGGCGACGACGCGGGCGGCGATCAGCGACATGACAACGGTGGCAAGGGTGCCCCCCTCGCCTGCCCGGCGCAGATATTCATAGGTGACGACGCCACATAGCGCGCCGACCGGATCGTTGACGATCGCCTCCCATTTCAGGATCGCGCGCGGACGCGCCGCAATGTTGCTCTGGCGGAGCAAGGGCAACACCACCGTCGGCCCGGTCACCACCAGAATGCCGGCGAACAGGATCGCGACCGGCCAGACCAGCCCGGCGGCGTAATAAAGCGCGAGGCTGCCAAGCACCCAGCCGATCGGCACGCCGAGAAACAACAGGCGAGTAACGGCGCCATCGGTACGACGCAGTTCGCGAAAGTTGAGGCTGAGGCCGCCTTCGAACAAGATCAGCGCAACGGCGATCGACACGAGCGGCTCGAGCAATTCACCGAACGTTCGTTCGGGCACGATCAGGCCAGTGACCGGGCCGGCAAGGACGCCAGCGACGAGCATCAACGCGATGGCGGGCCAGCCGGTTCGCCAAGCGATCCACTGGGCGCCGATTCCGAGCAGGCCGATGAGCGCGATTACAAGGGCTTGATGCTCCATCCCAGCGCCTTAACGGCGCAAACCGGTAGAAGAAAGCGAAGCCGTCGCCCTTCGAGTTATCGCTAGTGACTTGCAACAACAAGGGCGATAGAAGGCCGTCATGGCTCGAGCGATGCAGACGATGAGCGAGGGTGTGTGGAAGCGGCGTGGCGATGTGGCGCTGCGCATCGTTGCCGCCGTGCCGCTCGGCTACGCCGTGGCGAGCCTGTGGGCGATGGCATTGGCGCGGCTGCTGCCGGGATCGCCGAGCGAAGCCTCGATCGCGGCGGCACTGATCGCACTTGCGCTGTGCGCGGTGGCGGCGATGTATGCCTTTGCCGCCCGCAGCGGATTGCGCGCGTTTACCGTGCTGCTGGTGCTAGGCGCGATGGCGGGCGCGATCGCGTGGGGATCGATCGCGACGGGAGGACGGGTGTGAGCCAGAGCTTCCGGCAATCGCAGGCGACGCTGCACACCTGGTCCGGCCTGCTGCTAGGCTGGGTGCTGTTCCTCGTGTTCGTCACCGGCACGATCGCCTTCTGGCGGGACGGCATGAACCGCTGGATGCGGCCCGAACTGGCGCGGGTGGAACAGCCGATGCGCGTGCTGGCGGGGACGCAGCGTTTTCTGGAGCGCCACGCCGGCGATGCCAAGACCTGGTACATCACCATGCCGAGCGCGCAGACGCCCGGCGCGCAATTGTTCTGGATCCCGCAGCCGGCGGAGGGCGCGGCGCCGCGACGTGGGCGGCGCGACAATCAGGCGCTGATCGACGCAGACGGTGACCCCGTGGTGGCGCGCGAGACGCGCGGCGGCGAGTTCTTCTATCGCTTCCACTTCGACCTTCATTACGTGCCGGTCATCTGGGCACGCTGGCTGGTCGGGGTGGCATCGATCATGATGCTGGTCGCGATCCTGACGGGGATCGTCACCCACAAGAAGATCTTCCGGGATTTCTTCACGCTCAGGCGGCAGAAGGGGCAACGATCGTGGCTGGACGGGCATAACGCCACCGCGGTGCTGGCGCTGCCGTTCCACCTGATGATCACCTATACCGGCCTCGTTACGCTGATGGCGCTGCTGATGCCCTGGGCGACCGTGGCCAATTACACCAATGAAGCGAAGCTGTTCGAGACGTTGTTCCCGTTTGTGGAAACGGCCGAGCGCAGCGGACGGCCGGCGCCGTTAACCGACCTCACCCGCATCGTCGCCGATGCCGAGCGGCGGCTGGGCGGGCCGGCGGGGTTCATCACGGTGTCCGATCCGGGCGATGCGGTGGCGCGCGTCAGCGTGACGCGGGCGCCGACGTCGATGCTCAACACGCGCACGCCGGGCCTTGCCTATGACGGTGTGACCGGCGCGCTGGTCTGGCAATCGCCACCGCCGGGCGGGGCGGCGGCGACGGCGGGAGTGATGATCGGGCTGCACGCGGGCCGCTTCGCCGATACCGTCACGCGCTGGATCTATTTCCTGTGCGGTGTCGCGGGTACGTTGATGGTCGCCAGCGGGCTGGTGATGTGGACGGTGAAGCGCCGCGAGAAATTGCCTGATCCGGAGCGGCCGTATTTCGGGTTCCGGCTCGTGGAGAAGCTGAACGTCGCGGTGGTCGGCGGCTTCCCGCTGGGGATTGCCTGCATGCTGTGGGCCAACCGGCTGCTGCCTGTGGAAATGGCGAGCCGTGCCGAGTGGGAGATCCACGTCCTCTTCCTTGGCTGGCTTGCGGCGCTGGTGCTGACCCTGGTGCGGCGGGCGCAGATCGCCTGGACGATCCTGCTGGGCAGCACGGGCGCGCTGCTGGCGCTTCTGCCTTTCTATAATCTGCTGTGGACCGACCGCGGGATCATCAACTCGATCCTCACGGGCGATTATCTGCCGGCCGGCGTGGACATGACGTTGCTGGTGTTCGGCGCCGCGTTTGTCGCGATCGCGCGGCGGGTCGCGACTTACCAGCCGAAGGCGCGCAGGGCCCGCCGCTCGCGTCCGGCGCCGGAGGCGGCAATCGGCGGGTGGGAGCCGGCGGAATGACGCTGCTGACGCTCATTTTGTGCATCATCGCCTTTGCGCTGTTCGGGCTATCGACGCATGCGCATCACCGCCGCTGGTTTGGGGGAACGATCACCTCCGCCGGCAAAGGTGTGTTGCGCGGCCCGGCGTGGCTGGCGCTGGCGCTCGGCTTCGTCTGCGCGGTTGCGGCGAGCGGCTGGGTGTTCGGCCCAATCCTGTGGATGGGGATGGTCATGCTGGGTGCCGGATGCGTGTTTCTGTTCCTCAATCTTGCGCCTGGGCGCTTTGAAAGGTCGAAATGATGAAGAAGCTGCTGATCGCCGCCGCCCTGCTCGGCACCGCCACTACCGCTTCGGCGCATGAAGTGTGGATCGAGCGCGACGGCAGCGGGCCAGCGCGCATCTATCTCGGCGAGCCGGCCGATGTGCTGCCCGCCGGGGGCGATCCGGAGTTCAAGAACCTGAAGGCGCCCAAGCTGGTGCCGGCTAGCGACGCGGCGCAGGTGCGCAAGGCCGGCTACCTCGAAGTGGCGGCGCCCGCCGGCGACGTACGCGCCTGGGATGGCGACGTGTTCGCGCCCTGGGGCGACGAGGGCAAGAAGGAAGGCATCACTTATTACGCCCGCGCCGGCCGCGCCGAGACGCGCACGGCGATGCCGTTCGAGATCGCGCCCAAGACAGCGAACGGCAGCGACTTCGTGGTGTGGCACAAGGGGAAGCCGGTGGCGGACACCGAGGTGACGGTGGTGAGCCCCGACAAGTGGACCAAGACGCTAAAGAGCGACGCCAGCGGGGTCGTCGCGGTGCCGACGCGTGGGCCCGGCCGCTATCTGCTGAGCGCCGCTGCCAAGACGGAAGGCGGGGCGAGCGCGGGCGGGGCACCGCTGGCGGTGCTGCATGAGATTACCACCACGACGTTCGTGGTGCGATGAGGCCAGTGGCGGCCGATCAGTGGATCGGCCAGCTCCACATCACCAGCGGCGTGCCGACCAGCACGATAAGCAACGACAAGGGCGCACCGAGCCGGGCATAATCGCCGAAGCGATAGCCGCCCGGCCCGAGCACCAAGGTGTTGCACTGGTGGCCGATGGGGGTGAGGAAATCGCAGCCGGCGCCGATCGCGGTGGCGATCAGGAATGCCTCCGGGCGGTAGCCGAGATCATTGGCGAAGACGGCGGCGATCGGGGCCATCACCAGCACCGTGGCGGCGTTGTTGAGGAACGGTGTCACCGCCATCGCCACGACCATGATCAGCGCCACTGCACCCCAGGCGGGCAGGCTGGTCGCCACCTCCGCCAGGCCAGTGGCGATCAGATCCGAAGCGCCGGTGGTGCGGAGCGTATCACTGACCGGGATCAGCGCGCCGAGCATGATCAGGATCGGCCACTCGATCGCCTGATAGGCCTCGCGCGTCGGCAGCGCGCCGGTGATGACGACCACCCCTGCGGCGGCGAAGAAGGCAACCGCGACCGGCACCAGTTCCAGCGCCGTTGCCATCATCGCTGCGGCAAGCACGATCAGAGGCAGCCAGCTACGCCGCGCGCTGCCCAGCCGCAGCGTGCGCTCAGCGAGCGGCAGGACGCCCAGATCGCCCAATCGCTCCGGCAACAGCTTGAGCGACCCCTGCAACAGGATCACGTCGCCCGGCGCCAGCTTGGTCTCGCCGAGCTGATGCGCCATCCGCTCGCCCGATCGCGACAGCGCGATCAGGTTGACGCCGTAGCGCTGCTGGAGCCGCAGCCGCCCCGCGGTCTGACCGATCAGGACCGAGGTGGCGCCGATCACCCCCTCGATCACCCCGACCTCGTCGCCTTCGCTGGCACCGGGCAATTCGCGGTCCTCGCCAGCGAGAGCCAGTGAATCCTTTGCGATCACTCGTTCCAGCGCGTCCGGCTCACCCGCCAGGATCAGAATGTCGCCTTCGTGCAGTTCGACATGCCTGGCCGGCACCGTGCGCATCCCGGCGCGAACGAGATTAGTGATCGTCACTTCGTGATCGTGCCGTTCAAGAAAGTCGCGCACCGTCTCGCCGATAGCCGGCGATCCCTCCCCGATGCTCGCCTCGGTGACATAGCCTGTGATGTCGAGCGCATCGCCCATGGTCGCATTCGGCTTGCGATCGCGCGGCAGCAGGCGATAGCCGAAGGACAGAAAAATCAGCCCGACGACGAGCAGGCCCAGGCCCGTGGGCAGATAATCGAACATCGTGAAGGGCACGCCGGTCATGTCCTCGCGCACGCGGCTGACGATGATGTTGGGCGAGGTCCCGACCAAGGTCATCAGCCCGCCGAGCAGCGACGCGAAGGACATGGGCATCAGAAAGACGGAAGGGCTGGTCTCGTTCTTTTTCGCCATCTGAAAGGCCGCGGGCATCAGCATCGCAAGCGCGCCAACATTCTTTACAAGGGCGGAGGCGATGCCGACCGATGCGCTGAGCACCAGCAATTGCGATCGCACGTGCTTCACCCGCCGCGACACGATCGCCAGCGCACGCTCGATCAGGCCGGAACGCTGCATCGCCGCCGACAGCACCAGCGCGGAGCCGACAATGATGACGATATCGTCGGAGAAGCCGGAGAAAGCGTCCGCCGGCTTCACGATGCCGACGGCGAGCGCCGCGAGAAGCGCGATGATCGCCGTCACATCATAGCGGAAACGGCCCCAGATGAAGAGGCCCATCATGCCCACAAGGATGGCGATCGACAGCCATTGCGGTGTCGTCATGCCAGTGTTCCGGAGGTGCGGCGCTGGTGCGGCATGGACACGCGATTGTCTGTCATGGCGCGATAACGCGCGATCACGCAAAAGGAGCTTCGTCTTTCGCGCAATCGCGTGAACCGCTGATTTTATCAGGCCCTGGCAGCTCGGCCAAGCAGCAGGCGATCGGCAGCAGCGAGCACAAGGAGCGAGGCGCCGAAAAGCGGCAGGAGCACGCCTGCCAACGCCAACGTGGCAGCAAGACCGCCGAGCCGGGCGCCCCTCATCGTCGGTGGCGCGCCGATTGTGCCGTGCGGACGGCGTTTCCACCACATGGCAACGCCGCTGATCGTCAGCAGCCAGATGGCAAGGCACGGCACCAACATCAGCAACTGGTTCGCGCGGCCGAAGTAATTGCCCATGTGGATCTGCACGCCAAGCTCGACGGCGCGGCCGACCCAGCCGTAATCGGCGAAGCGGACCTCCGGGCCGATCTGGCGAAAGCTGTAACGATCGATGTAGATCGTGCGCTGCCCCTCGGGCTGATCGGGATAGGTATAGGCGGCGTAAACGCCGGCGGGCCCGCCCGGCAGGTGCAGGCGGTAGCCGCCCGAAAGGCCATGATCGGCGAGCAGCGCCGTCACCCGATCGACGCCGATGATCGCGGCGGCATCGCTGGTGGGGGGCGGCGCATCGTGACCGACGTGACCGGCATGCGATTGCGGCATGGGCGCGGTCTCCAGCGTCCAGGGCGCCTCGCCAAGCGCAATCTTCATCGGCACGCTGTTCGGCGCATTGTGCGCGCGGAACGAGGCGGGGTAGCCCACCCCAGCCGCGGCGCTGGCACGCTGGATCACATCGCCCTGCACCCCCGCCCAGGGCAGGCCGGTGACGAGGAGAAAGGCGATCAGCCCCGCTGTCCACAGCCCGACGGGACCGTGCAGATCGCGCCACAAGCGGCGCCCGCCCCCCGAGAGGCGCGGCCACACGGTCCCGGCCAGCTGCCAACGCCCGCGCGGCCACCAGAGAAACACGCCGGTCGCGATCAGCACCAATGTCCAGCAGGCGGCAAGCTCGACGATCCGGTCGCCCAGCGTGCCGATCGTCAGCGAGCCATGCATATCGTTGGCCCAGCCCACCGGCGTCAGCGCGTAATCGAGGCTGCCGAGCACGCGCCCCGTGCCCGGATCGGCATAAACGTGCAACTGCCGGCCTTCGCGCGGCGTGACGAACAGCAGCGCCGACCGGTCTGGTCGACCGGGCAGATCGATGCGCGACACCGCGCCGCCGGGATGCGCGGCCAGCGCGGCAAGGATCATTGCCGAGGTGGGGACACTCGTTGCCTGCGGCTGCACGAAGCGCAGATGCGGATAAAGCGTGTCGTCGATCTCGTCGTTGAAAAGGTAGATCGCGCCGGTGACGCTGAGGATCAGCAGGATCGGGGCGACGATCAGGCCGGCCCAGAAGTGCCAGCGCCAGATCGTGCGATGCAGCGCGGCGGCGCGGGTGCTGGCGTTCATGGTGGGCGCTCTCAAAACCGCGTCGCCAGCGCGATCTCAAAGGATCGCGGCGCGCCGATATAGACGTTGGTGGCGGGATAGCCGGAATATTCTCCATAGAAAGCGTCGGTCAGGTTTCGGCCGCGCAGCGTCAGCGTGGCATGCGGCGACACGTTCAGCGCGAGGCTGGCATCGAGGACGGTGTGGCCCGCGACGCGGATCGTGTTCGCCGTATCGGTGTACAAGGCGCTGGCGTGGCGAAGGAAGCCGCCGAGCGTCACCGCCGTGCCGAGCGTGTACAGCGCCGAGGCGTTGAGGGTGGTGGAGGGCACGTTGATTGGGCGGTTGCCGCGCCGGTCGACGCGCGTGCCGCCGACCAGCTCGCTCAGTTCGTCATATTGCGCGTCGGTATAAGCGATGCCACCCGACAGGTGCAGCGGTTTGACAGGCACCAGCACGGCCGAAAGCTCCACCCCCTGCGAGGACTGGCGCCCGCCCTGCACCGTCAACGACGGATCGGCGGGATCGCGGGTGAGGATGTCCTTCTGCTCGATGCGATAGGCCGCGCCGGTGACGCTGAACCGCCCGCCCCAGCCGCTTGCCTTGAATCCCGCTTCATAGGCACGGCCGCTGGTGAGGCGGAAGCGCGTGTTGGCGACCGACGCGATCAGGATCGAGGACACCGGCGACACGGCGGTGGTATATTGCGCATAGAGCGTCAGATCCTGCATCACATCCCAGGTGGTGCCGAGCCGCCATGACAGCGGATTATAGGTCGGGCGGTTGCGATCGATCGCGCCCGACACGTTCTGGATCGTCGCGCGGTCGAGATCGATATGGTCCCAGCGGATGCCGCCGACCACCAGCCAGCGCGGTGTGAGGTTCAGCGCGTCCTCGGCAAAAACGGCGGTCTGCTTCAGGCGCGAAACGAACAACAGATCCGAGGAATATACGCCGGCGCCGCGCGGCAGCGTGAAGGGCGCGGGTGCGGCCACGTCGACGGCGGGCAGGATCGTGTTGGGCGCCTGGCGGCGAAGGCTTTCGAAATCGGTGTGGTTATATTCGGCGCCGATGCTGAAGCGGTTGCGCAAGCCGGCGATCCGCCCGGCGTTCCCGATCACGCCGCGCGCGTTCCAGAAATGATGATCGTGGCGGAAATCCTGAAAGGTCTGGCGGAAGCTACCGTTCGGGAAGGCCGCGGTAGGCGCCACGAAGCTCTGCTGATCGGTGAGCAGATAGACGCGATCCGCGGTATAGCCGGTGAGATCGAGACCGAAGCTCCACCCGCTGCCGATCTGCCACTCGAGCCGCGAGCGTATGGTCGTTTCGTCGGCACCGGAATGGCCGTCCTGCGCATTATAGTTGCGGCGGCGCAGCGCGCGGTCCGCGACGAGGCCGGCGGTGCTGGTTACCGCATTGCGGGGATCGCGCGCGAACTGGCCGGGGATCAGCGGCAGGCCCTGATAGGTGGCGTCGTAGCGATCCTCGAAATGATCCACCGCGACGAGCAACGAGACGTCGGCATGCGGGCGGACCAGCAGGCTGGCGGTGAGGCCGGCGGACATTGTGTCGTTATTGTCGACATCGTACAAGCTGTCGGATCGCTGGTGGCTGGCGTCCGCACGCAATGCGACATCGGGGCCGAGCGGCACGTTGACGCCGCCGGCGGCGTACACCGTGTCGAAGCTGCCGACCGACAGCAATCCGTCCATGTGCGCCTCGCCCAGTACGGGCTTGCGCGTCACCTTGTTGACCACGCCGGCCAGCGCCCCTTCGCCATATAGGACGGAGGCCGGGCCCTTCAGCACCTCGATTCGGTCGAAATGCCAGTTGTTGCTGTCACGCTGGACGACGGTGGAGGTGGAGATGCGCACGCCATCCTGGAGGAGCGACACCGCGCCACCCGAAAAGCCGCGCAGCGACACCACGGCGGGGTTGCCCGGCACGTTGCCGGCGATCGCGCCGACCACCTGGTTGAACGTCTCGCGCGCGGTGCGCAGGCCGCGCAACTGGAGATCGTCCTGCGTCAGCAATTCGACGCTGGCCGGAGTCTCCCGGATCGACAGGCCGAGGCGGCTGGCGGCGGCGGGACGTGGGTCTAGCTTCAGCGCGTCGCGCTGGCCGACGACGATGATGGTGGTATCGGCGCGGCGCGGATCGGCGGCCTCGGCGAGGCACGGCGTGGCGGTGGCGGACGCCAGCAGGGCGGCCGCGATGGATCGGTTCATGATTTCCCCTTTGCCGGCGCGCGAGGCACGGGCCGGTCCGAACTGGTCAATGATGGAGCGGCGCAGCGCCGACCGCGCGGGGCGGTGCAGCAGGCTGCGTGCCGGTGATCAGGCCGGGAGGGGTGGGCCGCGCAGCGGCGGGCGCAGATGGCGGGTGGCGGCGGGCGGCGCCGTGCTGCGGCCGAACAGCGCCAGCGTGACGATGAACAGCAGCGCCGCGGCGAGCTGAACCGGATCCGCCCCGCCGATCGCGGGCAGGGCGAGATCGGCGAAGGCGCACGGGTTCTGCGCCTGATGTTGCGCGGGATCGTGTTGCGCGGGCTGGTGATGCTGCATGCCGGGCATGGCATGCGCCTGTTCCGACGCCGCGGGCATGGGCGCGGGGCCGTAGCCGGTGCAGACCACCAACGTCAGTCGGCCGTTCTCCACCATCGGCATGAAGCCTGCGGGGACAAACATCCGCAGCAGCAGCGCCGCGAGCAGGATCGCCGCAGCGAGCAGCGGCTGCTTCAGCAGGGCGGAACGAAGCGGCTGCACGCGCTATGCCCTAGCGGTCGCGCGATGCCCTGTCACTGACCGGTGTTGGCGTTTGGCGAGAAGCGAGCTCGTCTTCCTCGCCTTCGCGCAGATGACGGTTGAGAGCGGGAGGAATGCCGCTCTCCCACCCGCGCTAGGCCGGCAGCGGCTTCACGGCGCGGCGGATCACGTCGGCGTAGCCGCGCGAGATGCAGCTGTAGCCATCATAATAACCGCGCTGGACAAGCAGGCGGTGCATCGACCCGAGCCGGTACGGCGGGACGCCCGCGGCGAGATGGTGCTCCAGATGATAATGGACGTCATTCGGCGCGACGAACAGCTTCTCCCACCAGCGCGCAACCGTGGTGGAAGTGTTGCGGCGCGGATCGAGGTCGCCGCGCTCCTCCGCCACGCCATGCTCGCCGATCTGCCGCAGGCGGACGATCGCGGGATAGACGAACAATTGCGCCACCCACCACAGACCATAGGCCCACCAGCCGCCGGCTAGCGAGAGGATCGCGAGCAGCCCGGCGTGGAACGCCAGCCACGGCCATTGCCGCGCGAGGCGGAACTGGCGCAACTCACGCAGGAGATCGCGCGTGCCGGTGCGGCCGGTGAGATCGCGGACGAACTTGCGGCGCAGCGAGGTGCGGGTGACGGGATAAGCGTGGACGAAGCCGATGTCGGGGTCCTGCGGCGTGCCGGCGTAACGGTGATGCTTGAGGTGATAGCTGCGATAGGCAGCAAGCGAATTGTTCATGGGATGGCCGGCGAGCCACTGGCCGACGCGCTCGTTGAGCGTGCGCGAGGCGAACAGCGCATGGTGCGCGCAATCGTGGACGATGATGCCAAGCCCGAGCTGCCGCCCGGCGAGGAGCAGCACCGCGAGCACGATCGTCAGCGGATTGGGCCAGGCGATCGCCAGCGCAAACGCCGCCGCGATGATCACCCAGTTCGCCGCCACCGTCCACCAGCCGCGCAGATCGGACGGCTGCATCAGCGCGGCGAGTTCTTCCTTGGAGAGAAAATCGGTGATCGGCGCCGGCTTCATGGCTAGATCCTTACTCGTGACGTTGATCAACGATGTAACAGATAACGGTGATTACCGTCAAACGGCGTTACATGACTGGCGCTCACCGCTGTCGGCGCGTGCGCTTGCGCTGGGCTTTCTTTCCACCGCACGCGCGCCGATGCGGGTTGGCGATCTGATCCGGCGAGCGGAGGTGATGGATCTGGATGGCGCGGCGATGCGCGTCGCGCTGGGGCGGCTGTGTCGTGAGGGGATCGCGCGGCAGGTCGAGCGGGGGCTCTACGCGATCGGACCGGAGGGCGCGGTGCTTGATCGGCGTGCGCGGGGCTGGGGCGAGGCGCCGCAGCGGGTGCGGGAATGGAACGGGCGGTGGGTAATCGTTCTGGCGGATCACCTCGGGCGGAGCGACCGGCGACAGGTGCGGCGGCGCGAGCGCGCGCTGACGCTTTACGGCTTTGCGGCGACCGCGGCCGGCGGCTGGGTGCGGCCGGACAATTTGGCGGAGGGGCTGCCGGATCTCGCGGCGGAGTTGCGGGCGATCGGGCTGGACGGCGACGCGACGGTGCTAGGCGATGCGGTGGCGCTGGCGGATGATGGGTGGCGTGGGCTTTGGCCGGCGGCGGCGATCGAGGCGGGTTACCGTTTCTGGATCGCGGAGATGGCGGGGAGTCTGGCCCGGATTCCTGCGCTTTCCGTCGAGGCAGCGGCGCGGGAGACGTTGTTGCTGGGGCAGTCGGTGATCCGCGCGATCAATCGCGATCCGCTGTTGCCGGCGGCGCTGGTCGATGTGCCGCTGCGCGACGAGATGGTGGCGGCGATGCGGGGGTATGATGACGCCGGGAAGGCGTGTTGGGCGCGGGTGGATTGACGCTCCCTGGCGAAGGCCGGGGCCCAGGTGCGACCAAGCCCGGCAAAGGCCACTTCGCTCGCCGAGGCTTTCCCAACTGGGCCCCGGCCTTCGCCGGGGTTACGATTGGTGTCAACGCTCGTAATGCGCGCTGGTTTTGGCGGCGATTTCATCTGCGGTGACGCCGGGGGCGCATTCCATCAGGCGGAATGGGCTGGCGTGATCGAGGCGCTGGAAGACAGCGAGATCGGTGACGATCATGTCGACCACGTTCTTGCCCGTCAGCGGCAGCGTGCAGGCGGGGATGAACTTGGGGCTGCCGTCCTTCGCCACATGCTCCATCACGACGATGATCTTCTTGACGCCGGCGACGAGATCCATCGCGCCGCCCATGCCCTTGATCATCTTGCCGGGGATCATCCAGTTCGCGATGTCGCCATTTTCCGCAACTTCCATCGCGCCGAGCACGGTCAGGTCGATATGCCCGCCGCGGATCATCGCGAAGCTCTGGTCGGAGCCGAAATAGGCGCTGCTGGGCAGTTCGCTGATCGTCTGCTTGCCGGCGTTGATGAGGTCGGGATCCTCCTCGCCCTCATAGGGAAACGGGCCGATGCCGAGCATGCCGTTCTCGCTTTGCAGCGTCACCGTCATGCCGTCGGGGATGTTGTTCGCCACCAAAGTCGGGATGCCGATACCTAGGTTGACGTAATAGCCGTCGCGCAATTCCTTGGCAGCGCGGGCGGCCATCTGGTTGCGGTCCCAAGCCATTAAGCTGCCTCCCTCTTGCGCGTCATGCGGAACTCGATCTTCTTGTCGTAGGGTGAGCCGACGATCATGCGCTTCACATAGATGCCCGGCAGGTGGATCGCGTCGGGATCGAGGCTGCCGACCGGAACCACTTCCTCGACTTCGGCGACGCAGATGCGGCCAGCGGTGGCCATCGGCTGATTGAAGTTGCGCGCGGTCTTGCGGAAGATCAGGTTGCCGCTTTCATCGGCCTTCCACCCTTTGATGATCGACAGATCGGCGCGGATGCCGCGTTCGAGGATGTATTCCTCGCCGTCGAACTCCTTCACTTCCTTGCCCTCGGCCACCAAGGTGCCGACGCCGGTTTTGGTGTAGAAGCCGGGAATGCCGGCGCCGCCTGCGCGGCAGCGCTCCGCCAGCGTGCCTTGCGGGCAGAACTCCACTTCGAGCTCGCCGGCGAGATACTGGCGCTCGAACTCCTTGTTCTCGCCGACGTAGCTGGAAATCATCTTGCGGACCTGGCGCGTGCGGAGCAGCTTGCCGAGCCCTTCGCCGTCGATGCCGGCATTGTTGCTGGCAATGGTGAGATCCCTGGTGCCCGCCGCCTGGATCGCGTCGATCAGCCGTTCGGGAATGCCGCACAAGCCGAAGCCGCCGGCGCAGATCGTCATGCCATCATGGAGCAAGCCGTCGAGCGCGGCGGCTGCATCGGGATAGAGCTTGTTCATCGGTTCTGCGGTTCCTCGCTGGACTGACGCTGCAATAGCGCGGTGCGCAGGCAGCGGCACACCACTTCGTCGCGCTGGTTGATGAGTTCGTGGCGGAAGGTGACGAGGCCAGCGTTCGGGCGGGACTTGCTGTCGCGCAGCTCGGTCACTTCGCTGGTCGCGCGCAAAGTGTCGCCGATGAACACCGGCTTGGGCATGACGAGCTGGTCGTAGCCGAGATTGGCCACCAAGGTGCCGAGTGTCGTGTCGCCGACCGACAGCCCGACCATCAACGCGAAGGTGAAGGTGCCGTTGACGAGGATCTGGCCGAACTCGCTCGCTTTGGCCGCCTCGACGTCGAGGTGAAGCGGCTGCGGGTTGTGGGTCATGGTGGTGAAGAGGAGATTGTCGGTTTCCGTCACCGTGCGGCGGATGTCGTGGGTGATGCGGTCGCCCACCTGCCATTGGTCGAAGAAGCGGCCGGCCATTATTCGTCCTCTGCCTGGATGCGGGCGAGCAATGCGCCCTCGGTGACTTGCACGCCCATCGTCGCGTTGAGTTCGGCGACGGTGCCGTCGAACGGGGCAACCAGGCCGTGCTCCATCTTCATCGCTTCGAGCGTCAGGAGCTTCTGGCCCTTGGTGACGCGATCGCCCGCGGCGACGTCGAGCGCGATGACTCGGCCGGGCATCGGCGACAGGATCGAACCGTCCCCTGCCCCGCCGGCCGCGCGGCCGTCGACGCGCCAGGGCTTCAATTCCCATGTCTGGCCGGCTTGCGAAATGAGGACTGTATCGAGGCCGTCGCCGGCGGGTTCGATGTCGTTGATCGCAACGGGCGCGCCGTCGAGCAGAAAGGTGGCTTCGGTGCGCGGCGCGGCGTTGAGGCGGAAGCCGGCGAGCGGGTGCGCGGGGACCAGCGCGGCGGCGGCGGCGGAGAGCGCCTCGTCGTCGGGGCGTTCGGGAGGCATCAGCGCCTCGCCTTCGCGGGCAATCAGGCCGGTGTCGACGGTGCCGCCGACGAAGTCCGGGTGGTCGAGTGCCTTGACGAGGAAGCCGGCGTTGGTGCGCACCGGCCAGATCACCGCATCCTCCAGCACGTGGGAGAGGCGGGCGCGGGCGGCATCGCGGGTTGCGCCATGGGCGATCACCTTGGCGATCATCGGATCGTAGAAGGGCGAGATGGTGGCGCCCTGCTCCACCCCGGTGTCGATACGCGCGCCCTCTCCCAGATCGAACGCGTCAAGCGTGCCGATCGAGGGAAGGAAGCCCTTGGCGGGATCCTCGGCGTAGAGGCGCGCTTCCATCGCCCAGCCGGTGATGGCGAGTTCGTCCTGGCGGAGCGGCAGTGGTTCGCCGCTGGCGACGCGGAGCTGCCATTCGACGAGGTCCTGGCCGGTGATTTCCTCGGTGACGGGGTGCTCGACCTGAAGCCGGGTGTTCATTTCCATGAACCAGATGCAGTCGGCGCGCAGGCCCTCGCTGGCGTCGGCGATGAACTCGATCGTGCCGGCGCCGACATAGTCGACCGCCTTGGCGGCGCGCACGGCGGCGTCGCAGACGGCGGCGCGGGTGGCCTCGTCCATGCCGGGGGCGGGGGCTTCCTCGATGACCTTCTGGTGGCGGCGCTGGAGCGAGCAATCGCGTTCGAAGAGGTGGACGACGTTGCCGTGGGTGTCGCCGAACACCTGCACCTCGATGTGGCGTGGGCTCAGGATGTACTTTTCGATCAGCACGCGATCGTCGCCGAACGACGAAGCGGCCTCGCGACGGCAGGATTGCAGGGCGTCCTGGAAGTTTTCGGCGGCGTCGACCTGGCGCATGCCCTTGCCGCCGCCGCCGGCGACTGCCTTGATGAGCACCGGATAGCCGATCGCGTCGGCCTCGGCCTGGAGGCGGTCGGGTGATTGGTCGTCGCCGAGGTAGCCCGGGGTGACGGGGACGCCGGCGGCGATCATGCGTGCCTTTGCGGCGTCCTTCAGGCCCATGGCGCGGATGCTGGCGGGGTTGGGGCCGACCCAGACGAGGCCGGCGGCCTGGACGGCGGCGGCGAAATCGGCGTTTTCGCTCAGGAAGCCGTAGCCGGGGTGGATCGCCTCGGCGCCTGATTGTTGCGCAGCGGCTATGATCTTGTCGGCGACGAGGTAGCTCTCGCGCGCGGCGGCGGGGCCGATGGGGATGGCTTCGTCGGCGAGGCGGACGTGGAGCGCGGTCGCGTCAGCGTCGGAATGGACCGCGACGGTGCGGATCCCGAGGCGGCGTGCGGTGCGGATGATGCGGCAGGCGATCTCGCCGCGGTTGGCGATGAGGAGTGAGCGGATCATGCTGCAACACCGCGAATGTTGAGGAAGTTGAGGCGGTGGAGGGTTTTTCTCCAACGGGTGTCAACATTCGGCGGGGCGGGCGCGTGGGGCATGGTGGGGAGATTACCTTGACGGGCGGGGCGTAGGACAGCGCACATCATTCCTCCCCGGCACGGGGAGGGGACCAGCCGTAGGCTGGTGGAGGGGCTGGTTGGGCGAAGCGGCTGCCAAGATCGCTTCTACGACGCTGGGCAGGTCGGAGAGGATTGCTTGTGCGGGAATGCGCAGGACGCGGACGTTCCAGCGTGCAAGCCATGCGTCTCGGCGGCGATCTCGGGCGATCCGGTCGGGGCTGGCGTGGGCCCCGCCGTCAACTTCGACTGCCAGGCGAGCGGACGCGCAGTAGAAATCAAGGATATAGTCGCCGGCGGGATGCTGTTTGCGGAACTTCAGCTCTTGTGATTGACGCCGCAGGGCTTGCCAGAGGATCACTTCGGGCAACGTCATCTCGCGGCGCAGCTTGCGGGCTTTCGTGACGGTCGCTTGGGGGCCGGTCAGTTTGCCGCCAGCCCCTCCACCATGCTTCGCATGGTCCCCCTCCCCGTTCCGGGGAGGAATTGATGGCAGCGCGCCTTCGCTCACATGCGGAACACGCCGAAGCGGGGTGCCTCCTCTACCGGGGCATTGAGGCACGCCGTTAGCGCCAGGCCCAATACATCGCGGGTTTGCGCGGGGTCGATCACGCCGTCGTCCCACAAGCGGGCGGTGGCGTAGTACGGGTTGCCTTCGTCTTCGTATTTCTGGCGGACGGGGGCCTTGAAGGCTTCGGCTTCCTCCGGTGTCCAGTTGTCGGCGTCGCGGTGGACGGTCGCCAGCACGCTGGCCGCTTGTTCGCCGCCCATCACGCTGATGCGGCTGTTGGGCCAGGTGAACAGGAAGCGGGGCGAATAGGCGCGGCCGCACATGCCGTAATTGCCCGCGCCGAAGCTGCCGCCGATCAGCACCGTGAGCTTGGGGACGCTCGCCGTCGCCACCGCGGTGACGAGCTTGGCACCGTGCTTGGCGATCCCTTCCGCCTCATACTTGCCCCCAACCATGAAGCCCGAGATGTTCTGGAGGAAAAGCAGCGGCACGCGGCGCTGACAGGCGAGTTCGATGAAATGCGCGCCCTTTTGCGCGCTTTCGGAGAAGAGCACGCCATTGTTGGCGAGGATCGCCACCGGCATGCCGTGGATATGCGCGAAGCCGCAGACGAGGCTGGCGCCGTACAGCGCCTTGAACTCGTGGAACTGGCTGCCGTCGACCAGTCGCGCGATCACCTCGTGCACATCGTACGGCGCGCGCACGTCCTGGGGCACGATGCCGTAGAGATCGTCAGCAGGGTAAAGCGGCGCGCGGGCCGCGGCGAGGTTGACGTCCGGCTCGCGCGGGGGCAGCAGCGTGGCGACGATGTCGCGGACGATGGTCAGCGCATGTTCGTCATTCTCCGCGACATGATCGACCACGCCGGATTTGCGGCCGTGCGTTTCCGCGCCGCCGAGTTCCTCGGCGCTGATCACCTCGCCCGTCGCGGCCTTCACCAGCGGCGGGCCGGCGAGGAAGATCGTGCCCTGGTTGCGGACGATCACCGTCTCGTCGCTCATCGCGGGGACATAGGCGCCGCCGGCGGTGCAGCTGCCCATCACGCAGGCGATCTGCGGGATCTGGCGCGCGGACATGTTGGCCTGGTTGAAGAAGATGCGGCCGAAATGCTCGCGGTCGGGGAAGACCTCGGCTTGGTGGGGGAGGTTCGCGCCGCCTGAATCGACGAGGTAGATGCAGGGGAGACGGTTCTCGAGCGCGATCTCCTGCGCGCGCAGATGCTTCTTGACGGTGAGCGGATAATAGGTGCCGCCCTTCACCGTCGCATCGTTGCAGACGATCATGCACTGGCGGCCGGCGACGGTGCCGATGCCCGCGATCATGCCGGCGCCGGGGATGTCTTCGCCGTACACCTCGTGGGCGGCGAGCTGCCCGATTTCGAGGAAGGCGCTGCCGGGATCGAGCAGGCGCTCAACCCGGTCGCGGGGGAGGAGCTTGCCGCGCGAGGTGTGGCGTTCGCGGGATTTGGCGTTGCCGCCGAGCGCGGCTTGCGCGACCTTGGAGCGGAGGTCGTCGGCGAGCGCGCGGTTGTGCGCGGCGTTGGCGCGGAAGGTGTCGGTGTCGCGGGCGATGGTGGTGGTGAGCGTGGGGGCGGTCATGGCTTACAATCCCTCCCCAAGCTGCGCTTGAGGAGGATTTGACAAGAAACGCCCTCACGCGCCTGCCCCGATCAGTTCGCGGCCGATCAGCATGCGGCGGATTTCGTTGGTGCCTGCGCCGATGTCGAGCAACTTGGCGTCGCGCAGGAAGCGTTCGACCGGCCAGTCCTTGGTATAGCCCGCGCCGCCGAGCGCCTGGACCGCTTCGCCGGCGACCTTAAAGGCGTTTTCGCTGGCGAGCAGGATCGCTCCGGCGGCGTCGAAGCGCGTCGTCCGGCCGGCGTCGCACGACTTGGCGACGGCATAGACATAGGCGCGCGCCGAGTTGAGCGCGACGTACATGTCCGCGACCTTGGCCTGCATCAGCTGGAAGCTGCCGATCGGCTGGCCGAACTGCTTGCGCTCGCGCAGATACGGCACGACCACGTCGAGGCACGCCTGCATGATGCCGAGCTGGATGCCGGCGAGCACGGTACGCTCGTAATCCAGCCCGCTCATCAGCACGCCGACGCCGCCGTTGAGCGGGCCCATGACGTTGGCCTCGGGCACTTCGCAGTCGGTGAAGACCAGTTCGGCGGTCGGCGAGCCGCGCATGCCCATCTTGTCGATCTTCTGCCCGATGCTGAAGCCGGGCATATCGCGCTCGATCAGGAAGGTGGTGATGCCACGCGAGCCCTCCCCCGTCTTGGCATAGACGACCAAGGTATCGGCATAGGCCGCGTTGGTAATCCAGAACTTCGTGCCATTGAGGACATAGCCCGCATCCGTGCGCTCGGCCTTGAGCTTCATCGACACGACGTCGCTGCCTGCCCCCGTCTCGGACATGGCGAGGCTGCCGACGTGTTCGCCGCTGATCAGCTTGGGGAGAAACTTGGCCTTCTGCTCCGGCGACGCCCAGCGCGCGATCTGGTTGACGCACAAATTGGAATGCGCGCCATAGCTGAGGCCGATCGAAGCGGAGGCGCGGCTGACCTCCTCGCAAGCGATGACATGTTCGAGATAGCCGAGGCCGAGCCCGCCATCCTCCTCCGCCACGGTGATGCCGTGCAGCCCGAGTTCGCCCATCGGCGCCCATAGCTCGTCGCGCGGGAACCAGTCATCGGCGTCGATCCTGGCCGCGATCGGGGCGATCCTGTCCTGCGCGAAGCGGCGGGTCGTCTCCCGGATCATGTCGGCGGCGTCGCCCAGCGCGAAATCGAAGTCCGGCGTCATCGGCTTATCACATCCTGTCTCCTGGCGCCCTCGATAGCAGGCCCGGTGGCACCGAGGAAAATTGAGGCTGGCGAAGGCATTCTATAGATACGCTCTATGATCGACCGGTATCTGCTCCGTTATTTCCTGGCCGTGGTTGACCAGGGCAATTTCTCCCGCGCGGCGGCGCAGTGCGGCGTTTCCCAGCCGACGCTGTCGGTGGGCATCGCCAAGCTGGAGACGATGCTGGACCGGCCTTTGTTCCAGCGCAGCAACCGGCGGGTGGAATTGACCGCGGCGGGCGCGCGACTGGTGGCGCACGCGCGGCGGATCGAGGGCGAGTTCGCCGAGGCCGAACGCACCGTACGCGACGATCCGGCGGCACGGCTGGTGCGGCTGGGGATCGTGTCGACGATGCCGGCGCACTGGATCGAGCGGGCGCTGATGGCGGCGCGCGATACGGGCGAGCGGCTGGAATTGGTGGAGGGGCGGATGCGCGACCTGTCTCCGAAGCTGGATCGGGGGCGGATCGATGCGATCCTGGGACCGCTACCGACGGGGACGTCCGGCGATGCGCTGTTCACCGAAGGCTATGCGATGACCATGGCGGCGGATCATCCGCTGGCGGCGCGCGACACGGTGAGCGCCGACGAAGTGGCGGCGGAGGTGATGATCGTGCGGCGGCATTGCGAGGCGCTGACCGCAGTGAGCCGCTTCTTCACCGCTCGCGGGGTGCGGCCATTCATGGCGGCGCGCACGACCAGCGACGAACGCGCGGTGGGCTATGTCCGCGCCGGGTTGGGGATGACCGTGATGCCGCGCTGCTTCGCGCAACCGGGGCTTGCGATGCCAGCGCTCGCCGGGTTCGACGCGACGCGCACGATGGGCTTCCGGACCGCGCCAGGCGGGGACGGCCGCCTGGCTGCGAGCGCGGCCTATGTGCGCTTTCGAGACGCGATCGCTGCGCTGCATGGAGGCGGCGCGTTAGCGTGACAGACGCATTGCGCGGCTTCAGGAGCGGATCGCCGATCGCCGCTGGGACGTTCGGTGCAGGCGGCATAGTCAAACGGGGCAATCGATGAAGCTGTTCTCTCTCCTGGCACCGACGGTGCTGCTGGCGACTGCGACGGGTGCAGCCGCGCAGGACGATCTGTCGCAGAAGCTGGCGGGCAAGATCGTGGCGAAGGGCCAGTCACCCGATGGACGCATCACGGTGACGGTGAGCATGGATGGCGAGGGGCGGCCGCTTTACGCGGTGCAGGCCGGGGGCAAGCCGTTGCTGAAGGACAGCCGGCTCGGCTTCCTGCTCACGGACGCGCCCAAGATCGAGCGCGGCATGGCGTTCGTCGATGTGCGCCGCGCCTCGGCCGATACGACGTGGAGCCAGCCCTGGGGCGAGTGGAGCCAGATCCGCGACCACCACAACGAAATGACGGTGCGCTTTCGCGAGCAGGCGGACCTGAAGCGCGAAATGAGCGTCACCTTTCGCATCTTCGACGATGGCGTGGGGTTTCGCTACACGCTGCCGGCGCAGCCAAACCTGAAGCAGGTGAACATCGCCGAAGAGCTGACCGAATTCGCCTTCGCGGAGGGCGGCACCGCCTGGTGGAAGCCGGCCTATCTGTGGAACCGCGAGGAGTACCTTTACCAGAAGACGCCGCTCGACGCGGTCGGCACCGCACAGACGGTGATGACGGTGAAGCTGGCGAGTGGCACGCATGTCGCGCTGCACGAGGCGGCGCTGGTGGATTATGCCGGGATGAACGTCCAGCGCAGCGAGGGCGCGACGTTCAAGGCCTCGCTGACGCCCGGGTCGGGCGGACCCAAGGTATCGCGCGCGGCGGGCTTTTCCACGCCGTGGCGGACGATCGCGATCGCGAACGATGCGCCGGGGCTCTACAAGGCGAGCCGGATCGGGCTGAACCTCAACGAGCCGAACAAGCTTGGCGATGTCTCCTGGGTGAAGCCGGGCAAGTTCGTCGGCGTGTGGTGGAAGATGATCCGCGGCCCCTGGACCTGGTCCCGCGGGCCGCAGCACGGCGCGACCACGGCCAACGTCAAGCAGTACATCGACTTTGCCGCCGCGAACGGGATCGAGGGCGTGCTGGTCGAAGGCTGGAACGTCGGCTGGGACGGCAATTGGTTCGGCAACGGCAAGGAAATGCGCTTCGACACGCCAACCGAGGATTTCGACGCCGCCGAGATCCAGCGCTATGCCAGGGCCAAGGGCGTGTACATCATCGGCCATCACGAGACGGGCGGATCTGCGAGCCATTATGACGCGCAGCTCGACCGGGCCTTCGCTTATGCCCGGGCGCATGACATTCCAGCGGTGAAGACCGGCTATGTCACAGATGCCGGGCAGATCGAACGCACCGATCCCGACGGCTCGCAACATCGCGAATGGCATGAAGGGCAGTGGATGGTGAATCACCATCTGCGCGTGGTGGAAACGGCGGCCAAGTATCGCGTGTCGATCGACGCGCACGAGCCGGTGAAGGACACCGGCCTGCGCCGCACCTATCCCAACATGATCGCGCGCGAGGGCGGGCGCGGCATGGAATATATGAGCTGGGAGGCGAAGAACCCGCCCGAGCACGAGGCCAATCTGGCGTTCACGCAACTGCTGGGCGGGCCGATGGACTTCACTCCTGGGATCGTCAGCCTGAAGGGCTCGAACAACAGCGACATTCCGTCCACCCTGGCCAAGCAGCTGGCCAATTACGTGGTGATCTATTCGCCCGTCGTGATGGCCGCCGATACGCCCGAGACCTATGCCAAGGTGCCCGACGCCATGAAGTTCATCCGTGACGTGCCGACCGACTGGCGCGACACGCGCGTGTTGAACGGCGAGGTCGGCGATTACGTGACGATCGCGCGCAAGGCGAAGGCGAGCGACGACTGGTTCCTGGGCGCAGTGGGCGACGAACAGGCGCGCACGTTGACCGTGGCGCTGGACTTCCTCGATCCCGGGCGGCGCTACACGGCGGAGATCTACCGCGATGGCGATGGCGCGGATTATCGATCGGAGACTCGATTCAGGATGGCAACCGAACGGCGCCCGGTGAAGCACAGTGACACGCTGACGATCGACCTAGCACCCGGTGGCGGACAGGCCATTCGATTCATCGCGGAGTGAATGCCCCTCCGCTGTCGGCTTCCCGTACAATGATGGCCGCGCGCAAAGATGGCGGCGCCTTGATCCAAGTTACCGAGAAAGCCGGTCAGCATGGCGGCATGGGCGCGACCATTCGGCCGGTCGATTGTTGAACGACGCATACCGCCGCGTTTGTTCAAACAATTGGCTGGGGCCGAGCATGGATCATCGTTTGAAAGGGCGCCGCAGCGCGCCGGGCAAGATCAAGCGCAGCGACAGGCGCTCCGATGCGGCAGCGCGGGAGGTGCGACGTTGCGCATCCACCATCTGAACTGTGGCACCGATTGCCCGCTGGGCGGCGCCTTGTTCGACGGGCGCAGCGTCAGCCCGTTCGGCAAATTGGTGTGCCATTGCCTGCTGATCGAAACCGACGCGCACGGATTGGTTCTGGTCGATACCGGCTTTGGCTTGCGCGACGTGGATCATCCGCATGCCGGCTCCGATCCGCGGGTCTCGCGGCCATGGCGAGCGATGCTCAATATCCAGCTGCGCGAAGAAGAAACGGCGATCCGGCAAATCGAGGCGCTGGGCTTTCGTGGCAGCGACGTGCGACATATTGTCGTGACGCACCTCGATTTCGATCACGCTGGCGGGCTGGAGGATTTTCCCAGCGCCACCGTGCACGTGATGCAGCGCGAATATGATGACGCCACCGGCCCGCATGCAGGGACCGTCGCACGCAATCGCTGGCGCTATTCGCAGCTGGACGAGGTGCAGCAATGGCGCGGTTATGGCGCACAGGGCGAGCCTTGGTTCGGCTTCGACGCCGTGCGCGATCTGGCCGGGCTGCCGCCGGAAATCCTGCTGGTGCCGCTGCCGGGGCATACCTGGGGCCATGCCGGCGTGGCGATACGGCGCAACGACGGCCGCTGGCTGCTCCATGCGGGCGACGCCTATTTCTATCGCGGCGAGATGCGCCAGGCGCGGCGCCGCTGCACGCCGGGGTTGCGCGCCTATCAGCGGCTGATGGAAGTTGATGCCGACAGCCGGATGCGGAACCAGGAACGGCTCCGGCGGCTTTCTATCGAACGGCGGGACGAAGTGTCGATCGCCTGTGCACACGATGCCGTCGAACTGGAACGATGCCAGGCGGGCGAACCACTTTAAACCATTCAACCACCAAGGAGCCTTATCGACATGGCAAATCAGGACATCATGCGCGAATTGTTCATCACCGGGCTGGTCAACGCCCATGCGGTGGAAAAGCAGGCGCTGTCGATCATGACCCCCCAGGTCGAGCGGATCGAGAATTACCCCGAAGTCGCCGATCGCCTGCGGCTGCACATCGAGGAAACCAATGGCCAGATCGCGCGCCTGGACGAGATCCTCGCCGGTTTCGACACCAGCAGCTCCGCGCTGAAGGATCTTGGCCTCAGCATGACGGGCGGCATGGCGGCGCTGACCCACAGCGTGGCAGGCGACGAAATCATCAAGAACAGCTTCGCCAACTACGCGTTCGAGCATTTCGAGATCGCGGCATATAAATCCCTGCTGGTGATGGCCGAGGACGGCGGATTTGCCAATGCGACCCCGCTGCTGAAGCAGTCGCTGGGCGAAGAAGAGGCGATGGCGCAATGGATCGATGAAGCCCTGCCGATGGTAACCCGCCGCTACGCCACGCTTTACGCAGAAGGCGGTTCGGGCGTGGCCAAGGTCTGAAACCATGGCCAGCGACAAGCGCCCGGATGTCGATCCCGAACGTGATCGGTCGAACAATCCGTTCGACCATGATGAGGGGTCGTCCGGCCAATCCTATTCGCGCGAGCGCGAGGAGGCGATGCGCCAGGCCGATCCATCCGGCGCGGTAAACGCAAACCCCGCTAGCTCAGGGGACGGCGCAGGCAGGCGTGCCTCGGTCGATCCCAGAACGGGTGAGGCGATGGGTAGCGGCGCGGAAGCGGCGGAAGACCCCGCGCGTAAGCCGGGCGCCTGGAGGCCGGGCAGCGGCAAGAACGCCGTGCCGGAGCAAGGGTGAGATCACGCTATTCGTGTAGCATCCGCCGCCATGGTCGGGGTCCAGTTGCGAGGTCGTGATGATGGCGCCGTAGCTGTCACCGCCGACTTTCCGGCTGGACCCCGGCTTTTGCCAACTGGTCGCGGCACCGCTCGGGGGGGCGGCTGCGACATCCTGCCGCCAGATGCACCAATGAACCGGCGTCTTCGGGAACGCCGGCAGGAACGGTCGTGACGAGAGACAGCGGGCGAACAAAGTTTTGGTCACGCGGCTTCTGCTGCGTCAGGCGGGAACCATCCGGGCGCGGCTATGCTGCTGCCGATGCGCGTTTCCACACCAATCGGGTCACATATGTCCGCCCCGATTTCGATACCTCGGGCTGGGTGACCAGCTCGATCGTGTCGTCATCGACGGGCACGATCTGCCGTACAAAGCTGGTGCCGACGCGCGACGGCTGCGAGGCAAACAGGATATCGTGCGTCACCATGTCACCGTTCCTTCGCCAATGGCCGGCGTAGGAGAAGAAATCGGTAAAACTGTCCGCATGCGGATCGCCGGCGGCGGCCCAGGCCGGGTCCATCAAGAACGCGGACATACGGCCGTCGGCGGTATATTGTAGCTGGCCGGCGGGCGGGGTGCCGAAGCTGGCCACCTCGGTTTCGCCACGGTGGCTAACGCATGAAACAAGCACCCAGGTGCCGAGCAATTCCGTCATTACCGCTTCCTGTTCAACGTGCGGGGCGGTGAGACCCCCACCCGCTCCGTAGCTTGTAGCACTCGCATCGGCGCAGCGCGCCGGAAAGATCGGCTTTCGTCACAAGCGCGTAACAACTTACCGCCATCGGGCCCGCGGGGCAGATGTTGGAAGGAACGAGTGAATTGTTTTTGGCGCTGATCGCAGCACAAGGCGGGTGTCGGTGCGCGCGGTTTCAATGCAGCACCGATGAAGTAGCTGGAAAATTCTGAACACCCCTTCGCCGAACGAGGCGTGACCTTAGTTCCTGGAAGGCCGGCGAGCCGCCGTTTCACGACATGGACGATTGAGAGCGTCACTATTTCGAAGTCTTCACTTCGGAATACGCCGGCTTTTGCGTGTTCAACTCAATTCTGCCGATCAAACAACATTTTCAGGGGTCATATGCGCAGGACATCGAACGGTTTCGGCCGAGTGACGCATCTTCTCGTTGGCGCTGCGGCTGCCGCACTGTTCGCCGTTCCGGCCGCCGCGCAAACGGCGCCGGCTGCCCCGGCCACCATGGATGAAGCGGGCGACGATATCGTCGTCTCCGGTTACCGCCGCAGCCTCGAGGAAGCGATCGACCTGAAGCGCGACACGATCGGCTTCTCCGATTCGATCGTCGCCACCGACATCGCCGACTTCCCCGAGCAGAATCTGTCCGAAGCGCTGCAGCGCGTGCCCGGCGTGACGATCGAGCGGGATCGCGGCCTCGGCACGCGCGTCAACGTGCGCGGCCTGCCGAGCGATTTCACCTTCGTGTCGATCAACAAGCTGGCGACCGCGTCGGGTTCGGGCGGGCGCGACGTGGAGTTCGACATCTTCGCGTCCGAACTCGTCCAGTCGGTCACGGTGCAGAAGTCGCCGACCGCCAAGGATGAGGAAGGCGGCATCGCCGGTTCGGTGTACATCCGCACCGCGCGACCGTTCGACAATCCCGGCTTCCGCCTGGTCGGCAGCGCCGAGGGCGCGTATAATTCGATCTCCGAGAAGATTGATCCCAACTTCTCCTTCCTCGCCAGCAACACGTTCGGCGATTTCGGCGTGCTGTTCTCGGCCGCCAAGCAGCAGCGCTCTAACCGCACCGATTCGAACTCGGGCATCAACTTCCGCCCGATCTCGCGCTGGACCGATCGCGCCGGCAACAACCGCAACCAGGCGATCGCGGTGTTGCAGCGTGACGCCGGCATCACCTTCACCGATGCCGACAAGAACCGCATCCTGTTCCTCGATAAGGTCGGCGATCGCGTCTATCAGAACGACCAGGACCGGCTCGGCTTCTCCGGATCGGTGCAGTACCAGCCGAGCGACACGTTCAACATCGCGCTCGATGCGTTCATCGGCTCGTACGAGACGGTCGAGGACGAATATGACGCCGCCGGCTATTCCGCATCGAGCAATTCGACGCTGGAGACGATCCACGAATTCGACGCGACGACGCTCAGCAGCGCCGGCCTCGTCGTGCTGCGCGACGTATCCTACACCAACACGCAGCACGAATTCCTGAGCAAGGAATATGTGAACGAGACCGATTACCGCCAGTTTGGCGGCGAGATGAATTGGGAAACCGGCAATTGGAAGATCAACGCGCTCGGCGGCTATTCGGGCGCCGAGAAGACGCTGGACTTCGCCAACCTGAAGCACGTTGCCTACGCCCCGTCGCGCACCCGCTATACCGAAACGGGCGGCGAGACGATCCCCAGCGCCAACCCGCGCACGATCGACATGTACAATGCGCCGTCATCCTATCTGTTCGAAGCGTATGAAACGACGCGCGAGCGGATCAAGGACGACAAATATGCCGCGCAGCTCGACGTCACCTATAATTTCGACTTTGCCGGCTTCGAGGCGCTGAAGCGGTTCAACTTCGGCGGGCGCTACACCAACAAGACCAACGAGCGCCAATATGGCGAGGAGAAGATCCAGGGCCCGACCCGCGGCAGCGTCGCTTATGTCAACAAGCGCACCCTCGCCGACAGCCCGCTGGAGAATGTCATCGATATGGTCGGTGGCAAGCCGTACCAGGCGCGCAACCTCGACTGGGCGCAGATCTCCAACGATTATGCGCGCGACTTCTTCCGCCCCGCCGGCTTCGAGACGCCGTTCAACGACGGGCAATATTACAAGGTGAACGAAGAGACGATCGCGGGCTTCGCGATGGTCGATTTCGAATTCGACCTGTCCTTCCCGCTGTTCGTCAACCTGGGCGGCCGCTACCTGCGCACCACCATCCGTTCGGAGGGTTTCCACCAGGTCCAGAACCCGAATGGCACGACCGGCCTCACCCCGGCGCCGATCGCCAGCGAGGGCCGCTATGAGAAGTTCCTGCCGTCGTTCAACGCGCATGCCCAGCTGACCGACAGCCTGTACCTGCGCGCCGCCGCCTCGCAGACACTGATCCGCCCGGCGCTGACCGACCTTGCCTATAAGCGCACCGCGAGCTGGAACGATTTCCGCTTCACCGACGGCAATCCGAACCTGAAGCCGACCTATGCCGATCAGTGGGAAATCGGCGCCGAGCAATATCTCGGCCGCGGCGGGATCCTGGCGGCGTCCTATTTCTGGAAGAAGATCAAGGGCATCGTTCAGAGCCAGCTGACCGGCGTGGTGCCCGACGTGACGAAGTATAACGCCAACGGCTCGATCGACGGGATCTATGATTTCGACGTCTATCAGCCGGTCAACGCCGATGGTTCGTACAACGTCAGCGGCGTCGAGCTGAACGCGGTGATCCCGTTCGGCATGTTCGCGCATTGGGCGGAGGGTTTCGGCGTCAACGCCAACGTCACCTTCCTCGACAGCTCGCTGACTGGCCAGTCGGATCTCGACATCGCGACCTCACCGATCGGCCTTGCCGACAACACCTATAACGCGACCGTCTTCTACGATCGCGGGCCGCTGTCGCTGCGTGTGTCCTACAACCGCAAGGGCGCCTATGTGGAGCGGATCGAGCGCAACATGTATCCGGTCTACCGCGATGCCTATGGCCAGTTCGACGTCGCCGCCAGCTATCAGCTGACGCGCAATTTCCGCGTCGAGCTACAAGGTATCAATGTCGGCAATGCCAAGACGACCGGCTACACGATGGATCCCAGCTTTCCGACGACCTACGAATTCTCGGGCAGCCGCATCAGCCTCGGGCTACGCGCGCAATTCTGATCGTCACGGAGCTCCCGCCGGTCATGTCGGCGGGAGCCGTTTCTTTTCTACCTCTGCGCGAAAGGGTTGCGATGTTCTGGCTGCCACTGTTGATCGCCACGCCAACCGCCGCCGAGCCGGTGCGGATCAACGATCTGGTGATGCTGGGCACGCACAACAGCTACAAACAGGCGATGCCGGCCGATCGCATGGCAAAGCTGCGCGCGGCGGATCCAAAGAGCGCCGATGCGCTGGATTACTCACATCGCCCGCTTGTCGAGCAGCTCGACGCCGGTGCACGGCAATTGGAGCTCGACGTCTGGTATGATCCGGAAGGCGGCCTCTACGCCGACGGCTCGCCCGATCCAGCGATGCGGCGCGCCGGGTTCAAGGTCCAGCATATGGCCGGGTTCGACAATCGATCGAGCTGCGCGACGCTGGTGCAATGCCTGACGATCATCCGCAACTGGTCCGACGCGCACCCCGGCCATGTGCCGATCCTGCTCATGTTCAACACCAACGACAATGGCCGCTTCATCAAGGGCAAGGCTTACACCGAAGCGGCTTATGATGCGCTGGATGCGGAAGTGCGCAGCATGCTCGCCCCGTCCAAGCTGATCGTGCCGGACGATGTGCAGGGCAAATATCCCACGCTGCGGGAGGCGGTGCTGGCCAACAACTGGCCGACGCTGGAGGCCGCGCGCGGCAAGTTCCTGTTCGCGCTGGACCAGGGGCCGGACAAGGTTGCGCTGTATCGCGGCAAGCGGCGCTCGCTGGAAGGACGCGTGTTCTTCGTCAACACCGACGAGACGTCACCCGCCGCGGCTTATATGACGATCAACGATCCCGTTGGGGATGCCGAGCGGATCAAGCAGGCGGTGAAGGCGAACTTTCTGGTCCGCACGCGCGCCGATGCCAATACGCGAGAGGCGCGCACCAACGACACGCGCCCGCGCGAGGCGGCGTTCCGCAGCGGCGCGCATTATATCTCCACCGATTATCTGTGGCCTGACGCGCGCCTCCCGGGCGGCTATCGCGTGATGATGCCGCACGGCGCCGTGGCGCTATGCAATCCCGTCCGCCGCCCGAGCGGCTGCGGCCCCATCGTGGAACCGGCGGCGCACTGACCTTAGGGCGGGCGCTACTGTCCCTGGGATCATTCGCAAGGCGACGCGGAGGCCCACCCGCCCTCACCACCGTTCCAACCAGTATTCGCACGCTCCCCTTCGCCAAGACGTTCTGATGGGGAGCGTGCGCTGCGTATCGCCGCCGGCGTGGACGAATTCGCTGACATGGGGAGTTAGCAGCCCGGCCGCCATCGATGCAGCGGCCGCGCGCGTTCATTTCAGATCGGCCGACGCATCATGCTGCCTGCAAGCCGATCCTCCCGTGTTCCGTCACGAATACGGCATGGTTGCCGAGCGTGCCATGACGCTCGGTGACGCTGCTCAACACCTTGAGCTCGCCGCGCCAGCGCTCGCGATCGACGTCGCACAACAGGTAACCGCGACGATCGGTCATCGCCTTCAGGAAATGGTTGTTGCCGAAGCGGATCGAGCGGGCGAGCGCATCCTCGGCATCGGTGCCGTCGCCGCCTGACGTCACCGAGGTGGCGAGATATTCGCTGGCGACCGGCTGATCGCTGTCGTCCGGGATCAAGTCACCGGCGTAATGGCGGTGCGCATCGCCGCTGATCGTGATGACGTTGGTGAGCTTGTTCTCCCGAATGTGGCGCAGGAGGCGTTGGCGCGGCGTGCGATAGCCGGACCAGACGTCCATGGGATAAGCGAGATCGGCGGTGCCGGGTGCGTCGCGGCGGCCGATCGCCATCAGCATCACTTGCTGCGCGATCAGGTTCCACCGTGCGTCGCTGCGGGACAGGCCATCGTACAGCCATTTCTCCTGCGCGGCGCCGAGCATGGTGCGGTCTTGCGCGAACACCTCGGGCACCGGCACGCCGTCGCGATCGCCGCCGACCTGGTCGCTGCGATATTGCCGCGTGTCGAGCACATGCGCATCGATCAGGTCGCCGAAGCGCGCATGGCGGTACATTTGCATATGGCCGTTCACCGGCAGCGAGCGGCGACGCAGCGGCATATGTTCGTAATAGGCCTGCATCGCGGCGGCGCGGCGCAGGCGGAAGATTTCGGGCGGCGTGCCGTCCTGATCCAGGTCGGCGGCCCAATTGTTGTCGATCTCGTGATCGTCGAAGCTGACCAGCCACGGCGCGGCGGCGTGCGCGGCCTGGAGATCGGGATCGGTCTTGTAGAGCGCGTAGCGGCGGCGATAATCGTCGAGCGAATAGATTTCCTGCCCGGTATGGCGGCGGATCGGGTTGATCGGGCGGCCGTTCAGCAGGCGCGTGGCATCGCCATTGTCGCGGCCTTCGTAGATGTAGTCGCCATAGTGGAAGACGAAGTCGAGCGGGGTTTCGGCAATGCGGCGCCAGGCGGTGTAATGGCCTTCCTCATAATGCTGGCACCCCGCGACGGCGAAGCGCGCCCGCGCCGTGCGTGCGCCGGGCAGCGGGAAGGTGCGGCTGCGGCCGGTGAAGCTGCGCTCCGACCCGCAGCGGAAGCGATACCAATAGGGGCGGTCGGGGCCGAGGCCCGCAACCTCGACATGGACGGCGTGGCCGAGTTCGGGATGGGCGATCGCATCGCCCTTCGCGACGATCGTGCGGAAGTGTTCGTCCGCGGCGACTTCCCAATTAACCAGCACCGGCACCATTGGCATCCCGCCGCCCGGCGCGAGCGGCTCGGGCGCGAGGCGCGTCCAGATTACGAACCCGTCTGCTGACGGATCGCCGGAGGCGACGCCGAGCTGGAACGGGGTGGTGAGAAATACCGGGTTCTCGCGCAGGTTGCGCGGGCGGACCTTGTCCTCGCCCAGCGCGAGGGCGAACGAGGGCGGGGCGGCGATGATGCCGCCGCCGGCGACGATCAGGCCGGTGAGCAGGCGGCGGCGGTCGATGCGGGACATGGCATATTCCTTGACTCAGGCCGAGCAGATCGGCGAGCATCGGGGCAGCGGATCGCACGGCGGCGCGCTGCCCCGGCGACAGTCAGAACTTCATGATGGCGTGGAAGAACAGCGCCGAGCCGTAGTCGTTCTTCTGGCGCACCCAATCATCATTCTCGCCGACGCGGAACTGCGGCTGGTTGTCGAACAGGTTGTTCCATTCGTACTTGAACACGACGTTCTTCGTCACGTCATGCCAGGCGGCGAGGTTCACCGTGGTGAGCGAATCCGCGCTTTGGTCCTGCCACGGATTGGCGCCGATGCCGCTGAGGAAGCGATCGCGATAATTGGCGTTGACGCGGATGCCGCCGTTCACCGCGGGGATGTGATATGTCGCGGAAACGTTGCCGATCCACTTGGGCTGCGACTCCAGCCGGTCCAGCTCCCGTGCCCCAGTATCGGTGACGTAGTTCATCTTGCCCCAGAGGCGCGACAGGTTGAACGACAGATCGACCATGTGATCGGCGACCGGCACCGGCAGCGAACGATGCACCCAGGCGAATTCGACGCCCTGGATCTGCGAACTTGCGGCGTTGAGCGGCTGACGGATGGTATAGAGATCGCCGTCGATCACTTCTTCCTGTCGCAGCGTGAAGATGTCGTCGCTGATCTTCTTGTGGAAATAGCCGAGCAGCAGCATCCCGTTCACGCCGGAATAATAATGCTCCACCGTCGCATCGAGGTTGCGCGAGCGGCGCGGCTTCAGGTTCGGGTTGCCGCGGGTGATGGTGCATTCCAGACCGCCCTCGCCGCTGTCGCCGCAGGTGGTGCTTTCGGCGGCGGCGATGCTGTTGGGCGTTGGGCGGCCGAGCGTCTGCGAATAGGACAGGCGGATGTTGGTATTGTCGAGCCGGTGGACGATGTTCAGCGACGGCAGGAAATAATCGTAATCGCCCTCGTTGCGCGTGAACTCGCCCGTCGCGCTTCCGCTGGTGATGACGGGGGTGGTGCCCGTAAACGACACGTTCTCGTAACGCACGCCGCCGACGATCGTGGTGTTCGGCAGGTTATAGTGTAGCGAGAGATAGCCGGTGAACAGATCCTCCTGATAACGATAGTCCGACGTCAGGCTGTTGTGCCGGCTGGCGGACGCATTGACGGGGAAGCTGTTCCAGCGTTCGTCATAATAACGGTTGAAGTCTAGCCAGGCGTAGGAATGCGGGCTTTGCGGCGGGCGATAACCGGCATCGTAGATATAATCGTTGATCGTGCCCAAGACACTGCGATCGACGCGATCGATGTTCTTGCGCATGTCGAGCCGGCGGAATTCCCAACCAGTGACATAGCCAAGCCCGCGCGAGCCGCGCTCGACATTGTTGAGCACGTCCATACGCGTGTTGAACACCCGCTGGCGGGCGTTGCTGTACACATCGCGCTGCGCGTTCATGCGATAGGGTGCGCCAAGCAGCACGGAGGGATCCTCGATCCCGCGCAGCGTCGGGATCTCGCCCTCCGGCGCGTCGTAAGTGAGATAATAGCCGGTCGGGTTGGTCAGGATGCTGACATACGGCTCCCAATCACGGAACGTCTCTTCGGTCAGGCCGGTGCGGGCGGTGACGCGCGTGTCGCCCACCTCGAATGCAGCGTTGGTCAGGATGCCGCGGTTCTCACGGCGATACTGGTTATGGCGATAATTCTCGACCAGCTGGCTGATGCGCATGCGGCCGCTGGTCGGCGTCTGGTCCTCGACGAAATTGGCGGTGTCGACATAGTTGATGTTGGTCGACTGGTCCTGCTTGCGAACATAATCATAGCCGATGATGCTCGCCTGCACGCTGTCGTCCGCGGCGCGATATTCGAGCTTCGCCGACCCGCCGTAAGTGTCCGACACGTCAGCATATGTGCCATAGCCGAAGTTCCCGGGCAGCGCGCGGCCATTCCAGCCGAGTTCGGGGTCGGGGCGTGCGATGGGGCGATTGTCGTCGGTGAAGAAGCGCTTCGTATTCTGCCAATTCTGCGAGAAGTTGCGCGGTGTGCTTTCATAACGGCCTGAGACAATGACGCCGAACTCCTCGTTGGCGCCGAAGCGGGTGGCGTAATTGCCCTTGACGCCATAGCCCCAGTGTTTGCGCGGCTCGCCATAGGAATTGCTGCCGCCCTCACCTTCCATGGTGCGATAAAGGCCATACACGTCCAGGAAGAGGTCCTGCGCGCGCTTGTCGAAGGCGCTGCGGGTGACGATGTTGATCGCGCCGCCGATGGCGCCGCCGTCCTGCTCGGCGGTGAAGGTCTTGAACAGGTCGACGCGGCCCGACAGGTCGCTGGGCAGCAGCTGGAGGTTGACGCGCCGGGTGCCCGCGCCGCTTTCGCCCACCGTCGCCAGCGTCAGGCCGTCGATGGTGGTGTGGTTGAGATCGGGCGAGATGCCGCGCACGGTGACATAGCGGGGATATTCGCCGTCCTCGACGGTGCTGATTCCAGGTAGCTGGGTGAGCAGGCCGGCGATCGAGCCGTCTGCCGTCAGCGTCTCCACATCATCATAGACAACCGATTCCACGATGGTCGTGGAATTACCCTTTGAACGGAACGGCGAAGTGATGCCGATGACGAGGATTTCCTCCGATCCGACATTGCGCGCGTCCTGTTGATCGTCATCCGGCGCCGTTGCCGGCTCCTCCACGGCGAGCGTCACCACGTCACCATTCCAGCTGGCTATGCGCAGGCCGGTGCCGTTCAGCATTCGCTCCAGCCCGCTCCGCGCCTTGTGGCTGCCCTTCACGGCACGCGTGCGCACGCCCTGTGCGGCATTGGCGGACATCAGGATCTGGATGCCGGCCTGACGCGCGAACTGTGGCACCGACGACAGCGCCGGCCCGGCGGGCACGGAAAAGTCGCGCACCATCGTCGCGGCCTGCGCGACGCTCGCCCCTGCGCTGGCAAAGGTGGTTCCGGCAAGCAGCGCCGCTGCACACCGCGTCGCAAAAACTGACTTGAACATTGACGCCCCCAAAAGGTTTTGGACCTCTTGACGACCTGGGCAGCCTTTTCCGTCAGCGGAACGAAGAAGTTTTTAGTTACTAATTTCTGACGTTGTTATGACGATGTTGTTACCGTCGTGGCGTACGGTTCCGTGCACAATGCCCGATGCTGCCAGCGCAAATTGCTCCGGCTGGTTGATCTTGAAGTATCCCAGCATCGGCGTGTCGGTCGCACCCGGTGCCTCGACGCGGATCTTGCGCAGATTGTAGCGATTGAATTCCGCCGCGGCCTGACCGAGCGTCATGCCGTCAAGCACGATATCGCCGTCGCGCCAGGCGAGCGCGCTGTCTTGGGCGCGGGCGAGCGTGAGCAGGCTGTTTGCGGGCATGGCGAGCGCTATTTTGGCGGATTGACCAGCGCGTGCAGGCGTGCGGCGACCGGGCGCGGCGGTGTTCCATATCTCCACCGCTCCCTCGGTCACCGTGACGGTGACCGCATCGGCATCGCGGCGCACGGCAAAGGCGGTGCCGGTCGCGCGCACGCGGATCGGCCCGGCGCTGACCACGAAGGGGCGGCTCTTGTCCTTGGCGACCTGAAACCAAGCCTCACCCGTATCGAGCGCGACCAGCCGCTCGCTGCCGTCGATTGCGGTATCCATGCGCGTGTCGGTGTTGATGATCGCGCGCGATCCATCCTCCAGCGCGACGCGGCGGATCTCGCCAGTCTCGGTGGCGAAGCGCGCGTGATCGGGTTGCTTCCATGCGGTCGTCACCGCCACGCCGGCGAGCGCGGCGGCAGCGGGCAATGCGGCGAGTGCCCAGCGATGGCGGCGACGCGGTGGCGCAACGGCGGGCGCGGGCGCTTCGGCCGGCGCCTTGCCCGGCGCGTCATAGACGAGGCACAGCATCGCTTGCGCGCGCAACAAGGCGCCCTTGTTCAGCGGATCGGACGCCAGCCAGGCATCGAGTTCGGATCGGGCGGACGCCTCCAGTGCCGCAGCGTCGAGCCGTGCCGCCCAAGCGGCGGCTTCATCGGTTCGGGACATGCGTCCTCCGTACCGGCGGCTCGGCCTGGGGCGCGTGGGACACGCCGCGCTCGGCGAGCGCCTTCAGCAACATCCTCAATCCCCGGGCGACATTATTTTCTATCACATTCTCGCTCACATCCAGCCGCGCTGCCGCCTCCTTCTGCGACAGCCCCTCGATCCGCCTGAGGTGAAGCACCTCGCGATAGGCTGGCGGCAGCGTATCGAGCAGATCGAGCACATGCTGCAGCTCCAACCTGTCGCCGGCGACCGTTTCCGGCGACGGACTTTCATCCATGATGGACGACACATCCAAATCCGTCATCGCGCGGAATTGGACGATGCGCGAACGGCGCAACCGTTCGATCAGGAGCGACTTGGCGGTCGTGAAGAAGTAGCGCCGGCCGCTTCGAATATGGCCGATATAGTCGAGCTCGGCGAGGCGGCAGTAAGCGTGCTGGATGATGTCGTCAGCGTCGTCAGGGTTGCCCGCATGACGGATCAGCCAGCGTCGCACGTCGGCTTCGTGCGGCAGGACATGATGCGCGACCCAGCGGACAACTTCAGGCTTGCCCGGCATTCGTCCGGTGAGTTCCCCATGGAAAGAAGGCCGCCGCTAAGAGCGTTGCTGTTACACGCTAATGACATGCCGCTCGGCGACCACGTCCTCTGCCGGCTCCGGGCCTTGTCGCTTTGCATGGAGCAGCCGATCAGCGCCGCGCTTTCAGCACCGGGTATGATCAGCTCGGCGAGGTTGCGCAGGCTGGCGCAGCAGATTGCTGTCGCGTGCGCCCAGGGCGACTGGCCCAGCCGCGTCCTCGATCTTGCCATGCACGTTTATGCGCGTTGCGCCTTGTTGAACGCCGCCGCACGGATGCTGGCGCGCAGGGTCTCATATTGACCGTTGGTGAAGCCAGCCGCGAGAAAGTCCGCGATCTCCTGCGCCGGCACAGCGATCCGATCATGCCAGGTCAGCACCGCCAGCCGGCGCAGCGCCTCGAGCCGCGGATCAGCGAGGCGCGGGTTGGGCCGTTTGCCAAAGAGATTGCCCAGCGCCACGGACAAGCGGCCGGGTTCGCGCAGCGTCGCCAGCGTGTCGCGACGGGCGAGCACGACAACGGCCCATTCGAGCGCGGACAGGCGATCGTCGGCCGCACGATCGGGCGTTGCGGCCTGCTGGACGGCACCGAATTCGTCGAAGGCAAGATAGGCCATGAGATTTCCCCTTTTCTGGTGCGGGCATGCGCCACCCTCCGGCGACCCGGATCAGCGACGAACGCGCGCAAGAGTGATTGCCGCCGCGCCAACGCGGCCGACCGTCACAGGATTGAAGATGCAGAAACGCCGCGCGGATTACGTTCCGCGGGTTGCTCCGAAAGAACAAGGAAGCATCACAGCGCCCTTCAGATGAGAGCACCGACCGGGGCTCTTTCAGTACCACATGGTATAGAAATCGCGCTGCCCTGCGTCAACCGCCTTTTTGTACCGTACGGTATTTTTTACGCGCTCGGCCACATCATGAGGCTGGTCTCGACCACCCGCTCCAGCTCCGCGCGAGTCGCGCCAGACCCGGCCTGCACCGCCATGCCCTGAAGAATGGCGTAAAGGTACACGGCCAGGTTCTCCGGATCGACATGATCCGGCAGATCGCCATCCCGCTTGGCCTGGTGAAAACGGTTCACCAGTGCGGCCTGAGAAGAGGCGCGGCGAGTGATGATATCGGCCTTGATCGACTCCGCTTCCGCACCGCACGCGGTAGCGCTGATGACGCCGAGGCATCCTTTCGGATCACATTTGCTCATCTGCGCATCAATCGCGCCACGCATGAAATTCTCGGCCACTGCACGCGCGGTCGGCTGCTTCAGCGCCTCGCGGGTGTAAGCGAGCTTTTCGGACTCGTAGAGGTCCAGCGCCTTGTGAAACAACGATTCCTTGTTGCCGAACGCGGCATAAAGGCTGGGCTTGGTAATGCCCATCGCCTCTGTAAGATCGGCCATTGACGCGCCTTCATAGCCCTTTGACCAGAATACGGCGAGCGCCTGACTGAGCGCCTGATCGACACAGAACTCCCGCGGGCGTCCCTTGGTGGAAGGTGCGGTAGTGGTTTCCATAACGGACGGTATATAAGCTTGGTCGCGGCGATGCTCAAGCGCGTGCGGCCACCTAACGCGCTGACTTACGGCAATTCACGGCGGTTCGGGCGGTTGCGAGACATCCGCGTTCCTAATCTGACGGCAGGCGTCACAAAGGCGCAGCCCGCGCCGCCAGCGTGTGAACGCGAAGGCGCGGAAAGACCTCCTCCAAGGGCCTAGTGTCGGGCAGGACATACACATAGCCCCCTTTTTTCTGGAACAGCGGACGCAGGCTCTTGCCGTAAAAGACGCGTGGCACATTGATGCAGCCAAAGGTGATGCGATTGTCGTCACCCTTTGCCGACAGCATGCGCTCGCGTCTTTGCTCCTTCTTAGGGCTGTCAGGCGGGATGGTGTGGATCGCCACGCTGTTGGTGTAATCGACCCAGAGCACACGTTGGTGCCCGGCTGCATAGCCGAATTTCGCGAGAAAGCGGCCAGCAGGGGTGGTTTTCTCGGCCGGGCCGATTTGGCTGAGATTCTTGCTGCCGACCCCCGGCGTGGCGTCGTCGCCGGCGGCAATGCCGATCAGCACAGGCACCTGGTACAGCGGCTTTCCCTTGGCGCTGTACAGGATGAGCGTTGCCGCCTTCTTGTCCAGAACAGCATAAGGAAGCGCGTGATTGTCGTTCGACGCCGCAATCCACTCGGCGACCCGCTGCCCCTCCATCGTTGGCAGGATAGGCGCCTCGATGCGGGCAGTGGCGACCGCGCGGGCCGGCTCCGGCTTGGCGCGCGCCTTTGCCTTAGGGGCGGCTTCCGCGCCAGCGGCAAACAGCATCGCGCTGGCGAAAAACGCGAGAATCTTGATCATCAGGCCTCAAGCTCAAGGCGGCCGCCCCCTGTCGGGGACAACCGCCGCGATTGTTCACGATGGAAACGATGGCGGATCAGTTGCGCGGCCGCTTGCCGCGACGCTCCTGCTCCTGAAGCCGCTGTTCAACGCCATCGACGCGGCCGTTAAGCTGGTCGAGCCGCTGGCCGTGCTGCTGGACTTGGCCGGATGCAGCCTGCGCTTCGGCCAGCGCTTGCTTGGCGGTGCCGTCGGTTGCTTGCAGCTGGGTTTCCAGCGCGCCGACGCGCTCGCTGACCGGGGCGATCTGCTCGCGTACATATTTCTTCGTGGCACAGCCGCCCAGGGTTGGCGCGGCGAGCATGATCATGACCATCGAGGTAAGCTTGGTCGCAGGTGAGAGCATTGCTGTCTTCCAATAATTACTAGCCGAACAAAGGAGCCCGGCTAGCGACGGCCCGACAATACAGATGGCGACCAAACGCACTGTAGGAACGGCAAATGGAGCGCCAAACCACTCTGACCAGCAACTTAGACTTACCGACATCTTATCATTGAGGACGCTGACTTTTTAGCATGAACAAAGGCTGAACCATTGCTCGGCCGAACGTTACTTCGTCGATTCGACCCTGACCTTCACGGAAAAGGGGTCGAGCGGAATCCCGCTCGCATCTTCCTCCACCGTACCACCTGCGGCACGCGCCTCGCGCTGGCGATCAACGCATTTGCGCAACTCCACCATCGCCGCGCCGCTGCCGTCCAGGCGCAGGTCCTCAACCGGAACAGCGCCGCGACTGATCCGGAGAAACTCGGACGCGGCGAAGATGCCCGGGAATGTGCGGCCGAAGCTCGTGACGAACCCCTTCTTACCCTCGGGGGCGATGCCGATGGCGAGATGCCGGGGGAATGCAGCCTTGGAGAGGCGGAAGTCGAGCCTGAGCCGCTCTTTTTCCCCGATGGACCAATTGGCGTTGAGGATCGTGAGCCGATTGCTGCCATCGACATCAAGGCCGAACTGCACGGTCGTTGCCCGCGGGCTGGGATAGGTTCTCGTCAGGAAACAGCCCTGCCCATCGCTGCTTGCCGAGACCACCCACGGGCCGACATCACGGGTGGCATAGACCGCCGCGACAGCCTGGGTGGCGAAAAACACGAGGACGGCAAGCGCCGGCAGATGGATCAGCGGGCGAAACTGCGCCTGCACACGGCCGGAAGTGGCGCTTGCCAGCTGCCGCGAGCAGCGATCCGCATCTCGCGTGCTAAACCGGGAGAACGCTTTCCCGAACCATCTGACCGTCATTCTTGTCCCTGTAGCGCACGAAAGGTGGCATGTCCCACCGACGGGAGGGCCGCCATTCATCGTGCGGTTGCCACCCTGCCAGGCAGACCCAGGCTGTTGCGGCTGGCGTCCTCACGTCGAACAGTGCAGCCGGCAAGGCCGCTGACGCACTAAGTCCTCGAGCGGCAATTTCTTAGCGTCGTTGATCTCGCCACTTCTGCGACGCCGAGCGTTCAACGGGCCGAAGCTTGTGCTCCGGCCCGTTGACATCACTATGCCGTCAATCGGCCCTGCGCCGAATTGTGTCCGCCATTGCGGTGGAGAATGTCGCGAGCACGCTCAGCGTCGATGTCCGAACCTCCGACAGTCACCACCACACCCCCGTTCTTCATGCGACCACCGTAATAGTTCGCATCTTCCTCGCTCACACCGTGCTTGGTCAGCACTTCGTTGAACGTGCCGGTCAGTGCACCCACTCCGGCACCGATCGCCATAGCTTCGGGCACGGCACCGGCGGCGATCGCACCCGCGGCGGCGAGAGGGCCCACCCCGGGTATTGCCAGCGCCGCTACGCCGAGCCCTGCCCCGAGAGCACCGCCTCCAAGGATCCCCCGCAGCACGTTGCGGTGGTGCTCGTCCGTGATCTCGCCTTCACCTGATGTCGCCGTGGTTGTACCACCATGATGAGCGATGATCGAAAGGTCCGCGTCTCTCACTCCTGCTGTGCGCAGTTCGGACACTGCCCGCTCTGCCTCTGCATGGGTGTCGAAGATCGCCGATGCATGAACCATGGATATTTCCTCTCTGACTACCGCTCGACCGCGGTCGCTCTCTCAACAGAGCAGTAGCTCGCTCGTTCCACGACGATCTTGACAGCGGGCAGAGGCCACCGTCCTGCGCCTCGGTCAGCGCAGGACGCCATAGCCGATCCGAGCCGGCTCCGGCGCGAACAGGAGAGCGCGCAGCTCCGTAATTGGCACACGCCGCTTGGCTATGGTGCTCACCCTGGACCGATCTACTGAGCCCTCGGGCTCTCGTGTGCGCAAGCTCATGGCAGTCTTGCACCCGCTGTGGCTCGATCACGGACGACAAGCAGCTTTCGCCGGTACTCGTGGGGCGGCGAGGGCCGCACCGTTGAGTGCGGCTCCAGCCGCGCGTAGGGAGCAAGAGCGCCGGGGGGCGCTTCCTCGTTAAGGTATTTGATGGCTGCTCCTGTTGAAACACAAACCGGCTCGCACTTTCTGCGAACCGGCGGTGAAGCCGGTTTGCTGATCGAGCGGTTCGACTGGTCCACCACTCCCCTTGGGCCAATCGAACATTGGCCTGCGAGCCTGCGGACCATCACCAGCCTCGTGCTGCGCTCGCCTGTTCCGATGGCGCTGTTGTGTGGGCCTGAGGGCGTGATGCTCTACAATGACCGCTATTCGGAGTTCGCCGGCGGGCGCCATCCACACCTGCTCGGTACGAACGTTCGAGAGGGCTGGCCGGAGGTCGCCGACTTCAGTGACAACATCATGAAGGTCTGTCTGGCCGGAGGAGCACTGTCCTACCACGACCACGAACTGACACTGCGCCGGAATGGAAGAGCAGAACAGGTTTGGATGAACCTCGACTGTTCGCCGGTGTGTGACGACGCGGGAAATCCCCTCGGCGTGCTTGCCGTGGTTATGGAAACCACCCAGCGCGTTCAGGCTGAGCATCGTCAGCACGCGGCGGAGCGAACAGCCCGAGAGGAGGAGGCGCGGCTGCGTGGTGTGCTGCAGAACATGGACGAAGCTTTCGTCCTCATGGACCGCGATTTCCGGGTGGTGGATATCAACACCGTTGGCATTCACCTAGAGAACAGGCCTCGCGATGAGATCATTGGCAAGACCCATTGGGAAGCTTGGCCGGGGAGCGAAGAATCCGCACTAGGAGAACTCTACAAGCGCGCCATGCGCGATCATGTATCCGTTACGCTCGACCATCGCTATGTCTGGCCTGACGGGCATCAGGCCTGGATAGAGGCGCGCGCCTATCCCACCGATGACGGGCTCGCCTGTTTCTACCGCGACATCACCGAACGGCTCGACGCCCATCGTGCGCTGGAGGAGAGCGAAGCGCGGCAGCGTGCAATCATCGACGCCACCCCCGAGTGCGTGAAGATTGTGGCGGGGGATGGTCGGCTGCTCCACATGAATCTGGCCGGACTCGGCATGATCGAGGCGGATACCTTTGATGCCGTTTGCGATGCGGACACCATCGCCATCATTGCGCCGGAGGATCGGGAAAATTGGCGGCGAAACCACGCCCGCGTGCTCTCGGGCGAGAGAACGAGCTGGGAGTTCGACATCATCGGACTGAAAGGCACACGCCGCCATATGGAAACTCACGCCGTGCCGGTGACACTTCCCGACGGCAGCGTTGCACAACTCGCCGTTACCCGCGACTTGTCACAGCGCAAGCGTACGGAGCAGGACCTTCGCCGAGCCAATGAGACGCTCGAAACGTTGAACCGGATCGGCCATTCTCTCGCCGCAGAGCTTGATCTTGAGCGGATCGTTCAAATGGTCACCGACGCGGGCGTTGAGCTTACGGGGGCAAAGTTCGGGGCGTTCTTCTACAATGTGCACGCCGAGAACGGCGACAGCTTCCTTCTTTACACACTTTCGGGCGCTGCCCGCTCAGACTTCGACGGTTTTGGTCTTCCGCGCGCCACCGAGGTTTTCAAGCCGACGTTCGATGGCGATGGACTCATTCGCTCACACGACATCCTGGAGGACCCGCGCTACGGCAAGAACGCCCCCAACTCGGGCATGCCGCCCGGGCACCTGCCCGTGCGTAGCTATCTGGCGGTGCCTGTTACCTCTCGCTCTGGAGAAGTGATCGGCGGGCTATTTTTTGGCCACCCGGACGCCGGCGTGTTCACGGAACGCCATGAGCAATTGATGACCGGCATCGCGGCGCAGGCCGCGATCGCGATCGATAACGCTCGTCTCTACCGCGCAGCGCAGCGCGAACTGGAGGAGCGAGCCCGGGCAGAAGAAGCGCTCCGCGTAAGCGAGTTGCGCTTCCGCCAGCTTACAGAACTTGCTCCCGCGATCACATGGTTCGGCAATCCGGACGGATCCCTCAGCTATCTCAGCCCCCAATGGTACGAATATACGGGCCAAAGCGAAGATAGCGCCCTGCCGCTCGGATGGGCCGGCGTGATTCACCCCGACGATGCCGACCGGCTTGCTGCAATCTGGGAAGATGCCCGGAAACGAGGCGTTCTTTACGAGCTCGAAGCGCGACTACGGCGACACGATGGCGTCTACCGCTGGTTCCTGATCCGTGCCCATCCGCTCCAGCAGCAGGATGGGATGATCAGTGGCTGGCTCGGCAGCGACGTCGATATCGATGACCAGAAGACCGCCGAGCAGGCGCTCGCAAAACTCAACGAAACGTTGGAAGAGCGCGTAACAGCTAGAACGGCGGATCGTGACCGGATGTGGCGCCTGTCGACCGACGTCATGTTGGTGGCCGACTTCGAAGGGCGGATAGAAGCGGTAAACCCCGCCTGGACGACTCAATTCGGCTGGGACGAACGCGAGTTGGTCGGCAAGATCTTTCTCGATCTCGTTCATCCCGAGGATCTCGCCAGCACGATCGCCGAAGTAGGAAGGCTGGAACAGGGGCAGACGACTTTGCGGTTTGAGAACCGCTACCGCCGCAAAGACGGCACGTACCTGTGGCTGTCTTGGACCGCGGTTCCGGATGATCGCTTCATCCATGCAGTCGGGCGCAATATTGACGCGGAAAGAGCTGCCGCCGCCGAACTGGAGCGCGCGCAGGAAGCGCTACGACAAAGCCAGAAGATGGAGGCAGTAGGACAGCTTACCGGCGGCGTAGCTCACGACTTCAATAACCTGTTGACGGTCGTCACGGGCAATATCGACATGGCGGGCCGGGCTCTCGACGCCGCAGGGGTTAGCGATGCCCGCGCGCGGCGGGCTTTGGATAGCGCGATGAAGGGCGCCGAACGGGCAGCCGCGCTGACGCAGCGACTGCTTGCTTTTTCCCGCCGTCAGCCGCTCGCTCCGAAGCCGATCGACGTCGACAAGCTTGTGATCGGGATGTCGGACCTCCTCAATCGATCGCTGGGGGAGACGGTGAAGCTGGAGATCGTCACCTCACCCGGCCTCTGGCGTGTGGAAGCTGATCCGAACCAGCTGGAAAGCGCGATCCTGAATCTAGGCGTGAACGCGCGCGATGCCATGCCCAAGGGCGGCGAGTTGATCGTCGAGACAACCAACGCCCGCCTGGACGAGGAGTACAGCGCCGCGCACGCCGAGGTAGCGCCCGGGCATTATGTGGTGATCGCGGTCACCGACACAGGCGAAGGCATGCCGAAGCACGTGCAGGAAAAGGTTTTTGAGCCCTTTTTCACCACCAAGGAAGTGGGCAGGGGGACGGGATTGGGCCTGTCGATGGTCTACGGATTCGTCAAACAGTCCGGCGGTCACGTTAAGATCTATTCGGAAGAGGGTAAGGGTACCACCGTCAAGATCTACCTGCCCCGCTTGATGAGCGATGCGCCGAGCGAGGCCGAGGCTCATCTGACGGCCGGCATCGAGACAAGTGCGCGTGCCGAAACAATCCTGGTCGTGGAAGATGACGACGATGTCCGCGCCTATACGGTCGAGTGCCTTCGGGAGCTCGGCTATCGCGTGCTGGAGGCCCACGACGGACCGTCTGCGCTTCGCCTTTTGGAGCGACAGGAAGATCCGGTGGACTTGCTCTTTACCGACGTAGTGATGCCGGGAATGTCTGGCCGCGAGCTTGTTGATACGGTGCGCGACCGGCACGGAAACGTTCGCGTGCTTTACACCTCGGGATACACGCGCAACGCTATCGTCCATGGCGGCCGGCTGGATCCTGGCGTCGAGATGATCGCCAAGCCGTTCACTTACGCCGCGCTCGCGCAAAAGATACGGGACGTGCTCGACGCTGGGCGCACCGGCCGAGTGCTCGTCGTCGAACATGAGCCGACGGTGCAGGCGCTCGCCATAGAAGCCCTGATGGCGGCCGGATATGCAGCGGATGAAGCGGCGAACGGGGCGGAGGCGCTGGGCAAGGTGCGATCTGCACAAGGCCGCTACGACGTGGTTTTCCTCGACCAGGATTTACCGGACCGTCCCGGCGACACGATTGCAGCCGAGCTGCGCGCGCTTCACGCTGAACTTCCGGTTCTCATCACGACGCGAACGGACGAGGATCGGCTCGTCGCCCAACTCTCGGATGACAAATGCACTGCCATCCTTGGAAAGCCATACACCGGCGCGAAGTTGGCTGAGGCACTGAGGGTGCTGGGCGTTACCTGTCGTGAGATGCCCTGACCGGCGGCACCTGGGCGTGCCAACCGTGTACCCGAGACCAAGCGAGATCACGTGCGCCCGGATCGTTGCTGTGATGGCATCGGAAAAGCGCCTCGCCCGGGAGCGCCGAGCCGCGGCCCATATGTGGCTAACGTCGCATGGCGGCGGCCCTAAAACGCCTGTTAGGCGAGGAGGGTGTCGGCCGGTCGATCACAAAGGTGTCCAACGGCGCGTAGGGACAAACCGTCTCATGCTGGCGCCGCACCATACCGAGCGGCCAGGCCACGGCGTGACCGCGTTATGGAGGCGATCCGCCCGGACGGCCTCAAGTCCGAATGCCGGAACGCCGAGATGATACGCCACAGCCTCATTATCGATGCACATAACCGCGAGATCATCACCTGCGGGCGGTCACCAACCTGGCACCAGCGGATCCGAATCTGCGACATCGTGCAGGAGGCTTTGGAGGCACGTTTCGGCAGAGTGTGCGTTATCCCGGCAGCCGAAACGCTGTCCGACGCCTGCATTGCCCGGGGAAAGCCGCATCTTGGTCGGAAAACTGAGATTCAAACCCTTCTTCACGTCTGACCGAAGTCCGCAATCCGCAATCCGCAATCCGCAATCAAACTCCATCTTTGAAGCTGTCGCGAACACCCTTATTCGCGACTACGTTGGCGTGACGCCACTCGCCGGTGGAGTTACCGCGTCGACTTCCCTGCCCGGATGGGTCGGCGACCACAATGACAACCACCCACATTCAGCGCTCAGACTGCGTTTGCCGTGCGAGTATCGCTGGCTTGTTTCTGTGGCGTTTGGAAAGCGTCCGGCGGAAGGGGGGCAACATCACGATCATTGCGGGGTGTGGGTGGGTGCCCGCGGCGAGCCCCCTGGAGAGCAATTGCGAGAGCAGATCGACGTGCTGACGTCCAGCCTGTCGCTGTGTCCGGAAAGCGCAAGCGATGTGAGGGAGGCACAAAAACGCCGCCGCGGGTTGAGCCGGGCGGTTTTGACACATGGGATGGTTGGTTGCGGGGACAGGATTTGAACCTGTGACCTTCAGGTTATGAGCCTGACGAGCTACCGGGCTGCTCCA
>NZ_MPSB01000011.1 GCF_001981525.1 Sphingomonas jeddahensis | reverse complement strand
ACAACACCGTGCGTCCGCACAGCAGCCTTGGCGGCATGGCACCCGCCGAGTTCACCAACCGCCCCCGCCAAAGGCATGAGGACACCAAAGCTAACTTATCAGCGGCCTGAAAATGGGGAGCAGGTCAATGATGAGTTGGAGGAGGACTGCAACGATCAACAACGGTCCACCTGAATAGCCACCGATTTGGTGTTCGCGCAATCAAACAAGGCCTCGGCTCTCTCCTCATGGCTGGCGCAGCAATCTTGTCTTCGGCACTTTCTGAGCAGCGCTCGCCGCCGGCGCGATCATCGCTTTCGCCTGGCCGTTCCCCGCGACGCCTGTCCTACACTCCGCCGCTCGCGTAAACTCCGACCTATGCTTTACATCGCTCAAACCGCGAATGTTGACACCTGTTGGAGAAAAACCCTCCAGCGCCTCAACATTGTCAACATTCGCTCCAACACTGCACCCGCAACCCGCCCGTTCCCTTCCCACCGCAACCCGCCTAAGCGCCTGATATGACCCACGACATTCACGTCATCGGCGGCGGGCTCGCCGGGAGCGAGGCCGCTTGGCAACTCGCCGAGGCCGGCCACAAGGTTCGCCTGTCCGAAATGCGCGGCTCGGGAGAGAACACCCCCGCGCACCACACCGATCACCTCGCCGAGCTCGTCTGCTCGAACAGCTTCCGCTCCGACGATGCGGAGAGCAACGCCGTCGGCCTGATCCATCAGGAGATGCGCGCCTTGGGCTCGCTGATCCTGCGTGAGGGCGACAGGCACAAGGTGCCCGCCGGCTCCGCATTGGCGGTCGATCGCGACGGTTTCTCCGCCGGCGTCACCGCCGCGCTCGAAGCGCACCCCAACATCACGATCGTGCGCGAGCGGATCGATGCGCTGCCGGATGGGCCTGCGATCATCGCCACCGGCCCGCTCACCGCCCCCGGCCTATCCGAGGCGATCGCCAGCGAGACGGGCAAGGACGCGCTCGCATTTTTCGACGCCATCGCCCCGATCGTCCACCGCGACACGATCGACATGGACAAGGCCTGGTTCCAGTCGCGCTACAACAAGGGCGACGGCACCGATTACATCAACTGCCCGCTCACCCGCGAACAATATGACGCGTTCGTCGAAGGCCTGCTCGCCGGCGAGAAGAGCGTGCCGCGCGAATGGGAGAACGTGCCCTATTTCGAAGGCTGCATGCCGATCGAGGTGATGGCGGAGCGCGGCCGCGAGACGTTGCGCTACGGCCCGATGAAGGGCGTCGGCCTCGACCAGCCCGGCACCGCGACCGAGGAGCATCCGCAAGGCCGCTGGCCTTATGCCTGCGTCCAGCTGCGCCAGGACAATGCCGCCGGCACCTTGTGGAACATCGTCGGCTTCCAGACCAAGCTGAAGCACGCCGAGCAGGTCCGCCTGTTCCGCACCATCCCAGGGCTGGAAAAGGCCGAGTTCGCACGCCTGGGCGGCCTTCACCGCAACACATTCCTGCGCTCGCCGGAACTGCTCGATCCCGAACTGCGGCTGAAATCACGCCCCAACGTCCGCTTCGCCGGCCAGATCACGGGGTGCGAAGGCTATGTCGAAAGCGCCGCGGTCGGCCTGCTCGCCGGCCGCTTCGCCGCCGCCGAGTTGAGCGGCGGTGCGATGACGCCGCCGCCGGTCGAAACGGCGCTGGGGGCATTGATCAACCACATCACCGGCGCAGCGGTGGCGGAAACCTATCAGCCGATGAACGTCAACTTCGGCCTCTTCCCCCCGATCGAGGGCCGCACCAAGAAGGCCGATCGCAAGAAGATGTACACCGACCGCGCCCGCGCCGCGCTGGCGAAATGGATGGCAGCTTAATTGCCGTCCTCCGCCGCTGGTGGTGCGCAGACGCATTTGGGCTTCGGCTTGCGCTTCACCGCGGTGGTGGCGAATTCGGTGCGGTCCATCGTGCCGGACTTGTCACGATCGGCAGTGGCGAACTTGGTGGTGGTCTTCACCGCCCATTCCTCGAACGTCAGCCGCCCGTCTGCGTTCGTGTCGAGCTTGGCAAAGGCCTTGCGGCGGGCGGTGAGATATTCCTCCGCCGCGATTTGCCCGTTGCGGTCCTTGTCATACCGATCAAACCGTTTCTCCTCCCGCGTGCGGGCGCTCGCCTCCGGAACCGGCGCCTCGTCGCGGGCCGGCACTGCCGCGTTATCACTGGTGAGTTGCGGCGCCGGCGGCAGCACCGGCTCGGTCCGCGCCCGTCCCGTGAACACCAGCCACCCCGCCGCCACCATCAGCAGCGCCGCCAAGCTACCCGCCAGATATCGCCACATCGCCTGTCTCCCCGCTGCGGATGCTAGCGGCTGACGGGGGCGCCGCAAGCCTATCTGCCGGTCATCCGATGCCAGGCAAGCCGCGCCACCCGCCGGGGCGCCCCCACCGGATGCGTCCCGGCGAGATCGGCCCGCGCGATATGCACCAACGCGCCCAGGAAGCGCCCCTCACCGCTCCACCGCTGCCCCGCCGCCAATTTTAGCAACGGCTCCGCCATCCCTGCGGCGATGCGAGCGACGGTCGGATCCGCAGTAGCCTGTGCAAGATCGGCCAGTGCCCACCCCTGCCCCGCGTCCGCGACCGCATCGCGCGCGCCGGCAAGACGTGCGGCGATTTCGAACAACTGTCCCCGCGCAACCGCGAAGATCGACATGTCCTCAGGCGACGGCGGCGCGAGCAGATGTTCCCAGCCGTCCGACATCGCCGCCAGCATCGTCCCGTCCGCACCAGCGATCGCCAGCGTTTGCAAGATCGGCTGCGCAGGCGGCACACCGCCGCCGAGCGCCCTCAGCGCTTCGTGCCACCAGGTCAGCCGCAACTGCGCCACCATCGGATCGCGCGTGCCAAGCGCCAGCTTGGCCAACGTCGCATCCAACGCAAAAGCCGCCGCAATCCCCGGCGCAGCACGGGCGGGCGCGTAGCCGAGCGCCAGCACGCGTTCCGCATGCCCGCCGGCAGGGTCAATCCCGAAGGTTTCCGCGTCGTTTACCATGTCGTTTGAGCCCGGCTTAGCCGGTGACGGTGCATAGTGCCAAACCAAGACCAAATGAACTGGCGCATGAGCGATAACGGCATGACATCATTTTTGACGCGCCTGCGCGGTGACACGCGCGGCAACACGCTGGCGATGATGGCTGCATTCCTGATCCCGCTCGCCGCGCTGACGGGGTCTGCTGTCGATGTAGGCCGGATGTATCTTGTAAAGGTGCGCTTGCAACAAGCCTGCGACGCGGGAGCGCTCGCAGGACGCAAGTTCATGGACGACAGCAATTCGACCACGCTCGATGCAAACGCGGTGACGCAGGCGCGAACCTTCTTCGCCAACAATTTCCCGAGCGGGATCATGGGAACGCCTGCTTATACGAATGCGACGCGCCCGTATCCTTTTACGCCGACGAAGACTGCCGACAATCAGGTTGCCGGGACCGCCACGACGCGCGTGCCGATGACGATCATGCAGATGTTCGGTCAGTCGGAACAGCCGCTGACCGTGACGTGCGAAGCGCGGTACGACATCGCCGATACCGACGTCATGTTCGTACTGGACACTACGGGATCAATGGCCTGCGCGGCGGCGGACGCCAGCTGCAGCCAAGCGGTCAGAACCTATACTCGGCCTGATGGCACGATCGGATATTACACCACGGAGAAGTCCAACTCGAAATTGTCCGGTCTTCGAGCCGCCGTTATGAATTTCTACGATACCATGGCGTCAAACATCGATCCGAACACACATGTTCGCTACGGCTTCGTCACCTATACATCGACGGTAAACGCCGGCGCCGCACTGTTGGATGTGTCCCCCAACAGCTTCGTGACGCAGTGGAACTATCAATCACGTGCGATCACTGGTGAAGAGCAGACTGGCTCAGCCTCCGACACGACTTACTCGAATGATACGAGCGCCGAGTGCACGGCGCGAGCGGGCCGCGCGCCCGGAGGCGAACTGACATTTAGCACGAACGGGCTCGCCTATTATTTCACCCGTATCTCTTGGACGAGGAACAACGGCCGGAGCACCGGAGGCACGTGCGTGATCCGTGCTCAAGCGGTCAAGCCGGTCTGGCGCTACGGGCCGGTCACCTATAACGTTAGCCAATATATCGCGACGCTGAACACCAGCAACACGGTCGCGGACCCGAGCAAGATCACCGGCGCGACCGCGCGCTGGCAGGGCTGCATCGAGGAACGGACAACCACGCCGGGTACAACTACATTCGACATCGACAATCTGCCGGCGGACCTGGACCCGGATTTGCCCGCTACGTCGAACAATAGTCGCTGGCGTCCGATGTGGCCGGAAGTGATCTACTACCGCGCTACCAAAGCGGGTAACACCTACGCGGGAAACGGGTCGTCCCCATACGGTGATCTGTGGGTCGATCAATACACAAGAGCGAGAGACAGCTACACCAATATGACGCCCTATCCGAACGGATGGGCGGAGAACATCGAAAGCGGCTACGTCTCGTGCGGCAAACCCGTATCCCGCCTTGCCACCATGACCCGCGACCAAGTGTCCGCGTATGTCAATGCGGTCGATTTCAAGGCGCAGGGCGGCACTTACCACGACACCGGCATGATCTGGGGCACACGGTTGATCTCGCCGACCGGGTTGTTCGCGGCGGACACGGCGGCGTGGCCGGGCCGGCAAGCACCGAACCGTTTCATCGTCTTCATGACTGACGGCGCGATGGCGCCAAATGACAGCCTTTATGGCATGTACGGCATGGAGAAGTACGACGGTCGCATAGGAGGCGGCAACACGAGCGATCTGACTGATTTTCATAATGCGCGTTTTGTCGCCGAATGCGCCGCCGCGAGGAGCCGTGGCATCACGGTGTTCGTGATCGGCTTTGGTCAGGCGCTGAATGATGAACTTAGGACTTGCGCCTCACCGGGGCAGGCTTTCTTCGCTGGCGACAATGCGGCGCTGACCAGCGCGTTTCAGTCCATCGCCAAGCAGGTCGCGATGCTGCGGGTCTCAAAATGAGGTGCGTTCAACGCCTGCTCGGCGATCGGCGCGGCGTCACTGTGGTCGAGTTCGCGATCGTCGTGCCTGTGATGTGTATGATGATGATGGGCTTGGGTGACCTCCTGTACCAGACGTACGCCAATGAATTGCTCAGCGGCTCAATCCAGAAAGCGGCGCGGGACTCCGCAATCCAGGGCGGGGCCGACCAGGCGGATGTACTCGACGGTCAGGTGATCGATATGCTGGCGCAGATCATGCAGCGGCCGACAGCGTCCTGCTCGCCAACGCCGTTGCCGGGAACCTACTGCTCTCGCCGGCGCAGCTACGCGGTCTTTTCTGCTGCGGGACCCGAGCCTTTCAACGACGACAACGGCAACAACCTGCGCGAAACCGGCGAATGCTATCAGGACCTCAACAACAATGGCACCTGGGACGCACAAGCAGCGAATGGAGTTGCGGGTCAGGGCGGCGCAAACGAGGTAACGCTATACACGATCAGCGTCACCTATCCCCGTATCTTCCCGGTTCCCGCGCTCTTCGGGTGGAGCAGTTCACAGACGATCAGTGCACAAACTTTGCTCAAGAACCAACCATATGCTTCGCGCATAGACCCGACGGTGACCTGGAAATGCAATTGACCGGCCATGCCTTGTTCAAGCAGCTTCGCCAAAATACCAAGGGCGTGGCACTGGTGGAATTCGCCTTCAGCGCGCCGATCGTGCTGGCGCTGGGGCTGTATGGCGTGGAGATCGGTAATCAGGCGTTGGTCAGCATGCGGGTAAGTCAGATCGCGTTGAACCTCGCAGACAACGCCTCACGCATGGGGTTGATCGGCACCAACAATGTCGAGTCCATGCGTGAGGGCGACATGAACGACATGCTGCAGGCTGCCAGACTGCAGGGTCAAAGCATCGGGCTGACCACGAACGGCCGTGTGATCGTCTCCAGCCTAGAGAACGTGCAGCAAAGCTACGATACTGCGCCCGTACAGCGGATCCACTGGCAACGGTGCATGGGAAAAGCGAGCGGACCAGGCTACGATTCGTCCTATGGCGACACCAGCATCTCCGCTGGCACGACCGCCACGCTGGCGAATGCCGGAACCACGATGCCGGCTGGAATGGGACCGACCGGCGCGAAGGTGAACGCGCCACCACGTTCTGGATTGATGTTTGTGGAGATCAACTATCTCTACAAGCCGCTGGTCGGTGAGTGGTTGGTAGCGCCATACCGCATACACTATACCGCGTCGCTGATCGTCCGGAATAACCGCGATTTCCGTCAGATCTACAATCCGGTGGCATCCGCCAGGCGCGCGACCTGCAATCTCTACGGCCCATAATGAAGCCCTTCCCGGGGAGCGCCGCTCCCCGGGAAAACGCGATTACTTCTTGTACACCACCTTCTTCACGCCCGCGACGATCTTGTCGGACGAGATCAGCGCCAGCTTCTCGAGGTTTGCCGCATAGGGCAGCGGCACGTCCTCGTTGCACACGCGGATCACCGGGGCGTCGAGGTCGTCGAAGCCTTCTTCCATGCAGGTCGACACGATCTCGCTGGCAATCGAGCAGGTGGGCCAGCCCTCTTCGGCCACGACGACGCGGTTTGTCTTGGCGAGGCTCTTGAGCACCGTGTCCTTGTCGAGCGGGCGCAGCGTGCGCAGGTCGATGACCTCCGCGTCGATGCCCTCCTCGGCCAGCTTGTCGGCGGCTTCAAGCGCGAGGCCCACGCCGATCGAATAGCTGACGATCGTCACGTCCTTGCCCTCGCGCATGATACGGGCCTTGCCGATCGGCAGAACCCAATCGTCGAGCTTGGGCACGTCGAACGACCGACCGTAGAGCAGCTCGTTCTCGAGGAACACGACCGGATCGGTCGAGCGTATCGCCGCCTTGAGCAGCCCCTTGGCGTCCGCCGCATCATAGGGCGCGATCACGATCAGGCCGGGGACGCTGGCATACCAGGGGCCATAGTTCTGCGAGTGCTGCGCGCCGACGCGGCTCGCGGCACCGTTCGGGCCACGGAACACGATCGGGCAGCGCATCTGGCCACCGGACATGTAGTTGGTCTTGGCCGCCGAGTTCACGATGTGATCGATCGCCTGCATGGCGAAGTTGAACGTCATGAACTCGACGATCGGGCGAAGACCGCCCATCGCCGCGCCCGTGCCGACGCCGGCAAAGCCATATTCCGTGATCGGCGTATCGATGACGCGCTTGTCGCCGAACTCGTCGAGCAGGCCCTGGGTCACCTTGTACGCGCCCTGATATTGCGCGACTTCCTCGCCCATCACGAACACGCGCTCGTCGGCGCGCATTTCCTCGGCCATCGCATCGCGCAGCGCCTCGCGGACGGTCGTCTTGACCATCTCGGTGCCCTCCGGGATCGCCGGATCGGCGACCTGGGCGTCGTGCTTCGCCGCCTCGAACATCTGGCGCGCACCGGTCTCGACCTTCTCCTGCGCAGGGTGCGCGGAGTCTTCCACCCCGTCATCCTTCTTGGCGTCGGCCTTAGCCTTGGGCTCGGGCGTGTCGTCCTTGGTCTCGGCAGGCGCCTTGTCGGCACTGCCGGCTTCCTCGCCCTCACCCTGCAACTGCATGATGACGGTGCCGACCTTCACGTTATCGGTGCCCTCGGCGACCAGGATCTTACCCACGGTGCCTTCGTCGACCGCTTCGAACTCCATCGTCGCCTTGTCGGTCTCGATCTCGGCCATGATGTCGCCGGACTTCACCGTGTCGCCTTCCTTGACGAGCCACTTGGCGAGCGTGCCCTCCTCCATGGTGGGCGACAGTGCCGGCATCTTGATGTCGATCGCCATCTCAATACTTCTCCACCAGCACGTCTGTGTACAATTCCTTGGGATCGGGTTCCGGGGTGCTTTCGGCGAAATCGGCCGATTCGTTGACGACCTTGCGGATCTCCGCCTCGATCGCCTTCAGCTCGTCTTCCTTGACGCCTTTAGCATCGAGCAGCTTCTTAACGTGCTCGATCGGGTCGGACTTGTCGCGCACCGCCTGTACTTCCTCGCGGCTGCGATACTTGGCCGGATCGGACATCGAGTGACCGCGATAGCGATAGGTCTTCATCTCGAGGATGACAGGGCCCTTGCCCGCACGCACCCAGGCGAGCGCTTCCTCGGCCGCACCTCGCGCCGCCAGCACGTCCATGCCATCGACCTGGATGCCAGGAATGCGGAAGCTCTCGCCGCGGCGATACAGCTGGTCCTCGGACGAGGCGCGGTTCACGCTCGTGCCCATGGCATATTGGTTGTTCTCAATCACGAAGATGATCGGGAGCTTCCAAAGCTCGGCCATGTTGAACGCTTCGTACACCTGGCCCTGGTTGGCCGCACCGTCGCCGAAGTACGCAAGGCACACGCCGCCGTCGTTGTTGTACTTGTGGCTGAAGCCGAGCCCGGCGCCCAGCGACACCTGCGCGCCGACGATGCCGTGCCCGCCGTAGAACTTATGCTCCACGCTGAACATGTGCATCGAGCCGCCCTTGCCCTTCGAAATGCCGGCCTGACGCCCGGTCAGCTCGGCCATCACGTCCTTGGGCGGGATGCGGCACAGCAGCATGTGACCGTGATCGCGATAGCCGGTGATCACGCTGTCCTTCTCGGTCAGCGCGGACTGGAGGCCAACCGCGACGGCTTCCTGCCCGATATAGAGGTGGCAGAAGCCGCCGATCAGGCCGAGGCCGTAAAGCTGACCGGCCTTTTCCTCGAAGCGGCGGATCAGCAGCATGTCCTTGTAGAACTGCAGCAATTCGTCCCTAGACGCCTGATAAGGCTGCGGCTCGCCGGGGCGCTCGCGATTGGGGACGGGGGGTTCGGCGCTCTTAGCGCGGGCGTTTCTTGCCACGGAGGTGAAGCCTCGTAGGTTCCTAGGGGAGGGAGAAGCCGCGCCTATAGGCCCGGATACGCGCGGGGCGCAACGGGAGGGGTGCATCGGGTAACGTTACGTCACTTTGTCGAAGCTCGGCTTCCGCATCTTGATGGCGATCATGTGCGACAAGGCCGCTCACCTAAGTGAAAGAAAGAACCGACGATTGCCGGGCGGCGCAAGTGGGGCGCGTAAATCCGGCTGAACCGCTCGGATTTCTTGCCCCCTGCCCCGACCGGACCTAAGTCCAGGTTACATGCCCGCCGCCACTCACCCGCTTCGCATCGCTAACTACCGCAGCTATTGGCTGGCACGGCTTGCCAGCACCATTGCGCAATCGGCGTTGGCCATTGTGCTCGGGTGGCAGGTGTACAGCATCGCACGCGAGACGATGGACATTCGCGACGCCGCTTTTCTACTCGGCATGATCGGCCTCGCACAGTTCGTGCCGTTGTTCTTGCTGACGCCGATCGTCGGATTAATCGCCGATTCGATCGACCGCCGTTGGATCGTACGAGGCACAACGACACTGCTCGCCTTGACCACGGCGATGCTGGGGTTTGCGACGTGGGAAGGCTGGCTTGGCCTACCGGCCCTGTTCGGAGCCGCGGTGTTCGTCGGCGTGGCGCGCGCGTTCGCTGGACCGGCTTACTCCGCGCTGGCGCCCAACCTGGTTCCGCGTGAAAGCTTGCCCACGGCGATTGCTCTCGGCTCCATTGCAATGCAGGTCGGCTTCATCGCGGGGCCAAGCCTCGGTGGGCTGCTGTTCGCCATCGGCCCTATCGTCGCTTACGCCGGCATGACGGTGATGTTCACCGTCGCGCTGCTCATGCTGCTGACGATCGGGCGCGTACCACAGCCCCCGGCGCAGAAGGACCGCCGGCCTCTGGCCCGGATCGCTGATGGCTTTTCGTATGTGAAGCGCAACCGGCTGGTGCAGGCGGCGATCACATTGGATCTGTTCGCGGTCCTGCTCGCCGGTGCGACGGCGTTGCTCCCGATCTATGCTCGCGACATCCTTCATGTCGGCCCGAGCGGACTGGGATTGCTTGCTGCCGGTATGGGGATTGGTGCATCGGTCACTGGCGTTTATCTGTCGCTCCGCCCGATAAAGACTGACGTCGGCGCCAAGATGCTGATCGCCGTCGTCGTGTTCGGCCTCGCCATTCTTACGTTCGGGATATCGAAGATCTTCGCCCTCAGTCTGGCGGCGCTAATCGTCGCCGGTGGCGCCGACATGATATCGATGTACGTGCGGGGCTCGCTGATCCAGCTTCACACGCCCGACGAGATGCGCGGCCGTGTCAGCGCCGTCAGTCAGCTAACCATTTCGGCGTCAAACGAACTGGGCGAGGCGGAGAGCGGACTATTGGCCTCGCTGCTCGGCCCGGTGGCTGCCGTGGTAGTGGGCGGCATCGGGGCGATCGCCGTGACCCTTTTGTGGTCACGACTGTTTCCGGAACTGAAGAACGCGCGAACCTTTGATCCGCCAGCAGAACCGCTCTCGGTCGTCCCACCCGAAACTCAGCATGGAGTGAGCCAGCCATGAAGGCGAACACGATCCTCGACACGATCGGCAATACGCCACACATCCGCATTCAGCGGCTGTTCCCGGGATCCGAGGTCTGGATCAAGTCGGAACGATCCAATCCCGGCGGCTCGATCAAGGACCGCATTGCGCTTGCCATGATCGAGGCAGCCGAGGCGTCTGGTGACTTGAAGCCGGGCGGCACGATCATCGAGCCAACCAGCGGCAACACTGGCATCGGCTTGGCAATGGTGGCTGCGGTGAAGGGCTACAAGCTCGTCCTGGTCATGCCCGAGAGCATGTCGCTGGAGCGCCGCCGGCTGATGCTGGCCTATGGCGCGACCTTCGACCTGACGCCGCGCGAGAAGGGCATGAAGGGCGCGATTGAGCGCGGGCTGGAACTGGTCCAGACGACGCCCGGCGCGTGGATGCCGCAGCAGTTCGAAAATCCCGCCAACATTGACGTCCATGTGAAAACAACGGCGCAGGAAATTTTGAATGATTTCCGCGACGCGCCGATTGATGTGCTGATCACGGGCGTTGGCACCGGCGGACACATCACCGGCGTGGCCGAAACGCTGAAAAAGGAGTGGCCGAACCTCAAGGTATTTGCCGTTGAGCCGAGCGCTTCCGCCGTGATCAACGGCGGGCAGCCCGGTCCTCACCCGATTCAGGGCATCGGTGCCGGTTTCATACCTGCGAATCTGCACACCCAATCGCTGGACGGGGTGATCGAAGTGGACGCGGCCGTCGCCAAGGACATGGCGCGCCGTGCCGCGCGCGAGGAAGGCACGCTGGTCGGCATCTCCTCTGGAGCAACGCTGGCGGCAATCCTGCAGAAGCTGCCCGACCTGCCTGAAGGGGTGCGGGTGCTCGGCTTCAACTACGACACGGGTGAGCGTTACCTGTCGGTCCCCGATTTTCTGCCGGAAGCATGATATGAGCCATTGTGCTAGGGATTGTCCCGGCACAGCGCACCGTCTGGGCCAACATGCCGCGCTTCGCTGGGCCGGAAAATTGGGTTAAGCCTCGCGCGGTGCCTAACCTTCGCCCTCTCAACCTGATCCTCGTTGTTGTGGCGATCGTCGCGGTCGCCCTGCCCTTGATCGTCACGCACCTGGTGCCGGCCGCCAAGGTTGAGGTCGGTGCGTCGGCCTCCCCTGTGCTGCGTACCACCGCGCCGCGGGTCGCTCCGCCACCAGTGGAGCCGGTGGAATATGCGGAGATCGCCCCGGATGATGCGCGGTCGATCAATGCGAAGGTACCATTCGTGAAGGGCCCGGTGCCTCCAGCGCGACCGTACCATTTCGTTGGGGGCAAGGATGATCTGGCGCGTGCAACGGACTGTTTGGCCGCCGCCGCTTATTACGAGGCAGGCGACGACGCCCCAGGCGAGCAAGCCGTGGCGCAGGTCGTGCTAAACCGGTTGCGCCATCCAGCCTTTCCGAAAACGGTGTGCGGGGTGGTGTTCCAGGGCGCGGAACGGTCCACCGGTTGCCAGTTCACGTTCACCTGCGACGGTGCGCTCGCACGCACGCCGTCGGCGGCCGCCTGGAAGCGCGCGCGCGAAATCGCGAGCAAGGCATTGCGCGGCGGCGTGTACAAGCCGGTAGGCTGGGCCACCCACTACCATACGGACTGGGTGGTGCCCTACTGGAGCGCCAGCCTAGACAAGATCGCCGAGCTTCACACGCACCTGTTCTTTCGCTGGACCGGATGGTGGGGAACCGGTCCGGCCTTCAACCGTGGGCAGCAGCCAGAAGAGGCACCGGTCACCAAGTTGGCCATGATTTCCGACGCGCATCGCATGAGTGCTGCCGTGGCGGGCAACGATGCCGCGATCGTTGCGGCGTCAACGTTTCAAGGTCGAGCCGCGGCTCCGCTAGGGAGCGACGCGGGCACATTCCTGGCGGCGCTCAATCCCGTTCAAGCGGATGAGTTCGCCGACCTGGCATTGGCCGCCTGCGACAAACGCGCGAAGTGCAAGTTCATGGGTTGGACGAAGCCCGATGGCATGCCCACAGGAATGCCGCTGACACCGGAGCAGATAGCGGCCATGTCGTTCAGCTACATTCGCGATAGCGCAAACGGCCTGGAGCGGATGCTGTGGAACTGCGAAGAGTTCACCAAACGTCACCCGTGCATGCGGCGGCTGATGCTGCGTGCGACGCCGGCGCCGAGGGTAGGCGACCCACCGAAAGGGCCACCTCCGCTTGACGGCGTGCGACGCAAGGAGGCGGCCGAGACTGCGCTAAGCAACATAGCGGGATAGCGTAACACCCGCGCCCGTCTCAACTTAACCTGTCACTACCCTCATGCGTCTTCATACGCGTGCTAAGACCAAGCGAGGCACCGAGTGCTTTCAGTCGCTTTTCGACGGATTCGCCTCCCAGTGCGCGATCAGCTTCGCCCCAGTGCAGTTCGACCCCATCTGCCGCCCGCCGGATGCTGGTACGGTTGAGCGGCCCCGCTACGCCGCCGGACAAGCGTTGCGCAAGGCGGATCGCTAGCCCCCAGGCATTGGCGCGCGCCAGATCAGCCGCAGAGGCGAGTGCCGGAATAGGCGCGGGGCACGGCGGCTGCGCGCCCAGGCTCGCCGCAAGCGCGGCAGCCATAATCGCGCGGTCGCGGGCATCGACCCCGACCCAGTTACCGTGCAGCGCAGTCTCGACGCCCAGCTCGACGCGGAACTCGGGGTTCGCGCGCCAGCTCGTGTCGGCCAGCAGACACGCGGCGTGACGAAGACGCGCGTCGGCAACGGGCTCGTCGATGAACAGGGGGGCGATCCAGCGGTCGAGCAGGTCACCATGCTCGGGAAAGCGGCCTAATTGCTGCCCCTCGTCGCGCGCAGCGACGATCAATGGATCGAGCGCCGCCTGTTCTGGCGACAGGCGCTGGTAAAGCAGCCCTTCGCGCAGGCCAAAGGCGGAGACGATCGTCCCTGACGAGCCGAGCACCGGAAGGAGCGCACCGAGCAGGTCAGTTGCGGGAGCCAGCGTCGGCACGCGGCCGCTCGACAGATGCGGCACCCCCTTGAACCATGCCTTGTCCAGCGTCGGGAGCTTGCGGCGAAGCAGCTCGATGCGGGCCGGCGCCATCGCATAGCCGTGAAGGATCGGCAGCGGATAGCCGCGGTCGTGAATGTCGACGCGCGCGAGCGAGCGCCAGGAACCCCCGACGAGATAGAGCGGTTTGCCGCGCCCCGCCCCGGCCCAGCCCGAGTCTTCGAGAATACGCCCGACGCGACGCTCAAAACCGCCCTTGGCGCGCAAGTCCGCGAGGCGGAGCACGCCGAGCGGAAAAGAGATGTGTTCATGGAGCTGTCCGCCGCTGACGCGCACCAGCTCCAGGCTACCGCCGCCGAGATCGCCGACGATGCCGTCCGCCTCGGGAATGGCCGAGAGCACACCGTAGCCCGCCGCCTTCGCCTCCTCTTCGCCTGGAAGTAGCTCGACGGTAAGGCCTAAGCGGTCGGCAAGAGCGATCAGATCGTGGCCATTGCTCGCATCGCGTACTGCGGCCGTGGCAACAGTGCGCACGTCGTCGCAGCCCATTTCGCGGGCGAGTGCGCCGAAGCGCGCCAGCGCGGACCCGGCGAGCGCGAACGCTTCGGCATCGATCGCCCCGGTCTGTGCGAGACTGCGGCCGAGGCCGGCGAGTACCTTTTCGTTGAACAGCGTCGCCGGCAGACGCGGTGGCCCCTGATAGACGACGAGGCGGATCGAGTTCGATCCGATATCGATGATGGCAGTACGCGAGCCTTCCAAGCGATCAGCTCCGCAGCGACAATTTGGGTACCTGGCCACCCTCGCCCAGCGCTGCACCCCGTCCCGAAAGCGAAGGATTGGTCATGAAATAACGATGGAGGTTGAACGGCTTCTCGCCCGGATCGGTGCGGACGTAACTGCCATCCGCATGCAAATCCCAGCTTTGTTCGGTGTCGATGAAATTGGCGAGCATCACCTGATCGAGCACCTGATCGTGAACGGTACCGGTTTCGAGCGGGAGCATGTACTCGACGCGACGATCGAAGTTACGTGGCATCCAGTCCGCTGATGAAATGTAGATATGCGCATCGTCGTTCGGGAGCGGCGATCCGTTGCCGAACACGGCGATCCGGCTGTGCTCGAGGAAGCGGCCGACGATCGACTTGACCCGGATATTCTCCGATAGTCGGGGAATGCGCGGGCGAAGACAGCAGATCCCGCGGATTACCAGATCGATCTCCACCCCAGCCCCGCTGGCCTCGTACAGCTTCTCGATGATCGCTGGATCGACCAGGCTGTTCATCTTGGCCCAGATCGTCGCCGGACGACCGGCGCGGGCGTGGGCGATTTCGGCATCGATTTCCTCGATCAGCCGGGTGCGCAGCGAGCGCGGGGAGAGAACGACATGCTCCATGTCCTCCGGTTCTACATACCCGGTGATGTAGTTGAACATCCGGGCGGCATCACGCCCGATCGCGGGATTAGCGGTGAAGAAGCTGAGATCGGTGTAAATCTTGGCTGTGATCGGGTGATAATTACCGGTGCCAAAATGGCAGTAGGTCCGGAACTGCCCGGCCTCTCGCCGCACCACCATCGAAACCTTGGCGTGGGTCTTCCAGTCTATGAAGCCGTAGACGACCTGAACGCCGGCGCGTTCGAGCGCGGAGGCCCAGAGGAGGTTTTGCTCCTCGTCGAAGCGCGCCTTGAGCTCGACCACGGCCGTGACCGACTTGCCAGCCTCAGCCGCCTGAATCAGAGCGTTGATGACCGCGGACTGCTTGCCGGCTCGGTACAGTGTTTGCTTGATCGCCACAACGTCGGGATCGTTCGCCGCCTGCTTCAGAAAGGCGAGCACAACGTCGAACGTCTCGTAAGGATGGTGGACGATGATGTCCTTAGCGCTGATCGCCGCGAAACAATCGCCGCCGAACTCGCGGATCCGCTCGGGGAAGCGTGGCGTGAAGGGCGTGAACTTGAGGTCGGGGCGGTCCTCGTCAACAATACGATCGAGATCGCCGATCCCGAGGAAGGAGCCCGATTCGGTCACCAGCGCTTGTTCACCAAGTTCATCCCGAAGAACCTTGGCGAGCGACTCGGGCATTCCCGTTTCCAGTTCGAGCCGGATCACCCGGCCGCGGCGGCGACGCTTGATGGCATTGGCGAAATAGCGGACGAGATCCTCGGCTTCCTCCTCGATCTCGATGTCGCTGTCGCGCAGCACGCGGAATTCGGCGGCGCCCTCGACGCGGTAGCCGGGGAACAGCATGGCCGAGAAACGCTTGATCATCGATTCGACGGCGACATAGCGGGCGCGCTCGCCCGGCATCCGGACGAAACGTGACATGCCGTTTGGGACCATGACCAATTCCCGGATCGGCTCGCCGTCCGAAATACGGACGAGGTCGAACATCACGGCCAGCCCCTTGTTGGGCATAAACGGGAACGGGTGCGCCGGATCGAGCGCCTGGGGCGTGATGACGGGGAAAATCTGCTCGCGGAAATGCGTTTCAAGCCAGCCGATCTCCTCAGGCATAAGCACCATGTCGATCTTGCTGGAGCCGAGCACCTGAATGCCCGTGTCGGCCAATGAATGACGAATGTCGCGCCAGACATTTTCCTGGCTGGCGAGCAACGCGTCCGCCTCGGCGGTAATCTCGCCGAGTTGCTGCGATGGCGTCAGCCCGTCGGCGGAGCGCGCCTCGACCTCAAGCAACTGCTGACCCTTGAGCCCAGCCACCCGGACCATGAAGAATTCATCAAGGTTGGAGCCAGAGATCGACAGGAAGCGGAGCCGTTCGAGCAAGGGATGCGCCGGATTGCACGCTTCCTCCAGCACCCGGCGGTTGAAGGCGAGCCACGAAAGTTCGCGGTTGAAGTAACGATCCGTATCGCGCTGCTCGAAGGGATCGTCGTCAGAATCGAGACGGGCTTGGCGAACGGATCGGGTCATCATGGCTCCGGCGGTGAAGGGATCAACGCCGCGGCGGCGAGCGTCGTCCGTGCCAAAGGAATGGACAGCCGCTTGCGACGTTCCATCACCTCCTGATCGAGCGCATCCACCGTTCGCATGACAGCCACGTGACTACGCTCAATCCGCGTGACAAGCCAGTCAACCAAGTCAGGGCGCGCATCCATGCCGCGACGGCCGAACTCGCGCTCCAGCAGGGCGCGTATCAGCGCGTCGTCAGGGGGACCGATCTCCGCCAGTGGCGTGGCGGCTAGGCGCGAACGTAGGTCGGGAAGCTCGACGTGCCACGCGGGAGCCGGTACGTCGGCGATCATCAGCAGGGGACGACGGTGGGCCTGGGCATGGTTCCAGGCATGGAACAGCTCGGTTTCGGAACGATCGGGCGCGTCGTCGATGATCGTGCCGCCGCTTTTTGCCGCAAAGATGCGTGCCAACAAGCTGCGACCCGACTTGCGTGGGCCGACGAGCAGCGCTGCCATTACCGGCCAGGTCGCCCAGTGATCAAGCATGTGGACGGCGCGGTCATTGGAGGGGGAAACCAGAAATTCGTCGCCGTGCGGATCGGCAGGCCAGACCAGCGGAAGCGCGATCTGGCTCACCGCGCGGCTATCCCCAAGGCCGCTCTTATCCTCCTCGCCGCTTTCATCCCGCCGTAACATTGTCGGGCTGGAGGTCGGGCGGCAGCAGCCGCGGCGCACGGCGGATGCGAATGGTGGTGCCCGAGCCAAACACCTGCCAGCCGCGTGCCTCTAGCCCGGCCTTGAGCGCGTCGGCGGGGCCGGCATAGCCGACCGTCATCACCGACAGGCCGCCGAGTGCGAGGCTGCTGGTGGTAGCCGAGTTCACGCCGGGCACACTGCGCATCGCCGATTCGGCGGCGGTCACCGCCGCGACCTCGGGCGTGTCGAACTGAACCTGGATCGAGACGGTGGGCACTACGGGTGCATCGGTGACGATCGTCTCGCCGGCCTCATCATCCTCCTCCTCGGGCACGTCGCTGGGAGGCACGTAGGAGAGGCCCGGATCGCTGCGCAGGTAACCAGCGCGCAGTGCGGATTGATAGCTCTCGTCCAGCCGTTTCACGCCAGCATCGAGCAGCGCCGGAATGCCCGCCACGTTACCCACGCGAAGGGTGAATTGCTGGAGGATCCGGTTGTCCGGTCCCTGCCGAGCCTGGAACACCCCGACCACCGGTCCGCCGGGCCATTGGCGGTAGAGCTTCACCGTTGGGATCAGCACGTCCGATCCGCCAAACTGGTCGAGCACCGCGCGCCACCAGCCGCGGCCGGGCCGCTGCGCTTGGCCGAAGTTTAGCAGCAGCGGATCGGGGCCACTGCCGGTAGGGCGGATATAGTCGATCGCGCTCCCGCCGGTGCGATAGCGCGCCCAGGCTTCCTGCCAGAGCGTGCGCTGTTCGAACGCGGTTGCGACGCCCCCCGACCAGACGATCGGGATCACCACCATCGGCGGAGAGCGCATCACATAGTTCGAAATACCGAGGATCGCGCCGGCGCGGTTGCGATCGAACAGCACGCCAAGCCGCGCAACGTAGCGCTGGGGGCCGATCTGTTCGTTCTCTACGACGATGCCGGTGACGATCGAATCGAGCGTCGAATCGGGGACGCTGCGCTTGCCGGCACCAAGCCGCTGCGACAGCTGTGCCCATGCCTTACGCTGTGCAACGCGCCAGCCGCCGAGCCGAGCGCTGTCGGCATCCTTGGCGGCGACATCGACGCGAACGCCGGAGACCTCGAAATCATTGGAGCTATCGACAGGCGCGACGCCGCGGCCGCTGCCCTCGATCTGGGCGATGCTGACGCCTGCGCCGAGCACGAGGGCCACGGCAGCGGGAACGAGGAACAAGGGCTTCAGGCGCATAAGCGAGCGTCTTTTGGCGAAGCAGGCGTGGAAATCCAAGCGCGTTGTGGCTAGGCGGCCATCATGAGCGAAAGCGGGTACACTTACGAACAGGCCGGCGTGTCGATCGCGGCCGGAAATGCACTGGTCAAGGCGATCGCCCCGCTGGCGCGCGCAACGCGCCGGCCGGGCGCTGACGCGGACCTTGGCGGGTTCGGCGGGTTCTTCGACCTGAAGGCGGCGGGATTCGCCGATCCGCTGCTGGTGGCGGCGAACGATGGCGTCGGCACCAAGTTGAAGCTCGCGATCGAGCACGACCGCCACGACGGCGTCGGCATTGATCTGGTCGCGATGTGCGTCAACGACCTGATTGTGCAGGGCGCGGAGCCACTGTTTTTCCTCGATTATTACGCCAGCGCGAAGCTGGAGGCGGGTGTTGCCGAGCGCGTGATCGCGTCGATCGCGGAGGGCTGCAAGATCGCCGGCTGCGCGCTGATCGGCGGCGAGACCGCCGAGATGCCGGGCATGTATGCGGATGGCGATTATGACCTGGCCGGCTTCTGTGTCGGCGCGGTGGAGCGTGACCGGGTGCTGACCGGCGCCGCGATCGGCGATGGCGACGTGATCCTGGGGCTCGCCTCGTCGGGCGTGCACTCCAACGGCTTTTCGCTCGTGCGGCGGCTGGCGGCGGACAAGGGGTGGAAGCTTGACCGTCCTGCCCTGTTCGATCCCGAGGTGCTGCTAATCGAGGCGCTGATGGCGCCGACTCGCATCTACGTGAAGAGCCTGCTGCCGCTGGTCACCGCCGGGCGCGTGAAGGGGCTGGCGCATATCACCGGCGGCGGGCTGCTGGAGAATATTCCGCGCGTGCTGCCGAAGGGTAGGCATGCGGTGGTGGATGCCGATGCCTGGGCGCAGCGGCGGTTGATGGCGTTTCTCCAGGCGCAGGGCGCGATCGAGCCGGAGGAGATGGCGCGCACGTTCAACTGTGGGATCGGCATGGCGGTGGTCGTCGCCGCCGATCAGGCCGATGCGGTTGCCGCTGATCTGTCCGCTGCCGGCGAAGAGGTGTTCCGCATCGGGCGGATCGAGGCGGGTGAGCGCGGCTGCACCGTGACCGGATCGGTCGAGACGTGGAGCGCGCGCGCGGCCTGGACCGCCACGCATCACGCATGACGGCGAAGCTCGGCATCCTGATCTCCGGTCGGGGATCGAACATGCAATCGATCGTCGCCGCCGCAGGTGACGCCTACGAGGTGGTGGTGGTCGCCTCCGATCGCCCCGCCGCGCCGGGGCTCGCCTGGGCACTGGAACATGGCATCCCGACCTTTGCCTTGGCGCCCAAGGATGTCGGCAAGCAGGCCTATGAGGCGGCGCTGGATGCGGCGTTGCGCGCGGCGGGCGCGGAGTATCTGGCGCTGGCCGGTTACATGCGGCTGCTGTCTGACGAGTTCGTCGCCAAGTGGCGCGACCGGATCGTCAACATTCACCCTTCACTGCTACCCAAGTACAAGGGGCTCGACACGCATGCGCGGGCGATCGCCGCCGGTGATGCGGTGGCGGGCTGTTCGGTGCATGTCGTGACCGAGGAACTGGATGCCGGCGCGGTGCTCGCGCAGGCCGAGGTGCCGATCCTGCCGGACGATACCAAGGACGCGCTCGCCGCACGGGTGCTCGCGGAGGAGCATCGGCTGTATCCGCGCGTTCTGGCGAAATGGCTGAACCGCTAGACACCAACGCCCTGCTCGCGCGGGTTCGCGAGATCGCCTTGGCCCTGCCCGAGGCGGCCGAGCGGCTGTCGCACGGCGCGCCTGGCTTCCACATCGAAAAGTGCAAGTTCTTCGCCTACTTTTCGCACGATCTGCACGGAAGCGGCGAGACGGCGGTGGTGGTGAAGACCAGTGGCGCCGAGGAGCAGGCGATGCTGATCGAGGCCGATCCCGACTGTTATTACAAGCCGCCGTATCTGGGCGTGTCCGGCTGGGTGGCCATGCGCCTCGCTGCGACCGACACCGATTGGGACCGGGTGGCGGAGCGGATCGCGGCGAGTTGGGAAATGGTTGCGCCGCGGCGCTTGCTGGAGATGGGCGGACGATGAGCGGTGAGACACCCGATCAGGCCGCGACGCGGCGGCGCTGGATCTCTCTGGCGGAAATCGTTGCCGTCTCAGGCCTAATCATCGGCGCGCTGACGCTGTGGATGAACTGGAGCGACAAGCGCGACGCGGCGGAGGAGAAAGCGGCGGCGAGCGTTGCAGCCAGTGCGGCGGAGGCGCGGTTCGCGCTGGAGGCGGAACTGGCGAGCGGCGGCGACGAGGTGCGGCTGTCCGATCCCAAGCATGAGTTGCTGGAGACGACCGTGACCTTTCCCAAGGCGCTTGGCGTGGGCACGCAGAGCCCGGCCACCGCCCGGATCGAGCGGGACTGGTTCGCCGGGGCGGTGCTGAAGGCGACCGACGGCGGCGCGGATGCGCGCGAGGGGCGGCTGCCGGTGCTGGTGACGGCGCGGTACCGCGTCGGGGATGCCATGCGGAGCGGACGCGCGATCGTGGAGATCGTGTGGCGCACCGAGGGGCATCTGATGCGCGGCCGCAGCCTGTCGATCGAAGCGGTGCGGGTGCGCGAGCCGGGTGGTGATGCGAAGCGTGTGGATGCGCTGTGGGCGGCGGAGATGAAGCGGCAGCGGATCTAGGCGATCCGCCTTTTCAGCACCGTTCGTACTGAGCTTGTCGAAGTACGTGCCTGGAACACGCCCTTCGACAAGCTCAGCGCGAACGGATTACCTTGGAAGATTCCGCGCGTAGATCACGTCGTCGTACCAGCCGGCGCCGACGTTGAAGCGGCGCGTCCCCGCTAGGGTGAAGCCTTCGCGTTCGTAGAAGGCGCGCGCGACGTGATTGGTGCCAAGGACACCGAGGAGGAGCCGCCTTGCGCCGAGCGACTGCGCGTCGGCAATCGCTTGCGCCATCAGCCGGTTTCCCAGCCCCGTGCCGCGGGTGAGCGACAGCGCGTAGATGCGGCGGAGTTCGATGTCGCCGTGTTCCGGCGTGATCGGGAGATCGGGCGTCGTCAGCAGCGTGTAGCCGACCGGCGCGGCGCCGTCCGGATGCTCGGCGAGCGTAACCACGCTGGCGGGATCGTCGGCCCAGCCGGCGAACTTCGCGGCCGAGCTGTTGCGCGTGCAATGCGCGACAATGTCTTCGCCAGGCAGGATGCCGGCGAAGGTTTCGAGAAAGCTGGCGGCGGCGACCATCGCCGCCGCCGGCGCATCGGCCGCGGTGGCGCGGCGCAGCCGCCAAGCCGTGCTCATCGGATCAGCCGACGATCTCTTCGGGCTTGAAGAAATAGGCGATCTCGATGGCCGCATTCTCATCCGAATCCGAACCGTGGACCGAATTCGCCTCGATCGATTCGGCCAGTTCCTTGCGGATCGTGCCCGGTTCGGCGTTCGCCGGGTTGGTGGCGCCCATGATGTCGCGGTTGCGCTGCATGGCGTTCTCGCCCTCGAGCACCTGAACCACGACCGGGCCGGAGATCATGAAGGACACGAGGTCGTTGAAGAACGGGCGCTCCTTGTGGACGGCGTAGAAGCCTTCGGCCTGCTCGCGGGTCATCTGGATGCGCTTGGACGCGACGACGCGCAGGCCGGCTTCCTCCAGCATCTTGGTAACCGCGCCGGTCAGGTTGCGACGGGTGGCGTCGGGCTTAATGATCGAGAACGTGCGATTGGCGGCCATGATGGTCGCTCCTGTGGTTGGTGGTGTCTGGAAACAGCGGCGCGGTTAGCGGGGCGGCGGGGTGAGTGCAACTGGTTGGCGGCGCTCGCATGGTCATTCCGGACTTGATCCGGGATCCAAGGTGCGGCAGCCGCTGCGGCTTGAGGAGCAAGCGTCAGCTCACGCGGAAGAATGGATCCCGGATCAAGTCCGGGATGACGACGTGAGGGGACGTACAGGCATTCGCACCAACGTCATGCCGGGCTCGTCCGGCATCCACCCGTCCGCGTCCTCAACGGTCGGGGGGTATGCGGAACGGTGGATGCCGAGACAGGCCCGGCATGACGAGGGTGGCTAGGCCGCCTGTTCCCAGCGGCCGGCGTCGTTCTGCTTCCAATAGCGCCGCTCCACCCCGTCGCGGCCGGCAAGGCCCTTCCACGCCGCCCGCGCCGCACCGATGCGTTCCTCGTCGAAGAAGTGGAAGGCGCGGTCGAAGTCCAGCGCGTGGTCGCGCCATTCGCCGTCAACCAGCGCGATGTGCCTGGCGCGGTTAGCGGCATTTACATCGGGAGCGATCAGGATCGGCTGGGCGGTGTCGTCGCCCTCCCCTAGCTGGGCGTGCGGCAGGAAGCTGTCAGGCGCATACTCCCACAGCAGCCGGTCGAGCGCGGCGCGTTGTGCTTCGCCCGAGGCGACGATCAGCAGTCGCACGCCGCTTGCGAGCACGCGCTCGGCGATTCGCGGGAGCGCGCGTTCGAGCGGCATGCTGGTCAGGTGGTAGAAATCAACCTGCATCGTACTTCGCCTCGGTCACGCATGGGCCGACCCTATTGTCCGTTCGCCCTGAGCCTTTCGAAGGGCGTGCCAGCGGCACACGTGCTTCGACAAGCTCAGCACGAACGATCGGAGAAATCGACCCGCTTGTGAAAAGTTACCCCTCGAAGTTGCTGGCCACGAACTGGTCAAGCAGCCGCACGCCATAGCCGGTCGCGCCCTTGCCCCAGGTCGGGCCGTCCTTCTCGGACCAGACCATGCCGGCGATGTCGAGATGAGCCCAGTTCACGCCTTCGTCGACGAAGCGCTTGATGAACTGCGCCGCGGTGATCGAGCCGCCGCCGCGCGGGCCGACGTTCTTCATGTCGGCGATCGCGCTGTCGATTAGCTTGTCATAAGCCGGTCCCATCGGGAAACGCCACAAGGCATCGCCGCTTGCCTTGCTGGCGGCAAGGAGCTGGTCGGCGAGGCCATCGTCATTGGCGAACAGGCCGCCCTGTTCGTTGCCCAGGCTGATGATCATGGCGCCGGTCAACGTGGCGAGATCGACGATCGTCTTCACCTTGTGCGTGCGCTGCACCCAGGTGACGCAATCGCACAGCACCAGGCGCCCTTCGGCGTCGGTGTTGATCACCTCGATCGTCTGGCCGGACATGGAGGTGACGACGTCACCGGGGCGCTGCGCGTTGCCATCGGGCATGTTCTCAACCAGACCCATCACGCCGATCACGTTCGCGCGGGCCTTGCGCAGCGCGAGCGTCTTCATCGCGCCCGCGACCGCGCCTGCGCCGCCCATGTCCCACTTCATGTCCTCCATGCCGGCGGCGGGCTTGATCGAGATGCCGCCGGTGTCGAACGTCACGCCCTTGCCGACGAGCGCCAGCGCCGGATCGCCCTCGCCTGCGCCATTCCAGCGCAGCGCGAGGAGGCGCGCTTCGCGGCGCGAACCCTGCGACACGCCGAGCAGCGCGCCCATGCCGAGTTCTGCCATTGCGGCCTCGTCGAGCACGGTGATCTCGAGACCGAGGCCTTCAACTTCCTTGCTGACCAGCTCGACGAAGCTTTCGGGATAGAGAATGTTCGGCGGCAGGGTGACCAGGGTCTTGGTCAGTGCGAGCCCCTGAGTCACCGCATCGCGTCCTGCCCAAGCGGCGTCCGTCTCCTCGGGCGCGCCGACGATAGTCACGTCGGCAAGCGTCGGCTTCGCCTCATCGGCGAGCTTGGTGCGATAGACGTCGTAGCGCCACGCGCGCTGGGCGGTGCCGGCGGCGAAGCGCGCCGCGGCGATGGCGCTGGTGCCGCTGAGATCGGCGGCGACGGCGGTCACGCCCGAGGTGAGCAGCCGCGCCGTCATCGCCCCGCCGGCCCGCTCGTAGCTGGCGTCGTCCCCCTCCCCGACGCCGAGCAGCAGCACGCGGCCCGACGCGACATAGGCCTCCGCCACCGTGCCCGCCTCACCCTTGAAGCGCTGGCCAGCCGCCGCGGCGGTGAGGATCGCCCGTGCCGCATCGTCCAGCCCCTCGGGCGCGAGCGTCGCCACCGCGCCCTTGGCGACGGGCAGCGCGAGCACCGGCGTGGTGGCTGGGCGAGTGGCGGCAAAGGTGACGTTCATGGCTGTTCCTCTTGTTTCGCCATGCAGATAGGCACTCCCACCCGCGCTGGCAAAGCGTTGCAGCAGCTCGCCTGCGGTGCGATAGGGCCTGTCACCGACCCGCCAACAGGCGGCGGAAAGGGGTTCATGCTTTGCGAGTAAGCGAGTGACGCGTCTCGACCTTCTGGCCAGTTGCGCGCTTCCGCTAGCGCTGTTCGCGGGAACGGCAGCGGCGCAGAATCTGCAGGACCGAGCCGTCGCGCCGCCCGCGCCGGAGACACCTGCCGCCGCGCCTGCCCCGGCCGCGGACGAGGATCAGGTTAATTTCAGCGCCGGCGCGCTGGAATATGATTACGAAGCGGATATCGTCACTGCCACCAGCGACGTGCGGATGTTTCGCGCGGGGCAGCGGCTGCGCGCCGACAAGGTCGTGTGGAACCGCAAGACCGGCAAGGTCGTGGCGTCGGGCAACATCGCTGTTACCAACCCCGAGGGCGACACCGCTTATGGGGACTCGATCGAGCTGACCGATTCGCTGAAGGGCGGCATGGTCGATAACATGCTGGTCGTGCTGGAGCGTGGTGGGCGGCTGGCGGCGGAGCGTGGCACGCGCGCGGAGGGCGGGACGATCTCGCTTGAGCGGGCAGCCTATACCGCTTGCTCGGTGGTCGATTCCGAAGGGTGCCCGAAGGAGCCGACCTGGAAGGTGACGGCGGTGCGAGTCACCTATCGGCCCGATCGCGAGCGCGTTTATTATACGGGCGCACAGGTGCACCTGTTCGGCCTGCCCTCAATTCCGCTGCCGAAATTTTCTCATCCGGTCGGAGACGACAACGCTAGCGGTCTGCTGGCACCGACCGCTCGATATGATCGGATCAACGGGTTCGAGGTGGCCACGCCTTATCTGTTTCGGCTGGCGCCAAATCGAAAGCTGACGGTCACGCCGCATGTCTATACGGCCGTGCTGCCGATGCTGGAGGCGAATTATGAGCATCTGAACGAGCTCGGCGCGTTCAGCGTCACGGGCTATGCCACGTCGAGCCGGCGCAGCGACGATTTGTCAGCCGGGTTCGACAGTTCGACCGAGAAGGCGTTCCGCGGCTATCTCGATGGCGCCGGGCGCTTGCAATTCGACGACAAGTGGAGCCTGTCAGGTTCGCTCCGCCTGGCGAGCGACCGCACTTTCCTGCGCCGCTATGATATTTCTCGGGTTGATCGGCTGCGCACCACCGTTGCGCTGGAGCGGATCGATCGCGACAGTTATTTCTCGCTCGCCGGGTGGGCGACCCAGACGCTTCGCGTGGGCGAGCGGCAGGGGCTGCAGCCGGTGGCGCTGCCCGAGATCGATTACCGGCGGCGCATGAACGGGGGGCTGCTCGGCGGCGCCTTTCAGTTCCAGCTCAACACGCTCGCGCTTGGCCGGCATGCCGGGCAGGACACGCAGCGCGCCTTCGCCAGCGTGCGCTGGGACCTTCGACGCCTGACCAATTGGGGCCAGGAAGTGACCTTCACCGCCTTCGCGCGGGCGGATGCCTATAACACCAACGACACGGCGGCGACGGCGATCGCCAGCTATCGCGGGCTCGAGGGCTTCCAATCGCGCGGGATCGGCGCCGTAGCGGTGGACGTGCGCTGGCCGTTCGTCGGCGCGTTCGGCAGCGGCACGCAGCGGATCACGCCGCGGCTGCAGATCGTCGCCTCGCCCAAGATCGAGAACCTCGACCTGCCCAACGAAGATGCCCGCGCGATCGACCTGGAGGATTCGAACCTCTTCGCGCTCAATCGCTTCGCTGGCTACGATCGCTGGGAAGATTCCAGCCGGGCGACTTATGGACTCGAATGGAACATCGACCTGCCCGGGTTCAGCCTGGCGACCAACATTGGTCAAAGCTATCGCCTGAACGACAGACCAACCATCCTGCCGTCCGGGACGGGTCTGAGCGACAGGTTCAGCGATATCGTCGGGCGCACCTCCGTGCGGTTCCGCGACTTTGTCTCGCTCACACACCGGTACCGGCTCGACAAAGGCGGTCTGGCGGTGCGCCGGAACGAAGTGGATGCGACGGTCGGTTCTCGCTCCACCTATGTTCTTGTCGGCTATCTGCGGCTCAACCGCGACATCGACGACCTGGAAGACCTTCAGGATCGCGAAGAGATTCGGGTCGGCGGACGGGTGCAGTTCGCGCGTTTCTGGTCTGCCTTCGCCTCCGGCATCGTTGATCTGACCGATCGCAGTGACGACGTGTTTTCGCTTTCCGACGGCTTTGATCCCATTCGGCATCGCTTTGGCATCCAATACGAAGACGATTGCCTCACGCTCGGTGCCACGTGGCGGCATGATTACCGCACCACTGGCGACGTGCGCAGCGGCAGTAGCGTCCTGTTGACGCTGGCGTTGAAGAACCTCGGGCGCTAAGCCGGGGTTCAGCTACACCAAGGCAGTGCCGTGACGGGCGCGACGCGCGCAAGATGGGATTCCGGGACGAGTGAAGACGATGGGCAACAAGGCGGCGCGGTTCGGCCGCCTCGCGGGAATGGTGCTGGCGCTGGCCGCAACCGGTACGGCAATCGGTCAGCAGGCCGGGCCGGTGACCGTCGAGGATCAGACACTGCCGGATAACACTGGCCTCAACATCCCGCAGAATCTTCAGGTTTTCGGCAACGTTGATCCCAACGTTCGCAAGGCGACCGCCATCGTCAATGACAATGTGTTGACCCGCACCGATGTGGATCAACGTATGGCGCTGATCACGGCCGCCAACAATGTTGAACTGAAGCCGGAGGATCTTGACCGTCTTCGCCTTCAAGTGCTGCGCCAGTTGATCGACGAAGTGCTGCAGATCCAGCAGGCGAAGACCGCGGACATCACGATTACCGACGATGAGCTGAACCAAAGCTTCGTGCGGGTTGCGCAGAACTTCAATCGGACGCCTGAACAGTTCCGAACCTTTTTGCGCGAACAGGGATCGTCCGAGCGATCCATGAAGCGCCAGATCGAAGGGGAGCTGGCATGGCAGCGCTATTTGCGGCGCCGCGTCGAACCGTTCGTCAACGTCGGCGATGAAGAGGTGAAAGCGATCCTCGACCGGCTGGAAGCGGCAAAGGGCACCGACGAATTCCACCTGAATGAAATTTATCTGTCGGCGACGCCGGATCAGACCGAACAAGTGTACGCCAACGCGCGTCAGTTGATCGCCGAAATTCAGAAGGGCCAGGCACCGTTCGGGTACTTCGCGCGCAACTTCTCGGAAGCATCGACGCGCGGCGTTAATGGTGATCTTGGCTGGGTCCGCGGTGCGCAACTGCCGCCGGAATTGGGCGAGGCAGCGGCGCAGATGCAAGTCGGCCAGGTGGTCGGGCCGATTGCGGTTCCGGGAGGATTTTCGATCCTGTATCTTGTCGACAAACGGCAAGTCCTGACGGCCAATGCGCGCGATGCACGGCTTAGCCTGAAGCAAATGACGATCAAGTTCCCGGCCGGTACTACGCAGGCCCAGGCCTCGCAGCGAACTGCGAGCTTCGCCTCAACGATCACGAAACTACAGGGCTGCGGCTCTGTGGAGAAGGTCGCCGCGACGATCAACGCCGAGGTGGTACAGAACGACGCCATCCGCATTCGTGATCTGCCGGCACCGTTGCAGGACATCATGGTCAATCTGCAGGTTGGGCAAGCGACACCACCCTTCGGCAACCCTCAAGAAGGTGTTCGCACGCTGGTGCTGTGCGGACGTGATGACGCCGCCGCGGCGCAACTGCCCGGCTCCGAGCAGATCCAGAGCCAGCTTGAACAGCAGCGAGTCAACTTGCGCGCGCAGCAGGCGCTTCGCGACCTGCGGCGCGATGCCATCGTGGAGTATCGTTAAGATCGTCTCGATAGCGCCCCTTGCGGTTTCCATGGGTGATCCCGCCGGGATCGGGCCGGAGGTGATTGCCAAGGCCTGGGCGGCACGTGACGCAGCCGGATTGCAGCCGTTCTTCGCTGTTGGTGATGCGCGGGCAATCGAACGCGTGTGGCAGGGACCAATCGCTCGCATCACCGACTTGCGCGATGTAGCGAGCGCATTCGGCAGCGCCCTACCTGTTTTGACCGTTGACGACGCTGGAGAGATCGTCCCGGGCCGCCCGGATGCGGATGGCGCGCGCTGCGCGCTGCATTCGTTGGAGCTTGCCGCGGGCCTGGCGCGCTCGGCCGCGGCGAGCGCCTTGGTTACCGGGCCTGTTTCGAAAGCGCAGCTCTACGATATCGGTTTCACCCATCCCGGCCAGACGGAGTTCGTCGCCGAACGCTTCGGCGTTGCCAAGGACAATGCGGTGATGATGCTTGCCGGGCCATCGCTGCGTGTGGTGCCGATCACCACGCATGTGCCGCTGGCTCAGGTCGCGTCATTGCTTACGATCGATCTGATCGTGGCCAAAGGCCGGGCGACGGCGCGTGGGCTGCGCCGGAATTTCGGTGTCGAGACACCCCGCCTCGCCTTTGCTGGCTTCAATCCCCACGCGGGCGAATCGGGCGCGCTTGGCCGTGAGGAGATCGACGTGATCGAGCCCGCGATCGCTTTGCTGCGCGAAGAAGGGATCGACGCGACAGGCCCCTTTGCAGCGGATACGATGTTCCACGAACGCGCCCGTGCGCAATATGACGCTGCCATTTGCTGCTATCACGACCAGGCGCTGATACCTCTAAAGGCGCTGCACTTTGACGAAGGGGTCAACATCACGCTCGGTCTGCCGGTAGTGCGTACCTCACCGGATCACGGCACCGCCTTTGCCTTGGCCGGCACGGATCGCGCCGAGCCCGGCGCGATGATCGCGGCGATTGCGATGGCGGCCGAAGCCTCTGCGCATCGGGCCGCTTGCCCCCAGCTATGACCGAGTTGCCCCCGCTGCGCGACGTGATCGCGCGGCATGGACTTAGCGCGTCCAAGGCGCTTGGTCAAAACTTTCTGTTTGACGCGCAGTTGCTCGGAAGAATTGCCCGGATCCCTGGTGAGCTCGCGGGCGCGGAAGTTCTGGAAATTGGGCCCGGCCCTGGCGGGTTGACGCGCGCGCTGCTCGGCGCGGGCGCGAAGGTTACAGCGATCGAGCGTGATCGGCGCTGTATCCCTGCGCTCGATGAACTTGGAGCTGCGTACCCCGGTCAGTTGTCTTTAATCGAAGGTGACGCCCTGGCGATCGACCCGCAGCCATTGTTCACGGGCAAGCCCCATATCACCGCCAACCTGCCGTACAACGTCGGTACCGCTCTGCTGGTCGGCTGGCTGTCCGCGGAATGGATGCCATGGTGGCAATCCCTCACCTTGATGTTCCAACGCGAAGTGGCCGACCGCATCGTCGCCGCGCCCGGCGCGGGCGCCTACGGGCGGCTTGCAGTCCTGGCGCAATGGCGCAGCTCGCCCCGAATCGCCATGCCCGTCCACCGCTCCGCTTTCACGCCGCCCCCTAAGGTCATGTCTGCGGTGGTACATATCGTGCCGAATGAAGCGCCCGCCGGGGTGAAGCTAGCACGATTGGAGACGCTGACCGCAGCAGCCTTCGGTCAGCGCCGCAAGATGCTTCGACAAAGTCTTCGCGCTATACCAGGGGCGCTGGAGGCGTTGGAGGCTGAAGGGATCGATCCGACACGTCGCGCGGAAACGGTGAGCGTCGCGGAGTTCGTCGCGGTGGCGCGCCGGCTTAGCGGGTGATGCTTTGGTGAAGCAGCGACCGAACGTGGATCGCGGTAGGTCGGCGTTCGCGCCCTGACGCAATGAGTTACGCCACCAGCGCGCGCTTCAATTCTTTGACGGCAGGTTCTTCGGCGGCACCGCTTGTGCAGTCGCGACCGGAGGCCCCTTCGCAATCACGGCGGCGAGAGATGTTGCCTGCGGGCAAGTCGCCTTACACAGCGTTTTCACACGCGCCAGATTCTCCTTGGCGCGCGCAACGGCTCCCTTGGCAACGAGCGCTTCACCCTGCCCTTGCAGCGCATTGACATCGTTCGGCTCGAGCAACAAGGCTTCACGATAAAGGCGGATGGCCTTGCCGGGCAGACCCCGCGCTTCGGATAATTCCGCCAGCACAATGAACGCCTGCCGGTTGCGCGGATCAACCGCCACAGCCGTTTCGAGCAAATCGATCGCGCCATCAACGTTGCCCGCTGCACGCGCGCCCTTGCCCTGCTCCAGCAATGCCAGCGACCTGGCATCGATCTGGTCGTCAGGACGCTGGCCGTGCAGCGACGTCGATATCGACACCATAGCGAGAGCAGCGGCGAGGGCGACGGACGTGTAACGCATCAGGGGCTCCAGCTTCGGCACAACGATCAAGAAGTTAGCATGGCGCCAGAAGGCGTGCGACGAAAAAACCGTCGGTGGCGTCATGCGCGGGCGTCAGGCGGCGGCCGCGGCCATGATCCCGTCCGAATGGCAGCATCGGGGCGCTGACTTGCCAATCCGGATAGCGCGACAGGAATTCGTTGATTTGCCCTGCGCCCTCATCGTCCAGCAGCGAGCAAACCACATAGACCAACGCGCCACCGGGCCGAACCAAGGGTGCGGCGAGGTCAAGCACATGCGCTTGAGTCGCCACCAACCGACGAAGTCGGTCGGACGTCAGCCGCCAACGAGCTTCCGGATTGCGCCGCCACGTACCAGTGCCGGAACAAGGGGCGTCGACGAACACGACATCGGCAGTGCCGGCGAGGTCAGCAAGCTCGACAGCCTCCCGACCGGGATCGAGCAGCCGAGTCTCGACAATCGACAAGTCCGCTTTGGCAGCGCGCGGTGCGAGGCGCGAGAGGCGGGCGCGGTCCACATCACAGGCGATGATGCGCCCCTGCCCTCCCATCGCGTCACCAAGTGCGAGGGTCTTTCCTCCTGCGCCGGCGCATAGGTCGACAATCGTCATGCCGGGCGAAGCGTCGGCCGCAAGCGACACCGCCTGGCTGCCCGCGTCCTGAACTTCGACAACGCCTGAAAGAGCAGAAACGTCCGTACCGGCGGGAAGCCGTATGCCATAGCCCAGGCCAGGGATAGGCTCGGCCTGGGGCAGCGCGGCGAATATAGCGGCGCTGTCGGCGTCCTGACGGATGCGAACGTCCAGTGGCGCACGATCGACCAGCGCGGGCCATTCGGCGGCTGGAACGCCGGATCGGTCAAGAGCCGCGCCGATCCAGGCAGGGACGATCCCCGGTGCCGCTACTGATTCGTCCGCGCCTAGCAATGCGGGCCCATGCGCCGATCCGTCAAAAGTGGACGCCAGCCCTTCATGGGTCATCGCGAGCAGGCGCACTGCCGCGCGGCCACTGACCGGCGGCTCGCCGCACGCGCGGATGGCGGCATAAACAAGTTCGCGCACCGCGCGCCGATCCTTCGACCCCGCATAGCGGCGTGTCGAGAAGTAGCGCGCGATCAGCGTGTCCGCCGCCGCGCCGCCTTCGCGAGTGCCGGTGATGATGGCGTCAAGCAGTTCGATCGCTGCTTGGGTACGGGCGGCTGGCGTCATCGGACGTCAGCGAGTCGGATAGTTAGGCGCTTCACGCGTGATCGTCACATCGTGGACGTGGCTTTCCTTGAGACCGGCGCCGGTGATACGCACGAAGTTTGCGCGTTCGCGCAGGTCGGCGATCGTCGCCGATCCGGTATAGCCCATCGCCGCCTTGATGCCGCCGACCAGCTGGTGGATCACGTCGCGTGCCGGGCCCTTGAACGGCACTTGCCCCTCGATGCCTTCGGGCACGAGCTTTAGCTGGTCCTTGATCTCGCCCTGGAAATAGCGATCGGCCGAGCCCCGGCCCATCGCGCCGACGCTGCCCATGCCGCGGTACGACTTGTAGGCGCGACCCTGGTACAGGAACGTCTCGCCCGGCGCTTCCTCGGTGCCGGCGAGGAGCGAGCCGACCATGCAGGTCGCCGCACCGGCCGCCAGCGCTTTGGCGAGATCGCCCGAGGTACGCAGGCCGCCATCGGCGATCACCGGCACGCCGGTGCCGTCCGCCGCCTTGGCGCAGTCCATCACTGCGGTGAGCTGCGGCACGCCGACGCCCGCGACGACGCGCGTGGTGCAGATCGAACCCGGGCCGATGCCGACCTTGATCCCGTCCGCACCCGCATCGATCAGCGCGCGCGTCGCCTCGCCCGTCGCGACGTTGCCGGCGACGACCTGGACCGAGTTCGACAGCTTTTTCACGCGCTCGACCGCACGGGCGACGTCGCGATTGTGGCCGTGCGCGGTGTCGATGACGATGATGTCGCATTCGGCGTCGACCAGTTGTTCGGTGCGGTCGAAGCCCTTGTCGCCCACCGTGGTCGCGCCGGCGACGCGCAGGCGCCCCGCGGCGTCCTTGGTGGCGTCCGGGTAGGTGACGGCTTTTTCGATGTCCTTCACCGTGATGAGCCCGACGCAGCGATAGTCGTCGTCCACCACGATCAGCTTCTCGATCCGACGCTGGTGGAGCAGGCGGCGTGCCTCCTCCTGCCCGACGCCGACGCGGACGGTGGCGAGATTGTCGCGCGTCATCAGCTCGGACACCGGCTGCATCGGGTTTTCGGCGAAGCGCACATCGCGGTTGGTGAGGATGCCGACGAGCTTGCCGTTTGCTTCCACCACCGGAATGCCGCTGATCCGGTTCTGCGCCATCAGCGCCTGCGCGTCGGCGAGCGTCGCCTGCGGGGTGATGGTGATCGGGTTGACCACCATGCCGCTCTCGAAGCGCTTCACCTGGCGGACCGCGGCGACCTGCTCCTCGACGGTCAGGTTGCGGTGGAGCACGCCCATGCCGCCTAGCTGCGCCATGACGATCGCCATGTCCGCCTCGGTCACCGTGTCCATGGCGGAGGACAGGATCGGGATGTTGAGCGCGATGTCGCGCGTCACGCGGGTGCGGGTGTCGGCTTCGCTCGGCAGCACCTCGGAGGCGGCGGGGACGAGCAATACGTCGTCGAAGGTGAGGCCGAGGCGAATGTCCATGAGGTGCCTTATCCGTTGCGCGCGGGAAGTGGCGCGCCATGTAACCGCACCGGCGCCAATCCGCTAGGCCCCCTCGCCTCTCCCTGCTAAGCTGGCGACAATCACGGAGGGGATGGACCGCGAATGGCACTTGTTACCGCCACGCTGATCCTGGTGCTGGTGCTCGGGTACCTGATGGCCAGCATCAAGATCGTGCGCCAGGGCTATCAATATACGATCGAGCATTTCGGCCGCTACACGACGACGGCGGCGCCGGGCTTCAACTTCTATCCCGCCTTCTTCTACCGCGTCGGGCGGCGGGTGAACATGATGGAGCAGGTGATCGATATTCCGGGGCAGGAGATCATCACCAAGGACAATGCGATGATCTCCACCGACGGGGTGGTGTTCTTCCAGGTGCTCGATGCGCCCAAGGCGGCGTACGAAGTCTCGGACATGCACGTCGCGCTGCTGCAGTTGACGACCACCAACCTGCGGACGGTGATGGGGTCGATGGACCTCGACGAGACACTGTCGAAGCGCGACGAGATCAACGCACGGCTGCTCAACGTGGTCGATCACGCAACGACACCCTGGGGTGTCAAGATTACCCGCGTTGAGATCAAGGACATTCGCCCGCCCGCCGACATCGTCGACGCCATGGGGCGGCAGATGAAGGCCGAGCGCGAGAAGCGAGCCAACATCCTCGAGGCGGAAGGCATGCGCGCTTCCGAGATCCTTCGCGCTGAGGGTCAGAAGCAGGCGCGAATCCTGGAGGCGGAGGGGCGGCGCGAATCGGCGTTCCGCGACGCCGAAGCGCGCGAGCGCGGCGCGGAGGCAGAGGCGCGCGCCACCAAGGTCGTCTCCGATGCAATCGCGACCGGCGGAACCCAGAGCCTCAATTACTTCATCGCACAAAAATATGTCGAGGCCGTGGGCAAGTTCGCGACCAGCTCCAATGCCAAGACAATCCTGTTTCCGGTCGAAGCCACTCAATTGATCGGGACACTAGGCGGGATCGGTGAACTGGCTAGGTCGGCGCTCGGCGACGCCGCGGGCACTTCGGGTGCCACGCCCAAGGTGCCGCAGGTGCGCGAGCGAAGGCCGGAGTGATGCCAAACGACTTCGCCACCCATACAGCGCTGATCTGGCTGGCTGCGGCCGTGCTACTCGGCGTTGCGGAGCTTCTAGTACCGGGCGTGTTCCTTGTGTTCCTCGCCATCGCGGCGGCGATTGTCGCGGCTGCTACCCTCGCCTTGCCGGACCTCCCGGTGGCTGCGCAGATCGGCGTGTTCGGCATGTGGAGCGTCGTGACGGTGCTGATCGGTCGTCGCTGGTATCAGGATTATCCGGTCGAGACGTCCGATCCGCTGCTAAACGATCGTGCACGGCGGCTGGTGGGCGAGACGGTGGTCGTCGCGGATCCCATCGTGTCGGGACGCGGCCGTGTCCGGGTAGGCGACGGCGAATGGCCGGCCGCAGGGCCGGACGCGCCGATCGGCACGCGGATGCGGATCGTTTCGGTCACGGCTGGGATCGTACAGGTCGAACCGGCATAGCACCCTGCCGACGGGCCGACGCCGCGAGACTACGGACTTACCGATGTCAGCTCATTTGCGAGGCATCGATCGGCGGGGTGCTGCGTTGTACCGCTATGGCTCGGCCCTCAAACTCTCGCTTGGCGCGCGTCATGATCGTGATCCTCGCGATCGGCACGCTGATCTGGATCGTTGCATTCACCGGCATCAATCTGAGCGGCAAGAACAGCATGGAGAAGAGCCCGACGGCAGTGCCGTCCGGATCAAACGCCATGCTGAAGCCGTAAGCGAACAATCGCCGCGCCTGACCAGAACTATCGCTGCGGCATAGAATCGGGGGCGTGCATCAACCTTCGACGCGGCAATGCCTCGGGCATGTCCTCACGAATAAAGGCCAGCATCGCCTCGCGGATATCGCACCGCAGGTCGAAGGCGGTCGGCGCATCCTTGGCAGTGGCAAGGACGCGCACCTCGATCGCATCGGGCTTCGTATCGGTCACCTGGAGCACAAAGGCGCGTCCGTCCCAGCGCGGGTTGCCGCGAACGATCTCCTCATACTTTGCCCGCAGCCTGGCGATATCCGCGGTCGGATCGAGCCAGAAGAAGGCGCTGCCGAGCAACTTGCTGGTGTTGCGCGTCCAGTTCTGGAACGGCATCTCCAAAAAGCGCGACACCGGGACTACCAGCCGCCGCTCATCCCAGAGCGCCACGACGACATAGGTCAGGCGGATCTCCTCCACCTTGCCCCACTCACCTTCGATGATCAGGACGTCGTCCAGCCGAATAGGTTCGGTGAAGGCGAGTTGGATCCCGGCGATGAGGTTCTTGAGCGCAGGTTGCGCCGCGGCACCCACGGCGAGGCCCGCGAGGCCGGCTGAGGCCATCAGGGTGATTCCAACGCTGCGGATACTGGGAATCGACAGCAGCATCAGCGCAACCGTGATCATTCCGACCGCAATCACCACGATCCGGCTGAGGATCGTCGTGCGGGTCCGCCGGCGGCGCGCGCGCAGATTGTCCTCGACGGCAATGTCGTAACGGAGCTCGACCGCACGCGCGTACACCCGCACCACCGTGATCAGCAGCCAGCCGACCAGCCCGGGGACGATCATGCCGGCCGCAAATTGCCACAGTTCGTTTCCCCACTTCGGCAGATCCAGGAACCGCCGGCTTACGGTGAGTGTAACGGCGACCGCAATCCAACGCAGCGGCCGCGCGGACAGTGCAAGCGCAGCGTCGTCGACCGAGTCCGGTGTTCGCGCAGCGAGACGCCGGCCGATGATCATAACTACCGCATGCAGCATCAGCGCGCCGAGCACCGCGGCCGCAACGATCGCGAGATCGGCGATGAGGGTCGGGACTTCCCAGCCGCTCCAGTCAAAAGTCATGCGGGATCAATATGCCACCGCACGATCCGGTTCCACTGCACTGCAGCGCACCGGGTCGTAAGCTCCGCCGGCATTGAGCCGAACGGCGCTTTGCATTAACGGCCGTTTCATGACGGCAACGATCGCGCTCGTCGATGACGATCGCAACATCCTCACCTCGGTTTCGATCGCGTTGCAGGCCGAAGGCTTTCTGACGCGCGTGTATTCGGATGGGGAGACGGCGCTCAAGGCGCTGATCGAAAATCCGCCGGAACTCGCCATCTTCGATATCAAGATGCCGCGGATGGACGGGCTGGAATTACTGCGCCGTCTGCGCGAACGCAGTCAGATCCCGGTGATTTTCCTCACCAGCAAAGACGACGAGCTGGACGAAGCACTCGGGCTCGCGATGGGGGCGGACGATTATATCGCCAAGCCCTTCAGCCAGCGCCTGCTGATCGCCCGCGTCCGCGCCATTCTTCGGCGCACCGATGTTGTTCAAGCAAGTGAGCCCGGCGAGGTGGAAGCGCCACCCGCGCTCGATCGTGGCCGCCTGTCGATGGACCCAGCACGCCATCGCGTCACCTGGGGCGGCGAGCCGGTGACGCTCACCGTTACCGAATTCCTGATCCTGGAAACGCTAGCGCAGCGCCCCGGAATCGTGAAGACCCGCAACCAGCTGATGGATGCGGCCTATCAGGACGACATCTACGTCGACGACCGCACGATCGATTCGCATATCAAGCGCGTCCGCCGCAAGTTCCGCCAGGTCGACCCGACGTTCGACGCCATTGAGACGCTTTATGGCGCCGGATACCGATTCTCGGAGGAATGACGGCAGCGACCTGACGCTGCGCTGGTCGGGTCGGGTTTCGCTGACACGCCGCATTCTGGCGGTGAATATCTTCGCGCTGCTGCTGCTAGCGGGCGGCTTCTTCTATCTCGATTCGTATCGTGCGCGGGTGCTCGACAACCGTACCGAGCAACTGCTCGACGAGGTGCGCTTGATGGCCGAAGCGCTGGGCGTCGCACCAGCCCATTATCGCGATCCCCTGATCCGCAAACTCGCCCGCTCGAATGGCGCACGATTACGGCTGTACGGCCCCGACGGCGCGCTGATCGTCGATAGCCGCACGTTAGGTGAACGAAACGTCGTACTTCGTGATCCCGACAAGGACGGCTGGGGCCAGCGCATCGCTCGCCTCCTCGACGCCGGGATAGACACAGTCGTCCGTGCGAAACGGGCGCCGCTCTATCGCGAGCAGAATAGCGGAACGGCTTGGAACGACGTTCGCACGGCAGGCGGTGGCCATGCTTCAGCCACCGTCTGGCGCGCCCCGGATCGAACACCGGTGATCACGGCGGCAGCACGCCTGCCGACCGGCCCCGACGTTTTGATGATAACCGTGAACGCGCGGGACGTGACCCAGACGGTTCGGGTGGAGCGGTTCCGGCTGAGCGTGGTGCTGTTGGTAGTGACTCTCGTCTCCATCTTCCTCTCGCTGTTCTTGGCGCGAACGATCGTGCGGCCGCTCCGGCGGCTTGCGCGTGCCGCGGTGCGCGTCCGGCTCGGTCGTGCGCGCGAGGTCGTCGTTCCGCGACTTCCCGAGCGCGGTGACGAGATCGGCATGCTAGCGCGAGCGTTGTCCGACATGAGCCTGGCCCTGCGCGCCCGGATCGATGCGACCGAAGCCTTTGCGGCTGACGTGACGCACGAACTGAAGAACCCGCTCGCCTCTTTGCGATCCGCGGTGGAAGGTCTTGGCAGCGTGCGCGACACAGCTTTGCAGGAACGACTGCTGGCGATCGTGCGCGACGATGTGCATCGTCTCGATCGCCTGATCAGCGATATTTCCGATGCGTCGCGCCTCGATGCACAGCTCAGCCGCGCCAAGTTCGAGCCGGTCGATGTCGGCGCGATGCTGGAGGCGATCCTTGAGCAGCGTGCGGATCGCGGGATCGATCATGACGTTCGGCTGCGCTTTGATCATCAAAGCGATCAGGATCTGATCGTATCGGGAGAGGGTGCGCGGCTCGAGCGTGTGTTCGAGAATTTGATCGACAATGCGGTCTCCTTCTCGCCGGATAATGGCATCGTGTCGATCGCGGCGAGGGTGAGTGACGGCAAGCTCGATTTGCGTTTCGAGGATGAAGGGCCCGGTGTGCCGGAGGATGCGCGTGAGGCGATCTTCCGCCGATTTCACTCGATCCGCCCGGCGCGCGAAGACTTCGGCCGCCACTCCGGCCTGGGCTTGGCGATTGCACGCACCATCGTTGAAGCGCATGGGGGCACCATTCACGTCGAATCGCGGGAGGATCGATTGAGCGGCGCACGCTTCGTGGTTCGACTGCCGCTTGCCGGCCATTGAGCAGCGTGAGCGATCGCGAAACCATTCACGCAACCACCGTTGCGATCGAGGGCCGGGGCGTCATGATCCTTGGCGATTCAAGTTCGGGAAAGTCAGATCTGGCCCTGCGGCTCATCGACCGCGGTGCGCAGCTGGTGGCAGACGATTACACCGAGATCCGCCGAGACAACGACAACTTGTTGGCCGACGCGCCGCTGACGATCCGCGGGCGTATAGAAGTTCGTGGACTGGGTATCGTCGCCTTACCCCATGTGGATGGCGTGCCGATCACGCTCGCCGTTCGGCTGTGCCGCGATGTCGAGCGCATGCCGGAACGAGCAACGAAGGCGTTCGCAGGCGTGGCTATACGCGTCCTGACGCTCGATCCGCGCCCCGCGTCCGCGCCACTGATCGTCGAATATGCCCTGAGATACGACCTGCCATGAACAATCCGCCGGAAATCCTATTGGTCACTGGCCTGTCCGGAGCCGGCAAGTCGACCGTGCTCAAAACGCTCGAGGACCTCGGGTGGGAAACGGTGGACAATTTGCCACTGTCCCTGCTCGATCGGCTGCTCGGTGCGGATGCCCCGCCCAGCCATACCGGGCTGGCGCGACCGCTGGCGATCGGCATCGGCGCAATGACGCGGGATTTCGACTCCAGCGCAATCGCCCGTCAGGTTGATCGGCTGCGTGCCGCGGGGCGTAAGGGCATCAGCACCCTGTTCCTCGATTGCGCCACCGATGAACTTGCGCGTCGTTATGACGAGACGCGGCACCGCCACCCCTTGGCGCCGGATCGGCCAGCGCGAGAGGGGATCGAGCAGGAGCGGCTCTTGTTGGAGCCGCTGCGGCGCTGGGCGCCGGAGTTGATCGAGACCAGCCGCTATACCGGCGCTGACCTGACGCAGCATATCCGCCGGCGATACGCGCGGCAGGGTCTAAGCGAGCCGGCCATATTCGTGACGTCATTCGGCTTCTCCCGCGGATTGCCGCCGGACGCCGATCTCGTCTTCGACATGCGTTTTCTACGTAACCCGCATTGGGATCCCCAACTCCGGCCCGGTACTGGTATGGACGCGCCTGTGGCTGCGTATGTAGCGGAGGATCCCGCTTATGAGCCGGCAATAAGCAGGATCGAGGATCTGCTTCTCCTGTTGCTTCCCAACTATCAAGCGCAGGGCAAGTCCTATATAAACATCGCTTTTGGGTGTACCGGTGGGAGACACCGCTCGGTGCATGTAGCGGAGCGGGTAGCGGCTCGGTTGCGCAATGCGGCATTTTCCCCCACGGTAACACATCGGGATCTTGCGGCAGTGCAGCAGGACGGGCTCGAAGGACGGCCTGACGGGCGATGAACGGATTGACGACGCAAATGATCGGGCTGGTGCTCGTGACGCACGGCCGGTTGGCCGATGAGTTCGTGGTAGCGATGGAGCACGTTGTGGGCCCGCAGCAGCAGGTCCGCACGGTTGCGATCGGCCCCGAGGACGACATGGAAGCCCGGCGTGCCGACATTCGCGCCGCGATTACGGAGGTCGATTCCGGCCGGGGCGTGATCGTGCTGACCGACCTGTTCGGCGGCACTCCCTCCAATCTCGCCATCTCGCTGATGGAGCGCGGCCGAATCGAGGTAATTGCCGGTATCAACCTGCCGATGCTGATCCGGCTGGAATCGGCGCGCCGCAAGATGGGTGTGGCGGCGGCGGTTGCTGCTGCGCGCGAGGCCGGTCGCAAGTATATTTCGGTTGCGTCCGAGGTGCTTGGTCTGGGAGAAGCGGCTGCGTGACGATTTCGCGCACTGTGCTGATTGCCAACCGACGTGGTCTTCACGCGCGCGCCAGCGCCAAGTTCGTGACACTTGCCACGCAGCAGCCAGTTCCGGTCCAGGTTGCCAAGGGTGGCTCCACGGTCACCGGCACGTCGATCATGGGACTGATGATGCTGGGCGCGGCCAAGGGCGACACGATCACGATCAGCGCAGCAGGCGACAATGCCGAGTCGGCTGTCGATGCGATGTGCGCGCTGGTCGAAGCGAAGTTCGGCGAAGAATAAGCCTCGCATGCCGCGAATCGTCACTGCTTTCTCCAACCCGCTCGTCAAGCGGATCCAGGGGCTGCGCGACAAGCGTCACCGCCGCGAGGAAGGATTGTTCCTTGCCGAGGGGCTGCGCATCCTGACGGAAGCGCGCGCAACCGGGCGCTTGCCGCAGTTCCTGTTTTTCGCCGCCGCCAGTGCGCGGCATCCGCTGGTGATCGCGCTCGTCGAAGCAGTTGAGAGCGCCGGCGGTGAGGCGATCGAAACCAGCGCGGCAATCCTGTCCAAGCTGTCGGGCAAGGACAATCCACAGGCAGTGGTCGGCGCCTTCGCCACGTTCGACACTGCACTCGACTCGCTCGACCGCGCGGCGAGCCCGATCTGGCTGATTGCCGAGCGGCTACGCGATCCCGGTAACCTCGGCACGATCCTGCGCACTGGCGATGCAGTTGGCGCGGGCGGGCTGATCCTGATCGGCGACAGCGTCGACCCCTTTTCCACCGAAGCAGTGCGCGCCAGCATGGGCGCGCTGTTTACCGTACCGCTCGTGCGAGCGGAGTGGGAAACGTTCCTGCCATGGCTGCGCAGCGGACCGGGACAGCTCGTCGGCCTGAGCCTGCGCACGGACAATCATTACCGTACTGCCCGTTATGCGGCGCCGACATTCCTCCTGACCGGGAACGAGGCGCAGGGACTGCCCGCGGCAATCGAGGCTGAATGCGACCTTCTGGTGAAAATGCCGATGCTGGGCAAGGCCGACAGCCTCAACGCCGCGGTCGCGACGGCGGTGATGGCCTATGAGGTGCTCGCTCATGCCGATGGCGGGAAACAGTGACATGACCGATCAAGCCGACCTACCGTACCGCCCCTGTGTTGGCGTCATGCTGCTCAATCGCCAGGGTCAGGTGTTCGTCGGCCAGCGACTCGATTCGACGCTGGAAGCTTGGCAGATGCCGCAGGGCGGGATTGATCCCGGCGAAGAACCGCTCGCCACCGCGATCCGGGAGTTGGGTGAGGAAACCGGCATTGCGCCCAGCCACATCGAACTGATCGCTGAAGCCCCCGGCGAGTTCCGGTATGACCTGCCGCCCGAACTGATCGGCAAGGTATGGAAGGGGCGGTATCGCGGGCAAATTCAGCGTTGGTTTTTGTTCCGCTTCCTCGGCAGCGACGCTGACGTCCGGATCGACACCGCCCATCCGGAATTCCGCGCCTGGCGCTGGGCCGATCCAGCGGATTTGCCGACGATCATCGTGCCGTTCAAACGTGCGCTGTACGAACAGGTGCTCGCCGCCTTCTCCACTCATCTCGGTTGAGCAACCAGTCACCCGAGCGACGTTCACCTTAGCTCGTCATCTCGGTAGCGCTACTTTGTGTTGCTGACCTTGCTTCTTGCCGCCGCCCCTGCCCATCTTTCCGGGGCACAGTCGGCTGACGCCGAGTCGATCGAGATTCCGCCGCCCATTCGCGCGATGCTCGACGCGGCTATCGCTTCCGGCAACGAAAACGAAGTTGCGACCATCGTCAAATATGCGCGCGCTGCCGATCCAGCGAGTGGCGATGCAGTGCTGCGTGTCGCCAACGAGTGGCGCACGGTACAGGCAAAAGACCGTGAGACACGCATCGTCCGCGCCGGCTGGACGAGCTTATGGACAGGGCGCGCTGAGATCGGCGGCTTTGTCACAACCGGCAATTCGGAAACCGCGGGGGTGACCGGCATTCTCGATCTGACCCGTGAAGGATTGGAGTGGCGGCACAAAATACGCGGTCAGGCTGATTTCCAACGCAGCCTCGGCATCACGACTCGCGAACATTATCTCGCCGCCTACGAACCGAACTGGAAAGTTGATTCGCGCAAATACGTTTATGGCGCGCTTCAATATGAAAGCGACCGGTTCCTTGGCTATACGGACCGCTTTTCAGCGTCCGCAGGTGCAGGCTATAGCGCAGTACAGACTTCAGCGTTGACCCTGAACCTGGAACTTGGACCGGCATTCCGACACACCGATTTCACAGACGCCACAACCGAAAGCAGCATTGCAGCTCGCGGCAATGTGGATCTTGACTGGAAGCTGACATCCGGTCTGACGTTGCGACAGGATGCGTCCGCCTATCTTCAGCGGTACAATTCCACGGTGAGCAGCACCACCGCGATGGCGGCGAGGCTTCTCGGGCCGTTGTCGGCTCAGTTGAGCTATACGGTGCAGTATGAAAGCATGCCGCCGATCGGGCGCGTATCGACCGACACGACGAGCCGGGCTTCGCTGGTCTATACCTTCTGAGCGGACCCCGGGGGAGCAGGGCAACCCAACTCGCGTCCGCTAACCTGGTCAACCCGGCGATGCGCCGAGGTGACAGGAGAGCCATCAGCTTAGCGCAGCGCACCCGCGAGCAGCTTGTGCAGTTTCGAGTGCATGCCATCATTCGCGGCCAGGAACTCGTTACGCTCGATCGGGCGATCGCCACCGCGATAATCGGTAACGAAGCCGCCGGCTTCCTTGACCAGCAACATCCCTGCGGCGACGTCCCAGATCTTGAGCTGCGACTCCCAAAAGCCGTCGAAGCGCCCCGCCGCGACCCACGCGAGATCGAGCGCGGCGGAACCGAGGCGCCGAATGCCGGCAACCTGGGGCGCAATTGCGCCGAAGATTCGAGTCCATTCGGCGAAGTCGCCATGGCCCATGAACGGAATACCGGTCGCGATCACCGCCTCGGTCAGCTCCCGACGTGAAGAGACTCGTAGCCGTTGGTCCTGAAGCCAGGCGCCACGCCCCTTCTCGGCCCAGAAGCTTTCGTCGGTAAGCGGCTGGTAGATCAGTGCGGTCGTGATCTCGCGCTTGCCGCTCGGCAGCGGCTCCTCGACAGCGATGGACATGGCGAAATGCGGAATGCCATGAAGGAAGTTGGTGGTGCCATCGAGGGGATCGATGATGAAGCGTGGCTTGTTCGGATCGCCCGCTACCTCGCCGCGCTCCTCCATAACGAAGCCCCAATCGGGCCGCGCCTTGGAGAGTTCGTCGTAGAGCGTCTGTTCGGCGCGCTTGTCCGCCATCGACACGAAATCTGCCGGGCCCTTTCGGCTCACCTGAAGGTGCTGGACCTCGTTGAAGTCGCGCCGCAGCCGCGGCGCAGCCTTGCGCGCGGCACGCTCGATAACGGTGAAGAGACCGGAATGGGATGGCATCTGACTTAACCCTCTTCCCGCTTGCGGGAAGAAGGCAAGCGAGCGAAGCGAAGCGCGGGAGAGGAGCATGAACGAAGGGCAGCGCGCTCGACTGCCCCTCTCCCCGACCCTCTCTCCGCATGGGGAGAGAGGAAATTAATCAGTCCGCGCGGCGGACGTAGGTCTGCTCGTACACATCGACGACGATGCGGGTACCGCTGGCGATGTGCGGCGGCACCATCACGCGCACGCCGTTGTCAAGCACTGCGGGCTTATAGCTGGACGAGGCGGTCTGGCCCTTCACCACCGCATCAGCCTCGACAATCGTCGCTTCGATCGTGTCGGGCAGCTGGACGCTGATGGCCTCCTCTTCGTAAAGCTCCATCACCACGTCCATGCCGTCCTGCAGGAACGCCGCGGCATCACCCAGGAGGTCGCGCGGCAGCGTGACCTGATCGTAGGTTTCCTTGTCCATGAAGACGAGGCCGTCGCCCTCGGCGAACAGGAACTGGAAGTCCTTGGTGTCGAGCCGGACACGTTCCACCGTCTCCGCGGAGCGGAAGCGGACGTTGTTCTTGCGGCCGTCGCGCAGATTCTTCAGCTCAACCTGCATATACGCGCCGCCCTTGCCCGGCTGCGTGTGCTGGATCTTGACCGCGCGCCAGATGCCGCCTTCGTACTCGATGATGTTGCCGGGACGAATGTCCACGCCGCTGATCTTCATGGGATCTACCTGCTGGAAAGAGCGATCCGGGCGTCTAGCGGCGAACCGCCGATCCGGCAAGCAGCGGGTAGGGGTTGACCGGCTCACCCTGGTGCCAATCGTCGCCGGACCGCATGCGAGCGATTGCGAAATGAAGGTGCGTGTTATCCGCTCCGGCGTTGCCGGTATCGCCGACGAAACCGAGCAGCGTGCCTCGTTCCACCGCCATGCCTTCGTGCAATCCCGGCGCGTAGCCTGCGAGATGCGCGTAATAATGGCTCCACGCACGGTCTGGCGAACGGACGTAAAGCGTTGTGCCGCCCGCATCGCTGTTGAACAGCTTCTCCACTCGCCCCGGTCCAGCCGCGGTCACCGGCGTGCCGGTGGGCGCCATGATGTCGATCGCTTCATGCGCCCGTGCACCACCCGAACGGCTGACGCCCCAAGTGTCGGTCAGCCGGTCGGGCGTGACCCCAGCGACCGGAATGGCGAGCGCAGCTTCACTTGCCAACTCGGCCGACGGAGGTGTCGCGCGGGTCGCGGCAGTCTTCATGGGAAAAGGCTGCGGAACATTCGGGCCGAACGACACCATCGAGGCAAAGCCGATCGCTGCCAGCACGATCAACGCTAGGATCGTGCCGCCAAGCCGTGTCATGGCTTACGCCTGGAAGATCACCGGTGTGCCGGATTTCACCATCAGCGCCACACGGGCGGCATCCCAGTTGGTCAGTCGCACGCAGCCGTTGCTTTCGGTACGACCGACCTTTTCGGGATTGGGTGTGCCGTGGATGCCGTAATGCTCGCGGCTAAGATCGATCCAGACCACGCCAACAGGGTTGTTCGGGCCCGCAGGGATGATCTGCGCAGCCTTGCTGTCGCTCACGCCCTTCAGAATCTTGGGGTTCATCTTCCAATCCGGATTCGGCGCGACGTGCAGCACCTTCCAATCACCCAGCGGCAGCGGATCGCTCGAGGAACCGATCGTGGCGGAATATTGCGCGATCAGCCGGCCCGCATCGTTATAGGCGCGCAGCACCTTGTCCGATTTATCGACGACGATCTTTGCCGCTCGGGGCACGTTCGCTTCGACGTTCAGCTGGGCGAGCGTCCGGCGCCACTCAGGTTTTGCGTCGGCCGGATAGTTGCGCGACGTGGGGAGCGCGTTTGGGAACACGATCTGCTGCCCCGCCTTCAACTGCGTGCCAGCCGGATTGAGCGCGGTCAACACGGCTGGGGTGGTGTGAAACATCTCGGCTAGCTTCTCCAACGGCGATGCATGCGGCATCCCGTCGAGCTTGGCTTGATCGGCATAGTCTTCTGGTATGGTGCCGTATGGCCCTTGCAGGGAGCGTTCATCCAGCGTCAGCGTGACCGTCGGCCGCGCGGAGCGATAAGGATATAACGCGCGCAGCGTCGCCAGATCGGGCTTGCCCGTCACCGGTAAGCCGCGCGACTGCTGAAACCCCCGGAGCGCATTGACCAGCGAGATGCCACCACGCCCGTCAAGGACGCCCGGGCCAAAGCCCAACTTATCGAGGATTACCTGCATGTGGAGGATCGAGCGATCGATCGGCATCGGCGATGCCGCGGGCTGCGGCGCTTGCGCCTTGGCGGCCCCAGTGGCGCTGAGGGCAGCTGCTATGGCGATGGCGAACGGCTTCATTCGGGATCCTTCAACTGATACGCTCGGACGTATCAACGGCTCGGCTTGCCGCTGGTTTCCGATCGTCATGAAGGATCCTCAGCCGAGCACGTCTGCGAAGGCACGCACGGCCTCGGCTTCGTCCCCGCTCCATACCGCGCCAGATACCGCAACGAAGTCGGCGCCCGCGGCCACGAGCGGCGCTGCATTGCCTGGCGTGATGCCGCCAATTGCCACACACGGCAGCTCGAACAAGGTGGACCACCAGGACAGGATCACCGGTTCGGGGCGGTGCTTCACATCCTTTGTCGTGGTAGGATAAAAGCTGCCGAACGCCACATAGTCTGCCCCGCCGTCACCCGCGTCCATCGCCAGGTGGCGGCTGTCGTGGCACGTGACACCGATCTGAACGCCCGGGCCGAGGATGGATCTCGCCTCGCGCGGATCACCATCTTCCTGGCCCAGGTGAACGCCGTCTGCACCGAGCCGCTTGGCGAGCGACACGCTGTCGTTGACGATGAACGCCACGTCGTGAGCGGCACATATACGCTGCAGCGGTTCCGCAAGCCGGGCGGCGTCATGCTGGTTTACATCCTTTACCCGAAACTGAAATGCGGCGACCGGACCCGCATCAAGCGCGCGCGACAACCGGTCCGGGAACGCACCGGTGACGTCGAGCGGCGAGATAAGGTATAGCTGGCACGGCGGGCGGCGGTCATCGCGGCGGAAGGCTGCGGCGAAGTTCGGGTCGAGCGGGCCGAGAGGATCATCGATCATGTTCTTCGCCTAGCGGCGAGGTCCCGCCGACGGAAGCCGGTACGACACGCGGGGCGTGTTGTTGGTCAAGCGATGAAACGATGCGACCAGCGGTAGGTTTAGATCCGATGCTCAAGCATCGCGAAATCCTGCACCCATCGCTTCTGTTGACGGCCGTCGGTGTCCTGGGGATGCTGGCGGCCTGCGCGCAACAACCCTCGCAGCTGGCTGAAAGGCTGCCCGCCCCTCAAGGTGAAGCAGTGAATGCCCGGCCGTATGCGGTTCAGCCGGAGGTTCGCCGTCAACCGGCTCAGGCGCTCGCCGCAGCAGCTGCAACGGCAATCAACCCGTACGTCGGTGGCACGGCGATGCTTGGCACCCGCACCATCGCTGATAACTGCGCCGCGGCGCCAAACCTTCGGGTCTTGACTCGCATGGTCGCGGCAAGCAACGCTGGACGCGCGCTGTCAGAAGCGGGTCCGATCACCGTCTTCGCACCCACCGACGCCGCCTTCGCCCGGTTGCCGAACGGAGCGGCGGATCAATTACTCGCCTCTGCCAACCGGCCCGCTCTCTCGAAGGTTATGAGCTACCACGTGGTTCAGGGCGCGATCACGCTCAATCAGGTACGTGCACGGATCGATGCGGGCGGCGGCATTGCCCGGCTGCCGACGGTAGCTGGTGCGCCGCTGACAGCGACCAAAGAAGGCGCTGCGATCGCGCTGACTGATGCCAATGGCAGCAAGAGCTATGTCGAAACGCCCGACATTCAGCAGGTCAATGGCGTCGTTCATGTGGTGAACGGCGTGTTGGTTCCACAGCTGGGCTAGCTTCAGGCGTCAGCTTCGCCACCGATCGGCTGCAGCATCGTCCGCCGCGCGCGGCTCGACCCAGCGATGCCCTGCTTCCACGGTTTCGCGTTTCCAGAACGGTGCGTCGGTCTTCAGACGATCAATGAGGAAAGCACAGGCCTGCAGGGCGGCAGCGCGATGTACCGCACTTGCTGCGACAAACACGATCCGCTCACCGGGGCGCATAGGCCCCACGCGATGCACGATCGTGGCCCCGGCCAGCGACCACCGCGCGACTGCCTCCCTCGCAAGCGCCTCAAGCGCCCGCTCTGTAGCGCCAGGATAATGTTCAAGCGTCAATTCGCTGACGCCGTCGTCCGGGCGGACCAGGCCAGTAAACGTGGCGACCGCCCCGCCCTCCTCCGCCTCCGCCGCCTCCATCTCGGCCGCGATATCGATCGGTGCGGAACTTACCCGGACGCGGATCATCCGCCCGTTACCGGCGGGAAGATCGCGATTTCACCTGCGCCTGCCAGCGGAGCGTCGAGTGGAACGAAAACCTGGTCCCGGGCGGCCCGCAATCGATCACGATCGGCGAAAGCGGCGGCATGGCTGGGCGATCGGGCAGCAAGCCAGTCGATCAAGTCGGCGATCGTCGCCACCTCGGCTGGTGGGGACACCTCCTCCTCCGCCACGCCGATCCGCTCTCGCACCCAAGCGAAGTACACCATCCGCATCCCGATTAATCCATGTGCTTCAGGCCGACGCGCAGGTAATCCCAGCCCGTCACCACCGTCAGTACCGCCGCGCCCCACAGGGAGGTGAGGCCGACCAGCTTGATCCAGCCGAATGCCGGCAGCGCCCCGGCCAGGATCAGCGCGCCAAAGGAAACGAGCTGAAGCGTGGTTTTCCATTTCGCGAGCCGCGATACCGGGAGCGAAACCTGCAAGCCGGCCAGGAACTCCCGCAAGCCCGAGACGGCAATCTCGCGTAGCAGGATGATGAGCGCGGCGATGATGTGCACGCCGGTGATCACCGCGATGTCGTTATGGCGCGTTCCCACGAGCATCAGGATGACCGCCGCAACCATGATCTTGTCCGCGATCGGATCAAGAAACACGCCCAGCTTCGATACGGCGCCCTGCGTGCGTGCAAGGTAACCATCGAAATAATCGGTGATCCCCATCAGGCAGTAAAGCACGAAAGCGATCGCAAAGCCGGCCTCCCAACTCGGCCACCAGAGCAGCGCGACCAAGGCCGGGAGCGCGACGATTCGCGACAGGGTGAGCAGGTTGGGCAGCGTCAGCACAGCGCAAAGCCTTACCCGCGTCCCCCGCGGGCGCAAGCCTGGCGGCGGGGATGGCATCCGCGGCGGGCAGCGGCTATGCCCGCCACCATTCTGCCACAACCGGGCGACTTTCCGCCATGATCAATGCCCTCGGGCTTCTCAAGAAACGGCGGTTCCTGCCGCTGTTCATCACCCAGTTTCTCGGCGCCTTCAACGACAACCTCTTCAAGACCTCAATGGTGCTGTTCGCCACCTACGAGATTTTCGCCAACGAAACGCAGGAGAGCTTCTTCAACGCGCTTGCCGCTGCACTCTTCATCTTGCCGTTCTTTCTACTGTCTGCGCTGTCAGGCCAGCTCGCCGATACGATGGACAAGGCGAAGATCATTCGTGTGGTGAAGATTGTCGAGTTCGGTATCATGGCGGTCGGCTGCGGGGGGCTGCTACTTGCCCGCGCCGGTCAGGTGACACTACCCGTTGTGTTAATGCTCGCGGCCGTCGTTGGGCTCGGCGTTCACTCCACCTTCTTCAGCCCGATCAAATACGCCATCCTGCCGCAGCATCTCGATGACGATGACGTGCTCGGCGGCACGGGCCTCGTTGAGGCGGGGACGTATCTTTCGATCCTCCTGGGCACGATCCTTGCCGGCTTCATCTATCGGTCGATCCCCCTGATCGCCGGGCTGACCTTCCTGGTTGCGCTGCTGGGTTACATCACCGCCCGGATGGTTCCGCCCGCACCGCGACTGGGACCGGCGCTGACGCTCGACTGGAACCCGCTGCGCGCTTCGTGGCGGCTCGTCGCGGGGACGATGCATATTCCGCGACTGTTCCTCGCCATTTGCGCGATCAGCTTTTTCTGGACGATCGGGTCGGTGTTGGTCGTGATCTTCCCGCCACTGGTGAAAAACGTGCTCACCGCCGATGCAAGCGTCGCCAGTCTGGTGCTGGCGATCTTCTCGATCGGAGTGGCGATCGGATCGGTGGTCATCAACCTGATGCTGCGCGGCCATATCTCGGCGCGCTACTCGCCCGTCTCGGTGATCGCGATGGGCGCGGCAGTTCTCGGCTTCTGGTTCGTCGCCAAGAGCTGGGCTGGCGCGCCGGCGGGCACGCTATACGACATTCCGCACTTCGTCGCGCATCCCGGCGCGCCGCTCGTGCTGATCGCGCTGCTGTTCGTCGCCATCTTCGGCGGCATGTTCGTGGTGCCGCTCTACGCCTTTCTCACCACCACCGTGTCGAAAGACCAGACTGCGCGCACGGTCGCCGCGAACAATGTCGTAAACGCCGGCGCCATGACCCTGGGATCGGTGTCGGTTGCCGGTGTGACGGCGCTCGGGGCTACGGCCGATCAGTTGCTGCTGCTTGTCGCGGCCATGTGCCTGATCTCCGCGTGGATTGCGCAGCGTCTGCACCGCGCCTGCGACTGAGTGTCACATGATAAGCGTGTAGAAGCAGACGAAGAAGGCAGTGAAGCTGAGTACGAAGAGCTTCAGGTCCTTGTCGTCGTCCGAGCGCGGCGGCGCCGGCGGCGGCATCATGCGGCGAAGCGGGTGCCGAGCGGCCTCGTTAGCGGAAAGAAGTTGTCGGTTCATGGCGGCTGGTTAACGCCGCGTTTACGATTTCGCACCAGCCGGTTTCGCGCGAAATCGGTGGTGTCCGATGTTGGTACAGGAGAGAAGCATGCCACTGTACGAGTTCAAGGGCCAGCGCCCCACCTGCCACAACACCGCCTGGGTGGCGCCGAGCGCCGATGTGGTCGGCGACGTGCGGCTTGCGGAGGATACCAGCGTCTGGTTCGGCGCGGTGATCCGCGGCGACAATACGACGATTCCGATCGGCGCACGTAGCAACATTCAGGAAGGCGCGATGCTCCATTCTGATCCCGATGCGCCGCTGACGGTCGGCGAGGATTGTACGATCGGCCATCAGGCGATCCTGCACGGCTGCACGATCGGCAACCGCGTGCTGATCGGTATGGGCGCAACGGTGCTGAACCGTGCGGTGATCCCCGACGATTGTATCGTCGGCGCGAACTCGCTCGTGACCGAAGGCAAAACCTTCCCGCCGGGCAGCCTGATCGTCGGCAGCCCGGCCCGCGCGGTCCGCGAATTGGACGAGCGTGCGATCGCCGGCCTGAAGGTGTCAGCTGCACATTATGTCGAAAACAGCCGCGCAGCTGCTGCCGGATTGAAGCGCATCGACTGACGCCTTTACGGGCGTTCAATAAATTTGCGCGCGGACGCTGGACAGGTGATTACCATGCCGACATAACCCGCGTTATGTCGGTACCAGCTATCCTCTCCCGCCTGCGCCTGCCGGTCATCGGTTCGCCGCTTTTCATCATCTCCGGGCCCGATCTGGTGATCGCTCAGTGCAAGGCGGGGGTCGTTGGCTCCTTCCCGGCGCTGAACGCACGACCACAGGGTTTGCTCGACGAGTGGCTGCACCGGATCACCGAGGAACTGGCCGCGCACAACCGCGACAATCCCGACCGCCCCGCGGCGCCCTTCGCCGTCAACCAGATCGTCCACAAATCCAACGATCGCCTCGAAGCCGATCTTGCCACCTGCGAGAAGTGGCAAGTGCCGATCACAATCACCTCGCTTGGCGCGCGTGAGGAGTTGAACCAGGCCGTCCATAACTGGGGCGGCATCACCTTCCACGACGTGATCGATGACCGGTTCGCCCGCAAGGCGATCGAAAAGGGTGCGGACGGGCTGATCCCGGTGGCCGCTGGTGCCGGCGGCCACGCGGGCCGACTCTCACCCTTCGCGATCGTTTCCGAAATCCGCCAGTGGTTCGACGGACCGGTCGCATTGTCAGGGTCGATCGCCACCGGTGATGCGGTGCTCGCAGCACAGGCGATGGGCGCCGACTTCGCCTATATCGGCTCCCCCTTCATCGCCACCGTCGAGGCGAATGCGGACGAGGGCTACAAGCAGGGTATCGTCGCCGGCAAGGCCGCGGACATCGTCTATTCCAACCTCTTCACCGGCGTGCACGGCAATTACCTGCGCGGCTCGATCGAGGCGGCTGGGCTCGATCCGGACAATCTGCCGGAAGGCGATTACAAGACCATGAACTTCGGTCAGGGCAACAATGCGCCCAAGGCGAAGGCTTGGCGTGACATCTGGGGATCGGGCCAGGGCATCGGCGCGGTACAGAAGGTCGAGCCTGTGGCAGAGCGCATCGACCGCATGGAGCGTGAGTATAAAGCGGCAAAAGCGCGGCTGGCGCTCGCGGCTGCGTGATACTTCTTGGGGGCGGCGGGATCTGCGTATCGCGCACCCGCCGCTCAACTACTCGCTGTTCTGCAAACACTCAGACTAAATCGAGCCCGCCGCGTCTGCGCGACCTTGAGACGGGCGAGTCGCAGATCACCGCGGAATCCACAATGTCTTGCCGACGTCAGTGAGCGCGGCGATCCGAACCAGCGCCGGGATCAGACCTGATCGCTCTTCTCGGCCTCATCTTTGCCGGTCGCTTCCGCGTCGTCCGCCTGCTCTCCACCGGTCTGAAAATATGCCTCCACCGGGCCGCTCAGCTTAATCGTCAACGGTCGGCCATGCCGATCGACCTTCTTGCCGAGCGCCACGCGGATCCAGCCTTCCGAGATCGAATATTCCTCGACGTCATTGCGCTCCTGCCCCTTGAAGCGAATGCCGATTCCGCGCTCCAGCGTCGGTTGGTCGAAATACGGGCTCGACGGATCGATCGAGAGATGGTCGGGTGGCGTATCGGTCATGGCCGGCGCGACTAAACCATCAAGGCGCGGCACCCAAGAAAAAAGCGGTGCGGGAAGCATCGCCCCCGCACCGCCCCCTGCGTGCGCGTCAATCTCGATCAGCGGCAAACCCGAACCGGAACCCGCCCGCCGTAATAGGGATCCCACCGCCACTGCCGAAAACAGCGCGGACGATAGTTATAGCGATAATCGTTATAGTAAGGCTGCGGTCCCCAGCCACGCCGGGCATAGCCGTCGTATCCATATCCATCATAACCGTAGCCACCCCAGCGCCCGCGGTCGTTCGACGCGATCGCGGCACCAAGGCCCAATCCGATCACACCGCCGATCAGCGCGCCCGCGGCGACATCGCCACCGCGGTCATAACCACGGTGACGCCAGCGCTGCGCATCGGCGGGTGCTGCCGCGGCAAGGGCGGTGGCGGCCATCGCGGTGCCCAGCCCTGCCTTCATCAGAAAACCGTTCATTTCGAACCTCCATTACTCGGATACACTCGGTCCGCTCTGCGGGCGTAAACGCACGAGGTATTCAGCGTGTTCAATGCTAGTGCCCGATTCGGGCTGAACCCGCCCGGAACCGGGCGTTCATCAGGAGTTTAGGGGCGACTATGGCCTATTGGCTGCTTCGATCGGAGCCGGACGTATACGGCTGGGATCACCTGACCCGCGACGGCGATACCGAATGGGACGGCGTACGAAACTACACCGCGCGCAATTTCCTGAAGGAGATGCAGTTGGGCGATCGCGCGATCTTTTATCATTCCAACAAGGAGAAGGCCGCGGTCGGCGTGATGGAGATCACGCGGGCCTGGCAACCGGACGGTGAGAAGGGCGAGTGGGCATCCGTGCGGGTACGTCCAGTGGAGAAGCTCGCAACGCCGGTGCCGCTGGCGACGATGAAGAGTGATCCGCGGCTCGCCACCCTGGAAGTGCTGCGGCAGAGCCGGCTGTCGGTCACCCCGGTGCGTGACGAGGAATGGACCGTGCTGATGGAGCTTGGGGGAGCCAGTTAGGCTGCGCATCCCGCTACATCGCGAGTGCTGTCTCGTGTAGCGGCTTCAGCGCTCGCGACGGCCGCTACGTTTGGCCGCTGGCGCGCCTGCCGACGGCGAACATCGCGCGTTCTGCGGGAGTAAGATCCAGCGGTGTTGCGCAGCGGTCCGCAGACGCGCTCAAACCAGCCTCGATCACAGCCATCACCGCCAGCGCCTCGATCGGCGGCACCGGGTTCGGCCCGGTGCCGCTGATCGCATGCGCCACGCCGCAGTAAAAGGTGCGTTGGTCGCCGGCGACTAGCGGCAGCGTGCGGCAATCGTCCGCGCGGTAGAGCCTGAGCGGATCGTTATCCTCACCCCAGCCTGCCGCCCCGGGGACCATGCCGGCGAGCAGCTGCGCCTCCTGCTGATCGCCGCGCTGCTTGACGAGGCTGCCGTCCGTGCCATGAGCGATGAACCTAGCGCTGCCACCCGCCGCCAGCATGCTGGCATGAAGAATCACCCGCCTGTCGGGATAATGTAGCACGGCATGTGCCCAGTCGTCGGCATTCGCACCGGGCCGCAGCGCCGCCAGGCTCGCCTCGACCACGTCGGGCAGGCCGAACAATTGAAGCGCCTGATCGATCAGGTGCGGGCCGAGATCATACCAGATCCCGCCGCCCCCGCCCGCACGCTCGCGCCAGCGATCGCGGACCTCGGGCCGAAACCGGTCGAAGTGGCTTTCGAAGTGCGCGACCTGTCCGGCATCTCCGCGCTCGATCGCGGCGCGAACGCTGAGAAAGTCGCTGTCCCAGCGTCGATTGTGGAACACGGCCAAGAGCCGCCCGGCCCGCTCTGCCGCGGCGCATACGCTTCGCGCCTCATCCAGCGAAAGCGCGAACGGCTTGTCCACGACGACATGCTTGCCCGCCTGAAGCGCTGCTCGCGCCAGCGGTGCGTGGCTGTCATTCGGACTGGCGATGACGATCAAGTCGATGTCGTCGCGCGCGATCAACCCCGCAGGTGTCGGCTCAACCGCCACGCCGGCGAAAGACTCGCGCACCGCTTCGGGGCGCGACGAGGCGACGGCGATCAGCTCAATCCCGTCGCTCGCTGCAATCAGCGGGGCGTGGAATACACGCCCCGCGTAACCATAGCCGATCAGGCCGACGCGTACCGGGTCGGCGCTGGCCGGCGCAGCACTCACGCCGCTTCGGCGGACCGCTTGTTGCGCTTGCGCTCGTTCGGATCGAGGAAGCGCTTGCGCAGACGGATCGTCTTGGGGGTCACCTCGACCATCTCGTCGTCGTCGATGTACGCAATCGCCTGTTCCAGCGTCATCTTCTTCGGCGGGGTGAGACGGATCGCATCGTCTTTGCCGCCCGACGCGCGGAAATTGGTCAGCTGCTTGGCCTTCATCGGGTTGACCTCGAGGTCTTCCGTCTTGGCGTTTTCGCCGATGATCATGCCCTCATAGAGCGCCTCACCATGGCCGACGAACAAGATGCCGCGAGCCTCAAGCGGGCCAAGCGCATAGCCCTGTGCCTCGCCAGCGCCGTTGGAGATCAGCACGCCGTTCTTGCGGCCCTCGATCGCGCCCTTGTGCGGGCCATACTTTTCAAACAGCCGGTTCATGATGCCGGTACCGCGCGTGTCCGACAGGAACTCGCCATGGTAGCCGATCATGCCGCGCGAGGGCGCGGAGAAGGTGATGCGCGTCTTGCCGCCACCCGACGGGCGCATGTCGGTCATCTCGGCCTTGCGCAGGTTCATCTTCTCCACGACCGTGCCCGAATATTCCTCGTCCACGTCGATGATGACGGTCTCGTACGGCTCGGTGCGCTTGCCGTTCTCGTCTTCGCGGAACAGCACGCGCGGGCGGCTGATGCCAAGCTCGAAGCCCTCGCGGCGCATCGTCTCGATCAGCACGCCGAGCTGAAGTTCGCCGCGGCCAGCGACTTCATAGCTGTCGCGGTCGGACGATTCGGTCACCTTGATGGCGACGTTCGATTCGGCTTCGCGGAACAGACGGTCGCGGATCATGCGGCTCGTCACCTTGCTGCCCTCGCGGCCCGCCATCGGCGAGTCGTTCACGGCGAAGCGCATCGACAGCGTCGGCGGATCGATCGGCTGCGCCTGGATCGGCTCGGTGACGCTGGTGTCGGCAATGGTGTTCGACACGGTGGCGACCGCGAGGCCCGCGAGGCTGATGATGTCGCCCGCGCGCGCTTCGTCGGTCGGCACGCGCTCGAGGCCCTGGAAGGTCATGATCTTGGAGGCGCGGCCGGTCTCGATCACCTTGCCGTCCATGTCGAGCGCGTGGATCGGCTGATTCACCTTCACGGTGCCCGACGTGACGCGGCCCGTCAGCACGCGGCCCAGGAAGTTGTCGCGATCGAGCAGCGTCACCAGGAAGGTGAAGGGCGCGTCGACGTCGAGCGCCGGCGGCGGCACGTGATCGACGATCTTCTGGAACAGCGGGGTCAGCGTGCCCTCGCGGCGGTCGGGATCCTCGCTGGCATAGCCATTGCGGCCCGAGGCGTAGAGCACCGGGAAGTCGAGCTGCTCGTCAGTCGCGTCGAGGCTGACGAACAGGTCGAACACCTCATCCAGCACTTCCTGGATGCGCTGGTCGGGGCGGTCGACCTTGTTGACCACCACGATCGGGCGCAGGCCGAGCGCCAGCGCCTTGCCGGTCACGAACTTCGTCTGCGGCATCGCGCCTTCGGACGAGTCGACCAGCAGGATCACGCCGTCCACCATCGAGAGGATGCGCTCCACTTCGCCGCCGAAATCCGCGTGGCCCGGCGTATCGACGATGTTGATGCGCGTGCCTTCCCACTCGATCGAGGTCGGCTTGGCAAGGATGGTGATCCCGCGCTCCTTCTCGAGATCGTTCGAATCCATCGCGCGCTCTTCGATGCGCTGGTTGTCTCGGAAGGTGCCCGACTGGCGGAAGAGCTGGTCGACGAGAGTGGTTTTGCCATGATCGACGTGCGCGATGATGGCGATGTTGCGCAGTTGCATCATTTATCCTGGAATGGCCGCGGCCCGGCGCGGGGTCGCGGCGCGCTTAGACGAAAGCGCGCGCGAACGCCAGTGGGGTGAAAATACGGGCCGGCGTGGGCGTTCGCAGCGCCGGTCCAGGCGGTCGTCGGGCCTTTGTCGACCCTGAACCCCGACTTCCTGGACCGGGAGGCGCGACCGCCGGGCCGTCAGTTGCGCCCGCCGAAGCGGAAGCTCGCCTGAACGCCGTAGAAGCGCGGAGTGCCGGCGATAAACGTCGGCAAGCCGAGGTTGTCGCCCGAATTGCCCGCATCGATGATGTAATTCTGGTCAAACGCGTTCTCGATGAACGCCTCCAGCCGCCAGGCATCGTTCGGCGCGGCATAGCCGATGCGCGCGTTGACCAGCGCATAGCCCTTCTGCGTCTCGTCGACGAGGTTGTCCGGCACCAGCCGGCCGGGGCGCTGCTGAAGATCCGACCGGTCGTTGTCGTCGTCGAAGAAGACGCGCGACTGATAGGTGACCGAGGGCGAGAAGGTGATCTTGCCGGCACCCAATGGCACGCCGACGATCGCGCCGGCGGAGGCGAGATGGTCCGGCGAGAGGCGGAAGCGATTGCCGTCACGGATGCCGGACTTAAAGCGGCTGTGGTTGTAGCCATAGGTCGCGAACAGGGTCACGACGTCGCTTGGCACCCAGCGCAGCTGGCCTTCGAAGCCGTAGCTTTCGGCCTTGCCCGCGTTGGTCGGGATGAACTGCGTCCCCTCCAGTACCGTCGTCTGGAAATTGTCATACTGGTAAAAGAACACTGAGCCGTCAGCGAACAGGGTACGGTTGAGCAGCGCGGTCTTGGCGCCCAGCTCGAAGCTGTCGACCGTCTCGCTCGGCAGCACCTCGAACTCGGCCGCCCCGAACGGCGCGGCGGGGCCGGAGGCCGCCAGCACCTGCGGACGACGGCCACGCGCATAGGTGGCGTAGATGTTGACCGCGTCGCTCGGCGTGTAACGCGCGGTGGCGCGCCACGAGAAGCCGCCATTGTCGAGCTCCGCCCTGTCCACGCCGCCATTGCCGGCGGTCGGCTGCGAGGAGATGCCGAACAGCGGGACCGGGAACAGTGGCGAGAGCGGGATGTTGGCCGCGCCCGGCGTGGCGAGGCCGGCGAGTAGCTGATTACGGATCGCCGCCGGTTGGGTCAGCGAGCCGATCAGGCCGCCGAGGATCGAGCGGCCGTTGACCACCGCGGCGCTGTACGTGCTGCGCTTGTCATCATGGGTGTAGCGCAGGCCGCCGCCGATCTCAAACTGGTCGGACAGCCGGAAGGTCACGTCGCCGAAGACGTCGATCGCATCGGTACGCGAACCATTGGTGTTGGTTTCGACGTGCGACGGCTTGAGGTTCGCCGCGAGCCCCTGCGCCAGCGCGGTCGGCAGCACCAGGCCGTAGCCCTGCGCCACGCCCTGCAGCAACGTGCGGGTGAAGGCGGTGTTGCCGAACAGCGCGGCGGGCGCCGGATCGGTCGCCGCACGGCCGGGAATGGCGCCGCCACCGTTCAGCGCGCCGGCGAGCTGCGCCAGCGTCATCCGCTCATCATAAGCGGTGGGCACGCGCTGGCGGCCGTCCTCGTGGAAGTAGCTGGCGCCGACAAAGGCGCTGACGCGATCGGATTCAAAGTTGAGGCGCAGTTCCTGGCTGAACTGCTTGCCGTGCGCGTCCTCGGCGGCCTGAAGGATCGGCAGCGACAGGCCATCGATGTCGAACACCTCCAGCGAATCGAAGCGGCGGAAGGCGGTGATGGAGGTGAGGTTCAGCCCCTGCCCCAGCTCCAGCCCGGTGATGCCAGTGATGCCCCAGACCTGACGATCGAGGCCGAGATCCTTGCCGTTCTCGATACCGGCCGTCGGCGCCAGCGCCGCGCCGCTGTAGCGGCTGCGCGTACCGATCACTTCGCCCGTCGTCGGGTTGGTTGGGTTATAGGCGATCGACTTGAACGCAGTGCCCGCGGCCTTGTCACGCTGGTAATTGCCGATCAGGTCGAACGTCAGCGCTCCCTTCTCGCCATGGAAGCTGCCGCGAATCGCCTTGGTATCGACCGAGTTGAAATCCTCGCCGCCGAGCAGATTCTCGACATAGCCGTCACGCTGGCGAATACGGCCGGCGACGCGCACCGCCATGCCCTCCCCCACCGGCAGGTTAACCATGCCCTCGCCGATCAGCGCGTCGTAATTGCCATAGGAGACCATGCCCGCCGCTTCATAGGTATCGAGCTTGGCCTTGTTCTGGACGAGGTTCACCGCGCCGATCAGCGCGCCGCGGCCGTAGAGCGTCGATTGCGGGCCCTTGGCCACCTCGACACGCTCCATGTCGAACAGCTCGACGTATGAGCCGCGCGACTTGGAAATCGACACGCCATCCTGGAACACCGACACGCGCGGTTCCTCGGTCGCGGTGCCGCTGTCGGACGTAATGCCGCGCATCACGAAGCCGGGGTTGTTGGGCGACTGGTTCTGCACCACGAAGCCGGGCACGAAGCGCGCGACCTGCGAGAATTCGTACAGGCCGAGGCGCGCGAGCTGTTCGTCATCGACGACGCTCAGCGCGATCGGCACCTCGGTCGCACCCTGTTCCCGCAGCTGCGCGGTGACGACGATGTCGTTCGCAGCGTCGGCCGGCGCAGGCTCGGACTGCGCGAGTGCTGCCGTCGAGGTGCAGGCGAGCAGCATCGCGACGACGCCGCCGCCAAGTGCGCGGTTCATGGTAATTCCCTTTTGATCCTGATTTCTGGCGCCGCCGCTATGCCGCCAGCATGGCAGCTTTGTTACAGCTTCGTGCGTTTCCCTGCGGGCTGTAGGCTTTGCGCCACAGGCATGAGCGTATTATATACCTGATACACTTGAACGAACACCCGTCTGCCGCCATCGTGGTGGGGACGTTGGAGGACATTGATGGCGACGAACCCGGACACGACCACCGCGACCGAGCCGGCGCTGAAGCTGACACCGCCCGATCCGGTGCCGACAGTGGCGACCGAGAAAGCCGCCGGGCTAGTGCCGGTCGAGGAAGGCGTGAAGTCGAAGCTGGAGGAGCGCGCGGATTATGCGGTCCAGCAGTTGATGGAGCGTGACGCCAACAGCCCTGAATTCGGCAAGGTGGTGGATGCGATCACCAACATGGGCGCCAAGGAAATCCGCGACGCCGCTGGCCAGTCCAACCGCTTCCTCGATCGTCCGGTGCGGGCGATGGATCAGGAGACGGGTGTCGGCAAGGATCTGGCACAGCTGCGCCGCGTGGTGGAAGATCTCGATCCCGGCAAGAAGGGCAATCTCACCGCGCCGCAGAAGCTTTTCGGCCTGATCCCGTTCGGCAACAAGGCGCGCAACTATTTCGACAGCTACAAGTCCAGCCAGACGCACATTTCTTCGATCCTGAAGAGCCTCGCGTCCGGCAAGGACGAGCTGCTGATGGACAATGCCTCGATCGATACCGAGCGCGCGAACCTATGGTCGGCGATGGGCAAGCTGGAACAGATGATCCAGATGTCGAAGATGCTCGACAGCAAGCTGGAGGACAAGGCCAACGAGCTCGACGCGACCGATCCGGCGAAGGCCAAGGCGATCCGCGAAAGCGCGCTCTTCTACGCCCGCCAGCGCACGCAGGACCTGCTGACGCAGATGGCGGTGACGGTGCAGGGCTATCTCGCGCTGGATCTGGTGAAGAAGAACAATGTCGAACTGATCAAGGGCGTCGATCGCGCCTCCACCACCACCGTGGCGGCGCTGCGCACCGCGGTGACGGTGGCGCAGGCGATGACCAACCAGAAACTGGTGCTGGAACAGATCACGCAGCTCAACACCACCACGGCGAACATCATCGATTCGACCGGCAAGCTGCTGCGCGAGAATACCGCCCGAATCCACGAACAGGCATCGTCCTCGGCGGTGCCGCTTGAGACGCTGCAGCGCGCGTTCCAGAACATCTATGACACGATGGACGCCATCGACACCTTCAAGCTGAAGGCGCTCGATTCGATGAAAACCACGGTGACGACGCTATCGACCGAAGTGGAAAAGTCGCGCGGCTATATCGCGCGGGCAGAGGGGGCGTCGCAGAACCGGCTCGGTTCCTCGCCCGAGACGTTCAAGCTGGAGGCGCTGTGATCTCGCACGAGACCGACCAGGCACTGGCGCGCGCGCGCGGCACGCTGGATCGCGTGCGGCTGCAATCGTTCGACATGCCGGCAACGACGCGGCGCTCGCGGCCTCGCCGCAGCGTGGCGAAGCGCGCGGCTGCCATCGGCGCTGCCAACGTCATCATTCTGCTGGCAGCGGCCATCATCGGGCTGGCGATCATGCCGCTCGGCATTTTCGGCGCGCTCGCCGTCGTCCTGGTAATGATGGCGGTGACGCTTGCGATCGCGTTCGCGCCCGGCCCACGGCCCGTCACTCACGAAAAGCTGGTCAAGAGCGACCTCAAGGCGCTGCCGATGCAGACGACGCGCTGGCTGGACGCGCAGCGCCCCGCCCTGCCCGCCCCCGCAGTGCAAGTGGCGGATCGCATCGGGCTGCGGCTCGACACGCTCGGCAAGCAGTTGCAGGCGTTGGATGATGGCGCGCCGGTCGGTGCGGACATCCGCCGGCTGGTGGCCGAACAGCTGCCCGATTTCATCCGCGACTACCAGCGCGTGCCGGTCGAACTGCGGGGGGCTGAGCGCAACGGAAAGACGCCCGATCGCCAGCTAGTCGAAGGGCTGGAACTGATCGAGCGCGAGATCGGCCAGATGAGCGAGGAACTGGCGCGTGGCGATCTCGATTCGCTGGAAACGCGCGGTCGGTTCCTGGAGATGAAGTACAAGGACGGCGACGCCACCTAAGCCAATTCGCTTAATCGACGCGACATTGTCACGCCGATGCGCTAGCGAGTCGTGCATGAAAGACCGTGTCCGTATCTTCGAAGGCATCCACAACTTCCGCGATTACGGCGGCTATGCCGCGCGTGATGGCCGGCTGAAAGAGGGCGTGCTCTGGCGCTCTGGGCAACATGGCGGAGCCACGCCAGCAGACCTCGCCGGTGTCGCAGAACTCGGCATCACCACGGTGATTGACTTGCGCGGCGACAGCGAGCGTCAGACGATGCCGTGCCTACGCCATGACGAGTTCGACGGGCTCGTCCTCTTCGCGCCGGGGGAGACTGCGGGATCCGAGCTCGCACCCCACGAGGAGGCGGGCCAGGGCATCACCACCGCCGCCGAGGCGAAGGCGGCAATGACGAAGCTGTACGTCAACATGCCGTTCCGCGACGTGCTGATCCGCTCGCTCACCCTGTATTTCGAGGCGCTGGCAACACGCGATGGCGCAAGCCTCCTCCATTGCCTCGCCGGCAAGGATCGCACCGGCCTGGCCGCGGGCCTCCTCCATCGTCTGCTCGGCGTGCACGAAGATGACGTAATGGCCGACTACCTCCTCACCAACGAAGCGGGGAACCAGCAGCGCCGCATCGCGGCGGCGGGCGAGTCGATCCGCGAGCGTTATGGCGCGCAGATCACCGACGAGGCGATCGTGATGCTCATGGGGGTGGATGCGGATTACCTCCACACCGCCACCCGCTCGATCGCGGAGCGGTACGGTTCGACGGAGCGCTACGCGGAAGAGGTGTTGGGCGTGGACGCGGCGCGGCGCGCGGCGTTGCGGGAGCGGCTGGTCGCTTAACGCCGGCCCGCTTTCGTTCGGGCCATCGTGGTTGTCGGTTCACGCGAAGGCGCGAAGACGCGAAGGCGTTGCGTTTGCGGCAGGCGCCTCGCTTCTGGCAACTGCGTCCGTTCGCATGTTCGTTAAGTGCGGTTGATCGCCGCGAACGCACCCTCTCTGCGTTCTTCGCGCCTCCGCGCGAACAATCACTCCTTCGCGGCTTCGCGTGAACACGATCGTCCTGGCGCCTTCCACAAACAATCAGCCCGCGATCAACCCCCACAACATCCATCCGTTCAGGCACACGATCACCGCCGCGATCCCCCAGGCGAGCGCCACCAGCCACCACGGTGCCACCAGCGGCCCCATCAGCCGCTTGCTTGCCGTGAACGCCACCAGCGGCAGCACCGCGAACGGTAACTGGAGGCTCAGCACCACCTGGCTTAGCACCAGCAACTGTGTCGCGCCGGAATCACCGGCGATGATGACCCCTGCCACGGCCGGAACGATCGCCAGCCCGCGCGTGATGAGCCGCCGCAACCACATCGGCAGGCGGATCTCGAGAAACCCTTCCATGACGATTTGCCCGGCGAGCGTGCCGGTGACAGTGGAATTCTGTCCGCTCGCCAGCAGAGCGATGGCGAACACCGCACTCGCTGCGCCCACGCCCAGCATCGGCGCGAGCAGCTGGTGCGCTTCTTCGATCTCCGCCACTTCAGTGCGGCCCGCGACATGGAAGGTCGCCGCCGCCAACACCAGGATCGCCGCGTTGATGAAAAACGCGAGCCCCAGACTGACGGTCGAATCGATCGTCGCCATCTTCAGGGCGTCGCGCTTGGCTGCGGTCCCTGATCCTACCGCGCGGGTCTGGACGATCGCGGAATGCAGGTAGAGGTTGTGCGGCATCACCGTCGCACCCAGGATGCCGATCGCGATATACAGCATGAGCGGGTTGCTGACGATTTCCGCCGACGGCACGAGTCCCGCGGCCGCAGCGCTCCAATCCGGCCCCGCCCAAAACAGCTCGAATGCGAAACAACCTGCAATCACGATCAACAACGCGGCGACAAACGCCTCCAACCGGCGAAAACCGTAGCGTTGCAGCGCCAAGATCAGGAAAACGTCGAGCGCCGTCACGCATACGCCCGCAACCAGCGGCATGCCGAACAGCAGCTTCAGCGCGATTGCCGTTCCCAGCACCTCGGCCAAGTCGCAGGCGACGATCGCAATCTCGCACAGCACCCACAGCACCAGCGACACGGGCCGTGAGTATTGGCGGCGGCAAGCCTGGGCGAGATCGAGCCCTGCCCCGACGCCGAGCCGCGCCGACAGGGCCTGAAGGACGATCGCCATTAGGTTCGACAGCAGGATGACGCTGAGCAACGTGTAGCCGAATGCCGAGCCGCCCGCGATGTCGGTCGCCCAGTTGCCTGGGTCCATATAGCCAACCGCGACGAGCCAGCCCGGCCCGGCGAACGCCAACAATCGGCGCCAGAACCCCGCGCCCTCGGGAATGCGGATGGAGGCGTGAACCTCGGGCAGCGATCGCATCAGCTCGGCAGCGGGAGGTGTCATCGGCAAAGCAATGCGGGAGCAAGCGATCGGTTTCAACCATGTACAAGTCGAAGCTCTACAATGCAGGTCATCCAAATCGCAGATTGACCATTGTCCGTTTACCGGCGCCCGCCGATAACAGCCGCATGACAATCACCCGCATCGCTGCCGCACTTGGGGCGCTTACCCTCGCCGGCGCCGCAAATGCCGCCCAGCCGATTGCTGGCCGCTGGATCACGGAGGACGGCAGCGCCATCGTCCAAGTGGGTCCGTGCGGAAGCAGCACCTGCGGGAGGATTGCCGCGGTACTCAAGCAGCGCTCGGGCGCCGCGGCGACCGACGTCAACAACCCTGACGCAAAACTACGCAGCCGGGCGATCGTGGGCATGCCGATCCTGTCGGGGTTCAGCGATGCGGGAGACGACTGGCGCGGTCGGATCTACGATCCGCGTAACGGAAAGACTTACAAGTCGATCGTCTCGCGCGCGGCGGATGGCACGTTAAAGGTAAAGGGCTGCGTAGCTTTCATTTGTCAGACGCAGACGTGGAAGTCCGCGCGGTGATCTGAGCCGCGTCAGACGGGCGCGGCAGCGGCACCCGCACCATAATGGTGCCACGCGAAGATCGCCGCCGCGCCGCGATGCGGCCGCCAGAGTTCGGCGAGTTCACGCATCAGCTTTTCGCCGGGTCGGCTTTCAAGGTCGAGAATACGCCCGATCTCGATCTGCACCGCCAAATCGCCCGCCGGCCAGATATCTGGCCGACCTTCCGCGAACAGCAGGTAGATTTCCGCCGACCAGCGGCCGATCCCCTTCACCCGCACGAGTTGCGCGACGGCTTCCTCGTCATCCGCCGAGAGGTGGGTGAAATCGAGGCGGCCACTCGTTACTTCCTCCGCCAGGCTGCGCAGATAGCTCGATTTCTGCCGTGACATACCCGCCGCGCGCAGATCTTCGTCGCTTGCCGCTAAGACCCGTTCGAGATCAACCGGATCACCAATCACCTCCGTCAGCTTGCGCCACATAGCGTCAGCGGCCTTCACACTGACCTGCTGGCCGACGATGGTGCGCATCAGCGTGGCGTGGCCGCGCTCGCGAATACGCGTAGGGGGATAGCCGACCCGCGCCAGCGCGGCGGCGAAGCGCGGCTCGATCACGCCCAACGCATCGACGCTCGCGCGCAGTTCAGCCTCGCTCAGCCCCATTGCGGGCGACCCTGAACATCGGCAAGGGAAGGGGAAACCTGCGGGGAGAGCATGATGTCCAAGCTTATCGTCACGTTGCGCGATGGGGAAGAACGGGAAATCGACGGCGCAGCGGGGCTGTCGGTGATGGAAGTGATCCGCGACGGCGGCATCGATGAAATCCTGGCGCTATGTGGCGGCTGCTGCAGCTGCGCCACCTGCCATATTCATGTCGACCCGGAGTTTGCGGCCAAACTGCCGCCGATCAGCGAGGACGAGAACGACCTGCTCGATTCGTCCAGCACGCGGGACGAATATTCGCGCCTGTCGTGCCAGCTGCCGTTCGGGCCGGAACTCGACGGGCTGAAGGTGCGGATCGCCGAGGAAGATTGAATACTGCTCCCTCTCCCCCCCGCGGGGGAGAGGGTCGGGGTGAGGGTCTGTCCGCACAAGCGTGGGTCTTCGTGCTAAACCAACCCTGCCCGGAAAGGAGCGGAGCTACCTCGCGCCTACCGCGTAGCCGCCGCGTAGAGCGCGATCGCCGCGGCGTTGGATACATTGAGGCTCTCAACCTTGGGGCTGATCGGCAGCTTCGCCAGCTGGTCGCAATGCGCCTCGGTATTCTGCCGCATTCCCTCGCCCTCTGCGCCAAGCACGATCGCGAGACGGCCCTCGCCCATCGTTTCCCCCAGCGTCTGCGTCGCATGTCCGGTCAGCCCGATGCGCCAGAAGCCGGCTTCTGCAATCTCCTCCAGCGCGCGGGCGAGATTCACGACGCGCACCCAGGGAACCGTCTCCAGCGCACCTGAGGCGGCACGCGCCAGCGCACCCGATTCAGGCGGTGCATGGCGATCCTGCGTAACGATGCCGAGCGCGTCGAAAGCCGCTGCCGACCGGAGCACCGCGCCGACATTATGCGGATCGGTGACCTGATCGAGCACAATAAGGGGGCGGCGATCGTCGCGACCTTGCGCGATAAGATCACCCAGCCAGATCTCTTCCAGCGGATCAACCTCCGCCACCAATCCCTGATGCGGCGCATCGCCCGGCACCATGCGGCCGAGATCGGCGACATCGGCATAGACCACCGGCAGCGTCGAGGGCAGCTCGACGCCGGCCAGCGCCTCACGCGTGCCCCATAGCTTGCGCACATTGCGCTCGGGATTGGCCAGCGCTGCCATTACGGCGTGCCGCCCCCAAAAACGCGGGCGGCCGGCCGGTGCCTGGCTCGGGCGATGTCCACGGCGGGCCATCAGTCTGTCTCCTTCAAAGCCCTCTGCGCGATCGATCCGACCGGCGCCTGTGGCGTCCCGCTGCTATGCGCGTGAAAGAATGCGCGCAACCATGATGACAGCGCGTTGACAGCACGGCTTTGCTTCGGCATTGGGCGCCCTCGCTTTGACGAAGCGGCCCTGTGGAAGGGTGGCCGAGTGGTTAAAGGCAGCAGACTGTAAATCTGCCCACGCAAGTGTACACTGGTTCGAATCCAGTCCCTTCCACCATTCTCTCCGCGATGGAGAGAGATGATCGGGTGTTCGCATCGAACGATCACCCTCACCTGGCGCGGCATGGCAGTTGACCAAGCGTCATCGCTCGTGGCAGGGCTTACGCGGCGCAACGGCGTTGCGGGTATAGCACAATGGTAGTGCAGCAGCCTTCCAAGCTGAATACACGGGTTCGATTCCCGTTACCCGCTCCACCCTGCTGCGCGATCAATCAACGATGGCCAGCAGAAAGCCATCCCACTTCTTGGTACCGACGGTCTGAATGGCGGTGGCGCTGAGCCGCGGCTCGGCAGCGATCGCGTTGAACAGCGCGCGGGTTCCCTGCACTCGCGGATCGACGGACGCCGCGTCGAGCACGTCGCCCTCTCGCACGACATTGTCGATCACGATCACCGTGCCCGGACGGGATAGCCGAAGCGCCTGGCGCAGATAGGCGACGTCTGATGGCTTGTCGGCGTCGATGAAGACGAGGTCGAACGTACCATGAGCCTCGCCAGCGTGTCGACGGCTGGGCCGACGAGCACCGTAACCTTCTCCGCCAGGCCGGCCGCCACCAAGTTCCGCTCCGCTACGGCCGCGTGATGCGGATCAATCTCCAGGGAAACGACGCAGCCGCCCTCGCCCACTGCGCGCGCGAGCCAAACGGTCGAATAGCCGCCAAGCGTCCCTACTTCGAGCACGCGCTGCGCGCCGGAGGCACGGGCGAGCAAATGCAGAAACTTGCCCTGCGGCGCCGAGACGTCAATGTCGGGCAGCCCGGCTGCAACGTTGGCGGCGCGGACGAATGCCGGATCGTCGGGAAGGAGGCGATCGACGATTTAATCGTCCATCGCCGTCCATCCTGGGGCCGGATCGACCTTGCGGTCGACCATGATTGTTCAGGCCGCGGCGGAGACCGGCGACTTGCGCGCCGATGCCGCCCAAATCTCTTCGATCGCAGCGCCCAGCGAAGCATCAAACTCCGCGTCGTTCATACCGTGGCGCAGATCCTCAAGCAGCGCGCGGCTGAAGCTGGCGATCACGCCATGGTTCTTGGCGAGCTCGACGCAGGCTTCCGGACGCTTGAAACCGCCCGACAGCGCAACCACGCGAAGCACGCGCGGGTGCTCGACCAGCGGCAGGAACAGGTCGGGCTTGGTCGGCAAGGAGAGCTTCAGCATGACCTTGGCGTCGCCCGGCATGGCATCGAGCGCCTTGGTCAGTTCGTCGAGCAGGATCGCGTCCGCCTCGGCACGCTCGGCGCTCTTGATGTTCACTTCCGGCTCGATGATCGGCATCAGGCCGTGCGACAGCACCTGCTGCGCGACCTCGAACTGTTGCGCCACGACCGCGGCGATCCCTTCGCGATTGGCGAGGTTGATGACCGAGCGCTCCTTGGTGCCGAATATGCCGAGCTTGGCGGCGCGATCGAGCAGCACGTCGAGGCCGGGCATCGGCTTCATCAGCTGAACGCCATTCGCCTCCTCCTCCAGCCCCTTGTCGATCTTGAGGAACGGGACGACGCCGCGATCCTGCAACGCCTGCGGCACCGGCTTGCCGCCGGCCTCGCCGTCCATGGTGCGCTCGAACAGGATCGCACCGATCACCTTGTCACCGGTGAAGGCGGGCGAGGTGATGATCCGCGCGCGCATGTCGTGGATCAGGCCGAACATCTCCTCATCGTTCGACCAGGCGCCTTCCTCGATGCCATAGCCCTTCAGTGCCTTGGGGGTTGAGCCACCCGACTGGTCCAGTGCGGCAATGAAACCCTCGCCAGCGGCGATCTTCGCGGACATCTCGGCAGGCGTCATGATCGGCTTTCCCCTCTTGCTGATTTGCTTTCTTTCGTTCGCCCTAAGCCGGCGTCGCCGATTCGGCTAGTTGCACCGCAACATGCCTCGTGACGCTAGCTGGCTGGCTCTTCCGCCGGATCGATCAGCATCCGCAAGCGATCAGCGATCACACCCGCGGCATAGGGCTTCTGTATCACGTTTTCTTCCGGCACATGCGCCAGTGCGGAGAGATCGGCATAGCCGGTGACGAACACGATTGGCAGCGCAGGGCGCTGTTCGAGCGCCCTGCGCGCGAATTCGGCGCCGTTCATCCCAGGCATCGCGAAATCCGCGATCGCCGCCTCGATTCCATGTTCGGCCTCCAATGCGGCGAGCCCGCCAGCGCCATCGCTTGCCTCGATCACCCGGCATCCGGCGCTGCGCAGTTCGTCCGCAGTGACGCCGCGCACCGCATCGTCATCATCGACGACGAGCACCAGCCGCCCTTCGATTGACCCGCCCGCATTCTCGCCGCCGGTCGGCTCGACAGCCACGGCTGAGGCTGAGGCGGCGCGGGGCAGGTAAACGCTCACCGTCGTCCCCACTCCCAGGACGCTGTCGATCCGTACACCGCCGCCTGACTGTTTGGCGAAGCCATAGACCTGCGCGAGGCCCAGCCCGGATCCCTTGCCGACCTCCTTGGTGGTAAAGAACGGTTCAAACGCCTTGGCACGAATTTCTTCGCTCATCCCGCTACCGGTGTCCGAGACGAGCACGGCGACGTAATCACCTGCCGCAGGCTCCTCGCTGCTTGCCGGTGCGTCGAGTGTCACGTTGCGCGTGGAAACCGTCAACGCGCCGCCGCCGTCCATGGCATCGCGAGCATTGATCGCGAGATTGAGGATGATGAGTTCGATCTGCGTCGGATCGACCAGGGCCGGCCAAAGATCGGGCGCGAGATCAGCGGCGACTGCCACGCCGCCGCCCAGCGTGCTTTGCAGCAGATCGCGCATGCCACCCACGATCTCATTGAGCGAGACAGCACGCGATTCGAGCCGCTGACGACGGGAAAAAGCCAGCAATTGCGCGGTCAGCTTGGCGCCGCGCTCGGCCGCGGTGCGCACATGCTCCAGCCGCTGGCGTGTCTTGCCGTCGATGCTGGCGCGCTCGATGGTACGTTCGACCATCGCGATGTTACCGAGCACCACCGTCAGCAGATTGTTGAAATCGTGCGCGACGCCGGAGGTCAGCTGGCCGATCGCCTCCAGTCGCTGCATCTGGGCGAGCGTGGCTTCGACCTGTTCACGCTCGGCTATTTGCTCCGTGAGCGCGGCGGTGCGCTCCTCCACCCGCCGTTCCAGTGCTTCGCCGACCGCATGCGCGTCGGTCACGTCCACCCCGCAGCCGACATAGCCTTCGAACGTCTCGCCGAAACTTCGCGGCCGCGCCTCGACATGGAACCAGCGGATTTCTCCATCGGCCGTGCAGAGCCGCACGTCGCGTGAGAATTCGCGCGGCTGCGCCAGACGCCGGCGGCCGAACGTCTGGAAGTCGCGCAGATCATCGCGATGGACGATGCAGTCCCAGCCGCGCTCCTGAAGGGTCGCCGGCGCGACGTTCAGCAACGACTCGAACGCTTGATTGGCGAACAGCAAACGGCCGCTCGCATCGTTGATCCACACCAGTGCCGGCAGGCTGTCGGCGAGCAGGCGGAAACGCGTTTCGCTTTCGCGCAGCGCATGCGCGCGCCGCTCCCGCTCCGTGACGTCGATGCCTTCGACAAACACCGCTGCCACGTTACCCTGGGAATCGCTCAGTGGCTGGTAAATGAAGTCCAGCACCCGGTCCTCGGCCGGAGCCAGCGCCTCGCGTTGAAGCTGCAGGCGAACATTCTCGCCGCGATACGCCTCCCCGCTCGCCACGACCCGGTCGAGCAAATCAATGAACCCCTGCTGCGCGACTTCGGGAAGCGCAACATCAAGCGTCTTGCCGACCAGATCGGCCCGGCCGACCAGTTGCTGGAACGATGCGTTGGCCAGTTCGATCACATGCCCGGGCTGGCTCAGCACTGCCATGAAGCTGGGCGCCTGATCGAACATCCGCGCAAGCCGCGCGCGATCCGCTTGCATCTCGCGCGCAGCACGGACGCGGTCGGTTGTTTCCGACACGATGCACAGAACGCCACCAACGCTGCCATCGACCAGGCGGACCGCGGAAAAGGAGATATCAAAATAGACCTCCTCACCATAACCCGATCGCTCGATGTAGAAGGGCCGGTCCTTGGCGCTGAATGTCTCGCCCGTTTCGCGCACGTGGCGCAGCATTGGTTCGAGATCGTCCCACAGCTCTGTCCAGGATTCGCGTGCTGGCCGCCCCAGCGCGCGCGGATGCTTGTCACCGATCGTCGGCGCATAGGCATCGTTGTAGAGCGCGCAGTAATCCGGCCCCCAGAACAGCACGATCTCGGTTCCGGCGGGGAGCATCAGCCCCACCGTGGTGACGAGCGCTTCCGGCCAGCACTCCGGCGGCCCCAGCGGCGATGTGGACCAATCATGGGCGTTGATCATCCGCCCCATATCGCCACCGGCCGCGAACAAAGCGGCGAGACGACCGTTGTCAGGCGACGGATCGATCATTGCTACTGCCTAGACCAGGTGAAAGGCCACGCAAAGGTCGATCGTTGGCGCAGCGCGCAAAACAAGGGTAACGATTTCCTGATGCAGGCACGGTTCAGCTCCATCCATCACCATCGCATGGTCCGCGTAGGCTCGGCGACCCCCACCGCGAGTGTCGGCGACACGGCGGCCAACGCTGCGGCGACGATCGCGCTGGCCAAGCGCGCGCATGACGAAGCAGTCGATCTGGTGGTGTTCCCGGAACTGAACATCACCTCCTATGCGATCGACGATTTGCACCTGCAGACCGCACAGCATGACGCGACCGTTCAGGCGCTCCTGGAGGTCGCCGTTGCCACTACCGACCTGCGCCCCGTCATCCTCGTCGGCGCCGCGCTGCCGCGGAATGGGCGAGTGTACAATTGCGCGGTGGCGATTGTGCGCGGGCGAGTCCTGGGCGTGGTGCCAAAAACCTTCCTGCCCAATTACCGCGAATATTACGAGAAGCGCTGGTTTGCGAGCGGCGCGGGCCTTTCCGGCCTGACCATCCAGATCGGCGGACAGACGGTGCCGTTCGGCGTCGACCTGATCTTTGCTGCGTCGGACCTGCCGCACTTCATCTTCCACGCGGAGATCTGCGAAGATTATTGGTCGCCCACCCCGCCCTCGACCGCCGGCGCGTTGGCGGGAGCATTGGTGTGCTGCAACCTGTCTGCCTCCAACGTCGTGATCGGCAAGTCGCGTGAGCGGATGATGCTGTCCGCGGCGCAATCGACGCGCGCGGTGTGCGCCTATGTCTATTCGGCCGCCGGACCGGGTGAGAGCACCACCGATCTCGCCTGGGACGGTCAGGGCACCGTGCATGAATTGGGCGAGTTGCTCGTCGAATCCACTCGCTTTGCGCTTGAGCCAGAATTGGTGATCGCCGACGTGGATTGCGAGCGGCTGATTCAGGAGCGGCTCCGCAACGGTACGTTCGGGGACGCGGCAACTTTTTCCGGCCATCCCGAAACGCGCTTCCGCCGGGTCACGTTCGAGCACCAACCCGACTTCGCCGACGTCGGATTGAAACGCGCGATCCGCCGCTTTCCGTTCGTGCCGGATACGCCAGCGCGGCTGGACGAAGATTGCTACGAAGCATTCAACATCCAGGTCGAGGGTTTGCTCAAGCGGGTTTCCGCCACTGGTGTCGAGAAGCTGGTGATCGGGGTGTCGGGCGGGTTGGACTCCACCCACGCCTTGATCGTGGCGGCCAAAGCGCTCGACCGGCTCGGGAAGCCCCGCACCGACATCCTCGGCTTCACCATGCCCGGCTTTGCTACCAGCGAAGGCACCAAGGGCAATGCCTGGCGCCTGATGCGCGCGCTTGGCATCACCGCCGAGGAAATCGATATCCGGCCCGCCGCGCGCACTATGCTCGAGGGGATGGGCCATCCCTTCGGTCGCGGCGAGCCGGTGTATGACGTGACGTTCGAAAATGTGCAGGCGGGGCTACGCACCGACTATCTTTTCCGCCTCGCCAACCAGCGCAACGGCATCGTCGTCGGCACCGGTGACCTCAGCGAACTGGCGCTTGGCTGGTGCACCTATGGTGTCGGTGACCACATGAGCCACTACGGCGTGAATGCCGGCGTGCCCAAGACGCTGATCCAGTTTCTGATCCGCTGGTGCATTGCAACCGATCAATATGACCCGGAGACGGACGCCGTGCTGGAGGCCATCCTGGCGCAGGAGATCTCGCCCGAGCTGGTGCCCGCCGACGAGAACGGCGCGATGCAGAGCACCGAGGACAAAATCGGGCCCTATGCGCTGAACGACTTCTACGCCCATTATGTGATCCGCCACGGCCTTGCCCCGTCGAAGATCGCCTTTCTCGCTTGGCACGCATGGCGCGATATTGAAGCGGGGCGCTGGCCCATCGGCTATCCGGAAGCCGCGCGGACCGCCTATGATCTCGAAACGGTGAAGCTGTGGCTGGAACGCTTCTGCGTCCGCTTTTTCCAGACCAGCCAGTTCAAGCGATCGGCGCTGCCGAATTCCCCGAAGGTGTCGGCCGGCGGCGCTGTGTCGCCACGTGGTGACTGGCGCGCCCCCTCCGATGGCACCGCGAAATCCTGGCTGGCGGAACTGGCGGCGAACGGCCCTTGATCATTTCGCGCCGTGGCAACGGGGCGTTTACCCCTGTGCCCTAACTGCGGCGGATGACGAGCGGACAGCTACCCAGAGCGATGTCGATGGTGCTGCTGGGTGGCGGATATTTCATTTTGTCCGCTGCCACGATTTGGCTGACGCGCTTCGACGGTGGTGTCGCGTTTCTCTGGATCGCCACCGCGCTGCTCACCGCGCGCCTCACGACCCTGCCGGTGCGCCGTTGGCCAATTCCCATTGCAGCCTGCCTCGTTGCCAGCGTCCTGACGACTTCGATTTGGGGGTTTGGCCCGTCCCTCGCGGGTCCGCTCGCCATCATCAACGTGATGGAAGCTGCGATCGGGGCGTGGTTGCTGCACCGGTTCGCGCGCCAACAGGCTGTGCTCGATTCTCACGGTTGGCTGATCGTGTTCGTAGCGGGTACCGGGATCGTTGCGCCGTTGATCTCCGCGGTGCTCGGCGGCGGATTGGCTGCGGCGATCATGAGCCAGCCATTTCTTCGCAGCGCGCTTCAATGGTATAGCGGTCACGCACTCGGCACGCTCGCCTTCATGCCGATCTTCATGCTGGTCTTGCGCGGGGACGCCGCCCGCCTGATCACGCGGATGGACCGAGCCAAGTTGATCGAACTGTTAGCTCTCGTGATTTTAGTCGCGTTGGTGAGCTTCATCACCTTCGTGCAGGATCATCTGCCGCTGCTGTTTCTGCCGATGCTGCCGATCGTGCTTGCGACATTTCGCGGTGGTCCGCTGTCCACGGCTGCCTCGATCGTCATCCTCGCGCTGATCGGCGGCGCACTGACGCTAGATGGCCATGGTCCGATTGGGCTACTCAATGCCCCGATCGGCGCGAAGATGCAGTTCCTGCAGCTCTACATCGCTTGCACGATGTTGACGATCCTGCCTGCCAATGCCGAACTACAGCAGCGCGCCGACCTGTTCAGCCGCCTTCGCGAAAGTGAAGCGCGTTATCGCGTTTTGACCGAGAACACGACAGACATCGTGGTCAACATCGATCTTGAGGGGCGGCTCCGGTTCGTGTCCGCATCGATCCGGCAGCTAAGCGGCCGCGAGCCTGAGGCATTGATCGGAAAACCGATGAGCGCCTTGTTGCACGATCGAGATATCGCCCGGGCCACCGCCTCGTTCCACCAGACCATTGCAGAGCCAGACACCGTTACAATCGTGGAATTCCGGGGCCCCCAGATCAACGGCGAGGCACGCTGGTTCGAAACGCACAGCCGCGCTGTGGTGGACCACGAAGGCAACGTTACCGGGGTGGTGAGCGCCATTCGCGATATCACCCTCAGAAAGGCGCATGAGGAGCGGCTCACCCGTGCCGCGCTGACCGACCCGCTGACCGGCCTGATCAATCGTCGCGGGCTGGACGAGGAACTGGCCAAGCGGCTGACCGCAGGCGGCGCCGGATGCGTTGCGTTGTTTGACCTCGATCACTTCAAGCACGTCAACGATACCTACGGCCATGCCGCCGGGGATGAAGTGCTTCGGCGGTTCGCGGCATTGGCCCGGTCCAGTGTGCGTGACCAGGATGTGGTTGCCAGGCTCGGCGGTGAGGAATTCGCGGTGGTGCTGCCGGAGGCGACGATCGACCAGGCGCGCCTCGTCTGCGATCGCGTGCGCCGCGCGGTGGGCGAGGCAAGGGTGCGGATCGACGATAGGACGATCTCTGTCACTGTCAGCGGTGGTGTTGCCTCCTATCGAAATTACCAGCCGGCCGGGGATGTGCTCCGCGCGGCCGACCGCGCCTTGTACCGCGCGAAGAATGCCGGGCGCGACCAACTCGCACTTGCCGCCTGACCGACTTGCCGGGGCGGGCGCGGTGCGACACTGTGCCACTCACGAAAAAATGAGGAGAGGCTCGGCATGAGCGACCAAGACCCTGAGATTCATGAACTGAGCCGGACCCTCGGGCTCGTTCGCGTGGTTGAGATGGATCCGGCGGGGCGGGCGCGGCTCGAATATCGTGCGGGCACGCATATGTGCCACTCGGGCGGCGTCGTGCAGGGCGGGTTCGTGACCGGATGGATCGACGCGGCGATGGCCCATGCGGCGATCGCGATGAGTGGTCCGGACGTGGTGCCGATGTCACTGGAGTTGAAGGTCAGTTTCTTTGCCCCCGCCCGGCCCGGGCTGGTCGTTGCCGAAGCATGGGTGGAGCGGCGGGGGCGAAGCACCTGCTTCTTCGAGGGCCGGCTGCTCGACACGACCGGCAAGGTGCTCGCCAAGGCCAGTTCGACCCTGATGCTCGCCGCCCGCGACCGTGTGGAGCAAGCGGCAAAGGTCGCGCTCGGCTAAATCAGGCGTTGCGCGCCATCAGGCCGCCGTCCACCGGGATGATCGCACCGGTGACGAAGCTCGCGGCCGGCGCGCACAGGCTGGCGGTCATGAACGCGACTTCCTCGGGCAAGCCGTAGCGGCGCAGCGCAGTGCGCCGCGCAGCATAGACTTGCTTCGCCTCGTCGGGGATGCCCTGGGTCATACCCGTTTCGACGGGGCCGGGGCAGATGCAATTGACGGTGATTCCGGATTTGCCGAGCTCCACCGCGAGGCTGCGCGTCAGGCCGATCACGCCAGCCTTGGCGGCGGAATAGGCGCTGAAGCCTGCGGTCGCGCCCAATCCCTCGGTTGACGCGATGTTGACGATGCGCGGATGCGCGGCGTGGCGCAAATGCGGCAAAGCGGCGCGTATTAATCGCTGCTGCGCGGTGAGCAGTACTGCGAGGTGTCGATCCCACTGCGCATCATAGCCGGCATCGTCGATCGGCAGGTTGGCGGAGATGCCGGCGTTGTTGACGATGATCGATAGGTCACCGAACGCCGCCATTGTCTCTTCGACGACGCCCTGGATTGCGGTTTGATCCGCCACGTCTAACGCCCAGCCCCGCGCGCTGAGCCCCTCCCCCATGATTTCATCTGCCACCGCCTGTGCGGTTTCGGCCCTCACGTCCGTCACGGCAACGCTGGCGCCGGCGCGCGCGAGCAGGATAGCGGTCGCCCGCCCCATTCCGCTACCAGCGCCGGTGACAATCGCCCCCGCCCCGTCAAGTCGCGAACCTACCGGCGGAATGGGGCGCATCGGGTCTCTCCTTGCCTGTTTATCGAATCGGCTTCACCGCACCGATAGGCGAAACGCCGCTTTCGTTGAACGCTTCGACGGTCGCCCAATAATCCTGACCGATGTTGAGCGAGCGAATGTCCTGCCCGCCCACCCCCTTCTTGACACCATCGTCGGCGAAGACCTGATAGGTGAAGGTCAGCCGATCCGGCTTGACGCCCCAGCGCACGTTATAGCCAGTCGCGCCCTTCACCGCCTGCCAGGTGATGCGGGCGTTACGCTGGTCCTGCTCTCGCGTCGCGGTGATGCTGGTCGGCGAGGCGGGTGGCTTGCCGCCCGCATTGCCGAACACGCGTATGTCGGCGACAGCGAGGTTCGCCGCGCCGACATGACCGTGGACGTAGCGGATGAAGCGTGCGCGTTCGGGCTGGTCGAGTTGAAAGTAAGCATTGGGTCGGTCGCGGCGTGGTGCTTCCGTTCCGGCGATCTTGCGCCAGGTCTTGCCATCAGCGGAGGCCTCAAGCCGGAACTCGGTATAGATGTCCGGCGCATCGGCGAACCGTCCCGACTTGTAGTCAGCGAAATTCACCTGCAACGCACGCACCGTCTTCGTCGCGCCGAGATCGAGGGTCAGCGTCTCTCCCGGCTTGTTAGCAGCGGCGACCCAGAAGGTGCGCGGATTCTCGTCCGTGATCCGTTCTGCCGGAAAGCCGGGCAGCGTGGATGAGGCGACCACCGGCTTCTTGTAGGACAAGAGCATCCAGCCGGTGAACAGGCTTGTGGGATCGTCGACCTTGCCCTCCGGCATCCAGTGCGGGAAATCGCCAAAGCGGGTGGAGGACCACATCTGGCCATCGGCCTCGAACTTGGTCGGGAACATCGCGATCCGGCGCTCGAACGTCCAATTGTAGCCGAGCCACGGCGTGCCGGTGTTCCACCAATTGCCGTGAGCATCGGCAAAGGTAGAGCCGTGCCCTGCCCCTTCCACGAAGCCGCCGGGTTTGTAGGCGACAGGGTTCCAGTTCGGATAAGTGAACGGGCCGAGCGGCGAGGCGCCCACATAGGCGCCATTGGCATAGGCGTTATATTCGGTGCCAGGCGCGCCATATTGCAGATAGTAGCGGCCATCGACCTTGGTCATCCACGCGCCCTCCATGAAGGGCGCGATCTTGGTGCCATCGGGCAGGCCGCCGGAATGGTCCTCGCCGAACCGCTCCCAGCCATGACGTTCGGGATGGAGCCGGAACGGCTCGGTTGCCTTGCCGATGTAGGACAGGCGGTTCTTGGGATCGAGTTCGATGCCGTAGAGCGGGAAGACGTTGGACGACCCCCAGTAAAGATACCAGCGGCCGTCATCGTCCTTGAACAGCTGCGGATCCCAGGGCCCAGGGGCGATCTGGCCCGGCTTTATGTAGTCCTCCTGCCCTGACCGGATCGCGTTCGGCAGTTCGGGTGAGCGGCGGGTGAGATAGTCGAGCTTGCCCGTCTCAGGCGCATCGCTCACCAGGATCACGCCACCTTCCATGCGCGAAGGCATGATGTAGAGCCGCTCGCCATCGGACAGCACGGCGGGCGCCACGACCGAGCGCATCGGCCACATACTGGGCTTGATAAAGGTCCAGTTGATGAGATCGGTCGAACGCCAATAGCCGTCTGCCAGCGTCTGGACCATGTAATAGGCGCCCTTGTGCCGGACGACCGCCGGATCCGCACCGGTGCGATAGGATATGCCCTGGCTGACCTGTTCCCAATTGTAGCGGTAATCGAGGTCGATCGGATTGGCGTAGGTCCGCGTCCCCGGTGCGGCGGTTGAGCCGGTCGCGGCGGTGGCGAAAAGGGCGGCGGCGACCGCAAGGCGCATCAGCGGATCCTCATGAAGATGTAGGCTGCGCGGGACCGGGTCGCGAACCTGCCGGCATTGGTGTCGATCATGCCCGAATGGATTGGTTCGCCCCCACAAATCAGGACGCGGCCAGCCATCCGCCGTTGAAACCGGCGCGCTCCAGCCCGCGGCGGATCACGGGCGAGTTGCGCATCACCTTCCAAACGAATTCGTCGCGATAGTTCGCGGCCTGAATGATGATCGGCCCCTGATCAATACCGAGATAATCACGCGCTACCCATCCCGTCTGCGCATTCATGCTGCCCGTTTGCAGCTTCTGATCAGTGTAGCGGAAGCTCGGATTGAACGAATCGACGAAGCCATATTCGCGGTAAAGGCCGGGCACCGCCATGAACGCCCGCGCGGTAGCTATGACGATCTCGGGCGCGAACGGCAGCGAGCCGAGCGCGGCAGTCGGCGCGATCGTGCCATCGTCGCGCTCGTCAGGCTGACCAAGGGGTCCGCGGGCGGAATAGCTGTGGAATTCGCGCGTCGAGCCTTTGAACGGCAGCTTGAAATTACCTGGGCCATCGCAAGCGGTGAGGCCCCACAAATCGGCGGAATAACCGTCCCAGTGCATCGGGTTGGCGATGCAATAGGCTCGGTTGGCGTAGGTGGCCCGGCGGCTGTTCTCGAAATAATCGAACCCAGCGCCGCGCATCACCGTGTCGCGGATGCCGCGAAAATCGATCCACATGTGGCTGTACTGATGGCCGAACAGGGGAGCAAAAGCGAGGTGCCGCGTCTCCCCTTCCCCGCGCCAGCAACGCGGATACGGCGCACACCATGCCTCCCACGCTCCGTCGTTCACGGGGTGCCGCCCCGAACCCAGCGAGAGCAGCACCGTCATCATGCCCTCATTATATCCGTCCCAGCCGCGCTCGATGAAGCCGCTTTCGGGATGCCATCCCATCGACACGATCGGCCGTCCGTTCTGGAACCACAGCCATTCGGCGCGCTCAACGATGTCGATACCGAGCCGGCGGATCTCCTGCTCCTCCGGCGTGTCGCCGGTCCACCAGCCGGCGGCGAAAAGCATGCCGAGATGGAGCAGGCTCGTGTCAACGCTCGACAGCTCGGTCTGCTTGTAACGAAGCCCCGTCTTCATATCGAGGAAGTGATAGAAGAACCCCCGGTGGCCGCTGGTGCCGCTAGCTGCGTCACCTTGCGGAGCCGTGTCGAAGAAGCGCAGCGTGGCCAGCGTCAGATCGCGCGCCAAATCGCGCTTGATCCAGCCGCGCGCAACCGCGATCGGCCAAACGGTGAGCGCGGAGCCGACCGCCGCGATGCTGGCGAAGCTCGGTGTCGGCCAACGATCGGGAACAAGGCCGTTCACGGGGTTCACCGTGTCGCGAAAGTAGCGAAAGGTGCGATATTCGATCTCACCGTAGAAGTCCGGCAATGGCGTCGGCGGCGCCTTCGGGCTGATTGCGACAGGCACCGCGGGATCGGCGCACCCCGTCGCGAACCCCGCCAGACCAAGGGACGCATTCGCGAGGAACAGGCGTCGATCGAGCATGGGTTACTCCGTTACAGTGGTGGCCCGCACGATCAGCGCGGGCGTGATGAGTTCATGGAGCGGCTCCGCGCCACGCACTTCCAGGGCATCGATGAGCCGGGCGGCGGCGCGCGAGCCGATCTCCGTCATATGCACCCGAATGGTGGTGAGCGAGAGATAACGCGCAAGCGGCACATCGTCGAAGCCGCCCACGGCGACTTCCTGCGGAACGGCTACGCCGGCTCCCCGCAGCGCCTGAAGCGCGCCAAGTGCCATCATGTCATTGGCCGCGAAGATCGCGTCGAACGCGTCACCTGCTTTCAGCAACGCCTCCGTCGCCTGTTCCCCTGACGCTTGGGAAAAATCGCCCGGGAGCACCTGCAGCTCCACGTCGGAAGGCAATGCCGCACGAAACCCTTCGAGCCGCTCCTGCGCGTCGCTGTTCCCCTCCGGGCCGGCGATGTGAACGATGCGCTTACGCCCGAGCGCAACCAGGTGATGCGCCATCGCCTCCGCGCCAGCTCGGTTGTCCACGCGAAGCGCGTTGCCGCCCGGCCCCGACGGCGTATTGATCGTCACGGTAGGAAGCCTTGCTGGCAGCATCGCCGCGATCACGGCCGGGTCAATGTGCGGCGCCATGATCACCAGGCCGTCAACCCGCCCGTGCATCGTGCGCAGCGCCTGAGCGGCGTGATCGCCCTTGTCGTGCATGTTCGACAACAGCAGGTGATAGCCGCGTGCACTCGCCTCCCGGTCAAGACCGCGGACAAGCTCGGAGAAGAACTCGCCGTGCAGATCGGGCAGAACCACACCGATGGCGTGCGTCCGCGCTAGGCTGAGACTGCGGGCGCCGGCATGCGGCACGTAACCAAGATCCTTGGCCGCTGCGAGCACGCGGGCGCGGGTGTCAGGATGGACGTTGGCGAGGCCATTGAGCGCGCGGGATACCGATGCGACCGATACCGCCGCCTGGCGCGCGACGTCGCGGATCGTGGCTTCAGCCATCGTCGCCCTCCTCTCTCGACTTGCAAAATGGTCCGCTAAGCGGATACGTAACCGGTTACATGGGCGTCAACGATAATTCGCTGACGGCTGCCGTTGTGAACGTTATCAATGCATGGCCGTGCTGGTGTGCGGCGATCGAAGGGGAGGAATATGGTCGATCATCCGATTTCGCGACGCGCGGCGCTTGCCAGCGCGGGCGCGATCATGGCTTGGGCGGCAAGCCCGGCGCGCGCCTTGCTTCAGTCCGCCGAGCTGGATGCGCCCGCGTCAATCGACGCGTTGATCGCCAAGATGACGGTCGAGGAAAAGGCTGGTCAGCTGAACTTGATGGCGGCTGCGTGGGCTGGTGGAGTCGCCACCGCGCTCAACCCGCCTTCGAGCGGGAGCAACAGTTTCGAAGGCCAGCTTGCTGACTCTGTGGCGGGCAAGCTGACCGGCGTGTTCAATGGCAACGGCGCCGAAATGGCCCGCCGCATGCAGACCGCCGTGATGCGCGAGTCGCGGCTCAAGATCCCACTGATCTTTGCCGCCGACGTGATTCACGGGCATCGTACGATCTTTCCCGTGCCCGTCGCCGAAGCCGCGAGCTTCGAGCCCGATCTGGCGCAGCGAACAGCACGCATTGCGGCAATCGAGGCCGCAGCAGCAGGTATCGACTGGACGTTCTTCCCTATGGTGGACGTGGCGCGCGACCAGCGTTGGGGCCGCACCATGGAAGGTGCTGGCGAGGACGTCCGCCTCGGCGAACTGTTCGCCGCGGCGCGGGTGAAGGGCTTCCAGGGACGCGATCTCACCGCGAACGATGCGATGATGGCTTGTGTGAAGCACTTCGCGGCCTACGGGGCGGCCGAAGGGGGGCTCGACTACAATACTGTCGATGTTTCCGAGCGGACGCTGCGCGAGGTGTATTTGCCGCCTTACAAAGCCGGGTTCGACGCTGGTGCGCTTTCGGCCATGGCCTCGTTCAACGAAATCTCGGGCGTGCCCGCGCACGGGAATCCGTGGCTGCTGGAGACGCTGCTGCGCGGCGAGTGGGGGTTCAAGGGCTTTGTCGTGGGCGACTATACCGGCGACGAAGAGATGATCGCGCACGGTTTCGCAAAGGATTCGCGAGATGCAACGCGCATCGCCTTCCTTGCAGGCGTCGATATGTCCATGCAAAGCAACAATTATTTCCTTCACCTGCCCGGCCTCGTCCGGGATGGACTGGTGCCGATGGACCGGCTCGATCGCTCGGTCCGCCGCGTACTCGCCGTGAAGCACAAGCTGGGGCTATTCGACGATCCGTTCCGCCGCATCGACGCCAAGCGCGAGAAGGCGCGGTCGCGGACCAAGGCGCATCTCGCCGTGTCCCGGGAGGCCGGGCGCAAGTCGATCGTCATGCTCAAGAACGAGGGCAACCTGCTGCCGCTGGCGCGAAGCGGGCAGAAGATCGCGATCATCGGCCCGTTCGCCGAAGGCAAACACGACCTCAACGGGCCGTGGGTGGTCTATGGCGACAATGCGCAAGCGGTCGATCTGGCCGAAGGTGTGCGTGCGGTCGCCGGCGCCGGGAATGTGACGGTCGCGCTTGGCTCGAAGGTGGAGGAACCGCTGGACGGCGGGATCGAGGCAGCAGTCGCGGCGGCGAATGCGGCGGACATCGTGCTGCTGGCGATTGGCGAAGCGGAGAATATGTCGGGCGAGGCGCAATCGCGTACCGAGATCGTTGTACCTGCGCCACAGCAGGCCCTGGCGGAGGCAATCGCCAAGACGGGCAAGCCGGTCGTCGTGGTGCTGAAGAACGGGCGCGGCCTGGCGCTGGAGGGCGCGGTGAAGGACGCGCCGGCAATCCTGGTCACCTGGTTCCTCGGATCGGAGAGCGGCCATGCGATCGCGGACGTGCTGTTCGGTGCATACAGCCCGTCCGGCCGTCTGCCGCTGAGCTTCCCGCACGAATCCGGGCAGCAGCCTTATTATTATGACCACAAGGCCACCGGTCGCCCGGCGCCGGATCTAAAGCAGACCTACCGTGCGCGGTATCGTTCTGCCATGAACACGGCGCTTTATCCGTTCGGCCACGGCCTGACATACGGCACGATCGAGTATAGCGGGCTGAACTTGCCGGCGACCATGTCAGCAAACGGGACGCTTACCGTTTCAGCCACGGTGGCCAACACCGGCCAGCGAGCGGCGGAAGAAGTGGTGCAGCTGTATATCCGCGATCGGGTTGGCAGTGTGACGCGGCCCGTGCGCGAGCTGAAAGCGTTCCGCAAGGTGGCACTGGCGCCAGGTGGGCGCGAGACGGTGACATTCACGTTGCGACGCCAGGACCTTGAGTTCATTGGCCTTGACCTCAAGCCCACGGTGGAGCCGGGGACGTTCGACGTCTGGATCGCGCCGTCCGCTCAGGCCGAGGGCGTTCACGGAACCTTTGAACTGACCGCCTGATCTTCGTCGCCAAGGGCGCGCACGATCCGGTCGTGCGCGCCCTTGGCGAGCGGATTTAACCACATCAGCAGCGCCGACAGGACCAGAAAGAACAACGGCAGGGCAGCGAAGGTCATGCGCATTCCGGCGAGAGTCGCAGCACTCTGCGCGACGTTCGGCGAATATCCTGATCCGGCGTAGCTCCAGCCCAGGATTGCGGTCGCGAGGCCGATCGCTACGCGCTGAAGCAGCGCCGTCACACCGAACACCGTTCCTTCCACGCGCAAACCAGTGGCTCGCTGGCCATATTCCACCGTGTCGGGAAGCAGCGCCCAAAACGCGAAGTGCAGCCCGACGATGATCGCCTGCAACGCGACGAGCAGCACCTGCGCCTGCTGCGCGCCCGCGATATCAACCGCGGCGAAAGCGCCGAGCAGGACCACGCATCCCGCGACACCGATGAACCAGATCGCCCGCGCGCCGATCGCCCGCGCGACCACCATCCACATCGGCACTGCTGCCGCACTGACCGCCATCATCACCGCCAGCGTCAGTTGCCCTGCCGCTTCGTCGCCGAGCGCATATTTGAAATAGTAGAGCACTGATTTGTTGAGGATCGTGACCCCGACGATCATCATCACCATCGCGCCGCCCAAGGTGACAAAGGCGCGGTTACGCGCGAGGCTGCCGAGGCAGGCGGCGACGGAGGGCGGCGCGTGCGGCTCAGGCGGCGCTAGGTCGCGAAAGCTGGCACCGATCGCGATCAGGATTCCTGTGGCCACCACCGCGAACAGCAAGGCAGCGCCCAGGAACGCCTGCGGCCCCTCGCCCGCCCCGGTCAGCCAACGGCCGAGCGGCACGGTACCGAGCGCGACGATCACGGCAGCACCGGTTCCCGCGAGCATGCGCAACCCCGCCACAAAGGACCGATCGCGGCTGTCGGCGCTGACCCGCGCCGACATGGCGAGATACGGCACATTGACCAGCGCATAAGCGGTGCGAAACAGCAGGTGGCCGATAAGGACGAACATCGTGCCGGCGACACCGGCGACCGGCGGCGGCATATAGACCATCGCGAATGCCAGCCCGAGCGGCACCGCTCCGACCAGCAGCGCGAGCCGGAAATGGCGCGCCGACCCTCGCCGATCGGCAGCGATCCCGACGACGAAGCTGGTGATCCCATCCCAGATCGACGCCACGAGATAGATCGTCGCGGCCAGCGCCACGTCGAGCGCCAGCGCGTCGGTGTAATAGAACAAAAGGTAGAGCATGACGCTCTGCCAGTAGAGATTGAACGCAAAGTCCCCCGCCGCAAACCCTATGAGCCGCAGCTTCGACGGGCGATGGACAGCGGCCTCAGTCGACATGGGGCCTGAAGCCCATCCGACGCAGCCGCGGCGCAACCACCGGGATGGTGAGCATGGTGCTCATCACCGCCATCAGCAACAAAGCAGTGAAGGTCGCCGCGCTGATGATCGCCTTGTCGAGCAGGATGTTGGCGAAGATGATCATGATCAGCGCCTTGGTCTGCAACAACCAGCCGATCAGCGAAGCATCGCCTTTCGGCCAGCGCAGCAGGCGCCCGGCCAGGTGAACCCCCGCGAGCTTGCCTGCCACCGAGGCGACCAACAGGATCACAGCGGCGCCGATCACAGCCGCCCCGCCGCCCGACCAATTGGTGCGCAAGCCGGTGGACAGAAAATAGACCGGCATTACCGCCAGCAGCAAATTGTGCCGGAACATATCCATGCGCACCTGATCGAACCAGCGCGCGTCGAGGATTGCGCCGGCGAGGAACGCGCCGACCATATAGTGCAGCCCGGCCCAGTCCGCCGCCAGCCCGCAGGCGGCAAGCCAGATCAGCGCCACATACCAACGATCCGCCTCCGGCAAGCGGCGCAGCAGCATACGGAACACGATGGCGGCCACCGGAAACACGACAAAGAAGCCGACTTGCCGGCCGACTCGTTCCCAATCGAGCAGGATCAGCGCCAGCACGCCCCAAATGGCGATATCGTCCAGGCTGGCATAGCGAAGGATGCGCTGGCCGAGCGGCTTGCGCAGGATCCCGAGTTTCTGGAGCAGCAGCACCAGGATCGGCAGGGCGGTGACGGCGCAGGCCATGCCGATGCCGAGCACCACCTGCCAGCGGGCACCGTCAACGCCCGCCCACTCGCTGCGCCACGCCAACAGCAGGATCGCAGCGAGGCATCCAAAGGCTAGCGGCACAAGCAACGCGCATGCCGCAGTGATCGAGGTTTCCCGCCGACGCGCCCAGGCTTCGCCTATGTCCAGCTCAACCCCTGCGACGAACACGAAGATCATCACCGCCCACCAGGCGATACCGCTGAGCGCGCCGATCACCTGCGGGTTGAACACGGAAGCATGCCATTGCGGAAAGGCCGCGCCCAGCACGCCAGGTCCGAGCAGCACGCCCGCGATGATCTGCACGATCACCAGCGGCGCATAATGATCGGTTCGCAGCAATCGCCAGAACAGATACGGCGCGCTGAACACGATCAGCATCGCGATCAGAAATAGCTCGGTCGTCCTCATGCCCCACCCCTGAAGCCGGCGCCTATCGCGCCGGCCGGGACGATCGACAAGAGCCCGCCAGGGCTGATCGGAGAGACAAAGGGCTGGTTTGTGATGACCGGGAGCGAAACCAATCAAGCAAAGGGCGACCGGCAGCGTGTTTGCGCCGTTTCTACCCGGCCTGATCCATGATCAGCCGATCGCCTGCTTGGGTACATGGGTGATCCGGCAAGCGAGGTCTGCCTCGCCGCTTGCCACGATCCAGTGATCGCCGCCATCGACGATGCCCGTCGTGAAGACGACATTGTCGAGATACATCTGGTCCTTGAACGGCTCGGTAAGCGCCGGATTGGGTTCGAGCAGCGGCTGATGCTGGGTCGCGACCGTGCGCCACGGCTCGTCCTTGTCGAGCAGGGTCCAATAGGTGCGATAGACGCCGACCACGCCCGACGGCTCGACCCCGTGCCACAAGGTGAGCCAGCCATCATTCGTCAGCACCGGCTGCGCGCCGCCGCCCATCCGCGCGGTCGCGACGGTTGCGGCATGCGGGCGGATCCCAGGATGGTCGCTCGGCTTCCAGTGCAGCGCATCGGGCGAAGAGGCGAGGTTGATCGAGGGGCCGGCGCGCCATTCGCTGTCCGGCGGATAGGCGAAATAGAGGTCGCCGAGCGGACGGGTCTGCGCCCAGTATTTGCCGCCGACCAGCCCTTCGAAGATCAGCATGTCCTTGTTCTGGTGATCAAGGACGATACCTTCGAGCTCCCAATCCATCGCGTCCGCGCTGGTGTAAAGCGTGGTGGAATGCCGCTCAGGGCTGACCGAGCAACTCGTCATCAGATAGCGATGGCCCACGCGGCTGATCCGCGCGTCCTCGACGCCGTAATTCTGGTAGCTGGCGCGCGGGGCGATGGCGCGATTGTAATGCACCGCCTCGACGCGGCGGCCTTCGGGATCGAGTTCGACCGGGAGTAGCCACGACAGCGAGGTAAGCGCCATCACCTTCCACCCGCCGCCCCGCATCATGAACTTTCGCGGGTCGGCGGTGTCAACCAATTGCAGCGGCCATGGGTCGAGCTTGTACGCACCCTCCTCCCAGCGGATCGCGCGGACATGGCCGTCACGAATCGGGGTGCGCAGCGCCTCCGCGATGCGCACCATCAGCAGGAGATTGCCGTTCGGCAGCCGCGTCATGCCGGGATTGAACGCGCCGAGAACATAGGTCTCCTCGTCGATCTGCCCGGCCAGCGGCGAGCGCGAGAGATCGACGTCGTTCGGCGTGAAAACCAGATGGTCGAGCGGGAAGGTCATTCTTCGTCCTGCATCCGCGGGGAGATCGTCACTTGCTGGACCACCGCGCGGCGCGGCTGGGTGAGCAGATAATGGACGCCGACGGCGATATCCTCGGCGCGGAGCATTTCCTCCTTGTCGATCCGCTCGGCCTGCTCCTCGCTCGTCCCCTCGACCATGTCGCTGCCGGTGAGCCCCGGCTCGACTAGCGAGACGCGCACGCCCTTTTTGCCGAGCTCGCGGCGAAGCGCGATGGCGAAGCCCTGAATGCCGTATTTGATGCCGGCGTAGACAGTGGATTCCTTACCCAGGACATAGGCGCTCATCGAACCGATCAGGACGATGTCCCCTTGTCCCGTCGCATTCTCACCATGGGCGCCCATCGCCTTGGCGGCGTGCTGCGCGGAGAGGAGATAAGCGGTGAAGTTGCTGCCGATGGTGTAGCGCAGGTCCGCCTCGCTCATATCGGTGAGCCCCTCGGCGCCGCGGGCTGCGTTGACCACCGCAATGTCGAGGCCACCAAGATAGCCGGTCGCCGCCTCGAACAGGCGGGCGACATTCTCCTCCTCGGCGAGATCGATGGTGATGCCGTCGCCCTCGCCCACTTCACGAATACGGGCGAGCGCGTCGTCCAGGTGCTGCGCGTCGCGGCCGCAGACGAACACCTTGGCGCCCTCGCTGGCTAGCAGCACGGCGATGGCGCGGCCAATGCCGGTGGTGCCGCCCGTCACCAGCACGCGGCGGCCGGCGAGCGGCGTGGTGGCGGTATGCGCGTCGGATCGATCGGTCATGAAAAAGGCTCCGGATGGGTCGGGGCCTCGACGTTTCAGGCGCTTGCCGGTTCCTTCTCGGCGCGCGCCAGCAGGCGGTCGATTGCGCCCTGCACAGCCGGCTCCGCAAGCGTCGGCGCGTGACCGATGCCGGGCAACGTCACCAGCTCCGCATCGGGCAGTTGCGCGATCATCCGCTCGGCCGTGGCAGCGCTTAGGATGTCGGAACGGCCGCCGCGCACGACCAGCACCGGCGAATGGCCGAGCGCGGCGAGCGCGCGCCACATGTCTGGTCCTGCCTCGTTGCCCGGCACGCGGAAGGGCTCGGCAATCTTGAGATCATAGTCGAGCCCGATGCGGCCATTGGCGTTGAGGCGGTACAGCCGCTTGGCCATGGCGAGCCAATCCTCGATGTGCCAATCGGGATAGATGTCGCCGTTCGCCTCCTGCGTGGCACGGGCCGCGTGCATCCAGGTCGGCCAGGTGCTCGACCGGCCGACATAGCCGCGGATGCGCGCGAGGCCCGCGGGCTCGATCTCCGGGCCCACATCGTTGAGCAACGCGCCGGCGACCCGGCCGGGCAGCATGCCGGCGAGCAGCATGGTGACGATCCCGCCCAGCGAAGTCCCGATCGCGACGAAGCGGTTGATGTTCTGCTCTGCCAGCAGCGCCGCAATGTCCTGCGCATAGGTGAGCGGGACGTAGCTCATGGGGTCTTTGGCATAGGCGCTTTCGCCGCGACCGCGCAGGTCGATCGCGAGCACCCGCCGCTTGCCGGCGAGGCGGCGGGCAAGCACGTCATAGTCGCGAGCGTTGCGGGTGAGGCCCGGGAGGCAGAGCACCGGCAGCGCGTCCGTCTCGCCACGGTAATCTCGCGCGTGGAGGCGAAGCCCGTCATTCGACCACCAATAGATATCCTGCCAGGCGGCCATGCTTGCACCTTTTGTCTCGCCACCCCCCATATTCATGCATGGGCCTGGAACCTCAAGCAGCCCCGCGAGCATATCGCCCCAGGAACCGTTCGGCGCCAAGATCGCGCCCATCCGCATCATGGGCCGGCGATGCGCTGCGCTTGTTTCGCCATGCAATTGTATCCTAAGGCCAAAAGGTGACGTCAGAGGTGCTTCAGTGACCGAAATCATCTCCTTCGAACCCGCAACCGGCGCCGAATTGTGGCGCGGGGCGGTGGGCGACGTGGATGCGGAGGTCGCCGCCGCGCGGTCCGGCTGGGCGAGCTGGGCAGCGCGACCACTGACCTATCGCATCGAAACGATGCGACGCTTCGTCAATGTCGTCCGCGCGCGCTACGACGATCTCGCGGAGGTGATCGCGCGCGAGACCGGCAAGCCCTTGTGGGAAGCTCGGACCGAAGTCGATACGGTGATGGGCAAGGTCGACATTTCGGTCGCGGCCTATGCCGATCGCACGGCGCAGCGGCGGCTCGACGCGCCGATGGGGTCGCGAATGGCGCTGCGCCACAAGCCGCACGGCGTCTTGGCGGTGCTGGGGCCGTACAACTTTCCGGCGCATCTGCCCAACGGCCATATCGTCCCGGCGCTGATCGCGGGCAATGCGGTGGTGTTCAAGCCATCCGAGAAGACGCCCGCGACGGGGGCTTTCCTAGTCGATTGCTATCGCGCCGCGGGAGTGCCGGAGGAGTGCATCCGCCTGATCGTCGGCGGGCCGGACGAAGGGCGCGCGCTGGCCGGGCATGACGGGATCGATGGCCTGCTGTTCACCGGATCGGCGCATACCGGCATCGCGCTGAACCGCGCCTTTGCCGCCCGGCCCGACAAGATCCTGGCGCTCGAGATGGGCGGCAACAACCCCATCGTGGTGTGGGACACGCCGGACCTTTACGCGGCGGCGATCCTGGTCATCCAATCAGCGTTCACCACCGCCGGGCAGCGCTGCACGGCGGCGCGGCGGTTGATCGTCGATGAGAAACTCCACGAGCCTTTGTTGGAGCAGCTCGACAAATTGCTCGGCCGCCTGATCGTCGGGGCACCGCATGATGATCCCTCGCCATTCATGGGGCCGGTGATCGACAACGACACCGCCGACCAGCTGACGGAAAGTTTCCTCGCGTTGCTGATGCGCGGCGGGCGCCCGATCCGGCACCTTGAGCGGCCAGTCGCCGACAAGCCTTTCCTGCTGCCAGGGATCATTGACATGACGGCGGCGAGCGAGCGGCCGGACATGGAGCTGTTCGGGCCGATCCTTCAAGTGGTGCGCACCGCCACGTTCGAGGAGGCGATCGCCGAGGCGAACAATACTCGCTACGGTCTCTCTGCCTCGCTTATCAGCCAGACGCCGGCACTGTACGATCGCTTCTGGGCCGGCGCGCGGGCGGGGATCGTCAATTGGAACCGGCCGACCAATGGGGCCTCCTCGGGCGCGCCGTTCGGCGGGATAGGCTGGTCAGGCAATCACCGGCCGAGCGCCTATTATGCGGCGGACTATTGCGCCTATCCGGTGGTGTCGAACGAAGCGGACGCCGCGCGTGCGTCCATTGGGATTGGACTCAGGGACGCCTGAAATTGCCGGCGTCGTCATGCGGCGTTTGGGCGTGATGACGGAGGAGCAATGGAAACCTCCCGACGCTGATCAAGGTTATGTCAGGATGCGAACTCTCGTCTCCACGCTTGCCCTTGGTCTTGCTCTCGCCGCCTGCTCGTCCGAACCGGAACAGCCGGACGACACCCTGCCGGCCAACATCACGCAGGATGTGCCGCCGGTCGCCGAAACGCCGGCGCCCGCATCATCGACGTCGCCGACAACGCAACCAAGCCCCTCCCTTGTCGCAACGCCGGTTTCCGGCAAGACACTGGCGCTCGAAGGTCTGGGAGACCTCAGGATCGGCGAGGCGGTGCCGCGCGGCAGCAATTGGGCGGAGCGTGGCGGGCAGATCCCGGGCGGGTGCCGAACGGTCAGCTCACCGGATTTCCCCGGAGCCTATGCCATCGTCACTGAGGGCAAGGTGCGGCGAATCACGGTCGGTCAGCGATCGGACGTGAAGCTCGTCGAGGGCATCGGCGTGGGATCGACCGAAAGCGATGTGAAGAAATGGTTCGGCGGCTTTCGCGAGGAGCCGCACAAATATGAGGACAAGCCGGCCAAATATCTGACCGCGCCCAATGCGGCCAGCGGTGATCCCGCGCTGCGCTTCGAGATCGGAGCGGATCGCAAGGTGAGCCTGATGCATGTCGGGACGATGCCGGTGCTCGGCTACGTCGAGGGATGTGCCTGAGCGACGGTCTTGCCGCCCGTGCCGAGCAACCTCGAACAACGCACGATGAATGCTTCGTCGGAGTGGGTCTCTCGACCTCGCTGCCATTCACTGGGTTCGGGCGTCGCCGAACCCGTCCGTTCGTGCTAAGCTTGTCGAAGCACGTGCGCCCTCTGGCGGCGTTTGTTACGCGCCCCTTGGCAAGCTCAGGGCGGACGGATGCGCTGGGGCAATGCGACGACTCCCCTCGATCACCCTGCGCATAGCTGATCTACGGCAGCGCCAAGGATCGCTCGGTTGATGCCGGGTGCGGTGCACGCCATTTCCGAAAGCATGGCAAGCCTTCTCGATCCTGACGCGCGCGGACGCGTCATCCTTGTCGGTGCCGGGCCGGGCGACCCGGGCCTGCTGACCGTTCGTGCCGTGGAGGCGCTGAGGGCGGCCGACGTGGTCGTCCATGACGGGCTGATTGATTCGCGCGTACTGGAGATCGCCCCCGCCGACGCCCACCGCATCTCGGTCGCCAAGCGGCGTGCGCGGCATACGTTGCCGCAGGACGCGATTAACGCGCTGATCGTCGCACATGTCCGCGCGGGCAGCGTGGTGGTGCGGCTGAAAGGCGGCGACCCGTTCATCTTCGGCCGCGGCGGCGAGGAAGTGGAGGCGGTGCGTGCCGCCGGCCTGCCCGTCGAAGTGATTCCCGGCGTGTCGGCCGCGCTGGGCTGTGCGGCGGAGGCGATGCTGCCGCTGACGCATCGCGATCATTCCAGCGCGGTCAGCTTCGTCGCCGGCCAGTGCAAGGGCCTGACCGAGCAGGATTGGTCCGGGCTGGCGGGCCAGGGTCGAACGCTGGTGATCTACATGGGCGTCGCCACTGCCGAGGCGATCGCGGACAAGTTGATGGCCGATGGTGTCGCGCCCGACATGCCGGTGGCAGTGCTGGAGAAGGGCACGCTGCCGGGGCATCGCGCGGTGAAGACGCTGCTCGCCGATCTCGGCGCGATGGTGATGCGGGAGAAGGTGGCGAGCCCAGCGATCATCGTGGTCGGCGAGGTGGTGGAGCTTTCCGACGCGGAGGATAAACTGGTTGCCTGGGCACGTGCTGCGGAGAGCATGAACGGATGAAGCTGCTGACGGGAAATGATCTGGTGACTGGGGACGTCACGTGGTGGACCGGCGAGGGCTGGTCACGCCATGTCGAGGATGCGTGCGACGTGGGTGACCGCGGCGAAGGTCTTGCCAAGGCCGAAGAAGGCGCGCGGCGCGTCAACGTGCCCTATGTGATCGACGCGGTGGAGACGCCTGAAGGTCCGCGCCCCGCGCATATCAAGGATCGCATCCGCGCGCTGGGTCCGACGGTGCGGCCGGACCTGACGCTGAAGCCGGCCGATCCGGAAGCGGGCAGCTGGGTGATTTGAGTTGTACCGTTCGGGCTGAGCTTGTTGAAGCGCTGCCCTTCTTCTTTTCCGTCGCGCTGAAGAAGGGCAGCCCTTCGACAGGCTCAGGGCGAACGGCAGATTTGGACAGTTACTGATGTACCAATACGATCAATACGACCAGTCGATCGTCGACGCCCGGGTGGAGGAGTTCCGCGACCAGGTGAAGCGGCGCCTCGACGGGCACATGACCGAGGACCAGTTCAAGCCGCTCAGGCTGATGAACGGCCTGTATCTGCAGCTGCACGCCTATATGCTGCGCGTCGCGGTGCCTTATGGCACGCTGAGCAGCCGGCAGATGCGCATGCTGGGCCATGTCGCGCGCAAGTACGATCGCGGCTACGGCCATTTCACCACGCGCCAGAATCTCCAGTTCAACTGGATCAAGCTGGAGGACGCGCCCGACATCCTCGCCGAGCTGGCGACGGTGGAAATGCACGCCATCCAGACTAGCGGAAACTGCATCCGCAACATCTCGTCGGATCAGTTCGCCGGCGCTGCCGCCGACGAAGTGACCGATCCGCGCCCCTGGGCCGAGCTGCTGCGTCAGTGGAGCACCTTCCACCCCGAGTTCACCTACCTGCCGCGCAAGTTCAAGATCGCCGTCATTGCGGCGCCCGAGGACCGCGCGGCGATGCGGCTGCACGATATTGGGATCGAGCTGCTGAAGAAGGACGGCGTGCTCGGCGCCAAGATTTTCGTCGGCGGCGGCATGGGCCGCACACCCATGATCGCGCACGAGATCCGCGACTTCGTGACGGCGGACGAGCTGTTGAGCTATCTCGAGGCGTGCCTGCGCGTCTACAATCGCTACGGCCGGCGCGACAATATCTACAAGGCGCGGATCAAGATCCTGCTCCACGAGCTGGGGCCAGACGAATATCGCCGCCAGGTCGAGGAAGAATTCACGCATGTGAAGACGCTCGGCATCGATCCGCCGGTCGCGGAACTCGAGCGGATCAGCGCCTTCTTCGCACCGCCCGAGTTCGAGACCGGCCTGTCGGAGGATGTCGATCGCAGCGATCCCGATTTCGCGGTCTGGCTCGATCAGAACGTCAAGGCGCACAAGCAGCCCGGCTACGCCATCGTTAACATCTCGCTGAAGCCGGTCGGCGGCATCCCCGGCGATGCGTCGGCCGACCAGATCGACGTGATGGCAGAGTTGGGCGAGCGGTATTCGTTCGACGAACTGCGCGTAACGCATGCGCAGAACATCGTCCTGCCGCATGTCCGCAAGGCTGACCTCTACGCGGTGTGGCAGAAGCTGACCGACACTGGGCTCGCGGAGGCGAACCTTGATCTCATCAGCGACATCATCGCCTGCCCGGGCCTTGATTATTGCAGCCTCGCCAATGCTCGCTCGATCCCGCTGGCGCAGAAGATCGCCGAGCGGTTCCGCGATCTCGACCGGCAGCGTGATCTGGGTGAGCTGAAGCTCAAGATCTCGGGCTGCATCAACGCCTGCGGCCACCATCATGCCGGGCACATCGGCATTCTGGGTGTCGATAAAAAGGGCAAGGAGAATTACCAGCTGTCGCTGGGCGGATCGGGCGCGGAGGACGTCAGCCTCGCCAAGATCACGGGCCCCGGCTTCGACGAGGACGGGGTGGTCGACGCGATCGAGCGGGTGACCGACCGCTTCGTGCAGGTGCGCGAGCCAGGCGAGCGATTTCTGGATACGTATCGGCGCGTGGGCTTCGAGACGTTCAAGGAGGCGATCTATGGATAATCTGCTCCGCTTCCGCGACGACGAGGCGCATGACGAACCGGCGATCACGCTGGATTCGTTTCTCGACGGCCAGACCAACGCTGGCGCCGTGCGGCTGGAAGCTGGCGATGATGCGCGCGCGCTGCTGCCATCACTGGGCCAGTTGGCGCTGGTCGAGGTGAGCTTCCCCACCTTCCGGGACGGGCGCGGCTTCTCCGCGGCGCGCATCCTGCGTGAGGCGGGTTATCAAGGCGAGCTTCGTGCAGCCGGCGACGTGCTGGTCGACCAGATCCCGCACATGCGCCGCTGCGGCTTCGACAGCTTCGCACCGCAAGCGCCGGTCGACGCCGAAACGCTGAAGCGCAGCCTCGATCGCTACCCCACCCCCTATCAGCGCGCGGCCGATCCGGCTGTGCCCGTTTGGAAGTTACGCCATGGCTAGTGCTGCCCGCTGCCTCGACATGATCGACGTCGCCCCTCCCTTCACGGTGGCGGATGCGGCGGCGATGGAGGAACGCTTCGCCGGCGTGCCGACGCAGGAGATGCTGCGCGAGCTGCTGTCGGGCGAGCTGAAGGGGCGCGTGGCGGCGGTTTCCTCCTTCGGAACGGAGTCGGCGGTGCTGCTGCACATGGTCGCAGCGGTCGACAAGGACGTGCCGGTCATCTTCACGAACACGCAGAAGATGTTCGGCGAAACACTTGAGTATCGCGATGAACTTTCTGAGCGACTCGGGCTCACCGACCTCCGCGTTTTCCGCCCCGATCCGCGCATCCTGGCGGCGAAGGATGCCAACGGGCTGCGCTGGTCCTACGATCCCGACGGTTGCTGCGAAATCCGCAAGGTCGAGCCGCTGCGCCGCGCTTTGCTGCCGTTCGACGCCTGGATTTCCGGGCGCAAGGGCTTCCAGTCATCGACCCGCGCGGCATTGCCGCGATTCGAGATCGACGACGGGCGGCTGAAGCTCAACCCGCTGGCGGACTGGGACAAGATGCGGCTCGAGGCATACTTCGCGGAGCACGAACTGCCAAACCATCCGCTGGAGGCGAACGGCTATCCCTCGATCGGGTGCAAGCCGTGCACGTCCAAGGTGCTGCCAGGCGAAGACCCGCGCGCCGGGCGCTGGCGCGGGTGGGACAAGGTGGAATGCGGCATCCATGTGCCGGAGAAGCCCGGGGAAGAACCGGTGTTCTGATTTTCGCCGTCGTCTGGCGTACGGTCGAGAAGAAGCAGCGGGATCCCGGATCAACTCCTGGATGACGCGGGTCAGTACCCTGCGTAATCGCTGAAGCGCGTCACCGACGGATCAAACTTCATCGTTACCTTGCCGGTCGCGCCGTGGCGCTGCTTCGCGATGATGAGCTCGGCTAGGCCGAACACGCGCTCCATGTCGCTGGCCCATTGCGCATGATCTTCGAAGATCTTGGCCGCGTCCCCTTCGGTCGGCCGCTTGGGCTCCTTGGCGGCGACGTAATAATCTTCGCGAAACACGAACCAGACCATGTCGGCGTCCTGCTCGATCGAGCCCGATTCACGCAGATCCGACAGCTGCGGTCGCTTGTCTTCGCGCTGTTCGACGGCACGACTGAGCTGTGAGAGCGCCAGCACCGGCACGTGGAGGTCCTTCGCCAATGTTTTCAGACCGCGGCTGATCTCGGAGATTTCCTGCACGCGGTTCGCCTCACTAGACTTGCCACCGCCGCTCAGCAGCTGGAGGTAGTCCACGATAACCAGGCCGATCTCATTGTTGTGCCGGCGCTGCAGGCGCCGTACGCGGGTGTGCAGCGCGCCGATCGAAAGGCCGCCGGTGTCGTCGATGAACAGCGGCAGGTTCTCGAGGTCAGCCGCCGCCGCGGCGAGCTGATGGAACTCGGCGCGGCTGATGTCGCCACGGCGCAGCTTTTCCGAGGTGATCCGGGATTGTTCCGCCAGCACGCGCGTGGCGAGCTGGTCCGCAGACATTTCGAGGCTGAAAAACGCCACTTTCGCGCCGATCGATTCGCTGGGCGCGATACCGGCCTTCATATCCATCATCCAGCGCTGCGCCGCGTTGAATGCGATGTTGGTGGCGAGCGACGTCTTGCCCATGCCGGGACGACCGGCGAGGATCATCAAGTCCGACCGATGCATGCCGCCGATCCGGGCATTCACCGTGTCGAAGCCGGTGGTGATTCCTGATACCTTGCCGCCAGAATTGAGCGCGGTCTCCGCCATTTTCAGTGCAGTCTTGGTCGCCTGCGCGAAGCTCTTGATCGCATTGTCCGTCGTGCCCTCGGCCGCGACCTTGAACAGCTCCTCTTCCGCCAGCTCGATCTGCGCACGCGGATTGACCTCCTCCGAGGTGTCCATGGCCCGGTCAACCAGCGTGCGGCCGACCGTCACCAGCGCGCGGAGCATGGCAAGATCGTAGATCTGCTGCGCAAACTGGCGCGCGCCGATCAGGCCGGCACCCGAGCCGGTGAGCTGCGCTAAATACGCCGGTCCGCCCAGCTCACGCATCCCCTCGTCGGCCTCGAACATCGGGCGAAGGGTAACCGGAGTGGCGAGCATGTCGTTCGATCGCAACGTTTTGATCGCCGCGAAGACTCGACCATGAACGGGTTCGTAGAAGTGCGCCGGCTCGATCAGGTCGACGACATCGTCAGCGAGGCGATTGTCGATCATCATCGCGCCCAGCAGCGCGGCCTCCGCCTCGACGTTGCGGGGCAGCTGAACGGGTTCGGCCGGGGCCGGTTGCGGAAAAGCCAGTGTTGCCATCAGGCGGCGGCTTGTATCGCCGATCGGGCGCTGCGTGAACCAGCTCGGGCTGTGGAACACGAGAATTGTCGCCGCGACCTTTGACCTCTATCGCGATCCGATGGCCGATCCGCGGATCATTGATGTTGAGTTGGACGAGCGCACCATCCTGTGGCGCTCGGCTGATATCGAGCAGGAGCGGCGGATCGCGATATTTGACCTGATCGAGGGCAATTACTTCGCCCCGCAGAAGCAGCATGCGGACGGCTATGCCGGGCCGTATAAGCTGGCGCTGTCGGTGGAGGAAGGCCGGCTGGCGATGCAGATCAAGCGCGAGGACGGCACCCCGCTGGAGCTGCACATCCTCGGCATGGGCCGCTTTCGTCGCCCGATCCGTGATTATTTTGCGATATGCGACAGTTATTTTCAGGCGATCCGACAATCGACGCCACAGCAGATCGAGACGGTCGACATGGCACGGCGCGGCATCCATAATGAGGCGGCCGAGCTGCTGATGGAGCGGCTGAAGGGCAAGATCGAGCTCGATTTCGACACGGCGCGCCGGCTGTTCACGCTCATCTGCGTCCTGCATATCAAAGGTTGAGCGTTTGTCCGGGTTTAGGCGTTTCCTGCTGGTGGTTGCCGTACTCGCCATTCTGGCGGCGTTCGGTTGGCGCTATGCGATGCAATGGCGGCCAGCGGTGGAGACGTTCGCCGTTCAGGGCGTCGATGTGGACGAAACCGATGGCGCCATCGAGTGGAAGGTCGTCGCGGGCGGGGGCGCCGACTTTGCCTATGCGGCAGCGACTCATGGCAGGCAGCGCGATCGGCTGTTCGAGGAGAATTGGCAGGGCATGGCGGCAGCCGGGCTTCGCCGTGGCGCGGTGCATATATGGTCGCTTTGCGCGGATGGCGTGGAACAGGCCAACGCCTTCAACACCATGGTGCCGCGCGATCTTTCGGCCCTGCCGGCAGCGATCGATTTCGACTTTGCGGAAGGATGCGCCACCCGCCCCGAGCGCGACGCGCTGATCGACGAAGTGAAACGAGCCGCGACGATCGTCGAGGCGCATACCGGCAAGCCGGTGCTGCTGCGCGTGTCACGCCAGTTCGAGAAGAATTACGACCTGTCGAGCGCCCTGCGCCGCCCGATATGGGCCATAGGTAATTTCCTGCGGCCAGATTATGCCGCGCGCCCGTGGCGGATGTGGCGGGCGAGCGACATACGGCGGATCGACGGGATCGAAGGGCCGGTGAACTGGAACGTGGCAGCATCATGAGCGACGAAGCGCAACGATTGATCGATCTGGCCCGCAAGGCGGCCGCGCATGCGCATGCGCCCTATTCAAGGTTTGGCGTCGGCGCGGCGGTGCTGCTGACGGACGGTTCGGTGGTGAGCGGGGCCAATTTCGAGAATGCGAGTTACGGCCTGTCATTGTGTGCGGAGACGGTGGCGATCGCCACGCTCAGCGCGCAGGGACGGCTTTCCGAGGTGGTTGCGATCGGAGTCGTCGGCGGGATGATCCGCAATGGCGCGATCTCTGGCATGGACGTGGTTCGGCCGTGCGGGCGCTGCCGGCAGGTGATCAACGAAGCGGCGCAGATCGGCGGACGCGACGTGCGGGTGCATTGCGCCGGGGCCGAGGGCGATGCGGTGAACAGCTATCTGCTGTCGCAATTGCTGCCGGATGCTTTCGGGCCGGCTGATCTTGGGATCAGCGGCTGATTTACTCACGCGAAGACGCGAAGACGCGAAGAAGATTTGTTCGCGCGGAGGCGCAGAGAACGCAGAGGTGTTGCGTTCAAGGCGATGTACCGAAAGATTGCGAACGGGATTTCCAGCAAAGACGAATGCTCCGCATCCGTTATCACGGACTTGATGCGGGATCCCGCTGTCTTTTCGACAGGCGTAAGGCTGGACCCCGGCCCGAGGCCGGGGTGACGGTCAGACAAACGCAACACCTCCGCGTCCTCCGCGCCTCTGCGCGAACAAACCCCTTCCTTCTTCGCGCCTTGGCGTGAATCAGATCACTCCAAGGCGTTGGCGCTCGCATCCCCCAGATCGTTGCCACCATCCACGTTCAGGATCGTCCCGGTCACATACTTCGCCGCCGGGCTCGACAGCCATAGGGCCGCCTCCGCTACGTCCGCCTTGGTCCCATAGTCCCGCAGCGCCAGCCGCCCCTTGATCTGCGCCTCGCGCGCCGGATCGCCGCCAAGCCGCTTCATTCCCTCGGTATCGCCGATCGGCCCCGGCGAGATCGCGTTCACGCGGACACCCGCCGGCCCCCATTCCAGCGCAAGGCATTTCGTGACCATGTTCACCCCGGCCTTCGCCGCGCAGGCGTGAATCTGGAACGCGGACGGATGCACCGCCTGTCCCGCCGTAATCGCGATCAGCGACGCACCGGGCTTCGCCAGATGATCGAAGCTCGCGCGGAAGACGTTGAAGGTGCCGAGCAGGTCGATATCGATCACCGTCTTGAAGGCATTGGCGGACAGCTTGGCCGCCGGTGCGAGAAAGTTGCCCGCCGCCCCGGAAACCAGGACGTCGATCGGACCGAACTTGCCGGTCGCCTCCGCATAGGCAGCCTCCAGCCCGGCATAGTCGCGCACATCACAGGCAATACCGATCGCCTCCGCTCCGCTTTCCCGGATCCCCGCAGCGGCGGCCTCGATCTTGTCGGCGCTGCGGCTCAACACCGTTACCTTAGCGCCGGCGCGTGCGAAGCTGTGCGCTATCTCCAGGTTGATTCCGCTCGATGCGCCCGCGACGAAAACGTGCTTGCCCGCATAGTCTCCGCTCATGCCCCTCCCTTTCTCGCCATAACTATAGTTACGGTGCACGGGATGGCGTGATACGTGGCCGAGCGCAAGGGCCGGCCTTGTCGGCGACGCACGCGACGGCTAGCGATCCGCATCGGGAGCAGGAGCGCAGATGCAGTCGAACATGCCGGCAGCCCTGTCATGGGAGAATGTCGATGCGCTGGCGGCCGAGGTGGTCGCGATCGGCGCGCGCGTCGATCTGCCCTATGTCGCGGCGCAGAGCGACCTAGGTGACCCAGCGCCGATGGCCGATCGAGATGGCTGCGCCTATGCCGAACGCATGCCGTGGGTGAAGGCTACACCCGATTATTGGCGCAACCGCAGCCTGGCGCTGCGATCGAGCTTCCTGCACGCGGCGCGGATCTTTGCCGAGCCGATCTGGTATGCCAATGGCCGGCTCGGATCGTGGCGCGCTACCCAGCTCCTCGACGCGATCGATTGTTCGAGCGTGACGCAGGAGTTCGGCTTCACCGCCGCGTTGATCGCGCCCGTTCATCTCGCCGGCGGCCAAGTCGGCACGGTCTTGTGGGTGGCGACCAAGCCTGTCGATATGGCGGCGATTTTTGCCGCTCATGCCGAGCCCATGTTCGCGCTCGCCTTCCGCTTTTTAGCCGCGCATAGCGAGCTGACGCTGCGCCGCGCGCGCACCCCGCCGGGGCAACTATCCGCCCGCGAAGCGCAATGCGTGCGCTGGGCAGCGGCCGGCAAGACCAATGCGGAAATTGGGACAATTCTGTCGCTGTCGGTGTCCACCGTCCGTTTCCACCTGCGCAATGCGGCGGAGAAGCTGGGCGCAACAACAAGGGCGCGGATGATTCAGATCGCGACGGGACATGGTTTTCTGGGTCCTCACGCCTGATCCGCGCTCTGGTAGATCCCGATCCAGCGCAGTGACCTGACAACAGCGTCAGGTGCAAGGGCGTCCTTCCCCGCGCACGATGCAAGACATGGAGAGCCTGAACAGCGCCGACGCGCGCGCCTTTCGTGAAGAGGTGCGCACCTTTTTCGCCGAGAAGCTGACGCCCGAACTTCGCCGCGGCGCGCGCCGGGGGACGAGCGTGTTCCTTCACCCCGACATCGCCGACGCGTGGCAGCGGATCCTGCATCAGCAAGGCTGGGCGGCGCCCGACTGGCCCGTCGAGTATGGCGGCACCGGCTGGGACGAGATCCAACGCTATATTTGGGCGGAGGAATATGCCCGCGCCCACGCGCCGGGGCTGTCGCCGATGGGGCTGAAGATGGTGGCACCCGTCATCATGCATTACGGCTCGCCGGAGCAGAAAGCGACGCTGCTGCCACGCATCCTGTCCGCCGACGATCGCTGGTGCCAGGGTTATTCGGAGCCTGGTTCGGGTTCCGACCTCGCCTCGCTCAAGCTGCGCGCGGTGCGCGAGCCTGCCCTCGCGGAGGCGGGCGGTGAGGATTATGTGCTCAACGGCTCCAAGATCTGGACCACCCATGCGCATTTCGCCAACCGGATGTTCTGCCTGGTACGGACCAACAGCGAAGGGCGGCCGCAAACCGGCATCACCTTCCTGCTGCTGGAGATGAACACGCCCGGCATCACCGTGTCGCCAATCCATACGCTGGCGGGGGAGCATGAGTTCAACCAGGTGTTCTTTGACGACGTTCGCGTGCCGGTAAGCGGCCGGCTGGGGGCGGAGAATGACGGCTGGACGGTGGCCAAGCACCTGCTGACATTCGAACGTTCGGGCCGCTATGCGCCGGGGCTCGGCGCCTATCTCGACATGGTCCGCGAGGCGGCCGAATCCACCGGCTGGCTTGCTCACGAAGGCAATCGCGAGCGGCTGGCGCGCGAGGCAATCGCGGTGGACGCACTGCGGGCGATCGAACTCGCGGTGTTGGAGGGCGGCGGTCCAAGCGATGCGGTGCGGCCGTCGATGCTAAAGGTTCTCGGAACGGAGACGTCGCAACGCATCGACCTGCTCGCGCTGGAGGTTGCGGCCGAATGGGACGGGTCGCTGGACAATGCGCCCGACGCGATCGCGATTGCCATGCCGAAGTATCTGAACAATCGCGCGGCCAGCATCTATGCGGGTTCAAACGAGATCCAGCGTGATCTGATCGCGCGCGTGGTGGTGGATCAGGCGGCGTAGGTTGCGGCCGGAAGATTAGAGCGACTGTAGGGACGCTTCGGCGGCAGCTCCTCTCCTCTATCCGGGGTCACCCTGAATTCGTTTCAGGTCCGCCTGTCCCCGGGCGAAGCCGCTGCCTGTGGCGCGGGTAATGCTGAACCGAGCTCAGCATGACGGCAGGCCTGAGTCACCGGTTAGTCCGCGGAGCCTCAGTCCGCTGCGGGTTCCCGGAAGAACCGATCAACGATGTCGCTAGCCAATCGCGCCGGGCGCAGCGTTTTGGCGTCCACGCAGCACCAGCTGGATCGCACTTCAGCCACCACCTCCTCGCCGCGCCTCATGATCGTCTCGTAGAACGCGCGTGCGCCCTGGACCTTCTCGAGCAGGACGGTGGCGATCACGTCGTCACCCAGGAACGTCGGGCGCCGATAGGTGATCTCATGCTTGAGCGCGACCCATAGATGCCGTGCGACCGCATCAGCCGGCGCGAGAGAGCGCCAGTGGTCGACAACGGCGTCCTGCACCCACTTCAGATAGCTCGCATTGTTGACGTGCCCCATGAAGTCGATGTCTGTCGATTCGATCGGGACATGATAACGGTGGAGAGCTGCAGTTTTCACACTCGCGCCCATAGCATAATCGTGAGCTTTTGCCACGGGCGTTCCCGTTCTCGCCGGGAGGTTTGCGTGTAGGTCGAGCCGCCGCGTTAACCGATGTTCTCAATCCCCACCCAAGACCACCGCCAATACGTCGCGTTCATCCTTGGCTACGCAGCATACCGGCGCAGATGCGCCCTTGCGGTACCGTCGCCCTGTGCCAGCATCCGTGCCCGACGGAAGTAGCCGCCCAGCCGAAGCTCGGCGGTTAACCCCATAGCGCCGTGGATTTGAACCGCGCCTTCGCCCACCAGGCGTGCTGCGTCGTCGCACACCACACGCGCGGCGGAAACCGAGCGCTCGCGTGCCGGGTCTTCATCGGCCTCCAGCGATACGATCGCGGCGCCGGTGATCGCCTCTGCCTGCTCGAGGATCATCGCCATGTCGGCCATGCGGTGGCGCAGCGCCTGGAAACTGGCGATGGCCACACCAAACTGCTTGCGCTCCTTGGAAAACAGCGCCGCATCGCGCAGCATCCTTCGGCATAGGCCGACGATCTCGGCGCAGTGCAGCGTCGTCAGCGCATCTTCCGCCCATCGGCGCTCACGCTCGCCCCTTGCGCGCGTGAGCGCCGCGGCGGACCCGTCTGCGCGGGGACCACCATCACCCCTCCCGCCCAGTCGGGTCGCGACCCAATGTTCCGCCCACGGCAGCACCACATTCGCGCGGCCGAAAGCAGCCGCAACCACCGCCGCGTCGCGAAGATCGGTGCCGAGCCCTTCCTCCGACGCCGGAACGCCGAGCGCATCGAGGCCCGTTTGCTGAACAGCCGACGCCCAATCGGTGCCGCCGCCGACCAGCGCCGCATCCAGCGTCTCGGCCAGCATCCGCTGTTCGTCGGTGCGTGCGAAGCTCGTCAATTCACTCTCCGTTCGTGACCGGCCCAAAAGGGTTCGCGCAAGGCTCGCCGCAGGATCTTGCCCGAGGGGTTGCGCGGCAGCGCCTCAATAAATTCAACGCTCTTGGGGCATTTGAACCCGGCGATCCGCTCGCGGGCGTGCGTGATGATCGCCGCTTGGTCGGCCGTCGCGCCGGGCTTCAGGACGACCATCGCCTTCACCGCCTCGCCCCATTTCGGGTCGGGCACGCCGATCACCGCCACGTCTGCGACGGCGGGATGGCCATAGATCGCGCTTTCCACCTCGGCGGGATAGACGTTCTCCGCACCGGTGATGATCATGTCTTTGATGCGATCCTGGATGTAGAGATAGCCTTCCTCGTCCAGAATCCCCGCATCGCCGGTGCGGAGCCAGCCGTCCCCGATCAGCGCCTTCGCGCTTTCCTCGGCCTTGTTCCAATAGCCGCGCGTGTTGTTGGGGCTGCGGATCGCGACTTCACCGATCTCGCCGGGTGGCAGCTCGTTACCGTCCTCGCCCAGGATCTTGAGCTCGACTCCGGGCAGCGCCTTGCCGGCCGCGGTCATCTTGTGCTCGCGACCGGGCAAATGATCCTCGGGCGGCAGCGCGACGATCGAGCCCCAGGTCTCCGTCATGCCATAAACCTGCACGAAGCCGCAGCCGATCCGCTCGACCGCTTGCTGGAGCAAGGGCAGCGGGATTGGGCTGGCACCATAGGACAGGGTCTCGATCGAGGAGAAATCAGTTGTCGCCGCCTTGGGATGCTGGAGCATCAGGTCGATCGCCGCCGGCACCAGGAACAGCCGCCGCACGCGATGCGCGGCGATCGCGTCCATCACCGCGCCCGCCTCATATTCGGCGTGGATAATCAGCTCCTGCCCGCTGTTCACGGCACCAAGCGCCACCCCCACCCCGCCGATATGGCCGTACGGCATGGCGATGATCGTGGTGTCGCCGGGATCGGCGAGCAACCACGCGACCCGCCCGTCGATCTGCTTTTGCCGCTGACGGATGCCATTGGCATGGCTCAGCATCACCCCCTTGGGCGCCCCGGTGGTGCCCGAGGTGTAGAGCTGGAGCACCACATCGTCCTCGGTGACGGACACCGGCGGCGGCGCATCGCTCTGCGCGTCGCGCCAACGTGGGAAGCTGTCGTCCATGACAATCACCTGATCCACCGCGAAGTCGCGCGCGAAGGCCGGCTCCACGAACAGCACCCCCGCGCCCGAATCCGCAAGGATGCCGTCCACCTCGGCCGGGGCGAGACGCCAGATCACCGGCACCAGCACCATGCCCGCGCGCGCCGAACCAAGCGCCAGCTCCACCGCCCAGTCGCTGTTCTTGCCGACATACGCGACGCGATCGCCCTTGTTCAGCCCCATGGCGATGAGGCCGTTTGCGATCTGCGAAGCATGACGATCAAAGGTCCCGTAATCGGTGACGCGATCGTCAAAGCGCATCGCGACCTGTTCCGGCCGTTCCGCCGCATGCCGGGCAAGTGCTTCACCAAAGGTGGGCGGCAATTGGGTCATGCCCTCTCCTGCTCCTCTCTCTTCGCTCAGAACCGGAACGCCGCGGTCGCGCCATAGGTGCGGACCTGGCCGGGGAAGCGAACCACGATGTTGGCGTTGCTCGCCACGGCGTTCCAGTAATATTCGTCGAACAGGTTGCGCGCCCAGACGTTGAGCGCCCAGCTTTCATCCGCCGCCTTCACGCCGAAACCGGCGTTCACCACCGTGTAGGGCTTGATGTCGTACAGCGGATTATATTCGAAGATCGTCGTCTGACGCGATTGCCAGCGGACATTCGCGTTCGCCGTGAAGCTCAGCGCGTCGCTGACCGGCTGGTCGAACAGAGCCGTGCCGGAGAGCGTCCATTCCGGGCTATAGATGAAGCGCGCGCCGTCGAAATCCTGCGGGCGGCCGGCGGCGTTGGTGCCGACATAGCCGTTGATCCGCGTCTTCAGCCACAGCGCATTGGCGATTAGCGTCAGCGGGCGGACCGGACGAACAGTCAGCTCGCCCTCAATACCATAAGCCTCGGACTTCGGAATGTTGTCGAGCCGCGCCAGCGCCGTGTAGATGGGATCGGCGAAGTACGCGCTGATCTGCTTGTCCTTGTAATCATAATAGAAGCCGGCGAGGTTCAGCTGCACCTTGCGGTCGAGCAGCCCGAGCTTGGCGCCGATTTCATAGGCGGTGAGCTGCTCCTGCCGCGCCGGCAGATTTTGAGCCGCATTGCTCGCCGCATTGATCGGCGAGGTGCCCGACTTGTACCCGCGCGAGATCGAGGCGTAGATCAGTGTCGTCGCGTTGGGCGTGACGTCGAGCGAGCCGCGCCAGGCGAAGTTGTTCTCGTCCAGCCGGGAATTGACAACGCCAAAGCTGTTGGTCGCCGGATTGAAAGTGTTGCAATCATTGCGGCCGATCGGCGTAGCCAGCGGCCCCGTTGGATTAAACAGGCGCTGATAGAGGCCGCGGTTGAATAGATTGATATTCACCTGCATGCTGCCGTTGAAATCGCGCGAGCAGCCCGTGAACTTCTGCAGATCCTCGGTGTAACGCGCGCCGAGCGTCAGCTTGATGAGATCGGAAAAGGCATAATCGCCGTTGACGAAGACACTCCACGTCGTGGTGTCGAACGCGCCTTCATCGCGATAGGTACGGAACGTGGTCGCCGCATCCGCAAGCGTATAGCCAAAGGTGTTGATCGGCGTGTTGATCAACTGCGAAGTCGCGAAACGCAGCAGCGCCGAATTGGCATTCTCGCCGAGCAAGGTGCGATTGGTGTCGCGGATCTTGTCCTTGGCGTAATAGGCGCCCACCAGCCAGTTGAGCCCCGGCCCATCCCCTTCGACCCGCAGTTCCTGCGCGAAGCTTTCGATATGCCCGTCCGCTTCCTGGATCAGCACCTCGTTCGGAATACCCGACCAGTCGAACGTCGCCTTACGATCATATTCGTTATAACCGGTCAGCGACACGGCCCGGACATTCTCAGCCAGATCGAGCTGGACCCGTGCCTTCAGGCCGAGGAAGTAATTATCCTCCGCCAGCGGGTCCTTCAGCCCAGCGCCTCGCCCGATGTCGGACGAGCGGCGGGCATAAGGCGCCCAATCCGCCTGGCTGCCGCTGGTCGGGCGATTGGCGGCGATATAGGCGGCCGCGCCCGGCGCGTTGAAGTTGCTGGCCGCTCCACCGCCGCCCGGCGTCGTCGCCGGCGTGAAGCCGATTGCCTGACCGACCACCGTATCGGACTTGTTGACCCAATAAGTCGCCGAGAGGTCAATCTCGAACGGCCCTGGTTGAAGCGCCAGCGAGCCGCGAATACCGTAGCGCTTCACCTCCCCGAGCCGCTCGCCGCGGCTGTTGCTCACCTGCCAACCCTTGTTGCTGAGATCGACACGATAGCCGACACGCGCCTGAATGCCCTCCGCGATCGGGCCGGTAACATAGCCGCCAACGTTGAACGTCTCGTAATTGCCGACGTCCACCGTCATCGCGCCCGACGCGTCTTCGCTCGGCTTGCCGGTGACGAAGTTGATCAGGCCCGCGGTGGTGTTGCGGCCGTAGAGCGTGCCCTGAGGCCCCTTGAGCACCTCGACCCGCTCGATATCGATCAGCGGGCCGGTGTTCATGATCGGATAGGCGTAGGCGACTTCATCGACATAGGTACCGACGGTCGATTGCGCGGACAGGTTGATCGAGTTGAAACCGATACCGCGCAGCGTGTAGGTCGGCACGCCCTGGTAGCTTTGCGCCACGGTGAAGCTCGGCACCACCGCCGCGAGATCGCGCACGTTCTGCACGCGAAGTTCCTGCAGCGTCTCCGACTCCAGCGCCTGCACCGAGATGCCGACCCGGTTGATCGATTCCGCGCGGCGCTGCGCAGTGACGACGATGTCGCCGATCGCAGTGTCGCTAGGGCGCTGCTGCGTCGGCTCGCCTGCCGCGACTTCGGCGACTGGTTCCGCGGGCGTCACCTCCTGCGCCTGAACGACGCTCGCCATCGCCACGGCCATCAAGCTGGCGCCCACGCGCAGCCCTACTATTGCGCGACCCTTTCCGGTCATTGATCCCCTCCCCAATCCAGTTCAGCACCCTGTTCTCGGGCGTCTTGATCCATGTTCCTGTACCAGCGCCGCATCATGCGGCGCCTGACACCTCTGTCAGGTCGTCGCGGCGGTTGGCGCACGCGGTGGATTCTCACCGAGCAACCGCGCCTGTGCCGCCGGCGAGCGCCATGCGAAATCCCCCGGCAGGCCCAACCTGCGCGCCGCCTGACAGGCGGGCGAATTGCGATCTCGCACCGTGTCGGCAAGCCGCCCCGCAATGCGCAGCATCAGCCGGTCGGCAGCGGACAGGTCGAACTCGGCGCCTAGCTCCAGCCGCTGCCGCACCGCATCCGGCAGCAGCGACACGGCGGCGCGGGCGAGCGCGCGGTGCAGGAACTTCGGCACCGCCGGTGCTGCCTTGCCGGATTGGATGATGTCGAGGAACTCGCGGTTGATCGGATGGGCCTCGAAGCGCGGTGACAGCCGGTCGAGCATCGCGAAGAAGTCGCCGTCACTGGTGAGCGGATGCTCCACGCCATAGAGCCGTGTGACTGCCTCGCTGTCGCGGTAATAAGCCGTACGCTCCGCCGGCGACATCGGCCGCACAAAGCGGTGATAGGCCTCAAGGAAGCCATAGCCGGCAGTGGCGCTCACCCAATCGAGCAGTTCGGGATCGAGCGCGCGGTACGCCTCGCCCCTCGGCGTCTCACCTACCACCTTGCGATGCATGCGATTGACGCCGCCGATGATCCGCCGCGCCGCGCTCGCCGGGCCGAACACGCCAGCCATCGCCGCGATGCCGGTGCGCTTGGAGCGGCCGATCGGATCGACCTTATAGGTCGAATGATCCCACACCCCCGACCGGATCCGCGCGTCGGCGAACTCCAGCAGCACCGCTGCAACGCCGCCGATCGCGATCGCCACGGGATTCTTGAACACGCGCCATTGCGGTGACGTCGGCGGCACGAGCGATGCTTCGCCGATCGGGCGAAGATAGTCGATCTGGTAACCCGTATAGTCGGTGGCCATGGCGGCACTCCAATACCGATCGTTCGATAGTATTTCATGTAGATCGGCTGGGGCTGTCGCGCAAGCACGCATCGTCTATGGCCGCGCGGTGACGGAGAAAGCAGACACCAGACCACGTGCGGCGCGCGGCCCCTACCGGAACAGCGCTGAGACTCGGGCGCGGCTGATCGATGCGGCGCTGGTGCTATTCGGCACCAACGGCTTCGAGGCGACCAGCACGCGCGACATCGCGCGCAAGACCGGCGTGGGGCTGCCAGCGATCACCTATCATTTCGGCAGCAAGGAAGGGCTGTACCGCGCCTGCGCCGAACATGTCGTCGAGCGCTATCGCGCGCAGATGCAGGCCGGCGTGGAGGCGATCCAGGCCGATATGCCGCGCGATCGGGAGGCGGCGCGGGCGGCGTTGCGGCACGTGGTAGCGATGCTCGCGACCATGTTGCTCGATACCGCCGACGACGACGGCTGGATGACGTTCATGATGCGGGAGATGAACGGCGCCGGGCTGGCGCACGATTTGATGTATCGCGACCTATGGGAGCCGGGCCTGGCGCTCGTCGCGGCGCTGGTCGCGGCAGTGCAGGCGCGCGCCGCGCCAGTGGATGAGGACAAGCTGGAGGCGCTGCTGCTGCTCTCCAGCTTCTCGGCCTTCAGCACCGCACGTCAGGTCTCGCTCGATTTCGGCGGCTGGCCGCGGGTGGACAGCGCCTTGGTGGCCGCCATCGTCGCCCGGCTGGAGGCGCGGATCGACGCGTTGTAGAACAGCGAGTCACCACGCCGTCATCCCGGCCTTGAGCCGGGATCCATGGCGCCGCGAGCGCTGCGCCCGAGTGACTGACGGCAGCGCCCGCGGAAGGTTGGATCCCGGCTCAAGGCCGGGATGACGGTTTCGGCTCGCGGCTATTCCTTCCCCGAGCCCGGCTCCGCCATGCCGCGGTGCATTTCCGCCAACGTCGATTGCGGCATCACGCCCGAACCCAGCACCTGCAGCTTGTTCGACAGCCCCGAGACGATGTGCCCCTTGCCCGCGATCAGCGCTTCCCAGCCGTCCTGCGCCACCTTGGCGGGATCGGCCTTCTTGTCGCTCTGCCCCACAGACGTATCCAGCATGTCCGCCCGCGCGAAGAATTCGGTATCGGTCGGCCCGGGCATCAGCGTGGTCAGCGTCACGCCCTCGACATCCTTCAGCTCGTTGCGCAGCGCCTCGGTAAAATTGTCGATGAACGCCTTGGTGGCATTGTAGATCGCGTTGAAGCTGCCGGGGATGTAGCCAGCAATCGAACCGGTCACCAGCACCTTGCCCGATCCGCGCGCCACCATGTCGCGCAGCACATTTTGCAGCAAATAGACGGTGCCGGTGACGTTGGTGTCCACCGAATGGCGCCAATCCTCCACGGAAATATCCAGGAACGGCCCGCCCTTGCTGATCCCGGCATTGGCGCAGACCAGATCGATGCGCCGCCCGCCCGCGGCGGCGAGCATCCGGTCAACGCCTTCGATCGAGGACAGGTCCGCCTCCACCGATTGAACGTCGGTGCCGAACTGCTTGATATCCTTCGCCGCCGCCTCGATCAGCGGCTCGTCCGCGACGACGATCAGGTCATAGCCCTCGCGCGCCGCGATGCTCGCGAGTTCGAAGCCTATGCCGGTCGACGCGCCGGTAACAATGGCAAGTTTGTCAGCCATGATGTCTCTCCTTCAGACGTCGATCTCGACGCGTTCAAGACCGGGCTTGAGCACCACTTTGGTCACTTCGTTCTGCTTGTCATGGAACATGCGATAGCCGTCCGGCGCATTCTCCAGCGGCAGCGTGTGGCTGATCAGGAAGGTCGTATCGATCTTCTCCTCCATGATCGCGTTGAGCAGCCCCGGCATGTAATGCTGGACGTGCGTCTGCCCGGTCTTCAACGTCAGGCCCTTCTGCATGAAGGCGCCGAGCGGGAATTTGTCCACGAACCCGCCATAGACTGCGGGCATCGACACGCGCCCGCCCTTGCGGCACGCCAGAATCGCCTGGCGGATCGAATGCGGCCGATCGGTGCCCAGGAAGGTGGACGCTTTGATCTGGTCGATCACATTGTCGATGAAGAAGCCGTGCGCCTCCAGTCCGACGGAATCGATGCACGCGTCGGGTCCGATCCCGCCGGTCATCTCCATCAGCGCTTCATAGGTGGAGGTTTCCTCGAAGTTGATCGTCTCGGCGCCAAACTTCTTTGCCAATTCCAGCCGGCGCGGAAAGTGATCGATCGCGATCACGCGCTCGGCGCCCATCAGGAACGCCGATTGCACCGCGAACAGGCCCACCGGCCCGCAGCCCCACACCGCCACCGTATCACCCGGCTCGATCTGGGCATTCTCCGCCGCCATCCAGCCGGTGGGGAGGATGTCGGACAGGAACAGCACTTTCTCGTCCGGCACCCCGTCTGGCACCACAATCGGGCCGACGTCGCTGAACGGCACGCGGACATATTCCGCCTGCCCGCCCGAATAGCCGCCGGTCATGTGGCTATAGCCGAACAGCCCAGACATCGGCTGGCCGTAGAGCGACATGGCGATATCCTGATTGTCCGCCGGCAGGCCATTGTCGCACGCCGAATATTGATGCTTGCCGCAATGATAGCAGCTGCCGCACGAGATGGTGAACGGCACCACCACGCGCTGTCCCTTCTTCAGCGTCGACTTGGATCCGATCTCGACCACCTCGCCCATGAATTCATGGCCAAGGATGTCGCCCGACTGCATCGTCGGGATGTACCCATCATACAAGTGAAGGTCCGACCCGCAGATCGCGGTGGACGTGATCTTGATGATCGCATCGCGTGGGTTGAGGATCTCGGGGTCGTCGACCGTGTCCACGCGCACGTCATGCTTGCCGTGCCAAGCCAGTGCTCGCATCAGTTCTTCCCCTCGTCCAGAAGGCGCTGGTTGCGCGCGCCGGTGGCGACTTCGCCGGTTTCCATCAGCTGCTTGAAGCGGCGCAGGTCGCGCCGCGCCTGAATGGCGGGTTCGCGCTGGAACATCTTGGCGATGATCTTGCCGATCACGCCAGCGGGCGGATCGTAGAGGATGGTCGCGGAAACGATTGTGCCGCGGCCGCCCTGCGCGTCTCGAAACTCGATCCGGCCGCTGTTGGGCACGTCTGCGCCTTCCTCGGAGGCCCAGGCGATATACTCGCCCTCGCGCTCGTCGGTAACGACGGCCGTCCATTCCACGGTACGTTCACCCGGCGCCTTCACCGTCCAGTGCGTGCGACGATCGTCGAGCCGTTCGATCCGCTCGACATTGTCCATGAAGGTCGGCAGGTTGGTGAAATCGCGCCAATAGGCATACAGCTCGGCGCGTGGGCGCTTGATCGTCACGGTACGGCCGATCAGCGTGTCGGCGTCGCCGTCCTCGGGAGTGCCAAGTTTCCCGGCGATTGCGTCCGCGGCCGCGGATCGATGTTTCGATGTGGTGAGCGGCGCATCGTCTGCGCGCGCGGGGTCGATCGTGTCGGCCATCCCATCCTCCTGATGAATGGTCCGCTCAACGAAGTGAAATCGGCGCCCGTTCCGTAGCGGGCGCTGAAACCGGCAACTAATACGGCACATCGATGCCGATCAGTTCAGCGCCGATAGGGTCGTGGCCCCCGGCAGACGACCGATTGTTCAGCCGCCTCGCGCCCTGCTTTTGCTACGCTCTTGAAGATTTCCGCATATCATCGGCGAGAGATTGCCACGATCTTCTATCTTCTCCCGCTTTCTAGCTGAGCAGGCCAGCAATCAACGATGCTCTCTGACGACGTCAGGGCGTTGCGTCCCGATGTCCTCTCGCCCGCTAAACGCACGAGCGGTAAATGAGTGCATTCAGCGACGCGGCGGCTCCTTCGCCCGCGTAGCAACAATGCTGGCCATCATCGCCTCATACTGACCGACCGTGAAGCCAGCGCCGAAGAAGGCGCGCAGCTCACTGGTCGGAACTTGAAAGCTGTGGTGCCATGCAAGCACGGCCATCCGCCGCAGTGCCTCCAGCCGTTCATCAGCAAGGCGCGGATTGTTCTGGCGAAGGATCGCACGAAGCGCCGTCGACATGCGACCAGGCGCACGCAAGGACGACAACGTATCACGGCGCGCCAGCGCCACGACCGCCCATTCAAGCGCACCGAGCCGCGAGCCAGCGGCCTTGTCGATGTCCTCAGCGGTTTCGATCAGCGCTGGCGCAGCAGGCGCCGAAGGGAAGGCGGACGAAGGCCCACCGTCGATGGTGTCGAATGCTATATAAGCCATGCTGCGTCCCCTTTCCGTCCACAGGCCAGCGGCGACCAAGCGCCACCACTGCGGCGGCCACGTCCCATCATCATCAAACGGTGAACCACACGGGGCCCTGGCCCTGCATGGAAGCGATAAGTCACTGCGCCGGCGCTTGGAGGGCCGCGATCACGTCTTGTGTACCGACCGGTATATTGACCACTCAGAGGGTCGTCAACAGCTTTTAGTACCAACCGGTATGTTTCGGCTGCGACGTGTGTTCAGCCCAGCCACAAAGGGGCGCCTCGCTGATTGCGCACCCCTGCCCACCATCCCGCTAGTGCGTCCCGCCACTGGCGCATCGCCCCGCGCCGACCGAACCGCGCCCAGGCGAGCAGGAAGGACGAGCCGACCGCCACCGGAAGGCGGGCCGGCGTGGTATCGCGGATGACGTGCAGCTTGTTACGCTCGTCAAGATAGATCGGCAGCCGCGGCCGGCGGTGGACCGCGCTGGCCGAGCCGGTCGTTCCACCCTGTCCATGGCAGATCCGCGCATCCGGCGTAAAGCCGAGCCGCATCCCCTTTGCCCGCGCCCGCAGGCACCATTCGATCTCCTCGGCATAGAGGAAATAATCATCGCGCATCGGCCCCGCCGCGTTCACAAAGGAGCGACCGACCAACATGCACGCGCCCAGCAGATAGTCGAGCCGACGCTCAACCGCCTGCGCATCCACCGGCGCCTCAAGCGATGCGCCAAGGCCAATCGAGGTAGCGCGCGCCATCCAGCCATGCCACCGCCCGCCATAGGCCTGAACGCGCCCGTCCGGATGGTACAGGATGCCGCCCACCGCATCGCACCCCCCGCGCATCAGCCGGTCGAGCAGCGCGGCCAAGGTGTCGGGCTCAACCTGCGTGTCGGGATTGAGCACCCACCAAGCCCGCGCGTCGGGCCGCGCGGCCATTCCGGCGTTAACTCCGCCGGCATAGCCAAGGTTCGCTGTCTGTGGGAGGATCGAAACCGGCTGCCCACCCGCCAGGCACGCCGGCACCGTTGCGCACAAGGCCTGACGTGCAGCGGGCCCACCATTCTCACAGAGCACTACCTCGAAATCTCGGTAGGTCGAGTGAGCCAAAGCATCGAGGCAGCGCACGATCAGCGCGGGATCGCGGAACGAGACGATGCAAACCGCGATCGGCGTCATGCCCGTGCGCCCACCAGCCGCATCAGCCCATCGGCGAACCGCCACAACCTCAGCCGCGCCAGAGTTGCTGCGCCAAGCGCCCGCTCGCGATGGCCGGCGAGCGCCGGGCTGACAAGGATGCGGGGCAAATGCGCCAGGATCGACGCGGGCATGGCGGCGCTTGCCACAAGCCAGCGCAGCCGGCCGCCGCGGCGCATCAGGGCATTGGCGAATAATTCGGCATGAAGCCGACGCCACTTGCGCATCAGCGATGGCCAATCCGCCCGCGCCGGGTGGCCGACTACCGCCGCCTGCTGATAAGCCAGTCGAAAGCCCAGCGCCCGGGCGCGCAGGCACCAGTCGCGATCCTCGGAAACACCGACGCGAAATGGCCCCGTCGCATCATAGACATCGCGGCGGCAGAACAGATTGGCGGTTACGGAAAATCCCTCCTGCTCGATGTAGCGCCGGTTGTTGAAGGCGAACACCGTTTCGAAAGCCTCGGCGCCGCTCTTCATGCCGGCCCGCTCGCACAAGACCGTTATCCTGCCGCCAACCATGTCTTGCCGCACGAGTGCGGAAAGGCCGGCAGCGAGCCAGGTCGGATCGGGCACACAATCCGCATCGGTGAAGGCGAGCAAGCCGCCACTAGCCGCCGCTGCCGCCGCGTTGCGCGCCGGCCCCGCCCCTTTCTCGAGTGCGAAGACCAGCCGTGCACGCCCGGCAATCACAGCGCGCACGGCCCCTTCGCCGGCCGGGCTCATGTTGTCGGCGACAATGATTTCGTAGCGGTCCCGCGTCACCGTCTGCTTCGACAGCGCTGCCAGGCAGCGATCAAGCCGCGCAAGATCGTCGTAGTGCGGGATGATGACACTGATCTCGACCATCGCCGTCACGCCGCTTCAGCCAGGCCGCACCAGCCACGCAGCCGCGCGCTCGTGGGGCTAAAGACGATTGCGGGATCGGCCCTGACCAACTCGCAAAGCCCGGCCAAATCCATCTCCCACCAGCGGCTCTGCTCCAGCATGGCCTGAACATCGGGCGGGAACCGTTCGCGCAGCACTCGCGCCGGATTTCCGGCGACCACGGCGTATCGGGGTACGTCCCGCGTGACGATTGCGCCCGCACCGATGATGGCGCCACGACCGATCCGCCGGCATCCGGGCAGGATCACCGCATGATGGCCGATCCACACATCATCCTCGATCACTTGCGGATCGTCATAATGCAGGTCTTCATCCACCACACCGAACTGCCGTTCATATAGTGCGGGATGAGTGGTGATCGCGCCGACTGGATGGTTGACGGGGGCCGAATAGACTGTCTTCGCGATCGAGCAGTAACGCCCGACGACGAGCGGCCCCGGCATTCGCCAGGGATCGAAACAGCCATAGCTGTAGAGCCCGACGTCGATCCGATACTTTTCGCGAAACCAGCGACGCAGCGCCAGATTGCGGAACGGATCACGCTGCCACCGCCACACCCGTATCTTCTCGACGGCCCGCCCCGCCAAGCCCCGCATAGCCAGCC
>NZ_MPSB01000010.1 GCF_001981525.1 Sphingomonas jeddahensis | reverse complement strand
AGGCGCCAGGGGGCGGGGCGGGACATTTTTCCGGGCCTTTGTGGGCAGGGGCGGGCGGGCGTGAGCCGACTGAGGGTGGCTGCGGTCAGCGAGTTGCGCCCGCCGGGCCGATTGCGACCAGCGGCGGGCCGTCACGGGAGCCAAGTCCCGTGACGTCAGACGCGATGCGCAGCATCGCGCTGGCCGGCCTTGGGCGTAGTCGCGTGCAGCATGCACGCGCTCGCCCGGCGGCTCACCGCGGCGCCATGCGGATCGCGCCGTCGAGGCGCACGTCCTCGCCGTTGAAATAGCCGTTCTCGATCATCAGTGTGGCGAGCGCGGCATATTCGTCGGGTTCGCCGAGGCGCTTGGGGAAGGGAACCGAGGCAGAGAGCGCGTCCTTCACGTTCTGCGGCGCGCCCTGCAGCAGCGGCGTGTTGAAGATGCCCGGCAGGATTGTGTTGACGCGGATGCCCTCGTTCATCAGGTCGCGCGCGATCGGCAGGGTCATGCCGACGACGCCGCCCTTGGACGCGGAGTATGCCGCCTGGCCGATCTGGCCGTCCTCGGCCGCGACGCTGGCGGTGTTGACGATCGCGCCGCGATCACCGTCTTCGGTGGGATCGAGCGTCATCATGCCGGCGGCCGACTTGGCGATGCAGCGGAAGGTGCCGACGAGGTTGATCTGGATGATCCAGTTGAACGCATCGAGCGGGAAGTGCTTGATCGAGCCGTCTTCCTTGCTGCGGCTGGCGGTCTTGATCGCATTGCCGGTGCCGGCGCAGTTCACCAGGATCCGCTCCTGGCCGATCGCCTCGCGCGCCTTGGCGAAGCCGGCGTCGACCGATGCCTCGTCGGTGACGTTGACCTTGCAGAACACGCCGCCGAGTTCTTGCGCGAGCGCCTCGCCCTTTTCTTCCTGAAGGTCGAAGATCGCGATCTTGACGCCCTTGGCGGCGAGGCGGCGCGCGGTGGCCGCGCCAAGGCCCGAGGCGCCGCCGGTGATGACGGCGGATATTGTGTTGTCGAGTTTCATGGTAGGATCCCCTCCCGGGATGGTCATGCTGAGGTTTTGCTTCCAGCATCCACGGTTGAACTTGGCGCTGCGACAGCGCTCCGATTGCTGACGCTAGGCCAAGCACGACCCTGGACCCCGGCACGGAGGCCGGGGTGACGGAGCGTGCTTGGCTGGCGAGTGGCGCTTACTCCGCCGCTTGCGCGACGTCGCCCTGCCAGTCGCAATTTTCGATGATGGTGACATTGGCGACGCCGCCGCCCTCGCACATCGTCTGCAGGCCGTAGCGGCCGCCACGGCGCTTCAGTTCGTGGACCAGCGTCGCCATCAGCTTGGTACCCGAGGCGCCAAGCGGGTGCCCAAGCGCGATCGCGCCGCCGTTGACGTTGAGCTTGTTCGGATCGGCCTTCACATGCTCGAGCCAGGCGACCGGGACCGAGGCAAAGGCTTCGTTCACTTCGTAGAGGTCGATGTCGTCGATCGACAGACCGGCCTTCTTGAGCGCCTTGTCGGTCGCGAACAGCGGCTCTTCGAGCATCACCACCGGATCGCCCGCGGTGACCGTCAGATTGACGATCTTCGCCAGCGGCTTGAGGTTGTACTTCTTCAGCGCTTCCTCGCTGACGATCAGCACCGCGCTGGCACCATCGCAGATCTGGCTCGACGAAGCGGCGGTCAGCACGCCGTCTTCGGACAACTTCTTCACGCCCGCCATACCCTCGGCCGACGCATCGTAGCGGATGCCTTCGTCGCTGGTATGCAGTTCCTTGCCCTCGGCCGTCTCGACCTCGATCGGAACGATCTCGTCCTTGAACTTGCCGCCCTGCGTCGCCGCAACCGCCTTGCGGTGCGAGTTGAGCGAATAATCGTCCAGCTTCTCGCGGGTATAGCCGTATTTCTTGGCGATCATCTCCGCACCAGCGAACTGGTTGAAGTTGATGCCCGGGAACTTCTCCTCGAGGCCCGGCGACTTGTTCTTGCCGAGACCGGCGTCGTAGAACAATTTGTACGTGGAACCCATCGGAACGCGCGACATGCTCTCGATGCCGGCCGCGATCACCACGTCCTGCGTGCCCGACATCACGGCCTGGGCCGCGAACTGGATCGATTGCTGCGACGAACCGCACTGGCGGTCGATCGTCACCGCCGGGGTCGATTGCGCGAGCTTCTTGGACGCGAGCACGGCGTTGCGGCCGACCTGGCCGGCCTGCTCGCCACCCTGGCTGACGCAGCCCATGATCACGTCCTCGACCGCATCGCCGGGGATCCCCGACCGTTCGATCACCGCATCCAGCACTTGTGCCGCCAGATCGACCGGATGAACCCCCGCGAGCTTGCCCCCGCGCCGTCCACCAGCCGTCCGAACCGCTTCGACGATATACGCCTCGGGCATCTTCCGACTCTCCATAACAGATGTTATCCCAGCCGCTCATGTGGCGCGATTTGACGCGCTCGGCAAGAGGTGGAGAGGCGAATGCATGTTTCCGCAGCGGTGAAGGAGCGGCGCTCGGTGCGCGGGTATCTCGACAAGGAGGTGCCGCTGGAGGTGTTGAAGGAGCTGGCGCTGAAATCCGCTCGTGCGGCGACGGGCGGCAATATCCAGCCGTGGCATATCGACATCGTCACCGGCGCCAAGATGGACGAGCTGAAGGCGATCATGCGCGGCAAGATCGAGCGGCGCGAGAAGGAAACGCCGGGCTATGACATCTATCCGCGCGAAATGACCGATGCGACCAAGGCGCGCACCTTCCAGATCGGTGAGATCATGTACGGCCATCTCGGCATCCCGCGCGAGGACAAGCGCGCGCGGGCGGAATGGTTTTCGCGCAACTTCCAGTTCTTCGGCGCGCCGGCGGCCTATTTCGTGACGGTGGACCGGCGGATGGGGCCGCCGCAATGGGCCGACCTTGGCATGTACCTGCAGAATCTGATGCTGCTGGCGGTCGAGGCTGGGCTGGCGACGTGCCCGCAGGAATGCTGGGCGGTGTACCCGAACACGGTGGAGGCGTTTTTGGGTACGCCGGCGGAGCGGATGCTCTTTTGCGGCGTGGCGATCGGGTATGAGGATGTCGAGGAAGCGGCGAACCGGACGCGCAGCCCGCGGGCGCCGGAGGAGGAGTGGTTGACGGTTTTGGCTTAGGCGATCGCCTAGCTACGCCGTCATTCCCGCGTAGGCGGGAATCCATACGCGCTGACGTTGCGGCTCTACCCCGGCGCTGCGTTTATGGATCCCCGCCTGCGCGGGGATGACGTGAGTGGGGGGGAGGGTGGTGTCTTACCGAGACCTGCGCCCGCGTACAGACCCTCACCCCGACCCTCTCCCCCGAGGGGAGAGGGAGTAGGTCAAACCTCCGCTGGTTGCGCTTCCTTGAGCGCGGCGAGGACCATGCGTTCCCAAACCGCCGGGTCGCCGGCGGCGGCCATGGCGGCGCTGGGGGCGCGGAGAGTGTGGAGGACGGCGATGGCGGCGTCGCGGTAATCGGGCCAGGCGGCGTCCACCGCCCCGCCCGCGGATTCCTGATCGCCATGGCCGTTGGCGCTGAGCCGCTCGCCGGCGAGCACGCGGGCGATGCGTTCCACCAGGGGGCCGGTCGCGATGTCCATGGTTGTTTCTCCTCTTGTCGAGGAGAGCAACTGACCAGGGGCGCGTCCGGTTGCAGGATGCCGTGCGAGACGAAGGGGAGGGGCCTCCACTCCGTTCGTACTAAGCTTGTCGAAGTACGTGCCTCAGGCGTTTTCGCTCGTGACACGCCCTTCGACAAGCTCAGGGCGGACGGGTGATGGGACGCGTGTCTTAGGCCTGCGCGGTTGCCCGCGAGCCACCGCCGCCGCCGCGACCGCGTCCACCACGGCCACGTCCGCCGCCGCCGCCGCCCGGACGACCACCGCCGCCGGCACCGCCGCCACGACGGCTGGCGTTGGCGTAATCGCGCGTCGCGGTCGGCGCATGGTTTGCCTTGGGACGCGCGGGGCCGCGCTGCTGCCGCGGGCGATCCTCGCGCGGAGCAGGATCGGCACCCATCACCTTGACGCGCGCGGCCTTGAGCGCCTCGCCGCGCTTCATGAAGTCCTCGGGCAGCGCGCGCTGCGGGATCTTCTGGCGCGTCGTCTTCTCGATGTCCTTCAGGTACGGCCGCTCATCGTCGGCGCAGAAGGAAATGGCGATGCCGCTCGCGCCAGCACGCGCCGTGCGGCCGATGCGGTGGACGTACTGTTCCGGCACGTTGGGCAGTTCGAAGTTGAACACATGGCTCACCCCCGAAATGTCGATGCCCCGTGCCGCGATGTCAGTCGCGACGAGGATCGGCACTTCGCCGCTCTTGAACGCGGCGAGCGCGCGCTCGCGCTGCGGCTGGCTCTTGTTGCCGTGGATCGCGTTGGAGGCGATGCCGTTGCCGGCGAGCAGCTTCACGACACGGTCGGCGCCATGCTTGGTGCGGGTGAAGACCAAGGCGCGGTCGATCGTCTCGTCCAGCACCAGCATCGTCAGCAGCGCCTGCTTTTCGGCCTGATTGACCAGCACGACCTGCTGCTCGACCCGCTCCGCCGTGGTCGCGGCGGGGACCACCGAGACGGTCTGCGGATCGGTGAGGAACTGGCCGGCGAGCTCGCGGATCGATGAGGGCATGGTGGCCGAGAAGAACAGGGTCTGGCGACGGCGCGGGACCATGCGGACGATCTTCTTGAGCGCATGGATGAAGCCGAGGTCCATCATCTGGTCGGCTTCGTCGAGCACAAGGATCTCGAGCATCGTCAGGTTGCAGAAACCCTGCTCGACCAGATCGAGCAGGCGGCCGGGCGTCGCGACGAGGATGTCGACGCCGCGCGACAGATCCTGCCGGTTCTTGTTGATGCTGGTGCCGCCGAAGACGGTGGCGACGGTCAGCCGCGAGTTCTTGGCGTACAGCCGCGCATTGTCGGCGATCTGGTTGGCGAGTTCGCGAGTCGGGGCGAGGACCAGCATGCGGGCATGCGTCGGCAGCACGCGCTTCTCGCTGCCGAGCAGGCGCTGGATCGACGGCAGCACGAAGGCCGCGGTCTTGCCGGTGCCGGTCTGCGCGATGCCGAGCAGATCGCGGCCGGTGAGCACGGTCGGGATCGAGTCGCGCTGGATCGGCGTGGGCGTAGAATAGCCCTTAGCTTCGAGCGCGCGGACGAGCGGCTCGGCGAGGCCGAGGTCGGAAAAGGACATGGTATTACCTACATATGATCGCGGCACCGCGGGCCGGTCGGGCACACGGATGGCGGGGAAAATTGACACCCCGCGTGACTTGGGAAGCCGGTTCGATCGACCGAGACGGAGCCTGGGCACGAAGCCCGATCACGCTGCATACGTCTCGATACGGCGCCAGATGTGCGCGATGGCGGCAAAAGTCAAGTTTGCGCGGATTACGTAACGCCAGAACAGCGGCCCGTTAACCTTTACCCCGTCCTAACCCTTGGCGTGTCAAAGGGCGGCGATGATTGTCCGTTTCTCGCCCGCGAACATGTGCATCATTCTCGCCCAAATCGCCGTCGGGATAGCCGCGCTTGCGATGCTCGCGCTAGCGCCGCCAGCGCATGGCGCGATGCTGCTTGTCCCGCTGATGAGCGATGCACCCGCCGCGCGGCTGGCGCGCGACAGCCATGCGTTGCTGCTGGAGCAGGGCCCGGCGGGCAGCCTGGTGGTGCTTGGTGATCGACAGACCTTGTTCTGGCCGTTGCTGCGTGCGGGCGTGCTGGCGGTCGCGGCGCCCGTCCCGCTGTGCGGAGAGGCTTCTGATGTCCTCGCTTGATCTGTTGCGTATCCGCGCGATCCGCACCCTGGCGCTGGTCGGCTGGCTTTGTCTGCCCGTGCTGTTGATCTGGGGCACGGCGATGGGATCACCCAACACCGGCCTGGCGCTGGCAACCGCAGCACTCGGCAACGTCATCCCTACCTGGATGGCGCTGCGCCGGCGGCACGACGCGGCCGCACGGATGAACTTTGCCGTGCTCGCGGCACTGCTGCCAGCGACCTATGTTTATCTGCTGTCTGGCATGACCTGGCAGATGGACGCGCATATGTACTTCTTCGTTGCGCTGTCGATGTTGGCCGTCCTGTGCGACTGGCGTCCGCTGGCGCTCGCTTCCGTGCTGATCGCGCTGCACCATCTGGTGCTGTCCTATCTGCTGCCGACCTGGGTATTTGAGAATGACGGAACGATCACGCGCGTGCTGTTCCACGCGCTGGCGATTGTGCTTCAGTTTGCGGCGCTGACCTATCTTACCACGCGGATGCGCCACCTGATCGTGGCGCAGGACAAGGCCCGGGCCGAGGGCGAGCGGCTGGTCGCCGAGGCGGAGACCGAGCGCAGCAAGGCCGTCGCGGCGCTGGCGGCGACAACGGCGGCCGAGGAACGCTCTGCGCACGAACGAGCCCGGCGCAAGACGGCGGAGGCGCGGCTTGCCGAGGAGCGCCGAAGCGCACTGATCGCACTGGCCGACGATTTCGAGCAATCGGTGGCGGGGGTGGCGATTGCGATCGAGGGCGCGGCCGCGACGCTGGAGGGGTCGGCGGCGACGCTGACACAGATTGCGGCGGATGCCGGGCGCCAGGCGAACGAAGTCGCTGCCGGTGCGGCGCAAGCGGCCGGGGCGACACAGGACGTTGCCGATGCCGTGCATCGGCTGACCGATTCAATCGGTGAGATCGCCGAAAGCGCCGATGCGCAGGCGACACTGACCGGCGCTGTCCGTCGCAATGCGGAGGAGGGCAAAAATGCGGTGCTCGATCTGGCCGCGCGCGCCGGAGACATTGGCGGGCTGGTAGGCGAGATCCACGAGATCGCCACCCGCACCAACCTGCTGGCGTTGAACGCCACCATTGAGGCGGCCCGGGCGGGCGACGCCGGGCGCGGCTTTGCGGTGGTGGCCGGCGAGGTAAAGCAACTCGCCGGCGGCACGGCGCGCGCCAGCGACAAGATCGTCACCCTGATCGACAGTGTGCGCCAAGGCGTTGCCGCCACGGAAACGAATATCGTCGGGGCAGCCGATGCGGTGCTTCGCGTCGCAACCGCCGCGGGCGACATCAAGGGCGCGGTTGCTGGCCAGCGCGGTGTCGCGGCGGAGATCGAGCGTACCGCGCATGAAGCAGCGCGGGGAGTGGATATGATCGAGCAGCGGATCGCGCGGGTCGCGGCGGTGGCAAACGAAGCGGATACGCTGTCGCGGCATGTACGCGAGGCGGCCGGCTCACTGTCCGATCACGCAAGGCGCCTGCGGCGCAGCACCGACGGGTTCGTGGAGCAATTGCGGACGGGTGAACGCGAGGCCGCCTGAGGTCGGAGGCGCTGCGCCTCGACGTTGTTCGGGACGAGCGGGTGTGCGAGGGATCTTTTCCGCCGTAGGAACAGTCGCCGCCGTTCGCCCTGAGCTTGTCGAAGGGCGTGTCATGGGCGCACGTGCTTCGACAGGCTCAGCACGAGCGGGGTGCGGTGGTGTGCTCGCTTTAGCTGGCCGGTTCGCTTTGGGACACGCCCTCCCCCAGCTCCTCCCGCACGCGGGAGGGGAGAAGTTTACGCTGCCGCAAGGGTATCCAGAAAGGCCAGCATGTGGCGTTCCATCTCGTCTGCACGGGTGGAGAGCGATACGGCAAGGTCGCTCATCGCTGCCGCATCCTGCCCGGCGGCGCGGGCACCGTGGAGGATGTCGTCGATCGTTCTGCTGATGTGATCGGTGGCGGCGCTCGCCTCGACGACATGACTGCTGATTTGCTGACCGGCTTGGGTCTGCTCACCAACTGCTTCGGCCACTGCGGCGGAGAGGCTGTCCAGCGTGTCGATTGCGCCGCCGAGATCGCTTTGCGCCGCGCGCACGCCACCGGTCGCGGCACGGACCCGGTCGATTTCGCGGGTGATGTCGCCGGCGGCGGTTCGGGTCTGCGCGGCAAGCGCCTTTACTTCATTGGCGACGACCGCAAAGCCGCGAGCGGACTCGCCGCCGCGCGCCGCTTCGATCGTGGCGTTGAGCGCGAGCATGGTGGTGCGCCGTGCAATCTCGTCGATCAGCGCGGTGACGGCGCCAATAGAATCCGCCGCCTCTACCAGCCCGTCGATCTGCCGCGCGCCGCAACGCGCCCGATCGGTTGCAGCTTCGGTAGCGTTGCGGGCGTCGCGCGTGCTGCGTTCCACCTGCGCCAGTGCCCCGGCGAACGCCTTGGTGCGCTCGGCGACTTCGGCGAGGTTGGCCGAGGCTTGGCCGGTGGCGGCGGCAACCGCGGCGGTGCCGTCGCCGATCTGTTGGGCACGCTCGGCCATGCGCAACGCGGTATCGGCAACGGCGCGCGAGGCTTGTGCGAGATCGGCAGCGAGCGCGCGGGCGTCCGCCTCGAAAGTCCGGCTCGCCTGCTGGATCGCGGCGCCGCGCTCGCCGGCGCGCCGGCTGTTGGCGGCATCGCGATCGGCCGCGACGCGCAGCAGGGTCGTTTGGTCGATCGTGCCGAGATAGCGGCCCTGGTCGGTGATGATCAGGCCCTCAGCGCCCGGCTGCTCCTGCCAGGCGGCAAGCATCGCGGCGGCGCCGGCATGGAGCGGCACAACGGGGCACGGGAGAACGTGATCGCCAAGGCCGATCGCCAGACTGCGGTTCGACAGCAAGGCGTAGCCGAACGGGCTGAACAGTAATTGGCGCACGTCTCGCTCGAAAATCGCGCCCACTGGCCGTTGAAGGGGGTCCACCACCGCAATCATCCGAAGGCGCGGCGCCGCACGGAACAGCGTGACCGCCTCCAGCATGCGCGCGCCGACCTCCACTGACGAGCGATTGCCGATCCATGTTTTGTCGATCGCATCCGGCACCGTTTCGCTCGGCGCCCAGACCACTCCACCTCGGCTCATTCGTGCGCGTCTCCGTTTGCACTGTCCGGACGGCGAGTAGGCGCGCGGTGGTAAAGGTAGCGTTAGGTATTTGTGTCGGTTCGGTGACAGGGGGTGTGCCGGCAGATCGTCCTCCCTGATGAGGGGGGACCAGAAGCGGAGCACGCCAACGGCGAAGCCGTCGGCCGGATCGGGCGCGATTGGCGCCCGCCCGCCGGCCGCGCGAGCTGTTCGCTGCGCGACCGGCGCGGAGCCGCGCCTACAGCTTGCGCGAAATCACTTCCTTCATGATCTCGTTGGTGCCGCCGTAGATCCGGCTGACGCGCGCGCCGCGCCACATCTTGGCGATCGGATATTCGTTCATATAGCCGGCGCCGCCATGCAGCTGGAGGCACTTGTCCATCACCTCCCATTGCAGGTCGGTGTGCCACAGCTTGGCCGCGGCGCCTTCCTCGTTGGTCAGCTCGCCCTTGAGGTGACGCGCGATCGCCCAGTCGAGATGCGCCCAGCCGACCTGCAGCTTCGCCTTGAGATCGGCGAGCACGAACTTGGTGTTCTGAAAATCGAACACCACGCCCTTGAACGCCTTGCGATCCTTTACGAACGCAACCGTATCGTCGAACGCCTTTTGCGAGGAGGCATGGGTCGAGACCGCGATCGACAAACGCTCCTGCGGCAGCTGGCTCATCAGGTAGATGAAGCCCATGCCCTCTTCGCCGAGGCAGTTGGTGATCGGCACGCGCACGTCCTCGAAGAACAGCTCGGACGTGTCCGCCGCGTCCTGACCGATCTTGTCGAGCTTGCGACCCTTGCTGAAGCCCTCGCGGTCGCTTTCGACCAGGATGATCGACATGCCCTTATAGGCGGGCTGCGCATCCGGATCGGTCTTGCAGACCACGAGCGTCAGATCGGTGTTCTGGCCGTTGGTGATGTACGTCTTGGAGCCGTTGATGACGTAATGATTGCCGTCCTTGCGCGCAGTGGTGCGGATCGACTGGAGGTCGCTGCCGGTGCCCGGCTCGGTCATCGCGATCGCGGTGATCACGTCGCCCGAGACCATCTTGGGCAGCCATTCCTTTTTCTGCTCCTCGGAGCCGTAATGCTCCATATAGCCGGCGACGATGTCCGACTGGAGCGAGAAGCCGGCGGGGACGCCCGAATAGGCCATTTCCTCATCGACGATCGCGTTATAGCCGAAGTCTAGGCCGAGCCCGCCATATTCCTCCGGCACGGTGGGGCAAAGCATCCCGACCTCGCCCGCCTTTTGCCAGAAGCTCTTGGGGACCAGGCGGTCCTTTTCCCACTGGTCGGAATTGGGCACGCCTTCCTTGGCCAGGAAGCTGCGCACGGTCTGGCGGAATGCCTCGTGATCCTCGTTGTAAGCGAAACGGCCCGCGATCTGGTCGAGCGACATCAGGGAAAACCTCTCCGGAATTGATGTGGCTGCTTGTCGCGAGCGGCGCCGAATGGGTCAAGTAACTTTTGTTATGGTGCCCGGCAGCGTGCGACGAGCGCATGTGTGCGGGCGGCATCCAGCCCGCCGCGCCGATCGGCACAGATCGCGCCCTTGGGTCCGATCGCCACGCTATATGGAAGGCCCGGTGTCCGCGAGAGCAGGGCGGCACGCGCCGGCGCCGCGACGGCGGGATCGGGCAGCCAGCGCCGCGCCGGCGACAGCGCGGCGACCATCCGCCGCCCGGCCTTGCTGTCGTCCACCAGCAGCACGCGCACGTCATAGGGCGCCGCGGCGCGCGCGATCTCGTCGATGTGCGCCAGTTCGACCCGGCATGGCGCGCACCAGCTGGCGACCAGCAGCAGCACCGTCCGCTCAGGATAGTGCACCGCCGGCGCGGCACCGCCAAGCAGGAGCAGCGGCACCACCGCGATGCCGGGCCAGAATGATCTTTTCGGCATCAGACAGGCTCGACTCCGAAGCGGAAATGGTGATGGTCCCTCCGGGGCTGAAGGGGGACGATCATGCTGTTTCTGCTTGCGATGCTGGCTGTCGGTCAAGGCGCGGCTGCCAAGCCGCCGTCCACTGCCGCTACGACCATGCAGCAGCAGTTCGATGCCGCGAGCGAAGCCGCCGCCATGCCGGGCAAGTGCGGCGAGGCGATCGGGATGTTCGAGGCACTCGAGCGCACCGGTGCCGCCCGCCGCAGCGCATTGGTCGCCGCCGCGGTCGACGTCCGCAAGGGTCGCTGTCTCGTCACGGTCGGGCGGGTGCCGGAGGGTGAGGCTGCGATCCGCCGCGGCCTGCCGCAGTTGAAAGCGCGCGGTGCCGCCTTCGCCGGCGACGTTCGTGACGCGTCGATCACCTTGGGCGAGGCCGCGTATCAGCGCTTCGATTATGATGCCGCGGTGCGCGACTATGAGGTGGCGCTCAGCCAATCGGAGGGGCTCGCGCGGTTGATGCCGCTGATGCTGATGTCGCGCGCGCTGATGTTCGATCACGATGGCCGCGCGCTGCGCTACGCCGAGGAGGCGCGCACGATCGTCCGCGCGACGCCGACCGCGTCCAAGCACGACATCGCCAACGTGCAGACGCAATATGCCCGCGTCCTGCTCAATGAGGGACGCGACAAGGAGGCCTATGCCGAGTTGCGCGACAGCCTCGCCAAGCAGGGCGGACTCGATTCGAAGGTCAGCCTCGACGAGGTCGCCACGCGGTCGGACCTCGCCATCGCCGCGTTGCGCAACAAGGATGTCGATAGCGCGCGACGCTATCTCGCCTATACCGGCGCAGGACGGATGAAGGATGCTCCCTTCTCCAGGGCGGCGTCGATGGATCCGCCGGCGTGCGATCCTGCCGCCGGTTTGACCCCCGAGGATGTCGCGATCGTGGAATTTGTGCTGGCGGAAGACGGCCATGTCGCCAGCGCGATGCCGATCTTTTCCACCGGCAGCCGCGCGACCGCGATCGCCTTTTCGCAAGCGGTTCGCGATTGGTCGTGGCGCCCCGACGATGCCAAGGCGATCCCGCCGTTCTTCCGCTATGGCTCACGCGTGGAGCTGCGCTGCATCCGGGCGCCGGAGGGGCCCTCGGTCGTTGAGCCGCTGGTGGAGTCGATCGACGCGTGGTTCGCGTCGCGCGGGCTGAGTGAACCGGCGTGGCGGGACATGTCGGACGCAAGCGCCCTGCCGCTGCAGCGCACCGCCGCTGCCGAGGGCGGGGTTGCGGGCCTGCGCGCCACCCTGGCGCTTGCGCGCAATCCCGTGATCGACCCGGAGGAAGCGGCAACGCTGCGTGGCCAGGTGATCGCTCGCGCCGCCGCAGCTGGTGCACCCGTCGCGATCCGCGTCGTCATGGAATTGATCGACACGCGTGACTGGAACGCGAAGAAATATCGCGAGGCGCTGCGAGGGCTGCTGACGGAGCCGCCGGTTGCCGCCGATCCGCTCGCCGCCGCCACCGTGCGGCTGACGATCGCCGCGCCGCGCTACAAGTCGCGTCCGCCGGAGGATGCCGCGGCGCTGCTCGACGCGGTCGTCTCGGCGCCTTTGCCCGACACTCATCCGATCAAGACCGCCGCGCTGCTGCAACGTGCGAACTTGCTGGCGGCCGGCAACGATCTGGCTGGTGCGCGGGCGGCGTTTGCCCGGACGGGGCTTACCGCCGAACAATGTGCGCTGGTGGATCTGAGCCCCGCGGCCACCCGCCCCGGCGGCAGCGCCAATGACTATCCAATGGAAGCGGTGCGCATGGGCTTCGAAGGCTGGGTGCGCGCCGAGTTCGATATCACCGCCGACGGCCGGACGGCGACGCAGCGCGCGGTGGCGGCCTATCCGCCGTTCATCTTCAATGAGGCGGCGGTCGGCATTGTACGCGGTTCGCGCTGGACAAGCAGCTTCCGGCCGGAAGGCGCGCTCGCCTGCGCGGGGCAACAGCGATCAGTCACGTTCCGCATGCCCTAGCGGCCGACCTCCTTCGCGCTTATCACCGAGCGCGAAGGAGAGGTGACGGATGAAACTAGCGAGCCTGAAGCATGGGCGCGACGGCAAGCTCGTCGTGGTGTCGAACGATCTCGCCTGGTGCGCCGATGCCGGCCATATCGCGCCGACGCTGCAGGCGGCGCTGGACGATTGGGATCGGCTGTCGGTCGATCTCGAGAACCTTTCCACCGATCTGGAGCATGAGGTGATCCCGCGCGAGCGGTTTCACGAGCATGACGCCGCCTCGCCGCTGCCGCGCGCGTATCAGTGGGCGGATGGCTCGGCGTACGTGAACCATGTCGCGCTGGTGCGGCAGGCGCGTGGGGCGGAGATGCCGGAGAGCTTCTGGCACGATCCGCTGATGTATCAGGGCGGGTCGGACGGCTTCCTGGGGCCGCGCGATGCGATCCCGCTCGCCGACGAAAGCTGGGGCTGCGACCTGGAGGCCGAGGTGGTGGTCGTCACCGGCGACGTGCCGATGGGCGCGAGCCGCGAGGAAGCGCTGGCGGCGATCCGGCTGGTGGGGCTGACCAACGACGTGTCGCTGCGCAACCTGATCCCGGGCGAGCTGGGCAAGGGGTTCGGCTTCTTCCAGTCGAAGCCGGCGTCGGCCTTCTCGCCGGTGTTCGTGACGCCTGAGGCGCTGGGCGATTGGTGGCGCGACGGCAAGCTGCACCGCAAGCTGATGGTGGACCTCAACGGCCAGCCGTTCGGGCGCGCCGAGGCGGGCGAGGACATGACGTTCGACTTCGGGATGTTGGTGGCGCACGCCGCGAAGACGCGCGCGCTCGGGGCGGGAACGATCGTCGGGTCGGGCACGGTGTCGAACCGTGATGCGGATGGCGGGCCGGGCAAGCCGATCGCGCAAGGCGGCGTCGGTTACTCGTGCATCGCCGAGGTGCGCACGATCGAGACGATCGGCGGGGGGAAGCCGGTGACGCCGTTCCTCAAGGCTGGCGACACGGTGCGGATCTGGGCCGAGGACGATCGGCATCATCCGATCTTCGGGGTGATCGAGCAGGTGGTTGGCGAATGAGCATCCTTCTCCCCTCCCGCTTGCGGGAGGGGCTGGGGGAGGGCGTGTCCGCGGGCAGCGATCGCAGTGATGGACAGCCCCTACCCCGACCCGTCCCGCAAGCGGGAGGGGAGAAAGGGCGCATTGTGACTACGGGCGCGGCAGCTCGAACGCTTGGACGTCGCCAGCCGCGTCGCTGATCGCCAACATCCGTGCGATCGCGACGGGTTTCGCTGGATCACCCTGGTGCGCCTCGACGTCGATCGTTGCCGCGCGGCGACCGGTGCGGCGGGGGATCACGCGAGCGATGAGCGGGTGCTCGGCGCGGGCGGGGGCGAGGAAGCGGACTTCGATGTCGATGGGGCGGAAGCTGGTGTCGATCGCCAGCACCGCCGCATGTTCGAGCAGCGCGGCAATGACGCCGCCGTGGTAGGCGGGGAGTGGCGCGCCGACATGCTCGCTTCGGGGGCGCATCATCAGGCCATCGGGTGACGAGATCGCGTCGAGATAAAGCGCGAAGGTCGCGACGTCGGACGGTGGCAGGATCTCGCGGCGGTCCTCGATGCGGTGGCCGCCGCCGCCTGGCATCGATCCGATGAGATAGCGTGCGAGCGCCGCGCCGACCGGCACGCCGTCCGCGAGCAACCGCCCGCGGGCGAGCGCCAGGTCGCCTTCGCGCACCACATCGTCGATCGCGCAATCGAGCGTGCCATCGGGCAGCGGGCCGAACCAATCGACGCGCAGGTCGAGCGTCATCATCGGTGTCGGCTGCGACAGGCTGGCGAACACGCCGCTTGCGGTCGCCTGATCCGCGAGGACCAAAGCTGCGCCGCGCGAGACGCGGCCGGCGGCGTCGCGCACCGCCGGCAGCTTCGCGTCGAGCGAGGTGACGATCGGGCCCCCTAAGCTCGCGCGCTGCGCCATGCCCAGTGCGGCACAGGCGGGGATGGTGCGCAAATGCTCATTGGCGTTGCTGCCCGGAAAGCCGGGATACAGCCGTTCGGCGTCGTCGCGACTCACTTGACTTGATACCGGATCGGCAGGTGCTTCATGCCGCTGACGAAGCTGGCGCGCGTCCACGACGGGTCGCCGGCGAGTTCGAAATGGTCGAAGCGGGCGAGCAATTCCTCGAACAGGATGCGCATCTCCAGCTTGGCGAGATGCTGGCCCAGGCAGAGGTGAGGGCCATAGCCGAAGGCGAGATGCTGGCGCACGTTCGCGCGATCGATACGGAAGGCGAAGGGGTCATCGAACACCGCGGTGTCGCGATTGGCGGACGGATAGGCCATGACGAGATTGTCGCCGGCCTTGATCGGCACGCCGCCGACCTCGGCATCCTTGGCCGCGGTGCGGAAGAAATGCTTCACCGGACTGGCCCAGCGGATCATTTCCTCGATCGCATTGGGGAGCAGCGCGGGATCGTTGCGCAGCTTACGCATCTCGCCCGGATTGCGGATCAGTTCGAGAAGGCCGGCGGAGGAGGACGAACTGGTCGTGTCGTGGCCGGCGGCGGCGATGATGAGGTAGTAGCTCATCGCCTCCATATTCCCCATCGGCGAGCCGTCGGTGAGCGTGGCATTGGCGATGATCGTCGAGACGTCTTCGCGCGGGTTCGCCTTGCGGTCGGCGGTGATGCGGTCGCACCAGGCGTTGAACTCGGCGATGGTCGCAAACAGCCCGCCCATCTCCTCGGGGCGCATGTGGTCGAAATCCTGCGCGCCGAACACTTCCTGGGTGATCTTCATCAGGAATTGCTCGTCCTCGCGGGGGGCGCCGAGCGTCAGCATGATGACGCGCAGCGGGAACCAGATCGCGACTTCGGCGGCGAAATCGCATTGGCTGCCTAGTGACGCCATGTGCTCGACGCTCTCCTTCGCCAGCACACGGATGTCGGCTTCGAGCTGCTTCATATATTTGGGCGAGAAGTAGCCCTGCGTCATGGCGCGGAAGTGCTTGTGGTCGGGGTTGTCCATGCTGACGAGGTTGCGGGTCAGCTTGTTGCCGCCGGTCAGCGCCATGATCCGTTCCTCGTCGGCGATCGTCGCGAGCGTCAGGCGCGGATCGTTGAGGAAGGTTTCGTTGTCGAGCTCGACGCGGCGGATGTCGGCGTGGCGCGCGACCGTCCAGAACGGGCGATAGCCTTCGGGCTCGCACCAATAGACCGGCGCTTCTTCACGCAAATATTTGAAGATCGCGTGATAGCGTTCCTCGTGCGCGTAGCTGTCGGCATCGACAATCGCGGCGTCGAAGGCAGGCTTGTCGGCGGGCGAGGGGACGTGCGGGGTCAGGCCGATCGCGGGTTCGGGCAGGACGGCGGCAGTGGCCATGCGAATCTCTCTCCATGCTGCCGGTCGGTCGCCGGCTCGGGGAAGATGCTAAGCCGAGTGCTTTACTAATGGAAGTCATGGCTGCGGATCGGGATCACGTCTTCAGGGCGCTCGCGATAATGATAGTCGACGCGCCCTTTGTGCTTCCAGCCGGGATCGCCGCGGTCGGGGGCGCCGGGGTGGGTGGCGCCGTCGCCGCGTGCGACGAGTGAGGGCAGGTCGATCTCGCCGACCTCGCGCAGCATCCATGTGAGGTCGGTGATCAGGTCTGCGACGACGTGGATGACGATGCCTTCCTTTTGCACGCGGCCGCGAATGCTGACCATGGCGGAGGACATCACCGTGCGGCGCTGCGCCTCGAACCGGTCGGGCCACAATATGCCGTTGGCGACGCCGGTTTCGTCCTCAATGGTGATGAACAGCACGCCCTTGGCGCTGCCGGGGCGCTGGCGGACGAGGATGATGCCGACGACGTCGACCAGCGTGCCTTCCTTGATGGTCTTCAGGTCGCCGCAGGGAACGCAGCGGCGTTCGCTGAGGCGGCCGCGCAGAAAGGTGAGCGGGTGCTGACGCAGCGTCAGCTGGGTGGCGCGATAATCCTCCACCACCTCGCGGCCGGCGGTGAGCGCGCGCAGGTGGACGGGCTCCTCCCTGGTTTCGATGGCGGCGAGGAGGGGGAGCGGCGTGTCGCCGAGGCCGCGGATCGCCCAGAGCGCCTGTCGTCGGTCGAGCCCCATGCCGGCGAAGGCATCGGCCTTGGCGAGCTTTTCCAGTGCGGCGAGCGGCACGCCCGAGCGGCGCCAGACGTCCTCGACCGAGGTGAACGGGCGGATGGCGCGGGCGGCGAGGATCTTGCCGGCGTCGGCGGCGGCGAGGCCGTGGACGATGCGCAGGCCGAGGCGGAGGGGGTGGAGGCTTGTATAGGGTGGAAGAAGGCGCGCTTCGCCAAAGGGAAGAGGCTTGTGGGGCTTGGCTTCAAGCAGCGTCGTGTCCCACTCGCTGGTCATCACGCAGACCGGCAGCACTTCCACGCCATGCGCGCGGGCGTCGCGGACGATCTGCGCGGGCGCGTAGAAGCCCATCGGCTGGGCGTTGAGCAGCGCCGCGCAGAACACGTCGGGATGGTGGCATTTCATCCAGGACGAGGCGTAGGCGATCTTGGCGAAGCTGGCCGCATGGCTTTCGGGAAAGCCGTAGCTGCCGAAGCCCTCGATCTGCTTCACCAATCGCTCGGCAAACTCCAGTGCGATGCCATTGCCGCGCATGCCCGAGATCAATTTGTCGCGGAACTCGCCGACGCCGCCGGTCATCTTGAACGTCGCCATCGCACGGCGCAGCAGGTCTGCCTCGCCCGGCGTGAAGCCGGCGCCTAGGATCGCGACCTGCATGGCTTGTTCCTGAAACAGCGGCACGCCCAGCGTCTTCTGCAGCACGTGCTTCAGCTTGGGGCTGGGGTATTCGATCTTCGCCTGATCCTCCTTGGAAAGCGCGCGGCGCTTCAGATACGGATGCACCATGTCGCCCTGGATCGGGCCGGGGCGGACGATCGCGACCTGGATGGCAATGTCGTAGAAGTTGGTCGGCTTCATCCGGGGCAACATGCTCATCTGCGCGCGGCTCTCGATCTGGAACACGCCGAGCGTATCGGCTTGGCGGATCATCTCGAACGTCGCGGGATCGTCGGTCTGCAAGGCGTCGCTCGCTAGGCCGAGTCGCAGGTTCTTATGCGCGGCAAGAAGATCAAAGGCGCGGCGCATGCAGCCAAGCATCCCAAGGCCAAGGATGTCGATCTTCATGAAGCCGAGATGTTCGATATCCTCCTTTTCCCATTCGATGACACGGCGATCGGCCATCGCGGCGGGTTCGATGGGAACAAGATCATGCAGCATGTCGCGCGTCAGCACGAAACCTCCGGGATGCTGCGACAGATGGCGCGGGGTGCCGATCAATTCCTTGGCAAGTTCCAGCGCGAGCGCGAGACGCGGCTCGCCCGCATCGAGATTGAGTGCCTCGACATGGCTGTCGGGAACGCCTTCGTTGGACCAGCCCCACACTTGTCCTGCCAAGGCGCTGGTCATGTCTTCAGGCAGGCCAAGCACCTTGCCGACTTCCCTGATCGCGCCACGGGTACGGAAGCGGCTGACCACTGCCGTCAGTGCAGCATGACGATGGCCGTAATTCTCATAAATCCACTGGATCACCTCTTCGCGCCGCTCGTGTTCGAAATCGACATCGATGTCGGGCGGTTCGCGACGTTCCTCCGACACGAAACGTTCAAAGAGGAGCTGATGCTTGATCGGGTCGATCGAGGTTATGTTCAGGGCAAAGCAGATGACCGAATTGGCGGCGCTGCCGCGCCCTTGGCACAATATTTCCTGACTGCGCGCAAACTGGACGATCGAATTAACCGTCAGAAAGTAAGGCGCGTAGTTCATCTTCTCGACCAGCTTGAGTTCGTGCTCGAGCTTTTCGCGATACGCCGGGGGCGGGTTGGCGCCGAAGCGCTGGCGCAGGCCGTTCCACGCCACGGTGGCGAGCGCCTGCTGCGCCGATTTGCCGGGGATCACGATTTCGTCGGGATATTGATAGTCGAGGTCGCGCAGTTTGAAGGTGCAGCGCTCGACGATCGCCTCTACCGCGGCGAGCGCGTGGGGATGATCGGCGAAGCGGCGAGCCATCTCCGCCGGCGGCTGGAGGTGGCGATCGGCATGACGTTCGCGGCGGTAGCCGAGTTCGTCGATGGTGCATTTCTCGCGGATCGCGGTGACGACGTCGTGGAGCATGCGCCGGTCGGGCGCGTGGTACAGCACGTCGCCGGTGACGAGCGGGGTCAGGCCATGCGCTTCGGCGGCCTGGGCGGTTTCGTGCCAGCGGCGGCGCTCGCCGGGGCGTCGCCAGGGCGTGAGGCAGACATGGCCGCGCGTGCCGAAGATGTCGGCGGTGGCGGCGAGCGCGGTCGGGGCCGGTCCGCTACGGCCAGGCACCAGCGCGGCCACGAGACCGGCAGCGTGCGCGGCGACATCCTCCCAATGAAGGAAGCATTGACCCTTCTCGCCATGCTTCGCATCGGCGCGTGACTTGCCGAGCGTGAGCAGGCGGGTAAGCCGGCTCCACGCGGCGCGATCCTCCGGCCAGACCAGCAAAGATTCACCGGTGACGAGATCGAGCCGGCAGCCGGGGATCGAGCGGATGTGGAGCCCGTGTTTCTTTTCCAACTGCTCGCAGGCGAACAGCGCGCGGACGACCCCCGCGACCGAGTTGCGATCGACGACGCCGAGCGCGGGCATCCCCATCATGGCGGCGGTAGTGAACAATTCCTCGCACGACGAGGCGCCGCGCAGGAACGAGAAATGCGTGGTGACCTGAAGCTCGCTGTACGTCACGCGGCGAGCCCGGCTTGCCTGTCACGCAAAGGTGCCATGGATGTACCAGCTCAGGTCGCCCGTTTCGGCGCGCACGCCGTCGCCGCGGCGGAAGAGCCAGAAGCGGTGGCCATGGCTGTCCTCGACCCGGAAGTAATCGCGCACGGCGCTGCGTTCGCCGGGTCGGCGCCACCATTCGCCGGTGATCCGTTCGGGGCCGTCGGATTGTGTCACCAGGTGCTGACGGCCGCGCCAGATGAAGCGATAGGGCGCGCGGTCGGGCATTTCTGCGAGCACTTGGTCGAGCGGTTCGGGGCGGCGTAGCAAGCGTGCGGGGCGTGGCCAGCGTGGGTGCCAGGGATGGTCAGGCGTACGGCGGTCGAGTTGGCGCACGTCGTGCCGCTTCAGCCGCAACGCCTCTGCAGCGACCGGATCGAGCGGGGGGAGCGGCGAGACCGAGCGCTCCGGCACGTCGCTTTCGACCGGCTGGTGGCGCCACAGCCGCGCGGGGCCGATGCGGTTGGCGAGCGTGTCGACCAGCGGGGCGAGATCGGGCGCCTGCTGCTCCGCCAGCGCGGCGCCGAGCGCTTCGGGGCCGAGCGGATCGGCGCGGACGAGGTGGAGCGTGAGCGCGTCGAGGCCGTAGCCGACCTCGATCTCCTCGATGCGGCGAGTGATAAGGCGCAGGAGGTGTGCGGGATCACGGCTGGCGCGGGCGAGGCCGATGCGGATCACCTGGTCGGTCGAGTCGACGCGTGCGGCGACGAAGGCGAGTGCGCGGGCGCCGAGGCCAGCCTTGGCGAGGTCGACGGCGAGATCGTCGACGAGGCCGGCGAGCCAGTGGCCGATCGCCTCGGCGGTGGCGATCGGTTCGGCGAAGCGGCGGGTGACGGCGATCGGCTGCGCGGGGATGACGGGATCGAGCGGTTCGGGCGCGGCGCCGGTCGCCTGGTCGAGGCGATGCGCGATCGCCTTGCCGAAGCGGCGGACGAGTGGCGCGCGGGGGAGCGCGGTGAGTTCCCCGACCGTGTCGACCCCGAGGCGGGCGAGGAGCTCGCGCGCCGGTTCGTCCAGCCGCAGCGCGGAGATGGGCAGTGGCTCGAGCGCGGCGACGTGCGCGCCGGGCGGTATGATCGCGGCGCGGGCGCGCTGCCGGGCAAAGGCCCAGGCGGCGCCGGCAGTGTCGGCGATCGCCACCTGCGCAGTGATGCCGAGCCGGGCGAGCAGGCGCAGCAGCCGGCGGGCCATGCGTTCCTCCCCGCCGTGGAGATGGGCGGTGCCGGTGATGTCGAGGAACAGGCCGTCGCTGTCCGATACGGCGACAACCGGGCACCAGCGGCCGGCGAGCGTGGTGGCGAGTTGTTCGAGATCGGCGCGGTCGCCCACGGGATCGGCATCGCGCACGTCGAGGTTCGGCACGGCGGCGCGCGCCTGCGTCAGTGCGGTGCCGGCGGTAAGGCCAAGCGCGCTTGCTTCGGGGGAGGCGGCGGCGATTTCGACGCGGCTGGCGATCTTGTGGACGGTGACGAGGGGTGGGGAAACTTCTCGAACTTCGCGCTTATGCGGGAGTGTTGTGTGAGTTTTGAAAGAAGGGCTGTGCCTTTTCTCCTCCGTTCGCACTGAGCCTGTCGAAGTGCGTGATCGAGGTGCGCCGTTTGGGGCACGTCCTTCGACAGGCTCAGGACGAACGGATTGGGGGGCGCACACCCTTGCGACCATGCCGCCAAGCGTGCGGCCGGTGTCGAAAAAGGCGGCGACGCCCGGGACGTGCGCGCCGGCGTCGTTGGAGCCGCAGCGGGCGTGCTTGTCGGGGTGCGGGCCTTCGCCGGGGTAGCGGACCGACGGCATCGCGTTCCAGCGCGCGAGCGCGGCGGCGGCGCGGTCGTCGGCGTTGGGATCGAGGCCGTCGAAGCCGCGCCAGCGCTTGGCCGGTACGTCCTCGGGATCGGGGCGGACGGGCAGCGTCGATCGCACCGGGCGCGTGCCCTCGTCAGGAGGCATGGCCTTGAACGGATTGTCGGCGGCTTCGCTGCGGCGGCCCATTTCGCGCATCGGGGGGCGCTGGTGTTCGGGCATCGCCTCGATGCGGCGCGCGACATCCTTGCGAGTCGACTGCGACCACGGCTTGTCTTGGGGTTTTTCAGTCTTCTCAGGCGCAGCCGCGTCCGAGCGCGCCCAGCGCGCGCCGGGGCGCCAGCCGGTGTTCTTGGGCGCGTCGCACTGCAGCACCTGCTCCTCCGCCACGGCGGCGGCGAGCGGGGCGAGGTCGAGCGATGACCCCGAGTGGGAGCCGGTATCAGGCCGCGGCGGTGCGCGGCGACGCTCGGCCCGGCGCACGCGATCGATCGCCCAGTGCGGCAGGTAGAGCGAGACGACCCGTGTCATCGCAAGCCTCCATCAAGGTTTGGAAGGGATCGCCGCCGCGCTGGCGCTCCAGCGCGACGGTCCAGCGCGCGCGGCCCATGCCGTGGCGCGAAGGGGCGGAAGGGGCGGAGGTGATGCGCCAGCGGGTGAGCGCAGCGGAGGGGGTGCCAAGCGGATCGGCATCCTCGCGCGGGTGGCGGCGCATGAGGAGGGCGATGGTACGCCCGCCTTCGGCCGCCAGTTGCAGCCGGCGTGTGGCGCCCATGGTGGCGCGCTTCACCTCGCCGATCACGGCGCCCAGGCCGCGGTGACGCAGTCCTTCCTCCATCAGCGCGAGCAATTCTGCATCGTCGCGCGCTTCGGCATAGAGCACGCGTTCGGGCGACAGGCCGGCCTGGTAGAGGCCGGGGGCGAACAGGTCGCGGCGGCGCACGACCCATAATACCGGACCCCAGGCGCGCGCGGCGATTCCGGCAATGAAGAGCGTGGCGGCGGCGTCATCGCCGAGGTTTGCGGTGCCGGCGGCGATCTCGTGCAGCGCGTCGAGCCGCAGGCCGCCATCGGCGATCCGCGAATCGAATGTGGGGATGCCGAACGGCAGGGTCTCGCGCCGGCGATAACCGTCCCCCTCGATGGTGCGGAGCGTTTCACGCAGCTCGGCAATGATGGCAGGGGAGGGCACAGGCACGACTCGGTTAAGCTATTCGTTCCTATTTTGTTCCGTTTGTTGTTGGAGTCAATCGGGCGACTCGCCAGTGGCATAGCGCAGGTCGTCATCCGCCAGCCGCCCTTTGCCCAGCGGAATTTAGACTTGGCAGTTATAACCCTCGCTTGAAATTTTGTTTCAACGAAGCAATGAGGGCTGCGGCGCGTTGATGACGCGTCATCGAACGGAGAGACCATGGCGGACGCCGCCCGCAGCAACCTGCCCCCGCTCGCGCTGCATGTGCCCGAGCCCAAGTTCCGCCCTGGCGACACGGTGGATTTCGCCGATGTCGAGATCCCAGCCGCCGGCTCGGCGCGCCGCCCCGATACCACCGAGGATCCGCGCGGGTTCAGCGAGCTCGTCTATACGATGGTGCGCGTGCTCGATGAGGACAATCGCGCCGTCGGGCCGTGGGATCCCAAGCTGTCGCCTGACACGCTGCGTCGCATGCTGCGCCACATGGCGCTGGTGCGCGCGTTCGACGAGCGGATGTTCCGCGCGCAGCGGCAGGGAAAGACCAGCTTCTACATGAAGTCGCTGGGCGAGGAGGCGGTGGCGGTGCCACAGGCCTATGCGCTCGACGCCGACGACATGTGCTTTCCGTCGTACCGCCAGCAGGGCCTGCTGATCGCGCGCGGCTGTCCGTTGGTCGACATGATGAACCAGATCTATTCGAACCGGGGCGACAAGCTGCAGGGCAAGCAGCTGCCGATCATGTATTCGGAAAAACGCTTCGGTTTCTTCTCGATCTCCGGCAATCTGACGACGCAATATCCGCAGGCGGTGGGCTGGGCGATGGCGTCCGCGTCCAAGGGCGACACGCGGATCGCGGCGACGTGGTGCGGGGAGGGATCGACCGCGGAAGGCGACTTCCACTCCGCATTGACGTTCGCCACCGTTTACCGCGCGCCGGTGATCTTCAACGTGGTCAACAACCAATGGGCGATCTCCAGCTTCTCAGGCTTTGCCGGGGCGGAGGCGACGACCTTTGCGGCGCGGGCGATCGGTTACGGGATCGCGGGCTTGCGAGTCGACGGCAATGATGCGCTGGCGGTCTATGCGGCGACCCAATGGGCGGCGGAGCGCGCGCGGACCAATGCCGGGCCGACGCTGATCGAGCATTTCACCTATCGCGCCGAGGGGCATTCCACCTCCGACGATCCGACGCAATATCGCTCGGCGGGCGAGCCGACGGCCTGGCCGCTGGGCGACCCGATCCGGCGGCTGAAGGATCATCTGATCGCCATCTGCGAGTGGGACGAGGAGCGGCACGCGGCGATGGACCGCGAGGTCGCCGACGAGGTGAAGGCGGCGCAAAAGGAAGCCGAGAAGAACGGCATCCTGGGCCATGGGCTTCACCAGCCGCTCGATACGCTGTTCGACGGGGTGTTCGAGGAAATGCCGTGGCATTTGCGCGAGCAACAGGCGCAGATGCTGGCGGAAGAGGCGGAAAGCGGGCGGCCATGGGATCGCAAGTGATGCTTTTTCCTAGGAGCGTCATCCCCGCGGAGGCGGGGATCCATACACGCAGCGTATCGATGGAGCCGCACCCTCAGCGGCTATGGATTCCCGCCTGCGCGGGAATGACGGAGTGGGTCTGGTGAGTGATGTGACCGGAACAGACGGTGCAGCGGTAATGCAGGCCGAGTCGGAAACCCTCGACACCACCCGCATGAACATGATCCAGGCGATCAACTCCGCCATGGACGTGATGATGGAACGCGACCCCGGCGTCGTGGTGATGGGCGAGGACGTCGGCTATTTCGGCGGCGTGTTCCGCGCCACCGCGGGGCTGCAGGCGAAATACGGCAAGACGCGCGTGTTCGACACGCCGATCACCGAAATCGGCATCATCGGCGTGTCGATCGGCATGGGGGCTTATGGCCTCAGGCCCGTGCCCGAGATCCAGTTCGCCGATTACATCTATCCCGCGCTTGACCAATTGGTCAGCGAGGCGGCGCGGCTGCGCTACCGCTCGGACGGGGAGTTTACCGCGCCGATCACGGTGCGATCGCCGTTCGGCGGCGGCATCTTCGGCGGGCAGACGCATTCGCAAAGCCCGGAGGGCATCTTCACGCACGTATCCGGCCTCAAGACGGTCATCCCCTCGACGCCGTACGACGCCAAGGGGCTGCTGATCGCGGCGATCGAGGACAATGATCCGACGATCTTCTTCGAGCCCAAGCGCATCTACAACGGGCCATTCAACGGCCATTGGGATCGCCCGGCGGCGAACTGGTCAAAGCATCCCGGCGGCGAAGTGCCGACGGGTTACTACAAGATCCCGCTCGGCAAGGCGGCGGTGGTGCGCAAGGGCGAAGCGGTGACGATGCTCGCGTACGGCACGATGGTGCATGTGTGCGCGCAGGTGGTGGAGGATACCGGCGTCGACGCCGAGATCATCGATCTTCGCACGCTTGTCCCGCTCGACATCGAGACGATCGAGGAAAGCGTGAAGAAGACCGGGCGCTGCCTGATCGTGCATGAGGCGACGCGCACCAGCGGCTTCGGCTCGGAGCTGTCGGCGCTGGTGCAGGAGCGGTGCTTCTACCACCTCGAGGCGCCGGTGGAGCGGGTGACGGGGTTCGACACGCCATATCCGCACAGCCTGGAATGGGCGTATTTCCCCGGCCCCGTGCGCATCGGCATGGCGCTCAAGAAGATTCTGAAGGACTGATCGGCAATGGCGCGTTTTACCTTCAAGCTGCCGGACATCGGCGAAGGCATTGCCGAGGCGGAGATCGTCGGCTGGCACGTCAAGGTCGGCGACCGGGTCGAGGAAGACCAGAATATCGCCGACATGATGACCGACAAGGCGACCGTGGAGATGGAATCGCCGGTGTCGGGCACGGTCGTGGAGCTGGCCGGCGAGGTCGGCGACCAGGTGGCGATCGGCGCAATGCTGGTGGTGATCGAGACCGAGGCGGAGGTTTCGGCTGAGGCTGACGTCGAGGAGAAGCTCGGCGGTGAAGACGAGGCCGAAGCGTTCGAGGCGGAGAATCCGGGGGTTGAGGAGGTGGTGGCCGAAGCTCCCCTCCCGCTTGCGGGAGGGGCTGGGGGAGGGCCTGTCCCGGCTCCGGCCGATCGCGAGCAACCGACAGCCCCTCCCCCGACCCCTCCCGCAAGCGGGAGGGGGGAAGAAGAGCGCCCCTCAGCCGCGATCCTCGCCTCCCCCGCCGTTCGTGCGCGGGCGAAGGATCTTGGTGTTGACCTGTCGCAGGTGAAGATCGCCGAGGGTGACCGAATCCGGCACGCCGACCTCGACGCTTACCTGCGCTATGCCGGCGGGCAGGGGTATCATGCGCCGCACGCGAGCCGCGCGCGCGAGGACGAGGCTGTGCGCGTGATCGGCATGCGCCGGCGCATCGCGGAGAACATGGCGGCGTCGAAGCGCAACATCCCGCACTTCACCTATGTCGACGAGATCGACGTCACCGCGCTGGAAGACATGCGCGCTGACCTCAACGACAATCGCGGGGGCCGGCCGAAGCTGACCATGCTGCCGTTCCTGATCGTCGCGATCTGCCGCACGCTGCCGCAATTCCCGATGCTCAACGCGCGTTACGACGACGAGGCCGGCGTGGTGACTCGGTCGGGGCGGGTGCATCTGGGCATGGCGGCGCAGACCGATGCGGGGTTGACGGTGCCGGTGATCCGCGATGCGCAGGACAAGAACGTCTGGCAGCTCGCCGGCGAGATCGGGCGGCTGGCGGAAGCGGCGCGGACGCAGAAGCTGAAGCCGGAAGAGCTTGGCAACGGGACCATCACGGTCACCTCGCTGGGGCCGCTGGGCGGAATCGCGACCACGCCGGTCATCAACCGGCCCGAAGTGGCGATCATCGGGCCGAACAAGATCGTCGAGCGGCCGGTGTTCCGGGGCGACGACATCGTGCGCGCCAAGCTGATGAACCTGTCGATCAGCTGCGACCATCGCGTGGTCGATGGCTGGGATGCGGCGAGCTATGTCCAGGCGGTGAAGAAGCTGCTCGAAACGCCCGTATTGTTGTTCGCCGACTGATGCTGCCGGCAATTGTTCTGTCCGTCACGATCAACCGGCCGTGGCGAGATGTCTATGAGGCGTTCTGGCGCCCGACCGACTTCCAGCGCTGGGCCTCGGGGCTGAGCGAATATGCGTTGCGGCAGGACGGCGACTCATGGGTCGGCAAGGGCGCGGATGGCGACATCCGCGTGTTCTTCACGTCCCACAACGATCTTGGCGTGATGGATCACCGTGTTCATCCGGAAGGAGCGGACGAGGTGCACGTGCCGCTGCGCGTGATCGCCAATGGCAACGGCGCGGAGGTGCAGCTGACGCTGTTCCGCCAGCCGGACATGGACGATGAGGCGTTCGCGCGCGACCGGCGCTGGATCCGCAGCGATCTGGCCAAGCTCAAGGCGCTGGCGGAGCGCTGATCGCGTCATGCCGGGCCCTTGGGCGTAGCTCAGGACAGGCCTGTCCCGGCATCCAGGGTGCCTGGCACTCTCAAGCCGGAGAGCGCGCGGAACACTGGACCCCGGCACAACGCCGGGGTGACGAAGGTACGATGATCCGAGTTCGCCGCGCTACGCCCGGCGGCCGGTGAACAGCTGCACCAGCCCGACGATCAGCGCGATCACCAGCAGGATGTGGATCAGGCCGCCCGCCACGTGCAGGCTGAAGCCGAGCAGCCAGAGGATCACGAGGATAACGACGATGGTCCACAACATGGCACTGGCTCCCTTGAACGATCCTTGTTGAACGAGAGGCGCACGTGCCCGTTCCGCTGGCGCAGCAACATTTCGTTACAAGCGCGAGCGCTGTATGGCGGGGATTGTGCGCTTGGCGCATCCGTTCTATATCGCCTGTGCTTTCTCTTACATCGTTAGATGCAAGGGGTCGCGGGGCGAAGCTCCGCGGCGGCAAAAGACCTGTGTTGATGGAGCCCTGATGGCGGAAGTTGCCGCGCTTGACCGACTGATCGAGACCGAAGCGAGTGCGCTCGGGTTCGACCTCGTGCGCGTGGCGCTGTTCGGCAAGGGGGACGAGCGCACGCTCCAGGTGATGGCCGAGCGGCCGGATACGCGCCAGCTGACGATCGACGATTGCGCCGATCTGTCGCGCCGTATCTCCGATGTGCTCGACAAGCTTGAGGAAGAGGGGCGCGATCCGATCGAGGGCGCGTATCGCCTCGAAGTGTCGAGCCCCGGCATCGACCGCCCGCTGACGCGCCTGTCGGATTATACCGACTGGGCCGGGCATGAGGCGAAGCTGACGCTCGATGCGCCGCTTGACGGGCAGAAGCAGTTTCGCGGCGAGATCGAGAGTGTCACCGGGGAGGATGTCGCGATCCGCAACCGTACCGGCAGCGTGGCGACCGTGCCGTTTGCGCGCATCGTTGATGCCAAATTGGTGCTCACCGACAAATTGATTGCAGCGACCGTTCCGCTCTCGATCGAGGGTGCGGACGAAGAAGAAATCGAAGCAGAGGAATCCGAGTAATGGCTACCGGCGTCACCGCGAACCGCGCGGAACTGATCGCGATCGCCAACAGCGTCGCATCGGAAAAGATGATCGACAAGGGCATCGTCATCGAGGCGATGGAGGATGCGATCCAGCGCGCCGCGCGCACCCGCTACGGCCAGGAAATGGACATCCGCGCGAAGCTCGATCCGAATAACGGCGACCTGCGCCTGTGGCGCGTCGTGGAGGTGGTCGAGGAAGTCGACGACCTCTACAAGCAGGTTGACGTCGCCGGCGCGCAGAAGCTGCAGGCGGGCGCGAAGGTCGGCGATTATCTGGTCGATCCGCTGCCTCCGATCGAGTTCGGCCGCATCCAGGCGCAGGCCGCCAAGCAGACCATCTTCCAGAAGGTTCGCGATGCCGAGCGCGAGCGCCAGTATGAGGAATTCAAGGACCGCGCCGGCGAGATCATCACCGGCGTCGTCAAGCGCGTCGAGTTCGGCCACATCGTCGTCGACCTGGGCCGCGCCGAGGGCGTAATCCGCCGCGACGCGCAGATCCCGCGCGAAGTGGTGCGCGTGAATGACCGTATCCGCTCGCTGATCCTCAAGGTGGTGCGCGAGAACCGCGGCCCGCAGATCTTCCTCAGCCGTGCGCATCCAGACTTCATGAAGAAGCTGTTCGCGCAGGAAGTGCCCGAGATCTACGACGGCATTATCGAGATCAAGGCCGCCGCCCGCGATCCGGGTTCGCGCGCCAAGATCGGCGTGATCAGCCACGATTCCTCGATTGACCCGGTCGGCGCCTGCGTCGGCATGAAGGGCAGCCGCGTCCAGGCCGTCGTGCAGGAAATGCAGGGCGAGAAGATCGACATCATCCCCTGGTCGCCCGACATCGCCACCTTTGTCGTCAACGCGTTGCAGCCGGCCAATGTCAGCCGCGTGATCATCGACGAGGAAGAAGAGCGTATCGAGGTCGTTGTGCCTGACGACATGCTCAGCCTCGCGATTGGTCGTCGCGGTCAGAACGTGCGGCTCGCGTCGCAGCTGACCGCCAAGGCGATCGACATCATGACCGAAACCGATTCGTCGGAGAAGCGTCAGCAGGACTTCGTCGCCCGCACCGAGACGTTCCAGAACGAGCTCGACGTCGACGAGACGCTGGCGCAACTGCTGGTCGCCGAGGGCTTCACCGAGCTGGAAGAAGTGGCGTACGTCGAGCTCGACGAGCTCGCCGCGATCGAAGGCTTCGACGAGGATCTCGCGCAGGAGCTGCAAAGCCGTGCCGCCGAGGCGATCGAGCGTCGCGAACAGGCGAACCGCGACGAGCGCCGTGCGCTGGGCGTGGAGGATGCGGTGGCCGAGCTTCCGCACCTGACCGAGGTGATGCTGGTCACGCTGGGCAAGGCGGGCATCAAGACGCTCGACGATATTGCCGATCTCGCCACCGACGAGCTGATCGAGAAGAAGCGCGCCGAGCCGCGTCGCCGCAACGAGGACGCGCCTAAGCGCCCCGAGCACAAGGGCGGCGTGCTGGGCGAATATGGCCTGACCGAAGAGCAGGGCAACGAGATCATCATGGCGGCGCGTGCGCATTGGTTCGCCGATGAGGAAGCGGCTCCCGCCGAGGAGGCGTCGGAGGCCTGATGCCCTTCGTGTCGATCAGGCTGGCAGGCTCCGCGACCAAGGAGCAGAAGGCGGGGATCGTGGCTGACGTCACCTCCTCGCTCGTCACGCGGCTGGGCAAGAACCCTGCGGCGGTGCAGGTCGTGATCGATGAGGTTTCGACGGAGAATTACGGTGCCGGCGGCGTGCTGATCGTGGATCGGGACGCAACCAAAGCGGGACCAAGCGAGGGAGACGCGCATGCGGGTTCCTCGCAATGATACGCTAGCGACGCTTCGGCAGGTTGGGAATCGTGACGCGGGTCTTGAGTCCGCGCTCCGCGACTTGAGTCCACTCCGTCATGCCGGCCTTGTGCCGGCATCCACCGGGCCACGTACTCAACGGGCGTGGGACTCGCGGATGAGTGGATGTCGGCACGAGGCCGGCATGACGGGCGAGCTAGAGCGGCGACAGGCCGAGGCTGATTGCCAAGTCTTCCCAGAACGGGTTTTCGCGTTCGATCAGGTTGAGCTTGTATTGGCGCGGCCATTTCTTGATCCGCTTCTCGGCGGAGATGGCCCCTTCCATCGTGTCGGCCACATCGTACCAGACGAGTCGCAGCACGCCGTACCGGCTCGTGAAGCCTGCGGACGTGCCATCGCGATGCTGCATCAGACGGCCGATCAGGTTCGACGTGACGCCGATGTACAGCGTGCCATTGAAGTCGCTCGCCAGGATATAGACGCATGGTTGCCGATCCCGCATGCCGGCGAGAGTGCCGATGGGTGGATGCCGGCACAAGGCCGGCATGACGGCGGAACGGAGGCGCGCGCATGAGTGATCCCATCCGCACCTGTATCCTCTCCCGCGAGGAATCCCCGCGCGACGGGCTCATCCGACTCGTGCTCGCCCCCGACGGCCGCGTCCTGCCCGATGTGCGTGCCAAGGCGCCGGGGCGGGGGGCGTGGATCGGCGTCGACTCGGCTGAATTCGCCACCGCGCAGGCCAAGGGCAAGCTGCGCGGGGCGCTGGCGCGGGCGTTCAAGACCGGGGACTTCACGGTTCCGGACGATCTGCCCGCGCTGACCGCCGCCGCGTTGGAGCGCAATGCGCTCGACCGGCTCGGGCTGGAGGCGCGATCGGGCATGCTGCTCACCGGATCCGATCGGATCGGCGAGGCGGCGCGTGCGGGCAAGCTCCACGCGCTCTATCATGCCGCCGATGCCAGCGAGGATGGGCGGCGCAAGCTCGCGCAGGCATGGCGCGTCGGATCGGACAAGGAAGGTTCCGGTCTGGGGGGCTTGGTTCTGCCGATCCCACGCCCCATATTGTCGATGGCGCTGGGCCGCGAGAACGTGGTACATATCGGCGTCACCGATCGCATGGCGGCCGGCAGGTTGGGCGAAGCGCTCGATCGCTGGCGGCGCTTTATCGGCCCTGATCTGACCTACGCACCTTGCGCAACGGCCGCGCAAGGCGCATCGGCGCCCGGCATTTCCGGGCACCAACCGGCCGTGACGACACACGAGGAATTTGAGTGAGCGAGACCGACAACGATAAGCCGAAACTTGGCATGCGCGCGCCTCTAGGCGTTCGGCGCACGGTCGAGACCGGCAAGGTGAAGCAGAGCTTCAGTCACGGCCGCTCGAATACCGTGATCGTCGAGACGAAGAAGGCCCGTACGTTCCGCAAGCCGGGCGATCCTGCCCCTGTGGAAACGGTTGCCGCGCCAACGCCGGCGCCTGAACCCGTTGCGCCGGTCGAGCGCCAGGCGCCGCCGGCTGCGCCCGCGCCGTCCAACGAGACGCCGCAGGAGCGCCAGGCGCGTCTGCTGCGCGAGGCCGAGGAACAGCGCATGCAGGCGCTGGAAGAGCAGCGGCATCGCGCCGATGCCGAGCGTGCCCGCGCGGCCGAAGAAGAGAAGCGTCGCGCCGAGGAGCGCGCAGCTGCGGCCGCTGCAGAGCCGGCGGCGCCAGAGGCTGCGCCCGCCCCTGAGCCAATTGCCGCGCCGGAACCCCCGGCCGCCCAGCCCGCGCCGGTGAACGAACCGCCGGTGGTGCGTACGGGTGCCCCGATCATGTTCCGCCCGGTCGTCTCGACGCCGGCACCCCAGGCGCCGGCGGTTGAGGCCCCGGCTTCCGAGCCAGCGGCCTCCGAGGCCCAGGCTCCCGAAGCGCCGGTTGCCGAAACTCCGGCGGCGGCTGCCGCGCCGACCGCTCCCGAGTCCGCGCCTGCGCCTGCCCCCGCTGCGCCGGTTGCTGCGCCTACGCCACCGGCGCGCACGCCCGCCCCGCCGGCACGACCTCCGGTGCTTGAGCTTGGCCGCGATCCGTCAATGCCGGCGCCGCGCCGCTTCTCGCCGGTCGCCCGGCCGGAAATTCCCAAGCCGCAGCCCAAGCCCGAGCCGAAGCCGGCTCCGGCAGCAGCGCCGGCGGCGACAACGGCTGCATCTGCATCGCCGTCGCAGCCGCGCAGCCTGCCTTCGGGCCAGGCGACGCCACGCAGCAACGCCGCACCGGCGCGTCCGCAGCAGCGCGATCGCAAGGGCGATGAGCGCCGTGGCGGCAAGCTGACCGTCAATCGTGCGTTGAACGAGGACGGCGCGCGCGCCCGCTCGCTCGCCGCGCTGAAGCGTGCCCGCGAAAAGGAAAAGCGTGGCTGGACCGGCCCCCGCGAGCCGCAGGCCAAGCAGGTTCGCGATGTGCAGGTGCCCGAGGCGATCACCGTCCAGGAACTGGCGAACCGCATGGCGGAGCGTGGCGCGGATCTCGTCAAGGCGCTGTTCAAGATGGGCTCGCCCGTCACCATGACGCAGACCATCGACCAGGATACGGCCGAGCTGCTGGTGACCGAGTTCGGCCACAATGTGGTGCGCGTCAGTGACAGTGACATCGACCTGGTGCTCGACACCGCGCCGGACAATGAGGCCGATCTGAAGCCGCGGCCGCCTGTGGTCACGATCATGGGCCATGTCGATCACGGCAAGACCAGCCTGCTCGACGCGCTGCGCGGCACCGATGTGGTGCGCGGCGAGGCTGGCGGCATCACGCAGCATATCGGCGCCTATCAGGTGACGCTGAAGGACAAGTCGAAGATCACCTTCCTCGACACCCCGGGCCACGAGGCGTTCACCGCTATGCGCGCGCGCGGTGCTGATGTCACCGACATCGTGGTGCTGGTGGTCGCGGCCGACGACGGGCTGATGCCGCAGACGATCGAGGCGATCAACCACACCAAGGCGGCCGGCAAGCCGATGATCGTGGCGATCAACAAGATCGACAAGCACGACGCCAATCCGCAGCGGGTGCGCGAGCGGTTGCTCGAGCATGACGTGCAGGTCGAGATGATGGGCGGCGAGACGCAGGACGTCGAAGTGTCGGCGCTGAAGAAGACCGGGCTCGATGAGCTGATCGAAAAGATCCAGCTTCAGGCCGAGCTGATGGACCTTCGTGCAAACCCGAACCGCGATGCCGAGGGCAGCGTGATCGAGGCGAAGCTCGACAAGGGCCGTGGTCCGGTTGCGACGGTGCTCGTCACCCGCGGCACGCTCAAGGTCGGCGACGTGTTCGTCGTCGGCGCCGAGAGCGGCAAGGTGCGTGCTTTGGTCGACGACAAGGGTCGCCAGATCAAGCAGGCCGATCCGTCGATGCCGGTCGAGGTGCTAGGCATCTCGGGCACGCCGTCGGCGGGCGACCAGCTCCAGGTGGTCGAGAACGAGAGCCGTGCGCGCGAAGTGGCCGAATACCGCCAGGGTGTCGTGCTCCAGAAGCGCACCACTGCGGCGCCGGCGAGCCTCGAAAGCATGTTTTCCGCTTTGGCGGCGAACAAGGCGATCGAATATCCGCTGGTCGTCAAGGCCGACACGCAGGGCACCATCGAGGCGATCGTCGCATCGCTCAACAAGCTGTCGACCGACGACATTCGCGTGCGCATCCTGCACTCGGCCGTGGGCGGCATCACCGAGAGCGACGTCAATGCGGCGGCGGCGAGCGGAGCGCCGATCATCGGCTTCCACGTTCGTGCCAATGCCAAGGCGCGCGAGATCGCCGATCGGCACCAGGTAGCCCTTAAGTATTACGACGTCATCTACGACCTGATCGACGAGATCCGGGCGGGCATGGCGGGCGAGCTGGGTCCCGAAGCATTCGAGACGGTCGTCGGTCGTGCAGAGATCCGCGAGGTCTTCTCGGCGGGCAAGCATGGCAAGGCCGCCGGTCTGCTGGTGGTCGAGGGTGCGATCCGCAAGGCGCTCAAGGCGCGCATCACGCGCAACGACGTCATCATCTACAACGGCGAGATTGCCTCGCTGCGTCGCTTCAAGGACGATGTGGCCGAGGTCCGCGCGGGGCTGGAGTGCGGCGTGACCTTCACGCAGAACTTCACCGACATTCGCGCGGGCGACTTCCTCGAAACGTTCGAGGTCGAGCTGCGCGAACGCACATTGTAATCACCGTCATGCCAGCGAAGGCTGGCATCTCATGCCGCGGGGACGACCTTCTGGTCCGTCCCTGCGGCCTGAGACCCCAGCCTTCGCTGGGGTGACGCAGCCTGGGGCCGCGTCATGACCGAACAACCCGAGAAATCAGTCCGCACCCTGCGCGTTGGTGAACAGGTGCGACATATCCTGTCCGAGATCCTGCAACGCGGCGATGTGCATGATGACGTGCTCGCCACCCACATGGTGAGCATTACCGAAGTGCGCATGTCCCCCGACCTTCGCCATGCGACCGTGTTCGTGAAGCCGCTGCTGGGCAAGGACGAGGAGAAGGTGCTCAAGGCGCTGCGCACCAACACTGCGTATCTGCAGCGTGAAGTCGCCACCCGCGTGAAGATGAAATATGCCGCGAAGCTCAAGTTCTTGGGGGACGAAAGCTTCGACGAGGGCAGCCATATCGACCAGCTGCTCCGCTCGCCCGCCGTGGCGCGCGATCTCGGCGGGGACGAGTAAGCCTTCGTCATCCCGGGCTTGACCCGGGATCCCGCTTCTTCTTCTTGCCGCCTTGCGAAAAGGCAGCGGGACCCCGGCTCAGGCCTGGGGTGACGGCAAGTTCAGACCGTCTGTCCCGCGAGTGTCGGATCAGCCGCCGCCAGCCCCGTCGCCAGCACCAGCGCATCCTCGACGAACCCGGTCGCGGTCTGGCCGTAGCGCTCCATCGCCGTCACCCGCAGCTTCCACCCGATCCACGACGTCGCCAGCGCCGTGCCGAGCGCGATCGCCGCACCCGTCACGCGCTGCCCCTTGGGTGCCACCGCCGCGCCGGCATAGGCAGAGGTGATGCTGCGCACCGCAAGGCCGATCGGCACGATCCGGTCGGGCGCGGTCTTCTGCTTGTCGCCCGCCATCTCCGCCGCGCTCAGCGCCACTGCACCGCCCGCGATCAACGGGTTCTTGAACAGCTTCGCCAGCGGCATGTCCTCGTCCAGCATGCCGCGACGCCCCGCCGCCGCGAGGGCAGCGAGCGGCACGATCCCGCGTTGCCCGGCGGCAAGCCCGATCAGATAGGAGCGAAGCATGGCAGATCCTTCCATTAGTTCGCGCCAAGAATGGCCGGCCGCCGCTTCGTATCCCGCGCGCATCAAAACAGTGGCGCGTGCCGTCGCGATGGAGGACACCGCCGCATGGCCAAGCTGTATTTCTATTATGCCAGCATGAACGCGGGGAAATCGACCAACCTGCTGCAAGCGGACTTCAACTATCGCGAGCGGGGGATGCAGACGATGCTGTTCACTGCCGCGATCGACGATCGCTTCGCGGCCGGTACGATCAGCTCGCGTATCGGCCTGTCTGCACTGGCGACGATGTTCGACGCAACGACCAACATCGCCGCTTGCGTGCTCGATCGTCACGCCGAGGCGAGCGTCGCCTGCGTGCTGGTGGACGAGGCGCAGTTCCTGACCAGCGCACAGGTCGACCAGCTCGCGCGCCTTGCCGATCGCGACGGCATTCCGGTGCTCGCTTATGGCTTGCGCACCGACTTTCGTGGGGAGTTGTTCGAAGGCTCGGCGCGGCTGCTGGCGCTGGCGGATGCGCTGATCGAGATAAAGTCGGTGTGCGCATGCGGGCGCAAGGCGACGATGAATTTGCGCGTCGATGCAGAGGGGCGGCCGGTCGCGGCCGGGGCGCAGACCGAGATCGGCGGGAACGACCGCTATGTTGCGCTGTGCCGGCGGCATTTCGGGGAGGCGCTGGCGGGCGGCGGGGTGGCGGTTTGAGCCTTTGATGCCCCGTTCGTGCCGGGCGACCGGCACGCGCCGCAAGCGCACCGCTCCGGGCATGTCCCTCGACTACGCTCGGGACGAACGGAGGTTATGTCGCGCCACTCTTCACTCGGTCATCCCGGCCTTGTGCCGGGATCCAGCCATTCGCATACCTAACGGCTTGACGGTGTGCGGCCGGTGAATGCCGGGACAAGGCCGGCATGACGGCTCGGCTTGGGCGCCCGCTCCCATGCCAACGGATAAAGTCCGTCACGCGCGAGTCGCTGGCGCTCCCCCCTCCGCCCCCCTATCTCGCGGGGCATGACCCCCGACAATCCCGTCTATGCCGCCGCGGTGTGGATCATCCCGCTCGTCATCGCGATCGTGTTCCATGAGGTCGCGCACGGGTTAATGGCGCGCGCACTGGGCGATCCGACGGCGCAGAACCTCAATCGGCTGTCGTTCAATCCGCTGCGCCATGTCGATCCGGTCGGCACGGTGATCCTGCCGCTCGGCCTTGCGCTCGCCAAGGCGCCGGTGTTCGGCTGGGCCAAGCCGGTGCCGGTCGATCACCGGCGGCTGCGGAACCCACGCTGGGGCATGGTCGCCGTCGCGCTCGCCGGGCCGGGGATGAACTTCGCTCTGGCGGCAGTTGCGGCGATCGTGATCGGCTTGAGCTTCGGCCAGCTGGAAGCGCCGCCCCAGGGGCTGGCCGGCTTCGTCATGGCGAACCTCGTCAATTTCCTGCTGATCAACATCTTCCTCGCCGTGTTCAACCTGTTGCCGATCCCGCCGTTCGATGGTGGCCATGTGGTGCAGGGCGTGCTGCCGCGGCGGCTGGCGGCCGATTGGGCGAAGCTGGCGCGGTTCGGCTTTCCGCTGGTGATCGTCCTGCTCGTCGTGGTGCCGATGATCTGGCCGGGGGCGAGCATCGTCGCCAAGCTGGTCGGCCCGCCGGCGGACTGGCTGGTGCGGCAGTATCTCGAATTCGCGCAGCTGTTCGCCGGAGGACCGCGGTGAACGGTTGGCTGATCCTCGACAAGCCGCTCGGCCTTGGCTCGACCCAGGGCGTGAGTGCAGTGAAGCGCGCATTGCGCGAGGGCGGCTATGGCAAGGCAAAGGTGGGGCATGGGGGGACGCTGGACCCGCTCGCCTCGGGGGTGCTGCCGATCGCGCTGGGGGAGGCGACGAAGCTTGCCGGGCGGATGCTCGACAGCGACAAGGTGTATGATTTTACGGTTCGCTTTGGGGTGGAGACGGATACGCTCGACGCTGAGGGGAAGGTGATTGCCGAAAGCGAGGTGCGGCCGTCGCTTGCCGAGGTGGAGGCAGTGCTCCCGCGGTTTACCGGCGCGATCGAGCAGATGCCGCCGGTGTATTCGGCGCTGAAGGTGGATGGGCAGCGCGCCTATGATCTGGCGCGGGCTGGCGAAGAGGTGGTGCTCAAGTCGCGCGCGGTGACGGTGTTTTCGCTCCATTCCTCCCCGGAACGGGGTGGGGGACCGGCGAAGCCGGTAGAGGGGCTGGAGCGCGGAACGGTTCCGCCTGGCCAGCCCCTCCAACACTCGCCTGCGGCGAGCGGTACCCCTCCCTGTTCCGGGGAGGAATTGCAGGAAATCACCCTCACCGCGCATGTTTCGAAGGGCACCTACATCCGCTCCCTCGCGCGCGACATCGCGCTTGCGCTCGGCACAGTGGGCCACGTCACCTATCTGCGCCGCATCAAGGCCGGGCCGTTCGACCTCTCGCACGCGATATCGCTGGACAAATTGGCCGAAGCCGCTAAGGCGCGCGAGCTTGAACAGATACTTCTGCCGTTGAGGGCAGGGCTGGACGACATCCCGGCTCTTTCCCTCACCCCCGACCAGGCAGGGGCGCTCCGCCAGGGGCGTGTTCTGGGCGGGATCGCTGCCGACGATGGCCAGTATTTCGCCTGCCTGCACGATGTGCCGGTGGCGCTGATCGAGGTCCAGGCCCGTGAGGGCCGTGTCGTTCGCGGCTTTAACCTATAGATGGTGTCGAAGGAAAACACGTGACGATCACTGCAGAACGCCGCCAGGAACTCATCAAGGATCACGCCCGCGCCGAAGGCGACACCGGTTCGCCGGAAGTCCAGGTCGCGATCTTGACCGAGCGGATCCGCAACCTGACCGAGCACTTCAAGGGCCACGCCAAGGACAACCATTCGCGTCGCGGCCTGCTGATGATGGTCAACAAGCGTCGTTCGCTTCTCGACTATCTCCGCAAGAAGGACGGGGATCGCTACCTCGCCCTCATCGCGAAGCTCGGTCTTCGCAAGTAATCACGGGAAGGGCGCCCTCGCGGCGCCCTTCTTGCATATGCGCTTCGCGTGTCGCGAGCGTGCAACGCCAGGGGGCAATAAGGCCCGACTGGCACGAGCCAAGACTGGCTCAAGCAGGCCCCGGCTGCATAGGGCGGCCGGAGTGAAGGAAATCACATGTTCGACAAGAAAACGGTAAGCATCGAGTGGGGCGGCAAGACCCTGACGCTCGAGACGGGCAAGGTTGCCCGCCAGGCCGACGGCGCGGTGATCGCGACGCTCGGTGAAACGGTGGTGCTGTGCGCCGTCACCGCGGCCAAGACGGTCAAGGAAGGGCAGGATTTCTTCCCGCTCACCGTCCACTATCAGGAAAAGTTCTCCGCCGCCGGTCGCATCCCGGGCGGCTTCTTCAAGCGTGAGCGTGGCGCGACCGAGAAGGAGACGCTGGTTTCGCGTCTGATCGATCGCCCGATCCGCCCGCTGTTCCCCGAAGGCTTCTACAACGAGATCAACGCCATCGCTCAGGTGCTGAGCTATGACGGCGAGAATGAGCCGGACATCCTCTCGATGGTCGCCGCGTCTGCGGCACTGACGATTTCGGGCGTGCCCTTCATGGGCCCGATCGGCGCGGCGCGCGTCGGCTACATCGATGGCGAATATATCCTCAACCCGACCGACAAGCAGGTCGAAGAGGGTCAGCTCGATCTGGTCGTCGCCGCCACCTACGACGCGGTGATGATGGTCGAATCCGAAGCCAAGGAGCTGTCGGAAGAGATCATGCTGGGCGCCGTGCTGTTCGCGCACGATGCGTGCCGTGAAGTCGTCAAGGCGATCGTGAAGCTCGCCGAGCAGGCCGCCAAGGATCCGTGGGAGCTGGCGCCGGTCGACGACAAGTCGGCAACGCTCAAGAAGCTCGACAAGGCAATCGGCAAGGACATCGCCGCCGCCTACAAGCTGACCGACAAGCAGCAGCGCCAGAACGCGCTGAACGAGGCGCGCGCCAAGGCCCGCGAGGCTTTCGCTGACCTAAAGGAAAGCGATCCCGCCCAGTATCTCGGCACGCTGAAGCTGGTGAAGAAGCTGGAAGCGAACATCGTTCGTCAGGCGATCCTGAAGGACGGCAAGCGCATCGACGGCCGCACCACCACGCAGATCCGTCCGATCGAGGCGGAAACGCACTTCCTGCCGCGTGCCCATGGCTCGGCGCTGTTCACCCGTGGCGAGACCCAGACGATCGCGACCGCGACGCTCGGTACCCGCGATGCGGAGCAGATGATCGACGGGCTGAACGGCCTGTCGTACCAGCACTTCATGCTGCACTATAACTTCCCGCCGTACTCGGTCGGTGAAGTGGGCCGCTTCGGCGCGCCGGGCCGCCGCGAAGTCGGCCATGGCAAGCTGGCATGGCGTGCGCTGCACCCCGTGCTGCCGAGCAAGGAAGACTTCCCCTACACCATCCGCCTGACCAGCGACATCACCGAGTCGAACGGCTCGTCGTCGATGGCGTCGGTGTGCGGCGGGTCGTTGGCGCTGATGGATGCGGGCGTGCCGATCGCACGTCCGGTCTCGGGTATCGCCATGGGCCTGATCCTGGAAGGCAAGGATTTCGCGATCCTGTCGGACATCCTGGGTGACGAGGATCACCTCGGCGACATGGACTTCAAGGTGGCGGGCACGTCCGAAGGCATCACCACGATGCAGATGGACATCAAGATCGCCGGCATCACCAAGGAGATCTTCGAAGCCGCGCTTCACCAGGCCAAGGAAGGCCGTGCGCACATCCTGGGCGAGATGAACAAGGCGCTGGGCGAGACCCGCACCGAGCTCAGCGCGCACGCGCCGCGCATCGAGACGCTGCAGGTCGACAAGTCCAAGATCCGCGACATCATCGGCACCGGCGGCAAGGTGATCCGCGAGATCGTCGCCACCACCGGTGCGAAGGTCGACATCGACGACGAGGGCGTGGTGAAGATCAGCTCGTCCGATCACTCGCAGATCGAGGCCGCGATCAACTGGATCAAGGGCATCGTCGAAGAGGCCGAGGTCGGCAAGATCTACACCGGCAAGGTCGTCAACATCGTCGACTTCGGTGCGTTCGTGAACTTCATGGGTGGCAAGGACGGCCTCGTCCACGTCTCCGAAATGAAGAACGAGCGCGTCGAGAAGCCGGGTGACGTCGTGTCCGAAGGCCAGGAAGTGAAGGTCAAGGTCCTCGAGATCGACCCGCGCGGCAAGGTTCGCCTGTCGATGCGCGTCGTCGACCAGGAAACCGGCGCCGAGCTGGAGGACACCCGTCCGGCGCGCGAGCCACGTGAGCCGCGCGGTGACCGTGGTCCCCGCCGTGAAGGCGGCGGCGATCGTGGCGGGCGCGGTGGTGACCGGGGCGGCGACCGTGGCCCGCGTCGTGATCGTGGCCCCCGCCGCGAGCGTTCGGAAGGCGGCAACGAAGACGGTCCCGCGCCCGAATTCGCCCCCGCGTTCCTGACCAACGACCGCGACTAAGCGATCCACCTTCGGGTGACATGAAGAGGGCCCCGGCAGCGATGCCGGGGCCCTTTTTGTTTCGCGGGCGATCCGCTCACCGTTCGTGCCGAGCGAAGTCGAGGCACGGGCAATAGGCGTGGGGTTCGTGGGGCATGTCCCTCGACTTCGCTCGGGACGAGCGGGGGAGTGTGCGATCCTGAACGCTACCATCCCGCTCGTGCTGAGCTTGTCGAAGCACGTGCCTCAAGGCGCTCGCGCTTGTAACACGCCCTTCGACAGGCTCAGGGCGAACGGGGGATAGGTGCGCCCCGATGCAAACGAGGGAGCCCTCCAAACGCACGTCACCCCGGCCCTGAGCCGGGGTCCCGCTGCCTTCTCCACCGTGGCGGAAGAACTGGGACCCCGGATCAAGTCCGGGGTGACGGATTACTCGGCCGTGAGGGTCCGCTTAGGCGGCGACCTTCACCTTCTCCACCGCGATCGCGACGCGGTTCGAGATCGGCTGGGCGATCTCACCGGCCAGCTTCAGCGCGGCCTCGGTCGAGCGCGAGGTCTGCGCAACGAAGGCATCGAAGTACGACCGAGCAAAGTCGCTCTGCAGCTGGAACAGCTCGGTCGGCGACTTCACCGCGGTCATCGACTTGAACGCCGTCGTCGCGTTCTCGTACGACGACTTCATGTAGCTGGCGGCGTCCTGCCCCATCTGCTCGAAGCCCTTGGCGGCGATCTTCGACGATTCGACGATCGCTTCGACATTGCCCTTGCCAAAGGCGTTCATGTCCTCGAACGCACGTGCGCCCTTTTCCATCTGCGCCTTGGCGCGCTCGCTCGCCTCGGCGAACATCGTCTTGGTCTTGTCGGTGGTCGACTGGATCGTTTCGTCCATGCTGGTTTCCTTCACGCTGCGGACCGCCGGTTCGGCGGAGGGTTCAACGGTGGCGGACTCTTGCGATACGATCTGGGCCGCCTTGGCCGTGGCTGCCGACCTCTTGCGAGCCGGGGCTTTCAGCACCGGCGGCACGGGGCTTGGCCCGTCGCTCGCCGACAGATCGTCGGCAATTGCGTCAAGGCTGGTCGGCGGTGCTTGCGTCTCTGACATACGCACGTCTCCCTATGCTGCGATGCAAAATAAGGCATCGTAGCCCAAGCGGCAAGCAAAAATTGTGCAGCGCAACAAATCGTTGCATCTGCTACTTCACTACGTGCGGACGTAGCGCCCCGGGGCATCCTCGATCGCCGGCAGCGCGCCTTCGCCGGGCACGCGCGCGCCGGTCGCCGCCACCGTCGCGCCATCGCGGTCGCGCAGCCATTCCAGCCAATGCGGCCACCAGCTGCCCTTCGTCTCGCTCGCGCCTTTCATAAACGCATCCAGCGTCTCGGCGGGCAGGTCATTGGTCCAATATTGATATTTCCCCGCCGCGGGCGGGTTCACCACGCCCGCGATATGGCCGGAGCCCGCCAGCACGAAGCGCAGCGGCCCGCGGAAGTGCCGGGTGATTTCCCACACGCTCTCCGCCGGCGCGATATGATCCTCGCGCCCCGCCTGCACGAAGGTCGGCGTTTCCACCTTGGTCAGATCAAGCGCCGTGCCGCCGATCGACAGGGCGCCTGGGGACACGAGCAGATTGTCGCGGTACAGATCGGTGAGATAGCTCTTGTGCCATTTGGCCGGCAGGTTGGTGGTGTCGCCGTTCCAGTGCAGCAGGTCGAACGGCACATAATCCTTGCCGAGCAGATAGTTGTTGGTGACGTAATTCCAGATCAGGTCGCGACCGCGCAGCAGATTGAACGTCGCCGCCATGAAGCGTCCGTCGAGATAACCGTCCGGCGAGAGCGTGCCGAGCAGCTGGAGCTGTTCTTCGGTGATGAAGTTGGTCAGCTCGCCCGCGCGGGTGAAATCGACCTGCGCGGTGAAGAAGGTGGCCGTGGCGATCTTGCCCGCCTGCCCGCGCGCCGCGAGATACGCCAGCGTCGCCGCCAGCGTTGTCCCGGCGACGCAATAGCCGATCGTGTGCACCGCCGGCACGTCCAGCAACCCGCGGATCACGTCCACCGCATCGACCTGCGCCGTGACGTAATCGTCCCACGCCACATCCTTCATCGTCGCGTCGGCAGACTTCCACGAGACCATGAAGACGCTGATTCCCTGATCCACGCACCAGCGGATGAAGCTCTTCTCCGGTGTCAGGTCGAGGATGTAGAAGCGGTTGATCCAGGGCGGGAAGATGACGAGCGGGGTGGCCAGCACCTCGCCTGTGGTCGGCGTGTAATGGATCAGCTCGTACAGCGGCGTGCGGTGGATCACCTTGCCCGGCGTGGTGGCAAGATCGCGCCCGATCTCGAACGCGCCGGCCGGGGTATGCGTCAATTGCCCGCGGCTCACGTCGGCCAGCATGTTCTGCAGGCCCTTGAGCAGATTCTCGCCGCGCGTCTCCAGCGTCTTCTCGATCACCTCCGGGTTGGTGAAGGCGAAGTTCGACGGGCTCATCGCATCGACGAAGCCGCGCATCGCGAAGCGCAGCTGCGCACGCTGCTTCTCGTCCACGCCGTCGAGTGTGTCGATGCTGCGCAGCATATGATCCGCGATCATCGTGTAGGATTGGCGCATCCAGGCGAACAGCGGGTTCTGCTGCCACGCCGGGGCGGCGAAGCGCTTGTCCTTCGGTTTGTCGGTCGGCGTATCCGCGGTGGGCGCGAGAAACTGCTGCCAGAGCGACAGGCTCTCGGACCAGAAGTCGCGCACCTGCGCGACGGCCGCGTTCTGCGGCGCAGCGTCCATCGCGGCGATGCCCTGTTCCAGCATCATCTGCTGCGCGCGGCCGATCACCCACGTCCAGTGCTGAAGGTCGGCGAGACTCGGCGCCGTCGGCTGTTCGGTCATGCGGTCCTCTCGCCGCCAGCATAACGAGGTCCGTGCGAAACCACCATCGTCATCCCGGCGCAAGGCCGGGATGACGTAGACTGAGGGGGCGTCCGGCTTGACGACGAAGCCGCAAAGCGCACCTATCGCCGAGCGAACCCCACCCCGCTTCCGCTACGCCAACGCAGCGTCTATGCCGTGCGCTTCAGCCACCGAGGATCCCATGTCCGACGAATTTTATCGCATGAAGCGCCTGCCGCCCTATGTCATCGCCGAAGTGAATGCGATGCGGGCAGCGGCGCGCGCGGGCGGCGAGGACATCATTGATCTGGGCATGGGCAATCCGGACCTGCCGCCGCCCCCGCATGTTATCGCGAAACTCGTGGAAGTGGCGCAAAAGCCCGACGCCCACGGCTATTCCGCGTCTAAGGGCATTCCCGGCCTGCGCCGCGCCCAGGCCAATTACTACGGCCGCCGCTTCGGGGTGGACGTCGATCCCGAGACCGAGGTGGTCGTCACCATGGGGTCGAAGGAGGGGCTCGCCAGCCTCGCCACCGCGATCACCGCGCCGGGCGACGTGATCCTGGCGCCCAACCCCAGCTACCCCATCCACACCTTCGGCTTTATCATCGCCGGCGCGACGATCCGCGCCGTGCCGACGACGCCCGACGAGCATTATTTCGAAAGCCTTGAGCGGGCGATGAACTTCACCGTGCCGCGCCCGAGCATCCTGGTCGTCAACTATCCGTCGAACCCGACTGCGGAGGCGGTGGATCTCGCCTTCTACGAGCGGCTGGTCGCCTGGGCGCGCGAGAACAAGGTCTGGATCATCTCCGACCTCGCTTATTCGGAGCTCTATTACGACGGCAATCCGACCCCCTCGATCATGCAGGTGAAGGGCGCCAAGGACGTGGCGATCGAATTCACCTCGCTCAGCAAGACCTATTCGATGGCCGGCTGGCGGATCGGCTTCGCGGTCGGCAACAAGACGCTGATCGCCGCGATGACGCGGGTGAAATCCTATCTCGATTACGGCGCCTTCACCCCGATCCAGGCGGCGGCCTGTGCGGCGTTGAACGGACCGCAGGACATCGTCGAGCAGAACCGCAAGCTTTACCACAAGCGCCGCGATGTGATGGTCGAGAGCTTCGCCCGCGCCGGTTGGGAAATCCCCAGCCCCCGTGCGTCGATGTTCGCCTGGGCGCCGCTGCCGCCAGCGCTGGCACACCTCGGCAGCCTGGAATTTTCCAAGCAGTTGCTCACCCATGCCAAGGTCGCGGTTGCGCCGGGCGTCGGCTATGGCGAAAATGGCGAAGGCTTCGTGCGCATCGCCATGGTGGAGAACGAACAGCGGCTGCGCCAGGCCGCGCGCAACGTGAAGAAATATCTCGCCAGCATGGGGGTCAACGTGCCCGCCCGGAACGCGGGTTGAGCGGTCCCTTCGTGGTGCAGGGTTGTCGTGCGTCTGCGGCACCACCACGTCACCCCCGCCTTGACCCGGGGTCCCGCTTCTTCTTCGACGTTGCCGTCCAGCCGGGCACCAGCGTGTTCCCCGCATCACGTCGCCACGCGAGTCTTGTTCGGCGCCCCGGCCCAGCCACCCCCGTCATCCCGGACTTGATCCGGGACCCATGGTGCCGCGAGCGCCGCGCGTCTTATGGCGAGCGGCAGCGCGAGTGGATGGTTGGATTCCGGATCAAGTCCGGGATGACGGTCAGCAGAGGCGCCCCAATGCATGCCTATAACCGGTTATACCCGCCCTCCGTGGCTGAACGGGGGTGGAACGGTTTGTCGGTGATGCAGGGTTTGCGTGCGTCTGTCGCACCACCGCGTCACCCCGGACTTGATTCGGGGTCCCGCTACCTTCGCAACGTGGGAAAAGAAGCGGGGCTCCGGGTCAAGCCCGGGGTGGCGGCAGAAGCGTGTCAGAGAACAGCGCAGGCGGCCAATGGACGCCTATAACCCGCTCTATTCACTCGCCGGCGTGCTGGTCGGAATGCTCGTCGGCCTCACCGGGGTGGGTGGCGGATCGTTGATGACGCCGCTGCTGGTGCTTGCCTTTGGCTTCCACCCGGCGACGGCGGTCGGCACCGATCTGCTCTATGCCGCCGCCACGAAAACGGTCGGGGGCGCGGTTCACGGCCTGCGCGGCACGGTCGATTGGTCGATCGTGCGCCGGCTGGCGATGGGCAGCGTGCCGGCGGCGGCGCTCACCCTGCTGCTTCTCAGCCAGACGGCGGAGCAGAGCCCACACGCCGGATCGATGATCGCCACCGCGCTGGGGGTCACGCTCGTTGGCACGGCATTGGCGACCTTCTTCCGCGCCCGCATCGTCGCCACCGTGGGCCCGCGCTTTCGCGGCATGAGCCAGCGCCGTCTGGCCGGGCTGACCATCATGCTCGGTGCGCTGCTCGGCGTGTTGGTGTCGCTAACCTCGGTGGGGGCAGGGGCGCTGGGCATGACGGCGCTGCTGATCCTGTATCCGACGGCGCCGGTGAACCGACTGGTGGGATCGGACATCGCCCATGCCGTGCCGCTGACGCTGATTGCGGGCATGGGGCATCTGTGGCTCGGCTCGGTGGATCTGCTGCTGCTCGCCTCGTTGCTCGCCGGCTCGATCCCCGGCATCGTGCTGGGCAGCGTCATCGCCTCGCAAGTCACCGATCGCGTGCTGACCCCGATCCTGGCGACCACGCTGGCGATCGTCGGGCTGAAGTTGATCCTCTGACCCCGGCGTCAATCAAGGACCGTTCAATGCCCCGCCCCGGTTTCGCCTTCTCCACCGCATTCAGAGTCCGCTATGCCGAGATCGACGGCCAGCGTGTGGTCTTCAATTCGCGCTATCTCGAATATGCCGACGTTGCGGTTACCGAATTTTGGGAGTGGACCGGCATCGCCGAGGCGTTGGGCGAAACGTGGCGCGAGATGGAATTCCACGTCCGCCGCGCCAACGTCGATTACCTCCAGCCGCTGGTGCTCGGCGACACCGTCGACGTCTCCGTCCGCATCGAGCGGATCGGCACGTCAAGCCTTACCAAGCGCTTCGAGATCGCCAACCAGCGTGGCGAACTGTGCAACGTGATCGAGATGGTCAGCGTCAACGTCCATCTGCCGACCGGCCGCCCGCTGGCCATCGAAGGCGAGGTGCGCCGATTCCTCGGCGCGCTGCTGGTGGCGCAGCCGGATCGCGTGGCGTAAGGCGCGGCGATGCTTGAGATGCGCCCCGACTGCGAACGATGCGGCGTGGACCTGCCCGCTGATGAGGGCGGAGCGTTCATCTGCTCGTTCGAATGCACCTTTTGCGCGGATTGCGTGGATGCGCTGGACGAGCGCTGCCCCAATTGCGGCGGCGAGTTGCTCGACCGCCCCGCGCGAGTCGGCGCAGCGCTGACCAAGTACCCGGCGTCAACGCAGCGGCATCATTCGCCTCCCGCTGGCGGGAGGGGTTAGGGGAGGGCATGTCCACCTCCTACCCGTTTGCTGACAGACCCTCCCCCGACCGCTCCGGCCAGCGGGAGGGGAGATGACCAGCCGTATCCTAATCATCGCCGGTTCCGATTCGGGGGGCGGGGCGGGCATCCAAGCCGACATCCGCACCGTCACGATGCTCGGCGGCCATGCGATGACGGCGATCACCGCGATCACTGCGCAGAACACGCTGGGCGTTCAGGGGGTACTTCCGATTCCGGCCGCCATGGTCGTGCAGCAGATGCGGTCCTGCATCGACGACCTCGGCGTGGACGCGGTGAAGATCGGCATGATCGGCTCGGCCGAGACGGCGTTCGCAGTGGCGGAGGTGCTGGAAACGGTGGCGGGCGTGCCGGTCGTGTTCGATCCGGTGATGGTCGCCACTTCCGGTTCGGTTCTCGCCAACGCGGATACGATCGCCGCCTTTGATCGGCTGATGCGATCGGCGACACTGGTGACGCCCAATGCGCCTGAACTCGCGGCGCTTACCGGCTTGTCAGTGGAGTCGGAAAGCGACGCCATTGTCGCAGGACGCGCGCTTGCGCTCTCAACAGGTGCCGCCGTGCTGGCAAAAGGAGGGCACCTTCCCCCGCGCGCAACCGGCGAGGTTCTGGTGCCTGAAGGGCTGCCCGGTGACTTGGTCGCCGACAATCTGATCATGCCGGATGACACGGACATGGTGTGGACCGATCCGCGCATCGAAACGCGGCACACGCATGGCACCGGCTGTACCCTTGCCAGCGGCATTGCGGAGGGGCTGGGCCGCGGTCTTGCGCTGCCGGATGCGATCGGGCGGGCGCGCATCTTCGTGCGCCAAGCGTTGCTTGAAGCACCCGGCTTCGGCGCCGGCCACGGTCCGATGGGACACCACAAGGTCCGGGTGGAATAAGGCCCTGTGAGGCCGGTCTAAGCGGCGTCGAGCGCCCGTTGCAGCCGATCACGAATCGCGCGCAGCGCTGGCATTGCGGCCAGCGCCGCGTTCGGTGCGGAGGCAGGCTGCTGCACGCCGCGCCCTTCGCTCGCGAGCAGCTTCTGCACGCCCTTTACCGTATAGCCCTCGGTGCCGAGCAGTCGCTGAATCCGCTCGACCAACGCAACGTCCGCCGGGCGATAATAGCGACGGTTGCCGGCACGGGTTACTGGCCGAAGCTCGGGAAAGCGCGATTCCCAGTAGCGCAGCACATGCGGCGCGACTCCGGTTGCTGCCGTCACCTCCCCGATGGTGCGGAAGGCGCCTTCTGCCTTGCCCGTGTCGCTCACGTGCTCGTGTCCACGATGCGATCACGCATCATCTGGCTGGCGCGGAAGGTGAGCACGCGGCGCGGCGCGATCGGCACTTCGACGCCGGTCTTCGGGTTGCGACCGATCCGCTCGCCCTTGTCGCGCAGCACAAAGGTGCCAAATCCGGAGATCTTCACATTCTCGCCCTTGGCGAGCGCCCCGCAGAGCGACTCCAGGATCTGCTCGACCAGCCGCGCCGAATCGGCGCGCGACAGCCCTACCTGGCGATGCAGCGACTCCGCCAGATCGGCCCTGGTCAACGTGCCCGCATCACTCATCGCAGAACTTACTCCCCACCCGCAGCCTTGCGGCAGGTTAACATCGTCACGTGAATATCGGAAGACGCATGTCGATGCGCCCGCGTATCAGAAACGGACGATGGCAGCGCCCCAGGTGAACCCGCCGCCCATCGCTTCCAGCACCACGATTTGCCCGGGCTGGATGCGCCCGTCGCGAACCGCAGTATCAAGCGCGAGCGGCACCGACGCGGCGGAGGTGTTGGCGTGCTGATCCACCGTCAGCACCACCTTCTCCGCCGGCAGGCCCAGCTTGCGTGCAGTCGCGTCGAGGATTCGGGCGTTGGCTTGGTGCGGCACCACCCAGTCGACATCGGCGGAGGTGAGGCCGGCAACGCCGAGCGATTCCTCCATCACCGCCGCAAGGTTCACCACCGCGTGGCGGAACACCTCGCGGCCCTTCATGCGCAGCTTGCCGACGGTGCCGGTGGTCGAGGGACCACCATCGACATAGAGCAATTCGTTGTGCCGCCCATCGGCGTGGAGCCGAGTCGCTAGGATGCCGCGGCCATCCGCCTCGGCGCTTTCCTGCGCTTCCAGCACCATTGCGCCGGCGCCATCACCGAACAGCACGCAGGTGGTGCGGTCCTCCCAGTCGAGGATTCGGCTGAACGTCTCGGCGCCGATCACCAGCGCCCGGCGGTGCGCGCCGGCCCGGATCATGCTGTCCGCCACCTGCACCGCATAGAGGAAGCCGGAGCAGACCGCGGCAACGTCGAAGGCGACGCAATCGTCGATGCCCAGCATCGCCTGCACTTTGGTGGCGCTGGACGGAAACGTCTGGTCGGGGGTCGCAGTAGCGAGAACGATCAGGTCGATGTCCTGCGCCGTCACGCCGGCGGCGGCGATCGCCGCGCTCGCCGCATCGCGGGCGAGGGTGGCGGTGGTCTCGTCCGAACCGGCGATGTGCCGGAAACGGATGCCGGTACGCTCGACAATCCACTCGTCGGTCGTATCGACCACCTCGGCAAGGTCGGCGTTCGACACGCGCCGCGCGGGCAGCGCCGATCCGGTGCCGGTGATGACGCTGCGAATCATGCCGCCTTCTCCTGCTCGAAATGCCGCAGGTCGTCGGCGATCCGCCGCGCGAGATCGGCCTGGACCATCTTCGCCGCGACCCCGATCGCATTGGCCACGCCGATCTCGTTCGCGCTGCCATGGCTTTTCAGCACCAGCCCGTTGAGGCCGAGGAAGACGGCGCCATTGTGGTTGTTGGGATCGAGGTGATCGCGCAAAAGCTGCGTCGCGGGACGCGAGATCAGGAAGCCGATCTTGGAGCGAACCGAACTGGTGAAGGCACGCTTCAGCAGATCGCCGACAAATCGCGCGGTTCCTTCGGCGGTTTTCAACGCTATGTTGCCGGAGAAGCCGTCGCAAACGATCACGTCATGCTCACCGCGCGACAGACGATCGCCTTCGACAAAACCGGCGAAGGTCATCGGCAAGTGATTGGCGCTGCGCAGTGCGGCGGCCGCGTCGCGGATTTCCTCGGTACCCTTTTGATCCTCACTGCCGATGTTCAGCAGCGCGACTCGAGGGCTCTCCAGATCCATCGTGACGCGAGCGTAAGCTGCTCCCATAACGGCGAACTGAACGAGATTTTTGGCCTCGACCTCGGTGTTCGCGCCTAGATCGAGCACCACCACGTCATTCTCGCCCAGCGTCGGCAGCAGCGCGGCGAGCGCAGGGCGATCAATGCCGGGCATGGTACGCAGCGCGAGCTTGGCCATTGCCATCAGCGCGCCGGTATTGCCGGACGACACGGCGGCGCCGGCGCGGCCCTGCTTCACGCAGTCGATCGCAACGCCCATCGAGGTGGTCTTGGCGCGCCGCAGTGCAGCGCCCGCCTTTTCGTCGCCCGAGATAACATCAGGCGCGTGGACGATCTCGGCATGCTCGCCGAGGTTCGGGTGCTTGGTCAGCCCGTCGCGAATCGCGGATTCCTCACCGACGAGCAGGAACTTCATCCCCTCGAACCGGTGTCGCGCCCGCGCAACGCCCGCCAGCATCACCGCCAGCCCTTCGTCGCCGCCCATCGCATCGACGGCGATCCAGGACTTGTCGGCCATGGCGGGACGAACTCCGTAACCTAATCAGCGCAACCGAAACGCGCGTGACACACTTTGTGCCACGCGATCGCCGATGTCAGCCCTCGACCGAGACGACTTCGCGGCCGTTATAATGGCCGCATGCCGTGCACAGATTGTGCGGGCGACGCAGCTCGCCGCAGTTCGGGCATTCCTGGAACGCCTCGACCGACAAAGCGTCGTGCGCGCGGCGCATGCCACGGCGGGAGGGGGAAGTCTTTCGCTTGGGGACGGCCATCGCGGCACCTTGATCTTATATTGGTCGAAACAAATGCGATTGGCCCGACGACGATCGGCACGGACCGGCTTATACACCGGCCGCGCCGGGCAGCCGGGCGCATCGCGAAGCCTGCGCCTATAGCGGATCGTGCGCGCGTTGCAAGCGGCGCGGCATGCTGGCACGATCTGGGTGACGGAAAAGGTGGAAGGGGTGCCATGATCCTGCCGGTGACGCTCGCCATCGCCGCGGCCTGCGGAGCGGTCAACATCTGGCTCGCCGCGCGCGTCGTGCGCGGGCGGGTGCGCGGCAAGGTGCCGATGGGCGACGGCGGGGATGCCGTCATGCTCTCGGGCATGCGCAGTCACGCCAACTTCACCGAATATGCGCCGATCGTGCTGATCCTGATGGCGCTGATCGAGCTGGCGCGCGGGCCGCTGGTTGCCTTGTGGGTGATCGGCGCGCTGTTCGTGCTGGCGCGAATCGCCCACCCGCTTGGCATGATGCGGCGGGCGCCCAATCCGCTGCGCGCCGGCGGTGCGCTGGTGACCTGGGTGGTGACGCTGATCCTCGCCGGCTGGGCGCTGGCGATCGCTGTCGATGCGGGCGGATCCGGCGCGATGACGATCGTTCCGGTGGAGGCGGTGCCGCGAGGGTGATTTCACCACGCCACCCCCGCTGTGGCGCGGATCCATACGCGCAGGTCCATCGATGGAGCCGCACGCTCAGCGTCTATGAATCTCCGCCTGCGCGGGAACGACGAACGTGGCGCGGCTCATTCCTCCCGCTTCGCCCCATCCAGCGCCTTGTCGCGCCGCTCCGTCTCTGCCGCAGCAGCCTCGCGCTCCGCCCTGGTCCGGCCGAACGCGACGCGATTCGCCGCCGCCTTGTGCTCGGCCTCAACCCGCGCCTTCGCCTTGCGGGCGCGGCGCAGGTTGATCACCTCACCCATGTCAGCCGCGCACCTCGCGCGCGATCGCGTCGAGCAGGCCGTTGACGAAGCCCGCCTCGCGCCGCTCGTAAAAGGCATGCGCGACATCGACATATTCGCTGATCACCGCCCCTTTGGGCACGTCGACTCGCGACAATAGCTCATAGGTGCCAGCGCGCAGGATGGCCTTCATCGGCTTGTCGAGTCGTTCGAGACTCCAGCCGCTCGCCAGCTTGCCCGCGATCAACTGGTCGATCTCGCCGCCGCGGGCATGCGCGCCGCTGACCAGATCGTCGAAGAAGGCGACGTCCGCCTCGGCATATTCCGCCTCTTCGATCGTCGCGCCGATCCGGTGGTGGTGGAATTCGTGCAGCAGCGCCGGAATGGCGGTGCCCTCCATCTCGTGCTGGTAGAGGGCCTGGGTGGCGGCTAGACGCGCAGCGGCGCGGGCCTTGGTACGGGCAGCGGTACGGGACATGGCGGCGGCCCTTACGCGCGTGTGGGGCGGAATGTCGAGAATTTCGGTCCCTTGGCTGATCGTGGCTTCGTTCGGGCCAAGCACCGTTGAGGCACAGCGGCATGCGCCCCGCTGGTTACTGGTCCCTCGACTTGGCTTCGGACAACGGAACGTTCAGCGCAGCCGCAGCGCCACCGATTGCGCATGGGCCGGCAGCCCTTCCGCCTCCGCCAGCGCCACCGTTGCCGGGCCGAGCTTCGCCAGCGACTCGGCGTCGAGCTGCAGGAAGCTCGTCCGCTTCATGAAGTCGGTCACGCCCAGTCCGCTGGCGAATCGCGCACGGCGGCCGGTGGGGAGGACGTGGTTGGGGCCGGCGACATAATCACCGATCGCCTCGGGGGTATGCCGGCCCAGGAACGCGGAGCCGGCGTGGCGCAACAGGTCGAACAGAGGTTGAGGATCGTCCACCGCAATCTCGACATGCTCGGGCGCGAGGCGATCGACCAGCGGCATCGCTTCGGCGAGATCGCGGACCAGTACGATCGCGCCGCTTTTCTCCCACGCGATCCGTGCCGTCTCGCCGGTGGGCAGGTCGATCAGCTGCCGTTCGACAGCATCGACAACGGCATCGGCGAACTCGGGCGAGTCAGTGAACAGGATCGACTGGGTCGTCACGTCATGCTCGGCCTGGCTCAGCAGGTCGGCGGCGATCCAGTCGGGATCGTTCTGGCCATCGGCGACGACGACGATCTCGCTGGGGCCGGCGACCATGTCGATGCCGACTACGCCATAGACCTGCCGCTTGGCCTCCGCGACCCAGGCGTTGCCGGGCCCCGTTACGACGTCGACGCGGGCGATGCGATCGGTGCCCCAGGCGAGCGCGGCCACCGCCTGCGCGCCACCAACGCGCCACACTTCGTCCGCCCCCGCGAGATGCGCGGCGGCAAGGACCAGAGGATTGATCGTGCCCTTGGGCGTGGGCGTCACCACCACCAGCCGCTCGACTCCCGCGACCTTGGCGGGAATCGCGTTCATCAGCAGCGTGGACGGATACGCGGCACGCCCGCCGGGGACGTACACGCCCGCTGCATCCACGGCCCGCCACCGCGCACCGAGCCGCACGCCGGCATCGTCGGTGAACGCGGTGTCCGCCGGGCGTTGCTTCTCGTGATACGCCCGAATGCGGCTGGCGGCGAGTTCCAGCGCCTCGCGCAAATCCGGATCGAGCGCGTCGAACGCCGCGGCGCAATCGGCGAGGGGGACCTGCCAGCCGCTTTCGTCCAGATCATGCCCGTCGAGCCTCAGCGTGAACGCCTTGAGCGCCGCATCGCCCTCCTCGCGCACGCTGCGCAGGATCGTGGACACATCGCGCGTCACGTCCGCATCCGATTCGCGCCGCGCATCGACCAGCGCCGCGAAGTCCTGCGCGAACGATGCGTCCGTCGTGGACAGCCGGATCATGCCGCCGCCTTCTCGTTCACCGCACGGCGGAAAGCCTCGACCAGCGGCACCACCCGCCCGGCGCGCATCTTCATCGCCGCGCGGTTGACGATCAGCCGCGAGGATACCTCCACGATCGTCTCCACCTCGACCAGCCCGTTCTCCTTCAGCGTCCGCCCAGACGACACGAGATCGACAATGCGCGGTGCCAGCCCCAGCATCGGCGCCAGTTCCATCGCGCCATTGAGCTTGATGCACTCCGCCTGCACGCCGCGGCGCGCGAAATGCTCGGCGGTGAGATGGGGATATTTGGTCGCGACTCGCACATGGCTCCAGCCGCGCGGGTCGTCGGTTTCGGCAAGTTTCTTCGGCTCGGCCACCGACAGGCGGCAATAGCCGATCTTCAGGTCCACCGGCGCGTAGAGCTCGGGGTAGGCGAACTCGCCAAGCACGTCCGACCCGACGATGCCGAGCTGCGCGGCGCCATGCGCCACGAAGGTCGCGACATCGAACGCGCGCACGCGGATCAGCGCGATGCCGGGATCCTCGGTGGCGAAGCGCAGCGCGCGGCTGTCCTCGTCGAAGAACGCCGCTTCGGGCACCACTCCGGCGGCGGCGAGCAACGGCTGCACCTCGGCAAGGATACGCCCCTTGGGCACGGCAATGACGAGCGGTTCGGCCATGCGCGCGGCTTTACCAGCCCGCCGCATCGGCGCAACAAGCGGCGCATGGGAAGCGAAGCCGAGAATCGCGAGTCGTTCCATACCCAGGCGGGCTATTGCCGCGCCATGGATGCGCCGATCACCGCGAGCATCTGCACCGCGCTGGCCGATGCGCTTGACCGGACGAGCGAGACGGGGCGGCGCGTGCTGGACTGGCCGGGCGAGCCGGTGGCGGACGCGTTGGTGCTGCGGCTGGTCGGCGGGCTGCACGGGCTTCACCGACGGGGCGGCGATGCAGGCCTCGACGGTGTGTTCACTGGCGCGGTAGCCGATCCGGCGGCGGTGATCGCCGCGTTGCGGGCCACGATGCGCGATTACGACGCGGCGCTGTTGCCCTGGCTCGATGGCCCACCGCAGACCAATGAGGCGGGGCGATCGGCCGGGTTGATGACCGGGCTGCTCCACCTCGCCGAACGGTACGGCCCGGGTGTGGAGGTGCTGGAGATCGGTTCCAGCGCGGGGCTCAACCTCCTGATCGATCGCTATGCCTTTGATCTCGGCGGCGTGCACAAGGGGCCGGCCGATGCGCCGGTGACGATTGCGCCCGAATGGCGCGGGCCGGTGCCGCCTGACCTGCCGATCGCGATTCGATCGGTCCGCGGCGTCGACGTCGCGCCGGTTGACGTTCGCGATCCCGCTGAGGCGGAGCGGCTCGCGGCGTACGTCTGGGTCGATGCCGCCGAGCGGCTGGAGCGGATCGAGCGCGGCATCGCGATGATCCGGGAGCAGGGCGTGGCGCTGGACAAGGGCGACGCGGCCGATTGGGTCGAGGCGCGCCTCGCCGAACCGCAAGCAGCGGGGACGACGCGCGTGCTGATGCACTCGGTGGTCTGGCAGTACCTGCCGGTGGAAACCCGCGAGCGTATTCGGAGTGTCATGGACGCCGCTGGTGCGCGGGCGACACCGGAGCGCCGGCTGGGTTGGGTGATGATGGAGCCCAATCGCGATCTCCACCGGCACGAAGTGCGCGTGCGCGGCTGGCCGGGCGATCGCCCGATGGAGTTGGTCGCGCTCACCCACGCGCATGGCGCCTGGATCGAGGGCCTGTCGCCGCCCTACGAAACGCGCGACTATGTCATGCGGCGTGGCGCGTACGAGAAGGAGTGAACCTTCTTCACCCCTCCCCATCAGGGGAGGGGCTTTGGTTCTTACGGATAGCTGACGGTCTTGGGCTGGCCGGGAATCGGAATCCACTCCACTTCGTCCCCCGGCACCACCGGGAACTCGCGCGCCATCCACGCGCGCTTGGCTTCCTGGATCCGCTCGCGCGAGGAGCTGACGAAATTCCACCAAACGTGGCGCGGTGTCTTGAACGCCTCGCCGCCTGCCAGCATCGCCCGCGCGCCGCTGGTCGAGCGCAGCGTCGCCGCAATCCCCGGCCGCAGCACATAGAGCCGCTGCGGCTCCAGCGGCACGCCTTCCAGCGTCGCGTCGCCTTCGACCAGATAGACGGCGCGCTCGTCCGCGTCGGCGTCGATCGGGACGCTGGCGCCCGCCGCGAGCACGATATCGGCATAGATCGTGCCGGCATAGGTCGTCGTCGGCGCGCTCTTGCCCCACAGGTCGCCCATGATGATCCGGGCGGTGACGCCCGCCCCCTCGATCACCGGCAGCCGATCCGCCGCGACATGTTCGAACGCCGGGTCGATCTCCTCGCGCCCGTCGGGCAGCGCCAGCCACGTCTGGATACCCGCCAGCGCCGGCCCGCCCGGCCGTTCGTCCGCGGGCGAGCGCTCCGAATGGACGATGCCGGTGCCCGCCGTCATCAAATTCACCGCGCCCGGCCGGATCACGATGTCGGTGCCCAGCGAATCGCGATGCCCCAGCGCGCCGTCGAACAGATAGGTTACGGTCGACAGGTTGATATGCGGGTGCGGCCGCACGTCGACGCCCTGGCCCGGTGGCAGTGCCGCCGGCCCCATCTGGTCGAAGAACAGGAACGGCCCTACCATCGTCCGCTCGCGGTGCGGCAGCGTACGATGGACCTTGAACCCGCCGATATCGTGGGTGGCGGGCAGCAGCGTCAGTTCGAACAATTCGTCACGCGTCATCGGTCGCTTCCAGCATGGCAATCAGATCGTCGGGATAGATGGCTTCGGGCCAGTTGGCGATCTCCTCGCGGGCGAACCAGCGCCACTCAGTCATCACCCGCCGCTCAAGCTCGGTGTGGCCAGTCGTGTCCAGATCGCACGCATCCACATCGACGCGGAACCAGCGTTCGTCGGCGGTCACCTCGACGCGTTCGACCGTGAGGAAATCGACGGTGCGTTGCGCCACTTGCGGGCCGGGATCGGCATGAATGCCGGTTTCTTCGTATAGTTCGCGCCGCGCCGCGGCTTCGTAACTTTCGCCCGGATCCAGCGCACCGCCCGGCGTGCACCAGAAAGGCGCGCGCTCGTCCCCGGTGACGAAGCGGAACAGCAGCACGCGATGCTCGCGATCGACCAGCAGGATGCGCGCGGCCGGGCGCGCCGCCCTCACCGCGGCTCGCCCGGCGCGATCGTCTTCATGGCCAGCGCGTGGACATGGTCGCGCAGCAGCTCGGCCAGCGCCGTGTTGACGAGGCGCTGCCGCGCCACCCGGTTCAGCCCCGCGAATGAAGCGCTCTCCACCACCACGCGGAAGTGCGATTCGCCCGATCCGTCATCGCCGGCATGGCCGCGGTGCTGCGCGCTCTCGTTGATCACTTCGAGGTGCGTCGGATCGAGCGCGTCGGTCAGACGGGTGGCAATGGCAAGCTGAATCGGGCCGGTGGAAGGTGCGGTCATGCCGCCTATATAGTCGGTTTTGTCAGGGATGTTTCGATTTTGGCGAAGGACCGGCCGAACGCGCGTTTTCATGGGAGGATCGAGGGCGACCGGCCGTGCGAGGCACCCGGGTGCGATGCGGCGGGCGAGTTTCGCGCGCCGCCGCTGGAAGGGCCGGGGCGTGACGGGCCGCCGGCGTTTCGCTGGTTCTGCCTCGATCACGTCCGTGCGTTCAATTCTAGCTACAATTACTTCGACGGCATGAGCGCGGAGGAGATCCATCACGCGCAGCGGCCGATGGCGGGCTGGGAGCGCGAGACGCGCGCCTTTGCGCGCGCCGGCGGCGGCGACCACGGGCCGCGCTGGGCCGACTTCGCCGATCCGCTCGACGCGATCGGTGCGCGCTATCGCCGTGAGGTCGCGCCCGAGCGCCGCGACGGCAAGCCCTTGTCAGGGCAGGACCGCGCGAGCCTCAAGGTGCTAGGCCTCGCCCCGGACGCGGATCGCATGGCGCTGCGCAAAAGGTACAGCGAGCTGGTGCGCAGATATCACCCCGATCGCAACGGCGGCGACCGCAGCCACGAAGGCATGCTGCAAAAGGTGATCGCCGCCTATCAGCAGCTGCGCCAGGCGCCGGCGTTCGCGTGAGCCACGCGCGGGAGCAGGCAGGCCTTGCCCTCCCAGCACGGCTTGCCATATTTCGGCGGTGACGATGACCAGCATTCAGATCCACATGGCAGAGCGGCGCGAAGACGGCGGCGGCGAGGGGAACGGCACGGGCGTCGGCATCGCCACGCGCACTCGGGCCAAGGTCAAGGAGCCGACGCCATACCGCGTGCTGATGCTCAACGACGATTACACGCCGATGGAATTCGTCGTGCTGTGCCTCCAGCGCTTCTTCCGCATGACCGCGGAGGAGGCGACGCGCGTGATGCTCCACGTCCACCAGAAGGGCGTCGGCGTGTGCGGCGTGTTCAGCTATGAAGTGGCGGAGACCAAGGTCGGGCAGGTGATGGATTTCGCCCGTGCCAACCAGCATCCGCTGCAATGCACGCTGGAAAAGGCCTGACCCAGGCTCCGCTATGATGTTGGCGCTCCTGCTGGCCGCCGCCGATCCGGCGAGCGCCGAGCGCGGCGCCTGGTACGCCTGCCTTGAGGATTATGCGCAGGTGGCGATGGCGAGTACCGGCACGCCGGCGACCATCGCGCTCCAGACCGACCAGGCGTGCGTGGCGGAGCGCAAGGCGTTCCAGGTGGCGCTGTTCCGATCGCGCACCGTGCAGGGTGATGCGGCGGCGCTGAGTGCGCGCTTCGCGGCGGAGGATCGCGCGGCGTACGAGCATGTGATCGGGTTCGTGAATCGGCTGCGCTAGCCTCTTCCCGTCACCCCGGACTTGATCCGGGGTCCCGCCTCTTCTCGGCCGTGGAGGGCAGTGGGATTTCGGATCAAGTCCGGGATGACGTCGGACGTGGACGCGCGGTTTACGCCACCATCCGCCAGCCGAGCGTCTCACCGGCATGGAACGGCACCACGGACAGCGTGTCGTCGCCGACCCGGTCCGGCACGCGATGCGCCACCCGCTCCAGCGTCACCGTGCCTTCATTGAGCGGCAGGCCGTAGAAGCGCGCGCCATTCTCGCTGGTGAACGCCTCGAACCGGTCCAGCGCGCCTTCCTCGTCGAACACCTTGAGATAGCTTTCCAGCGCGAACGGCGCGTTGAAGATGCCGGCGCAGCCGCACGACGATTCCTTGGCCTCCACCACATGCGGCGCGCTGTCGGTGCCGAGGAAGAATTTGGCCGAACCCGACACAGCCGCCTTGCGCACCGCCAGCCGGTGCCCCTCGCGCTTGGCGACCGGCAGGCAATAGGCATGCGGGCGGATGCCGCCGTCGAAGATCGCGTTGCGGTTGATGATAAGGTGCTGCGGCGTGATGGTGGCCGCGACATTGGCGGGCGCCTCGGCCACGTACTGCGCGGCCTCGGCGGTGGTGATATGCTCAAGTACGATCTTCAGCGCCGGGAAATCGCGCACCAGCTTCGCCAGCGTGCGTTCGATGAACACCGCCTCGCGATCGAAGATGTCGATATCCTTGTCGGTCACCTCGCCGTGGATTAGCAAGGGCATGCCGATCGCCTGCATCCGCTCCAGCACCGGCGCCAGCGCGAAGATGTCGGTCACGCCATGCGCGGAATTGGTGGTGGCATGGGCGGGATACAGCTTGCACGCGGTGAACACGCCCTCCGCATGCGCCGCGGCGATCGCCTCGGCATCCGCGCCGTCGGTGAGATAGCAGGTCATCAGCGGCGTGAAGCCCGCGTCCGCCGGCAAAGCCGCCAGGATGCGATCGCGATAGGCGCGCGCCGCCGCCGCATCGGTGACCGGCGGCGTCAAATTCGGCATGATGATCGCGCGCGCGAACTGGCGCGCGGTATGCTGCGCCACCAGCTCCAGCATCGCGCCGTCGCGCAGGTGGACGTGCCAGTCGTCGGGGCGGCGGATGGTGAGGCGGTCGGTCATCGCGGAGGTCCGGGAGCTTGGAATGAGGCGCTGACGCCCTAGCTTGTCGGCATGACCGACGCCACCACCCTCGCAGACCGCGCCCTTGTCCGCCTATCCGGGGAGGATGTGCGCGGCTTTCTCCAGGGGCTCGTCACCAACGATGTCACCGGCCCGCTGCCGGTCTGGGCCGCGCTGCTGTCGCCGCAGGGCAAGGCGCTGTTCGACTTCATCATCTGGGCGGACGGCGACGACCTGCTGCTCGATTGCGAGGCGGAACAGGCGGAGGCGCTCGCCAAGCGGCTGACGCTCTATCGCCTGCGCCGCGCGATCACGATCGCGCGCGACGAGGCACTGGCGGTGCATTGGTTGCGCGAGGGCGAGGCGGGCGTGCCCGACCCGCGGCTGGCGGTGCTCGGCCGCCGCTGGCTCGCCGCGCCGGGTGCGCCGGCGGAGGGATGGGTAGCGCATCGGCTGTCGCTCGGCGTGACGGAGGGTGTGGCCGAGCTCGGGAGCGGCGAGACGCTGTGGCTGGAGTGCAATGCGCGCGAGCTGAATGGCGTCAGCTTCGCTAAGGGCTGCTACGTCGGGCAGGAGAATACGGCGCGGATGAACTACCGCTCCAAGGTGAACCGCCGACTGGTGGCGGCGCCGCTGGGTGAGGCGGGTGATCGGACGCGGGCGGTGTATCCCGAGCTGGGGCTGATGGTGGAGCATCGCCGTGTCGAATCGCTGGGGGATGCGCTGGTGCCGGAGTGGCTGGCGGAGGCGATTGCCGCCTGACGATCGTTCGCCCTGAGCTTGTCGAAGGGCGTGCCCGATGCGGAGGCGCTTGGGGCACGTGCTTCGACAAGCTCAGCACGAACGGATCGGGGGTCCGCTCCGACAGATCGGGACGGGATGAGTTCACGCCACCCCGAACGGCACCACCCGGTTGGTCTGCGTATGCCCGATCTCCGCCGGGCCGAGGTATGGCACGCCCATGTCGCCGCACCAGCGCTGGATCATCACGGGCAGCGTCTCGCCCCAGCGCGGCGTATTCTCCTTCACCCCCGTCACCGCGCCCAGCCGCACGCCGGCGATCCCGCGCAGTTGCGTGGCACTGGCCATGGTGAACAGCAGCCGGTCGATATTGTACATCGGCTCGGACACTTCCTCGATCAGCAGCTCGTGGTCGGTCAGGTCGGGCAGCCACGGCGTGCCGATCAGCGATCCCAATATGGCGAGGTTGAACGCCGCCGCCGGCCGCTGCCCAAGTCCCGGCTCCAGCCCCTGCCGCTCGCCGCGTGCGATCCAGCCGAGCGAGCGCGCCACCGTCGCATCGCCCCCGCCCGAGCTGCGCAGGATATCCGTCGGCATCGGTCCATGCGCCACCCGCCCGATCCGCCGCGCGTAAAGCGCGCCGAGCATGAATCCCATGTCCGAATAGCCGACGTATTTCTTGGCGCGCGCCGCCTCGTTCAGCTGCGGCATGGCCCGCGCCAGGATTCGGTTCGAGCCATAGCCACCCCGCGCGAACCAGATCGCGTCGAATTCGGGATCGTTGGCGAACTCCAAAAACGCCGCCATCCGTCGCGCATCCGGCCCCGCGAAATGGCCATCGCTTTCCCAGCATTGCGGATGGAAGACGAGCTCCACCTCCGGATAGGCCAATGCGGCATAAGCGGTGAGCGGGGCGACCATCTCCGGGTTCGCCGTATTGGCCGGCGCCACGATCCCGATCTTCATGTCGCCCTGCCGCCTTCGCCTTGCCCGAACCCGCCCGCGGCGATAGCGCGCGGCCATGCAGGACGGCAACATCGCAGGGCAGCGCTTCTTCTTCGTCGGCGTCGGGGGATCGGGGATGATGCCGCTGGCGATGATCCTCGCCGCGCGCGGCGCGATCGTCGCCGGCTCCGACCGCGGGCTCGATCAAGGCCGCGTGCCGGCCAAGTTCGCCGATCTGGCGGCAAAGGGCGTCCAGCTCTTCCCGCAGGACGGCAGCGGCATCGTCTCGCCCGACCAGACCGTCGTCGCCTCCGCCGCCGTCGAGGCGACCGTCGCCGACATCGTCGCCGCCGATCGGCTCGGTTGTCCACGCATGAGCCGCGCCGAACTGAACGCCGCGTTGTTCAACGCCAGCCGCCTGCCGATCGGCGTGGCGGGCACGAGCGGCAAGTCCACTGTCACCGGCATGATCGCCCGCATCCTCCACGATGCCGGGCGCGATCCCACGGTGATGAACGGCGCGGTGATGAAGGATTTCGCCGCCCCCGACCGCCCCTTCGCCAGCGCCTTGGTGGGCGAGGGCGATCCGTACGTCAGCGAGGTGGACGAAAGCGACGGCTCGATCGCGCTCTACCAGCCGCGCATCGCGGTGCTCAACAACGTCAGCCTCGATCACAAGTCGCTGGAGGAGCTGAACGTGCTGTTCGCCGACTTCATCGGCAAGGCCGCCCACGCGATCGTCAACGCCGACAACCCCGATGCCGCTGCCCTGGCGATGCAACTGCCGCGCGATCGGGTGACGACCTTTGGCCTGGGCGGCGCGGCCGATCTGCTCGCGACCGAAATCTCGGAGGAGCCGTTCGCCGTCTCCTTCACACTGCGCGACGCCCGCGTCCGCGTGCAGGTCCCCGGCCGCCACAACGTCGCCAACGCCTTGGCGGCGATCGGCGCGGCGCTGGCGGCCGGCGTGCCGTTCGACACGGCGGTGCAGGCGATCGGCGCCTACACCGGCCTCAAGCGCCGCTTCGACCTCGTCGGCACGGCGAACCATGTCGCGGTGATCGACGATTTCGGCCACAACCCCGACAAGATCGCCGCCACTCTCGCGACGCTGCACGCCTTCCCCGGGCGCCTGCTCGTGCTGTTCCAGCCGCACGGCTACGGCCCGTTGAAGACGATGCGCCGCGAACTGGTCGAGACCTTCGTCCAGGGCCTCGCGCCCGACGATCTGCTCGTCCTCCCCGATCCGGTCTATCAGGGCGGGACGGTGACGCGCGAGGTGACCAGCGCGGACATCGTCGCCGACGTGGCGATCGCTGGCGGCACCGCGCGACACATCCCCGAACGCGCCGCGGCGGCCGCCCATCTGGTCGCCAGCGCGAAGCCGGGCGACCGCATCGTGATCATGGGCGCGCGCGACGATACCCTGCCGCTGCTCGCCGCCGACATGGTGGCGCAGCTTGGTGCGCGTGATAATGTCGCCTCGTCTTGATGGGAGCTTGCTGATGCTGCGCCGCCTGTTTCTCGATCATCCCGCCTCGGTGGGCGAGAGCTATGCCGAACACTTCGGGGTGGCGTCGCGCTTCGGCGTGCGGATGGTGGTGGGCGGCGTCGGCGCGCTGATCCACGGCGTGCTGCCCTTCGCGTGCAAGACGACGGGGAGCCGGACGATCGCGGCGCTCCATGCCGAGATGGTTGCGAAGCGTAGCGCGAAGGCGGCAGCAGAGACGCAGGTGAAGACGGTTGAGTATGTGATTTGAGGGTGCAGCCCCCCGGTCCGTCACTCCGGGTTTGACCCGCGGTCCCGCTGCCTCTCGGCAGGCTTGCGAAAGAAAGCAGGCCCCCGGATCAAGTCCGGGGTGAAGGGGAGGGTAGGGCCGCGTGCGACAACGATTGTTGGACGCGCGGAAGGCTGGATGCCGGCATGACGTAAAAGCGAAGGGGGTGCATGGCATCGCAACTCCGCCTACATCGCGCGGCATGACCTCTCTCCAGCGCCCTCGCCTCGCCTATCACCACACCGAGGGCGCTGGCCCGACGATCGTGTTCCTGCCCGGCTATGCTTCCGACATGACAGGCACCAAGGCGCTGGCGCTTGAGGCTTGGGCCAAGGCGAACGGGCGCGCGTTCCTGCGCTTCGATTATGCCGGATGCGGGGCGAGCGAGGGTGCGTTCGAGGAACAGTCGCTGACCGACTGGCGCGAGGATGCGCTCGCCATGATCGATCATGCCGTGACCGGGCCCGTGGTGCTGGTGGGATCGTCGATGGGCGGGTGGATCATGCTGCTCGCGGCGCTGGCCCGGCCGGATCGCGTCGTTGGCATGGTGGGGATCGCCGCGGCGCCGGATTTTACCGACTGGGGGTTCAGCCAGGAGGAGAAGCTCTACATCCTCCAGCATGGGCGTCTGGAGCGGCCGAACCCATATGGCCCGCAGCCGACCGTCTATACCCGCCGCTTCTGGCAGGCGGGCGAGGCGAGCCGATTGCTGCATGGGCCGATCGCGCTCGATGTCCCGGCGCGGCTGATCCACGGGCAGCAGGACCGCGACGTGCCGTGGGCGCAATCGCTGCGGCTCGCCGAGCTGATCCGTTCAGAGGACGTGCAGGTGACACTGGTGAAAGGCGGCGACCATCGCCTGTCGCGTGATGCCGATATCGCGTTGCTGATCCGCATGGTCGAGGATGTGCTGCCGTGATCCTGATCCTTCTTCTCGCCGCGCAAGTGGCTGCGCTGCCGACGACCGAGAGCTGCGCCGGGCTTGCCGCCAGCGACCCCGTTGCCGCCGAGCGCCGCGCAGCGGCGGATCGCAGCGCCAGCGGGCGCGCATGCATGGGACTGGCGCTCGCGGGCCAGGATCGGTTCGCGGAGGCGGCGCCGGCGTTCGAGGAGGCGGCGCGTGTGTCCGAGCTCGCGCGTGACGGCGCGGCGGCGCGCTACTGGGCGCTGGCCGGGAACGCGTGGCTGGCGGGGCAGAATGCGGAAAAGGCGCGCGCGGCGCTGAATGCCGCGCTGGCGGCGGGAACGCTGACCGGGCTGGAGCGTGGAGAGGCGGCGCTGGATCGCGCACGGGCGCTGGTGGCGCTGGACGACATGAGGGCGGCGCGGGCGGATCTCGATCTCGCGCTGAAGGACGCGGCGGATGATCCGCTCGCCTGGCTGCTGTCGGCGACGCTGGCGCGGCGCACGGGCGACATGGGCCGCGCGCGTGCCGATATCGCGCAGGCGCTGCGCCGCTCGCCCGACGACGCACAGGTGCAGCTCGAGGCTGGCAATATCGCCGCGGCGAGCGGCGACGAGGCAGGCGCTAAGGCCGCCTGGACCGAAGCAACGCGGCTTGCGCCCGATCGGCCGGCGGGCCAATCGGCTGCTCGTGCGTTGACCCAGTTCGCGGCCACCACCACGCAGCAGTAATTCGGAGGATTGATGCGTTATCTCCACACCATGATCCGGGTCGCCGACCCGGAAAAGACGATCGCCTTCTTCGAGGTGCTTGGCCTCAAGGAAGTGCGCCGTCACGACAGTGAGGCGGGGCGCTTCACGCTGATCTTCCTTGCCACGCCCGACGACATGCGCGGGGAAGGCGAACGCGCGCATGCCGAGGTGGAGCTGACCTACAATTGGCCGGCTGAGGACGGGAGCGCGCCGGAGGAATATACCGGCGGGCGCAATTTCGGGCATCTCGCTTACGATTGCGACGACATTTACGCGACGTGCCAGGCGGTGCTCGACGCCGGTTATACCGTTCATCGCCCCCCGAGGGACGGTTACATGGCGTTTGTGAAGACGCCCGACGGCATCTCGATCGAGCTGCTTCAGCTGAACGGGCCGAAGGAGCCGCAGGAGCCCTGGGCCTCGATGCCGAACACCGGGACCTGGTGATGCCGGCGCCCGCGCGATTGATCGTGAACCTCGACGTTCCCGATCTCGCGCGGGCGGAGGCTTTCTACTGCCGCCCCTTCGGCCTTCGTGTCGGGCGGCGGCTGGGCGCACGATATGTCGAACTGCTTGGGTTGGAGGCGCCACTGTACCTGCTGGAGACGGCCGACGGCAGCGTCGCAAGCGCTAGCTCGCCGAGCCGGCGCGACTATCGCCGGCAACGGACGCCCGTGCACCTCGACATCGCCGTGGATGATCTGGACGCCTCCTGTCACACCGCCATTGTGGCGGGCGCGATGGACGAGACCGGCATTCGCGCGGCGCCTTATGGGCGGATCGCGACCTTTGCCGATCCGTTCGGCCACGGCTTCTGTCTGATCGAATTCAACGAAAGGGGCTATGATGCCATCGCCACTTGAGATCCTGCGCGTGCCCGTGCTTAGCGACAATTACAGCTGGCTGGTCCATGATCCCGACAGCGGCGAGACGATGGTGATTGATCCCGGTGAGGCGCAGCCGGTGCTGGATGCCGCCGAGGCGCGCGGGTGGCGGATCACGCAGGTTTGGAACACCCACTGGCACCCCGATCATGTCGGCGGCAATGCCGCGATCGTCGCGGCGACCGGCGCACGGGTGATCGGGCCGGAGGCAGAGCGCGGCAAGATCGGGCATCTCGATCAGGGCCTGGGCGAGGGCGACAGCGTGTCGCTCGGCGCGCATCCGGCGGCGGTGATGACGGTGCCGGGGCATACGCAGGGGCATATCGCGTTCCATTTCGCCGAGGATGTGGCGATCTTCACCGGCGATACGCTGTTTGCGATGGGCTGCGGCCGGCTGTTCGAGGGCACGCCCGCCGACATGTTTGGCAACATGCAGCGTTATGCGCAGCTGCCGCCCGAGACGCGCGTTTACTGCGGGCACGAATATACTCAGTCGAACGGCCGCTACGCGCTGGTCGCCGAGCCCGACAATCAGGCGATCAAGGAGCGCATGGCGCGAGTCGACTCGATGCGCGCGGCGGGCGAGGCGACGATCCCGACCACGATCGGCGAGGAGCTGGCGACCAATCCCTTCCTGCGCGCCGTCAGTGCCGAGCAACTGGGCGAGCGGCGCGCGGCGAAGGATAATTTCCGCGGCTGAGCGGTTGTGGTTGGGGCGGCGGACAGGAGAGATGACGATGGCCAAGGCCCTGATTTCCTTTGCACTCGCGGCAATGGCCGGCGCGGCGGCCGTATCCGCAGCGAGCGCGGCCGATGATCGCCGGCCCGGCCCCTACGAGCGGCAGCGGATCCAGCTGGAAAAGGAGCTGTCGCGGCTGACGCCGCAGCCGCAGGTCGATTGCATCGACACGCGCTTCCGCAACGTCTCGCTGCGCGCGATCGGCAATAAGCTGATCTATCGCGAGAGCCGCAAGCGGATCTACGTCAGCGAGACGGCGGGCGGGTGCGAGAATGTCGCGCGCGGTGATGCGTTGGTGACGCGGCAGTTCGGGCCCCGGCTGTGCCGGGGCGATATCGCCACCACGGTGGACCGAGTGGCGCGCTTTCAGACCGGGACCTGCGCGATCGGGCCGTTTACGCCGTACACGGCGGGGTGACCTTCAATCCTTCCCCGCCAGGGGGAGGTGTCACGCAGGTGACGGAGGAGGAGGACGGCTATGTCCTCTCGATTGTGCCGCATCCTCCCCCTCCGTCAGCGCTGTCGCGTTGCCACCTCCGCCTGGCGGGGGAGGAATGCCGTTGGAGCCGTGCAGGGCACCGCGTGACCTGGCGGTGCGTTGGCGGTATCTGATGATCCTTCCGAGCGGAGCAGCAGCATGACCAAAGAAACGGAAGCCGACCTCACCGGCGTGGCGCCGCGCGTTTCGCCAAAGCCGGCGGTGGACGAGATCGGCGGGCGCAAGCTGAAGCCGTCGACGCTGATGATGGGGCACGGCTTCGATCCTGCGCTGTCCGAAGGATCGCTGAAGCCACCGATCTTTCTCACCTCCACTTTCGTGTTCCCCAACGCCGCGGCGGGCAAGCGTCATTTCGAGGGGGTCACCGGCAAGCGGCCCGGCGGGGCGGAGGGGCTCGTCTATTCGCGCTTCAACGGGCCTAATCAGGAAATCCTGGAGGACCGCCTGTCGGTGTGGGAGGATGCCGAGGACGCGCTTGCTTTCTCAAGCGGCATGTCGGCGATTGCCACCCTGTTCCTGTCGATGGTGAAGCCGGGCGACACGATCGTCCATTCCGGGCCGCTCTATGCCGCCACCGAGACGCTGATCGCGCGGATCCTCGGGCGGTTCGGGGTGCATTGGCTCGACTTTCCGGCCGGCGCGACGCGTGAGGAGATCGATGCGGTGCTGGGCAAGGCGGCGTCGGGCAATGTCGCGCTGATCTATCTGGAGAGTCCCGCAAACCCCACCAACGCGCTGGTCGATGTGGAGGCAGTTGCGGCGAGCCGCGATGCGATCTTTACCGGCGACAACAAGCCACCGATCGCGATCGACAACACGTTCCTGGGGCCGCTGTGGGCCAAGCCGCTGCGTCAAGGCGCGGACATCGTCGTTTATTCGCTGACCAAATATGCCGGCGGGCATTCCGATCTGGTGGCCGGCGGCGTGCTGGGATCGAAGGAGCATATCAACACCATTCGGTCGATGCGCAACACGATCGGCACGATTTGCGACCCGAACACCGCGTGGATGCTGCTGCGCTCGCTGGAAACGCTGGAACTGCGCATGAGTCGGGCGGGCGAGAATGCCGCCAAGGTATGCGAGTTCCTGGCGGCACATCCCAAGGTGGAGAAGGTCGGGTATCTCGGCTTTCTGGAGCGCGGCGAAAATCAGCGGCAGGCAGACATTTATCGCCGGCATTGCACCGGCGCCGGATCGACTTTCTCGCTGTATTTGAAAGGTGGCGAGGCGGAGGCGTTCGCGTTCCTCGATGCGCTGAAGATCGCCAAGCTCGCGGTGAGCCTGGGTGGGACGGAAACGCTGGCGAGCCATCCCGCCGGGATGACGCATCTGTCAGTGCCCGATGCCCGCAAACAAGCATTGGCGATCACCGATAATCTGGTGCGCATCTCGATCGGAGTGGAGGATGCCGACGATCTGATCGCGGACTTCGAGCAGGCGTTGGCGGCGGTTCAGGGGTAACCGGCCCTTGCATCACCCGAGCAAAAGCCGGTGCCTCTCGCGCTTGAAGCGTCGCCCTGCGGCTCGCAATCCCGGCTTTCGCTGGGTGACGCTTGCCGTCAGGCCGCCGCGGCCTTGGCGCGCAGGCGCTGCAAGTCCTTCTGATACCCGAGCACCCGCCGCTCCAGCTTTTCGGCGAAGCCGGGGCTCGCGGCACCGCGTAGGGTGAGCGCATAGCCATAGCCGACATGCGGCTCGATCTCCTGCACCTCCATTGCCCCGAGCACCCAGCCCAGCATCGCCGAGACATAAACCGCATCAAGCGCGCGGAGCAGCGGGTCGAGGTCGATGTCTGGCAGCAGCGCGCCTTCGCTGCGCGCCTCGTTGAGCAACGCCCACCAGAAGCCGTAGCGCTGCGGAGACTGTAATTCGCCGCGCAGTTCCTTGCTGTCGAACCGCAGTGCCTCCGTCCATAAGGTGCGGTAAAAATCGGGATCGTCGGCGAGATAGGCCAAGGTGATCGACACCGCCTGAAAGATGCGGTCCACCGCGCCCACGCGGTGCAACTGCGAGAAGCGTTCGTGGAACTCGCGCACGTCTTCCAGCAGGGCGATAACGATCGCCCGCTTGGAGCCGAACAGATTATACGGGGTGGTCAGCGAAACGCCGGCCCGCGCGGCGATGGCGCGCATGGATAGGCCGGTATCGCCAGTTTCCTTGATCAGATCACGCGCTGCGGCGATGATCCGGCGGCGTCGTTCGGCCTTCGCCTCCTCGCGCCGGCTCATACCATGTTACTCTGCATGTCCGGTTCCTAGGCGGCCGCGCTGCGTGCCGCAACGCCAAGGCAGCAGAAATAACCATAACGCGTTGCAGAATGCATCTGGTCACTGTCGCCTGTCGGGCTTAGCATCGCGGCAAAACAGGATCGAGAGGAGAGAGACATGGCCGGCGAGAAAATCCGCTTCGGGGCGTTCATTGCGCCTTTTCACCCGCTTGATGAAAACCCCACGCTGGCACTGGAGCGGGATCTCGACCTGGTCGTGCACATGGACAAGCTAGGCTATGACGAGGCATGGCTCGGTGAGCATCATTCCGCCGGTTATGAGTTGATCGCCAGCCCCGAGCTGTTCATCGCCACCGTCGCCGAGCGGACGCGCAACATTCGGCTGGGCACGGGCGTGTCGTCGCTGCCCTATCACCATCCGCTGATGCTGGCCGATCGCATCAATCAGCTCGATCACATCACCCGTGGGCGGGTGATGTTCGGCGTCGGGCCGGGTGCCTTGCCCTCCGATGCATTCATGATGGGCATTCCTGTTTCCAGGCAGCGCGACCGGATGGACGAGGCGCTTGACGTGCTGGTGCCGCTGCTGCGCGGCGAGCAAGTGACCAAGAAGACTGACTGGTTCGAGCTCAACGAGGCACGGTTGCAGATGCTGCCGTACAGCCGCCCTTCGGTGGAAATCAGTGTCGCGAGCCAGGTGTCGCCGTCCGGCGCGACCGCGGCGGGGCGGCATGGCCTTGGATTGCTGTCGATCGGCGCCACGCAGACTGGCGGGTTCAACGCGCTGACTTCAAACTGGGCGATCGCCGAGAGCCAAGCGCGCGACAGCGGCACCAGCGTTGATCGGGATCAATGGCGGCTGGTCGGCCCGATGCACATCGCAGCGACCAGGGAGGAGGCGCGCGCACAGGTGCGTGCCGGGCTCGACAAATGGCTGTATTATTTCCGGGAGGTCGCGGCGCTGCCGCTGGCACCCACCGACGGCTCCGATCCGGTGGATGCGATCGTTGACTCGGGGATGGCGGTGGTCGGCACGCCCGAAGATGCAGTGAAGCAGATCGAGCGGCTGCGCGAGCAATCGGGCGGGTTCGGGGCTTTCCTGCTGCTCGACACCAATTGGGCCGAATGGGACAACAAGAAGAAATCCTACGAGTTGATCGCGCGCTACGTCATGCCGGAGGTGAACGGCATGAACATCAATCGTCGGGCGTCGATCGAGTGGGCGGCCGCCAACCGGCCGCGCTTCATCGGCGAGGCACAGGCGGCGGTCGGCGCACGACTGGCCGATCATATCGAGAAAAAGGGCACGGAGAATATCCGGCCCGAAATCCTCGCCGCCATGGGCCTCGACAAGAAGGCGGAGGCGGCAGAATGAGCGGCGCGCAGGCGAACGGCCGCAAGTCGATCTTCATCACCGGCGCAGCGTCCGGCATGGGGCTGGAGACGGCTCGGCTCTTCGCGGGCCAGGGCTGGTTCGTTGGCGGGGTGGACGTCAACGAAGCGGGGCTGGCGCGGCTGGCTGCCGAGCTCGGGGCAGAGAATTGCCTGGTACAGCGGCTCGACGTCACCGATCGTGAGGCATACCGGGCGGCGCTCGATACGTTCGCCGCGGCGACCGGCGGCACGCTGGACGTGCTGTACAACAATGCCGGTATCGGCAGGGGCGGGCCGTTCGCGGATCAGCCGTGGGCCGATGTGCTGGCGGTGGTGAACGTCAATTTCATCGGCGTGCTTACCGGCATTCACCTCGCCATCCCGCTGCTCAAGGCCACGCCGGGGTCGATGTGCTTCACCACCTCCTCGTCCTCAGCCACTTATGGCATGCCGATGATCGCCGTTTATTCGGCGACCAAGCATGCCGTGAAGGGGCTGACCGAGGCGCTGGCTATCGAATTGAAGCCGTTCGGCATCCGGGTTGCCGACGTTCTCCCGGCGCTGATCGACACGCCAATCCTTCCCGAAGGCGCGGCGGCGGCGGCGCCGAAAGCAGGTGTGTTCCGAGCGATTCCGCCTCGGGAGGTAGCGGAAACGGTGTGGGAGGCGTATCACTCCGACCGCCTCCACTGGTATGTTCCGCGCGAACTGGTCGCGCTGGACCACATGGCGACGTTGGAACCCGAACGGACGCGCGACGAGATGGCGGCAGGGCAGATTTTCGCGATTATCGATGCGCAGGTCGCAGCGGTGACTCCGGTGCCGGCCAGCGCCACCGCGGGATAATCGAGGTCCGCGACATGGAACGGCCGGCCAAGTCCGGGCTAGCCGTTCAGCCGCGATTCGCCCGCATCGGACCCATCAAGTCATGTTCAAGTTGTTGTGTCCCATGAGGCGGGTTTAAATTCACCAATGACTTAGATATGGTGAGATCGGCCGGAAAACTAAATGTCTAGCAGGATGAGGATGGGGGATACTTCCGTCGTTAACTAGGGTAAGATGACGATCAGCGGCGGACGCATAGAGGCGGTATGGACCTATGTCTCGAACCCGGTGGTCAACGGATAGACGCGTTGCGCCAAATGCAGGATCTGCTCCAGCAGTTGCTCGGCGCCGCCGACCAGCTGGACGAGAATTTGTTGGCGGTGCATATCTGCCACGCGCTGGACCAAGCCGAACAATCAATTCGCCACGCGAGCGCCTCTACCGTCTGACGCTGCGGGGAGGGGGTACCAATGGCTGATGACGCATTGGCCGAACTGGCGCGTGCGATCCTTGTCGTGCGCCAAGATCGGCGACGCGATTTGCCACCGGAATTGTTTGGGGGTGAATTGGCGTATGAGCTGCTTCTCCTATTGTTCATCGCCGATTCGCACGGGCGGCGGCTGACCGGCAGGACGGCGCTGGAGGGAGTGGGCGGGCAGGCCCAGACCGGCCGGCGGTGGATCGAATATCTGACGCGCGAGGGGCTGATCATCGGAGATGGCGATGGCAATCTCGACGATACGTTGACCCTGACGCCACGCGCGTTGAACGCCCTTGAACGCTGGCTGACCGATGCCGGCACCACCCTGAACCCCGCGCCCGGCGTCACCGCGCCGTCGCAATAGGGCGGCAGGCGCGCGTCACGCCGCGCGCAGCATGTCCGCCGCTGCGTCAAGGCCGAGTCGCTGCATCAGTTCGGGCCGACCGGGTCCAGGCTGGGGCGCATAGGCATTGGCGTTGAGACGCCGCCCCCGCGCCCAATAGCCGAGCACCTTGCTGAGGTTCTGCGGCTTCTTGAGCCAGGCTTCGGGATGTTCGAGCATGTGGAAGCCGCGCATCATCGCGCGCATCAGCCGCAGGTCGGAACGCGCCGCGACAGTGATGCCGTCGTCGACGAAGCTTTTCGCGAGACGTGCCTTCAGTCGCGGGCGGTGCGCTGGGGTAAGCGCAGCGCGCGCGCGGCGGATTGCCGAGCGATCCTGCTTCAGCATCAGATCGTAATAGGGCCTCACCTCGGCCTGGATGCCAGCGTCATAGGTGAGCACGCGCAGATGCGGGTTGCAGCTGCCATCAAGCGCACGGCGCAGCACACCGGCGCTGACAGCGGCGAGCGAGCAGCCGCGGCCATAAAGCGGGTTTGTGCGGACCAGCCCGTCGCCGATCGCGAAAAAGTTGAGCACCGCCGGTTTCCCCTGATGAACGAGGCTGCGCCAGCGGCTGTGCAGGTCACCCATGCCGATCACCTTGCCGACCGGCTCCGATCGGGTCGGTTCGACCCAGGGCACGAGCCCCGGCATCTCCATGCAGATGCGCTGGAACATGTCGCCGTCCATCACCGCCTTGCGCAGGCCGTTCTCGATCTCCGGCACACACAAGGTGATGGAGAAACGGCGGTTGTCGGCGGGAAAGACGCCGAACTTGAGGTAGCCGAGGTCACCGGAGGCGGGAATGTCGCTGCGCGGTGGCTCTTCCTGGCCGTCGCACAGGCGGTAGTGGCGGGTGAAGTAGAGGACGCCAGCCGTTTCCGCGGCTTCGCTGATCGGCGCGCCGCTCTTGATGAGCTGTTCGATGAGGTTCGCCGCCTTGCCGCCGGCGTCGACCACGACATCGGCGGCTATTTCTTCTCGCCCGTCGGCAGTGTCCGCGACCACGCCGGTGACGACGATCGTGCCATCGGGGGCGCTGTGCTGCAACAGGCTGCGCACCTTCACGCCGCTGCGGATCGTCACCCCCGACATGCGCTGGACATAGCGGCGGATGACGAGCTCCAGCGTCGTGCGCCGGCTGGTTAGGATCGTCAGGTCCGAGTCATCGGCCAGCGGCACATAGGTCCGCCGCAGCTTGGGCGGCAGCATGTCGGCAAAGGTGATATCGCGGCAGCCGGCAGCGTAGAGATCGGCGAGCAAGTCGGGATGCTCGTCGCGGATGATGTTGCGCAGCCGCGCAAGGAAGGCGTGGCTCTGGCGCAGCTGGCTGACGCCGCGACGCTGCCATTCGTCGAACGCGATATCCGGCCCGCCCTCGGGCGGTGCCTCATCCCGCTCGAGCACGGTGATCCGGCGCGTCCCACCGCCGAGTCGCAGCGCAGTACACAGGCCGGCAATCCCGGCGCCGACGACGATGATCTCCTCCCGCGGCATGGCCGTGATGGAACTGGCAGCCATCGATCCCTCCCGAACACTACGGTGCTCTCATAGTTCGGAAACCGATCGATCGCAACAAATACGAACATGTTATGATTATCAGGGTTGCGCCGAACTCGCGTGCAGGCCACCATGCGCCGCATGATCCGGCGGCCTACGCCGGACGCAAAGGAGAGGGAGGGCCGCCGATGCGCGCTGTGGTGAGACGCAACAAGCAATTGGTGTGCGACGAGGTCGCAGATCCGGTGCCGGGCAAGGGCGAGGTACTGGTAAAGACGCTCGCCTGCGGCATCTGCGGCTCGGACCTGCACGCCGTTCATTCGTTCGAGAACATGCTCGAGCTTGGTGCGCGCACTGGCGAGAAGCCGCGCACCGATCCTGCCAAGGACATGATCTTCGGCCATGAATTCGCAGCCGAGATCCTCGACCACGGACCTGATTCGACCAAGACGCTAAAGGCGGGAACGCGCGTAGTGTCGATGCCAATCGCGATGAAGCCGGAGGGCTATGAAGCGATCGGTTATTCGAACACCTATCCCGGCGGGTACAGCGAGCAGATGGTGTTGAGCGAGGCGCTGCTGCTGGAAGTACCCAACGGCCTTTCAGACGTGCAGGCAGCGATGACCGAGCCGTTCGCTGTGGGCGAGCATGCCGTGGCCATGTCGGCAGCAGGGCCGGACACGGTGAACCTGGTCATCGGCTGCGGCCCGGTCGGGCTGGCGGTGATCGCGGGGCTGAAAACGCGCGGGCTGGGGCCGATCGTCGCGGCGGATTTCTCGCCCGCGCGCCGCGCGGTGGCGGAGAAGATGGGCGCCGACATCGTCGTCGATCCCGCAAAGGAATCGCCGCATACCAAGTGGAGCGAATTGGGCGTGCCGCGCACCTCGTCCGAGCGGATGGCGGCGATGATGACGGGGCAGGCGGGCAAGCGCGCGATCGTCTTCGAATGCGTTGGCGTGCCCGGAGTGATCCAGAACATCATCGAATCGGTGCCCGTCGGCACGCAGGTGATCGTGGTCGGCGTGTGCATGGAAACGGACAAGATCGAGCCGTTCCTGTGCATCAACAAGCAAATCGATTTCCGCTTCGTGCTCGGCTACACCGCCGGCGAGTTCGCAGCGACGCTGGGCAATATCGCTGAGGGGCGCATCGACGTCCTCCCCGCGATTACCGACGAGGTCGGATTGGAGGGCGTTGCGGACGCCTTTGCGGCGCTCGCTGACCCTGAAAAGCAGTGCAAGATCGTCGTCCGCCCGGGAGTGAACGCATGAGCAACGTGATCGAGGCACCGCGCGCACTCGCTGAAGCGATGCCGCCGGTGCAATTCGCCGACACCAACGGCATCCGCATGGCCTATTATGAGGTCGGGCCAAAGGGTGAGGGTGTGCCCGTCATCTTCTGCCACGGGTTTCCCGAACTCGCCTTCTCGTGGCGGCACCAGCTCGACGCGTTCGAGGCGGCGGGGCGCTGGGCGATTGCGCCCGATCAGCGCGGCTATGGTCTCACCTCCCGGCCGGAGCGGATCGAGAATTACGATCTCGAGCATCTCACCGCCGATATTGCCGGGCTGATGGATGCGCTGGGCATCGAAAAGGCGATTCCCTGCGGGCACGATTGGGGCGGGATGGTCGTGTGGCAGTTCGCGCTTCGCTATCCCGAGCGGTGCGCCGGGGTGATCGGGGTCAACACGCCGTTCCTGCCGCGTGGCCAGACGGATCCGATCGCGGCGATGCGTCATGTCTATGGCGACGACATGTATATCGTCTGGTTCCAGAAGCCGGGCGAGGCGGATGCGGCCCTGGCGACGGATCCGGAGCGTTCGATGCGCTTCTTCATGCGCAAGCCGCAGCTGACGCTGAAGGAATATGAGCAGCTTCCGGCGGAACAGCGGACGCTGGCGCTCGGCGAGGGGCTGAAGCTCTACGATCCCGCAAACGATCCGCAGCAGTTCCTTTCCGACGATGAAATCGCCGCCTTCTCGGAAACGTTCGCCGCGACCGGCTTTACCGGCGGGATCAACTGGTATCGCAACTTCACCCGCAACTGGCAGGCCTCGGCCGATCTGGTCGAGAAGGTCGATGTCCCTTCACTAATGGTGATGGCGGAAAACGATGTCGTGCTGAGCCCGGCAATGACGGAAGGAATGGAGCGCTACGTCCCCGATCTGGAGCGGGTGCTGGTGGAAAAGTCCGGCCATTGGACGCAGCAGGAATATCCGGAGGACGTGAACCGCGCGATCCTGGGGTGGCTGGACAAGAGGTTCCCGGGCTGAACGGGGAGGAACGGACCTCCGCCGTTCGGATGGGCCTGTCGGCGCGCGGGGTGCGGCACTCCACGAACCCCGCGTTCCGGCAGGTTCGGCATCGTCAGTCGATGAACCCGACGAAGCGCGCCGCGTCGCTGATCGGTTTGCGGCGTGAGACCACCGCGTTCGCCGGGAAGCTTTCATCGGGCCAGCCCATGGCGACGCAGGTCTGGATCACCTGATCCTCAGCGATGCCGGCGTGTTCGCGCACCACGGGCGATTGCATGATCCCCTGGCTGTTGATGACGCAGCCCAGCCCACGCGACCAGGCTGCATTGACCAAGGCGTTCACCACCGCGCCGCAATCGAACGGCGCGATATCGCTGCCCAGTAACACGCGATCATAAGTGATGACGATCGACACCGGCGCGTCGAACTGGCGGAAGCCGCGCAGCACCCAATCCTGACGCTTCTCTTTGTCCTCCCGCGCGATCCCCATCGCGCCGAAGAGCTGCTTGGCGATCTCGATCTGCCGCTCGCGATGCGCGCCGCCATATTGCTCGCCAAGCCGGAACTCGCGCGATTCCGGCACGCCGGCGAGCATGCGCTCGGTATTGCCCTGACGGATTCGGTCGAGCGGTTCGCCAGTGACGACGGTGAAGTTCCAGGGCTGGGTGTTGAGCGATGATGGCGCGCGGCTGGCCAGCGCGATGATCTCCTCGATCAGCGCGCGCGGTACCGGGTCGGGCTTGAATCCGCGAATGCTGCGGCGGCCGTTCACGACATCGTCGTAGTGCATTTGCCTCTCCTTCAATAACGCCCCACCCGCTTGCGGGAGGTTGGGGGAGGGCGCGTCCGCGGGCGCGGCGCCCTGTCGCTTGAAACAGGCCCTCCCCTAGCCCCTCCCGCAAGCGGGAGGGAACTGGAGCTTACGCCTTTAGCATCCGCTCCGTCACCAGCCGCTCCAGCACCGTCAGCGGCATCGCGCCGTCGAGCAGCACGGCGTGGAACTTGCGCGGGTCGAACGCCGCCCCCTGCTTCTTCTTCACCGCGTCACGCAGACGGACCCAGACGGTATGCCCGATCTTGTAACTGCACGCTTGGCCCGGCCAGACGGTGTAGCGATCGATCTCATTCTGGCTGCGCCCGCGTGCGATGCCGGTGGTCGCCATGAAATAGTCGGTCGCCTGTTCGCGGGTCCAGCGCTTGTGGTGCATGCCCGAATCAACAACGAGGCGGGTAGCGCGGAACAAGAGCGACTGGAGATAGCCGACCTGTCCAAGCGGATCGCCTTCGTACATCCCCATCTCGTCGGCGAGCTGTTCGGAATAGAGCGCCCAACCCTCGGTATAGCCGCTGAACCCGCCGCGCCTACGGATCAGCGGGATGTCCTGTGATTCCAGCGCGGTCATCACCTGCAAGTGATGGCCGGGCACCGCTTCATGGTATGACAGGGTGGCAAGGCCGAACTTGGGTCGATCGAAGCTGTCACGCAGGTTGATGTAGTAAATGCCCGGACGCGAGCCATCGAGCGCGGCATTCTGGTAATAGCCGCCAGGCGCACCCGCCTCGATCGACTTGGGTACGCGGCGCACCTCGACCGGTGCCTTGGGAAGCGTCGCGAACTGCTCCGGCAGGCGCTTCGACATGGCAATGACCTGCGCGTTGAGCGCGGCGATCAGCTGTTCCTTGCCCGCATCCGTGTTGGGATAGACCTGATCGGGGCGCTTGTTGAGCGCGACCAGCCGCTCGCCGATCGTTCCCTGCGTCATGCCTTGCGCCTTGAGGATCGCATCTATCCGGTCGTTGATCTCGGCGACTTGCGCCAGGCCCAGACGATGGACTTCCTCGCCCGGCATGGCGACGGTGGTCGCCGCCTCAACCGCGGCGGCGTAATAGGCTTCTCCTTCGGGCAGACGCCACACGCCGGCATCATGTGTTGCGCGCCCGCGCAGTTCGGTTACCAGCGCGCGCTGGCGATCGAGTGCCGGAAAGACCTTTTCGGCCATGATCTTTGTCGCCTCAGTCACCCGCGCGTCGGGCAGCCCGGCTGCCTTCAGTTTGGTGGCGAGCGCGGCCACCGGCACGGTCGCGGCAGCATCCTGATCGCGCAGGCTGCCCATCAGCTTCAGCGTGGTATCAAGGATGTAATCAGGCGCGAACACGCCGCGCGCGGCATCGGCGCGCTGACGCTCGGTATCCTGGTCGATCGCGGTGGCGAACGCCGCGACACGCGCAACATAAGCGTCAGCATCCGCTGCATTCTTGATGCCGTGTTGCGCGTCGAGGAAGTCAGGCACTTCACGATAGGCGCCGGTGAGCTGGCTCAGCACATAGGGCGCGAACCGGCCCATGCTGGCGCCGTAAGTGAACTGTTCGCCACCGGCGATGCTGCGCTGAAGCTGGTACGAAACTACCTCATAATCGAGCCGCGCCGCCGGTGAGAGCGAGGAGGGGCTGATCGTGCGCAGCTCGGCCAACTCGCGCTTCGACCGCGCGAGGTCGGCCTGTACGCCCGCCGCCGATCCGTCGTTGAGCTTGGATTTGAGCGCCGCCCGCTCGCCATTGTCGAGGCCGAGTGCAGTTGCACCTTCGGGATTCTCGCCGATGCGACTGTAGAAAAAGCGGTCGAGCAGCGTGCGCAGCTTGGCATCATTCGCGCCGGCCGCCGTCTGGGCGACGGCAGGCAGCGCGGTGGTCAGCGCGGCAGCGCCAGTGCTGCCAAGAAAGGTGCGGCGATCCATTAGTTCATCTCCAGATCATCCCCGTTCGTTTTGAGAGAAGTCGAAGGACAAGCCCCAAGCGTTGCGTTTGTGGCAGGTCCCAACTTCACTCGACACGAACGGAGGGGTGTTCGTGTTCGGAAGGCTAAGGTGCTTACTGGGCGGCACCAGTCTCCCAGAAATACGGGCCGCGCTTGGCATCGCCGGTAGCCACCTCGTTCAGCGTCTTGGCATCATACAGCCGCCCGCCGAGCATGACACGGCTGACCTTGTCGCTGTTGCGGATATCGGCGGTGGGGTCCGCATCGAGCACCACCAGATCGGCAAGCTTGCCGACCTCCAGCGAGCCAATGTCCTTGGCCATGCCCAGCGACTGTGCGGGCACGATCGTGCCGGCGCGCAGCGCCTCGATCGGCGTCATCCCGCCGCGCACAAACGACCACAGCTCCCAGTGCGAAGCAATGCCGGCCTGCTGGCCATGCGCACCGATCGACACCAGCACGCCACGCTTTGCGAGCTTGTGCGCCTCGCGTGCATTGTCGTCGTCCATGTAATCGCCCTCGGGCGCCATCAGCCGCCGCGCCGAGTCCGCCCGCAGCTGGCGCGGCGGGGTGTGCGCCTGGAGTAGCGGGTTGGCGAACACTTCGGTATGCTGGCGCCAATAAGGATCGCCTGCCAGCCCGCCAAACGTGACGACCAGGGTTGGCGTATAGTTGGTCTTCGACGCGGCGAAGAACTGCTGGATATCCTCGTAGAAGGTTTCGAGCGGGATGTTGTGCTCCAGCGTGGAATTGCCGTCCGCGATATGCGTCACGTCCAGGCCGTAGAGCGATCCGCCCTCTGCCACCACTTGCATGTTCTCGCGCCGCGACGCCTCGGTCAGTTGCTGGCGCTGCTCACGGCGCGGCTGGTTGTAGTTTTTGACGCTGCGCCCGCCCTGCGCCTTCAGCCGACGAACGTGCGACAATGCGTCGTCCAGGCTGTCGATCTGCGCATAAACGTCCGCCGCCTTGGCGCCGTAGACGACCTCGCCGGTGGAGAAGATGCGGGGGCTGAGGATGAGGCCCGCGCGCTGATATTCGGATGCGGTGAAGATCTCGCTGGAGCGGTTCGACGGATCGTGAATCGTCGTCGTGCCGAGCGCGAGGTTCTGCATCATCGACCAATTGCGCTGCGGCACCAGCTCATCCGTGCCGGCCGGGCCGTGCGCATGCGCATCGACCAACCCGGGGATAATCGTCTTGCCGGCGGCATCCACGGTGATGGCCCCCGCCGGGATTGCGGTGGAGGCACGTGGGCCGACCGCGACGATCCGGTCACCGCGGATCACCACCACGCCATCGTCAATGATTCCGCCGTCCTGCGCCGCCATGGTCACCAGCCGCGCACCGGTGATCGCCACGGTGCCGGTCGGCTTGGCCGCCGCCTGTTCCATCGCCAGCGAGACGCCGGAGGTCGGGGGCACAAAGCCGGGCGCCCCGTCCGCGCGCGGTGCCGAACCGAACAGGTTGGCGGTTTCCACCGTGTAGAGCGTCGGGCCTAGGCTCCAGTGCAGCCGCGCGCCATCGTTTGACCAGTTGATGTAATCCGCACCGCCGGCGCTCACCTTCGTTACGGGCAGCGACTTGGCATCGGGCGACAGCGCAACCGATTGCCCGCCGGGCATCAATGGCACCACATAGGCGGCATAGTTCTGGCGGAAGGCGACATATTCGCCACTTGGCGACACGGCATAATCGGTGGCCAGCTCGTCGGTTGCGTGGACCCGCTTGTCCTTACCCGACAAATCGGTGCTGACGAGTTGGCGCACTGACTTACCGTCCTTGCGCTCATCCTCCAGCATGAAGATCCGCTCGTTGCTCGCCCCGAACTGCGGCGCGGCAAGCCCGCGTGCGACCCGCGTCACCGCCCCACCTGTCGCCGCCACGCGATAAACGCCGACGTCCTCGGCCCATTTCGGGCTGGTGAGCCCGCCGTGACCGGTGCGCTCGAACACGATCGTCTTGCCATCGGGCGAGAAGCGCGGGCGGGCGTAATGGCCGGGCTGGCTGGTCACATCGCGCGCCGTACCGCCGCTCGCCCCGATCACACGCAGCCGGCCGAGGCCCTCGTCGGTCCAGCTGACGAACACCAGCTGCTTGCCATCACGCGACCAACTCGGGAAAAGTTCGAACGCCTGCGCATCACGCGTCAGCCGTCGTGCAGTGCCACCCGCAGCGGGCTTGATCCACAATTTGCCCAGGCTTTCGAACACCACCTGGCGCCCGTCGGGCGAAACGCTGGCGAAGCGGGGCATGGCCGTGGCGAACCGATCCGGTGCCACCGCGATTTCCGGGTGGGGCGCGTCGATCAGCCCACGCGTGTCGTCGATCGCAAACGGGATCTCGTGCGCATTGGAGCCGTCCGCGTTGACCCGCCGGATCTTGCCCTTGGCCCAGAACACCAGCCCGCTGTTATCGGGCAGCCACGCCATATTGGGATAAACGCCGGTGACCGCCCAGGTCTCCTGCATATCCTGGTCGAGATCGTCGTAAATCTTGCGTTCCTCGCCCGAGGCGAGATCCTTGACGTAAAGCTTGGACCGGGTCGCCTCGCGCCGCACAAAGGCGATCTTCTTGCCGTCGGGCGACGGCGTCGGCCGCACCGATCCACCCGCGCCCGTGACAGCCTTGGTGACTTCGCCGGTGTCGAGATCGTAGCGTTCGATGTCGAACAGGCCGGTATTCGAGTCCTGCGCATATTCGAAGATCGGGCCCGGCGTGACATTGCGGGTGTAGAACACCGATTTGCCGTCCGCGGCATAGATCGGCTCGCCCAGCTCCTTCTGGTGCGCTTCGCTCGGGCGCTTCACCAGCAGCACGCCGCTGCCGCCGGAGACGTGGTACATCCACACTTCGCCGGTGCCGAGCGACCGCCCGGTGGTGAAATGCTTCTTGGCAACGATGAAGCGACCGTCCCTGCTCCAGCTCGGCTGGTTGAGCAGGCGGAAGTCCTCCCTGGTCAGCTGACGCTTGTCGCTGCCGTCGACATTCATCACCCAGATGTTGTCGCCGCCGCCGCGATCGGATGTGAAGGCGATGCGCCGCCCATCGGGCGAGAAGCGCGGCTGCACTTCATAGGCCAGCCCTTCGGCGATGCGCCTCGGCGTGCCTCCCGTGATCGGCATGGTGTAGATATCACCGAGGAGGGTGAAGGCGATCGTCCGCCCATCGGGGCTGACATCCACGTCCATCCAACTGCCTTCATTGACGCGGATCGGCACCTGGCGAATGGTCGCGCCGGTTGGGGCGTTGACGTCCCACTTGGGCTTGGCCGGCGTAGTCTGTGCCCCCGCGCCTTGCGCAACAAGCGCCGCGATAGAGACCAGCGAAGCCACTGCGAATTTCATGATGCCCCCGAATGCGACAATAAGATTGCCGCACCTAAGGCGCGATAGGCCGTGGGTGCAATGGGTTAGCTTGATGATGGGGCGCCTGAGCCTGACCGAGGTCCGGGCGCCGCCTATGCTGATGTCGGGCGATGAGCCCGGACTCGTCATGCCGGACTCGTCCGGGCATCCAGGGTGCCGCGCGTCCCATGCCTTGGGGTTCGCGGACGGGTGGATGCCCGGACGAGCCCGGCACGACGAGTGGGTATAGCCCGCATTCCCGGCTTGCGATCACCCCAGACGAAGTCCGGAATGACCGCGCGTCAGATATCCAGGCAGATCTTCCCGAAGTGCTTGCCCGATTCCTGATGCCGGAAGGCGTCGGCGATTTCTTCCAGTGGGAAGTGACGATCGATCACCGGCTTGATGCTATTCGCCTCAATGGCCCGGACCATGTCCTGCTGGTGCCGGCGTGCGCCCACCGTCAGGCCGATGATCCGCTGATTGCCCTGCATCACGAACACGGTCGGCACGTTGCCCGCGACGCCGGCGAGCACGCCGATCAGCGCGATATGTCCGCCAATACGTGCCGCTGCGATCGATTGTGGCATAGTGCCCGATCCGCCGATCTCGACAACATGATCGACGCCGCGCCCGCCAGTCAGCTTGCGCGCGGTCTCACCCCATTTTTCATCGTTCTTGTAGTTGATAAGGTGATCCGCGCCCATTTCGCGTAACCGCTCCAGCTTTTCATCGGAGGAGGATGTCGCGATCACCGTTGCGCCGGCCGCCTTGGCGAACTGCAGCGCAAAGATCGACACGCCGCCGGTGCCCTGCACCAGCACCGTATCACCAGTCTTGATCTGCCCGTTGACGACCAGTGCGCGCCAGGCGGTCAGGCCGGCGCAGGTCAGCGTAGCAGCCTCGGCATCCGAATAGCCGGCGGGCGCTCGAGTGAAGGACGTGACCGGTGCGGTGACGAATTCTCGGGCGAAGCCGTCCGCGCCGTCGCCCGGCACGTCGCCCATCACGGTGCGATCGGGTTCGCCATCCATCCAGTGCGGGAAGAAAGTGGAAACGACCTTGTCGCCCACCGCAAACTCGGTGACACCCTCACCGACTTCGACGACCTCGCCCGCGCCGTCGGACATGGGAATGCGGCCGTCCGGGGTCGGGATCATACCGGTGACCACCGCATAATCGTGGAAGTTCAGTGAACTCGCGCCGACGCGCACCACGATCTCGCCCGCTCGCGGCGCGGTGCGCTCCGTATCCGCTACCTGCAGGCGATCGAGACCGCCCGGCTTCTGCAATTGAATGGTTCGCATTGGCCCTCCCCCTCGGCGCTGTCGCCGTTGAGAAGGGGGGTAATGCGCCGCTACTACAGGTGCAACGGAATTAAGTCGCTTCGCTTAGAAGCTTCCGGTCTGCCCAATGCTTCGTCGCCCAGGCGTTGAGCTCGGGCGACGAGCTGAGCGTGCGGCCTTCACCGCCGATCGTGGTTTCCGCGTCGCGGGCCACCGCGGGCCGGCCCGCCACGCGCCGGCCCGCCAGCGGGTCGGGCACCAGCCGGTCGACCCTGTGAAGGCGGGCTATCCGATACCTCGATCATCACATCGTCGTCGGCGGTGGCGGTCTTTGCCACCGCGCTCATGAACTTGTTGGCAAGCGCGCGCGGTACCTGGAAGGCCGTTTCGTTCGGCCCGATGCGGATCGCGCCGACGTCGTTCTTGGTGAGGTTGCCGCGCCGGCAGATCAGCGGCAGCACCCAGCGCGGATCGGCGTTCTGCCGGCGGCCCAGATTCATGCGGAACCACACCACATCGTCAAAGCCCGGCCGGTGCTTTTCGCGCTGCGCAGCCCGATGCGCCTCCGGAGTCGCAGCAACGATTTCCTCAGGCTGCGGCATCGCGGCTCGAAACGCGCGGACCAGAGCCGCCGCGATATCCTCCGGCGACTTTTCCGCAATCACTCGCGCGGCAAGGTCCCGGTCCTCGTCATCCACTTCGACCGGCGCAAGCAGTTGTTCGAGCAATCGGTCACGATCCTTGGCGCGCACGTCCTCCGGCGTCGGCACCGGCACCCATTCCACCGGGATGCGAGCATTCCGCAGCATCGATTCGGCCCAGCGCCGGCGCTGATAGGGGACGATCAGCACGGCCGTTCCCTTCTTGCCCGCGCGGCCCGTGCGTCCCGAGCGGTGCTGCAACGTCTCGCCATCGCGTGGCAGCTCGACGTGGACCACGAGGCTCAGGCTCGGCAAGTCGATGCCGCGCGCCGCCACGTCGGTGGCAACGCACACGCGTGCCCGGCGGTCGCGAAGGGCCTGAAGCGCCGCATTGCGCTCGTTCTGGCTATGCTCGCCCGACAGCGCCACCGCGGCGAACCCGCGCTCCGCCAGCGTGGCGTGCAGATGGCGCACATTGTCGCGCGTGGCGCAGAACAGGATCGCCGTCTCCGCTTCGTGCAGGCGAAGCAGGTTGATCACGGCATGTTCGATGTCCGACGGGCTGACCGCGACCGCCTGGTAGCTGATGTCGCTATGCCCGCGATCCTCCTCCACCGTGGAGATGCGAAGGGCGTCCTTCTGATAGCGCTTGGCCAGGGCCACGATCGGCTTGGGCATGGTCGCCGAGAATAATAGGGTGCGGCGGCCGTCGGGCGTGCCGTCGAGGATCTCTTCCAGATCCTCGCGGAAACCCATGTCGAGCATCTCGTCTGCTTCGTCGAGCACCGCGACCTTGAGCGCGGACAGCTCCAGCGCGCCGCGCTCCAGGTGATCGCGCAGGCGCCCCGGCGTACCAACGACGATATGCGCGCCATGGTTGAGGTTGCGGCGCTCCTTGGAGGCGTCCATGCCGCCGACGCAGGTGACGATGCGCGCGCCCGTTGGACCATAAAGCCAGATCAACTCGCGGCTGACCTGAAGCGCCAGCTCGCGCGTCGGCGCGATCACCAGCGCATGCGGCTCGCGCGACGGAATGATGCGATCGTCCTCACCGAGCAGTTCGGCGGCCATCGCCATGCCGAAGGCGACCGTCTTGCCCGAACCGGTGCGCGCGGACACGATCAGGTCGCGCCCCGCGGCGTCGGGTTCGATAACAGCGGCCTGCACGGGGGTAGGGGCCTGATAGCCACGCTCGGCGAGCGCGCCGGCGAGCGGCGCGGGAAGGGTGTCGAATGCCATGATTGGTCGCTACATGGCCCGTCTGGCGCACACTGCAAGGTTTCTTTGTGCTGGAACGTCGTTAACTGCGATTTGCGGGGCGAATTTGTCCGCCATTTTGCACGGGCGGACGTACCCGTTCGAATTACGGACTCCGCATCGGGGTTCATCCGCGAACGGCAAGGCGGCGATTGCCCCGACGCCTGCTCGGCGGCACAAGGCGGATCGTCCGATGGCCGCTACCCTTATCCCCAGCCGACACCGATCCGCCGCCTATTTGCTGGCCTTTGCGCTGGCCAATGCGGGCGGGGTAATCGCTTACCAGCCGCTGCTGTCGCTCCTGCTGCCGCTCAAGGTCGAGCAGATCGCCGGCGCCACGAGGATCGGCCTGTTCAGCGCAACGGTGATCGCCGGCGCGATCGCGGCCAGTGCGTCAAACATCCTGTTCGGCTCGCTCAGCGATCGTTCGCTGGCGCGCGGCGGCGGACGGCGGCGATGGGTGGGCGCCGGGCTGGTACTGACCGGCTGTTCCTTTGCCACGATCGTGCTGGCGCAAACGCCGGTGGCGATCGTCGCGGCGGTCGCATTGTTCCAGTTCGCGGTTAACGCGCTCCTCGCCCCGCTGCTGGCGATCATGGCGGATGAGGTGCCTGACGCGCAAAAGGGGGTAGCGAGCGGATTGCTCGCCGCTGCCGTGCCGCTGGCATCCGCCATGTCCGCTGTGCTGGTGGGCCTGCGTTGGGCTGGAGAGGCTGAACGTCTGGCAATCGTGGCCCTGGTGGTGGGCGCCTGCATGGTGCCGCTGATGCTGATGGGGGCACGTGTCGTAACAGTCGCCGCGCCGATCGCTGATGGGGCGGCCGTGCCGCGTCACGATCTGATCGCCGCATGGGCCGGGCGTCTGCTGGTGCAGGCCGCCGGCAATGCACTGTCACTGTACCTGCTATATTATTTCGAAGGCATCGTGCCGCAGGTCGGCCCGACCGAACTGGCACCGCGGGTCGGGCACCTGCTAACGATCGCTTATGTCCTGTCGTTGCCGATCGCGCTGGCGGCAGGGCGGCTGTCCGATCGGGTCGCTCGCCGTAAGCCGGTACTCCTGGGCGGCGCGCTGCTGGCGTCGGCCGGGCTGGTCGGCATGGCGCTCGCCCCCGATTGGCGCTGGGCGGCGATCGCCTTTGTCGCTTATGCCGTCGGGTCGGCGCTGTTTCAGGCGATTCACTCCGCCTTTGCAATGCAGTTGTTGCCCGATCAGGCACATCGCGGCCGCGATCTGGGCCTGTTCAATCTGGCCAACACGCTGCCCGCGCTGCTTGGGCCGCTGCTCGCCTGGACCTTGGCGACCCCGGCGGATTTCAGCGCGGTGCTGCTGGTTCTGGCGGCGCTGACCCTGGCCGGCGGCGCCGCGATGATGGCGGTACGCAGCCGGCACTGAGCGGGCGGCGCGGCGTTACCTTCTGGCCCAGTGGCGCACGTAATCCACTGTCATCCGCTGCGGGAAGGCCGCATCATCGACGCCCATCTTGCCGCCCCAGTCTCCGCCGACGGCAAGGTTCAGGACCAGATCGTACGGCTTGGTGAAAGGCCAAGCGGCATGGCCGCCCGGCTGATCGTTCTTCACCCGCATGAATGCGCGGTCGTCGATCCCGATCGTGATCGCATCCGGCTGCCAATCCAGCTGGTAGCGATGGAAAGCAGTGCAGGCGTCGGGCACCGTACGCTGCGCGCCCCGCTGCGTCCCCTTGGCATGGTTGAACGCGCCGGTGTGGAGCGTGCCGTGGATCACGTTGGCATCCCATCCGACCATTTCCATGACGTCGATTTCGCCGCCATCGGGCCATTTGTCGCCGATCGGCAGCAGCCAGATCGCCGGCCAGGTGCCGCGACCGCACGGCACTTTCGCCCGCACCTCGTAGAAACCATAGCCCAGCCGGTTCCTCGCGATCAGCTTGGCAGATGTGTAGCGCTGCCCGCCGGTATCCGGAAAGCGCGCCTTGTCCGCCACTTCGGCATGCGCCTCGATGACGAGCTGGCCGTTCTCAATGCGCGCGTTCTTCGGCCGGTCCTTGGCGTAATATTGCAGCTCGTTGTTGAACCAGCCTTTGGCGTTGAAGGACGTGTCATACCGCCACTTCGAGGTGTTAACCGTCCTGCCATTGAATTCGTCGGCAAAGCTCGGCTTCGTCGTCGGCGCCTTCATCGGCGCCTCCGCCGAATAATTGGTGGCGCCAAGGGTGGCGGCCTGAAGTGCAAGCGTAATCAGAAACATGGGGTCAGCCGTCCAGAATGGAGTCGATGGCGGTGGCAAGGTCGAGATCGCGCTGGGAGAGCCCGCCGGCGTCGTGCGTGGTCAGCGTGATCTCCACCCGGTTCCATACGTTTGTCCACTCGGGATGGTGATCAGCGCGTTCCGCGATCAGCGCCACCTGCGTCATGAAGCCGAACGCCTCGGCGAAGTCAGTGAACACGATCGAGCGGGTGATCGCATCGCGCCCTTCGTCATAATCCCAATCGGGCAGAGCATCGAGCGCATCGGCCCGCTCCGTCTCGTTCAGTTGATCGACCACCAGCGCTCTCCCTCGACCTGCTTGTCGCCTGTACGCTGCAACGCCTATGGCGACTGGCATGAGCGGACAAGAGCTCCCGGGCAAACCGCCCTCGCTGGCGGCGATCGAGCGGCATGCGCGCGGCGTGATCGAGCGCCTGCCGGCCGCGTTCCGCGCGCATCTCGGCGACGTGGTGCTGGTCGTCGAGGAAGAGGCGGATGAGGAAATGCTGGCGAGCGTCGGGCTGGAACATCCGCTGGAACTGACCGGCGTGTACCACGGCCGCCCGGTCGGCGAGAAATCGGCGTTCGATTCGGGCGTGATGCCGGATCGTATCCACTTGTACCGTCAGGCGATCCTCGCCGAATGGTGCGAGACGGGGGTGCGGCTCGACGACCTGGTGGCGCATGTCACGATCCATGAAATCGGGCATCATTTCGGCTTGAGCGACGACGACATGCACGCGCTTGAAGATGCGGTGGCCGATTGATCGCGTCGCTGGCGCTCAGCGATGTTGCGTGCCGGCGTGGTGGCCGGCTGTTGTTCGCGGGTGTATCGCTTTCGCTCGGCGCGGGCGGTGCCGCCCTGATCTCCGGCCCCAACGGTTGCGGCAAATCGAGCCTGTTGCGGCTGGTGGCCGGATTTGCCCGGTCGTTTGCGGGCACTATCTCGGTGACGGGCCGGGTGGCGTTGCTTGGCGAGGCAAGTGCGCTTGACGGGGATCGCCGGCTTGCGAGTGCGCTGTTGTTCTGGGCGCGGCTCGACGGCTTGCCGGATCCTCCCGCGCGTGTCGCTGACGCGCTCGCAGCCGTCGCGCTCGACACCCTTGGCGACGTGCCGGTACGGCTGCTCTCGACCGGTCAGCGGCGGCGCGCGGCGCTCGCGCGCGTGATCGCGGGTGGCGCCGGGCTGTGGCTGCTCGACGAGCCGGCGACCGGCCTGGATGTCGCATCAATCGCGCTGCTCGAACAAGCGATCGCGCGGCATCGCGCGGCCGGTGGTGTGGTTCTGGTGGCGACGCACCAGCCGCTCGACGTGTCAGGGGCGTTGACGCTTGATCTGTTCGCGCACCAGCCGGTGGCGGCGTGATCGCGCTGATCCTGCGAGACGTGCGGCGTGGCTATGCCGGTGGCGGGGCAACGCTCACCATCGGCTTCTTCCTGCTCGTCGCGATCCTGTTTCCGTTCGCGATCGGGCCGGATGCGGCTTTGCTGGCACGGGTCGGCGGTGGGGTGATCTGGGCGGCTGCACTGCTGGCGGCACTGCTGCCGGTCGAGCGGTTGGTGGGTCCGGATCTTGAGGCCGGCGTATTCGACCAATTGGCGGTGCGCGGGCAGTCGCTGGCAGTAGTCGCGGCGGTCAAGATGGTGGCGCACTGGCTGGCCTTTGCGCCGCCGGTGATGGCGGCGGCGTTGCTTTCCGCCGGATTGCTGGGCTTGGATGCGCGGACGCTCGTCGCGGTAGAGGCAGGTCTGGCGATCGGCACACCCGGGCTCGCCGCACTGGCAGTCGCTACGGGCGCGCTCACCGCAGGGTTGCGCGGGGCGGGGGCGATCGCGGGCCTGGTGCTGCTGCCGCTGGCCATCCCGCTGCTGATCTTTGGCGCTGGATCAATCACTGGCGGTGAGGGACTGAAGCTGTTGGCGGCGGTGAGTTTGCTGTTGCTTGCAGGCGCGCCCTTTGTTGCTGCCGCCGCGATCCGGGCCGGCATGGAATAAGCGCGGCGGTCACCGCAATGGCTTGCCGCTGTCCTTCCAACGATCGAGAATTTGTGACTCGGGCAGCGTGTCGCCGGATGATGGCGGCTCCAGCGCAGCGCCGCTCTCCCGATAGGGCGGGTGCACCTGGGTGGCCGGGGTGATCGGCAACACCACCGGCATGGGGCCATTGAGCGCGATGATCGGCGTCGGCCCGCGCGGCGGCGGCCCGGGCAGCGGCTCGCGGCCGGCGTAACGCTGACGGAATGCCGCGGCGGTACCCCAATAGCCTTTCCAGCGATGGAAGAAATGCGCGCCGATCGCGTCCGTCATCACCAGCGTTCGGTTCCACGCCGGGGTCACGGCATAGGTGTGGTAATGCGTGGCGAGGCCAACCGGCGCAAAGACCTGTCCGGCGAGGGCAGCCGCAGCGATCCGCGCCGCGCGCGCCCAACCTGCGCGCGCCGGTATGCGCGCCATCGCCCCGTCGCAAGCGAAGCTGAACTGGCAGCCGCTTGTCCTGTCGGCGCCCTGGTACACGACACCGCATACCGAGGCCGGAAACGCGGGATGACGAACGCGGTTGAGCACCACCTGCGCGACGGCGCGCTGGCCGTCATCGGATTCCGACGCTGCCTCATAATAGATCGCGGCGGACAGGCATTCCAGCGCGCGGGCACGGTCAAGCGAACTGGCACCGGCAAGGCGGAACGGCGCGGCGGGGGTGATCCCGGTGACTGCGGTGGAAAGCAGGGGTAGGTCGAGCGGCTCCGGCGGCAGCGTGGTGGTGCCGGTGACGCCGTTGCCCGGTGAGGCGAATGCCACGGCGTGCGCCGGAGCCCCTTGCCGTGACACAGATGGTGATGCGGCTGCGGATCCGGTCGCCGGCCGAGTTGCACCAAGCATGATCAGCGCAGCGGCGACAAGCATGGCGATCACCGCGACTATCGCGCCCGCGATCACTGCCGCCTGCCGCCACGCCCGGCGCCGTGCAGGGGCGCGCATCCGGCGCATGGCCGCACGCTCGCTGGGGTGCAGCGCGGTGGTCAGGGCACGCCTTTCTTACGACAGCGACGGCGACAATGCCGCATCGTGCGCTTAGCGGATCTTCGTTAAGAGTTCGTGGGCAATCGCTTATTTGGGCTCGGTCGGCGGGGGCGAGGCGGAGTCGCTCAGCATGTTCTGGGCGGGGTCCACCACGTCCGACGCGTTCGCGGCAGGCGCTTCGGCGACATTGTTGCCGAGCTGGGGCGACGCGGGATCGGCGACTTGCGCCAGCGCTGCAGTGGAAAGAGCGATCAGCGCGACACTGACCGTGGTGGCGAGACGCATGTGATGGATCCTCGATCAAAGCAACCGGACGAGCGGTTCAACGCGAGGACTCGCGTCAACCCGATCCTACGTATCTTTCAGACGCGTGGCGTGCAGCGATGTTCCGGATCAGCACCAGGCAGGAATCGGGGCGGCCAGAAACTTACCTGCATTGCGCGCGATGCAGCAAGAATTGGTCCGCAAGCACCAGCGCGACCATCGCCTCTACCACCGGAACACCGCGAATGCCGACGCATGGGTCGTGACGACCGCGCGTGGCGATCTCCGCCGCGTCGCCGGTGCGGGTGATCGTTTCCACAGGCGTCAGGATCGAGCTCGTCGGCTTGAACGCGGCACGCACGCGTATCGGCTGGCCGGTAGCGATGCCGCCGGCGATTCCGCCGGCATGATTGGCGAGAAACGTCGGACCATCTGCGCCGGGGCGCATGCGATCCGCATTCTCCTCGCCGCTCAGCGCCGCCGCGGCAAAGCCGTCACCGATCTCGACGCCCTTTACCGCATTGATCGACATGATCGCCGCCGCCAATTCACTGTCGAGCTTGGCATAAAGCGGCGCGCCCCAGCCGGCGGGCACACCGGTCGCCTCGCACGAGACGATTGCGCCCAGCGACGAGCCGGCCTTACGTGCGGCATCGACCTTTTCCTCCCAGCGCGCGGCGGCGGCAGCGTCGGGGCAGAAGAAGGGGTTGGCATCAATCTGCGCGTCGTCGAATGCCGCGGGATCGATCGAGTCGCCGCCGATCGCCTCAACCCAGGCACGGATGCGGACGCCGGGAATCACCGCGCGCGCGACCGCGCCGGCCGCGACGCGCGCGGCGGTTTCACGGGCGGATGATCGGCCGCCGCCGCGATAGTCGCGGAAGCCGTATTTGGCGTCGTAAGCGTAATCGGCATGGCCGGGGCGATAGGCCTGCGCGACCTCCGAATAGTCCTTCGATCGCTGGTCGATGTTCTCGATCTGGAGGCTGATCGGCGTGCCGGTGGTGCGGCCCTCGAATGTGCCCGAAAGGATGCGCACCGCATCGGGCTCACGTCGCTGGGTGGTGAAGCGCGAGGTGCCCGGGCGGCGCTTGTCGAGCCACGGCTGAATGTCGGCCTCGGTGAGCGTGATTTCTGGGGGACAGCCATCGACCACCGCGCCGAGCGCCGGCCCGTGCGACTCGCCCCAGGTGGTGAAGCGGAAGACGCGCCCAAAAGTGTTGAAACTCATGCTGCACCACCGCGAATGTTGAGGAAGTTGAGGCTCTCGCGGGTTTGTGGGGCGGGGCGGGTCTTCATGCGGGCTTAGTGGCAGATTGGGGCGCGGTAGGACAGATGTTGGGTTACTGACCCTCACCTCCCCACCGTCTTCGACGGCGAGCCCCTTCCTCTCCCCCGAGGGGAGAGGAGGTCAAGGTTCAGGCCAAGGCGATGTCGGGGGCGTCTTCGGCCTTCATGCCGATCACGTTGTAGCCGGCGTCGACGTGGTGGATCTCGCCGGTCACGCCGCTGGCGAGGTCACTCAGCAGGTAGAGACCGGCGCCGCCCACGTCCTCGATCGTCACGTTTCGCTTGAGCGGCGAATTGAGCTCGTTCCACTTCAGGATCAGGCGGAAGTCACCGATCCCGCTCGCTGCTAGCGTCTTGATCGGACCAGCGGAGATGGCGTTGACGCGGATGTCATCCCGACCAAGGTCGACCGCCAGATATTGCACGCTGGTTTCCAGCGCGGCCTTGGCCACGCCCATCACGTTATAATGCGGGATGACCTTCTCGGCGCCATAATAGCTCAGCGTCAGCAGGCTGCCGCCCGGGTTCATCATCTTGGCGGCGCGCTGCGCCACGGCGACGAACGAATAGACGCTGATGTTCATGGTCATCAGGAAATTGTCGAGGCTGGTGTCGACAAAGCGTCCGCGCAGCTCGTTCTTGTCGGAAAAGCCGATGGCGTGGACGACGAAGTCGATCGTCGGCCAGGTTTCCGCCAGCTTGGCGAAGGTCGCATCCAGCGCAGCCATGTCGCCCACGTCGCAATCGAACAGATGGGGGGTGCCCAGCTGCTCGGCGAGCGGGCGGACGCGCTTCTCCATCGTCTCGCCCTGATAGCTGAAGGCGAGTTCCGCACCCGCCTCGGACAGCTTCTTGGCGATGCCCCAGGCAAGCGACTTATCATTAGCCAGGCCCATGATGAGCCCGCGCTTGCCTGCCATCAATGCATTCACGTCACTGCCTTTGCTACCGAAACGGGGGGCGCCCTCTCTAGCCCGTTCTCCGGGGGTTCCGCCAGTGCCGCGTTGAGATGCGCGCCGAAGACCAGGCCCAGACCGATCAGATAGAAGAACAGCAGCATCACCACCACCCCGGCAAGGCTGCCATAGGTGAGATCATAGCCGCCGAGATTGGACAGGACGAGCGGCAGCCCCGCCGTCATGCCGATCCACCAGGCGGCCGTGAACAGTGCGCCGGGCCAGATGCGGTTGCCGGAATAACGGTATTTGGACGGGGTCACGAAGTAGAACAGCATCCAGAGCGCGCCGAACATGACCAGGCCGGGGATCGCGCGGCTGAGGCCGATCCAGCCCGCGACATCCTGGGCAAAGGGCAGCAGATTGTAGATGAACTGTTCCGCCGCCGTGAGAATGCCCTGCACCAGAAAGGAAATCAGCGCGAGGATCACCGAGGCGACGATGCCGAGGCTAAGCCCGAGCCGCGCACGCCACAGCGTCTGCGAACTGCGCGTGCCATAAGCGCGGCGAAAGATCTCGCGGATCGTTTCCACGAAGCTGCCGACCGTCCACAACCCAACGAGTGCGCCCAGCCACAGCAAGGAACCGGTGCGCGCGGCGAGCACGTCCGAGATCGGCTTGCGCAGGATGTCGCTGACATCCGGCGGCAGCACGTGAAGGAAGGATTCGACCGCCTGCCGCGTCTCGTGATTTTGCCCGAACACCGCGAGCACGGCGGCAGCGACGATGAAAAAAGGAAACACCGTCATCAGCGCGAGATAGGCGAGGTTGCCGGCGTGGATGAAGCCATCGGTATAAACGCCCGTGCCGGCGCGTTTCAGCACCTCATAGGCGTAGCTGCCCGGCTTCACCTTCGCCAGCTGACGGTTCAGCTTCACCCGCGCATGCCCGTGACGCTTGCGATCCTCGGGCGTCAGCGTGGTGGCCTCGTCGCTCAAGCTTTGGTCCCCCTGTTCGGTATCCCAGATCAGACGCCCATGTCGGCGCGCGGGTTCCCGGTGGCGGACCAGCCCTCCACAAAGGCGGCGAGCGCGGCGTCCTCGGCGGGCACGTCGATCATCAACGTGACCAGCTGGTCGCCGCGCGTGCCATCCTTTCTGTGAAAACCCTTGCCCTTCAGACGCAGGGTACGGCCCGAGGTAGAGCCCTTCGGCACGGTGAGCATCACCGGCTTTTCGACGGTTGGCACCTTTACCGGCCCGCCCTTTACCGCCTCGGCCAGCGTGATCGGCAGATTGAGGCGGACGTCATCGCCATCGCGGGTGAAATGACGGTGCGGCTGAATATCGATCGTGACGATCGCGTCGCCGGCACCGCCAGGGCCTGGCTCGCCCTTGCCGGTCAGGCGCATTTGCGTACCAGTCTCGACGCCGGGAGGAAGCTTGAGGTCGATCGTCTTGCCGTCGGCCAGGGTGATCCGCTGCGGCGCGAGCGCGGCGGCATCGATAAAGGGGACGCGCAGCCGATAGGCGGCATTGGCGCCCTTGGGCGGGGGCTGCTGACGGCGGCCGAAGCCGCTCGAAAAGCCGCCGGCGGGGCCACCGGCGGCGCGGCCGCCGAACAGCCCTTCGAAAATGTCGGACATGTCAACGCCCTCGGCGCCGCCGAAATCCTGGCTGCGAAACCCGCCGCCGCCGGACCGGCCACCATTGAAGCCGCCGCCGCCAAACCCCGCGCCGAATGGCGACGCCGGGTTGCCCTCGGCGTCGATCTCGCCGCGGTCGAAGCGCGCGCGCTTGTCCTTGTCGCTCAGCAGATCATAAGCGGAAGTGACCTGGCTGAACTTCTCCGCCGCCTTGGGATTGTCCGTGTTGCGATCCGGATGCAGCTCCTTGGCGAGCTTGCGATATGCTTTCTTGATGTCGGCCTCGGAAGCGCCCCGCGCCACCCCGAGCGTCGAATATGGATCCGCCATTGTTGCCCCGATTGGTGTGTTACCCGGCTATGTGGGGGAGGCTTCAAAGGAGTGCAATGCGGGGCAATGGCGCGCTTCATGCGCCCGGTGGGAGAACGTCATTCATTAACTTGTGATCTTTTCGGCGAGACCGATGCGGCGCATGGCGCGCGCATGCGTAAGGAAGTGAGTAGAGAGCTTATCGATGCGGTGCGAACCGCGCTTGACGTGGCCGAGGGGCTGGGCCTTTCGGACACCAGCCTTCACCTTAATGCCGCGTTGGTGACGCTGGACGGCAAGGGCGTGGCGCCCGAGCCCGAGCATTCCGGTACGTTACATTGAGGGGGCGTCCGCCGGCAGAGTAACGGCCGCAATCGCGCCGGGCGAATCGCGCAGGTGGAGCGCCAGCGTTTCACCATCCGGGCGGGGCACTGTGATGCTGGTGCCGGTGAAGCCATCGGGGATCGGCACGTCGCCGCGCCCGGCGATGCTGCGCACCAGGAACAGGCCGGTACCGCCGATGACGCAGGCGGCCTGCGTACAAGTGACGCCGGTGAGCCGCGGCACCCGTACCAGCGTGGTGAGCGGCTGCCAGTCACTCGCGGCCTCGCCTTGTATGAGGCGGAAACGCAGCGGGCCGTGTGCCGCCTCGCCCAGCGCCGCTACCGGGTCGAGGCTGGCGATGGCGATGTGTGCGTCCTGCAACTGCACCGGCAGGCGCGCGACGATGCGGGTGGCCGTAGCCTCGATCTCGACGCGATCGCCGGGGGTGAAGCGCGTGGGTCCTTCAGCGCGAAGCGAGAAGGTGAGGCGATGGTCTTGCGGCAGGAAGCCTTGTGCCGCGATCGCGAGCGGCACGGCGGGCGCGGGGCCAAGCCGTGCGAGCGACTGGCTGACTAGCGAGACATCCGGGCGTGGCGGGGCGACGGTGGCGGCGAGCTTCACGCCGCGGCCATCGTTCAGCAGCGCGCGCGCGGGGTGCGTTCCGGGGCTGATCGCGACGAGATCGCCGTCTGCGCGCATGACAAGGCGGTCAACCGCGCCATCACGGCCGAGCGTTTCGGGGCGGAAGGTGACGCCGCCGAGCGCGACCGACGTTACTTGATCGAGCCGGGTGCCCGTCAGCACGGCGCTGCGGTCGCCGACGTGGACGGTGAAGCCGGCAAGCCGTGACACTTCGGCATAGGCGCGCATCTCCAGCCGCTGGGGCTGTTCGACGCCGTGGCTGCGGATCAGGATCGCGACCTTGCCGGGCGCAATGTCGGCAAGCGGCACCTTGAGCGACAGCGTGCCGTCCGCGCCCGCCGACCAGTCGACCGCGCGGCGGGTGGTATCGCGCTCCAGCCAGATCTCGGCAACGCATGACGGTACGCCGCCGCTCAGCACCAGCGGCGTTTCGCGGCCGACAACCAATGTGGTGCCGTCCGGCCGCCATGAACCAGTGGCGGCGTTGGTGAAGCGGAAGCGGGGGCCGTCGAACGGTTGAAAGCCCCAGAAGCCCTGGATGCGTCCTTCGGCTTCGGCGCCGGGTGCGTCGGCCGGGACATTTGCATTGCTGACGACAAAACCGCCTTGCGCCGGATCGGGGGTGACGGGCAGGTCGAGCATCCGGCCCGTCGCGGTCGGCACGCGAAGCGTCATTGCGCGCGGGTAATCGGTGGAAAAGACCAGGGGCGCGCCGCTGACCGGCAGTACCAGCTTTGGCGCGGCGAGGCAGAGCCGCGGTCCCGCGGCGGGCGTCAGCACCGGCAGGGTGGGCGGGGCGACGTTGGGCAGCGCGGCGACCAGCACCGATTGCGGCCGGCTGAAGGATGGCGCGGTGTTGAGCAGCAGCTCGATCCGCCCTTCGCGCGGCACGCCGAGCGCCGGGATGAAGCGCAGTTGCGCCGACTGAAACGCGCCCAGCATCTGCGCGAGATCGCGCACCACGCCGATATAGGCGCTGTAATAGCCGAAGCCGCCCTGCGGGGTGGCGCTGAGCTGAAGCGCGATGTTGGCGGGGGCGCCGGCCAGCGTTTGCGCGATCGAGCTGGTCTGGCTGTCCGCGAGCACCGTCGCGCCGCCATCTTGGGTGAGGCAGGCGGCACGCGGATCGGCCTGCCCCAGCAGGCAGCCGGCGTCGAGCTTGATCGCCAGGCTTTCCGCGAGCCGGGGCGAGAGGCGGGCTGCATCGGTCGGCGGATGGCGGCGGATCGCGTCAAGGAAGGTTTCCAGCCGCGTGCGATCGAGCATCGCCTGGTTGAGTTCCTGCGATGCGCGCACGAAGGCGCCGGGCTGATCGCGCACCGCCTTTACCACCGCATCAAACGCGCCGCCGGTGTCGGGGACGAGAAACACGATCGCTTGCTGCGCATTTTCGGGCACGCGCGCATCGATTGCCGCTTCCTTTGGCTTCCAGGTGCGCGTTTCGATCAGCCAGTTCTTGGGCGGCGGATTGGTGGCGCCACGCAGAAAGGCGAGCACCATGCGATAATGCGCGCCCTGATCGGCCGGGAGATCGGCCACCACGCGCAGGCGATCCCCCGCCGAGAGATTGGGCACCTGCGACAAGGGCAGGGTGAGCCCGTCGTGAGTCACCGAGATGCGCAGCGCGGGCCCGGCAAGATCAAAGGCATTGCTTGCCGCCCGGGTCGCGGCACCGGGCAGGAGGAGCAGGCCGGCAAGCAACAGGGCAAGCGCGGCGCGTAGCGGGGAGGAGGCAAGCGGCACGGGCGCCGGTTTAATCGTCTTTGCCATTGTCGCAATCGCGCGCGGTCAGCGCCGGTTCAGCGCGGCCCCGCTATCCGCTGTCCCATGAAGATGTTCGCACCCGCTCTTGCCGCGGCGGCCGTGCTGGCCGCGCCCCTCAATCTCGCCCCGCTCCACGCCGCACCACGCGACAAGGGGGAGACGGAATTCCAGAAGCTGATCGCCGGCCGTGTGCCGGGCAAGCCGGTCCGATGCCTCAGCCAGACCAGCATCACGTCGAGCTACATCATACCCGGCAAGGCGATCGTTTATCGCGTCGGCAGCCGCACCTATGTCAACCAGCCGCGATCGGGCGCAGACACGCTGCGGCGCCACGACGTGCTGCTGACGCGCAACATCGGCACGAATCTGTGCCGGACCGACTCGGTGCGGCTGATCGACCGCAACTCGCGCTTCGTGCGCGGCTTCGTGGTGCTGGGCGACTTCGTGCCTTATACGAAGGCGAAGGACTGACCGCTCCCGGTTGCGCGCCCGCGTCGCCGCGACGATAGGCGCGGGCATGACCAACGACACCGACGACCACGCCCGCCACAATGAGCGCATGCGCCGCATGAAGGTGGCGCGCGACAAGATGCAGGCGCGGCGCACGCTCGAGCACGGGCTGCTCCTCGTCCACACCGGCAACGGCAAGGGCAAGTCCTCCGCGGCGTTCGGCATGGCGATCCGCTCGATCGGCTGGGGGATGCGGGTGGCGATCCTCCAGTTCGTGAAGGGCACCTGGGAGACGGGCGAGCGCAACTTCTTCACCGATCACCCAAGCGACCTCGTCAGCTTCGAGAGCATGGGCGAGGGCTTCACCTGGGATACGCAGGACCGCGCCGCCGATATCGCCGCGGCGCGGCGGGGGTGGGAGCGGGCCAAGGAGCTGATCCTCGACCCCGAAATCGACTTCGTGATCCTCGACGAGCTCAACATCGTGCTGGCCGACGACACCTTGCCGTTCGACGAGGCGCTGGCGTTCCTCAAGGAGCGGCCGCTGACCAAGCATATCTGCATCACCGGGCGCGGGGCGCGGGCCGAGCTCAAGGAGATCGCCGATCTCGTCACCGAGTTCGGTGAGGTGAAGCACCCCTTCCATGCCGGCTTCAACGCGCAAAAGGGCGTCGAATATTGATGAACGGGGAACATTGACGAAGCCGGGCGAGCGGCTCTAGGGGCCCGCCCGCGAACGGTTCCCGGAGACGGGATGAAAAGGGAAGTCGGGAAAGGCTGAAAGGCCCGCACCCGCGCTGCCCCCGCAACTGTGATCGGCGAGTGCCGTCCACCCATGCCACTGGAGCGATCCGGGAAGGCCGGGCGGCACGTTTGACCCGAGAGCCAGGAGACCTGCCGGTCGCACGTCGATCCATCGCGCGGACGGGGTGTGCCGGGCGGACGAGGCCGAAACCCTCGAGCGAGCGACAAGAGGGATCGGCTGACGGACGGCGCATTGGCGCCGGCCGCAGCCCTTTTTTGGGGCAAGAACACGTGAAGATCATTCATCTGCTGGCGGCATCGACCATCCTGGTTACCGCGCCTGCGCTGGCGCAGGATTTCGATCGCGACAGCGACATCGTTGTGACGGCGAGCGGCGTGCCGCAGAACGTCGACACCACCGGCCAGGCGGTGACGATCATCGGTCGCGAGACCATCGAACAGCGCCAGACCGTCGCGCTTACCGACCTGCTCCAGACCACGCCGGGCATCACCGTCACGCGCAACGGCGGCCTCGGTACCAACACCGCGGTGCGCATCCGTGGCGCTGAGGGCGACCAGACGCTGACGCTGATCGATGGCGTGCGCGTCAACGATCCTTCTTCGCCCGGCGGCGGGTTCGATTTCGCCAATTTGCTGACGTCCACGATCGAGCGCGTCGAGGTGCTGCGCGGGCCGAACTCGGTGCCCTGGGGCAGCCAGGCGATCGGCGGCGTGGTCAATGTCATCACGCAGCGCCCAACCGAGGGGCTGCAGGCGCGCGGCAATGTCGAATATGGCGACATGGACACATTGTTCGCGAGCGGCGGCGTGTCGGGCAGCAGCGGGATCGTCTCGGGATCGCTGAGCGGCGGCTATCTCAGCACCGACGGGATCTCGGCTTATGACCGTGGCACCGAGCGCGACGGCTATCGTCAGTACGGCGCCAGCGGTCGGGTGGAAGTGGCCTTCGCGCCCAACATCCGCCTCGACCTGCGCGGATATTGGGCGGACAGCCGCACCGATCTCGACGGCTTCCCGGCGCCCGCCTTCACCTTCGCCGATACGCGCGAATATTCGACCGCGCAGGAGCTGTACGGCTATGCCGGGCTCAACGCCGACTTTCTCGACGGGCGCTTCCGCAGCGTGGTGGCGTTCCAGATTGCCGACATCGATCGCGACAATTACGATCGCGATGCCGGGCGCGAGCCGCAGTTCATCGGGCGCGGGCGCAGCGAGCGCTACACCTACAAGGGCGACTTCCAGGCGCTGGACGAGGTGCGGCTGGTCGCCGGCCTCGAGCATGAGAATACGCGCTATGCCAACGGCACCGATCGTTTCAGCCGCGGCGTGACGAGCGTGTGGGGCGAGGTGATCCTGACACCGGTCGAGCGGCTGGCGATCACCGGCGGCGTGCGCCACGACGACGACGATGCGTTCGGCGGGCGCACCACCTTCGCCGCCAACGCGGCCTATCGACTGCCCACCGGCACGACGCTGCGCGCAAGCTATGCCGAAGGGTTCAAGGCACCGACCTTGTACCAGCTGTACGATTCCTTTTCCGGCTTCGACGGGCTTGATCCCGAGACGGCGAAAAGCTGGGACGTGGGCCTCGAGCAGCGGCTGATCGGCGACCAGCTCGTTGCCAGCGCGACCTATTTCAACCGCAGGACGCGTAACCAGATCGACTATGATCTGGTGCGCAATGCTTATTTCAACATCGCGCGTACCCGCGCGGAAGGCGTCGAGATCGGTCTCGTCATGCGGCCGGTGGAACGCTTCACGATCAGCGGGTCGTACACGCATATCGCCAGCGAGAATCGCAGCGCCGGCTTCGTCGGCAACGATCTGGCGCGGCGTCCGGAGGACAGCGTCAGCATGTCGGCGGACTACCGCTTCCCGTTCGGGCTAGCGCTGGGTGCGACCGTGCTGGCAGTCGGCGACAGTTTCGACAATGCGGCAAACACGGTGCGGCTGGACGGTTATGCGCTGACCAACATCCGTGCCGAGCTGCCGCTGGCGGATCGGTTCTCGCTATATGGACGGGTCGAGAACTTGTTCGACGCCGATTATCGCACGGTGGCGAACTACGGCACGATTGGCCGCGCGGTGTATGGCGGCGTTCGCGTGAAGCTGGATTGAGGCTAGCCAGCTGAGACGCGTCACCCCGGCTCAAGGCCGGGGTGACGAGAGAAGGGGTACGTTGAAGCCGATGCGCACGATCCTGCTGCTCGCTCTCCTTCTCGCCGGCTGTTCCGCCGCGGAGCCGGTACGGCGCGGCGGGATCGTGTCGCTCAACCCTTGCGCGGACCAGTTGCTGCTGGCGCTGGTGCCGCCCGAGCGGATTGCCGCGATCAGCCATTATTCGCAGGATCCGCGCGCCTCCTCGATCCCGCTCGATGTCGCGCGGCGCTTCCGCACCACGGCGGGGACGGCGGAGGAGGTGATCGCGCTCGCCCCCGACCTCGTCGTCGCCACCAGCTTCACGCCGCCCGCCACGCGCGCGGCGTTCGCGCGGGCGGGGCTGAAGACGCTCTATCTGGGTTCGCCAACGACCGTGGCGGCGAGCAAGCAGCAGATCGGCGAGGTGGCAGGCGCGGTCGGTGCATCGCGGCGCGGCCGGGCGCTGAACCGCGCGATCGACACGGCGGTGGCGGATACCCGCTCGCCCGACCGGCCCGTGCCGACCTTGCTGTTCATCGGCGGCGATCTGGCGAACGGCGCGGGCACGTTGCTGGACGAGATGATGGCGCATGTGGGACTGCGCGATGCGGCGGCAGATTATGGCGTGACGATGACCGGCCGCTTGCCGGTGGAGACGATCGTCGCGCGGCCGCCGGCGCTGATCCTGTCGCCTGACGGCGGCGGGCGCACGGCGGCGATGCGGCGGCGGCTGCTTGCGGCGACCGGCGCGACGACGCGCGACGTGCCGTTCGCGCGCGAACTCATCAACTGTGGCGGGCCGACGATCCCGGCGGCGCTGCGCCGGCTGGCCGCGATCCGTCGGGGGGTGTGATGCGGCTCAACATGATGCTCGCGCTGCTGGTGGCGGCGCTGTTCGCGGCCTCGCTGCTGGTGGGCAAGGCATGGGTGCCGCTCGACGCCTGGTGGTCGGGCGATCCGCGCTGGGCGATCGTCACGCAATTGCGCGTGCCGCGCGCGCTGCTCGGATTGTTGCTGGGCGCGGCGCTCGGGCTGTCCGGGGCGGTGTTGCAGGGCTGGTTGCGCAATCCGCTGGCCGATCCCGGCGTGCTTGGTGTGTCCTCCGCCGCAGCGCTGGGCGCGGTGGCGGCGCTGGTGCTGGGCGTGGGAAGCCAATGGGGGGTGTTCGCGGCGGCGATGGCGGCGGCGGTGGGCGCAATGGCGCTGCTCGCCGCGCTGACCTGGCGCGCGGAAAGCCCGGCGGCGTTCGTGCTCGCCGGCACGGTGCTCGCCAGCCTCGCCGCGGCGCTGACGGCGTTCCTGATCTCGATCGCACCCAACCCCTATGTCGTCGCCGAGGTGATCGAGTGGCTGATGGGCGCGCTGACCGATCGCGGCCCCGACGATCTGCTGCATGCCGCCCCGTTCATGCTGGGCGGCGCGGCGTTGCTGCTGGCAACCGGTCGCAGCCTCGATGCGCTGACGCTGGGGCGTGATGCGGCGCGCTCGCTCGGCGTCGACCTCCGGCGATTGCAGGCGTTGGTGATCCTCGGGACCGGACTGTCGGTCGGCGCAGGGGTGGCGGTGACGGGGGTGGTTGGCTTTGTCGGGCTCGTTGTGCCGCATTTGCTTCGGCCGCTTGTCGGCGCGAGGCCGTCGGCGCTGCTGGTGCCGAGCGCGCTGGGCGGCGCGGCGCTGGTGCTGGGGGCGGACAGCCTGTGCCGGCTGGTGCCGGGGACGGGCGAGGTGCGGCTGGGGGTCGCGATGGCGATGATTGGCGCGCCGTTCTTTCTCGCGCTGCTGCTCGGCGAGCGGGGGCGGTCATGGGGCTGAGCGCCGAAGGGCTGACGGTTGCGCTGGGCAGCCGGACGGTGTTGCGCGACGTGTCGGCGGACTTCGCGACGGGGCGGGTGACAGTGGTGCTCGGCGCGAACGGTGCGGGCAAGAGCACCTTGCTGCGCGCCGTCGCCGCGCTGGTGCGGGTGGCGGACGGGCGGGTGGCGCTGGACGGCAGTGACGTCGCCGCGATGCCGGCGCGCGCACGGGCCCAGGCGATCGGCTATCTTCCGCAGGATTCCGCGGTGCACTGGAACATGGGCGTGCGCGACGTGGTGGCACTCGGACGGTTGCCGCACGGCGACGATGCGAGCGGAGCGATCGCGGCGGCACTGGCGGCGACTCGGACACAGGAGCTTGCCGATCGTTCGGTGCGCGACCTGTCGGGCGGGGAACGCGCGCGGGTGCTGCTGGCGCGCGTGCTGGCGGGGGAGCCGCGCTGGCTGCTCGCGGACGAGCCGCTCGCCAGCCTCGATCTGCTGCACCAGTTGGAGACGTTGGCGCTGCTGCGCGGCGCGGCGGCGGGGAGGATGGGGGTGGTGGTGGTGCTTCACGATCTCACCCATGCCGCGGCGATCGCGGACGAGGTGCTGCTGCTCAAGGATGGGCAGGTACTGGCGCATGGGCCGGCGGAAACGGTGATGACGCCGGCGTATCTGGCGTCGGCTTATGGCGTCCGCGTCGAAATGCTGGTGCGTAGCGACGGGCGGAGGGTGATCGTTCCGAGCGGGTTGGCTTGAACATATAAAGATATCTTTATATGCTGCGCCTTATGCCCAGCCACGCCACACTTGCGCCCGAGGGCGCCCGCGAAGCCCTGCTCGCCGCCGCGCGCGAGCGTATCCTCGTCACCGACGGGGCGTTCGGCACCGAGATCCAGAACTGGAAGCTCTCCGAGGCGGATTATGCCGGGACGCTCGGCCTTTCGCATGACCAGAAGGGCAACAACGACATCCTGGCGCTGACCAAGCCGGAAGTGCCCGAGTCGATCCACCGCGCCTATTTCGAGGCTGGCGCGGACATCGCGGAGACAAACACCTTCTCCGCCAACCGCATCAGCCAGGCCGATTATGGCGCCGAAGGGCTGGTGCGCGAGATCAACATCGAGAGCGCCGCCATGGCGCGCCGCATCGCCGATGAATTCGCCGCGCGCGACGGCCGCCGCCGCTATGTCGCGGGGGCGATCGGGCCGACCAACAAGACGCTGTCGCTGTCACCCGACGTCAACGATCCCGGCTTTCGCGAGATCGACTTCGACTATCTCAAACAGGTGTATCGGGAGCAGGCCGATGCGCTGATCGAGGGCGGCGCGGATTTCATCCTGATCGAGACGGTGTTCGATACGCTCAACGCCAAGGCCGGCGTGATGGCGGCGCAGGAGGCGGCGGACGCGCTCGGGCGTGACGTGCCGATCATGCTGTCGATGACGCTGACCGACCTCTCCGGCCGCAATCTCTCCGGGCATACGGTGGAGGCGTTCTGGCACGCCGTGCGCCATGCCAAGCCGGTGACGATCGGGCTTAATTGCTCGTTCGGGGCGGAGCAGCTTCGGCCGCATGTGAAGACGCTGAGCGAGATCTGCGACACGCTGATCATGGTCTATCCCAACGCCGGCCTGCCCAACGAGCTTGGCGCCTATGACGAGGCGCCGGCGACCACCGCCGGGCTGGTCAAGGAATGGGCGGTCGCAGGCCAGGTGAACGTGCTCGGCGGGTGTTGCGGATCGACGCCGGCGCATATCAAGGCGATCGCCGATGCGGTGCGCGGGCTGGCGCCGCGCGCGATCCCGGTGCCGCCGGTGCGCACCCGGCTCGCGGGGCTCGAACCGTTCACGATGGCGGCGTAAGTCCCCCTCCCGCTTGCGGGAGGGGCTAGGGGAGGGCCTGTCCTCCTAGCCGATCGATTGCGACAGGCCCTCCCCCGACCCCTCCCGCAAGCGGGAGGGGGGAAGAAAGCACCATGACCACCACCACCTCCTCCACCAATTTCGTCAACATCGGCGAGCGCACCAACGTCACGGGCTCCGCGGCGTTCAAGAAGCTGATTATGGCGGGCGATTACGACGCCGCCGTCACCGTCGCGCTCAACCAGGTCGAGAATGGCGCGCAGGTGATCGACGTCAACATGGACGAGGGCTTGCTCGACGCGGTCGAGGCGATGACCACGTTCCTGAAGCGGATCGCTGCCGAACCAGACATCGCGCGCGTGCCGGTGATGATCGACAGCTCGAAGTGGGAGGTGATCGAGGCCGGGCTGAAGTGCGTGTCGGGCAAGCCGATCGTCAATTCGATCAGCATGAAGGAGGGCGAGGAGAAGTTCCTCGCCGAGGCCCGCAAGTGCATGGCCTATGGTGCCGCGGTGGTCGTCATGGCGTTCGACGAGGTCGGCCAGGCGGATACCGAAGATCGCAAGGTCGAGATCTGCCAGCGCGCCTACAAGCTGCTGACCGGCATCGGCTTTCCGCCCGAGGACATCATCTTTGACGCCAACGTGTTCGCAGTGGCGACGGGGATCGAGGAGCATAATAACTACGGCGTCGACTTCATCGAGGCGGTGAAGCGCATCAAGGCGAGCTGCCCGCACGTCCATTTTTCGGGCGGCCTCTCCAACCTGTCGTTCAGCTTTCGCGGCAACGAGCCGGTGCGCCGCGCGATGCACTCGGTGTTCCTGTATCATGCGATCCCCGCGGGGCTCGACATGGCGATCGTCAACGCCGGGCAGCTCGACGTCTATGACCAGATCGATCCCGAATTGCGCGAGGCGTGCGAGGATGTGATCCTCAATCGTCCGGCGCGTTCAGAGGAAGAAACTCCGACCGAGCGGCTGATCGCGATCGCGGAGCGGTTCCGCGGGCAGAAGGGCGCGGTGGCGGACGACAAGGCCGCGCTGGAATGGCGGACGTGGCCGGTCGCCAAGCGGCTGGAACACGCTCTGGTCCGCGGCATCGACGCCTTCGTGGTCGAGGATACCGAAGAAGCGCGGCAGGTGGCCGCCAAGCCGATCGAGGTGATCGAAGGCCCGCTGATGGACGGCATGAACGTCGTCGGCGACCTGTTCGGATCGGGCAAGATGTTCCTGCCGCAGGTGGTGAAATCGGCCCGCGTGATGAAGAAGGCGGTGGCGCATCTGCTGCCGTATATCGAAGCGTCGAAGGAGCCGGGCGCCAAGGGCAAGGGCAAGATCGTGCTCGCCACGGTCAAGGGCGACGTCCACGATATCGGCAAGAACATCGTCGGCGTGGTCCTCCAGTGCAACGGCTTCGAGATCGTCGATCTGGGCGTGATGGTGCCCTGGTCGAAGATCCTCGACGCGGCCAAGGAACATGACGCCGACATGATCGGCCTGTCGGGCCTCATCACGCCGTCGCTCGATGAGATGGTCACGGTGGCGGAAGAGATGAAGCGCGCGGGCATGACCATGCCGCTGCTGATCGGCGGCGCGACCACCAGCCGCGTGCATACCGCGCTGCGCATCGACCCGGCGTATCAGGGCGCGGTCGTCCACGTGCTCGACGCGAGCCGCGCGGTGGGCGTGTGCACGCAGTTGGTTTCGGAAACCCAGTCGATCGAATTTGTGGCGAAGACCAAGGCGGAATATGAAGAGGTGCGCGTCAAGCGCGCCAATGCGTCGGGCTCCAACCTCGTGACGCTGGAAAAGGCGCGCGAGAATGCGTTCGTCGCCGACATGGCGCTCAAGCCCGCCGCGCCGCTCCAGCCCGGCATTCACCGCTACGACGATTGGAGCCTCGAGGATCTGCGCGAGGTGATCGACTGGACGCCGTTCTTCCGCTCGTGGGAGCTGGCGGGCAATTACCCCGCGATCCTCGACGATGCGGTGGTCGGCGAGAGCGCGCGGTCTTTGTTCGCCGACGCGCAGGCGATGCTCGACCAGATCATCGCCGAAAAGTGGCTCACCGCGCGCGGCGTCGTCGGGCTATGGCCGGCGCACCGCCATGGCGACGACGTGTTCGTGCAGAACCGTCATTCGGACGACCACCGCACCCGCGATGGCGGCAGCGTGCCCGAGCATATCCGCGTGCCCGATCTCGACCGCAGCAACGAGGGGAGCCGGCGGCTCTGCTTCCTCCGCCAGCAAGTGGCGAAGCGCGAAGGGCGGGCGAACATGTGCCTGGCCGACTTCATCGATCCCAAGGGCGACTGGCTGGGCGGCTTCGCGGTGGCGATCCACGGCATCGACCCGCATCTGGCGCGGTTCAAGGCCGAGACCGATGATTATAACGACATCCTGTTGAAGGCGCTGGCCGACCGTTTTGCGGAGGCGTTTGCGGAGCGGCTGCACCAGCATGTGCGCACGACATTGTGGGGCTACGCACCTGACGAGCAGCTAACCAACGAGGCGCTGATCCGCGAACAATATCGCGGCATCCGCCCGGCGCCGGGCTATCCCGCCTGCCCGGATCATACGCTGAAGCCCGAATTGTTCGAGATGCTCGCCGATGGCACTGGCGACGTCGCCGGAATCACGCTGACCGAGAGCATGGCGATGCTGCCGACCGCGGCGGTGTCGGGCTTCTATTTCGGGCATCCGGATGCGGCCTATTTCGGGGTGGCGCAGATCGGGCAGGACCAGGTGGCGGACTATGCCACCCGGCGCGGGCAGCCGAAGGATCAGGTGGAACGCTGGTTACGGCCGAACTTGAGCTGATCTCGAAACGGGCACACCTGCCCCGTTCGTGCTGAGCTTGTCGAAGCACGTATCAGGAGCGGTGCCGTTCGTAACACACCCTTCGACAAGCTCAGGGCAAACGGGGCAGGTGCGATCACCAAATCCACTCGGCCATCCCAACCCTGAGCCGGGATCCCGGTGCTTCTATCCCACCGCGGGCAAGGCAGCGGGACCCCGGATCAAGTCGGGGGTGACGGCAAGGTCAACAGCACCGCCCACCACCGCTGCCGTAACGCGCCTGCTGGCGATCGCGGAAGAATTCCGCCCGCGTCATCGGCGTGCGCTCCGGGTGATGGTCGGCGAGGTGCCGGCAATAGGTGTCGTAGTCCGGCATCCCGACCATCAGCCGTGCCGTTTCGGCGATCCGCCCCAGCACGCTCACCGCGCTACCTCCAGCACCGGTGGGATCTCGGTCACGCTCGGCCGCGCGAGGCGGCGTGCGGCGAGGCAGGTGCGCACGGTATAGAAGGCGATCGCCACCACCACGAACAGGAACAGCGCGCACAAGGCGGCATCGACCCGGTCGTTGAACACGATCCGCCCCATCTCGGCCATCGACGCCGCCGGCTTCAGCACCTCACCACGCGCGATCGCGTCGGAGAAGACGTTGGCATGGGCGAGGAAGCCGATCTTGGGATCGGGGTGGAACAGCTTCATCAGCCCCGCCGTGCCGGTGCACAGCAGCAGCCAGATCGCCGGCACCACCGTCACCCAGGCGAAACGTTCGCGCTTCATCCGGACCAGCACCACCGTGGCGAGCATCAGCGCGACCGCCGCGAGCATCTGGTTGGAAATGCCGAACAGCGGCCACAAAGTATTTACCCCGCCCAGCGGATCGGTGACGCCCTGGTAAAGGAAGAAGCCCCATGCGGCGACGCAGATCAGCGTCGCGATCAGGCCGGGTACGAAGCTCGACGTGTCCTTGAAGCGCGGGCTCCCCAGGCCGAGCAGGTCCTGCAGCATGAACCGCCCGGATCGCGTGCCGGCATCGACGGCGGTGAGGATGAACAGCGCCTCGAACAGGATCGCGAAATGGTACCAGAAGGCCTTCATGCCCGGCCCACCGAGCACGTTGCTGAAGATTTCCGCCATCGCCACCGCCAGCGTCGGCGCGCCGCCGGCGCGGCTGACGATGGTCGTCTCGCCAACTTCGCGCGCGGTAGTGGCGAGCGTTTCGGCGGAGACCGGGAAGCCCATCGCGGTGATCGCCGCCGCCGCCGTCGCGGGATCGCCGCCGGTGATCGCGGCGGGGGTGTTCATCGCGAAATAGATGCCGGGATCGAGGATCGAGGCGGCGATCAGCGCCATGATCGCGACCGCGCTTTCCATCAGCATCGCGCCATAGCCGATGAACGGCGCGTCGCCCTCGCTGGCGATCAGCTTGGGCGTGGTGCCACTGGAGATCAGCGCGTGGAAGCCTGACACGGCGCCGCAAGCGATGGTGATGAACAGGAACGGGAACATCGGTCCCGCCCAGACCGGGCCGGTGCCGGTGAAGGCGAATTCGGTCAGCGCCGGCATGCGCAGCGGCGGCGCGAGCACGACGATGCCGATCGCCAGCGCGGCAATCGCGCCGATCTTGAGGAAGGTGGAGAGGTAATCGCGCGGGGCGAGCAGCAGCCAGACCGGCAGCAAGGAGGCGATCGCGCCGTACGCGATCAGCCCGAAGCAGAGCTGTACCGGCGTCAGCGTGAAGATCGGCCCCCAGAAGGCGCTTTCCGCCACATTCTGCCCGAAGATGATCGCCGCGATCAGGCCGATGAAGCCGATCACCGATACCTCTCCGATCGCACCGGGGCGGATCCAGCGGGTATAGGCGCCCATCACCATCGCCAGCGGCACGGTGGCGATGACGGTGAACAGGCCCCAGGGGCTCTCGGCGAGCGCGCGCACCACGATCAGCGCGAGCACGGCGAGGATGATCACCATGATCATGAAGGCGCCGACCAGCGCGATCGTGCCGGGGATCGCGCCCATTTCCATGCGCACGAGTTCGCCCAGCGAGCGGCCGTCGCGGCGCATCGAGATAAACAGGATCATGAAATCCTGCACGGCGCCCGCCAGCACCACACCGGCGAGGATCCATAAGGTGCCGGGCAGATAGCCCATCTGCGCGGCGAGCACCGGGCCGACGAGCGGGCCGGCGCCGGCGATTGCCGCGAAGTGGTGGCCGAAGAGGACGCGGCGATCGGTGGCGACATAATCGAGGCCGTCGGCACGGCGCACTGCGGGGGTGGGGCGCGAAGGATCGATGCCGACCACCGCGCGCGCGATGAACAGGGCGTAATAGCGATAGGCGATCAGATAGACCGAGACCGCCGCAGCGACGATCCACAGCGCGTTGATCGGCTCGCCGCGGACGGTCGCCACCACGCCGAGGCTGCCCGCGCCGACCAGCGCCAGGGCGATCCAGGGAAGATGTCGGGTCATGTCACACTCGCTTGCCGTTCCATCGCCGCCCTAGTCGATGCCGTCGTATCGAGCCACCCTGTTGCCGGATTGGCGGGAACCGAGCCGCGGGTTCCGGCGATTGGGGCGAAGCGAAAAGGATGAAAACAGGATGGCCGAAGCGACCTGGGGCGATGCGACTGCCCCGACCATCGACTGGAAGATGAGCGCGTCGCTCGAAAACGTCACGCGCGGCGGTGAGCAAGTACCCGAAGTCACCAATCTTGAGGCGGCCGTGCGCGCGTGGCAGCAGCTTGAACCGGACATGCAGGGCGACGCCGTGCTGACGCTCGAACGGCCGGTTCGGCTGAATGGTGACGTGGCGCTTGAAAGCTTCGTCGGCGCTGCCATCGGTGACTTGGCCGAGCGCTTGCCGGCCTGAGGCGGATCACGGATCAATCACGAGGGAATGCAAGGAATGGCGAACAGCCAATTGGATATCGATACCGCAACGGTGCTCGACAATATCGATGCGGAGCTGGTGGAATTCACAGGCGAAGTGGACGGCGACGATTATGAGTTCGCCGTGCAATATGATCTGCTCGAGGCGCTGAGTGGCGACCGGCCGGACGGCGACGCGGCGGACATGTTCAACCGCTTCATCGATCAAGTGACGGAGGCAGCCTTGTCCGCGCTGTCCCGCAACTCGGACGCCAATCCGATCATCGTCAGCGAGGCGGATCTCGAATAGCCGACGAGAGTCGGTGTCGTCGCCCCCGCCGCGTGCTAGGCGGGGGCGATGCGTGACGACCATCAATCAGCCGGGGCGCCGGAACGTTCAAACACGCGAATCCAGCCGCCGCGCGGTGGATTTGTCGGGCCGGTGAAACGATCGATCACGATCGCCGGCCACCCGACTTCGATCAGCCTCGAACCCTTGTTCTGGCGCGCGCTGGAGCGCGAAGCGTCCGGCCGCCGTTTGCCCGTGTCCGCGCTGGTCGCCGAAATCGATGCGCTGCGTATCATCGCCGCCGATCCTCCCAACCTTGCCAGTGCGTTACGCATCTGGTTGGCCGACGTGATGATGACAAGCGAATAATAACTACTCGCAACAACGTTGACAGTGCGAACGACTCTCAATAGCGACGCTCCCCGAAGAAAAGGGGAGTTGCATGTCAGACATAAACGAGCAACGGACGGTGCCTGCCTTTCTGGCGCTTGCCGCGATTGGTTTCATCGCCAGCGCACCGGTCGAGGCCACGCCGAACACCGACCCGGCTGGTACGGAGGCACAACAGGTAACCACCGAGGATCGCCGTCGCGACGACATCATCGTCACCGGCCAGCAAGTGAAGTCCGAACAGGCGAGCGCGAAGACCACGCGCGCCGTCCGCGACACGCCGCAGACCGTGACGATCCTGACCAATCGGACGATCGAGCAGCAGAATCTGCTCACCTTACGCGACGTGCTGTCGACCGTGCCGGGCATCACCTTTGGCGCGGCCGAGGGCGGCGTTGCGCCCTCCGACCAGATCACCCTGCGCGGCTATTCGGCGTCGAGCGACATCACCGTCGATAACGTGCGCGACAGCGGGCAATATTCACGCGGCGATCCGTTCATCCTGGAACAGGTTGAGGTCGTGAACGGCGCCAATTCGGTTTACACGGGTTCGGGCTCGGTCGGCGGGTCGATCAACCTCGTCACCAAGATGCCGCAGCGTGATACCGCGATCCGCGTCGATGGCGGGATCGGCACCGACGATTATTATCGCGCCACGGTGGACGCCAATGTGCGTGCCAGCGACATGATCGGCCTGCGCCTCAACGCCATGGTGCATCGCAACGACATTCCGGGCCGCGACGTCGAATATAACAAGCGCTGGGGTGTGGCGCCGTCCGCCACGCTGGGGCTGGACGGCGACACGCGGCTGACCGTCCATTACTTCCACGAGGAAGACGACAATATCCCGCAATATGGCGTGCCTTATTACAAGAACGCCTTCCACAACGGCCCGCTGCCCGGGATCGATCGCAGCGATTACTTCGGCTATCGCAACGTCGATACGCAGGACATCACGATCGACCGCGCGACGCTGATCTTCGAGCATGAATTCTCCGATCGCGTGTCGCTGCGCAATCTGGCGCGCTGGCAGAATGTGCAGCAGCTTTCGATCGTCGGCCCGCCGCAAGGCACCTTCTGCCTGCCCGGCAACGTAACGCCGGCGGGCGCCGACTGCCCCTCGACCACTCCTGTTGGCTATTATCTGATCGGCGGGCCGCGCGGCAATTATCGCGACGTCATCAATCTGCTGATGTACGACCAGCTCGATTTGCGCGCCACGGTGAACACCGGCGCGATCGAGCATAGCTTGGTACTCGGCGGATCGTATAGTTGGGAGGAGTTCACGCTCTCCACCGGCAACGTCTATCGCAATCCCAACGGCACGGCCGCTTTTGGCAGCTTCCCGCTGATCAACTTCGCCGATCCGAACAACGTCGTGCCAGGACCAGCCGGCCGTGCGTACGGCAGCAACGTCTATAACGGGCCGATCAACCCGATCGAAACCGGGCGGCAGCGCGGCGAGGTGGACAATTGGGCGGTCTATCTGTTCGACACGATGAAGCTCGGCAAGATCGAGCTCAACGGCGGCGTTCGGCTGGAGGACAATCGCGGCAATTACCGCACAGACGCGCTCGCCGCCAACACCGGCGCGACCGTCACTGCGCCGCAGGGGCCGATCATCCCCGGCGCAGTGCTTCGCAACGGCGCCACCTTGTTCTCCTATCGCGTCGGCCTGGTGTACAAGCCGATCGAGGCGGCGAGCCTCTACGTGGCTTACGGCAATTCGATGACGCCGTCGCAGAATGCCGTGAACGGCGCCTGCACCACGGAGACGTGCAACGTCGACCCGGAAACCGCCAAAAATTACGAGATCGGCGCGAAGGGAGAGCTGTTCGGCGGTCGCCTGTTGCTCACCGCCGCGTTGTTCCGCAACGAGCGCGATAAATATCGCGTCGCGTCGGGCGATCCGACGATCCCGGATCAGGCGCTCGACGGCCGGTCACGTGTCGACGGCATCGCGCTGGGTGCGACCGGCAAGATCACGCCCGAGTGGGAGATCACGGCCAATTACACCTATCTCGATCCCAAGCTGCTCCAGTCGGTGTCGGACCGCTGCCTTGCCAACCCGGGCGGCGGCAACTGCGCCAACACCGCCGCCAACCCCGATCCGGCACGCGGCGCGCCGCTGCAGAATGCGCCGGATCATTCGGGCAGCCTGTTCACCACCTATCGCCTGCCGTTCGGCCTGACGCTTGGCTATGGCGTGACCTATCAGGGAACCTTCGCGTTCAACCTGCCGACCGCCGCCAATCCGGCGATCTACCGCTCAGACGATTATTGGGTCCACAACGCGTATCTCGCCTATGATTTCTCGCCCAATCTGACCGCGCAGGTGAACGTCAAGAACATCGGCGACGAACTCTACTTCACCCGCATCCGCAACAATGGCTGGGCGACGCCGGGTGATGCGCGGTCGGCAGTGCTGATGGTGGCGTATCGCTATTAACTGCCGTTGATCTCCGTCATTCCCGTTTTTTCCGTCATTCCCGCGAAGGCGGGAATCCATAAACGCTGCCGCCGCGCTTCCAGCATGAACGGCGGCGTATATGGATCCCCGTCTGCGCGGGGATGACGGATCGCTTTAGGAAGGGACCCATATGCTGATCGCCATCCCCGACCTGCTCGGTCCCACCATGCTCGCGCAACTCCGCGACATCATCGACGCCGCCGAATGGGTCGACGGCAACGTCACCTCCGGCCACCAATCCGCGCTGGCCAAGCGCAACGAGCAATTGCCGGAGGAAAGCGCCGCCGCAAAGGAGGCCGGGCGGATCGTGCTCGATGCGCTCGGCCGCTCGTCCTTGTTCTTCGCCGCGGCGCTGCCGCTCAAGGTGTTCCCGCCGCTGTTCAACCGTTACGGCGTCGGGCAGACCTTCAGCACGCATGTCGACAATGCCATCCGCATCCAGCGCGGCACCGATTTCCGTATTCGCGCCGACATTTCCTGCACGCTCTTCCTCGCCGATCCGGCCGATTATGATGGCGGCGAGCTGGTGATCGAGGGGTTGTTCGGCGTGCAAAGCGTGAAGCTGCCCGCCGGCCACGCCATCGTCTATCCCTCGTCCAGCCTGCACCATGTCACGCCGGTGACTCGCGGCACACGCGTTGCCTCCTTCTTCTGGCTGCAATCCATGGTGCGCGACGATGGCGAGCGGCAGATCCTGTTCGACATCGACCGCAGCGTGCAGGCGATCGCCGCGGACAAGGGCCATGCCGATCCCAACGCGATTCAACTGACCGGCGTGTACCATAATCTGCTGCGCCGCTGGGCAGACGCCTGATCGGTGCGGGCGCGGCCAAGGATGTCGGCGACCGGCTTCGTCTTGTGCCTGGGGCGTTATCGCCTCGTCACGCCGCTTGGGTGATTTCCACGGCCGCAGTTTCGCGCTAGCGCGAAAACTGTCGATCCGTTCAGGAGCCCGACAGCGAAACGATTTAGGCACCGGTCCCGTGACGCGCCCGGCCGGTGCGGGTGTAGAAAGAGGAAGCCGCGATGTCGCAGACGGATCTGTTGATCGAAACGCCGGAAACGGCCGGCGAACCGAAGCGGGCCGATCGCCGCGCCTTTTTCGCCAGCGCGCTGGGCGTGGCGGCGGCGGGCATCGGGGCGGTCGCGAGGCCCGGCTCCGCCGCGGCGCAGAGCCTGTCGGGGGAGCTGGACGCCGGCAATCTCATCCTCAACCTCGAATATCTGCAGGCGAATTTCTTCGCCGTGGCGACTGGCGGGGCGGTGCTCGGCAGCGCGGACATCTCGGGCACTGGCACGGCGGGCGCGGCGACCGGCGCGCGCGCGGTGGCCTTCGGCGACGCCGTCCTGGCGTCGATCGCGCGTGAGATGGCGGCCGACGCGCTCGCCCATGTCAAGTTCCTGCGCGAATCGGCGGGCAGCAACTTCCGGGTTGCGCAGCCGGCAATCGATCTCGGCGCAACGCCCACCGGCGGCTTCAGCACGCTGGCGCGCACGGCCGGTCTGGTCGGCAGCGGAGCCGCGTTCGATCCTTACGCGAGCGAGAACAACTTCCTGCTCGCCGCTTATATGCTGAAGGACGTCAGCGTCACGGCCTATGCCGGGTTCCTGGCCTATACCAGCACGCGTACCTTTGCCGAGGGGGTGACGGGGATGCTGGCGGTTGAGGCGCATCACGCCGCGGCCCTGCGCGCCACGCTCTACCGGCGCGGTCTCGCCACGCCGTCGCTGATCGACGCGAGCGAGGCGATCTCCAACGCGCGCGATACGCTGGACGGCACCACCGCCGATCTCGATCAGGGCGTCCGCCCCGGCACCGCGGCGTCGGGCGCGATCGTCGCCAATATCGCGCCGCTCGCCGCGAGTGGCACCGGCTTCACCCGCACGCCGCAGCAGGTGCTCAACATCCTGTATGTGAACGCCAGCACATCGGCGACGACGGGCGGCTTCTTCCCCGCGGGCGTCAACGGGAACATCAAGTCGACCACGCCGGCGCCGGCACCCACCCCGACGCCGACCCCGTCGGGGTCCCCAACCGCCAGCGGCTGAGGCGGCGCCCGCCCCGCTTGCGTTTTCCCGTTTCCAGGATTCTTCCGCCATGATCGATCAGGACACTATCCCGCCCATGCTCGATGCCGCTGCGTCCCGCCGCGCCGAGCGTCGCCGTTTCCTTCAGCTTGCCGGCGGCGCCTCGGTCGCGGCTGGCGGGCTGGCGCTGCTATCCGCCTGCGGCGGCGGCGGCGACGATGATGATGATTCGTCGCCGACGCCCAGCCCTTCGCCCAGCCCCACGCCGACCTCGACCGGCAATGCCGATCGCCAGGTGCTCAATTTCGCGTTGCAGCTGGAATACCTCCAGGCGCAATATTTCGCTTATGCCACCACGGGTGCCGGCATCGATGCCGCGCTGCTGACCGGCACCGGCACGGCGGGCACGGTCACCGGGGGTGCCGCGGTGCCGTTCGCGGATCCGTTCATCGCCGCCTTTGCGCGCGAGATCGCGGCCGATGCGCGGGCGCGCGTCGCGTTTCTGCGCGATCTGATCAAGACCGAAGCGGTGGCGCAGCCGGCGATCAACCTGTCCGGCGCGGCGGATGGCGCCTTCACCGCGGCGGCGCGGACGGCGGGGGTCGTCGGCGGCGGCGAGCTGTTCAATCCGTTCGCCAACGACCGCAACTTCCTGCTCGGCGCGTTCCTGCTGCAGGACCTGATCGTCACCGCGTACAAGCCGCTGGTGTCGCTTGCCAACGCCGCCGCCACGCGCAACGGCTTCATCGGCATCACAACCGCGCAAAGCTATCACGCCGGCACGATCCGCACGGCGCTTTACGCCAATGCCGATTGGCGCGCGGATGCGGGCAAGTTCAGCAACTACCGCGACACACTGAACGGCGGGGGTGACGTCGACCAGGGCGTCGCGAGCACCGATGGCGCGGCCAACATCACGCCCGCTGACAGCAACGGCATCGCCTACAGCCGGGCGAGCGGCTCCGTGCTCAACATCCTGTACCAGAACAAGGCCGCGGTCAGCGCCGGCGGCTTCTTCCCGGCCGGGTTCAATGGCGACCTGAAGACCAGCAACGCGAACTGAGCGCGCGGCTTTCCGGATTGCGCAAACAGTCCGGAAAGCTCGGCAGGGCGCGGCGTGACCGCGTGGGTTTACGGCCCCGGCCTGAGCGCCTAGACTCACCTTCATCCCCGGGGGACCGCTGACGGCGGTTGAGAGGGGGGCACGAGCCCCCGACCCGCTGAACCTGATCCGGTTGACACCGGCGGAGGGAGGGAGCGGCGCGCCACCACCGGCAATCCGTCTTTCGCTCTTCGGCACATGGAGAGTGAAAAACATGGCCGACGTTCCAGCCCGCACTGAAATTGGCGTAACCACTGGCCCGATTCGCGGTAGCCGCAAGATCCACGTCGGCCCGCTCAAGGTCGCGATGCGCGCGATCGACCTCGAGCCCGGCTGCGGCGAGCCTCCGCTCAACGTCTACGATACCTCCGGCCCGTACAGCGACCCCAACGCCCGCATCGACATCATGGCCGGCCTGCCGCAACTGCGCCGCGACTGGATCACCGCCCGAGGCGACGTCGAGGCTTATGACGCGCGCGAAATCCGCCCGGAGGACAATGGCCAACTCGGCCCGGATCGCTCAGGCGGCGTCCAGCCCTTCCCCAATGTCGTGAAGCGCCCCTTGCGCGCCAAGCCGGGGCAGAACGTCAGCCAGATGCACTACGCACGCCGTGGCATCATCACGCCCGAGATGGAATATGTCGCCACCCGAGAGAATCTCGGCCGCGAGATGCTGCGCGAATACGTCCGCGACGGCGAAAGCTTCGGCGCCGCCATCCCCGATTACGTGACGCCCGAATTCGTCCGCGACGAGGTCGCCCGCGGCCGCGCGATCATCCCCAACAACATCAACCACCCCGAATCCGAGCCGATGGCGATCGGCCGCAACTTCCTGGTCAAGATCAACGCCAACATCGGCAACAGCGCCGTCGCGTCGAACGTCGCCACCGAGGTCGACAAGCTCGTCTGGGCGATCCGCTGGGGCGCGGATACGGTGATGGACCTCAGCACCGGGCGCAACATTCACGACACGCGCGAATGGATCATCCGCAACTCGCCCGTGCCGATCGGCACCGTCCCGATCTACCAGGCGCTGGAGAAGGTCGGCGGCATCGCCGAGGAGCTGACGTGGGAGATCTTCCGTGACACGCTGATCGAACAGGCCGAACAGGGCGTCGACTATTTCACGATCCACGCCGGCGTGCGCCTGCCTTACGTGCCGCTGACCGCCAAGCGCGTGACCGGCATCGTCAGCCGCGGCGGCTCGATCATGGCGAAATGGTGCCTCGCGCATCACAAGGAGAGCTTCCTCTACGAGCGGTTCGACGAGATCACCGAGATCATGAAGGCCTATGACATCGCCTATTCACTCGGCGACGGCCTGCGCCCCGGCTCGATCGCCGACGCCAATGACGAGGCGCAGTTTGCCGAGCTCTATACGCTGGGCGAGCTGACCCACCGCGCCTGGGCGCAGGACGTGCAGGTGATGATCGAGGGCCCCGGCCACGTGCCGATGCACAAGATCAAGGAGAATATGGACAAGCAGCTGGAGGTGTGCGGCGAGGCGCCCTTCTACACGCTCGGGCCGCTGACCACCGACATCGCACCGGGCTACGACCACATCACGTCAGGCATCGGCGCGGCGATGATCGGTTGGTACGGCACGGCGATGCTCTGTTACGTGACGCCCAAGGAGCATCTCGGCCTGCCCGACCGCGACGACGTCAAGGTCGGCGTGGTGACGTACAAGCTCGCCGCGCACGCTGCCGATCTCGCCAAGGGGCATCCCGCGGCCAAGATGCGCGACGATGCGCTCAGCCGCGCCCGCTTCGAGTTCCGCTGGCGCGACCAGTTCAACCTGTCGCTCGATCCTGAAACGGCGGAGCAATACCACGACCAGACGCTGCCGGCGGAAGGCGCGAAGACCGCGCATTTCTGCTCGATGTGCGGCCCGAAGTTCTGCTCGATGAAGATCACGCAGGAAGTGCGAGATTTCGCGCGGTTGCAGGATCAGGGCAGCGAGAGCTTCATCGCCACCGCGGAGGCGGAGGCCGGCATGGCGAAGATGAGCGGTGTGTACGAGGATACCGGCCGCGAGCTGTACATGGGCGCTGGCGGGCGCGAGCACGATTGATCGTCACCCCGTCACCCCGGACTTGATCCGGGGTCGCTGCCCGCGCACCGAATGGTGAAGAACCGGGACCTTGGGTCAGCCCAAGGTGACGGGCAAATGAGCGCATACGTCGACGCCTCGCTCACGCCATGCGTCGGGTACAATTCTTTCGGGGGTTACGCCATCAAGGCGAATTCGTAGCGCGGTGAACGTGGGTCAGCTAACGACGGGCGTGATGGTGCAAGGATATGAAGCGCTGACCGAAAAGGAGAAGCAGACGCTTCGCCTTCTGCTTGTCGGGCACGACGCCAAGTCGTTGGCGCGGCATTTTGGCCTGTCGGTTCACACGATCAACGAACGATTGCGCGACGCGCGGCGCAAGCTCTCCGTCTCCAGCAGCAAGGAAGCTGCCCGCCTGTTGCGTGAGGCTGAAGGTGCGACACCCGAATTGATTGGGACCACGCCGTTTGGGGATGTGCCCCCCGCGTCGCTGGCCCAGCACCTTCCTCAGCCCCCGATGGTGCCGCGATCGCGGCGACTCACGGCATGGGCGATCGGAGGAATTGCCATGATGTCCCTTGTTGCCGCACTGCTCGCTTTGTCCGGACCCGTGCAGGCGCCGGCCGATCCCGTCTCTGCGACCACGTCCACCGTTGCCGAAACAGCCGTTACCAAGGCTGCGCGAGACTGGCTGAAGCTGGTCGACAACGCGCAGTGGCGCGAAAGCTGGGCGGGAACCAGCCATTCGTTCCAGACCCTCAACACTGTCGAAGTCTGGCAGTCGACGTCGGAGAAGGTTCGAGCGCCGCTCGGTCGCATCGTATCGCGCACGCTCGTCAGCGAACAGGATACGCCCGCGCCGCCCAACGGGCTGAAGGTCGTCCGCTTCCGCACCGACTTTGCCAACCGGCGCGGGGTGACAGAAACCGTATCGCTTGATCGCGAGGGCGGCGAATGGAAGGTGGTCGGAATCTACGTCGATTGATGATCTGGGCTGCTCCGCTGAAGCGACACGTCGCGGAGCAACTCTACCGCTCTTACGCGCCGCTCATTATCCGCCAGTCCCATGATCTTCCGCGTGCCGGGAGGCGACCAGCCTCTGCTCGCGCCTGCGGGCAATCTCGCGCGCATCGAAATCGCCATCGATCGCCGCTCCGCTTGCCGCGCCCTGCGTCCATAGCTGTCGGAGAGCGTCGGCCGGCGCTGCCCGGTCACTCGTGTCGAGGGAGGAGACCTCATGCCGGGGCCTGTCCCTGCATCCGGGGTGCGGTGATCTCTCCCGACGTGGGATGCGCGGACGGGTGGATGCCGGGACGAGCCCGGCATGACGGTGGCGGACGTTACGCGGCTATCGCGGGGCGCTCGGCGGGGCTGGGGCGGACAGCCGCGCGGTGATCTCCGCCCACTCGCTTTCCGCCACCAGCACGACGCCCTCGTCGCCGGCGCGTGATCGCGATCGCTGCCCGGTCGGCGGCGGCTTGGTCCATCGGCGCCGATAGCCTTCACGGGCGTCGGAGAGGGTCACTGCGTCAATGCGCGGATCTTGGGCGTGGTGGTCAGGGTACGCAAACCAAGGGTACCGGAACGAACTCTCCCGCCGTTCGTCCCGAGCGGAGTCGAGGGACTTGCCCCCTGACGCGACGCCCTGCAGCGCGTGCCTCGAGTTCGCTCCGCACGAACGGCGGGAGGGAATTGCCCCAACCCCGCGCACCCCTGCTACACCTGTCTCTTATACACTCC
>NZ_MPSB01000009.1 GCF_001981525.1 Sphingomonas jeddahensis | reverse complement strand
TTCACTCCAGCCTCGTGCTCACGCAGCACGCCTATGATCTGATCCTCGGTAAAACGGCCTCGCCGCATCGCTCGTCTCCATCTGACCAGCTAACTTACCAATGGCATGATTTCCGGGGAGCAGGTCACACCGGCTCGCTTAACGGCAGTTTATGACGAGAGCAGACGTTCGCGCACTGGACCATTGAAGATCCGATCCTGGTGAACATCCGGTCAACCCGCTGTTGGCCGGATGACCCACTTTCGGTCGCGAAAGGCTAATGTTCGTCTCCTGAATTGTGCCATGCGTTCAGGTATGCTTGTCGATCATGTTAATGAGAAGGTGCGTTCCGTTTGGCTGAAGCTGCTAACCAAGCCCGCGCGACAAATTGGTGGTTCTGGTGCGGACATCTCGAGGCTGGTGGCGAGAGGGAACTCGTCTACGCGATCCTCGCCCCCACACTTGACCAACCGTGTAAAAAGAACAGCACCGACCACCCGATAACGGACGGCCTCAGGCTCGTGGTGCACGAGACCGTGGTCGAACCAGAGTTCGGGATGCAGATGCGCGAGGCCGCCAACCGGGGCACGCTCGACTTCCCAGCAATGGGGATCCCGTTACCCGCGACGCCTGTATCCACGCGGCGCTCGACGATCGAGGCTGTACTTGGCCACGGAGCGGCGAGCTTGGACGCGCACTACACCCTCGCAGGGATTGGACTGCTGCGCGCCGCTCCGCCAGGAGCGTTGCGGGCGCTTCTTCGACTGCTCGAAGACGAGTTGGGCCTGCCCTTCGCTGGGCGGCTGATCGGCCATCTCGGCAACCTCGACGTAGTCGACTTCGACGAAAACCCTCCCGATAGTCCGGTGTCCGTCACGACCTTGTCAGGTCGCTCCGGCCTCGTCGTCGAGTTCCGCCGCAAGCAAGACTGGGTCGACCAGGCCATGCTCGCCCATCTGAGAACGACCAGTGGCGGCGAGGTGCTCTCGGATGACCTCGTCCCATTGCCCGTCGGCGATGGCCGCGTTGAGCATGCGATCCCTCCCGCGACCGTGGGGTTTGAGGTGACTATATTCGGCGCGAGCGGTGGGCCGCGACGGCACTACAAGGCAGCGTCGCTGCTCGGAGCCATGAACCTCAACATGAACCTGCAGGGCCGCACGGTCCGCTTGGACGACCCACTTGCCAAGCGGATGCAAGGTGCCGGCAAGGCTACGGCGGGGGAGGCGAGCGAGCGGACCGAGTTCCACCGTTCCCGCAGCACGATGGATACGATCGACCGCCGGATCGACAGACACGCGTCCGCCATGCGCGCCCGGCTTGCCGCCGAGGCCCCGGAGTGCCGCGACCGCTTCTTCGAACGCACCCTGGCCTCCGAATGGGGCGCCGTGGCGCACATCCGCAGCCTGCTCGACGACGCGGAGACAGAGAGCGCCATTCTGGTGGACCCTTTCTTCGGGAACGAATCCCTGCTCCGGCTGCTGACGCGGCTCCGCAGGTCCGGCCTGGACCTGACGGTGATTACCGCCTGGGCGACCACCGACCCCGACACCGCGCGCGAGATCCGCGCGGAGAGGTCGGACGCGCTGAACGAGAACGTTGAGCGGCTTCGGCTACTGGCCGAGCAGTTGACGGGGCTACTCGCACCTAGGCTCCGGCTGCTCAATCTGGTGCGCGGAAGCGATCCGGCGTTCCATGACCGCTACCTCCTTCTTCGGAGGACAGGGAACGACGAGCCGATCATCTACCTTCTGTCCAACAGCATCAACGGCTTGGCAGTAAACTGGCCGTTTTGCATGAGCGCGCTCGACGGGCCCGCGGCGCGGCAGGCCGCAGACTATGTCGAGGGTCTCGCGCGGGGCGAGGACGTCGCCAGCGAGGGTGCAATTGAAGCCAACTTCGACTGGCAGAGCCATGGTCTCTAGGCGCCCGCGATGCATCGCCGAACCCGCGATTGAGGCGGCATGGCGATGGCTGCTGACGTGTCCGGCCGCGACGCCGGCTCACGAGGTGCGCCGACGCGCCGGGCGGGCGCGCCTCGACACCGGACGGCGGCGCGTCGCCGATCACGCGCTCGGCCTTCTGACGCGCCAGGCGCTGCGTCGCGGGCCGCCGGATCGCTTGGCACTGATCGGGCTCGGCGAGCTCGCCGCCCGCAGCACCTGCGACATCGAGCCGCTGCTCGTGCGCGCCCTCCGTATGCGCCGGCCCTGTCCCCCAGGCTCGGCACTCGTGACGCTCACTGGGGGCAGGGCCGGGCCGGACGAGGATCGGGAAGGCCACTGGCGGGCTATTTCGCTCGAGCAGCTCATGGCTGGAACGACGCTCAATCAGACGCTGGTGGATCAGGCAAGCCACCTTTTGGAGCACCCATGGGAGCTGCGCTCCCGAGCCTACGGCCTGAACTTCGCCATCCGTGTGGCACTGCAAGTCTCGCCGGCTAGCACTCTGACATGGGTGGCCAGCGATCCGAAGGGGACGACTGCTCCCCTGCTGGAGGCGATCGGACATGTCGTGGGATGCTCCCGCCATGCCGGGCCGCTCATCGAAGCGCTGCTCCGGTGCAACAGCCCACTGCTGCGGTTGATGGGCGCCCGTGCCCTGGGGAAGTCGGGTTGGGAAGACCGGGATCCCACCGAAATGGCAGCCGCACACGAACGGCTGATTGCGGCTGGCTGGTCCCGGGCGGACGCGCACTGGATAGTCGCCCAGCGTCTGAAGGACCTATCGCATCGCCGTTTTGCGGCGCGACGCCACGTGACCGAGCTCGAAGTCCAGCGCGCTCGCGATTTCCGCGCTCCGAATGCACCACGACTCTCATGGGAAGTCGACCTAGCTGAGGCCGCGGCCCGACGCTTGGAGGAGGCTAAGGCGCGGCTAACCCAGGTTGAGGCCGGAGTGGCGACGCTGGTGAACCTGCTCGCGAAGACGTGGCCGGCGGAGATAGATGCGGTCTCCGTGCGCACACGGATCGACTCCTGTGTGGTAGGAGGAAACGCGATGAGGCTTGAGCTGGCCGAGGCGCTACCCTTGGGCGACGCACGCCAGGCCATGCTCGACGACCTGCTGCGCCGTTTCGATGACCAGTTGGGGCTACGCGATCCCGCGCGTGCCTTTCAGGAGTACTTCCTCATCAGAGGGCCCGAGATCTTCGCCGAGATACGGATCGCGACGCGCGCGCTTGTTCTCCGGCACGAACAGGACGAGAAGGGTGTGGGTCTGAGGGCGGGTCAGCGGATCAACCGGCTGTCCATCGGGGCGCGGGCGCTTTTGGGCCGTCCGTTCGCCCGCGCGCGGAGCCACGTTCGCCACCAGAGCGCCACGGCCCGTCTTGCCTGCGCCCTCACCTTCGCGTTGGAGGTCGCGAACGCGCTCGCGATCGAGCGCGAGGCGGAGGCTCGGGAGCTCGCAAAGCTAGGGGTCGAGCATGCGGGCGACTTGCTGCGGAAGGTGCCTGACACCGAATGGGTCTCGCCCTACGTCGAGCAGCTAGCGTGCGTCGCGGTGTGGACGATGCGGGACGGGCTAGCCCCTGACCAGCGCAGGGCCTGGGCGCTCGATCCCATGCTGCAGCCGTTCGCCCGAGCGTTCGCCGCATGGACCGACTCCAATTTCGTGGCTGAGCGGCGCGAGTGCGCGGAACATCTGTTCACGACGGCCGGGCAGCCTGCACTCGACACGCGCATCGAACGCTTCGGCTACGATGCTGCGCTCACCTTGCTCGACGCGGCTCTAGCCACGCACCGATCCGATCCAAGGGCGATCCAGACCCTCCGCACGATGTGGAGTGAGACAGAGGCGAACTTCGCGCCCTACGGGCGCGACCCTTTCCCGGCGCGGGCGCTGCTAGACGCAGCGTCGGCGATCCTGCCCCTCAAGGCCGATCCTGCCCTGAGTCACACCCTCATGGCGAGGCTCTGCTGACCCGAGGACAGCCGATCCCCGGCGGAACGTTCGACAAATCGGAATGCTACCGATTGCTGGTGTTGATCAGCGCGATTGGCGGCTATCGGTGAAGTGGGGCGTTCACCGGTATGGGCGAGATCGGCTGGCATTGGTCGGTAGTTGCCGTGCTCGGCACCCAACCGGCCACGGCAGCTTTCCTAAGGCGATTGCTTAGAAGCTGCCTATCCGCAACCGACCGGTCCCTTGTCATGCTGCTCCAGCAGAAGATCATCCCCTTCGCGCAGCAGTAACGGGTTCGGGACTCGAACTTAGCGTCCAAGTACATCCAGCCTTTTCCACCAATGAAGAATGTCAAAAAAATCGATGATTCTGCTTGTCAGATCAGTCGCTTGGCTGACCATGGGTCAAGCTCTTCTGGCACCATTTCCCGTCGGGATTCGTCCAGCGGCGTCCAGCGCGCGGCTGGCCCGATCGGGAACAATCACTGTGACTCGGCTTCAGATCACCTCTATCAAGCCTTTGGCGAAATCCTGCACGCCGTCGGACGGTTAGGGCTGGTCCTGGTCGTCCAGACCACCGGCTCCAAGCTCTGGCGATTCCTGTGCCGGTATGGCGGCGCAGAAGACGCTTCCTCTCGGACCGCGACCACCACCTCGCTCGTCGAGACCGGCGAGAAATGCCGCGCTACGAGAAAGGCAAGGCTAGCGTATTGGAGACATCGGCCGCCCCCAGCGCTTCAGGCTCTGCAACCGGAGCCGTCAGTCTGAGCTTCCATGTACCAAGCCACATCCGACATCTCTTCGCGTCGGGAACGAACGAGGCGTGCACCATGCTCCTCGCGGCTAGGTGCTTGGCCCTCAGGAGGAAGCATCTACACCAATGAGCTCGCGACCCCGGCGGGAGAGGCGATAACGTCCTGGGCGCTCGCGCTCGAACCAACCGTAGACGTTGCGGAGCAGGATCCTCCCTGCGTCCTCCGCGAGATGACGCAGATCGCGCGGTCGTGCGATGCCGGTGCCAATTGCTTCCGCGCAGGCCAGGGCGCGTTGGCGGTAAGCGGTCATAATCGGCTGCCGCGACGAGCCGCCCGCCGTCGGGTCACCACGACGCAGGTGATGCTCGCGCAACAGCCGGCGGCGCAGCGGCAGGTTTGCGCGCGGTCGATAGGCCAAAGGCTCACAAAGCATCGCAACGCTGCCGAGCCGCAGATCGACGGCGAGCAGCCCCAAGCCGAGGAGGCGACACAGGCGGGTTACCCGAGGGTCCTGGTCCCGCCCGCGGCCAGAGGCGACCACGGCAAGATAGACATTATCCGCGCTGCGCAGGCGATCCACCGCTTGCAGAACGAGCTCCAGCGTAAACGAGAGTTTCAGCTCGGCGATGACGAGAATCGGAGGCTCCCCATCACGCACCCCGACTACGTCGCAGCCACAAATCTCCCCTTTCACCGTGAAACCCTGCGCCTCGAGGAACGCCTTGACCGGCGCATATAGCGCGGTCTCTCGCCAGCCCGCCGCAGGTGGCGGCGAAGAGCAGTCGACTACGACGGGGGGGCCGCCCGTACTCACGCGGTCGCCCGCACAGCGACCGCAAGATCGCGGTGCACCGGACTGATGGGCACGACGCATGCTCCCCCGTCGCTCGCGACACAATCCCGCGACAGCACCTTACCTCCGCGCGTGTCGTAAGTGACGATTGTGTAGCGCCCCTTTGCCAAGCCCGGGATCGTCAGTGTCGTGGATGCTGCGTTGCCCCGGGGGCGCAGCGTTCCGTCGCTGGAGACCGCATCGGTCCGCACCAGCCAGGCGACCGCCTGCGCGTCATCACCGCAGCCGACCACCGCCACGCCCGGATCTTCACACCGCAGCTCGTCCGTGAGATTGCGCCGACAAAAGGTGCTCCAGTCTATCTGTGGCAGGAACTTCGCAAGCGCACGCTGCGCCTCGCGCATGCCCGGCGTGAGCACGTGCGGATGGCGGTTCGGCCAGCGCATGCCGCCGCCCGCGCCGCCGCTGGCCAGGTGCGCCCATTGAATATGGCGAAAGTACTCGTCGTCGAAGGCGCTGGGCAGTGTCCGCTTGCGATCCTTGAAGCTGTGGATCGGCCCGTGTTCGGAATCAAATGCCGGGCGCGAGGAGCCGGACGCGATAACTGCGGCGCGCATCAGCCGCGCGGCGGCGAGCGCCGGCGCAACGGTGTCGCGCGGGTCATCGATCGTGCCATGCTCGTATAGGTGCGTGTTAGCGAAATCGAGCGTCGGATGCCGGAAGATCGGGTCCACCAGGGATGGGTGGCGGATCAGTTCGGGGCCGAAAATCGAGACAGTCTGGAGATTGGCATAGCCCCGCCGTTCGCATTCGTGAGCCCGTAGCCATGACGACAGGTCGTCGATGAACGGGGCAACCGTGGTTGGATCATTGCCGCCATGTGCCGGATGGATCTCATTCCACAGGTCCCAGGCAAACAGCGCGGGGCTGCCACCCCAGCGGTCGCTCGCGAACGCCAGCCTGTTCTTGATCGCGCGTCGCGTGTCCGGACACGTCAGCCATGTATCACGGCTGGCGCACGGGCCTTTGTTCGCGCGTGAGTAAGGATGCCGTTGCCAGCGTATCCACATGAAGAACGTGTCAAAAGGCGTGAGCAGCACGCGCAGCCCGACGCGCTCGAGTAGGTCGAACAAGTCGTCCCACAGCCGCACCATGTTGGGTACGAAATGACCAGCAGGCCGCTCGAGATAGCGATGCTCCCCGTGGCAGTATTCCAGCATCAGCCGGATGCAGGTGACGCCGTGGAAGCGGAGACCGAGCAAGTGTCGCTCCACTGCAGCCATGTCACCCCGCCGGAAAAGCGGCGAGAGATCCGGCCACGTGATCGCGTCGTTGTGCCCGATAGGCGTCCAAGGCAGCCCATCGTCCGTAATGAAGTAAGGCGCGTCGGAAGCCACGCGAACGCGAGCCATTGCCTTAACGAGCGGACCTGAGGAAACATGCACCCTAGCCAATTAGCGGCCGGGCCATGCCGATGCTACCGCGGAAAGTGCCGCCACCGCAAAGGATTGGACGACAAACTAAATCTGCCAGGCGAGAACCGCTTCAGCCTGCAAGCGCCTCACGAAGGCTCGCGGACAAATAGCTTCTGAGGCCCAGCTCTCGTCGTTAGCGGCCGTTCCCGGCTCCCCACCATCGCGCATTCGTTCAGATTCAACCGGCGCATCTTCCGCGGCGCCATTGAATTTCGCCCCTTACAAGGAGGTGATCAACTCCAGATTTTGAGCCCGAACCCGACTTTTGCGTGTTGTGGTGCGGTGCATAGGAGGCTGTGTTGCGCCAAAGCAGAGACAGTGCGCGCGAGATCTGGGGTAAGCGCACCCCGCATCCGGCAGACCAGCGGTGGCCAGCGCGCGTGGACGAGCGCGTGAAGGAGGAGCCGGACCGCTGGGTGCAGTCAGCTTGCGTCCTCTGCTCCAACGGGTGCGGCTGCGACATAGGTGTTAAGGACGGCCGTATAGTGGGCGTGCGCGGACGCGCCGTGGATGTGGTCAATTTTGGCCGCATGGGCCCGAAGGGCCTCAACGGGTGGGAAGCGAACAACAGCCCGGACCGGCTCACCACACCGCTGATCCGCCGCGCCGGACGGCTTGAGCCGACCAGCTGGGACGAGGCGATGAGCCTGATCGCCCAGCGCACCCGCGACATCCGCGACCGCTATACCTCGTCAGCAATCGGCTTCTACACCTCCGGCCAGCTCTTCCTGGAAGAATATTACACGCTGGCGATGATCGGGAAGGCGGGACTCGGCACACCGCACATGGACGGAAACACCCGCCTGTGTACCGCAACAGCGGCCGCTGCTCTCAAGGAGACGTTCGGCTCGGACGGACAACCGGGAGCGTATGAGGACATCGACGTGACCGACTGCATCGTGCTGGTCGGGCACAATATGGCCGCCACCGACACGGTGCTCTGGATGCGCATCCTTGATCGGCTCGCAGCGCCTGACCCACCCAAGCTGATCGTGATCGATCCCCGCCACACGGCAACGGCGGAAAAGGCGGACGTGCACCTGGCGCCGAAGGTCGGCACCAACCTCGCACTGCTCAACGGGCTGCTTCACCTGCTGATCGATGGTGGGCACGCCGACCACTCCTTCATCGATGCACATACGCGCGGGTTCGACGTGCTGACCGAGATCGTACGCGAATATACGCCGGGGCGCGTGGAGGAGATTACCCACGTCCACCCCGCTGACTTGCGCCGCGCGGCTGACATAATCGCGGCGTCCAAGGGGCTGGTTTCGACCTGCCTGCAAGGTGTCTATCAGTCGAACCAGGCGACCGCGACCGCGTGCCAGGTCAACAACCTCAACCTGATCCTCGGACGAATTGGCCGGCCTGGCTGCGGCATTCTGCAGATGAACGGCCAGCCGACCTCGCAGAACACGCGCGAGACCGGCGCGGACGGGGACCTGCCCGGCTTTCGTAACTGGGCGAACATGGAACATATTCGCGAGCTCGCCAGGCTCTGGAATGTCGAGCCCGACATCATCCCGCACTGGTCGCCGCCGACGCATGCACTGGAGATGTTCCATCATTGCGAGACCGGCTCCATTCGGATGCTGTGGATCAGCGCGACAAATCCTGCCGTGTCGATGCCCAACCTCCCCCGCATTCGCGCTATCCTGGAAAAGGAGGAATTGTTCGTCGTCGCGCAGGACGCGTTTATGACCGAGACCACGCAGCTTGCCGACGTGGTGCTGCCGGCAGCGATTTGGGGGGAAAAGACTGGGTGCTTCACTAATGTCAGCCGCACCGTGCACATCAGCCACAAGGCGGTGGACCCGCCGGGTGCGGCACGCTCAGATCTCGATATCTGGCTCGACTATGCCCGTCGCATGGAGTTCCGCGACAAAGACGGCGCGCCACTAATCAAGTGGAGCGACGCCGAGGGAGCGTTCGATGCCTGGCGGGAATGCTCGCGCGGCCGGCCATGCGATTATTCCGGGCTGAGCTACGCCAAACTGACCGGCGGCTCCGGCATTCCCTGGCCGGTGAACGAGGCCCACCCGAATGGCAGCGTTCGGATCTACGAGGACCTGCGCTTCCCAACCGACCCCGAGTTTTGCGAGCATTTTGGCTCCGACCTCGACACCGGAGCACCTTGGGATGAGACCAAGTTCCGCGCCTTCGAACCTGACGGTCGCGCTTTCCTGAAGGGTACACATTACCGCCCCCCCACCGAGGAGCCGGACGCGGAATATCCGATCTATCTTACCACCGGCCGGCTCGTGTACCACTTCCACACCCGGACCAAGACCGGCCGATCGAAACCTTTGCGCGACGCGGCACCCGAGGAGCGGGTGCAGATTGCTCGCGCTGATGCGCAGCGCATTGGGATCGGCGAGGGCGACTGGGTCCGGATCACCTCGCGTCGCGGCTCCGTTGAAGCCCGGGCGACGCTCGGCGACATAGCGCCCGGTCACGCGTTCGTACCTTTCCACTTCGGCTATTGGGATGGGCCGGGTCACGCACAGGCCGCGAACGAGCTGACGCTCTTTGAGTGGGACCCGATCTCCAAGCAGCCGCACTTCAAATACGCCGCAGTCAGGCTTGAGAGGGTGGACGAGCCTTCCTCCAAGCAGCCGATCCAGGTGAACCTTGATCCCGAGCAGACTGGCGGCGATCCCTCCCTCGCGTCGGCCGCACTGCGGGCGGTGAAGGGTGCAGCCAAGGCGGCGGTTCAAGCGGTCACGCCCGGCAAGCCACGGGCGCATCTGGCCGACTATTTGGGGCTGCTTGACGAGAGCGAGAAGCGCCTGATCAAGGCTTTCGATCAGGTTCGCGAAACCCACCCTGACACCCCCGACGTAGTTACCGAGTGCAAGATGTTCGCTGAGTGGGCGAGCCAGGCCACCGTCTCGCTCCAACCCTTTATCGCACGCTACGGCGAGCGCCTGGAGGATGAGCCCGAGCGGTTGGACAAGGCTCTGCTCGTGCAGCGCAAGCAGGCCGGGTTCGACCTGCTCCGCGACATGCACGACCTGTTCCTGCTCGTGAACGAGAGCCTGATCTCGGTTACGGTCCTCGATCAGGCCGCGCTTGCGCTGCGAGATGAGGACCTGCGCTCCGTGCTGGAGAATATTCGATCGCACAACGACCGGATGCGCGAATGGCTGTACGCCCGGTGCCGGCAGGCCGCGCCGCAGGTGCTGGTTGTGCCATCGTGAGCCGCGCCTTTCCGGCGCTCTCGGCGGCGTTGGTTGTTGCGCTGATCGCCGCGGTGGCTGTCATTACGGGTCAGCCTTGGCTGTTTCCAAGCCTCGGTCCGACCGTCTTCCTGCAAACCGTCACGTCCGAAGAGCAAGCCGCCCGCCCATGGAACACCGTTGCGGGCCATGCGGTCGGTGCAGCGGCGGCGTTGATTGCGCTCTTCCTTTGTGATGCGCAGACCGATCCGGCCGCGCTTGCCAGCGGGACTCTCACGGTTGGGCGCGCCGCCGCCACGGCAGTCGCGATTGGCCTGACCATAGCGGGCCAGCAGCTTATCAGGGCGCAGCATCCCCCGGCCGCCGCAACCACGATGCTGCTCACATTGGGTGCCCTCCAACTTACGCCTTCTACTGCGGCGGCTCTCATCGCGGGGGTCGCTTTAGCTGCCGCCCTGGGCGAAATCGCGCGGAGGCTTCACCCTAAACAACGTGATTTGCCAGCTACAAACCGCTGACGCCTGCCGATCCGACCGCTCGAAAGCCGCCGCCGCAATGACGCAGGCGCTGCGTTCAGCGTGACTGGAGCGCTTCTCAAGACTGAACGGCCCTGGGTTTGTCGGAGGGCTCCAACGCCTGAGGAGTGGAGCCTGTATGAGCAAGTTCCGAACCGCGGGTGTCATACAACCGTTTCCGTAGCGTAACGTGCCCGTCGCACAGCTTGGCTAGCGGAGCGCGAGTAGGGCGACACGATCGCCCAAAAAGCAACGTATCCTCGCCCGGACCCCGGATGGGAGCGGCACCCTTCAGGAGATACCATGTGTAAGTTGGACGGCGTCGCGATCCGCGGCGCCCATCGACGCGTTGCGTGCTCAGCGCTCGCGATTGTCATGTCGCTTGTCTCAGCCGCCTCGGCCGAAGCGCAGGCTGCCCCGCAAATCCAGGCAAATGACGCCGATAATGCGACGGGCGACGGCCTGGGCGACATCCTCGTCACGGCCAGACGGCGCGAAGAAAGCGAGCAGGACGTGTCGGCCGCGCTGACGGTGATCGGCGGCGGGGAACTCGACCGGCGCAACATCTTCAACGTCAATGATTTGGAAAACAGCGTTCCCAGCCTGGAGATCGACAGCCAATTCGGCGGCGGCCAGCCGCAGTTCCGACTGCGCGGCGTGGGTGGCACGGATTACGCCGCCAACAACACCAACACCGTTGGCTTCTACATCGACGAACTTGCCTACCCTTACGGCGCGATGACGCAGAACGCGCTGTTCGACGTGTCACGGATCGAGGTGCTGCGCGGACCACAAGGTACATTGTACGGCCGCAACACAACAGGTGGGGCGATCAATGTCATCACAAACGCGCCGACCCGCGAGCTTAGCGCGGGCTTCGACGCGACCTATGGCAGCTATGACGAACTGGCGTTGGAGGGGTTCCTGTCGGGCCCGCTGACCAACACCTTGTCAGCGCGCCTTGCGGTCTCCACCAATTACGGCGGAGCCTGGCAGATCAACCGCGACACGGGCGAGGAACTGGGCAACCGCAACCAGGAGTCGGCGCGGGGCAAACTGCGCTGGGAGCCGAATGCGGACACCACCATTGACCTGACCGGCAACTATACCCGCGACCAGTCGGACGGCCGCGGTCTGCAGCTGCTCAACGACTTTCAAAGCCACAATTATCCGCCGCTTGGCGTATTGTACCCCGCCGATACCGACAAGCGCGTGACCGGCTGGGGCATCTCACCCTATTTCGCCAGCCTGATCGGTGCCGATCTCGATGCCAAGCCATTCCGTGACAATGAAGGCTATGGCGCCACGCTGCGCGCGCAAGGCGATCTGGGCTGGGCGACGCTAACGGGCGTGTTCGGCTACCAGAACTTCAAGCGTCGCGAGTTCAACGACTGGGATGCCACCGCATCGAACGAAGCAGGGACCTTTTTCTTCAACGATATCGAAACGGCCTCGGGCGAAATCCGGCTGGCCTCGAACGGCTCGGGCCCGTTCAACTGGGTAGGCGGCGTCTACCACGCCAACGAGACGGTCAGCGGCGGCTTCTATTCGGACTTTACCGAAAGCTCACGCACCGGCGCGGTATGGAGTACCACCTACGACCAGGAGGTGAAGACCACCGCTCTGTTTGGCAACGTCGAACAGTTCCTGACCGACAACCTCAGCATTTCCGCCGGCGCACGTTATGAGTTCGAGACCCGGCGGCTCGACAATTTCCGCTCGGAGGTTATCGCACCGACCTATCAGCTGCGGGCCACGGCCTCGCCGCAGCGCGAAATGCGCGAATGGTCCGGGCGCGCCGCCATCGATTGGCGGTTCGCGCCCGACGTCCATGCCTATGCCAGCGTCTCACGCGGCGTGAAGTCCGGCGGCTTCACCACCTACAACAGCGGCATTCCGCAGCAGCTGGATCCGTACGATCCGGAAAAGCTGATCGCCTACGAGGTGGGTCTCAAATCCGCGCTGCTCGATGACACGCTGCGCTTCAACCTGGCGGGCTTTTATTACGATTATCGCGATCAGCAGCTGCAGGGCGTGATCTATACCGCGACATCGCGCGTCGGCCGCATCACCAACGTCCCCAAGTCACACATCTACGGGGCGGAGGCGGAACTCACCTGGGCGCCGATGCGAAACCTGCGCATCACGCAGGCGCTGTCGTACAAATATGGTGAATATGACGAGTTCCTCTCGCCGGACACTGCGGTGCAGGATCCGGTGACCGGCGAATATGTCGACATCCTCTACAACGATCGCGCGGGCGAGCGGCTGCCTTTGCCCGATCTTGACTACAAGGGCTCGGTCGCCTGGACGATCCCCGTCGGCGATTGGGACTTTGAGCCGGAGGTGAACTACGCTTATCGCGCCAGTCGCTACAGCGTGTCCGATGCATCGGTGATCCCGTCCTATTGGCTGGCCAATGCCAATATCGGCATCTCGCCGGCGGACATGCCGGTTAAGGTGACGCTGTGGGTCCACAATCTGTTCGACGAATATATTCAGGAGACGCGCAACCGGTTCATCACCGCGCGCACCGTTTCCACACATCCGCCGCGAACGGTGGGTGTTCGACTGAGCTACCGTTACTGACCCGGTACCGGCGGCGCGGCTAATGCCGCGCCCCCGATAGCGCCCTGTTCAGGAATGAATTCAACCATGACTTCGCTTCCGCTTGCCCGCCGTCACTTCCTTGTGGCCGGCCTGGTCGGCGCGCCTGCGCTGCTTGTCTCCGGCCGTGCGCTGGCCGCCACCGATCCGTTCGCGCTAGGCGTGGCAAGCGGCGAGCCGCTCCCCGACGGGTTCGTGATCTGGACTCGGATCGCCGCCGAGCCGCTGGCCGAAGATGGATCGGGCGGCTGCCGCACGCCGGTGCCGGTGCGCTGGGAAGTGGCGGAGGACGACCGCTTCGCCCGCATCGTTGCGCGCGGAGACGCGACAGCACACCCCGCGATGGCCGGCGCCGTGCATGTCGACGTGCACGGGCTGCGCGCCGATCGCCCGTACTGGTACCGCTTCGTCGCTGCGGGGGTGAACAGCCCGACCGGCCGCGCCTGGACTGCGCCGAGCCTCGGCAGCGATCCCGCCGCCTTGCGTTTCACGGCCGCGACCTGCTCGCACTGGGAATGGGGCTATTTCAGCGCTTATCGCCACATGGCGGCGGAAGAAGACAGCAAGCTCACCCTGTTTCTTGGCGATTACATCTACGAGTCCACCGCCACGGGAGAGCGCGCAAAGCAAGTAGTGCGATCGTATGCGATGCCGGAAGCAATGACGCTCAGCGACTATCGTCGGCGCTACGCCCTTCACCGCACAGACCGCGATCTGCAAAGCCTGCACGCCGCCGCCGCCTGCGTTGCGATCTGGGACGATCACGAGGCCCAGAACGACTATTCCGGTATCTGGCCGCAAGATGTGACGGTCAGTCCTGCCGCCTTCGCTGCGCGCCGGCTCGCCGCCTATCGCGCCTTTTGCGAGAACATGCCGCTACGCCTGTCGCAGGTGATGCGCCCAGATGGCAGCTTCCGCATCAATCGCCGGCTGCACTGGGGGCGACTGGCGCAGTTCGACGCGGTGGACGGCCGACAATTCCGTTCGCGTCAAGCGTGTATCGACGGCGACCAGGCCAGCCGCCGCGGCCGGATCGCGCCGGCGGACTGCCCCGACTTCACCGATCCGTCGCGCACCTTTTTAGGCTTCGAGCAGGAACGCTGGCTGTATGATGGCTGGGCGAGCAGCAATGCGCGGTGGAACCTGCTGGTGCAGAACCTGCTCGTCGCGCCAATGCGCTTCGGCACGGGCGATGCGGCAAAGCTGTGGACCGATACCTGGAACGGCTTCGGCGCAGCGCGCTCGCGTATGATCGAGGCGATGGCCGGCACCCGGCTGGCCAATCCGGTGACGCTAGCGGGCGATTACCACAGCTGGTGGATGACCGACCTGCACCAGGATCCTGACAAGCCCGCCAGCGCACCCGTCGCAACCGAAATCGCCGTCACCTCTATCACCTCCACCCCGCCGCCCGGCGAGGGGATCAAGGCGGCCATGCGGGACAATCCGCACATCCGCTATTTCGAGCAGGAAGAGCGCGGCTACCTTAGTGTGAACCTGACTCGCGCAGCACTAAATGCACGACTGATGGCGATCAGCGACCGCCGGTCCGCCCGAGCAACAGTACGGATGCTGCGAGAAGCAGTAGTCGAGAGCGGAAAATCCGGTTGGGCCTAGTTGTTCGGCCCAACGGCTTGATGGTGCGGTCCGTTTGTTGGCAGGGAAGGAAGCAATATGGGACCGCTCGTGACGGAAGTACCACGACCATGCACGCCGTCCGAGCAGCGAAACCTAGAGGATCGCAAGCGCATCCTGCAGGCGGCCACTTCGGGAAGGTCACGGCGACGAGTGCCAGCCTATTGGGTGCAGTGATCGACGCGCCGATCCCCTTCAGCCCGCGCGCTGCGATGACCCACTCGCCGGTAGGGGGGCCGAGCCCGCCAGGAGAATGCGAGACCGAACAGCGCAATCCCGAGCCGAAAAACCTGGCCGCGCCTCCGCAAGTCGCCTCCACTTTCCCGAGCAGAAGCAGGCTTCCAGAGGCAGCGATATATGCGTTCACCACCTAGGGCAGGTTGAGCGGCGAAACGCCCAGTCCTCCCGACTGGCCCGGATCTCCGGATACGTGCCGCAGTGACTCGCCTCTTCGCCGGCCATGTTTTTACGAATGCGAGGTTTGGCCCGGCTGCTCGGGGCGATATCCCGCATCTACCAGCGCAGCGACGATCACCGCCTCATCCATCCACGACCAGACGGTCACCGCGTGGGTCGAAGGTTCGGCAGACACCTCGGCTGCGGGATCAACCTCCAGAATGGCATTCGTGATCGCACGAGCGCACCCGCCGCAGGTCATGCCGGGAACATGAAATCGATACATTGCGAACTCTCCTTTGAGCATTGTCCGCGCTTGAGATGGGGCTTGCCATTGTGGGAAGGTCAAGTGCCGAACCCGCACAATTTTGATGTGACTGGTCCTTGACCTTACCATGATGGGAAGCCCTCACCGCGGACGGTCTCGATGCGCTCGCGCCCGAGCTTCGCTCGCAGCTTGTGGATGTGGACCTCTACCGCGTTGCTCTGCACCTCCTCCTGCCATCCATAGATGCGACTTTCGAATGGGCCTCGGGAAAGGACATGGCCGGGGTGTTCGGCTAGAGCGTGAAGGATCGCGAATTCGCGTCGGGATACCGGCACTTGCACGCCGGCCAGCGCAACCTCCCGCCTGCCGATGCTGATCGCTAGCACACCCAGCACGATCTCGTCGGATGCGCGGCCCTCGCCGCGGCGAAGCATGGCACGTACCCGTGCTGCGAGTTCGGAGAGGTCGAATGGCTTACCCAGATAATCGTCCGCCGCCGCGTCAAGGCCATCCACGCGATCGGTGACGAGGTTTCTTGCCGTGAGGAGTAGCACGGGAATCATGATCTCCGCGCGCCGCCACTCGGCCAGCAGGTCCAGTCCGGACCCGTCGGGCAAGCCGATGTCGAGGATGACGCCGGCATGCTCGCCAGTGGACAGCCCGGCGCGCGCGTCCTCGGTCGACGAAACGGCATCGACCTGGAACCCTTCCAGTCCAGGCCCCACCGTCAGGCCATCGCGCAAACCTCATCATCCTCGACCAGCAGGATACGCATTCCGCCCAGATCACTCCGGAAACTTATCGCCGGCTTAAGGCGAACTAAGACTGCCTTAAGCTGAAGCGGCAACGGGAGCCATCATGGACGGTGTTATCAGACTAGGCCCACTCATGATGGCGACTGATCGCGCGCTGGCGGTCGCTACCGTCTGGACGTTTCTTACCGTCGCGGCGGTGGTGGGGGCGCGGACGGATGGCAACGCCAGCCGTGCCGGCTGGATCGCACTGCTGGTGGGGATCGTTGCCGCGCGGCTGGGCTATGTGCTGGAAAACCTGTCCGCCTTCATGGTCGAGCCGTGGACGGTGATCGCGATCTGGCAGGGCGGCTTCTCGCCCTGGGTCGGGGTGGGTGCCGCCGCGCTGACCCTGTTGCTGCGGCTGGGCCGGAGCCGGGCGGCCGGGCTGATGCTGGGCACGCTTGCCGCTTTGTCGCTGACCCATGCGGCGGTAAGCGCCGCCGTCGCGCCCAAGCCGCGACCCTTGCCGACGGGGATCGCGCTGGCCAGCCTGGCGGGTGAGCCGGTCGCGCTGGATGCGATGCGCGGGCATGGCTTCGTCCTGAACCTGTGGGCGACCTGGTGCCCGCCGTGCCGGCGCGAAATGCCGATGGTGATGGACGTGGCGGCCACCGCCAGCCTGCCCGTGCTGCTGGTCAACCAGGGTGAGCCGGCGGGGCGCGTGAAGGCTTTCCTGTCGCTCCACGACATGAGCGGCGATTCCGTCCTGCTCGACGCCACGCAAAAGGCCGCCGCCGCGACCGGCGCGCGTGCCTATCCCACCACCATTTTCGTGGATGCCGATGGACAGATCGTTCGCGTCCGCGCCGGCGAGATTTCTCGCGCTGCCCTGACGGCGGGCATCCGCGAACTGGAAAGGAATTGAGCATGAAAAGACCCACGATCCTCGCGCTGGCCGCCGTCGTGCTGTTGCTGGTCGGCATCATGGTAGGGCGCAGCGGCGTCATCGATCCTGCGGAGGCGCAAACGTCGAGCGCCACCGCACGCGCAGCCGAGGGCGCGCGGCTGCGCAAGCAGATTCAGAACGATCCGCTCGCGCCGACCGTGGCGCGCAAGGGCGCGGACGTCACGCTGGTGATGTTCTCCGACTATCAATGCCCGTATTGTCGCAAGATGCATCCGGTGCTCGAGCAGCTGGTGCGCGAGGATCCGAAGGTGACGCTGGTCTATCGCGACTGGCCGATCTTCGGCCCGGGCTCGGTCGAGGCGGCAAAGGTGGCGACCGCCGCCAAATATCAGGGCAAGCACGCCGCGTTCAACGACGCGATGATGCACACGCCGGGCAAGGTGACGTCGCAGACGATCCGCGCCGCGGCGACCAAGGCCGGCGTCGACTGGGCGCGGCTCCAGGCCGATCTAAAGACTCATGCGGGCGACATCGATGGTCTGATCGACCGCAACGGCCGCTATGCCGCGATGATGGGGCTGACCGGGACGCCGGCGCTGCTCGTCGGCCCGTATCTGGTGCCCGGCGCGATGGAGCTTGCCGGCCTGCGCAAGGCGGTGGCGCTGGCGCGCAGCAACCCCAACGCGCTGCCGAAGTAAGCAGGCGCCGCGCATGATCTTCCGCCTTCTTTTCGCGCTGTTCGTGGCGGGCGCGGCGCTTGCGCCTGCCGCCGCGCAGGCGCCCGCCGCGCACATCGCCACCGACCTGTCGGCGCGGGTGTCGGACCCCCGACCGGGAATGCGCACGCGGATCGGCATCACCATGACGTCGCAGCCCGGCTGGCACGCTTATTGGCGCAACCCCGGCGACAGTGGGTTGCCGCCGGCGGTGACCTGGACGCTGCCCGAAGGCGTGAAGATCGGCGCGCTCGAATACCCTGCGCCAACGCTGCTAACGCTGGGCGGGCTGGCGAGCTATGTTCACGAGGGGCGGTTTACGCTGCTTGCCGACCTCAGCGTCGACGACACGGTGCGGCCGGGGACTCGCCTGCCGATCCGCGGCGCGCTGACGTGGCTCGCCTGTTCCGACAGCTTGTGCGTGCCTGAGCGGGCAAATATCGCGGTCGATCTGGTTGCCGGGCGCGGACGCAGCGCCGGCATGGACGCCGCTCTGCTCCGCAAGGCGGAGGCGGCGCTACCCCGCCCGGCCACCGGGACGGCAAGTGTCACGCGCACGGGCGACCGCTGGGAGTTCCTGATCGACACTGCGATCGCCCTCGGCCGCGACACCGCCCGCCTTTATCCCGTAGGTGACGGATGGTTCGGGGCGGATGCAGCGCAGCGCGTCCGCATGTCCGGCAGCCATCTTCTCCCGTCGGTGCCGGCGAGCGGCAGCGCCCCTGCCGACAGATTCGAGGGCGTGCTGAGCGACGGCCGCAGCAGCATCACGGTCAAGGCATCGCTCAGGACCGTGGCTGTCTTTTCTCCCGCCACCGGGCTCCGGGCGCTGTCCCACAGCTATGACAGGCGCGAGTTGCTGCGCGATCTCCGCTTCCGCAGCGACGCTGGTGAGATCGACGCGCCGCTAAACGGGAACGGAGCGGGCAAGTTGCTCTTGTCCCGTACCTCTACATGCGGGTCACTGGCGGTTGCTCGGCAACGCCGATGCTCGCCCTGATCTTGGCCGCGGGCGGCAGCGCCGTTCGCCGGTGCCGCCCGCCTGTGCCGTATCTAAACCTCAAGGAGTTGTTCTTGGCCTTCCGTACCGCTGTGTTCGCCGCTTTGATGACGTCCGCACCTCTCCACGCCCAGCAGACACCCCCGCTTCCGCCGGAGCTGCCCTGGTCCGGCGCCAGCGAGAAACTGATCGCGCCCATCGACGATCGCTGGATTACCCCGGCGGAACAGGCGCGGTTTGCATCCTCGCCCAGCTATGCCGAGACGCGCGCCTGGCTTGAGCGGCTCGATGCCGCCTCGCCGCTGATCGAGGTGAAGACCTTCGGCCGCACGGGCGAAGGCCGTGATCTGATCTACGTCCGTGCTAGCAAGAGCGGCGCCAGCAAGCCAGTGGTGCTGATTCAGGCCGGAATCCATGCCGGCGAGATTGACGGCAAAGATGCCGGGCTGATGCTGCTGCGCGATATCGCGCTGCGCGGTAAGGACCCCTTGCTCGACCACGTCGACCTGGTGTTCGTGCCCGTCCTCAACGCGGACGGGCATGAGCGCACGAACCGGCTGTATCGACCGCACGATCGCATTCCCTTCGCCAAGGGTTATCGTGCCAACGCTCGCAATCTCGATCTCAACCGCGACTATGCCAAGCTTGATGCGCCAGAGACGCGCGCGATCGTGGCGCTGCTGCGCAAACTCGATCCGGCGCTCTACATCGACTTTCATGTCAGCGACGGCTTCGACCATCAGTATGACGTAACCTTCACCTACGCCGGCTGGGGCAAATATGCCCGGCACCGCGCCACGGCCGATTGGCTCGAGCAGCGGTTCGGCCCCGCCGCCAGCGAAGACCTGCGTCGCGCCGGCCACGTTCCGGGCGTTTATCCAAGCGCGATTGATGCGCAGGATCCTGCCAGGGGCATCCGCTTCAGCCCCGAAGGGCCGCGCTACTCCACCGGCTATGGCGATTTCATCGGGGTGCCGACGGTGCTGGTCGAGAGCCATCATCTCAAACCCTATCGCCGGCGTGTGCTCGGCAGTTATGTGCTGATGGAGTCAGCGCTACGTTTCACTGGTGTGGAGGGCGCGCGCATCGCAGCGGCAAAGGCCACGGATCGCGCGGCACGTCCGACCATGCTGATGACCCAATGGCAGCCGACGCCGCAGCCGATCGGCTTTATCGACGATTTCAAGGGTGTTGCCTTCGAAACGTATCTCTCGCCCGCGTCCGGGCGTCTCGAACAGCGCTGGCTCGGGCGGCCGATCTCCTATCGGATGCCGATCATCGGGCAGACGTCGATCGAGCAGGTCCACCTGCCCAAGGCATGGTGGGTTCCACCCGGCTACACCGATGTGGTGGAGCGGCTGGCGCTTCACGGCATCCGCCATGATCGGCTGGATACGCCGCGCACGCTCGATCTGGACCATGTGCGCTTCATCGCTCCGACGCTGAAGACGCCCAGCGAAGGCCGCGTGCCAGTTCAGGCGCAGTTCGTTCATGAAAGCCGAAAGGCCGTACTCCCGGCCGGCTCGGTCCGGGTGCCCAGCGACCAGCCGCTCGGGCTGCTGGCCGCCGCGCTGCTGGAGCCGGAAAGCCAGGATTCGTTCCTCGCATGGGGCTTCTTCAACGGAGCGTTGCAGCTCGAGCCCGGTACGGACGACTTCGTGTTGGCCGCGTGGGGGGAACGCGCACTGGCAAACGATCCGGCGCTGAAGGTTGCTTTCGAACGGAAAGTCGCGTCCGATCAGGCGTTCGCCTCTGATCCGGCGGCTCGTCTTGCGTGGTTTCGCGACCGCCTGCTGCCGGCCGATCCTTATGCGCTACGCTATCCGATCCTGCGCGAGCAATAACTTGCGGTCGCCGGCGGCCAGATTTCATGTCCACTCTATATAACGCACATGCCCCTCTTGCCCGTCTGGATGAACTCTGTCGGACAGGAGGCTCCCGCGACGATCCAGTTAGCCATCGCGACGGCGCTGCTTCTGATCGTCATGGTTGTTGGCCGGATTGCACTTCGCGCTTGGGACGAGCCAATCCGCGAAGCTTTGAAAACGCCGGTGGGCGAAACCACGATCAGGACCGCTGCACCGCGGGACGCTCCGCCCGCGGCTAGCACCCGATCGCCCTCATCGCCGGCCCAACCCGCTTCGCACTGCCCTCCTTGCAGTCGAAGCATGGAACTGTCGCCAGCATAGTGGCGCTCCGCTTGCGCACGCCTTTCCCGCGCCTTCCTCAAGCGGCGGCAGCGGCGTCTGCATCGTCATTGGCGCCGGGCTGAGTCAGGCCGCCGTCACGCGCCAGCGCCGCAAACACGCCGCCCAGGGCGATCAGATCATGAAAGCTGCCCTGCTCCACGATCCGGCCGGCGTCGAGAACGATGATCCGGTCGGCGGCACGAACCGTTGAAAGGCGGTGAGCGATGACAAAGGTGGTGCGGCCGGCACGCAGCCGGTCAAGACTTTCCTGCAAGCGCGCCTCCGTAGCGACATCAAGCGCGGACGTTGCCTCGTCGAGCAGCAGGATCGGCGCGTCCTTCAGCAGCGCGCGGGCGATGGCAATACGCTGGCGCTCGCCGCCGGAAAGCCCCTGTCCCCGGTCACCGACCGGCGTTGCAAAACCTTGGGGCTTTCGCATGATGAAGTCATAGGCGCCCGCCACGCGCGCGGCTGCTTCGATCCGCGCCATGGTCGCAGCCGGATTACCCATTGCGATGTTTTCCGCGATAGAGCGATTAAACAGTCCCGCCTCCTGGAAGACGACGCCCGTTGCCGCGCGAAGCGAGGCCAGCGTCACGTTGCGGATATCCTGGCCATCGATCGTGATGCGACCGCGGCCGGGATCATAGGCGCGTTGAAGCAGGCCAAGCGCGGTCGACTTGCCCGATCCGGTCGGCCCGACGATCGCTACCGTCTCGCCGGGATGAACGACGAAGTCGAGACCATCGACCGCGCCCGACCCCGTCGGATAACGGAAGGAGACATCCTCGAAACGGACCTCGCCCGCGGTAACCGCAAGCGGCGCAGCTTGCGGCGCCTCCGCGATATGCGACTCCTCGTCCAGCACGGCGAAGAACTGGGCGAGAGCGGGCGAGCGTTGCGCAACATCGACGATGAAGCTGGTTACCATCTCCAGCCGACCGATCAGCAGCGTGGCAAAGCCAACGAACGAAACCACATCACCGATCGACGCCAGCCCGCGCGCGATCAGTGCGGCGCCGATGCCGAACACGGAGACGATGGCGATCGATGAGGCTCCGCGCGTCAGCACGGCCGAGATCGCCCACCAGTTCAGCACCGGATATTGCGCATGGAGCAGGTCATGCAACGAGGTTTTTACCTGCCGCAGCTCGCCGGGCACGGCGAGAAAGCTCTGGAGCACGGTAACGTTACCGAGCACGTCGCCAAGCCGACCGGAGAGATCGGTGAAGCGAGTCTCCACCCCGGCTTGGCCGGCCGCCGTTCGCCGCATGACGATCAGGTTGACCGAGGTATAGACGATCATCAGCGCGATCAGCACGAGCGCCAGGCGCCAGTTGGTAAGAAGCGCGATCGGAATGATCGTCAGTAGAATGACGACATTGGTGAGTTGGTCACGCAGCAGCGGCAACCAGGTGAAGAACAGGCCGTCGCAGCCTGCCGTCATGATCCGCATCAGGCGGCCTGCGCGCGCCTGATGATGGAAGGACGGCGGAAGGGCGAGCAGGTGCTCCACAAAGGCGGCCATGGCGGCGAGCCGGCGGCGATGCGCCAATCGGTCTGCGCCAAGCGAAATGACGATCGCCGCGAGAAAGCCGACGATGCTGATCGCGCACCAAAGGGCAACATAGGTCATGGATCCGGTGCCGGCGGACAGCGCGTTTATCGCTTTGCCGAACAAAACGGGCTCCAGGACCTGGAGCAGCGCGATCAACCCGCCTGCGCCCAGCAGGGCAGAGGCCGTCCCGCGCTCGGGAAGAAGAAGCGCCAGCGCGCGCATGAAAGGAGACGGGCGTTTCAGCCCGGCCGCATGATGTAACCGCATGTCATCGTCTCTTGGGAGTTGGGCGATCGCGGATCAGCTCCGAGCGAATCGCCAACGACAAGGATAACGTCGCTTCGCGGCAGAATTGTGGACCGAAGGAGGCTTGTGCGCCCTCTTTTTCAAACCGTCCGCCTGCGCGCCGGCAGTTCGGAATAGCTCAATTCGTTAGTCGCGCCGATCGAGAAACGCGCGGACCGCCCCTTCATGATCGCTGTCGGCGATGTTGATCATCGCGTCGGCGGAGCGCGCCTCCGCGGTCAGCAAGGCGACATCGCGCCGCTTGATCTACTTACACCGCCATTCCTTGCAACAACCGCGGCAATGCGCCGCTTTCGCCGCGTGCTTCGGCCATGAAACGGTCCTTGAGCGGCGGCAGGGCGTTTACCGCCGATATGCCGAAGCGCCGCACGGCGCTCGCGGTGCGGCCCGGAATGCCGAACAGCCGCGTCAGCGTATCGGTCGCACCCGCCACCATCAGCGTGTCCAGACTGCGCCAGCGGCGGTAGCGATCCAGCAATTGCGCGTCGCCCGGCTCCAGCCCGAGCCGCCGCCCCTCCACAAGCACCTCCGCCAAGGCGGCGACATCGCGAAAACCGAGGTTGAGGCCCTGCCCCGCGATCGGATGGATGCCATGCGCGGCATCGCCAACCAGCGCCAGCCGCTCCGCCGTGATCTGTGCGGCATGGTGAAAGCCGAGCGGGTAGCTTGCGCGCGGGCTGGCCTTCGACAAACGACCGAGAAAGCCGCCCATGCGCTTCTCCGCCTCGGCCAGAAACGCGCGGTCGCTCAGCTTCAGCATCGCGGGGCCCTGCGCCTGTTTCACCGACCAGACGATCGCGCAGCGATGCCCGTCCTCGTCATCGACCAGCGGTAACAGTGCGAACGGCCCGGACGGATAGAAGATCTCGAACGCGATATTCTCGTGCGAGCGTTCGTGATGAAAGGCGCCGATGATGGCGGCATGGTCGTAGCGCCAATGCGCCGTCGCGATCCCCGCCGCCGTGCGGGTCGGTGAGTTGCGCCCTTCGGCGGCGACCAGCAGCGACGCGGAAACCTCGCTGCCATCACTCAAGGTCGCGCGCACGCCGCTCGCCGAACGTTCAACCGTGATTGTCCGGGTCAGCGGGCGAAAGTCCACGGTGCTCGCGGCAAGGCTGTCCGCCAGGGCACGTCGCAGCGCGCGATTTTCGTACATCGTGCCCAGCGCGCTATCACCCGCGTCGGGGATGAAGTCGAGCGCCCCCGGCTCCAGGCCATCGCTGACACGGATCTGGCGGATGGCGCAGCCTTGCCCCGCCAGCCGTTCGGCCACGCCAATCACCTCCAGCATGCGGTGGCTGGCGCTCGCAATCGCGGAGGCGCGACCATCGAAGCCGGCGGCCAGCGTCACGGCCGGATCGGCGGGATCGACGACGATCGCCGACAGGCCGTGGCGATCGAGCGCGAGCGCCAGCGTCGCCCCGACCAGACCGCCGCCAAGGATGAGAACGTCTGCGTGGTGCATGCCGGTTGCCTTATCGCTCGATCTTTCGACGCGCGCTTGTTCCCCGGCGCAGGCCGCGGGTTCAGCATCGTGCCGGTCCAACTGCACCCCGTCTTTTCACGGAGAACAGGTCGATAAATGGCTCTAGCGCTTGCGCGCGGTTCGCGAAAGCACGGGCTCAGCGCAGGGCGATGATCGCAATCTGCCGGCCGTAATCCGGCTCGCCGCGATGGGTCGCCCGGCGATAGCTGAAGAAGCGCGTCTCGTCGGCATAGGTATCCAGCCCCAGCGCCTCGATCCGCCGTACGCCGCCAAGTGCCAGTCGATGTGCGACATAGGCTTCCAGATCGAACTGCGCATGGCCGGCGCGGGCATCGGCGAAGAAGCGTTCGTTGACCGGATCGTCTTCCTCGAAGCGTGCGCGGAAACCGTCGTCCACCTCATAGCTGGCGCGCGCGATACAGGGTCCGATCGCCGCCGCGATGCGCTCGCGCCGCGCACCAAGTGCTTCCATTGCCGCGATCGTCGCGTCGGTTACGCCGCCGATCGCCCCCTTCCACCCGGCGTGCGCAGCGCCGATCACACCCGCCTCCGCGTCCGCCAGCAGCACCGGCGCACAATCCGCGGTGAGGATGCCCAGCGCCAGCCCGGGCCGGTCGCAGACCAACGCATCTGCCCGGGGTCGTTCGGCCGGCACGCCGGCCACCGTTGCGCATTCGGCGGAATGGATCTGGAAGCACGTGACGAGCGGCGCTCCCGGCAGCACCGCTTCGGCGGCCCGCCGGCGGTTCTCCTCAACCGCGTCCCGGTCGTCATCCGAGCCGAGCCCGACGTTCAATCCGTCATGCAAGCCTTGCGAAACGCCGCCACGCCGGCCGAGAAAGCCGTGCGCAACGCCGGTCAGCGTCCGCGCCTGAATGACATCGATGCCGCTCACAGTTCGCGCCTCATGATGAGGTCGCGATCGATCTGCTCGCCAGTCTTGAAGGCATAGTCGCCGACATGGGTGAAGCCATGCTTCGCGTAGAAGGCGCGGGCGCGGTGATTCTCCTCCCATACGGTAAGCAGGATAGCCTCGTTTCCGCGCCGCTGCGCCATGTCATAGGTCCATTCGAGCAGATGCGCCGCCACGCCGCTGCCATGCGCGGCGGGATCGACATATAATTGGTGCAGGTGGAGCGTGCCGGCGGTCGGCACTTCACCATCGAAAAAGGTCGGGCCGACCTTGCAATAGCCGATCACCTCGCCTGCCCGCAGTGCGAGCTGAAACTCATAAGCCGGATCGGCGAGGTGCCGCCGCAAGGTACCGTCCGGGCCGTAAGCCTGCGCGACATAGGCCTCGATGTCGCTTGCGGGCGCCGAATGGGCGAAGGTGGCAAGCCACACCCGGCGCGCCATCGCGTCCAGCGCGACGCCATCGGTGCTCACCGCGTTTCGATAATCGATCATGCGAACCCTGCCGGCTGCGGCCAGTCGGGATGCCGCATGGCCAGCACCTTGAACAGCGTCCCCATATCGTTGACCAATCGCGCGCGATCGGGCGCGACCCGCGGCCCGAGCGCCGCCGCACGCGCATCGATACCGAGGCGGACAAGGAAGTCGCCTTGCCCCATCGGGCCGGACACCAGCGCCCCGCTGGCCGTGCCGACCGCGCTCAGGGTAGCGAAATCGACATGGGCGGTGAGGTCGCGGTCGCCCGGATCTTCGAACGGATTGGCAAAGGCATGGCCGCGCACCGCCTGCAACGTCTCGCCAACGGCTGGCCCTTCATAGCCATAGTCGATTGCGAGCAGCGCGCCGCCCTGCGCCATGATCCGGGCGGCGAGGACGCGCATGATGCCGACGCTCGTTGGCGATGTTTCGATGATCGATCCGGGAGCAGCGTCGCGCAGATGTTCGGGGATGATAACGTCCGGCACCGAAGCGCCAGCGATCGGCAGGAACAACGTATCCTGGCAAGCGACAATTCGCTCGTGCCAGCCGGCCCGCCCGCGCACCAGTTGCCGGATCGGCAGCGCATCGAAGAATTCGTTGGCGATCACGATCAGCGGGCGATCGGTCGGCAGATCCTCGACATCGTCATGCCAATGTGCGTCGGCCACGCGCTCCGCCTGCCGCGCACGCAGCGTCGGGCTGGTCTCGACGAAATGCACCGGCGGCGTGAAGCCGGCCTTGCTCGCGGCGCGGCGCGCATCCGCGGTCAACGTTCCTCGCCCGGGGCCAAGCTCCACCCAATCAACATCGGGTCGTCCGGCGCGATTCCAGAGGTCGGCCGCCCACAAGCCGATCAGCTCGCCGAACATCTGGCTGATCTCGGGCGCGGTGGTGAAATCGCCATCGGCACCCAGCGGATCGCGCGTGGCATAATAATGTGCGTTGGCCGCGGCCATGAACTGGCTCACCGGAATGGGCCCGCCAAGCGTGATCGCCCGCGCGAGCCGTTCGGGAAGCGCTTCGTCCCTTTCGCTTGTGGGAGGGGTCGGCAGAGGGCTTGTCTCACTCATCGGCGCAACCGCCATGCCTGGCGCCCGCGCTCCCCGCAAGCGACAGCCCTACCCTCCCCGGTACGGGAGGGAGACCAGCCGCAGGCTGGTGGATGGGCGTCGCCACAGAAGGTGCGCTGCGTGGAAATGCTCCTCCGTCACCCCCTTCAGCGCCGCCTCCACTGGAGAAGAGTGTCACGCCCCCAGTCGCTCGATCAACGCCATCGCCCCATGCGGCGCCCGTTCCTTGAACCCGTTGATGAAGAATACGAACGTCTCTCGCGGCAGCATCGTCGCCGCCTCGCTCGCGAGACAGGGCAGCCCGTCCGGCTGCCCGCCCGCCGCCCAGGTCCGCGCCTCCTCGGCCCAGCGATCGAGCGCCGCCGGCGCATAGCCGGCCGGCTCATCCTCCCTCGCATCCTCCAGACGGGCATAGACGAAGTCGCCCGTGACGTCGGCAATCGCCGGATAGTCGCGCGAGTCGGCATAGACGATCGCCACGCCAGCCTTGCGGCACATTGCCACGAACTCGGGCGCCGCGAAGCTCTCGTGCCGCACCTGTACGGCGTGGCGAAGCGCTATTCCGTCCTGCTCAGGCGGCAGCAGCGCGAGGAACGCCGCAAAATCCTCCGCCTCGAACTTCTTGGTGGCCATGAACTGCCACAGGATCGGCCCCAATTTGTCGCCAAGCTCCACGATGCCCTGGCCCACGAACTTGGCGACCGATTCGCCCGCATCGGCCAGCACCTTGCGGTTGGTGCAGAAACGCGATGCTTTCAGCGCGAAGACGAAGCCGTCGGGCGCTGTCTTCGCCCAGCCGGCAAAGGTCGCCGGCTTGAACCCGCTGTAAAAGGTGCCGTTGACCTCGATCGCGGTCACATGGCGGCTGGCATATTCCAGCTCGCGCTTGATCGGCCATTTACCGGGATAGAAGCTGCCGCGCCAAGGCTCATAGGTCCAGCCGCCAATGCCGACGCGAATCGGTGCATGTGTCATGCGCGCAGGTGTAGCAGCGCGGGTGCGTCGCCGCGAAGCCGCATGGTCCGCCGTCGCATCCTACGCCGCCGGCTGTAGCCATTGCTTGTGTCGTGGATCAGCGCCGCTAACCCGCGGCAGCAACCGGAGCGGGCACGGGGGGTTAGAGCAGACTTGTTCGCCTCGCCTCCTGCTTTACGCCGCGGGACCAGCCTGCGACGGGCCGATCGACACGCCCCGACGTTCAGATGCCCTGCCGCCCGCTCGTTTCAGCTGCTTGTTCGCCGGTGGTGCTACGGATCGTCTCCTCCACTAAGAGGAACGTACATCGCGCAGCGACCGGATCGCGGTAGACCGGCACACCCTGAAAGCATCGGACTAGGGCGACGAGCGCGGCGTCCCCTCCGTGACCGACGTCAGTATCTCGGCAAGCGTAGCTGCGTCAGCCGACAGTTCCTGCGGCGTTGGTTCAGCAATGGGTTCACTACGGCGGAGATAGATTGCTGCAACCTCCTGATTGCTGCCGAGATCGGCGTCCGGTTCTGGCACAGAGGCAAGGCGCAGCCGCGTCTCGGGCGATGGCGCCGCCCTGCGATCTACCTCGCTTCGTTGGGCGGCGAGCAGTGACTCTTCGGCGCTTAGCCGCGGCGGCGCGGGCGCGTTGAACTCCTGGGCGCGCAGCTCAAGTATGCGCAAGCATTGCGCCCGCTCCTGCGCAGCCAATTGTGGGTCGCAGCGATCAGAACCGGCGATGCGGACCACCCCGCGTGGCCGGCTGTCCGCCGCAGTCGAGCCGGCGCCGGGGATCGCCGCCGTTGAGTCTGCGTCGGCACTCAATTGCGCAGGCGCACCGCTTGCGCCGGTGCTCGATAGCTGCTCGGCGCGCACTCCTCGCTGATCTGCGCGCTGTTGAGTGCTCACCATCCGGTCCGGCGCTTGCTGCGGCGTGTCGAGGCTGGTGCTGCGCGCGGCAACCTGCTCCACCGGCAGCGCGGCGTCAGCGGGCGCCGGTACCGCGAAGTCATCGATACGGGTGCGGCTGTCGCTCACCTGCGCGGCGGCCGGCGTGGCGAGCAGCGCCAGACCCAGCAGGGGCGCGCCGTACCGCATCAGCGGGTCTGCGTAACCAGGAGCGCCTGACCGGCGGGCTGAGTGATCTGAAGATCGGACAAGCCCACCCCGGTCTGCGTCCATGTGAGCTGATTGTTGCCGTTCTGCACCGCGGTCATCGCGCTGTCTGAACCGTTCTGCGTGAGCCGGGCCATGTTGTTCTCGCCATTCTGCGTCAGCGACATGGTGTTACGATCGCCTATCTGCAACGCCTCGACCCCCGAGATGAGCCCGCCGCCATTTTGCGTGACGTTCATCACGTTGCTCGCGCCGTTCTGGGTCAGGTAAGCAACTTGTGCTCCTTCGGCCGACTGAACGAGTGTTGCAAGGTTATCGGGCCCCTCCTGAGTGACGCGGGCGTAGTGCGCGCCGAGGCCGCTCTGCGTCGCGCTTGCCGTGTTGCGCTGCCCGTTCTGGTCGATTCGGGCGTATTGCGCGTTGTGCGACTGGATGATGGCCGCGCGGTTGCCCTCACCAATTTGGTGAATGAAGGCGCCGCCGCCCCCACCACGAATAACTGCGAACCGATCCGGTCTCTTGTCGTAGCGGACTTTCTCGCCCGCGTTGCCTTCCGGGCTCGGATTGCCGTTGTTGCCGTTGCACGGGTTGCCGACGGCAGCACCGCCGCCGGGCGTGCACGGCGTGCCCGGCGTTTCCTTGTCTGTTGCGGCAAGCGCGGCCGTGGGCACGACCGCGAGGCTGGTGCCGGCGAGGCACGCGGCGAGAAGCAACCGACGCATCAATTGTCTCGCCCGGAGGTGTTCTGGGCCGGCCCTTGGCGGATTACCACCCGGTTGCCGCCGCCGTTCTGCGTAACGGTGGCGCGATTGCCGGCACCCGACTGGGTAAGCTGGGTGGCGTTGCACGCGCCGTCCTGCGTCACGCTCGCTTCGGCGGACGATCCCGACTGGCTGATCGCCAGCGAACCGCCGCTGCCCGACTGAACCGCCATGGCGGCATGATCCTTTCCGTGCTGGTCGAGCCGGATCGTGCCATCGGGATCGTGCTGGACGATCACCCGGCTATGCCCGGTGCCGCTGGTGACGACGGTAGCCCCAGGCGTGTCGCTGCGCATTTCATGGTCTCCCGAACAGGAAGGGGACGCACCCGCTGCGGCACCGGGGAGCGCAAGGCTGACTGCCAGAAGCACCGAGTACCACGAGAAAAGCCTGTGCGTCATCGTTCGTGTCCTACATCAATTCACCACAGAAGGCCGAAGTCCGGCCCACCCACAGGTGGGCCGGGCAAGGGGTGCGGCGGATCATTTGCATGACCCGCCGCGCTATCTTACTTCTGCGTCACGGTCGCAGTGTTGCTGCTGCCGGCCTGGCTCACGCTGGACCAGTCGCTCGCGCCCTGCGTGACGGTGGCAACGTTGTTGTGGCCAAGCGTCTGCGACACCAGCGAGTACGAGTTCGCGTTCTGCGTGACGTCAGCCTGATTGCTATTGCCCGACTGGGTAATGCTCGAGCTGGCCCACGAAGCCTGGGTAACCTCTGCGCGGTTCGAATTGCCGGTCTGGCTGATCGTCGAGCTGGCGTCGGACGAGTCTGCCTGCGTGGTGCGCGCGAAGTTGCTGTTGCCAATCTGGTCCACATCGATGAACGCGCGGTCGCCGATCTGGTTGAGCTCAGCCTGGTTGAGATTACCGGTCTGGTCGGCGCGGATGATCGTGTCGTCGCCGTCCTGGGACAGACTGACGTTCGAACCCTTGGTCTTGGTCACGCGGTTGTCGTTGCCGGTCTGGTTGATGTCCAGCAGCGCGCGAACGCCGTCCTGCTCCACGCCGGCGAAGTTGCGGTTACCGATCTGGTCGATGTTCGCCGCACCGCGGCCAGTCTGCGAGATGTAGGCTAGGTTATCGACGCCGTCCTGCTTCAGGCCGATTGAAGCCGGGCTGTACGAGGATCCGCTGTACGACGGATTGACGTTGTACGCACCCGGCGTGCTGTTCGGGCTGGCATCGCCAACGTCATTGAGGTTGCCGGTCTGCAGCACGGTTGCGTTGTTCCCGCTACCCTTCTGCTCGATCGCGGCTTCGTTCGAGTTACCCGTCTGCGTCACCGAAGCGACGTTCGAGGTACCCGACTGGAAGCTGTTGGTGACGTTGTCGTCACCGGTTTGGGTCGCATTGAAGATGTTGCCGACGCCGGTCTGGTTGGCGTCGAGGACGTTGTCCTGTCCTTCCTGGTCGATCTTCGCGTAGTTGTCAGTGTTCGGCGCGACCGAGCCAACGGCAGCCTGCTGGTTGAGCAGAGCGACGTTCGCATCGCCCTTCTGCGTGATGATGCCCGTGTTGGTCGAGCCGTCCTGCGTGATTCCAGCCACGTTGCGGATCGTGTTCGAGCTAGGGCTGGCGCTGGTGGTATTGAGGTCGGTCTGCGTGATGGTCGCCTTGTTGCCACCGCCGTTGCGGAAGTTGTTGTTGACGCCCTGGCTGATGTCTGCGCGGCCATCGCCGGTCTGGTCGACGGTCGCCGCGTTGTTGTTCGACTCCTGCGTGACGTTGGATTCGCCCTTGCCGTTCCCGTCAGCACGAGCCTTCTGCGTGATGGTCGCTTCGTTGTTGATCGTGGCGCCACCGCCGCCTTCACCTTGAAGGACAGAGGCGCTGTGGCCGTTTCCGGTCTGCTCGATCGAAGCGGTCTGCTCGGTCTGGTTCTGCGTGACGGTCGCCTTGTTGCCGTTTCCGGTCTGCAGGATAGTGGACTCGTTCTCAGCGGTATCTTCGTTCACAGTCTGCGCCATGGCCGGCGCGGTGATCGCGAGGGCAGCGGCCGATACGGTCGCGAAAAGCATATTCTTCATTTTGTTAATCTCCGAAAGGTGGAACTTCGCTGATCTGCAGCGAGCCAGAAAGGAGGAGGCGGCAATCCCGGACCGGGTCGCCGCCTCCAATCGATCAGTTTTGAGTGACGCTGGCGGTGTTGCCGTTGCCGAGCTGGGTCACGCTCGACCAGTTGTTGGCGGCCTGAGACACGGTCGCAGCATTGCTGTTCCCAGTCTGCGACACCAGCGAGTACGAATTGGCGCCCTGCGACACTTCGGCCGTGTTGTTGTCGCCCGACTGGAAGATGGTCGATTCAGCGTGGTCAGCATCCGGGGCCTGCGTCGTGCGGGCGAAGTTGCTGAAGCCGATCTGGTCGATGTCGACTAGTGCGTTGTCGCCGATCTGAGCAAGAACGGCTTCGTTTTCGCTTCCGCTCTGTACCACTTCAACGACAGCCGAGGCACCCTGCTGGATCACGTTGTCCTTCAAACCGGCGGTCTTGCTCACCGAGTTCAGATTGCCGGTCTGGTCGACGTTGAACGAAGCGCCAACCCCGTCCTGCGCCACACCGGCCCAGTTGCCGTTGCCGATCTGATCGATCGTAGCGCTGCCGTTGCCGGTCTGCGACACGAAGGCGCCGTTGCTGTTACCCTTCTGGTTGATGCCGACAGCCTTCGCTGTGTAGGTCGTCACACGCGGGTTGGGGAAGTTGCCGGAGCGATCCGCAGCGTCGCCCACCGAGTTGTAGTCGGAATTTTGGATGACGGTAGCGCCGTTGAGGTTACCCTCCTGCTTAACCGTGGCTTCGTTGAAGCCGCCGGTCTGCGTCACGCCGGCAGTGTTAGTGTCGCCCGTCTGAAGAACGTCAGCGAGATTGTCATCCCCGATCTGGCCAGCGGTTAGAATGTTGCCGTTGCCGGCCTGACCCAGGTCGAACACGTTGCGTAGGCCGGTCTGAGTGAGGGTCGACGAGTTTCCGGCGCCGCCAACGGCGTTGGTCTGCTTTACGAGTGCGATGTTGCCGTCACCAGTCTGGTTCGTGGTGCCGACGTTGTTCGAGCCGTCCTGCTTGATCCCGCCGACGTTGATGTTGACGCCGGCAGCCACCAGGTTGGTGTCCGACTGCCTGATGGTGGCAGTGTTGTTGCCGCCCTTCAGGTTGTCGTTAGTTCCCTGAGCGATATCGGCCTGGTTACGGCCCTTCTGCTCGATCGTGCCGGTGTTGTTGGCGGTGAGCTGATACACTTCAGCCTGCGAACCAGTCGGTGCGGTCGTGCCATCAGCCCGCTTGCCCTGCGTGATCGTGGCGGTGTTGTTGTTGCTCGTGCTGCCGAAATTGTGACCTTGGGTCACGGTCGCGGTGTGCTTGTTGCCGGTCTGCTCGATGGTCGAGGTCTGGTTCGCCATGCGCTGCGTGACAGTGGCCTTGTTGTCATCACCGGTCTGGGTAACGGCGGACTGCTGGTCATTTGACTCCAGGCTGGCGGTCTGCGCCACGGCGGGAGCGCCAAACGCGAGGGCAGCGGCCGAAACGGTCGCGAAAAGCATATTCTTCATTTCAAAAGCTCCTGAAGCGGTTTGCTGGTCCGAAGGTGCGGCCCGGCGCTCCGCGAGTGGCCTCGCTGAACGCTGAAGCGTGGGCCCTTTGGCGGGCCTCGTTCTTGTTGATCGGCTTGCGGAAGGCGCACTGGCCCTCCGTTCCCCGCGGTCCGGACAGGAGCTTGGTTTCAGGACTTCTTAACCTGCAGCGTGCAGGAACCCGGTGCATAACGGGTCGTTCTTCCCGGAACATGGTTGTCAAACTCCTACCGGAGATTCATAGCCATGCCTGTCACGTGCACATGCACGGGGCAGACGTGGTTGTCTCACACGCAACTTTGTCTCTTGGGGCGCGTCGGAGCTGCAACTCCGGCGCGCCTTTGCCTTCAACGGCCTGGCGGAGCGGCTGCAACCACCCTGCAAGACCACCGGAACCTTGGCGTTTCCGAACAGGTCCGGCCCCTGCCCGCGCCATCGATCACCGCCGGGTGGCGGCGATCAATTGCTTGCGCGCTCCCTTCCGCGCCGGCCGAGCGGCAATTCGTCGCCTTCGTCCTTCGCGGCAGTGCGCTTGATCCGTTCGGGCGCCATCGGCGGCGCATTGCGCAGCGCCTGGGCCATCTTGGCCGCGTCAACCCGGCCTTCCCGTTCGATACGATATTCGCTCAACAGCTGCGCTCCGGCTGCTGGATCGGCGAAGCTCCACAGGTTGAGTTCCACCCCTTCCAGAACCATGCCATAGACTGCCTTCTCGATCGCCTGTTGCAGCGCGAGTTGGTCCGGTTCGTTCGTCGTATAGCCGGCTTCCGCCTGGAGCAGCTCCTTGAACGCGACGTACCGGAATGCGCTGGCACCAAGCGATTGGCTGGCGATCGTCTTGGATGCGGTCACCGTGGTCAGCACCTCACCGGTACGAACCGAAACCGCGCGCAGATACACAGTGACGGTATCCTGCCGATATTCAGTGCGCCCGCCGATCCCGAGGAACGCAGCGCCCGCCCCGCCGGTAACTGTATTGGTGTCGTAGCCGACGATCCCGCCTTCGAGCAGCACGCCGGCGAACAGCAGCGCGGGCAGCGCCTGCGGATTGATCCCCTGTTCGCCGAGATAGCGTTCGCGCATCTCTCGGATGATCTGCCGCTCGTTGAGCAAGTTCTTGAGCGATTCCCGCTCCACGATGGTGAACCACCGGCGCCGGCCAGCATCTTGGAGCGCCTTGACCAAAATCGAGGAGCTACCTTGGCTAACCGCGCGTGACAGCGTTTGCCCGGCCTCCATCGGCTTGAACTGGCCGGTCTGGTCGGAAAACCCGTACACTGCGACGGCCACTGGCCGATCCGGCGCGGGCAGCGCTTCCAGCAAGGTCTGGGTCTGCGTCTTGTCTGGAATGAACGCCTTGGATCGGGTTTCCGGAAAATTGGTGCGTCCGTGGTCGGTCAACGTGCCACACGCGGAAAGGGCAAGAGCCGTGAGGCTGACGGAGATGGATCTGGCAAGCATCTGCTGCGGCCCACCCTTACGGAGTCACGTCGATAAAGGTCGGAACGACGATCTTCGTCACCTCGCCTGTATCGTCATCGGTGATGGTCAGGGTGACGTCGGTCAGACTGCGCACGAAGTTGATCGTTTGTCCGCCGAAGCTGACGGTGCCGCTTTCCTGCGGGTTCTCGCCGAAAACGGCATCAACGATCTGGGACGACAGAGCTGACAGTAGCCGCGACTGTAGCTGGCGGGCGAAGATATCCGCTTGAGAGTTGCTCGTCGCCGCTGCTGCCGGGTCCTTGTAGTCGTTCTGCCCGTTGGCTATGCCCAGCAGATGGGCCGAATTAAACGGGTTTCCGCCAAAGCTGGGATCGATCGGCTGGTATGTGATATCCTGCGCCGAGGCCGGCAACACAAAGAAGAACGCAGCGCTCACATTCAACACAGACGCAAGAGCAAAGCACTTCATCAAAACCCCCCGCACGAATTCTTCGACGACTCGTGTTCGTTAACAAACTATGAACGCATTCCGGGGGCTTGACCATACCCCGGCCGGGTCATCCAACGAATTTATCTGCACATTTCTCAACCTGTCCTCGATTGACACAAGTATAGGCGAGGCAGTGTTAGGACGCGTCCAGCACCTAGGCGGCCGTTGAACGCCTATGGAAATGCATTGCCAGTTGGTTTGCCGGACCCCCTAAAATCAAGCGCCACGCCGTACTGACATAGCCACAGGTCCAGGTCCTTCGATATGAACTTCGCGCCATTGTCCGGACGAATGCGCTAAGGCCGGCCATGTACCGCGGCGATGCGCTGGAGCGCCTTAACCATGTCGGCACCGCAATAGTTTGCCGCGCGTCAAGCGCCGGCGAGACCCGTTTGCAGTTGTCGACGATCGACAACGCGCGGATCTTGCACTCAGCAGGCATCTGGTCTGACAAGAAATCCGTTGACCAGCACTCATTGGCGCAGTTGCCGGTGTTCGGTCACCGCGCGGCTTTGCCTTGACCTTGCGCCCGGGTGTTTTGTCGCGCAGCTGAAGCGCCACTTCGCTATGCAGGCGATGGATGCGCTTGTGGTTTATCCCTCAGGCTTCACGCCGCAGTAGTCCGTGAGGCGTCGATACTTGTAGCGAACACGGTCGTCGCCGCCTCCTTGATCCAAATCTTGAGGGCGACCTGATTAGGCCGGCAGAACTGATGGCGCTGGGTCGATCGATCGATCGATCAATCGATCGGAAACTCACTGCAAGCTCGCCGTCCGTTGAACCTGGTAACTCGCCTGCAAATAACCGACGATCTCAGGGCTCGAGCAAGCCCTACATTTGTCGGCGGATGACGTCTTGCAGCATCCCCTTGCCCGAACAGAAATCGGCCACCAGCCGCTTCAGGCGGACGTTTTGCTCCTCAAGCACTTCGGTAGGTTCATCTCTGACGGGATCAGGCGGCAGGTATCTGCTGCGTCGTCGGCAATGGGCCCGGATCGGGATGCCAGGCTTCCGGCAGACCTGCTTGACGGTTGCTCCATCCTCCGCCTGCTTAAGGGTGAATTGGGGCGAGCGCGTTCGTGGAGGATCGAAGGTCGAGTGGCATCGCGGTAAAGACTGTAATCACCGCGACCTACTCGAGCGTTGCTCGAGAAGACGTGCTCGTACCGATCCGCCCGGGCGGTCAGTTTCTATGTCGCTGCTGTTGCTGAAGAAACTGGAGCGGGCGAAGGGATTCGAACCCTCGACCCCAACCTTGGCAAGGTTGTGCTCTACCCCTGAGCTACGCCCGCTCTGGCGTCAGTCCCGGAAGGTTCCGGGCTGGGTGAGGCGCGGCCACTAGCAGTGGCTTTCCAACCCGGCAACCCCCCTTTCGCAACATTTTGTGCGAAACGTTGACCGGGGCGCCTGTTCGCCTTTACCGCAGCGGCCGCATGACCGCCCCCACCATATTGCTCGTCGAGGACGATCCCGCGCTGCGCATGCTCACAGCACGCGCGCTTCAGGAAAACGGCTTCAACGTCCGCCCCGCCTCTGCCGCGCCCGAAATGTGGCTCGCGCTCGATTCGGGGCCGGTCGATCTCGTTCTGCTCGACATCATGTTGCCCGGCACCAGCGGCATCGATCTCTGCCGCTCGCTGCGGCAGAAGAGCGACGTGCCGATCATCTTCATCTCTGCGCGCTCCAGCGAGACCGATCGGGTGGTCGGGCTGGAGCTTGGCGCGGATGATTACATCGCCAAGCCGTTCGGCGTGCGCGAGCTCGTCGCCCGTGTTCGCGCGGTGCTGCGCCGCCCCGCGCTCGATCGCCGCTCTGGCGAGGGTGACCATGGCATGCTCAAGTTTGAAGGCTGGACAGTTAACCTGCCGCGTCGCGAGCTGACCTCGCCCACCGGAGCCTCGGTCGATCTGACGGGAGCGGAATTCGATCTGCTTGTCGCGCTCGCGGACCATGCTCAACGCGTGATCGCGCGCGAGCGGCTGATCGAATTGTCGCGCACCCGGCTCGGGGACAGTTCGGATCGTTCGATCGACGTGCTGGTCAGCCGACTGCGACGCAAGCTCTCCAGCGCCGGCGAACAGGCGCCGATCGTGACGGTGCGCGGTGTCGGCTATATGCTCAACGTGCCGGTGGAGCGCAGTTGAGGCGGTGGCTGCCCTCGGTCGGCTTGCTCGGGCAGGTCGTCGCGATCCTGCTGCTCACCATGGTTATCGAGTTTGGCGTCTCGACCCTGCTTTACGAGCGGGCAAGCGAGTTCTCGGTGCGCGACGACGAGGCTCGACGTCTGGCCGAGCATCTCGTCATCAGCCGACGCCTGCTTGACGATCGCGCACCGGCGCAGCGCCCTGCGCTTGCCAACGAACTCACCACCGACCGCTACGAGGTGCATTGGGACGGCGAGATCGGCGTCCCGCCGCGGGTCGAGCCTGCGCTCGATCCGATGCGGCGGCAGATCGTGGAATGGGAACCGACGCTGCGCACCGGCGATCTCAGGCTGGTGCTGATCTCGCCCGGGCGGCATTCCAAGGTGAAGGGCGCGCTGCGGCTGCGCGATGGCAGCTGGCTGCACTTCCGCACGCTTTCCGCCGTTGCCAAGCTCGATTTCGCGTTCGAGCGCATCCTGCTCGGCCTCGTGCCGGCGATCGCATTGATGATTCTCGGTGGTCTGATGCTCCGGCGGGCGCTTCATCCACTGCGTCGCCTTGCCGAGGCGGCCGATCGGGTCGGCTATGACGAGGTCGGCACCGTGACCGAGGACGGCCCGCGCGAAGTGCGCCGGCTCGTCGCCGCGTTCAACCGGATGCAGGCGCGCATCGCCGCCCTGATCGACGCTCGCACCCAGTCGCTGGCTGCGGTTGGCCACGATCTGCGGACGCCGCTTGCCCGCCTGCGCCTGCGCACCGAGGCGATTGCCCCCGGCGAAACGCACGACGCGATCGTGCACGACGTGGCCGAGATGGAGGCAATGATCGCGTCGCTGCTCGCATTTCTCGGCGGGGACAGCGACCCCGAAAAGCCCAGCTCGCTTGATCTCGCGGTGCTTTGCGCAACCTTGATCGACGATGCGAGCGATCGCGGCTTCGAAGCGACCTATGTCGGCCCGGATCACTTCGAGCTTCGCCTTCGCCGGCTGGCGATCAAGCGCGCGCTCACCAACCTGGTCGAGAATGCGCTTCACTACGGCGAGCGGGTGACGGTGGAGCTGGAACCCGGCGACGGCGTGGTCACCGTTCGCGTGCTCGATAATGGTCCCGGCATTCCCGAAGAGGAGATGGCGCACGTGCTTGAGCCGTTCGTGCGTCTCGATCCGGCGCGCGGGCGCGACACGATCGGCTTTGGGCTCGGCCTGCCGATCGTTGTGCAGGTGATCAAAGCCGAGGGCGGCACGCTTTCGCTGGCCAATCGTCCGGGGGGCGGATTGGCGGCGACTGTCACCCTGCCGATCACCCGACTCGCCCTATCCGGACATAAAACGTAACGCTGCCGCTGCGCGCCGGAAAGGCCCAGCAACTAAATAGGCTGTTCCAGTTTTTTAGGAGCAGCCCCCGTGAACGAACTGATCGGTCGCGTCTTCAACTTCGAAAAGAAGGTCTATGAAGACAGCCGCGCGCTCTACTCGAAGCTCGCGAACCATGGCCAGGAACCAAAGGCCCTCATCATCAGCTGCGCTGATTCCCGCGTTGTGCCTGAGCAGATCATGCAGGCGCAGCCTGGCGACCTGTTTGTCTGCCGCAACGCGGGCAACATCGTGCCGCCCTATGCCACCCAGAACGGCGGCGTCACCTCGACGGTCGAATATGCCATCATGGTCCTTGGCATTCGCGACCTCATCGTGTGCGGCCACTCCGATTGCGGCGCCATGAAGGGTCTGGCGGGCGACCCCGCGAAGCTTGAACCGATGCCGAACGTCGCCGCCTGGCTGCGGCACGGCAGCGCCGCACGGCAGGTCGTTGATTCGAGCTATGCGGATCTGAGCGATGACGATCGCGTCCGTGCCGTGAGCCTCGAGAACGTCGTCACGCAGCTTGCCCACCTGCGCACCCACCCGTCGGTTGCCGCCGGTATCGCGCGGGGCGAGATCGCGCTCCACGGCTGGTTTGTCGACATCCACAACGGCCAGATGCTGGCGCTGAACGGCAACACCAATCGCTTTGAGGCCGTTCGCGCCGATCAGCCGCTCCCTGTCGCCCTGCCGGCCGCCAAGCGCCTCGCGGCCGACTTCATTCAAGAGGCAGCCGAGTAATGACATCCGAAGCGATCGAGCGCCCAGGCGTCTCCGTACCCTCGATTAAATTCCTCGGGCGGGATCTCACCGCCTCGATCGTTGTGTTTCTGGTCGCGATGCCCCTGTGTATGGGCATCGCGGTCGCCTCCGGCGTCCCGCCCGAGAAGGGGCTGATCACCGGTATCATCGGCGGCCTCATCGTCGGCGCATTTGCCGGCTCGCCGCTTCAGGTGTCGGGTCCCGCCGCCGGTCTGGCGGTCATCGTCTTCGAACTGGTGCGTGACCAGGGCTTGTCGGCACTTGGGCCGATCCTGATCCTGGCCGGCGCGATCCAGGTGGTCGCCGGCATCTTCAAGCTCGGCGGCTGGTTCCGCGCGATCAGCCCGGCGGTGGTGCACGGCATGCTTGCCGGCATTGGCGTGCTGATCGTGGTGGGCCAGTTCCATGTGCTGTTCGACGCCAAGCCGCTCTCGTCCGGTCTCGACAATCTGGCGGCGATGCCGGGTCGCCTGCTCGGCCTGTCGACCGACATCCGCGCGACCGAGCTCGCTTTCTTCCTGGCGCTGGTCACCATCGGCAGCATGCTGGGCTGGGAGAAGTTTCGCCCGCAATCGATGCGGCTGCTGCCCGGAGCGCTCGTCGGCGTGGTCGTGGCGACGCTGCTGACGGTGGCGCTCGGGCTTGATGTCGCCAAGGTTGCGGTGCCGGAATCGATCTTCGCTGCGATCACCCCGCCGGAGGATGGCTGGCTTGCACGGTTCGCGAACCCGTCGGTGCTCACCGCCGCGCTCGCCATCGCCTTTATCGCGTCCGCCGAAACGTTGCTGTCCGCTGCCGCGGTGGACAAGATGCACGATGGCGTGCGCACCGATTACAACAAGGAACTTCGCGCGCAGGGCATCGGCAACCTGCTGTGCGGCTTCGCGGGTTCGCTGCCGATGACGGGCGTGATCGTGCGCAGTTCGGCCAACGTGCAGGCTGGTGCTGTCACTCGTCTGTCGACGGTTCTGCACGGCGCCTGGATTCTGGGCTTCGTCGCGCTACTGCCATGGCTGCTGCGCACCATTCCAATGGCCGCGCTCGGTGCGGTGCTGGTCATCACCGGATGGCGCCTCGTCAGCCTCAAGCATGCGCGTCACCTGTTCAAGGATTACGGCGTGCTGCCGGTAGCGATCTGGGCGATCACGCTGATCATGGTCGTCGCGACGGACCTGCTGACGGGCGTGCTGGTCGGCATCGGCCTGACGGTGCTGGAACTGATCCCGAACCTGCGGCGCCTGCGTCTCAAGGTGTTCGAGCAGCGCGACGGCGAAGCGCATGCCATCTCGCTCGATGGTGCGGCAACCTTCGTGACCTTGCCGAAGCTGTCCGCCACGCTGGATCGCGTGCCGTCAAACGCACCCGTCCGGCTCGACGTCTCCAAGCTCGACTCGGTCGATCACACCACAGCCGAAATGTTGCGGGACTGGTTCCAGCGCCGCAAGGCTGCGGGCAACCCCGTCGAGCTGCGCGGCCAGCGAGATCAGATCGCCGCGCTGGCTGCCTGAAAGTTAAGCACAGAAACACTTTGACGCTATCCAGCAACACTTTGTTCGAGTTGCTGCGATAGCGTCAGCTTTCCGGCTAGCTTGCGACCGCTCCCCAGGGAGGAGGAGCGCGGGCGGACCGGAAGCAGGAGGAGCCTCTGCCAACAGGAGGTTCCATGACGTTTCTGAAGTATGTGCCTGCCGCCATCATGGCGTTCCTCGCGGTTCCGGCCGCCGCGCAGGATGAAGAGCCGCCCAAACCGGTCACGGTCAGCGGCAGTGTCGGCCTCGTCTCCGATTATCGGTTCCGCGGCGTTTCCCAGTCGGACGAGCAGCTCGCCGTCCAGGGCGGCCTCACCATCGCACACGAAAGCGGTGTCTATATCGGCACCTGGGGCTCCAACCTGTCGGGCTGGGGCACGTTCGGCGGCGCGAACATGGAGCTGGATCTGATCGCCGGCTACAAGACGACCTTCGACGACGTGACGGTCGATGTCGGTGCCACCTGGTATATGTATCCCGGCGGTTTCGACAACACCGACTTCATCGAACCCTATGTGAAGGTATCGGGCACGATGGGGCCGGCCGCGCTTACCGTCGGCGCCGCTTATGCCCCCAAGCAGGAGGCACTGGGCGCCTGGTATTTCAACGGCACCTCGGCCGCCACCGGCTTCTATGACGATCCCGGCGCGAAGGGCGACAATCTCTACGTCTGGGTCGATGGCGCGGCTGGCATCCCGAATACGCCGGTTACGCTGAAGGGCCATGCCGGCTTCTCCAACGGCAACGCGGGGCTCGGGCCGTTCGCGACCAGCGTCGCGCCGACCGGCGAGTATATCGACTGGCTGCTCGGCGCCGATCTCGTCATCCCCGGCACGCCGCTGACGCTCGGCGTGGCCTATGTCGACACCAACATCGACGCCGCCGAGGCCGCCTATCTCCAGCCCAGCTTCAGCCGGGGGCAAGACGGCACCGGCTCGATCGCCGGAAGCAAGGTGGTCTTCTCGCTCACCGCGGCCTTTTGACGTATCGATCCTCCCCATGCACGGCATGGGAAGGGGACCGCCGGCGCAGGCGGTGGTGGAGGGGACTGTCACGAACGCGATGCTTGCGGCGTACCCCTCCACCAGCCGTCGGCTGGTCCCCCTCCCCATGCCGTGCATGGGGAGGATGGCTAGAGAGCGGGTCATCCAGCATTCCAGGGGTTTGCTTCCCCTGGCCCATCCCCACATAAGGGCGCGAACGACGAAACGGGAGCAGCCCTTGGCTACGCTGGGAATGAGTGCCGCGGAAAAGGAAGCCGTTCAGGCGTTCCGCACGGATGTGGTCGAGCCGTCGATGACGAAGCTCGTTATTATCGATTTCTGGGCCGAATGGTGCGGCCCCTGCAAGGCGCTGGCGCCGGTGCTGGAAAAGGTCGCCGCCGCTTATGCCGACAAGGGCGTCGTGCTGGCCAAGGTCGATACCGACAAGAACCAGTTCATCGCCTCGCAATTCCAGATCCGCTCGATTCCCACCGTTTATGCGATGTTCCAGGGTCAGCTTGTTGCGGATCTCACCAATGCGCGCACCGAATCGCAACTGCGCACCACCATTGATCAATTGCTCCGCCAGTTGCCGATCCAGGGCGAGGCACAATCGCAGGAGGCTGAGCTCGAGCCGCTGATCGCGATGGGCGAGGAAGTGCTGGCCGAAGGCGATGTCGAACGCGCGCTGTCGATCTTCGATCAGCTCTTCGAAATGGCGCCCGAGCACCCTGCCGTCCTCTCCGGCCGCATCCGTGCGCTGGTCGCGGCGGGCGCGCATGACGAGGCTGAAGCCGCACTCGCGACGCTGCCAGAGGAGGCTGCCAAGCGTCCCGACATCGAACGCGCACGATCCGCGCTCGCGCTCGCCCGCTCGGCTCCTCAGGTCGATGATCTCGCCCCGCTGGAAGCGGCCGTTGCAGCGAACCCCGACGATCTCCAGGCCCGCTTCGACCTTGCCAATGCGCAGATGGCGGCAGGCAACCGCGATGCCGCCGCCGATGGCTTCCTTGCGATCACCGCGGCCGAGCGCGATTGGAACGAAGGCGCCGCGCGCCAGCAGCTATTGAAGCTGTTCGAGGTAGTGGGGCTCGAAGATCCATGGGTCTCCGCGCAGCGCCGCCGCCTCTCCGCCATTCTGTTCGGATGACGCGGCTTTCCGTCTTTCCCTTGCCCGGCGCGCTGCTGTTCCCAGGCATGCACCTGCCGCTGCACATCTTCGAGCCGCGCTATCGCGCCATGGTGTCGGACGCCATGGCGCGTGACCGGCGGATCGGCATGATTCAGCCGCGCGCGATGGAAGCAGGCGCTGGCGACAAACCCGCGCTCTACGACATCGGCTGCGTCGGCCGCATCGCCGAGATCGAGATGCTCGATGATGGCCGATCGAACCTGGTGCTGGAGGGCGTATCGCTGTTCCGCCTCGTCCACGAACTCGACGTGACGACGTTGTTCCGGCAGGTCGAAGCGGAGCTGATCGCCAACGGCGAGGCCGACACTTTGTCGCTCGGCGGCCGCGCTTCGCTGGAAATGGAAGCACGCCGCTTTGCCGAGCGCCAGGGCTATGCGGTGGATTGGGAAGCGGTCTCCCGTCTGGACGACCAGAGCCTCGTCAACGGCATCGCCCAAATCGCGCCGTTCGACGTCGCGGCCAAGCAGGCGCTTCTTGAAGCGCCCGACATCGTCACCCGCGCCGACCTGATCGTTCAGCTGATGCAATTCTTCGGTCGCCACGATGGCGACGATCGCGTAACGCTGCAATGATGATCGATCCCTGGCTGCTCGAGCGCCTGGTCTGTCCGCTCACCCGCACACCGCTGGTTCTGGATGAGGCGGCGGGCGAATTGGTGTCCGCGGCGGCGGGTCTCGCCTATCCGATCCGCGACGGCGTTCCCGTGCTGTTGGTGGAGGAAGCGCGCCCTCTTTCGGGCGACACCGGCGCCTGAGCATCCATCAAGCGGCCCGCGCCCGGCCTATCGGCACGGCCTGGCCTGTCGGCCCACCGTGCCCCTTTATCTCTAATCGTAGCCCGACGCGAAAGATCAGAACGGCAATCACGGAACGCACCGGATCGCTCGTGAAAGAAAAACGCGGCCTCTGCCGGGTGGCTCTGGTGAACCACCACGGCAGAGGCCAGGAATCTCAGTTCAGCACCACCGTCACGGCACGGCGGTTCTGCGCCCAGCTCTCTTCATCCGATCCCAATGCGAGCGGCCGTTCCTTGCCGTAGCTGATCGTCGTCACCCGGCTTGGCGAAATGCCGCGAGCGACGAGATAGTTCTTGGCAGCATTCGCGCGCCGATCACCCAGCGCCAGGTTATACTCACGCGTGCCGCGCTCGTCGGCATGGCCTTCCAGCGTCACCCGCACGTTCGGGTAGCGCTGCAGCCACACGACCTGACTGTCGAGGATGCCGCGCGCGGTGGCGTCGATGTCGTACATGTCGAGCCCGAAGTTCACCGTGTCGCTGGTGACCGAACGCTTGAAATCCTCCGACGAACCCGGCGTCACTGCGCCGCTGCCGGCCCCACCGGAACCATCGATCGGCCCCTGCGGCGCTTCGCCCGGCGCCGGCGGCAGCACTTCGGGCCGCTTCTTGGAACAGGCCGCAGTGGTTACCAGTGCCGTTGCGAGCAGGATGGTGGTGGTCAGTTTCGCCATTCTCGTGTCTCCCATGAACTGCATTCCCCGTTCGCCCCCGCGGTAACGGATTTACGGCCGCAACGGACCCCAAGACGGGTCCGAGCCGTCGAGCGGCGTCGGCACGCGCCGCTCGTTCACGCCGGTGAGATCGACCGACCAGACATCGGCCTTGCCGCTGCGCCCCTGCGCCGAGCGGTAGAACATCAGCACGCGGCCGTTCGGCGCCCAGGACGGGCCCTCGTCATGCCAGCCGTTGGTCAGGATCTTCTCGCCGCCGCCATTGGGGCTCATGACGCCGATCTTGAACCCGCCCGACATGCGCGTGAAGGCGATCATGTCGCCACGCGGGCTCCATGCCGGCGTGCCGTAGCGGCCGCCGCCGAAGCTGATGCGCTGCTGGTTCGATCCGTCCGAATTCATCACGTAAAGCTGCTGCCCGCCAGAGCGGTCGCTCTCGAACACGATCCGGCTGCCGTCGGGCGAATAGCTGCCGCCGGTATCAATGCCCGGCGAATTGGTCAGCTTCTGCGGCGTGCCACCGCCAGCAGGCACGCGGTACAGGTCAGTATTCCCGCCCGTCGCCATCGAGAACAGGATCCAGCGCCCATCGGGCGAGAAACGCGGCGCAAAGGTGGTGGCGACGTTCTGCACCACCATCCGCTGCCGCCCGGAGCCGATCTCATACACGTAGATGCCCGGCACCCGGCCGACATAGCTCATGTACACGATCGACTGCTGGTTGGGCGAGAAGCGCGGCGTCAGCACGATCGACTGGCCGTTGGTCAGGAAGCGGTGGTTGGCGCCGTCCTGGTCCATGATCGACAGCCGCTTGATGCGCTTGCCCTTGGGTCCGGTCTCCGAGACGTACACCACGCGACTGTCGAAATACGGCCCTTCGCCGGTCAGCCGGGCATAAACCATGTCGGCACATTTATGCGCCGCGCGCCGCCAGTCCGACGGCGGCACGACAAAGCCTTGCCGCATCAGCTCGGTCTGCGCCGACACATCGTACAGATAACATCCGACCGTCAGCGTCCCATCGCCATTGGCACGGACATAACCCTGCACCAGTGCCTGCGCGCCCGTGCCACCCCAATAGCTGAACGCCGGCGCCTGCACCTCCGGGTACATCACCGCGCGCAGCTGCGCCGGCTGGAGCGGGGTGAACAGGCCGGAGTTCTTGAGATCGTTGGTCACGATCTGCGCGAGCTGCCGCCCGAGCTCGTCGGTCGACCCGGCCGGCGTCGAGGTTACCGCGGTGGTCGGCATGGCAGGAATCGCGATCGGCATCGGCGCGGAGATGCCGCCGGTGACGTCCACCTCCAGCGGGCCGCCCGCAGTCTGCCCCGGCGCAGCCGTGGTCGCCGGCGCCTGATCGGGCACAATCAGCGGCGTCGGCGGCATGTCCTGCGCCACGCCGGGGGCGGCGAGCATCGCAAGGCAAAGCGCCGCCAACCCCGTTCGGGCTGAGCTTGTCGAAGCCCTGCCCTTCTTCGCCGGGAAGTGCAGCCCTTCGACAAGCTCAGGGCGAACGGTTGTTGGGTCGGTCATCACCGCAGCTTCCACTTGAAGTTGATGTTGTTCCACCCCCCATTGGGCGTGTCGTAATATTCCGCTGGCAACTTCAGCGGTGAACAGCCCTTGAACGCCGCAATCCCCAGGTCGCGCACACGCTGCGCATAGCGCTGGTTCTCCGGCGTCACCCCGGTCTGCCGCACCATCGTCGGCGTCGCCGCCAGCGTGCCGTTCTCGTTGAGCTTCAGGTTCAGCGTCGTGACGATCTCGTTCGCACCGGGGCCGGGGTCGACCTGGCGATCGGCGCATGGCTGGATCTGCCGCGCGATCGCCTGGACGATCGAGGCAAGTGCGCTGGCGTCGATCTTGGCGGCACGCGGCGTCTGGCTGCGGCTCTTCGACGGCTCGCTGGTCAGCCCTTTGAGGAAATCGTCGCCCAGCCGCCCGCCCTTGGGCTTGCTCGCCTTGGACTGGCTGTCCGATCCCGTGCCGCGCGCTTTCGCCGCTGCCGCCGCCTTGGCCTTAGCGTCCGCTGCCGCCTTCGCAGCTGCGGCCGCCTTCGCCTCGGCGGCTGCCTTGGCCTTGGCATCGGCCGCCGCCTTGGCCTTTGCCGCAGCCGCCGCTTTGGCCTTTGCCTCGGCTGCCTCCTTCTTCGCCGCCGCCGCCTGATCTGCCGCAGGGGGCTTTGGCTTGGGCGCAGGCTTGGGCTTTTCGACCGGCTTGGGGGCAGGCTTCGGCTTGGGCGGCGCAGGCTTGGGCTTCGGCTCAGCCTTAGGCGCCGCTTTGGGCGCGGGTTCGGGCGGTGCCGGCTTGGGCGCGGGCTGCGGCGGCGCAGGAGCAGGCTCAGGCGCTGGATCGGCCGGCGCCGGCGGCGCGGCATCGTCGGGCTCGCCGGTTTCGGGCGCGATCGATTGCGCCGGCTCCTCCACCGCCTGCGGCGCGGCAGCTTCCAGCCCGACATCCTTGACGAGGCTGACGTCGATCGGCTGCTGCTTCAGTTTCTCCGGGTTGGGGGTCGACAGAAAGCCGACCGACAGCAGCCCGAACAGGACAAGATGACCTGCCCCGGCGACGCCCAGCCCGACCTTTTCCGACCGCTCCATCCGGGTCACTCGTCCCCGATCGTCACCAGCGCGACCCGGTTCAGCCCCGCGCGGTTGAGCTCGCCCATCACGCGCATCACCTGGCCGTAGCCGAGCGCCGTATCGGCACGCAGATAGACCTGCGGCGGATCGCCCTCACCCGATTGCGCCGCGATTGCCTCCAATCGCGCCGGCAAATCATCCGCGGATACCTCGTCCTTGGCGATGAAGATGCGCCCGTCGGCGTCGAGCGAGATCTCGGTCGGCTGCTTGTCCTGGTCCAGCGGCTTGGCTCGGCTGTCCGGCAGGTTCACTGGCACGCCCGCGGTCAGCAGCGGCGCGGTCACCATGAAGATGATCAGCAGCACCAGCATGACGTCGACCAGCGGCGTGACGTTGATATCCGCCATCGGCGCCCGACGCCCACCCGAGCGCTGCGAAGGAAGCTGCATCGCCATGGCTTACATCCTCCGCGGAGCGGGGAGGATAACCTGATCGCCCGTCACCGTTCGCGGTCCAACTGGCGCGACAGCGTCGCATGGAATCCATCCGCGAACCGGTTCAGCCGCGCCTCGATCCGGTTGATCCCATGGCTGAAGCGATTGTACGCGATCACCGCCGGAATTGCCGCGAACAGGCCGATCGCGGTCGCGAACAGCGCCTCGGCGATACCCGGCGCCACCACCGCAAGGCTGGTGTTCTGCTGGCTGGCGATGCTGGTGAAGCTGCGCATGATGCCCCACACCGTGCCGAACAGCCCGACGAACGGCGCCACCGAGCCAACCGTCGCCAGCACGTTCAGCCGATCCGAAAGCTTGTCGATCTCGTTGGCCACGGCAGCACCCATGCTCGTCGCCAGCCGCTCGCGCGTGCCGCCGCGATCGATCACCGAGCCCTGCGTCGACCGCCGCCATTCCGCCACGCCCGCGGCGAACACCCGCGCGCTCGGCAGGTCCTCATCAGCGCGCGTCTTGTAGAAAGCGTCGATGTCGTCCGCTTTCCAGAAATCGCGCTCGAACACCTCCGTCGCCTTCCGCGTCCGGCCCAGCTTGCGCCAGAATGAGAAAATGATCGCCCAGGTCCAGATGCTCGCGGCGAGCAGGCCGAACATCACGCCCTTCACCACCCAATCGGCCTGCAGGAACAGCGCGATCGGCGACAAAGTAGCGGCATCGGTATTGAAGAACGGGTTCAAGGCCTTGTTACCCCATTTTCGACAAGAGCGGCGAAACGATCGATCCAGTCACGCGGTTGCCGCCGCGGCCGGCCCGAGGGTGAAACCAGTGCGGCGACGACATCCGCATCGGCCAGCACAAGCGCGCCGCGCATGACTCTTTGATGAATGGAGACGCTCGCCGCGCGCACTTCCGTCACGCGCGTAATGACAACCAACGCATCGTCGAGCTTGGCCGGCGCGCGATAGCGGATCGCCAGGCTCGCCACGGCATAGGCGCCCTCGCCCGCCTCATGCGCCGTGCGCTGGTCCACGCCGGCAAGCCGCAACATGTCCGATCGCGCGCGTTCCATGAAACGCAGGTAATTGGCGTGATAGACGATGCCCGACAGATCCGTGTCCTCGAAATAGACACGGATCGGCAACCGGTGCTCGGCGCCGACGAAGCGCCCCCCGGTCGGCTGGTCTGCGGGCTGATCGGCACGGCCGGTCTCCATAGCCCGCTGTTAACCCAAGCGTTCGCGCTAGAACAGTCCCGTAGGAGAAGCGAGGTCGTCATCCCGCATAAAGAGGATCGGCCACACAGCCTGTCCCGTCATGCCGGGCTCGTCCCGGCATCCACCGTGCCGCAAACCTCTGGCTATCAACTTTGCGGAACATTGGACCCCGGCACAGGGCCGGGGTGGCGGAGGGGGCGAAAGGCCGACGATGCTTACGACCGCGCCCAACCTCGCCGTTCCCAGCGCCTTACACCCGAACCGTTCGTGCTGTGCTCGTCGAAGCACGTGTCCCGAACGCGCCCTTCGACAAGCTCAGGGCGAACGGGTCGAAGTGGTCGAAAAAGGCTAGATCAGTCCTGCAACACCGACGGATCGACCTCGATCCGCGGCGCACGCGTACCGACAGCGCCAGCCGGCGCTGCTCGCATACCCACAGCCGGCGCCGGCGCACGCGTCGCGACGGCGGGAGCCGCCGCCGTCGGTGCTGGAACCACTGGCGCCGCCGCCCGGGTCCCCACCGCCGTCGCCGGCGTGACCGCTGGTGCAGCAACAGGCGCGGGAACAGCAACAGGCCCAAGCGGCACCAGCGGCACCGCCCCGCTAATCGGCGCGGCCGCCGGCGCAGCCGCCGCTATCACCGGCCGAGGTACCAGCATTTCGGCAAACGGCGCGTCAAGCGTCGGCAACACTGCGGCCGCAAAGGTCTGCAACTCGCCCGGCACAAGCCGTTCGGCTTCGGTCAGTGTCGCCGCGGAGGCCGTACAAAAGGCCTCGCGCACCTGCGCCTGCGAGAAGAAATTGTAGAGCCTGGTCATCGCATCGTCATAACGATCCTGCCAGCCTGCACCGGTAGCGCGATACTGCTGCTCCAACGTGCTCTCAGCGCCTGCCAGCGTCGTCTTGTGCTTCGCGAGCAGCGCATTGTAGCGCTGAACGATCACCGCCTCCTGCGCACCGCGGCAGGCAAGCGCAGCGACGTTGAGCGCGACTCGCATGTGCCACACCGTTGCTGCCGGCGAGAGCCCGCGGTTGATCGGCGAGATCGGCGGCGTGACATAGACCGGAACGGGCGTCGGCTCAGGCGGCGGCGGCGCGATCGCCACTTCCTTCGGCCTGGTGGAACAGGCGGCAATCGCCGCAATGGCGGCCGTGGCGAAGATGGCTTGCGTGACGCGTGACATGACGGCTCCGATTACCCCCCGGCTCCCGAGCCACAGACGTGCGCCCCGCAAGGTAAACGGGCGGTAAAGGATGCGACGGGCTGCCGCCGGAATGGAGCGTTCGCCCGGACACCTTCGTCACGTCCCTCGACGCGTGCACACTATGAATGCCAAGCTCGGGCCTGTCGATCCACTCGGCAAAAAGCGGTCTCTTTGGCACCGGTGAGGGGATCAACGCTCCGAAATCTGTCACCGCAAGCGGTCGGCGCCCGGTGCGTATCCTTGACCCCCGATACGCCGCTGGCCCATAGCGCCCCCATGGACACCCCTGTGGAGAGCCTGACGTTCGAGGCCGCGCTCAAGGAGCTCGAGACGATCGTCGCGCGCCTCGAATCCGGCGACACCCCGCTGGCCGATGCGATCGAATTGTACGAACGCGGCAATGCCCTGCGCGCGCGCTGTGCCGAACGGCTCGATGCCGCGCAGGCGCGAATCGAGGCGATCCGGCTCGATGCCGAAGGCCGGGCGACCACCACGCCGTTCGCCGCCGGATGAGCCTTTCCCCCGCGCTTGAGGCGGCGCTCGCCGATACCGCGCGTGACGTCGACGCACGCTTTGACGTGCTGCTGACGGTGCCGGATGATCCGCGCGCCGATCTCTACCGCGCGATGCGCCACGCCGCGATCGACGGCGGCAAGCGGCTGCGTCCCTTGCTGGTCTTCGCCACCGCGCGGCTGTTCAATTGCGACATGAACTGTGCCGGGCGCGTTGCCACGGCGCTGGAGGCGATCCACGTTTATTCGTTGATCCACGATGATCTGCCGGCGATGGACAATGACGACATGCGTCGCGGTCGCCCGACAGTGCACAGGAAGTTCGACGAGGCAACCGCCATCCTTGCCGGTGACTGCCTCCATGCGCTCGCTTTTGAAGTGCTCGCCGATCCTGCCACGCACGCCGATCCTTTTGTTCGCGCCGAACTGGTGCTCAATCTCGCGCACGCCGCCGGCCCCGCCGGCATGGCGGGCGGGCAAATGATGGACCTGGAGGCGGAACGCGCCGCGTTTGACCTTGCCACCGTCACGCGATTGCAGGCGATGAAGACTGGGGCGCTGATCCTCGCTGCGGTGGAAGCGGGCGCGATCCTCGGTCGCGTGCCGCCTGACGGGCGCACGCATCTGCGCGGCTATGCCCGCGACATCGGTCTGGCCTTTCAGATCGTCGACGATCTGCTCGACGTGGAGGGCGATGAGGCGCTCGCCGGCAAGAAGCTGCGCAAGGACGAAGGCGCGGGCAAGGAGACGTTCGTCTCCCTGCTTGGCGTGGAGCCGGCGCGCGAGCGCTGCCGCATGCTGGTCGATCAGGCCATCGCCCATCTGCGTTCCTACGGCCCGGAGGCCGATCTCCTCCGTGATATCGCCCGTTTCGTGCTCTCAAGGGATCATTGAAAATCATGACCAAGCGTATCGGTGTTTACCCCGGCACTTTCGACCCGATCACGCTGGGCCATATGGACATCATTCGTCGCGGCGCGAAGCTGGTCGATCGGCTGGTCATCGGCGTGACGACCAATCCGTCGAAAAGCCCGATGTTCACGCTGGAAGAGCGGATGGCGCAGGTCGAGCGCGAATGCGCCTCCCTTGATGCCGACATCCAGGTGGTCAGTTTCGACCTCTTGCTGATGGATTTCGCCGAGCGCGAGGGCGCCAGCATGATCGTCCGCGGCCTGCGCGCCGTCGCCGATTTCGAATACGAATATCAGATGGCCGGCATGAATCAGCAGCTGAACGATCGGATCGAGACGGTCTTCCTGATGGCCGACGTCGCGCTCCAGCCGATCGCCAGCCGCTTGGTGAAGGAAATCGCCATGTTCGGCGGCGAGATCGGCAAGTTCGTGACGCCGTCAGTGCGCGAGGAAGTAATCGCGCGCGTGGCCCAGCGGGGCAAGCGCGGCGGCTGACCTTGTCATCCTCCCCCTAGCAGGGAGGAATGAAGAGAAACGACCCTCCTGCCGTCATTCCGGCCTTGAGCCGGGATCCCGCTTCTTCTTCCAACACAGCCGAAGGCAGCGGGACCCCGGATCAATTCCGGGGTGACGACAAGTGCTCCCCCACGCAGTTCAGATTGGCGCAAGGCCCGATCTGGTCTAGGGCCGGCTGGACACGATCTGGTTGGGATAACGATGCGTTTTGTTGGAATGATCGCGATGCTGGCCGCGACCCTGCTCGCCGGCCCGGCCATGGCTCAGAACAAGGCGATGGAGGAAGCGGCCAAGGCGACCACCACCACCGCCAGCAAGCAGCGCTATACCCCGCCCCCCACCAACGATCTCGAAAACACCTGGTTGCTCGATCTGTCGTCGGGTGGCCGCGTCTCGATCTGGCTGCGTCCGGACGTGGCGCCCGACATGGTACGCCGCATCAAGAACCTGACGCGCCGCAAATTCTACGACGGCCTCACCTTTCACCGCGTGATCGACGGCTTCATGGCGCAGGGTGGCGACCCTCAGGGCGATGGCACCGGCGGGTCGGACCTGCCGGACGTGAAGGCAGAGTTCAATTACCTGCCCCACGTGCGCGGCGCAGTCGCCGCGGCGCGCGCGCAGGATGAGAATAGCGCCAACAGCCAGTTCTACATCATGCTGATGCCGCGCCTCAGCCTCGACAACAAATATACCGTGTTCGGCCGCGTGTTGCAGGGCATGCAATATGTGGACGGGATCCAAAAGGGCGAGCCGCCGGCGAACCCCACCCGCATCGTCCACGCCTATATCGCGGCGGACAATCCCCCGCCCTATCAGGCCGCGCCCGCTGCCCCCGCCCCGGCGCTCGGCGCGCCAGTGACGCTGCCTGGCACCAAGCCCAACGGGAACCCCAAGGCGCCCCGTTAGTCTCCCTTAGCGTTCGTCCCGAACGACGCGGGGCACGGACGCCAAGGGGGAAGCCGGCATGAACAGCGCAGCGACATGGTTACCCTATTGCGGGGTCGCGCCGGCGCCTGACGGGCTGATGGCGCGCTGGAACGGTGATCCGATCCTGATCGTCGCGCTGATCCTCGCGGCAGGCTGTTATCGCTTGCTGCCCAGCAACGCGGCCGAGCGGCGCTTCTTCGTCGCCGCGCTGGCGCTGGCGGCCTTGCTGTTCGTGTCGCCGCTCTGTGCGCTGACCAGCGCGCTGTTCTCCGCCCGCACCGTTCACCACACGCTGCTCACCGCCGTTCTCGCGCCGCTGCTCGCCTTTGCGCTCTCCCCGGTCGCCCGCGCGCCACGCGGCGGGATCGCGATCTGGACGGTGGTGCATATCTTCGCCTTCTGGCTGTGGCATGCGCCGCCCGCTTATGCCGCCGCGCTGTCGAGCGACATGCTTTATTGGACGATGCAGGCGAGCCTGCTCGTCACCGCCTGGGGCATGTGGGCGCACATCCGCACCGCTGCCCTGCCGTTCGGGATCGCCGCACTGCTGGCGTTGATGGTGCAGATGGGGCTGCTCGGCGCGCTGCTCGTGTTCAACGCCGACGCGCTCTACGCGCCACATTATCTCAGCACGCAAGCCTGGGGCTTTTCGCCGCTCGAGGACCAGCAGCTCGCCGGCCTCATCATGTGGGCGCCAGCCGCAGGCTTCTATCTCGCCGGCGCGCTGTGGATGCTTGCGCGTTGGCTGGGCGTGGAGGAGCGCGGCGAGGCGGTGACCGCGCGATGATCAAGGCACTTCGCGAATGGGCGCGCGGCCACACCGACCGTGCCCGCTACTCGCCCGTCGGCATTGCCTTTCACTGGGTCATGGCCTTCCTGATCCTGTTCCAGCTCGGTTGGGGCTGGACCATGAGCCGGCTGCCGGTCGGCGCGGACAAACTCTATTTCTACCAGGTGCACAGCGCCGCGGGGCTGGTCGTGATCCTGCTCGCGATCGGCCGCTTTTGGTGGCGGCTCGCGGTTCCCGGCCCGATCAATGATGCCGACAAGCAGGGCTGGCAGACGACCGTGTCGGTCGCGATCCACTGGGTCTTCTACGCCACCTTCTTCCTGCTGCCGATCAGCGGCTGGATCATGTGGTCCGCGCTGGCCGAGCCGGGACCGCTCTACCTTGCCGGGGTGATCCCCTGGCCGTCTTTCCCGCTCGGCGACATGCCGCTCACCCTGCGCTGGCGGATCATGGACGTGGCGGAGGATGTCCACCTCGTCACCGTGTTCGCGCTGTTCCTGGTCATTCCGCTCCACGTCGGGGCGGCGCTGAAGCATCATTTCTGGGATCGCCACGACGTTCTGCGCGGGATGCTGCCGGAGATTCCCGACGAGGAAGACCCCCAGGGAGACCGGACGCATAAACACCGAGAGCCGCAACCTCAGGCGGGGTGAGCTTGCGGCTGATCTCCAGCATGACGTTGCCCGGATCGTTGCGCCGCTCGCTCTTGCGCCATTGGTCGAGCTGTTCGGACAAATAGCCGGCGGGCTGCCCGCCCAGCGCCGGGTTGCCCGGTCCTCCCCCCTCGCCCGCACGCCCATGGCACACGGCACAAGGCTGAAGCCCGCGCGACGCATCGCCGTGTTGATAGAGCGCAGCGCCCGGCCCTGTTGTGGCTACCGTTTCGGTGGCCGGTTTGTAGGGCAGCGACGCATAATAAGCTGACACGGTCTGCCGATTCGCCGGGGTCAGCCGCTTGGCGATCCATTCCATCTCTGGGTGCTTGCGCCGCCCGCTGGCGTATCCCTCCAGCTGCGCGGACATATAGCCGAGGTCCAGCCCCGCCAGCCGCGGCGCGCCAGCACCGTTGCCGCGCCCATCCATGCCGTGGCAGCTGAAGCACGCGCTCGACGCCCCCGCATCGCCGCCGCTCAGCGCAACAAGTTGGCCGGTCTCCACGAACCGATCCGCCGCGGTACGATCGGCGACACCGCAGGCCGAGATCAGGAGCAGGGGAAGGCAGACGAGCGACCGCCGTCGGAAAGTTTCAGCCGTCGTCATCGCGCCTCTGGGAACCTACGCGTGGTCCGATCGGTTCCGAAACAAACTGCCGGGTCTTGCGATGCGGCATGACGGGGGATTTCTGTTCGCGTTACGCGCCTTGCTGCCGCTGGTAACGTTGGTGGCGGCCTGCAAGCCGCCGCCCGACGAGCGTCAGCATATGCCGCAGGCCGATCCCGCCGCCGGCCTGGCAGCGATCGAGCGGGTCGGCTGCGCGGCGTGCCACGCCATTCCCGGCCTCAACTGGCCCAAGGGCGCGCTCGGCCCCTCGCTGGAGAAGTTCGGTGATCAGGGCATGATCGCCGGCCGTCTGCCTAACCGCCCCGACGTGCTCGCGCATTTCGTCCGCGCAGCGCCCGAACTCGTCCCCGGAACCACCATGCCGGCCATGCCGCTCAACGAGAAGGAAGCGCGCGATGTCGCCGCCTACCTCTACACTCTCCGCGCCAAATAAGGGCGGCTTTGCGGAGAGCCTCGCCGGATGGCCGCCGCCCGTGCTCGATCCGGCGGGGCCGTATGCGGGATCGGTGACGACGCTGTCGTGGATCCTGTTCTTCATGGGTGTGGCGGTGCTCGGCGTGGTGCTGATGGCGCTGTGGATCGCCTTGTTCGGCAAGGAACGGCTGCGCGCGCGGCTTGGCGGCAAGAAGGTGATCTGGATCGGCGGCATCGCCTTTCCCGTGGTCGTGCTCACCGCCTTGCTGGTCTATGGCCTGACGCTCACCCGCAACCTCACCGCGCCGCCGGGCCCCACGGCGATGACGGTGCGCGTCACCGGCGAGATGTGGTGGTGGCGCGTCGACTATCTCGGCAGCGACGGCCAATTGGCGATGCGCGACGCCAACGAACTTCATATCCCGGTCGGCAAGACGGTGGTGGTGCAGCTCGAATCCAACGACGTCATTCACAGCTTCTGGGTCCCGCGGCTCTCGGGCAAGCTCGACATGATCCCCGGCCGCCGCAACGTCATGAAGATCCAGGCCGACAAGCCGGGCGTATTCGGCGGGCAGTGCGCCGAATATTGCGGCGGGCCGCACGCGCTGATGGGCTTCGTCGTGGTCGCGCACGAACCGGCCGAGTTCCAGCGCTGGATGGCCGCTCGCCAGACACGCGTGCAGCAGGCCGCCGCCGCCAACACCCGCGGCGCGCAGCTCTTCCAGTCGACCGGCTGCGCGGCCTGCCACCGCATCGCCGGTACACAGGCGAACGGCCTCGCCGGCCCGGACCTGACCCATATCGGCACGCGCCAGTCCATTGGCGCCGGCATTTTGCCCAACAATCGCGGTACGTTGATCGGCTGGATCGGCAATGCGCAAGCGATCAAGCCGGGTAACCGCATGCCGCCCTACACAATGCTGTCGGGTGAGGATCTCCAGGCGCTGGCCGACTACATGCAGGCGCAGAAGTGAGCTCGGAAACCGGCTTCGACCCCGCGCTCTACGATCGCTTTCCCACCAAGGGAGAGCGTCCCGCCGGCGAGCTGAAGCAGCTGGAGGACATCTGGTGCAAGCCCAAGGGCTGGGAGCTGCTGACCGCGGTCAACAACAATTACATCGGCTTCTTCTACGTCGCGACCGCCTTTGCCTTCTTCCTGCTCGCGGGCGTGCTCGCGCTCGTCATGCGCGTGCAGCTTGCGCTGCCGCTGATGGGCGTGCTGCCGCAGGAAACGTACAACCAGTTCTTCACCATGCACGGCACGGTGATGATGTTCCTCTTCGCGGTCCCCGCGATGGAGGCGATGGCGGTGCTGCTGCTGCCGCAGATGCTGGCGGCGCGCGACCTGCCGTTCCCGCGCCTCTCGGCTTATGCGTTCTGGGCCTATGCCGTTGGCGGGCTGTGTTTCTTCGCCTCGCTATTCGTCGGCCTCGCGCCCGATGGCGGCTGGTTCATGTACCCGCCGTACACCAGCACCACCTATTCGCCCGGCATCAACGCCGATTTCTGGCTGCTCGGCATTGGCTTCATCGAGATCAGCGCCATCGCCGGCGCGATCGAGATCATCGTCGGCGCGCTGCGCACCCGCGCGCCGGGCATGACGCTGGCCAAGATGCCGATCTACGCCTGGGCGATGCTGGTGTTCGGCGTGATGATCATCATCGGCTTCCCGTCGGTTATCCTGTGCACGCTGCTGCTCGAGCTGGAGCGCGCGTTCAACTGGCCGTTCTTTGACGCGACCCGCGGCGGCGATCCGCTGCTGTGGCAGCACCTCTTCTGGTTCTTCGGCCATCCGGAAGTGTACATCATCTTCCTGCCCGCTTCTGGCCTCGTCTCGATGGTCATCGCCGCGGTGAACCGCACGCCGCTGGTCGGCCACAATCTCATCGTGCTCGCCTTCCTCGCCACCGGCTTCATCAGCTTCGGCGTCTGGTCGCACCACATGTTCACCACCGGCATGCCGACGCTCTCGGTCAGCTTTTTCTCGGCGGCGAGCATGGCGGTGAGCGTGCCCGCCGGTATCCAGGTCTTCTCCTGGATCGCGACCTTCGCGATGGGACGCGCGCGCTACAACACGCCGACGTTGTTCCTGCTCGGCGGCCTCATCACCTTCGTGATCGGCGGGCTCACCGGCGTGATGGTCGCCATGGTGCCGTTCGATTGGCAGGCGCACGACAGCTATTTCATCGTCGCGCACCTCCACTACGTGCTGATCGGGGGCATGGTCTTCCCCTTCTTCGCCGCGCTTTATTACTGGACGCCGATGACGAGCAGCCGCGCCTTGTCGGAGCGGCTCGGCAAGTGGATCTTCTGGCTGATGTTCGCCGGCATGCAGGTGACGTTCCTGCCGATGCATCTCACCGGCTTCATGGGCATGCCGCGCCGCGTCTATACCTATCTGCCCGGCCGCGACTGGGATCTGCTCAACATGATCTCGACGGTCGGCGCCTTCCTGTTCGGCGCGGGCGTGCTGCTGTTCCTGATCGATTGCGCACGCAACATGCGCTTCACCACCGACAATGACGCGGGCAACGTATATCGCGGAGGCACGCTCGAATGGCTGCCAACCGGCCTGTATTCCACTCGCAGCATCCCCGTGGTGAAGAGCCGCTATCCGCTGTGGGACGATCCGGACCTGCCAAAGGATGTTGAGGAAGGTCGCTACTTCCTCCCGAACTCCGCCACTGGCCTGCGCGAAACGATCGTCACCAGCCCGCTGCGTGCCGAGCCGCAATATGTGCAGATCATGCCTGGCCCGTCGCCGTGGCCGCTGCTCGCCGCGATCTTCACCGCCGGCTTCTTCATGATCCTGACGATCCAGGCTTATTACACCGCCTTCGCCAATGGCGTCCTGGCGATCGCCTGCATCTTGCGCTGGATGTGGGACACCGATCGGCTGGTGCCCGACAAGAAGGTCGATGTCGGCGCCGGAATCATGCTGCCGACCTATCGCACCGGGCCGGGCACCCACGGCTGGTGGGCGATGATCATCCTGCTGATCGTCGTCGGCATGATCTTCACCATGTCGGTGTTCGGCTATTTCTACCTCTACGGCATCCATCCGCAATTCTGGATCAAGCCGCCCGACGTGACGTGGCTGGTCCCGATCCTGCTCGGCCATGGCGGCGGCGCGGGGCTGGCGATCCTGGCCCGCTATATGCTGGCCCGCGAAAATACCGAGCTATGGACCCCCGGCGTGCTGATCTGCTGCGCCGCCGCCTCGCTGCTCTTCGGTTTCGGCGTGGATTGCTGGAACTGGACCGCGCACGGCCTGTGGCCGACGGCGAGCGGCCAGGGCGCGATCGTCTACGCCTTCCAGTCGCTGCAGGGCATTCTGGTGTTCATCTGCGTGCTGATGGCCGGTTACCTGTCGGCGCGAAACAGCCGCGCACTGATCGTTTGCCCACGCAACAACACGATGGACCTGGTGGTGATGTTCATGTGCTACACCGCCGTCGAAGGCATCGCCGCCGCGTTGATCGCGCGCCTCTTTCCGGGGCCGTTCTGAGCGATGCGCGCCTGGGCCTATATGCTGGGCGGCCTGATCGTCTGGACCGTCCATTTCTTCGCCATCTACATCGCGGCAAGTGTGTTTCCCGGGCTTCCGCTCGGCCATGTGCTGACGCTGCTGATCACGCTGGCGTGCCTCGCGGCGGATGCGTGGCTGATCGTGCGTCTGCGTGTGCCCAGCGGCGGTGACGATTTCCGCGAATGGATGCGCAAGCTCGCACTCGTCGGCGCGGGGATCAGCGCCATCTCCGTGCTGTGGCAGGGATTGCCAGCGCTGATCGTGTGATGGCGTGACGACCGGGGAACCCCGTCGCTGAAACACCAACCTGGCCACAATCGTCATGCCGGGCTCGTTCCGGCATCCAGTGTTCCGCAAACCAAGCGGCCAGTGAGTACACGGGTGCCTGGATGCCGCGACAAGCCCGGCATGGAGGTAAGATACCTGCGTCGACTCACCGGACGAACGCCGACACTTTGTCCAATTGGAGGAGGTATCCCCTACCCCCGCGACGCCCACAGCCCCGCCGCTGCCGCCAGCGCGCCCGCCGCAGCAACAAACGCCACGATCATCAGCAGCCCGTCCCTGACCAGCAGCGCCATGCCGAACGCCGCGATTGCCGCCATCGGCGCGGTGGTGGCGAGCGGCAGCAGCTCCAGCGGCGGCACCGCCATGGTCAACACGATGATCGCCGCCGCCGCCACCCGCACCATCGGCCCCTTGGTGAGCGCCGGCAGCCGGCCGTGGAACCACTTGTCCATCCACTTGCCGACCGGGCGCACCTTCTCCACGCCCTTTTTCACCTTCTTCGACTTGAGCGAACGGTTGGCAAGGAATCCGGGCAGCCACAGATGCTTGCGCCCGAACAGCAATTGTCCGGCGGTCAGCACGATCACCAGCGCGAGCAGGGTCGGCAAGCCGGGGATCGATCCCACCGGCGAAATGTCGATCAGGGGAATGACGATCAGGAACGGCGCATAGCTGCGATTGCCGAACGCCTCGATCGTCTGGCCGAGCGACACCTCGTCATTGCTATCGGCGAGTTCGTCGAGCCGGTCGAGAATATCGCCGACGCTATGCGGATCATTGGCCATGCGCCGATGAACGGGGGCGCGGGGGTGGGGTTCCGATAACGAGGCGTTGCCCTGCCCCGGACAGGCACGTCACCCCGGCCTTAAGCCGGGGTCCCGCTTCTTCTGCGAAGTCAGTCAACAGCGGAACCCCCGGATCAAGTCCGGGGTGACGAGGTTGTCAGTTGTACCGCAGATCGAAGCGATCGGCGTTCATCACCTTGGTCCATGCCGCCACGAAGTCCGTCACGAACTTCTCCTTGGCATCTGCCGAGGCATAGACTTCCGACAGCGCGCGCAACTGCGAGTTGGCGCCAAACACCAGATCGGTCCGCGTCGCCTTCCAGCGCGGCTCGTCCGTCGCGCGGTCGCTGCCGACATACAGCTCGTCGCTGCTGTCATCGACCTGCTTCCACGCCGTGCCCATGTCGAGCACATTCACGAAGAAGTCGTTGGTCAGCTGCCCCGGACGATCGGTCAGCACGCCATGGTCGGTGTCGCCGTGATTGGCGCCCAGCACGCGCAGGCCGCCGACCAGCACCGCCATTTCCGGCGAGCTCAACCCGAGGAGTTGCGCGCGATCGACCAGAAGCTCCTCGGTCGGCACATTGTAGCGCACCTGGAGGTAGTTGCGGAAACCATCCGCCTTGGGCTCCAGCACCTCGAAGCTTTCAGCGTCGGTTTCCTCGGCGCTGGCATCGGTGCGCCCCGGCGTGAACGGCACCGACACGTCATGGCCACCCGCTTTCGCCGCCTGCTCCACACCCATTGTGCCACCAAGCACGATCAGATCGGCGATCGACACCTTCTTGCCGCCGCTCGCGCCGCTGTCGAACTCGGCCTTGATCCGCTCATAGACGTCGAGCACCTTGGCCAGCTTCTCCGGCTCGTTCACGTCCCAGCTACGCTGCGGCTCCAGCCGGATGCGCCCGCCATTCGCGCCGCCGCGATGGTCCGACCGGCGATAGGTCGCCGCCGAGGCCCAGGCCGTCTTCACCAGCTGGCTGATCGTCAGCCCTGCATCTGCAATCTTCTGCTTCAGCGCAGTCACGTCGCTGCTGTCGATCGGCGCATGATCGGCCTTGGGGATCGGATCCTGCCAGATCAGATCCTCCGCCGGCACGTCCGGGCCGAGGTAGCGGATCTTCGGCCCCATGTCGCGGTGGGTCAGCTTGAACCAGGCGCGTGCAAAGGCGTCGGCGAAATACTCCGGGTCGGCCCGGAACTTCTGCATGATCTCGAGGTATTTCGGATCGACCTTCATCGCCATGTCGGCGGTGGTCATCATGGTCGGCACCTTGACGTCCGGCGTATGCGCCTTGGGCGCCAGCGTCTCCTCCGGATTGCCAACCGGCTGCCACTGCTTCGCGCCCGCCGGGCTACGCACCAGCTCGTACTCATGGTCGAGCAGCATGTCGAAATAGGTCATGTCCCAGGTGATCGGCGTCGGCGTCCACGCGCCTTCGATGCCGCTGGTGATCGTGTGATCGCCCATGCCGCTTTCGTGCGTGGAGGCCCAGCCGAGGCCCATCTGCGCGATATCGGCGCCTTCCGGCTCCGCCCCGACCAGCTTCGCATCGCCCGCGCCATGCGCCTTGCCGAAGGTGTGGCCACCCGCGGTGAGCGCCACCGTCTCCTCGTCGTTCATGCCCATCCGCGCGAACGTCTCGCGGATGTCGCGCGCGGATTGCGCCGCATCGGGCACGCCGCCCGGCCCTTCGGGGTTGACGTAGATCAGGCCCATCTGGATGGCAGCAAGCGGGCTTTCCAGCACCATCTCGCGATCGGGCTGGATCCGGGTCTGGCTGCTTTCATGCCCGACCCATTCCTCTTCGGTGCCCCAATAGATGTCCTTCTCGGGCTCGAATACGTCGGTGCGCCCCCCGCCAAAGCCGAACACCGGCCCGCCCATCGATTCGATGGCGACATTGCCGGTCAGGATGAACAGGTCCGCCCAGCTCAGCTTGCGACCATACTTCTGCTTGATCGGCCACAAGAGCCGGCGCGCCTTGTCGAGATTGCCATTGTCCGGCCAGGAATTGAGCGGCGCGAACCGCTGCGAACCCGACGACGAACCGCCGCGGCCGTCGCCGGTGCGATAGGTGCCGGCCGAGTGCCATGCCATGCGGATGAAGAACGGGCCGTAATGCCCGTAATCGGCCGGCCACCATGGCTGGCTGTCAGTCATGAGTGCCTTGAGATCCGCCTTCACCGCTTCGAGATCGAGCGTCTTGAATTCGGCGGCATAATCGAAATCGTCACCCATCGGATTGCCCGACAGGCCGTTCTGCTGAAGGATTTCCAGCGACAATTGGTTGGGCCACCAATCGCGGTTGGTGCGGCCGAGCAGGCTGCGCAGCGCCGCCGGCTCCTTGCTATGATCGCTGAGCGGACTCCCGCCCCCGCTCCCGGTGACTGGGCAGCCGCTGGTTGGTGCGTCCATGACGATTATCCTCTCCTCGCGAAATCTCGGGGGTCAGCCTAGGCCGATCCCAACGCGAGAGAAGCAGGATATATTCGTCAGCGACAGCGACGAAATCGATCAAAGAAGACGAAACGAGAGACCGGTCCGATCAATAACGTCAAGCCGCCATGGCCCCGCCGCTACGCTGCCGCAGCGCTTGTTCGATCGCCGGCAGCATGTGCGTCACGACGGCCGCGATCGCGCGCGCATTGGGATGCACCCGGTCGAACAGCGCCATGTCCGCACGCCCGAGCACGCCCGCCGGAAAGAAGCTCGCGATCGCCGCCCCGTGCCGTGCCGCCACCTCGGCATGGATGCCGAGATACGCGCTGGTGCGAGCCCGCAGAAACGCCGGCGGCTCCAGCGTGGCGAGCAGCACGGGAATGCCGCAGCGCGCGAACTCGGTCAGCATTGCATCAAGGTTGGCGCGGGTACGATCCGGCGCGATGCCACGCAGCACGTCATTCGCGCCGATCTGCACGACCGCCAGATCCGGCCGCGCGGGCAACGCGCTGAGAACGCGGGGTAAGCGACCCAGCGCGTCGGCAGTGGTGTTACCGGACACGCCGGCGTTAAGCACCTGCGCTTGTGGATACTCGGAACGCAAGCGGCGTTCGAGCTGCGTCGGGAAGCTGTCGGTAGGGGCGAGGCCATAGCCGGCGACAAGGCTGTCGCCGAACGCGAGGATGAGCGGGGTAGCGACGGTCATGGAACCGTTAAGATAATGCGCCGTAATGCTTTTTCACCATCCGGCCACTCCCGCCAGCTTCCTTAAACGGCCCCGCCTGCCGGGCTTGACCCGGCATCAGGGTGCCGCGCACTCCGATATCGCCTGGTTCCCAGAATCTGGACCCTGGCACAGACCTGTCCTGAGCACGCGGCGCCGAAATAATCCGTCATCCCGGACTTGCTCCGGGATCCAACCCTCCGCTGGCGCTCCCGCTTGCCTTGTGAGCGCACCCTGCGCGGCACCATGGATCCCGGATCAAGTCCGGGATGAAGAAGCAAATGGGCGTGCACGTCGCAGCATATGCACCGGCGCACGTGCTCGGCCCCGGGGGGCGCGTGGCTTGCGCTTACTTCGCCGCCCCACGCACCACTGGCGCCGCCGCGAACGGCTTGATCCCGAACTCCGGATATACCTCGGCCGGGTAGTAGAAGGCGCCATCCTTCACCACCATGGCGATGCGCTTGATCGCCTTCAAATCCTTCGTCGGGTCACCCGGCACCAGAAAGAAGTCGGCCAGCTTGCCCTGCTCCACCGACCCCAGCGTCGCATCCTGCCCCAGATACTTCGCCATGTCCCATGTCGCGCGCGTCAGGATCTGCGCGGGCGTCATGCCGACCTTCTGGTAAAGCTCCAGCTCGCGGTGAAACGTAAACGAGCCGCCCGTGTCGGTACCTGGCACGATCATCACACCGCGATTGTTGAGCATCCGGATCGTCGCAACGATCTTGTCATAAGCACCGCGATAGGCCGCATCGTCGCCGGGCGCGGACGTATCGATCCACTGCTGCTTCAGGCTGCGCTGCGCGCCGACCGGCAAGTGATCGATATAGTCCACCGCCCCCGGCGCGACCTGCCCGTCGCGATTGAGCAGCAGGTTCTCGTGAATGCCCAGCGTCACGTCGATCGGCACCTTGCGGTCGACCATCAGCCCGATCGTATGCTGCACCTTGGGGCTATCCAGATCGAGCGCCGGCAGGCGCTTGAGCGCGGTCAGGCGGAACAACGTGCGCGTGTCCTCCTCCGGCTTGATCACCCACCCCAGCATGAACTGGTTGATGTGCGTCATCTCGTCGAAGCCGGCCTCGATCATCTGGTCGGCCGTGGCGAAGGCGGGGACGTGCCCCGCCACCTTCAGCCCGCGCGCATGCGCTTCCTTGACCAGCGCGGGAATCCACGCCGGGTTCATGCTGTTGTACGATTTGACGCCCCAGAACTTCTTCTGGTCGGCGTACCAGCGCACCGCCGCCACGGTTTCGGCCTCGCTGTTGACGAGGATGCCGTTGTTGGCGCTGAACGGGCTCTTGCCCTCGATGAAGCCGGCGCGAACGATGCGCGGGCCGGCGATCACCCCGCCGTCGATCCGCTCGACCAGCTTGTCTAGAACCGCATTGTCGTTGCCCATGTCACGCATCGTGGTGACGCCCGCCATCAGGTTGAGCAGCGCGCCTTCTTGTCCGGTATGCGCATGCATCTCGTACAGGCCGGGAACGATTGTCCCGCCCGCGCCATCGATCACCGTTTCACCAGCCGCACCCTTGGCCGACAGCGGCTCGACCCGCACGATCTTGTTGCCCGAAACCAGCACCGACACCGGCGTACCGACCGTGCCCGCCTTGCTGTCGAACACCCGCACGTTGCGGATGCGCACCGGCCCAGCATAGCGATGCGCCACCTTCTTGTTGATCGCCACGAACCGGTCGGTCGACCATTGCGCCGCCAGCGTCTTGAGCCGCTCGGCCTCGCCTTCATAGCCCGCCCGCACGATCACCTGCCGCGTGGAAAGCGCCGCGAACATGTCGCCCTTGGCATCCAGCAGGATCGTGTCGGGGGTGGTCTCGATGCCGCCCAGGTCATAGGCGGTCACTTGCAACGGCCCGCCGGCGCCGTTCACCGTCAGCGTCTGCCCTTTGGTCAGCGTCAGTGTGCCGCCGGGCAGCGCCGCTAGCGTGGTGCCGCCCGCGTTCATGATCGCGCGCGCATACAGGGCCGTCGCCCAGGGGCTGCCGCTCTGCGCGACATAGACCCCCGTGCCCGCGGCCGAGCCAGTGCCGGTGGCGTCGGTCCAGCGCGCGCCCTTGCCGTCGCGCGCGAAATGCTCCTCCACCTTGGAGCCGAAGGTGGTCGTGCCGGTAATATCCCAGGCGACCGGCAGCCCGCTGGCGTCGGTGCGCAGCACTTCCTTCATGGTCGGGCCGCGACCGTTGTTCTTGTAATCGAAATCGATTGCCGTGCGCTCGCCCTGCACATCGGCATTGAGGTGGCCGACATTCTTGCCGCCGAAGATCACGCTGTAGCGCTGCACCTCTGCCGCGGCATGAGTGGCGAGGGATAGCGCGAGCGCAGCGATTGCCGCCGTGGAAAGGAGCTTCATAGCTTCGTGGTTACGTAGCAACACCCTTTCACGCAACAACCTGTCGCAATCGTCACACCATGTCGGGCAGCGGTATCGTGCCATCCGATCGGCAGACGTAAAGCCGATCCGTGCAATGATCGTTCGCCCAGGCGAGGCCCGCAGCCTCTGCCGCGTCATAGCTGGCATATGGCTCGCCGCCGACCAGCGCGACCGATTCCGCCGGCTCGACATCGCCGCAGTTGAGCAACACCGATCCGTTTAGCAGGAAACGCCCGCCCTCCAGTTCCTGGACGCGGATGCAATCGCCGTCGATCGGAGCCGCTTCGCCGATCGGTTGCTTGATGATTTCCATCTCCACTCCTTTTCAACTCGTGCCGTGCGCGATCATTCCGCCGCCTGCGCCAATCCCTCATCGACGTCGGGCTCGTCATCCGACTCCATGCCCTGGTCCAGCCATGCTTCGTCGGCGGCAAAGGCAGCCGCATCCTTCTCGGTGATCCCGAACCGTGCCGCCACGTCGGGGGCGAAGCGCAACAGATCGGGGCGCAGCCGCAAAAGGCTCAAATCCTTGGACTTGCCTTCCATCATCACGTCAAAGAACAGCCCCTCGGCCATTCGCATGAAGGTCGCGAATTCAAACGGGTTGGTGAAATCGGCGTGCCCGGTCCAGATCGGTGGGCGAAGCACGGTCTTTACGCGTGCGGTCGCCTTGACTGGTGCCTTCAGCAACTCGCCCTTTTTAGCCTTGGCGGTGCCGGCCTGTGCGGCAGCGCGCTGCTTAGGCGTGATCTTCTGCTTGATCTCGCGCAACTCGGTGCGGGGCGAGGAGAAATGGATCTTGGGCCGGACGCCCGCCGGCCAGGTGGCAAGAAACTTCTCCAGCGTCTCGCGCATGTCGAGCCGCTCGGGGTTGAGGCACCAGAAATGCTGATAATCGAACACGCAGCGAACGCCGGTTCGCTCGTGAATCCACAAGACGTCGGCGGCGGAAAAGCGGATGTCGTCATTCTCCAGCACCAGCCGCCGCCGGACGTGTTCGGGGCATTGCTCCCAGCCCGCGATCCAGCGCGCACGGCTCGCTTCGTGATCGTCATAGACCCCGCCGACATGGGTGATCATCACCGCTTCGTCGTTCAGCTCCATCCGGTCCAACATCTCGGCCTGGCTCGACAGATCCCAGATGCTCTTCCTGGTCAGCTCCGGATTGGGCGCGTTGAGCAGCACGTATTGCGACGGATGGAACGACAGGCGAATGTCATAACCGCGCGCCTTGGCCCCGAACGCGCGCAGCTCCGCATCGCTTTCCGCCACCATGTTGTGGAATTGCGGCATATCCGGGTGAGTTGCGTAAGGCGCAATGTCCGACGACAGCCGGTACATGTCGAGCTTCTCGCTCTTGAGATACTCCAGTACCTCATCGAGCAGCTCAAGCGAATGTTTGAGGTGCGGGTTGTTCTGCCAGCGCCGCGTATCGCCGGATTTCAGCCCCGGCTTGCCCATCACCTTGACGGGAAAACCCAGCCGCAGAGGGCGGTTGTTGTCGGTCATGAAAGCACCTGCGCCTGAGGAATGCCAAGATCGCTGATGAAGCCGTTCCAGTCTGAAACGCGAAGCGCGCCGCCGGTCGCCTGCGCATGGCCATTGCCGTAGCGGGAATCCGCGTTGGGCGGCCGGTGCTCGGCAAGAAAGCGGATGAGGTCACGCCCGCTCGCTGACCGCGCCGCGAAATGGACCCAGCCCGGGCGATATCCGCGGTTGGCGGCGATCACGATCTTGTCCTTCAGCCGCCCGCGCCATTGCTGCGCGATCAGCGGGTGAATCTGGCACGGCGTATCGAGCGGGATCAGCGCCACGTCGCCAGTGACGATCGGCGCGGCGCGCTTGGCGACATCCATCGCCGCGCGCACCTCCGCCTTGGCGGCACGCAGCGCCTCCGCATCAGCGTCCGTCCCCTTGGTGATTGCTTTCGGCCCGTCGACGCGCAGCAGCAGGCGAAGCGCCGGTCCCGCATCCGCCGCCGCCGTCCGGCGCGGTGCGTTGATCAGCGACACGGCGTCGCGCAACGCCGTCTTGCCCCAGCGCGCTTGCGCCTCCGCAAGCTCCGGAAAGTCGCGCCCCTCCTCCATGTCGCCGATCAGCCCGATCGCCGCCAGCCACAGCAGATCATCCACATCGCCCACCGCTCCCGCCGCCCACCACGCCAGCAGCGCCGTCGTCGGCTCCGGCGCCAGGCCATTGCCGCTCAGCGTGATCGCGCCTTTCGGCTCACCGGTCGGCACATGATGATCGATCACCAAGGTCGGGCAGCCCGGTAATACCGGCTCGGCGCGCGTGCCGAGATCGGCAAGGATCAACCCACCAGGCTGTTCCGCCGACAGGCGCGCGGCAACGCTGTCGTCCCACGGCGTCTCGCCCTTGCCGGTGAGGTGCACGACAACGCGGCAACCAGCCTGCTCCAGCGCGCGCGACAGGACCGCCGCCGCGGCAAGCCCATCGGCATCGAAATGCGAGAGAATGGCAATCGGTCGCGCCGCATCGAACGCCGCAAGCACATCGGCGAAGGCCATGCGGCAGGCCGCACGCGAATCGAGGGCAGAGGCTAGGCGGCCGATCATCGCTGCTCAACGCGACGACAGGCCCAAGGGGTCCGCATCCTTGGGTGTCGGGAGGTCACGAACCATCCCACCCGTTCGTGCCGAGCGAAGTCGAGGCACACGCCACAGCCGTAGCGCTAGCGGCTGTTCCTCGACGATGCTCGGGACGAACGGTGAGCCTCAGCCCGCCACCAGCGCCGCCAACGCCGGGCTGATCCATTCGCTCACCCCATCACGCCGCCGCAGCAGCGCGCGCACCATCAGGCTGTGTGCCTCCGCCAGCGCCATCATTTCGTCCGGCTCCGCCACGCCCAGCGCCGTCGCCCAGGCATCCGCCAGCATCGCCGAGGCGTGCACCACGCTCACCGCCAGCGCGTGCGCCACCGGCCGCCCGGTACGCGGATCGATCGTATGCCGCCCACGCACATAATCGCCCGATGTCGCCACCGCGTGCTGGTGCAGCGCCACCCGGATCGGCGCAGCCAGCGCGCCCGGCGTCTCCAACTCGACCCACCACGGGTCGCCATCGGGCCGCAGGCCACGCCCGACATATTCGCCACCGATCTCGACCAGACTGTGCCGCACGTCATGCGCCGCCAGCACCGCCGACAAGCGATCGACCGCATAGCCCTTGGCAATGCCGGACAGGTCGAGCTGCACCTCGCCCAGCCGCTGCAACCGGCGCGCATGCGGATCGAAGCGCAGCTGCCGGCACCCGCCCTGCGCTGCGGCGACATCGATCGCTGCCGCATCCGGGGGTTGAGGCCGCGACACCGGGCCATAGCCCCACAAATCGACCAGCGCGCCGATCGCCGGATCGAACGCGCCATCCGATTTCGCCGCCACGTCCAGCGCGGCCGCCATCACCGTGGCGAAGTCCGGCGGCAGCGCCAGCCAGCGCCCCGCCGGCGCACGATTGAAGCGGCTGATTAGCGAATCGGGCGCCCAGTGGCTCATCTCGGCGACGATTTCGCCAAGCATCGCGTCGATCGCCCGCGTGAGCCTCGGCAGGTCGAGCTGCGCCGGCGCGGCGAAGCGCGCCCGCCAGCGCGTGCCCATCGTCGCGCCGTCGAACTCCATCACTGCCGCATGTGGGTCCCATCCCGCCAGCGCCGCCGGATCGATCGCTGGCACGGCCAGCCGCATCGACTTGGCGGGACGGTGCGAACACGCGACGCCCATCAGGGCGCCGGAACCTCCAGCGTGGTGGTGAAACTCATCCGCCGCTCGGTGGCCCGCGGTGCCGTCACCTTCGCGTCGGTAAGCGAAGCACTCATCCAGTACATGCCCGCGACAGGCCAATTGACCCGCAGCACGCCATCCGCGCCGGTGGTCAGCTCCTGCGCGCCCTCCGTCTCGCGAAACTTCTTGGAACCGGGCACCACCGTCACCTTCACGCCCGCGGCCGGCTTGCCGTCCACCAGGAAGCGGAATTGCCCCTCCTCGTCAGACACCAGCGCGCCCGGATGCGTGATCGGCTGGAACTCCAGCCCCTTGCCAGTCGGCTTGAACACATCCTCGCTCGGCGCACCTGCCGTGACGAAGATCGCATTGCGGCCCATCACCTCGGTCAGCTTCACGTCAGTGGCGCCCGCCGGGATGTCGGCGGGCGTGGCGACGAACTTTGGCATCGGCCGCGCCGGGGCTCCCGCGGCGGGCGGCGGCCCTCGGCGGCCACCCACACGCCATTGTTCACCGTTCAGCGTGAAGCTGCCCATCACGGAAGACATCTCCGTGCCGATCTTCCACGTGCCCGGCTTGTCGACCTTGACGTCGAAGGTGGTGCGGTGCCGCCCCTTCGCGGCATTCTCCATCGTCCCGGCGCTGCCGTCCGGCGCCCACACCTTGATCATCTCCGGGCTCATCGCGACGTGATCAGGGTAGAACAGGTCGTTGGAGATGGCGGCGTCGATCGTCACATATTGGTTGGTGTCCGACAGCGTCGTCGTTGACGGCAACAGCCACTGGCGATGCGCCAGCGCTGGCGCGGCGAGGGTAGCGGCACCGATCGCGGCGAGCAGGACGGTTTTCAAGCGCATGGGCATGATCCTCAACGAACGATAACGGTGCCGAGCTCGGCGCCGCCTTTGGCAGAGCCCCCGCGGCCGGGAACGGTGATGGGAACGCGGACGAGTTCGCGCCCGCCGGTTTCGCGGGCAGCCTCGACGTTCAGCACATATTGGCCGGCGGGCAGCCCCTTGGGCAGCGGGATCTGGTACGTGCCGGGTGCGCGGGTCGCGCCGCTAACGCCATCGGCGGGCAGCTTCATGGTCCGCCCACCCTTGCGCCACCAGCTGCGCAGATCCGCAAGCCATTTGGTGCCCGGCTCCGCCCCGCCCTTCTTTACGTCATACCACACGAACACGGTGCGCGCGGGCCCGCCCGCCGCCGGCTCCAGCCAGCCCGCCACGTACGGCCGGTGATATTCGGCCACCTTCAGCTGCGGCACGGTAACGCTGACGGTGTGGGCGGCGGCCCTGTCGGCAGCAATTGGCGCGCTGATCGCACCGGCAACGAGCAGATAGGCTGGGCGCATGAAACCTCTCTAGTGGATCAGGAACACGGCCAGCAGCAGCGGCACGATCAGGCTCGTGGCGACCAATGGCCAGGTGGACGGGCGATGCCGCGCGTGAAGTTGGAGCAGCACCAGCCCGGTCAGCGTGAAGACGATGCAGGCAACCGCAAAGACATCAATGAACCAGAACCAGGGGTCACCGGTGTTGCGCCCCTTGTGCAGGTCGTTGAGGTAGGAAATCCAGCCGCGCCACGTCGTCTCTGCGCTGATCGCGCCAGTGTCGCGGTCGATGCTGATCCAGGAATCGCGCCCCGGCCCGGGCATGGCAACATAGACTTCCTTGTCGGTCCATTCGCCGGCGCGCCCCGCCGGATCGAGCGCAACCGCCCCGGCGACCGCCTGCGCCACGCGCGGCGGCAGCGGCGCCCCTTCGGCATGATCGCCGCGTAACTCGGCCAGCCGCGGCGGCGGCAGTGTCGCCTCGGCGCGAGTCACCTGCGGCTCCGCCCCGATCGACGCGGCGTGGTTGAGCGTGATGCCGGTGATGGCGAACAGGAACATGCCCGCCAGCGACACTGCCGCGCTCACCCAATGCCAGGTGTGCAACTGCTTCAGCCAGAAGGCGCGGACCTTCTTCTTCGGCTTGGGCGCGGCGGCGCGACGCGGGGCCGGCGTGTCGCTAGACACTCGCCGCTCGCGTACCGCTTCCACCTCGCTCGCCTGCATGCACCACCCCCGCGCGACCAATCACGCCTCGTGCAACGGCAGCTAAATCAATCGCGAATAATTCGCAACAGCATATACGGCATTTGGCTTGCGAGAGGAGCGCGTGGAACACGTCCTTCGACAAGCTCAGCACGAACGGCCCGATGAAGACCACAATCGCCCAACCCCGTTTGTGCTGAGCCTGTCGAAGCACGTGCCAAACAGCGCCTGCTTCCATCAAGCCTCAACCCGAATTGCGCAACGCCGTCGCAATCGCATTGATCGACAGCAGAATGCCCTCGGCGATCCGCGGATCATCCTCGCCCGCACGATGGCGCCGCATCAGCTCGATCTGCAACAGGTTGAGCGGCTCGATATACGGCAGCCGCAACCGGATAGAGGCATCCAGCGCCGGATGCTTGTCCAGCAACCGTGATTGCCCGGTCACCTCAAGCAAGCCGTCGCAGGTCGCTTGCCAATCGTCCTTGATCCGCCCGAAGATCCGCGCGCCCAGCTTGTCGTCCTCGACAAGACCCGCGTAGCGCTCCGCGATCCCCATGTCGGATTTCGCCAGCACCATCTCCATGTTCGCCAGCGTCGCGGCGAACAGCGGCCAGCCCTCCGCCATCTCGGCGAGCAGCGCCTTGTCCTCGAACGCCGCGATGGCATGGCCGACACCATACCAACCCGGCAGCATCACTCGCGCCTGCGCCCAGCTGAACACCCAGGGGATCGCGCGCAGATCCTCGATCTTGGCCGATTTCTTGCGGCTCGCTGGCCGGCTGCCGATCTTCAGCCCGGAGATCTCCGCGATCGGCGTCATCTGCCGGAAAAAGGCGTTGAACCCCTCGGTGCCGTACACAAGATCGCGGTAGGCGTGGAACGCGGTGTCCGACAGCCGGTCCATCGCCTTGGCGAAGGACTCGTTCTCGGCATTGGACAGCGGCGCCGGCGACAGGCTGGTCAGCAGCGTCGCGGAGGTCATTGCCTCCAGATTGGTGATCGCGCTTTCGCGCGTGCCATATTTGCCGGCGATCACCTCGCCCTGTTCGGTGATTCGGATGCGGCCCTGCACCGTGCCTGGTGGCTGCGCGCGGATCGCCGCAAAGGCCGATCCGCCGCCGCGCCCCACCGCGCCGCCGCGGCCGTGGAACAGTTGCATGCCGACACCCGCCGCCTCGAACACCGGCTTCAGCGCGGTCGAGGCCTTGGACAATTGCCAGCCCGAGGTGAGATAGCCGCCGTCCTTGTTGGAATCGGAATAGCCGATCATCACTTCCTGATGGCCGCGCGCGGTGGCAATGGCGGCAACCTCGGGCAGCGCGAACCACGCCTGCATGATGCCGGGCGCCGCCTCCAGATCGCCGATCGTCTCGAATAGCGGCACGGCCATCACCGCGGCCTGGGGCGGATCGCCGGGCACGTAGAGCCCCACTTCCTTGAGCAGCAGATGCACTTCGAGCAGATCGCTGACCGACTGGCACATCGACACGATATACTGCCGAATGCACGCCGGGCCGTAGGCGGCATGGGCCTCAGCCACTGCAGCGACGATGGCCAGTTCGCCCGCGGTCTCCTGCGAATAATCGATGTATCGGCTGGTCAGTGGCCGCGCGCTGGCGAGCTCGCGATTGAGCAACGCGACCCGCTCATCCTCATCAAGTCCCAGGTAATCCTCGCACACGCCCGCCGTCTTCAGCAGCTCGGCCACTACCCGCTCATGCACCGCGCTGTTCTGCCGCAAGTCGAGCGTGGCGAGATGGAAGCCGAACACCTCCACCGCGCGGATCAACCGCCCGATCGCCCCGCCGCTGGCGAGCAGCCCGCCCGCCGCCGCCGCCAGCGGCTTGGCAAGCGCCACCAGATCGGCGCGCAGCGCATGCGGATCCGGGTAGGGCTCTGCCCGCCGCGCCCCCGGCCGTGGCGGCTGCGTGCCCACAAGTGCCTCGTAAGTGGCCGCAAGCCGCGCATAAATGCCCGATAGCGCCCGGCGGTACGGCTCGTCGATCCGGCTTTCGGCATTATCGCCGCTCGCCTCGGCAAGCGCGAGCACCGCCGCATCGACCGGCGCGTGATCGGCCGAAATCGATAGTTCCGATCCAAGCGCATGCAATTGGTCGAGGTAATAACCGATCGCCGCCGCCGCCGCCTTGGCGAGTGCCGCGCGCAGCGAATCCGCCGTCACGAAGGGATTGCCGTCGCGATCGCCGCCGATCCAGCTTCCCGGCCGCAGGAAAGCAGGCAACCGCCGCCCCATGGCCCGATCCCACCGCTGGTACAGCGCTGGAATCACGGGCAGAAATACGTCGCGCAAATATGAAAGCGCAGTCTCCACCTCGTCGGTGACGTACAATCGCTCGCGTCGCAGCACCCGCGTCTGCCACAAAAGGGCGACCTGCCGCACGATGGCCTCGTCGATCCGGTCGCCGTCCGGTGTCTCCTCCGCCCCCATGTCGCGCATCGCCATCAGCTCGGCGATACGATTCCGATGGTCGATCATGCTCTTGCGCCGCACCTCCGTTGGGTGGGCGGTGAGCACGGGGGCAATCAGCGCATGCTCAAGCAACGCACAAACCGCGTCCTGGTCTATGCCCTCGCCCGCCAACCGCTCCAGCGCGGAGGCGACATCGGCGCCTTCCTCCGCGGCGATGCCGTGGCGGTCCTCCGCGAGATTGGCCAGCATCGAGAACAGCATAAAGCCGCGCACGAAATCCAGTGTCTCGTCAAGCGACAAGGCCTCCAGGTGATGATCCACCGGCGCGCCACCGTCGCGATGCCGCTCGACCGAGGCGGAACGGATCGCCTCCGTCGCGGCAAACAGCCGCGTCCCGCCCATTTCGCGGATCACGTCTCCCAGCACACGGCCGAGATAGCGAATGTCATCGTTGTTGGTGATCGGAGGAAGGGTGCTCATCCCGCCATGCTGCACCGCACCAGCCGTCCGCGTCAACGCGCAGTCTGGACAGGGCGCGGGTGGCGCTCGCGATAGGTCTCGCGTTCCTCGCTGGTCAGCGTGCCATCCTTGTTAAGGTCGTTGCGGTCGAACCAGTCGAGCAGCAACTCGCTCCACTCCTGCGAACTGAGCGCGCGGTCGCCGTTCTCGTCGCCGCGCGCGATCATTGGCTTCAGCCGCTCAGGCAATTCGTCGGCGGTGATCTTGTCGTCACGGTTGGTGTCGAAGGCATGAAAACGACGTTCGATTTCGCTGCCGAAGTCCAGCCGTGAAGTGACGGTAGGCGGCATGTAATTAGCCGCCGCAGCCGTTTCGTCATGGTCTTCTTCAGACGTGCCGCACGCTGCCAGCAGCGGCACGAGCGCCGCCAGCACGATCAACGATCGCATCCCCGTTTAACCTCCCTCAAGATCAAGCTTCGAGCTCAACGTCCCAATAGAGCCAATCGTGCCATGTCTCATGGAGATAGTTGGGAGGGAAGCTGCGGCCATGCTCCTGCAGGTGCCAGCTGGTCGGTCGAATCGGCTCCACATGCAGCGGCATCGCAGCCTGTTTCGGGGTCCGTCCGCCCTTTTTGAGGTTGCACGGCGAACAGGCGGTGACGACGTTTTCCCAGGTCGTCCGCCCACCCTGCGCCCGCGGCACGACATGGTCAAACGTCAGATCGCGCTCGTGCGTGCCACAATATTGGCAGGCGAAGCGATCGCGCAGGAACAGATTGAAGCGGGTGAAGGCCGGGAATTGCGACGGCCGCACATATTGCTTCAGCGCGATCACGGACGGCAACCGGATCGAGTGGTTAGGGCTGCGCACCTCGCGCTCGTAATGGGCGACGATGTCGACGCGATCGAGAAACACTGCCTTGACCGCGGTCTGCCATGGCCAGATGCTGAGCGGATAATAGGAAAGCGGCGTGTAATCCGCGTTGAGGACCAACGTCGGGCACGAATCCGGGTGCCGGATCAGATCGGGATGGAACAAGCGCGCTCCCCTTCGATACCGTGTCGCCGGTCGTTATGCGCCAAGCGATGACGTCATGATGACAGCCGGCAAAACGCCGGGTCAAGGGGAGAGGATGAATGAGCGAAACCGTCACCTATGAAGTCGCCGATCACATTGCCACGATCACGCTAAACCGGCCGGAACGGCGCAATGCGCTCAACTGGGATGCCTATGCCAAGCTGGAGGCGGCGTTCCGCCGCGCGGTGACGGACGAAGACGCGCGCTGCGTGATCGTGACGGGCGCCGATCCCGCTTTCTGCTCAGGCGACGACGTGGGCGAGATCATGGCCGGGCCGGATGCCTTCGCCAAGCGCAAGGCACCGCCGGTGGTGCGCCACCAGCCCACCCCTGCCGCCATTGCCGCGCTGGAATGCGACAAACCGGTGATCGCGGCGGTGAACGGCGCAGCGGTCGGCTGGGGCATGGAGCTGGCGCTCTATGCTGACATTCGCATCGCCAGCGACAAGGCGAAATTTGCGGAGCTGTTCATCAAGCGCGGGCTGGTCTGCGACGTCGGCGGATTCTATCGCCTGCCCTCGATCGTCGGGCCGGCGAAGGCGGCGGAGCTGCTCTTCACCGGCGATGTGATCGATGCGGCCGAGGCCGCGCGCATCGGGCTGGTGCGCGAAGTGGTGCCGCACGGCGATCTGCTCCCCGCGGCCCGCGCGTTGGCTGGGCGTATCGCCGCCAATCCGCCGCTCGCGCTGCGGTACATGAAGGAAGGGTTGCGCAAGGCGGCGTATGGCGACGCGCGCGAGCTCGGCGGCTGGGCGATCGAGACGATCCGTCGCCTGATGACAACGGAGGACCATAAGGAAGGGGTGGCGGCGTTCATGGAAAAGCGGGAGCCGGTGTTCAGCGGGCGGTAGAGTAGCGCTCTTCGTCGCTTCCCCCGTCACTCCCGCGGAGGCGGGAATCCATAGACGCGACCGCTGCGGCTCGATCGAGGAACCTGCGCGTATGGATTCCGGCCTCCGCGGGAATGACGCGAAGTGAGATCGAGTCGCCGCCCTTGCCCACCACGCCTGCACCCCGCACATCCGCACGCGTGACCGTCACTCGCTTTGCCCCCTCCCCCACCGGCCGCCTCCACCTCGGCCACGCCTACAGCGCCATCCTCGCGCACGATTTCGCCCGCGCCCGCGACGGCAAATTCCTCCTGCGGATCGAGGATATCGACGGTACTCGAAGCCGGCCTGAACACATTGAGACGATCCGTGACGATCTCGCCTGGCTCGGCCTGGCGTGGGACAGCGCCGTGATCCACCAGTCGCAGCGCTTGCCCGCTTATGCTGCCGCGCTCGACCAGCTGCGCGGCATGGGCCTGCTCTACCGCTGCTATTGCACCCGCGCTGAAATCGCTGCTGCCAGCCTGTCCGCCCCGCACGGCGCCGAGCCGCTCTACCCCGGCACCTGTCGCGGCCGCAGTGACGAGCCCGATCGCCTCTATTGCTGGCGGCTCGACATGGCGGCGGCGGTCGCTCGCGCGGGCGCGCTGACGTGGCAAGACCATGGGAGGGCGATCCCCGCTGATCCACTCGCCACCGGCGACGTCGTCCTCGCGCGCAAGGATGCGCCCGCCAGCTATCACCTCGCGGTGACGATCGACGATGCGTGGCAAAGCGTCACAGATGTGGTGCGCGGGCGCGATCTGTTCGCGGCCACCCATGTCCATCGCTTGCTCCAGGCGCTGCTCGGCCTGCCCACGCCGCATTACCACCATCACTATCTGCTCACCGGACCGGACGGAGTTCGCCTCGCCAAGCGGCACAACGCCCCCACACTAGCCGCCTTGCGCGAGGCAGGCGTGGAGGGCCGCAAGATCGCCGCGGAGCTTCGTGCGGGACGCCTTCCCAATCACCCCGCGAGTACCTAGATGGGAGGCATGCAGACGTTCCTCGTCATCCTTCTGGTCGCGGCGCTGATTGCGACGCTCGTCGCGCTGGTGCGCGGCATCGTCGCCTTTTTGCAGAACGCCAGCGCGGAGGCGCGTGGGACGGGCACCGGTCCTACCGACAGCCAGCTCAAGTCGAACCGCATGATGCAGCAGCGCATCTTGTTCCAGGCGCTGGCCGTGCTGATCGTTGTCGTGCTGCTGTTCGCGGCCGGCCGCACCTGACGTTTAACCTGGGTTGAAACAAACAGGATGGCCGGTGCGTTCGACCGGCCGTCGGGGGATCATGTCCTTCGCTGCATCCAGCGTGCGTCTGATGACGGTCATGTCGATCGCCCACGCCTGCCGGAAGAGAGGACGGCATGCGACTGTATCAGGCAACCGGGCGCGATTTTCGCGCCACCCGCTTTCAGGACGTACGCGCCCTCACAACCGCGCTGACGACGCCGCTCAGCGACGCTGACGCCACCGTCCAATCGATGGAAGATGCGTCGCCCGTAAAATGGCATCTCGCGCACACCAGCTGGTTCTTTGAAACCTTCGTTTTGCGTGATCACGTCTCCGGTTATCAGCTGCACGACGAACGCTTCCCCTTCCTGTTCAACAGCTATTACGAGGCGGAAGGCCGCCGCCACGCGCGCGCACGCCGTGGCATGATTACCCGTCCAACGCTGGACGAGGTGCGCGATTACCGCGCAGCGGTCGATGCCGCGCTGCTTGCCGCGTTCCCCTTGCTCTCCAGCGACGCGCGTGCCTTGGTGGAGCTCGGTTGCCATCACGAACAGCAGCACCAGGAACTGCTCGTTACCGACATCCTCCACCTATTTTCCGAAAATCCGCTCGAACCGGCGATCTGGCCCGCCCCGCCCAAGGTTCCGGTCGCCATGCCCGGCCCGATCGGCTGGATCGAACGGCCTGAGCAGATCGCGGAGATCGGCCACGCCGGCGCGGGTTTCGCGTTTGATTGCGAGGGCCCGCGCCATCGCACCCTGCTGGCGCCCCACGCCATCGCCGATCGCACGGTCACCAATGGCGAGTGGCAGCAGTTCATCGCCGATGGCGGCTATCGCGATCCGCGCCACTGGCTGTCGGACGGCTGGGCCTGGCTACAGCGCGAGCGGATCGCCGCGCCGCTCTATTGGGAGCAGCAGGGCGACACCTGGACACGCTTCGGCCTCGACGGGCGCCGCGCCATCGATCCCGCCGCACCCGTCACGCATGTCAGCTTTTACGAGGCGGACGCCTATGCCAGCTGGGCCGGCGCTCGCCTGCCGACCGAGGCGGAATGGGAATCGGCCGCCACCGCGCACGATCCCGCCACTGGCAACCAGATGGACGCCGCGGGTCCGGTCGAGCCGCGCCCCTCACCCGGCGGCCCGGCTTTCTTCGGCGACGTCTGGGAATGGACCGGCAGCGCCTATCGCCCCTATCCCGGCTTCGTGCCGGCCGACGGCGCGGTCGGCGAGTATAACGGCAAGTTCATGAGCGGGCAGTTCGTGCTGCGCGGTGGTTCCTGCGTCACCCCGCGCGGCCACGTTCGGGCCTCATACCGCAACTTCTTCTACCCGCATCAGCGCTGGCAGTTCACCGGCGTCCGGCTGGCCAAGGATGTGTGACGACGCCGCATGACGAGCATGAAAGAGCCACGATGCTGAAGCAGGAGGTCAAAGGTGGCCAGGCATCGCTCGCCGATCCACGATTCCGCGCTGACGTGCTGAACGGCCTTGATCGGCGCCCGCGCGCGATCCCTGCGCGCTGGTTCTACGATCGCTGCGGCTCCGAACTGTTCGAACAGATCACCGGCCTGCCCGAATATTACCCCACTCGTGCCGAAACCGGCATCCTTGCGCAGATCGCCCCCGAGCTTGCGGCGCTCGTTGCCGCAGGATCGGCACTGGTCGAATTCGGCTCCGGCTCCTCCACCAAAACCCCGCTCGTCCTCGATGCGATCAAACCGTCCGCTTATGTCCCGATCGATATCTCCGGCGATTTCCTGCGCGATTCGTCGCGCGCGCTGTCAGCGCGATACCCCGATCTGTTCGTCCTCCCCTTTGAAGCCGATTTCACCCGCGCGCTGAGCCTGCCCAGGACGATAGCGGCCGCTCCGAAGCTCGGTTTCTTTCCCGGCTCGACGATCGGCAACCTCATTCCCCACGCCGCGGTGGATCTGCTTCGCGCCATGCGCGCCTCGCTGGGCCTGGGCGCGCACCTCCTGATCGGCATGGACCGGATCAAGGACGTCGCCGTCCTCGAACGCGCCTATGACGATGCGGCCGGCGTCACTGCGGCGTTCAACAGCAACCTTCTTGCCCGGATCAACCGCGAGCTTGACGGCACGATTCCGATCGAAGCCTTCCGCCATCGCGCGATCTGGAACGACGAGCGCGCCCGCATCGAAATGCACCTGGAGGCGACGCGCGACGTCTCCTTCACCGTCGAAGGTCAGCCGTTCACCCTCGTCGCAGGGGAAACGATCCACACCGAGAACAGCCACAAATATGGCCCCCGCGATGCTCGCATCCTGTTGCGCGCCGGTGGGTGGACACCCATCGCCGAATGGACCGACCCCAAGGGCCTGTTCGCGGTTTACCTCGCCCAGGCACAGGCAGAGCGCCCCGCCCCTTAGAATCGACCGATGAGCGACACCGCCGAACATGACGATCCCAAGCTGTGTGTGAAAAGGTGAAGGCCGAGGCCACCGCCGACACCAAGGCGGGCGCAAGGGCGAATGTTCGCCCGCGCGGGGCAGCTTGCTGCAACCGAGTATAGAAGGCCGGCGGCGGCTATGTCGGCAAAAGGACGACGACAATAGCCTTCATCGATCGACGGGAAGGATTGGGGATCGCTCAGCGGGAAGAGCGACAACACGGGCGACCGCAGAGGCGCGCCCCCTTCCCTGACAGCGGAACCGATCATTCGTCCTCGTCGCATGTGCTCAGAGCGACCGCTTGGCACGGTGCCGCCCCCCGTTCGCCCGGCACCGCGCCGCGGGTGGCGAAACCGACTCCCTTGAACAGCCCGCCCATCCGCGCCCCGCTTGGCATTTCGCCAGCGCGCGAGGCCTGCTCCAGCCGTTCCCGGGCTTGCGCGCCATCCGGGAAAAACCCGGTAGCCACCGCCATCACCGGGTATTTCCCGGCTTGTCGGCCCCGCCGCCGGCCCGCAGACACCGATAACACGATGGCCAGCCATTCGCTCGATCACGCGCTATCGCGACAGGCACCCACGTCGCGCACGGCGGAACGCTATGCACGCGCGGCGATGCTGCTGGCGCTCTACGCGCTTGGCTTCGTCCTGACGCACCGGCTTGCGGCTGCCTGGGGCGGCCACGGCTATTATTCCTTATGGTTTCCTGCCGCCGGCCTTCGCCTTGCGCTGCTGTGGCGCGTGGGCGCGCGGTTCACCTTGCCGATCGCGCTGGTCGAGCTCGCCGTCGATCTCGCCACCGGTGCGGTGGTGGTGACCACGCCCGATTGGCCGCTGGCGGTGTTTGGCGCGGTTCGCCCGGTGATCGCCTATGGTGTCACCGTGTTCGCAATCCGCCAACAACTGTCGCGCCGTGCCGGTCGCGGTGGCGCGCTGTTCACCGCGCCCATGCCGTTCGCGCTCGCCAGCGTGCTGGCGCCGGTCGCTGCCGCGCTTGCTGCCGTTCCGCAGGCGCTGCTGCGGCCCGATCTCACCGGCATCACCGATGTGCAGGCCATGGTGCTGTCGCTCAACGCCTTTGCGATCGGCGATCTGCTCGGCGTGCTGTTGGTTGCCCCGCCGCTGTTGTGGGCGGTGGACCGGCTGAGCGGCCGCCAGCGCGCGCCGCTCCGCGCCCCGCGCATGGCGCTGTTGATGGAGGCTGCCGGGGTGCTCGCCGTTGGGCTAGCGATCGGCGCCGGGCTCGCTTGGATCGACCTTGGCCTGCAACCCGCGCCGGTGCTGGTCGCGATCGCCTGGATCGGGCTGCGTTCAGGCCGGGTCGGCGCCTGGAGCGCGCTGCTGCTGGTCGCCGCGATCGTTCTGCCGATTTCGGCCAACGACATGACTACGCCCGCCCGGCTCCAGCTGCATCTTGGCCTCGCGACGATCGTCGTCACCGGCTATCTCGCCGGCAGCTTCGCCGACGCGCAGGCGCGCGCCCGCGACGATCTTGCCCGGCGCGACCGGCTGCTGTTCCAGGCCGAACGGCTCAAGACATTGCGCGCCATGTCGGTCGCAGTAATCCATGAGATTTCGCAGCCGCTCTCGACGCTGTCGATCGAAGCGCGCCACTTGCACGAATCCGCGCGTGACACCCCGCCTGAGGTCGCCGCCACTGCCGCGCTGATCCACGCCAAGGCAACGCAGCTGTCGGATCTGGTCCGCCGCCTGCGCCGCTATGGCGGGCGCGCGGTGGATGAACCGACGCCGCTGCCGATCAGCATCCTGATGGAAAGCGTGCTCGCGCTCGCCCGCCCCGAACTGTCCGCCGCGGGGGTCGGGCTGGCGGTGGGGACCGTGGACGGCGATCTCGTCGTGCTAGGGCAGGAGGTCGAACTCGCCCAGGCGCTGATGAACCTCCTTCGCAACGCCGCGCAGGCGTGCGGGGCGGGTAGCGAAGTCACGCTGACTGCTGCGCGGGAGGGCACGAACGCGACGCTTACCGTGCTCAACCACTGCGCGCCGGATCAGCCGCCTCAGCCTGGCATGGGCGTCGGCACCCTGGTGGCACGTGCGATCGTGGAAGCACATGGCGGCACGCTGGCGCGCATCACCGATCCAGCCGGCACGGTGCGCGCGACCATTGCCCTTCCGCTTATCGGAGACCGACCATGAACGACCCGATCGTCCATGTGGTGGATGACGATCCCGATCTCGGGGCCAGCGTCGCGCGCCTTCTTCGCCGCCACGGCTTTGCCGCCGAGCCCTTCGTCGATCCCGCCGCGCTGCTCGCCGTCTATGACATCGCGCCGGCGCATTGCATCGTGACCGACGTGATGATGGGCGATTTGGACGGCTTCGCCTTTGCCGATCGGGTACGCGCAATCGACGATGGCGTGGCGATCGTGTTCATGACGGCCTGGCCGACCACTGCCAACGCGGTCGATTCCGTGCGCCGCTACGGTGGGCTAGATTATCTGGAAAAACCGATCGACGAGGATCGCCTACTCGCTGCGGTGACGGAGGGCGTCGCTTGGAGCAAGGCGCGGCGCACCGCTCATGCGCGGACCGCCAACCTTACGCCGCGCGAGCGTCAGGTGTTCGATCTGCTGGTGCAGGGCCATCCCAACAAGGTGGTGGCCGACCGGCTCGGCTTGTCCCCCAAGACGGTGGAGGACCATCGCGCGGCCGTGCTCGCCAAGACCGGCGCCAACGGCCTCGCTCAACTTATCGCTCTTACCAAATGAGACAGACTCATGACCGTTTCCGTCGCACCTCACACTCAGCAACAACGCATGCGTGACGCCCTGACTGAACTCGCAATCCTCGGCGTGCTGGCCGAGCGCACCGAAATCTATCCTTCTCACCTAGTCGGCGAGCTGCGCCGCCGCGCGCCGAGCGTGCCCGCCGAGGCAATCCGGCCGGCGCTAGAGCGACTGTGGCGCGATCGGCGGGTGGCACGGCTGTGGCATCGCTATCTACTGCCCGATCGCGTGCCGGCAGTACGCGCCAAATGGCTGGCGATGATCGACCGCCGCCGCGCCGATCTAGAAGCGCTCGACACCCACGAGGACGGGTATGCCGAGGGCCGCGCCGTCCTGCTCGCCTGGGACGGCTGGCGGGTCGGCAACGGTGAGGCTTGAGCACGTCGTGACGCTCGGGCCCGAAGCAACCGACGAGGACGGGCACACGCCACCGTGCCTCGCCCCGTCCGGTTGCCGGAATCTACCGGCGTAAAGCGTCTCTGGACGCGTCGCGGCGCTTGCTAGCAGCCGCGCCCGATCAATAAGGCTCCACACTCACGCTAGGCCGCCCGCGGACGATCACGCCACGCTCCGCCATCTCCTTCCGGAAGTCATGACGCGCGTCGGCGACCTCGCGCCTATATTCGGCCCAGGCATCGATTCGATCGGCGGGATCGTCGGCCCGCGCCAGATCCTTCCGCAATTCGCGCCGCGCCTCACTCAGGTCAGTCTTATAGTCGAGATAGTGCGAGTTGCTATCGCTATAGATCTCCGCGCGAGATCCACCAATGCGGTCGGCCGATGCCGGTGCCGCAACCACAATCGTCAGGCCGGCGATGGCCAGTGCAGCCATGGTTTTCATACGCCTTACTCCGCTTACCATTTCTACAGGTTCTCAAAACGGCGCGCGTAACAGGTAGGTTCCAATCCAACTGCATGAACTATCCGTTCACATATCTCTCTGAATTGATCTACTTCATGTGCACACACCGCATGCGACCATGCCTGTTCGCGTCATCGCCCGCGTTTCTTCACCCGCATTCAGGCGTCATCGCATGATCTTCCCAGGCGCAGGCATCGCGTAAGCACCCGGAGCGCCCAGCCCTCCGTCGGCACGCACTGTGTAGAACGGCAGCGCACAGGCGGTCGCTTGCCACGCTCGCTTGTTGCAGATGCCGTATGTCCGGCCCAGAAGCGCGGCATGGACTATGTGGCCCTGAAGAATTTCGTCGCTTCGCTGATCACGCCGGCGAACACCGATGCGCTCGCTCATGTCCATGGCGGCATGGCGGTGCTTCTTCTCGCACGGCTGATCACCCGTCGCTCGCTCGCCACCCCCGTCCCGCTCGCCTGCGTCATTGCGCTTCAGTTGCTCAACGAATGTATCGATCGGTACAATCATGGATCATGGCGCTGGCCGGACACGATCGGGGATACGGCCAACACTTTGTTCTGGCCGGTCGTGCTGTTCGTCGGCCTGCGCATCCGTCGTCAGCGCCGCTAGGGTGCCGTGCCCGGCCGCGGCTTGCGAAAGTAGGCCGTAGTTTGAGCCCCTCCTTCAAGATCCAACGTCACGATCAGCACATGCTTGGTGATCGACAAGGCGCCGCCGCCTTTCGCCGCCAACTAGGCAGAACGCCGTTCAGCCGCCGGTCTAGCGGGTGCGTCAGGTCAAGCAGATGGCTGCCGGCGATCTCGCGCCGCTTGCGCCCAACCGGTGGCAGAAGATGTCATCGCGGAGTGATGATGGGTCACCCTGACCCGCCAGACAGCAGGCGAGCAGTTCGGCTTGCGCTGTCTCGGTTCCCCAGTTCTTATGCTCGCGTGGCGCAAAAGAAGCGCCTCACGTGTGGTTGCAGCATAAAGCCGGGTAACAACAAAGCCTTGTCGGGAGCGGATGAACCATGGACCTCGAACTTGCGGGAAAAACGATTTTCGTTGCCGGCGGTAGCCGCGGCATCGGGCTCGGAATCGTCGAGGCATGCTTGGCCGAAGGGGCACGAGTCGCGCTCACCGCCCGCGGGGCGCCGGCGCTGGCCGCGACACACGCCGATCTCGCCCATCGCTTCGGCGCCGAAGCGGTGTGGAGCACCGCGGGAGACATGACTGATCCGGCTGTGGTGGAGGAAACAATGGCCACCGCCGAGGCCGCGCTTGGTCCATTGTGGGGCGCCGTCGCCAACGTCGGTCTTCACCCCTGCCCGCCCGGCTTCGACGTATCCGATTCAGCATGGCGGGGCGGTATGGCGCAAAACCTCGATTCCGCCTTCTTCCTCGCCCGCTCGGCGTTGCGCCGCATGACGGCGCGTGGCGAAGGATCGGTGCTGATGATCGGTTCGATCGCCGGCCTTGCTGCCAAGGGCACGCCGCTCACCTACGGCACCGCCAAGGCCGCGATGGGGCATCTCGCCAAGGAACTGGCGGTGATTGCCGGGCCGAGCGGCGTGCGCGTCAACACGATCGCACCTGGCAACATCATCTTCCCCGGGGGCGACTGGGAAGAACGATCGACTGGCGCGCGTGCCGAGTCCTGGTGGCGCTGGATTCGTCGCGAAGTCCCGATGCAGCGCTTCGGCCGCCCCGAGGAAATCGGCCGCGCGGCGGCGTTCCTGCTCAGCCCGATAGCCAGCTTCATCACCGGCGCAATCCTGCCTGTCGACGGCGGGCAGGACCGGTGATCGCGCACAGCTAAATCGCGCGTCAAATAGGGTGGTCATCCGGCGCGTTCTCGACCACACGTGCCCCGGCGGGACCGTGCCCGCGGCAATGAGCCGCCACGACGCAGCCACTTGGCCGCACCCCGATCCGATTTGTCGTGGCACGCGGCTCACCCCCATCCGGGGCACGCAGGAGGAGAAGCACGTTTGGAGATCGTCACCCTTTGCCTGTTTCTGCTGCTCGCAGTGGTGGTCAGTGGCGTGCTGTCGCGTGTGTTGCCCGCCGCGCTGCCGCGCCCGCTGGTCCAGATTGGGCTCGGCGCGCTGATCGGCACGGCGGCAGGCATCAAGGTTGAGCTCGATCCCGAACTCTTCTTCCTTCTGCTGGTCCCGCCGCTCCTGTTCCTCGACGGCTGGCGCATTCCCAAGGACGAGTTGTTCCGCGATGCCGGGGCTGTGCTTGGCCTGGCGCTCGGCCTGGTCTTCCTCACGGTGCTTGGGCTCGGCCTGTTCATCCACTGGCTGATCCCCGCCATGCCGCTGGCCGTCGCCTTTGCGCTCGCCGCCGTGGTCTCGCCCACCGATCCGATCGCGGTCGGCGCCGTTGCGCAAAAGGTGTCGATTCCCAACCGAATGATGCATATCTTGGAGGGGGAATCGTTGCTCAACGATGCGTCGGGCCTGGTCTGCCTCCGCTTCGCGATCGCCGCTGCGTTGAGCGGGGTCTTCTCGCTCCCTGCGGCGCTTGGCACCTTTGCCTGGATGGCGCTGGGCGGCGTCGCCGCTGGTGTCGGCGTCACCTGGCTGGCGATCAACGGCAAGTTCCTGGTGGCACGCCATTTCGGCGACGATGTCGGGTCCAACGTGCTGGTCAGCCTGCTGATCCCGTTCGGCGCTTATCTGGCGGCCGAACATGTCCATGCCTCGGGCGTGCTCGCCGCCGCCGCGGCCGGCATCGCCATGACGTTCGTCGGCACCAGCACCGCCGTTGGTGCCGCCACCCGCATCCGCCGCCGCGCGGTGTGGGACATGCTGCAATTCACCCTGAACGGCGTCATCTTCGTGCTGCTCGGCGAACAATTGCCCAGCCTGTTCGAAGGCGCGGCCGCAGCGCTGGCCGGCACCGGGCACGACAATCGCTGGTGGTTGCTCGTTTATGTCGCCGCCATCGTCGCCGTGCTCGCCGCGCTTCGTTACTTGTGGGTATGGGTTTCGCTGAAACTCACGCTTTTTCGCGCACGCCGGCAGGGGAATGACGCGGCGGCCAGCCCTCCGCGCCGGGTGGTCGCCGCCATGTCGGTCGCCGGCGCGCGCGGCGCGATCACTCTCGCCGGCGCCCTGACGCTGCCGCTTGCGATGCCCGACGGCACGCCCTTTCCGGCGCGCGATCTCGTCATCCTGCTCGCTTCGGGCGTGATCCTCGCTTCGCTGATCATCGCCGCCGTCGGCCTGCCGCTGTCGCTCCGCAACCTGCGCCTGCCACCCGAGGAAGGCGCAGCGGCAGAGCGCGACCGAGTACGCACGCTGACCGCCAAGGCGGCGATCGCCGAAATCGAACGCGCTCAGCACGAATTGTGCGGAGACGGCGACGATGCCGATCGGTACACCGATGTCGCCGCCCGGCTGATGGCGCAATATCGCGAACGGATCGACAGCATCGGCGCCGACCAGGGACATCGGGACGAACAGGCGCAAGCGCGTGTCATCGAACGCAAGTTGCACTTGGCAGGCGTCCGCGCCGAGCGCCGCACGTTGCTCGACCTTGCGCAGCGGCGCGAGGTCGGCCTAAGCCTCGCCGACCAGCTCGGCCGCGATCTCGACCTCGTCGAAGCGCGCCTCACCCGCCTCGAAGCCTGATAACACATGGTCCACAAAAGCTGGGGCAGCCCCCCACCACTTCCCTCCGCGCCGCCGACGCGCACCGACGCCACCTTTACCCGCCTGGAAGCGCGCGCCGCGGCCCGCGAGGCACAGGCACGTGAACGCGAAGCCGCGCGCCAGGCCAAGCGGCAGGCCGATGCCGAGCTGGCTGCCAGCGATCCACATCGCGCCGCCGCGCAACGCTGTCGCGGCTCCGGGCGCAAGGACATCGTGCGCGAACAACGCGATACGAGCGGCTACGCGATGATCCTCAACCCCGATCGCGTTCGCGCCCTCGCGCAGCGCGGCGCCTCGCCCGCCGGCATCGCCGCAGCATTCGACGTGCCGGTCGACGACATCGCCGCCATCCTCGCGCAAGGCGATTGACGGGAACGGACTGGCAGAACAGCAATCCACCGAACGGCGACGCGTTAGCTGCGGCGTCCGGCTCGATCACATCGAGGGCCGCCGCCATGTCCCTGTCACTGCCCGAAGGGCAGAACCCGGCCGCGGCGGGGTAGCTGGTGTAGCGCGGCACGGTAGGCGCGAGCAGACAGGCTGAAAGCGCCACATGACGCGCCGCCTGCGCAAGCGCCTCCGGTCGGTGCCTGACCAGCGCCAACCATCCGCTCGTCCGGCGTTTACCCCCGTAGAGGCAGACGGCGCGCGGGCGGCGGCCGGGAGCCCGCCGCTACCGGTCAGTTGCTGTCGGAATCATCGTCATTGTCATCAACGACGAGATAGATGCCACCAGCGACAATCACGGCGGCCAGCAGGGCCGGCAGAATCGCACCGCCTGCGAGCCGATCGGCCTTGTTGGTGGGCGTCCCGGCGCGCACCGACTTGGCGACCGACAGCTTCGAGGCCGGCGAGGCCGCCGGTGCCGCCGATGCCGCGACCGGCGCAAGGACAAGCGCGCTTGCCGCCAGCCCACTAAGAAATTTTGGAACCATTCCCAGTCTCCAATCCACCAGCGTCGCCCGTGCGACGCGCCGGTGTAACGACGGAAGCGCGCAGAAGACCCATCACCGCACGATTTTGTGCACCACTGTGCCCTTCAGACCGCACCCTACTGCCCAGCCAGTCCGGGCGAAGTGCCTGCCGCTCGCTACGCCACGCTGGTGCCGCCCGCGATCGGCTCTACCCGCTCGCGCCGCCGCGGCGCGGTGGCGATCAGGTACAGGCCGCCCGCGATCATCGGCAGGCACAGCACTTGCCCCATATGGATCGTCGTCGCGAAGATCGTGCCGGCGAATTGCGAATCCGGCTCGCGGAAGAATTCCACGGTGAACCGCGCCAGGCCGTAACCGAGCAGGAACAGCCCGGTCAGCTTGCCGGGCTGATACCGCGCATTGGTCCGCCAGAAGAAGAACCACAGCAACGTGAACAGGGCGATCCCTTCCAGCCCCGCCTCATAGAGCTGGCTCGGGTGGCGCGCCGGCTCGGGCACGCCCGTCGGCACCGTACGGTCGAACACAATGGCCCAGGGAAGGTTCGCGGGCTTGCCCCACAATTCGCCGTTCACGAAATTCGCCAGCCGACCGAAGAACAGGCCGAACGGCACCACACAGGCGACGTAATCGTGGATGCGCAGCCAGTTGAGCCCGTTCTTTCGCGCGAACAGGATGATCGCCAGGCTGGTGCCGATCACCCCACCGTGGAAACTCATGCCGCCATCCCACAGCCTGAAGATCCGCAACGGGTGCAGGATCATGTCGGGCGCGTAGAACAGCACATAGCCGACCCGCCCGCCCAGGATGATGCCGAGCGTGGCATAGAAGACCAGATCGTCAGCATGCCGCCGCGCCATCGGCGCGCCTGGCTGGTCGAGCAATTTGAGCAGATACCACCAACCGATGACGATGCCGGCGATATAGGCCAGGCTGTACCAGCGCAGCGTAAAGAAGCCGATCGAGAAGACATCCGGGTGCAGCCCCAGGTCCTCGAAGCGAATGTGGCCAGCGGCTGCCGCGGCAGCAATCATTTGAGGCAGGATCAAGGCTTTTCCCTTCGGCGTCACGCCTCCATAAGGGTGCCAAAGGCCAAGACCAAGACCAAGACCAAGCGGAGAGAAGAATGAAGACCGAACTGGACCTCAAGATGGACGCGACCATGGCCGCGTTGACGGGAGAGGGCGGTCCGCTTGCGCTCGGTACGACCGAACGGTTCGGCCAGACGCTGCCGATGATCGCGGGCGCGCCGCCGACGCTGCCGGCCTATTTCGCGCATTATTCGCAGCAGCATGCCGCTACCGAATTCCTGGTCTCGGGCGACGAGCGGCTGACCTACGCCGATGTCTATGCTCGTGCCGAGAAGGTTGCGGCCGCGCTGGTCGGCGGTTTCGGCGTGAAGAAGGGCGACCGCGTCGGCATCGCCGCACGCAACTCCACCTCGTGGATCGTCCTCTACATGGGCATCCTGATGGCCGGCGGCGTTGCGACGCTGCTCAACGGCTGGTGGCAGTCGGAGGAGCTTCAGGCGGGCGTCGACGATGTCGGCTGCACCCTGGTCTTCGCCGATCCGCCGCGCTGCAAGCGGCTCGCGGATCTTGCCGGACTCAAGGCGACGGTGGTCGAGTTCGACGACCTCCAGCCGATCGACGCCGCACTTGCGCCGATCCTCGCCAAGGTGGGTGATGGCGCTGCCGATCTGCCGCAGGTCGGCCCGGACGATCACGCCACCATCCTCTTCACCTCGGGCTCGACCGGCCAGTCGAAGGGCGCGTTGTCGACCCACCGCCAGGTAACGCAGGGTGTGTTCAACTATCTCGGCTCCGCGCTGATGATGATGGCGATCGGTGCGCAGGAAGGCGTGGTGACCAACCAGTATCAACCCTCGACGCTGCTCAACCTGCCGCTGTTCCACGTCACTGCCGAAGTGCCGGTGTTCCTCCAGTCGTTTGCCATTGGCCGCAAGCTGGTGCTGATGCCCAAGTGGAACGCCGAAGAGGCGATGCGGCTGATGGATCGGGAGAAGATCACCTATTTCGTCGGCGTGCCGCTGATGAGCTTCGAGATCCTCAACCACCCCAACCGGCATCAGTATGACCTGTCGAGCGTCGCCGATTTCGCCGCCGGCGGCGCGCCACGGCCGGTCGAGCACGTCAACCGTATTGAGCAGGAAATGGAGGGCAAGCCGCTGATCGGCTATGGCCTGACCGAGACGAATGGCGTCGGCACCGGAAATTGGCGCACCAACTACCTCGCCAAGCCGAACTCCGCGGGGCGTCCCTCGATGCCGCTGGTCGATCTTGCGATCCTCGACGATGCCGGGGCGCCCGTGCCGCAGGGCGAGCGCGGCGAAGTGGCGATTCGTTCGGTAGCCTGCTTCCAGGAATATTGGGGCAAGCCGGAAGCGACCGCGGAGGCTTACACTGCCGATGGTTACTTCCGCACCGGGGACATCGGCTATCTCGATGAGGATGGTTATCTCTTCATCGTCGATCGCAAAAAGGACATCATCATCCGTGGCGGCGAAAACATTAGCTGTCAGGAGGTGGAGGATGCGCTGTACCAGCATCCCGACGTCGCCGAAGCCGCTGTCTTCGGCCTGCCGGACGAGCGCTACGGCGAAGTGCCTGGCGCGGTAGTACATCTGTCAACGCCGGGCGCTGTGACGGTGGACGATATCTGCGCCTTCCTGACCCAGCATATCGCCGCCTTCAAGGTGCCGCAGCGCATCTGGCTGGCCGATGAGGCGCTACCCCGGCTGGGTACGGAGAAGATCGACAAGGTGAGCCTGCGGACGAAGTACCGCGCCTTGGCGGCCACGGAGGCCGCGGCGGCGGCCTAAGGCCGTCAGTCATTCCGGCCTCGCGCCGGGATCCGACGTGCCGCGAACGCTGGCGCTCATTGTCGAGCACCAGCGCCCGCGGGAGCCATGGATCCCGGGTCAAGCCCGGGATGACGATGGTGTGTTGAGCGAAGGTGCGTCCCTATCGCATGCCGGCCTTGTGCCGGCACCCAGGGTGCCGTCTATTCACCGGCGGGAGGGTTCGCAAACGGCTGGATGCCGGGGCCAGCCTGGCATGACGGGCGTGGTTCCGTCACCGCCACCCGAGCGCCGGCGCCACCTGCGTCAGGATGCTCTCCAGCACATGCGCATTGTAATCCACGCCGAGCTGGTTGGGCACCGTCAGCAGCAACGTATCCGCCTCCGCAATCCCCTCATCAGCGCGCAACTGCTCGATCAGCCGGTCCGGCTCCGCGGCGTAGGAACGCCCGAACACCGCCCGCATATTGTCGATCACGCCGATCTGGTCGCTGTCGTCGCCACGCCCGAAATAGGCGCGATCCTGATCGTTCACCAACGCAAAGATCGACCGCGACACCGACACCCGGGGCTCGCGCTTGTGCCCCGCTTCCTGCCACGCGGCACGATAGGCCCGGATCTGTTTCGCCTGCTGAACGTGAAACGGCTCGCCGCTCTCGTCGGCCTTCAGCGTGGAGCTTTGCAGGTTCATGCCCTTCTTCGCCGCCCACACGGCGGTGGCATCCGCGCCGGAGCCCCACCAGATCCGCTCGCGCAGCCCTTCGGAGAACGGCTCCAGCCTAAGCAGCCCTGGGGGGTTGGGGAACATCGGCCGCGGGTTGGGCCGGGCGAAGCCTTGGCCCTTGAGCAGCTCGAAGAACACTTCGCCATGCCGCCGCCCCATGTCGGCGTCGCTTTCGCCCCCAGCGGGCACATAGCCGAAGTGGCGCCAGCCCTCGATCACCTGCTCGGGCGAGCCGCGGCTGATGCCGAGCTGCAGCCGCCCGCCGCTGATCAGGTCCGCGGCGCCGGCATCCTCCGCCATGTAGAACGGATTCTCGTAGCGCATGTCGATCACGCCCGTGCCGATCTCGATCCGCTTGGTGCGCGCACCCACCGCGGCGAGCAGCGGAAAGGGCGAGGCGAGCTGCTGCGCGAAATGGTGGACCCGAAAATAGGCGCCATCCACGCCCAATTCCTCCGCCGCCACCGCTAGGTCGATCGACTGGAGCAGCACGTCGCTGGCCGAGCGCGTCGCCGAATGCGCGCTGTTCGACCAGTGGCCGAAGGACAGAAAACCGATCTTCTTCATGGAATCATCCTCGTGCCGGCGCCGGTGCGCCAAGCTATCTCGGGGATGATATGGGCGACGGCCGCGCCGCACCAAGTCGGCGAACGGAGACGCTGCGTTTCGTACCGCCGCCCTGCCGCCGGTCGACGCGTCAGAACGGCAGCCAGTTCGATTTCTGGGTGAACTTCATATAGCCGACGTTGACGCCCGCCCGATAACCGACACCGAGCCGCACCGGGATCAGCACGACATTGCCACGCCGCAGGTAGGTCGCGGCAAACCCGCCGACGAAATACAGCCGGCCCTCTGCAGCTGGGAACCGGCGGTAAAGATCGGCGGTATCGTACAGGTTGTACACCAGCACGAACACCTTGTTGGCATCGCCGCCCACGTCGAAGCCGATCGACGGCCCGGTCCAATAGACCGGCATTTGCCCCTCGACCTTGTGCGTCATGATGCCCGAGCCGTAGCGCAGCCCCACGACGAACGCGCCTGCCGCCTCGCGGCCGGCGATATAGGCGTTGGGCTCGCCCTGTTCGGACAGGATCTTTTCGATGATCGAGGCGAAGCCTTCGGCGCCCTTGCCGAACACGCCTTCGCCCGCACCGATCAGATCGTCGCGCTTGAAGGTGGTGGCGGCATCAGTGGTCGCTTCCGCGCGTGCCTCCGCGCCGGGCGTGCGGGGCGCCGGGGCGGGCACAGGCGCGGGCAATGGCGCCTCCAGCGGCGGCGCGTCCTGATCGGGCGTGTCCTGCGTGTAGGTTGGTTCGCGGTACGTCTCGGCCGGCGTCTGCGCGCGTGTCGGCGCCGGCGGGACACGCGGCCCATCGAGATCGCCGTCGATCGACTGATTGGGATCGATGGTGCGGACCTGCGCGGGTGCGGCCCCGCTCACCATTGTGGCGATCAGCCCCATGGCGATCATGAACTTGCGCATCGTACATTCCCCCGGGCAGGCCCCGTTTCAGCGCACTATAAACAAGTGCCAGCTTGCACGGCAATGAACGGCGCGGCGGGCGGAGTCGACCATGCGCCGGAGTGAATCGTCGTGCATGATGCCGGCAAGTGTTGATCGACCCCGCACGCCTCGCTATAGCCGCGCTTCCGCCAGGCCCGGAGACGTGGGTGAGTGGCTGAAACCAACGCTTTGCTAAAGCGTCGTACGGGAAACCGTACCGAGGGTTCGAATCCCTCCGTCTCCGCCACCTCCGCTGTCTTTCCTGCGCGAATCTACCAAGCCGCCCCTGTCACCCACGGTAGGCTTGGCGATCAGCGCCTGCAGCGCGATGGATCTCGGCCCGAACTCTGGCGTGCGAACCGGTGATCGGCTCATCGCTTGATGCGCAGCTTCCCCAGGAAATCCTTCTTGCCGAGCGGCACGCCCTGCGCCCGCAGGATCGCATAGGCGGTGGTGGCGTGGAAATAGAAGTTGGGCTGCGAAAAGGAGAGCAGGAACTGTCCGCCGGTGAACGGCAGCTTCAGGTCGCCCATCGAGAACTGCGTCTCGCGTTCAGCCAGCGCGTCGAATTCGGCACGGTCGACGGCCTGCAAAGTGGCGATCGCATCGCCGATCAGCGCGTGAAGTTCGGCGAAACCAGTCGGCCAAGGCTTCATGCTCGGCGAAAAGTTTCCACCGCGCACCCCTTCGATGCCGCCGATCGAATGGTCCGCACACGATTTCACCTGATAGCCGAAGGGCAGCATGTCGGACGCCAACCGCGCGTCGATCAGCTCCGCCGGCAGCATCCCGCAATCGCCCGCAAACGACTCAGCCTTGTCGAGCAGCGCATCGACGGCACCCAGGATCTGCAAATTCGACGGGATCACTGCGTCATAAAGCGAAAGCGTCATCGTCCTGCCCCCAATTTCCGTTTATGGTCGCGCAACGCTATATCCCCGGCAAAGCCGATAGGAAGCCTAGATGTCGATCCGCCCCTGGCGTGATATTCACCGCCGCCAAAGCCGCCAGATCATGGTCGGCAATGTTCCCGTCGGCGGCGATGCGCCCGTCACCGTGCAGACGATGACCAACACGCCGACCGACGACGTGCGCGCCACAATCGACCAGATTCGGCGCTGCGAGGACGCCGGCGTCGACATCATCCGCGTCAGCTGCCCCGACGTGCCCTCGACCGCTGCGCTGAAGCAGATCGTGCGCGCCTCGCGCGTGCCGATCGTCGCGGACATCCATTTCCACTACAAGCGCGCGCTGGAGGCGGCGGACGCTGGCGCGGCCTGCCTGCGGATCAATCCGGGCAACATCGGATCGGCCGATCGCGTGAACGAAGTGGTCAACGCCGCCAAGGCCAATGGCTGCTCGATTCGCATCGGGGTGAACGCCGGGAGCCTCGAGAAGGACCTGCTCGAGAAATATGGCGAGCCCTGCCCCGAAGCCTTGGTCGAGTCGGCGCTCGACCATATCAAGCTGTTGCAGGATCGCGACTTCCACGAGTTCAAGGTGGCGGTAAAGGCGTCCGACATCTTCCTGGCGGTCGCGGCGTACCAGCAGCTCGCCGAAGCGGTGGACTGCCCCCTTCACCTGGGCATTACCGAGGCGGGCGGGTTCGTCGGCGGCACGGTGAAGAGCGCGATCGGGATCGGCTCGCTGCTGTGGTACGGCATCGGTGACACGATCCGCGTCTCGCTCTCGGCCGAGCCCGAAGAGGAAGTGCGCGTCGGGTTCGAGATCCTGAAGGCGCTCGGAATCCGCAATCGCGGCGTGCGCGTGGTGAGCTGCCCAAGCTGCGCGCGACAGGGCTTTGACGTGATCCGCACCGTGCAGACGCTGGAGGAACGGTTGCAGCACATCCGCACGCCGATGTCGCTGTCGGTGCTCGGCTGCGTTGTCAACGGGCCAGGCGAGGCGCGCGAGACCGACATTGGCCTCACCGGCGGCGGCAATGGCAAGCATATGGTGTATCTGTCGGGTGTGACCGACCATGTCGTGCAGGACGAGGGGATGATCGACCATATCGTCCGGCTGGTCGAGGCCAAGGCGGCGGAGCTTGAGGCTGCAGGCGAAGCGACGAAAGTGGCGGCGGAATAGCCTGGCGCACGAAAGTGGTGCTTTCGTGCGGTGTTGGTGAGGGAGCGCTTGCCCTCCCTTCTTCGTCACCACGGACTTGATCCGGGGTCCCGCTTCTTCTTTCGGCGGGGCGAAAGGTAGCGGGCTCCCGGGGCAAGCCCGGGGTGACGGGAATGGTGGGAAGTTCAGCCCGTTGAAAACCAATCCTCGCTGTTGAAAGCGGGTGGGGCATCCGATAGGCCCGCCGCCAACAAGGAGAGCGGAACACCATCCCCGGCCGCATCTCCGCCTTGCAGGAGTTAACGCCCATGACCCCCAGCACCGGACTGCGCCGCGCCGCCATTGTCGCGCCCATCCGCACCGCCGTCGGCAAGTTCGGCGGCAGCCTGTCCTCACTCGGCGCGGGGCAGCTGGGCGCGACGATCATCAAGGCGCTGATCGAGCGGACGAAGATTGATCCGACGCGCGTCGACGACGTCGTCTTCGCGCAGGGCTATGGCAATGCCGAGGCGCCGGCGATCGGGCATTGGTCGTGGCTCGCCGCGGGGCTGCCGCTGGAGGTGCCGGGCTATCAGCTCGACCGCCGCTGCGGCTCCGGGCTTCAGGCGGTGATCGATGCGGCGATGATGGTGCAGACCGGCGCGTCCGACGTGGTGGTCGCTGGCGGCTGCGAGAGCATGAGCAACGTCGAACATTACACCACCGATGTGCGCAAGGGCATGCGCGCCGGCAATCTGACGCTGCACGATCGCCTGACGCGCGGGCGGCTGATGAGCCAGCCGGTCGAGCGGTTCGGCGTCATCTCGGGCATGATCGAGACGGCAGAGAATCTCGCCAAGGATTACGAAATCACCCGCGAGGAAGCCGACGCCTATGCCGTCCGCTCGCACCAGCGCGCCACCGCAGCGTGGGAGAAGGGGCTGTTCGCCGACGAGCTGGTGCCGGTCGCGGTGCCGCAGAAGAAGGGCGAGGCGATCATCTTCGACCGCGACGAGGGCTATCGCCCGGACGCGACGATGGAGTCGCTGGGCAAGCTGCGCGCGCTGGAGGGCGGCGTGGTGACCGCCGGCAACGCCAGCCAGCAGAACGACGCCGCCGCCGCCTGCCTCGTCGTTGCCGAGGACAAGCTGGAGGAACTTGGGCTGGAGCCGATCGCGTGGTTCCATTCCTGGGCGGCGGCGGGGTGCGACCCGTCGCGCATGGGGATCGGGCCGGTGCCGGCGGTCGAGCGGCTGTTCTCGCGCAACGGCCTCGGCTGGGACGATATCGACCTCGTCGAGCTCAACGAGGCCTTCGCGCCGCAGGTTCTCGCGGTGCTCAAGGGCTGGGGCTGGAGCAAGGACGACAGCCGCAACGACATCCTCAACGTCAACGGCTCGGGCATTTCGCTCGGCCACCCGATCGGTGCGACCGGCGGGCGGATCCTTGCCAACCTGACGCGCGAGTTGGTGCGCCGCGACGGCCGCTATGGCCTCGAGACGATGTGCATCGGCGGCGGCCAGGGGATCGCCGCGATCTTCGAGCGCGCGTGATGCTGCAGGCGGCGCTGGCGGCGGCGCAGCGCTATCGCGACGACGCCCGCGCGGCGCTGGCGGCGCGGCTGGAGGCGGCACCGATCGATGCCGAGCAGCGCGCCGGCCATGGCTTCGCCTGGGTCGCGACCACCGTGGCGGCGCTGGAGGCGGTGCACGGATGGGCGAGTGACAGCCCGATCGACACGCTGGTGGCGCGGCTGGCGTTTCAGGAGGGCGTGGCGCAGCTCGTCGGCGGACTGCCGATGGGGCAGAACGAGCTGTTCCGGCCGGCCGACTTGGGGCTGGGCGCCGAGGCGCGCACGCTCGCCGATGCCTGCGCGGACCTGCTCGATCGCGATTCCGCGGCCGATCGTCGTGCGCTGGCCGATCGGCTCGCGGCTGGCGAATGGCCGAGCGAGACGCTGCACGACCCAGAACTCGACGCGATTCGCGACCAGTTCCGCCGCTTCACCGCCGCCGAGATCGTCCCGCATGCGCATAGCTGGCACCTCGCCAACGCTCTGATCCCCGACACGACGGTGGCGAAGATGGCGGATCTCGGCACGTTCGGGGTGTGCATTCCGGAGAGCTATGGCGGGCTGGGCCTGTCCAAGCTGGTGATGTGCATCGTCACCGAGGAACTGTCGCGCGGGTGGATCGGGGCCGGGTCGCTCGGCACGCGGTCCGAGATCGCGGGTGAGCTGATCGCGGGGTCGGGGACGGAAGCGCAAAAGGCCGCCTGGCTGCCGCGCATCGCGAGCGGCGAGGTGCTGCCGACGGCGGTGTTCACCGAGCCTGATGTGGGCAGCGACCTTGGCTCGCTGCAGACGCGAGCGCGACTCGAAGGTGACGGCTGGCGGATTGACGGCGCCAAGACGTGGATCACCCATGCCGCCCGGTCGGACCTGATGACGCTGCTCGCCCGCACGCTCCCCGACGCCAAGGGCTATGCGGGCCTTTCGATGCTGCTGGTGCCGAAGCCACGCGGAACGGAGGGCGACCCCTTTCCCGCCCCCGGCATGTCGGGGAGCGAGATTGAAGTTCTCGGCTATCGCGGGATGCGCGAATATGCGCTGTCGTTCGATGGCATGGCGGCGCCCGACGACGCGCTGCTCGGCGGCGAGGAGGGCCAGGGCTTCAAGCAGCTGATGCGCACCTTCGAGGGCGCGCGGATCCAGACCGCGGCGCGCGCCGTCGGCGTGGCGCGGCGGGCGCTTGAGCTGGGGCTCGCCTATGCGCTCGACCGCAAGCAGTTCGGCCGCGCGATCATCGGCTTCCCGCGCGTGTCCGACAAGCTCGCGATGAGCCTGGTCGATCTGATCACCGCGCGCGAGCTCACCTATGCCGCGGCACGCGCCAAGGATTCGGGCAAGCGCTGCGACATCGAGGCGGGGATGGCGAAGCTCCTCGCCGCACGCGCGGCATGGAGCAATGCCGATGCCTCGCTGCAGATCCACGGCGGCAACGGCTATGCGCTGGAATTCGAGATCAGCCGCGTGCTGTGCGACGCGCGCATCCTCAACATCTTTGAGGGGGCAGCGGAGATCCAGGCGCAGGTGATCGCGCGCGGGCTGGTGTCGGCGCGAAATTGAGCCTCCCTTCGTCACCCCGGACTTGATCCGGGGTCCCGATTCTTCGTCTGGCGCAGCAAGGCAGCGGGGCCCCGGGTCAAGCCCGGGGTGACGACGGTAGCGATGTTCAGGACTTCGTTCCTCTTGCACACCTGTCGCTGATCGCGCCAAGACGCGCGGATCGTGCAGATCAAGCGGCTGCGCCTTTCCGGCTTCAAGAGCTTCGTCGACCCGGCCGATCTGCGCATCGAGCCAGGGCTGACCGGCGTCGTCGGCCCCAATGGCTGCGGCAAATCCAACCTGCTCGAAGCGCTGCGTTGGACGATGGGCGAGAACAGCGCCAAATCGCTGCGCGGCGCGGGCATGGAGGACGTGATCTTCGCCGGTACCGCGACCCGCCCATCGCGCGACTTCGCGGAAGTGTCGATCCTGGCCGAGATCGGCGGCGCGGAAACGGAAGTGGTCCGCCGCATCGAGCGTGGCGCGGGCAGCGCCTATCGCATCGACGGCAAGGACGTGCGCGCCAAGGACGTGTCGCTGCTGTTCGCCGATGCCGCGACGGGCGCGCACTCCCCGGCGCTCGTCAGCCAGGGGCGGATCAGCGCGGTGATCGCCGCCAAACCCGCCGATCGCCGGGCGATGCTGGAGGAAGCCGCGGGGATCGCAGGGCTGCATGTGCGACGCCGCGATGCCGAGCAGAAATTGCGCGCGACCGAGGCAAATCTCGCGCGGCTCGACGAGGTGATCGCGGAACAGGGCGCGCGCGCCGCGGCACTCCGGAGGCAGGCGCGCCAAGCGGAAAAGTACCGTTCACTTTCCACGCAGATCCGCGTTGCAGAGGCGCGCATGATCTTCGCCCGCTGGCGCGAGGCGGCCGCCGCTGCCGATGCCGCCAAGGCCGAAGCCGCGGCTGCCGAGGCGCGTGTTACCCAAGCGGCGGAGGCTCAGCGCGTCGCGGCGGCCGATCAGGCGCAGGCGACCGAAGCATTGGCGAGGGCGCGCGCCCAGGCGCTCGCCGCGCGGGATCGCAGCGGCGAGATCGCGCACCGGCTCGAAGGTTTGCACGGCAAGCAACGCGGCGTGCAGCGCCGGCTCGCCGAGCTGGCCCAGGCCGCGACACGGATCGCCGACGACCGCACGCGCGAGGGCGCGCTAGCCAATGACGCGGCGGAAGCGCTCGCCCGGCTGGACGGCGAACGCAAGCCGCTGGAAGCGGCGATCACCCGCGCCGTCGAGGAACTACCCGCGCGTGAGGCCGCGCTGGGCGAAGCCGAGCGGCTTGCGCGCGATGCCGAGGTGACACTGGCGCAAGCACTGGCACGTCAGGCGAGCGAAGCAGCCGACGCCCGCGTCGCCCAAGCCGCCGCCGCCGCCGCACGTGCGCGGCTCGACCGCGCGGCGCGCGACGTGGCGCAGATCACCGCGCAGATCAGCGCGCTTGGCGAGGCAGCGCCGATCCACGCGGAGCGCGCCACCGCGGAACAGGCACTCGCAGCGGCGCTTGACGAAGCCGATGCTGCTCGAACCGCGCAGGTAAGCGCAGAGAACGATGAACGCGCCGCCGTGGCCGCCCGCGACACCGCGCAGGCCACCCGCGCGGCGGCGCGCGCCGAACTCGCCGCGCTGGAAAGCGAAGCCGCCGCCTTGCGCAAGGCCACCGAGCGCAAGGGCCGCGACCGCCTGCTCGACCACGTCAGCGCTGCTCCGGGCTACGAACGCGCGCTCGCCGCCGCGCTCGGCGACGATCTTGAGGTGGGGCTCGACCCCAGCGCGAACGCCTATTGGTCGGATTCAGCGCGCGAGGACCACACCCCTGACCCCGCTCGCGCTGAGCTTGTCGAAGTGCGTGAGCCGGACACCTGCCCCTCAACAAAGCCCACGACCAGCTTAGGCCGAACCAAACAAGCGGATCGCCTGGGCGGCCATGTCACCGCCCCGCCCTTCCTTGCCCTTCGCCTCGCCCATGTCATCGTCGTTGACGCGGATGACAGCCGCCCACTCGCCCCGGGCGAGCGCCTCGTCACGCGCGCCGGCTTCCTGCGCCGCTGGGACGGCTTTGTCGCCAGGCAGAGCGGGGCCGCCGCAGCCGAGCGGCTCGAACGGCGCAATCGCCTAGCCGCGATCGACGCTCAGCTCCCGCGTGCAACGGCGGCAGTCGGCGCCGCCGAGCAGGACCTCGCTGCCGAGGAGAGCAGGATCGTTGCCGCCCGAAGCGCGGCCAGAGCGGCGCGCGATCAGCTGACCCATGCGGATGCCGCCGCTCGCGACGCCCGCACCCGGCAGGACCGCGCCGCCGCGCAGATCGAGCGCCTTGCCGGCCTGCGCGCCGATCTCGATGCCCGTGCGGCGCGCATTGCGACCGAGCACGACGAGGCCGCGCGGGAACAGGCCGACGCGCACGCGGCGCTCATCGCCCTTCCGGACACCAGTGCCACGGCCGCCACCGTTACGACGCTCCAGCGCGAGGCGGAAACGCGCCGCGCCGCCGTTGCCGACGCACGCGCAGCCCGCAGCACGACCGAGCGCGCCGGCCAAGACGCTCGAACTCGCCTCGCCGCCGCACAGGCTGAGGTGAAGAGCTGGCGCGCCCGCGCTGGCGACGCTGCTCGCCGCATCGCCGACATGGCCAAGCGGGAAGCAGAGATCGCCGCAGAGATCGCGACTCTTGCTGACCGGCCCGCCACGCTCGCCGCCGCGATTGAAGCCGCTGCGACCGAACATCACGCTGCCCGCATCGCCAACGAAACGCTCGCCGCTGCCGAAGGCGCTGCCGAGATCGCGCTGCGGCAGAGCGAGCAGGCGGCGCGGCTAGCCGGTGAGACGCTGTCGCAAGCGCGCGAAACCCGCGCCGGTGCGATCGCGCGCGCGGAGAACCAGGAACTGCGCCGTGTCGAGCTCGGCCGCGTCTCCGGCGAGCGCTTCGAATGTCCGGCTCCCGTCCTGCCGGAGCGGATCGGCTTCGCCAGCGCGGACATGCGCACCCCGCAAGAGGAAGCGGCAGCGCACGACAAGCTGACCCGCGAGCGCGAGCGGATCGGGCCGGTCAATCTCGTCGCCGAGCAGGAACTCGCCGAGCTGGAAGCGGGCGCGCGTGGCAATGCCGCCGAGCGCGAGGAACTGGGGCAAGCGGTGAATCGCCTGCGCGGCTCAATCGGCACCTTGAACCGCGAGGGTCGCCAGCGGCTGCTGGCCGCGTTCGAGGCAGTGAACGGCCATTTCCGCCGCCTGTTCACCACCTTGTTCGACGGCGGGCAGGCACACCTCGAACTGATCGATTCGGACGATCCGCTGGAAGCCGGGCTGGAGATCATGGCGCAGCCGCCGGGCAAGCGGCTGCAATCGCTGACATTGCTGTCGGGCGGCGAGCAGGCTTTGACGGCGGTGGCGCTGATCTTCGGCCTGTTCCTCACCAATCCAGCGCCGATCTGCGTCCTCGACGAGGTCGATGCGCCGCTCGACGACGCCAATATCGAGCGGTTCTGCGACCTGCTCGAACGCATGAGCCGCGAGACGCAGACGCGCTATCTGATCGTAACCCACAATGCGGTGACGATGAGCCGAATGCACCGCCTGTTCGGCGTCACGATGATCGAACGCGGCGTCAGCCGGCTGGTGTCGGTCGACCTTCAGGCCGCGGAGACCCTGCTCGCGGCCGAGTAAGGGCCGACCCACGCCGGCGTCGGGCCACGCACGCCATCAACGATCACCCACAGCATCGCGCCCGCGCGCAGCGCCGCCGCCACGGCGATATGCCCCTGGGTCACCCCCATCCCTGCGCCACCGGGCGAAGCGAAATACCAGAATTCCGCCCAATACGCCGCCAGATCCCCGACCACGAACCAAGCCACGGGCCACAGCCGCCGAGATGTCAGCAACAGGAACGGATAAAGCCACAGGTCGAATTGCGGCGAATAGACCTTGTTGGTGAGCAGGAACCAGGCCAGCACTGGGGTGAACAACACCCAGAGCACATCGCGATGCCGCCGCCAGCCGAGCAGCACGATCGCCGCCGCGCCACCAACGAAGGCAACGAAAGACCACAGGTTACGCGCGGCGATGTCGGTCGCCCACCAGCCCTGCACCGCCATGATTTCCCAAACCGACGCGGCCGTGCCGCTGCGCGCGCTGCTGAAGGTGTAGAACTCGCTCCAATTCTCGAACGCCCGAAGCGCGATCGGCAGGTTGAGCACGCCCCAAAAGGCAATCGCCGTCGCCGTCAGCGCCGTCGCACCGATCAGGCGGTCGCGCCACGATGCGTCGCGGCGGAACAAGGCGCCCAGCCCGAGCAGCGGGAGCAGAAGCACGGGAAAGAGTTTCGCCGCCGTCCCGATCGCCGCTAGCGCCGCGCCGGCGAGCGCCTCGCCGCGTCGCCCCGCGAGCAGCGCCGCCACCGCGAACGCCACCGCCAGCATGTCCCAATTATGCCCGAGGTACAGCACCAGCGGCGGCGCGCCGGCCCACCACCAGCGGCGGATCAGCGGCACGCCCGCGCGCTCCATCATGTGCAGCACCGCAAAGGCGAGCGCAGCATTGACGATCGATACCACCAGCAGGAAGTCGATCGCATCGCCGCGCGTACCGCCGATCGTGCGCACAACCAGCCCTTCCAGCCAGATCAGCGCGCCGGTCAGCACCGGATATTCGATCCGCGCCTCGACATAGGGCAACTGTCCCGCCGCAACCTCGCGCAGCCCCCAGAAAGGCACCGCATCCGAATAGCAGCCCGTCAGATATTGCTCGTCGCCGGTCCAGCCTGCGCCGCAATGCGCCTTGAACAGCCAGCCGACGAGACACGTCACCGCCAGCAGCAGATAGGGGCCAGCGGCGGAACGGAGTAAGCGCATGGTTCGTCGGTACCCTCGGGATGTGACAAGGTCGACAATGACGGCTCGGGAACTTATATAGAACAAATGGCGCAGCTAGACGTCCGACAGAAGCTGGAAATCCTTGCGGATGCAGCGAAATATGACGCTTCCTGCGCCTCGTCTGGCACGGCGAAGCGCAATTCGCGCGACGGCAAGGGGCTGGGCTCCACCGAAGGGATGGGCATCTGCCATGCCTACGCGCCCGACGGCCGCTGCATCAGCCTGCTCAAAATCCTGCTGACCAACAGCTGCATCTTTGACTGCCATTACTGCATCAATCGCAAAAGCTCCAACGTCCGCCGTGCGCGCTTCACCGCCAAGGAGGTGGTGAACCTCACCCTGTCCTTCTATCGACGCAACTATATCGAAGGCCTGTTCCTCTCCTCCGGCATCATCGGCTCGTCAAATTATACGATGGAGCAGATTGTCGAAGTTGCCCGCTCTTTGCGCGAAGATCATGAATTTCGCGGCTATATCCACCTCAAAACCATCCCCGACGCCGATCCCGAACTGATCCACCAAGCGGGTCTTTATGCCGATCGCATGTCGATCAACGTCGAACTGCCGACGGTCAGCGGATTGAAGCGGCTCGCCCCCGAAAAGGATAACGGCCGCATCGAAGGCGCGATGAATGGCCTGAAAACGTCAATTCTCGATACCCGCGATGCCAAGGCGCGCTACAAGTCCGCGCCCGCCTTTGCGCCCGCCGGCCAATCGACGCAGATGATTGTCGGTGCCGACGCGGCGACCGACGGCGACATCGTCACCAAGGCCGCTCGACTCTACGACCGTTTCGAACTGCGCCGCGTCTATTATTCGGCGTTTAGCCCGATTCCCGACGCATCCGCGGTGCTCCCGCTCCAACGCCCGCCGCTGATGCGCGAGCATCGGCTGTACCAATCCGATTGGCTGATGCGCTTTTACGGCTTTCAGCCGAAGGAAGTCGTCGCCGCCGCGGATGATGCAACCGGCATGCTGCCGCTCGACATTGATCCCAAGCTCGCCTGGGCGCTGAAGTTCCGTGACAGCTTCCCCGTCGACGTGAACCGCGCGCCAAAGGAGCTGCTGCTTCGCGTGCCCGGGCTCGGAACCAAGGCGGTGGCGAACATCCTCACAAGCCGTCGCTGGCGCAAGCTGCGCCTCGACGACGTGGCGCGTTTGACCGTGTCGATCGCCAAGATCCGCCCGTTCATCGTTGCAGAGGATTGGCGCCCCGTGGCGCTGACGGACAAGGCGGAGCTGAAACCGTTGGTGGCCCCCAAGAAGCAACAGTTGGAACTGTTTGCGGCCTGAACTCCCCTCCCGCTTGCGGGAGGGGTTGGGGGTGGGGCTGTCACCGGCCACAGCGCTCGCGGACAAGCCCACCCTTAATCCCTCCCGCTTGAGCGAGGGGAATCTGGCTAGCGCCGCGCCCGCGCCGCGCGCACACTGTCCCACGCGAACAGCGCACATCCGGCCCAGATCAGCCCAAACACCAGGAAGTGCAACGATCGCAGCGCCTCGCCGAACACCGCCACCGCAACGATGAACTGCAAGGTCGGCGCGAGATACTGCAGCAGCGCAAGGGATGAATAGGGAAGCCGCCGCGCCGCCGCGGCGAACATCAGCAGCGGCGCAGCGGTGATCCCGCCCAGCATCACCAGCTTGGCGTTGAGCATCAGGTCGCCGCCAAACGCGCCGCCACCATCCTGCGCCACCAGCATAAGATAGATCAGCGACGGCGGCGCCAGCAGCAACGTCTCGATCATCAACCCGCCAAGCGAATCGATCGCTACCGTCTTTCGCACCAGCCCGTACAGGCCGAACGATAAAGCCAGCATCAGCGAAATCCACAAGGTGTCGGCCGCGCCCAGCGCCATCGCCAAGACGCCGACCGAGGCGATCCCGATCGCCACCCCCTGCCACCGCCGCAGCCGCTCGCCCAGCACCGCAACGCCAAGGGCGACGTTGACCAGCGGATTGATGAAATAACCAAGGCTCGCCGCCAGCGTTTGGTGGTTGTTCACCGCCCAGATGTAGATCAGCCAATTGGTGCCGATCAGCAGCGCGCTGGCCGCCAGCATCGCCAGCGTCCGCGCGGTCACCGCCGCCCGGATCGTGGTCCAGCGCCGCATGGCGGTGACCACGATCACCAGAAGCGCCAGCGACCACACCACGCGATGCGCCAGCACCTCCAGCGCCGGCACGCCGCCAAGCCAGCGGAAGTAGAGCGGCAGCACGCCCCACATCGCGTAGGCGCCAAGGCCCAGCAGGAGCCCGCCACGCGCGGCATTGTTCGTCACGGCGGGTATCTCCGGAGTCGGGATCAGCGTTCGCTGAGATAGTAACGGTCGGTCGCGGACAGATCGTCGGCGAGCTCATAGACGATCGGCTGGCCAGTCGGGATCTCCAGTCCGGTGATCTCGTCGTCGGGGATGTTCGACAAGTGCTTGACCAGCGCGCGCAGCGAATTGCCGTGCGCGGATATCAGCACGCGCTGGCCGGCGCGCAGCTCGGGCGCGATCCGCTCTTCCCAATAAGGCAGGACGCGGGCGATCGTGTCCTTGAGGCTCTCGGTCTTGGGAATGTCGATGCCCGCGTAACGACGGTCAGAGGTCATGTCATAGGGGCCGCCAACTTCCTCGATCGGAGGTGGAATGTCGAAGCTGCGCCGCCAGATATGGACTTGCTCATCCCCGTGCTTGGCCGCGGTCTCCGCCTTGTTCAGCCCGGTAAGGCCGCCATAATGGCGCTCGTTGAGCCGCCAGTGCTTTTCGGTCGGCAGCCACAGCCGGCCCATCGCCTCCAGCGCCAGGTTCAGCGTCTTGATCGCCCGCGTTTGCAGCGAGGTAAAGGTGAGGTCGAAATCGAGGCCCTTGGCGGCCATCAGCTCGCCCGCGGCCTTGGCTTCGGCAGCGCCTTTCTCGGTCACGTCGACATCCCACCAGCCGGTGAAGCGATTCTCGAGGTTCCAGGCGGACTGGCCGTGGCGGATCAGGACGAGCTTGGGCATGGGTTAGGTATCTCCCGTTCGCGCTGAGCTTGTCGAAGCGCTGACTTTCCTTTGACGCCGCGCTGATAGAGAGAAGGGCAGCCCTTCGACAAGCTCAGGGCGAACGAAATGGAGAGAGGCATTGGCGATCGTCCGACAGACCCTGATCTACGACGGCCCGGGTGGCCCCTTCGAAGGCGTGATCGCCTGGGAGGACGAGGTCGAAACCCCGCGCCCCGGCGTGCTGGTCTGCCCTAACATCCTCGGCCAAAAGGAATCGGATAACCGGAAGGCGGAGGATCTCGCCAAGCTCGGCTATGTCGCACTTGCCTGCGACGTGTACGGTCAGGGCAAGCGCAAGACGCGCGAAAGCGAGAACGTGCCAGAATATATGGATGCGCTGAACGCCGATCGCATGCTCCTGCGCGATCGATTGGACGCGTCGCTGGCGGCATTACGCGGCTTCGCCGCCGTCGATCCGGCGAAGGTGGCCGCGGTGGGCTTCTGCTTCGGCGGCAAATGCGTGTTCGATATGGCCCGCGCTGGCCTGCCCTTTCTGGGCGGGGTGAGCTTCCACGGCGTATATGATCGCCCCGATTACGCCAACGTTTCGCCGATCGCGGCCAAGCTGCTTGTCTGCCACGGCTGGGAAGATCCGCTGTGCCCGCCTGATACGATGGTCGCGCTCGGCCGCGAGCTGACCGAAGGTCAGGCCGATTGGCAGATTCACGCTTATGGCAATGCGGGCCACGCCTTTACCGACGCGGGCATGCCCATGGCTGAGGGCTCAGGCTTCGGCCATGAGGAACGTGCCGATCGCCGTAGCTGGAAGGCGATGAGCGACTTTCTGGCCGAATTGTTCGTCTGAGCGCAAGCGCCCCCCTTCGCCGCCGCTTCGGGGCAAGGGGAGGGGGTGCGGACGCCTAGAACAACCCGAGCGCCGCGACTTCATCCTTCGACAGATCGATGCCGAACATCATGCTCAGCCGCATGCGATACACGCGCGGATCGGCGATCTCGGTCGCTGTCTCTTCCTCACCCACGCGGCGTCGATAGTGCCGGTCGGTCAGCGTTGCGAAGCCGTGCGGCAGAACGGTGCTCACCACCTTCAACGTGGTGAAGCGCGTACCCGGTGCCGTTGACGTCCAAAGATTACCCATCGCCAGATCGGCCGGCCAGACCATGTCGGTCGTGAAGCTATATTGCGGCTGGAACCCGGCACCAGCAGCGCCGCCTCGCCCATCGGTGCTGCCGAGCTCACCGTGCCGGAACAGCATCCAGCCATGCGTCGCATCCTGCGACAGCCGGAAGCGCGCCCCGTCCGGCGCATCCGCCTCCGCCCCGTCGACCAGCGGCATGGGCGGTGCATAGCTGCCGCCGAACCCCGGATCGGCGATCCATTGTTGCCCATCGATGGTGACGAGGCTGACCGTATGCGTCTTCGGCGGCACGTTTTCGGCGTTGAGCCACACCCGCGCAAGCAGGGGCCTTGCCTCGAAGCCAAGCGCGTGGAGCGCATCGAGAAAGAGCCGGTTCTGCTCGAAACAATAACCACCGCGTCCGGCGATCACCAGCTTGCCGAACACCGCATCGGCGGAAATGTCGATCCCGCGCCCGAGCGCGACGTCGAGATTCTCGAACGGGATCGCCAGCCGATGCGCACGCTGCACGGCCGCCAGCCCGTGGTGATCGATCGTCGGGCGGGCAGGAAGACGGATCCGCTCCAGATAGGCGGGCAGGTTGAAGGGCAGGCTCATGCCGCAAATGCCTCGGCATCAAGGGCGTAGAGCGCAGCGGCGGACGCCTCCGCCGCTGCGCGCAAGCCAAGCGCCTCCGGCACGATTTGATCGAGGTAGAAAGCGACCACCGCCTTCTTGGCCCGTCCGAACGCGTCGTCACCCGCTGCTGCCGCCTCGCGCTCGAGCAGCCAGCCACAGGTTGCGACCGACAGCATGGTCAGGAAGGGATAGCTTGCCGCCAGCCGGTCATCGGCGTCGGCGGTCTGGAGCCGCCGCCCGACCGCCTCGCACGCCGTCACCAGGTCGCCCAGCGCCTCATGTGTGCTCCCGCGCAGATCCTCGATCAGCGTCGCGAACGCCGCGCCGGTGGAAAGCGACAGCTTGCGCCCGACCAGATCGGCGGCCTGGATGCCGTTGGTGCCTTCGTAGATCGGCGTGATCCGCGCATCGCGGAAATACTGCGCTGCGCCGGTCTCCTCGATATAGCCCATCCCGCCGTGGACCTGCACGCCAAGGCTCGCGACCTCGTTGCCCAGATCGGTGCCATGCGCCTTGGCGAGCGGCGTCGTGATTTCCAGCCGGTCACGCGCCGCGGCGTCGCCTAGGCCGGCGCGATCCACTTGGCCCGCGGCATAATAGACCAACGCGCGAGCCGCCTGAGTCTGCGCCTTCATCCGCATCAGCATGCGGCGCACGTCCGGATGCTCGATGATCGCCGCCGCCGCGCCGGCGCGCGCGCCCTGCACGCGCTCGCGGGCATATTCCACCGCCTTCTGCGTCGCCGCCTCGGCCACCTGCACGCCCTGAAGGCCAACGTTGAGGCGGGCGTTATTCATCATCGTGAACATCGCGCGCATGCCGCCGAACTCCGGTCCGATCAGCTCGCCGACGCAATCGTCGTTGTCGCCGAACGACAGCACGCAGGTGGGCGAGGCGTGGAGCCCCATCTTGTGCTCGATCGACACCACCCGCACGTCGTTCGGCGTGCCGTCGGCGCGCACCTTGGGGACCAGGAACAGCGAAATGCCCTTGGTGCCGACCGGCGCGTCGGGCGTTCGGGCGAGCACGAGGTGGACGATATTGTCGGTGAGGTCATGGTCGCCGAACGAGATGAAGATCTTGGTCCCCTTGACCAGGAACGTCCCGTCGCCGCGCGGCGTCGCGGTGGCGCGCAGCGCGCCCACGTCGCTGCCCGCCTGCGGCTCGGTGAGGTTCATCGTGCCGGTCCATTCGCCGGTGGCGAGCTTGGGGAGCCAGGTCGCCTGCTGATCGGGCGTGCCGTGATGCTGCAACGCCTCGATCGCCCCAACCGACAGGATCGGCGCCAGCGCGAAGCCCATGTTGGCGCTCCCCAGCGTCTCCAGCACCGCGCATTGCACCGCGAACGGCAGCCCCTGTCCGCCAAACGCCTCCGGGACTCCGATCGTGCCCCAGCCGCCCTCTACGAACGCCTTGTAGGCGGCCTTGTAGCCTTCCGGCATCACCACACCGTTCGGCGTCCACTTCGCCCCTACCGTGTCGCCAGCGCGCGCCAGTGGCGCCCATTCTCCCTCGGCGAGCTGAGCGATCCCTTCCAGCACCGCGTCGATCACGTCGGGGCTGGCGGCAGCAAATCGCTCAGTTCCCGCAAGCTCGCCGATCCCGACGATCTGTTCGAGCACGAACCGCTGTTCGGCAATGGGGGCGGCGTAAGGCATGTTCTTCTCCTGGTCCGGATCGCTATACCGCCCCCTGATGACGGCTCAACTCCCGCAAATCCTGCCTTTTGACGAAGGCGCGGTTGCCCTAGCGGCAAGGCTGCTACGCGCCGGCGACATCGTCGCGGTCCCGACCGAAACCGTCTACGGACTCGCCGCCGATGCGACCGACCCGGCGGCGGTGGCGCGCATCTATGCTGCCAAAGGCAGGCCGAGCTTCAACCCGTTGATTGTTCACGTCCCCGATCCCGCCGCGGCCGAGCGGATCGCGATGTTCGACGAGGCGGCGCGTGCGCTGGCGGCGCGCTGGTGGCCGGGGCCGCTGACTTTGGTGCTGCCGTTGCGACCTGATGCGGGCATCGCCGCGCTCGTCACCGCCGGGCTCGACACGATCGCGCTGCGGGTGCCGGCGCATCGCGCGATGCAGGCGGTGCTCGCCGCGAGTGGCCGCCCGCTCGCCGCGCCATCCGCCAACGCCAGCAACGGCATCAGCCCGACCCGCGCGGCGCATGTCGCGGCGAGCCTTGGGGCGCGCGTGCCGTTAATCGTGGACGACGGACCGACCAGCGCGGGGCTCGAATCGACGATCGTCGGTGGCGGCAAGATCCTGCGCCCGGGGCCGATCACCGCCGAGCAGCTGGGGCTTTCCGCTGCCGTGCCGAGCGGAACGGTCACCGCGCCGGGGCAGCTTGCCACGCATTATGCGCCCGCCAAGCCGCTGCGCCTCAATGTCACCGCACGAGAAGACGACGAGTGGCTGATCGGCTTCGGCGGGGTGGGAGGTGACGAAAGCCTGTCGCCGTCCGGAGACCCGATCGAAGCCGCCGCGCGGCTGTTCGACGCGCTGCATCGCGCGGATGCGTCTCCCGCAACGAGGATCGCGGTCGCGCCGATCCCGCCGGCCGGCATCGGTGCGGCGATCAACGATCGCTTGAGACGCGCCGCGCATCGCTGAGATTTCCTCCTCCGTCAGAAGGAGGAATGTGCGACTTACGCCGTCACCGCCGCCTTCGACCGCGCGGCGAAGCTCTTGCGCAGCTTCTGCAGCTTGGGCGGAATTACCGCGAGGCAATAGGGATTGCGCTGGCCCTCGCCGTCCCAATAGCCCTGGTGGTAATCCTCGGCCGGATAATATTCGTCCGCCTGCTCGATGGTGGTGACGATCGGCTTGGTCTGGTCGGCCTGCGCGCGGGCGATCGCCTGGTTCGCCTGCTCCTCCTGCATCACCGTCATCGGGAAGATCGCAGAACGGTATTGCGTGCCGACGTCATTGCCCTGGCGATTGAGCTGCGTCGGATCGTGCGTGGCGAAGAAGATGTCGAGCAAGTCGGCATAGGTCACCTGTTCGGGATCGAAGCCGACGCGGATCGCCTCGGCATGGCCGGTATCGCCGCCGCACACCTGCTTGTAGGTGGGGTTGGGCACAGTGCCGCCGATATAGATGCTCTCGACGCTCTCGACGCCGATCACGTCCTTGAACACCGCCTCGGTGCACCAGAAGCAGCCACCGGCCAGCGTCGCATATTCGGTCATCTCAATCTCCGCTTTCCCGTTCGCCCTGAGCTTGTCGAAGGGCTGCCCTTCTCCCCGCCGCGGGAAAGAAAGACAGGGCTTCGACAAGCTCAGCCCGAACGGATTGTGTTGGAGACCAATGTAGGAAGCCGATAAGGCCCGCGCAAAGGAGCACGTGCATGGCAGCATTCGACGGCAAGGTGATGGTGACCGGCGGGGCCGGCTATATCGGCAGCCATGCGGTGCTTGCGCTGCTCGATGCCGGGTTCGACGTGGTGGTGATCGACAATCTCGTTACCGGCTTCGACTGGGCCGTCGATCCACGCGCCTCCTTCGTCAACATCGCCGTCGAGGACGCGGGCGTGCGGAACGTGATTCGTGAGCATGAGGTGCGCGCGATCATGCACTTTGCCGGCTCCGTCGTAGTGCCCGAATCGGTCAGCAACCCGCTTAAATATTATCGCAACAACACCGCCGCGACGCGCAGCCTGATCGAGAGCGCGGTGGCGGAAGGCGTACCGCACTTCATCTTCTCTTCCACCGCGGCGACCTACGGCAACCCCACCAAGGTGCCGATCACCGAGAGCGATCCCCAGGCTCCGATCAATCCATACGGCATGTCCAAGCTGATGACCGAGGCGATGCTGCACGACGTGTCCGCGGCGCACCCTCTCAATTATGGCGCGCTGCGCTATTTCAACGTCGCTGGCGCCGACCCCGAGGGTCGCAGCGGCCAATCCACCGTCGGCGCCACCCACCTCATCAAGATCGCGGTCGAGGCCGCGACCGGCAAGCGCGCCGCTGTGGGCGTGTTTGGCACCGACTTCCCGACCCGCGACGGCACTGGCGTGCGCGATTACATCCACGTCTCGGACCTTGCCGACGCGCATGTCGCCGCATTGAAGCAGCTGATCGCCGCCCCGGCCGAGAGCTTCACCTTCAACTGCGGCTATGGCCGCGGCTTCTCGGTGCTCGAAGTGCTCGACGCGGTCGATCGCGTCACCAACATGACGATCGAACGTCGCGTCGAGGGCCGCCGCGCCGGCGACCCGGCCGAGCTGGTCGCCGACAACAGCGCGATCCTCGCCGCGCTCGACTGGCAACCCAAGCGCGCTGAGCTCGACGGCATCGTGCGTGACGCGCTCGCCTGGGAGCGCAAGCTGGCGGAGATGGGCAAGTGAAGTTGCGCTCGCTGCTGTTCGTTCCCGGCGACCGGCCGGAGCGCTTCCCCAAGGCGGTCGCGACCGGCGCCGACGCGCTGATCCTCGACCTAGAGGATTCGGTGGTTCCGGAGCGCAAGCCCGAGGCGCGTGCGGCGGTGCGCGCGTGGATCGAGGCGCCGCGCGAGGATGGGCCGGCGGTGTTCGTGCGGGTCAATCCGATCGACAGCGACGAGGTCGCCGCCGATCTGGAGGCACTCGCCGGCCTGTCGCTCGACGGCGTGGTGCTGCCCAAGGCGGAAGGCGCCGAGTCGGTCGCGATGCTGCTCGATCGGTTGCCGGGCGACTATCTGGTGCTGCCGGTCGCCAGCGAGACGCCGGCCGCGGTGTTCCAGCTCGGCACCTTTGCGGGCGTTGCCGGGCGGCTGGCGGGCGTCACCTGGGGGGCGGAGGATCTGCCCGCATCGATCGGCGCTGCCACCGCACGCGAGGATGACGGCAGCTACACCGATCCCTATCGCGTCGTCCGCGCGCTCACCCTGTTCGGCGCGCATGCCGCGGGCGTGCCGGCGATTGAGACGGTGTTTCCGGATTTCCGCAATCTAGATGCGCTGGCGGCCTATGCCGCGCGTGGACAGCGCGACGGCTTCACGGGGATGCTGGCGATCCATCCGACGCAGGTCTCGGTCATCAACGATGCGTTCACGCCCAGCGAGGCGGAGATCGCCCATGCGAAAGCCGTCATCGCCGCTTTCGACGCGAACCCGGGCGCCGGCGCGCTCCAGCTCGACGGCAAGATGATTGACGCACCGCATCTGAAAAGCGCGCGGCGGCTGCTGGCGCTCGTGGGCTAATCCGCAACGTCATGCCGGCCTCGTGCCGGCATCCACCGTTACGCAAACCCAACGGCCGCGGCGTACCCGCCCAGCCCACCGCCGTCATTCCGGACTTGATCCGGGATCCAACCCTCCCCGCACGCTGCGTTCTCGCCTCCAGCGGCAGCACGCGCGGCACCTTGGATCGCGGCGCAAGGCCGGGGCGACGAACGGAGCGCGCCGATCCGTTCGTGCGGAGCGAAGTCGAGGCACAGGCCGCAAGTGATACCGCTCGGAACGGACGGCCACGCTTTCCACTGGCGACACACAGCGAAACACGACAAGACCGCGCCCGACTGACAACAAGCAGCAGGGACATGAGGATGACGAGAGGCCAGGAGATCGCCGCCAGGGTCGAGGCGTTCGTGCGCGAGCGGATCGTTCCCTATGAGCGCGATCCGCGTTCCACGTCGCACGGCCCCAGCGACGAACTGGTGCAGGAGATGCGTGCCCTGGCCCGCGACGCCGGCCTGCTCACTCCGCACATCCTGCCCGACGGCGACCACCTCACCCATCGCGAGACCGCCGACGTGCTGCGCGCCTCGGGCCTCTCCCCGCTGGGTCCGCTCGCCGTCAACGTCATGGCCCCCGACGAGGGCAACATGTACCTCCTCGGCAAGAAGGCGTCGCCCGAACTGAAGGAGCGCTTCCTCAAGCCATTGGTCGACGGAACCGCGCGCTCGGCGTTCTTCATGACCGAGCCCGCCGGCGACGGCCCGAATGGCGGGGGCGCCGGCTCCGACCCGTCGATGATGCTCACCACCGCGGTGCGCGACGGCAACCATTGGGTGATCAACGGCCGCAAGACCTTCATCACCGGTGCGGACGGCGCCAAGGTCGGTATCGTCATGGCCAAGGCGGATGAAGGTGCGTCGATGTTCCTCGTCGACCTGCCTGATCCCGCGATCCGCATCGATCGCGTGCTGGAGACGATCGACTCATCGATGCCCGGCGGGCATTCGGTGGTGACGATCGAGAACCTTCGCGTTCCGGCCGACCAGATGCTCGGCAATCCAGGCGACGGTTTCAAGCTCGCGCAGGTCCGCCTCGCGCCTGCACGTCTCACCCATTGCATGCGCTGGCACGGCGCCTGCGTCCGCGCGCACGAGATCGCGACCGATTACGCCAATCGTCGCCATGCGTTCGGCAAGCCCTTGGTCGATCACGAGGGCGTCGGCTTCATGCTGGCCGAGAACCTCATCGACCTGAAGCAATCGGAGCTGATGATCGACTGGTGTGCGTCCGTCCTCGACACCGGCGACCTCGGCACGGTGGAAAGCTCGATGGCCAAGGTCGCGGTGTCCGAAGCGCTGATGCGCATCGCCGACCGCTGCGTGCAGGTGATGGGCGGCACTGGCGTCAGCGGCGACACGATTGTCGAGCAGGTGTTCCGCGAGGTCCGGGCGTTCCGCATCTACGACGGCCCGACCGAAGTGCACAAATGGAGCCTCGCCAAGAAGGTGAAGCGCGATTGGAAGGCGGCGCAGGGGTGATCCCCATCGTTCGTCCCGAGCGAAGTCGAGGGATAGGGTCGCGGCGCAACGTGTCCCTCGACGATGCTCGGGACGAACTGGGACAGGCAATCGTCTCACCTGACCCTTCGACGAAGCTCAGGACAGGCTTGTCCCGGCACCCACCGTGCCGCAAACTCAACGACCGCGAGGTACGCGGAACAGTGGATGCCGGGACAAGCTCGGCATGACGCAGATGGAGAGAATGCCGATGCTGGGCCTGATGCAGTCGGGGCAACTGACGGTCGATACCTTCCTCGATCACGCCGCGACCTGGTCGCCCGGCCGCGAGGTCGTCTCGCGCGACTGGACCGGCGCCGTTACCCGCACCGATTACGCCGGCGTTCATGCGATGGCGAAGCGAGTTTCCGCCGCGCTCGCCCGCGCCGGTATCAAGCGGGGTGATCGGGTCGCGACAATGGGCTGGAACACGCATCGCCATGTCGCCGCCTGGTACGGCGCAACCAACATGGGCGCGGTGCTCCATACGCTCAATCCGCGGCTGTTCCTCGAACAGATCGCCTACATCGCCAATCACGCCGGCGATCGCATCCTCCTCGCCGACCCCAATTGCGCCGACGTCGTCGCACAGCTCCTGCCGCAGGCCCCGGGAATCGAGCGCGTCATCTTCCTGTGCGCCGCCGCCGACCTACCGCAGACGGATTACGCCGCCACCGCCTTTGACGAATGGATCGCTGGCGAACCGGCCGAATACGCCTGGGGCGGCTTCGACGAGAATCTCGCCTGCGGGCTCTGCTATACGTCCGGAACGACCGGCAATCCGAAGGGTGTGCTCTATTCCCACCGCTCCAATTACCTGCACACCATGCTGACGCTTCAGGCCGATGCACTCGCCCTATCCTCGCGCGACACGGTGCTGCTGGTGGTGCCGATGTACCACGCCAACGCCTGGGGCGTCGTCTATTCCGCCCCTGCGGTCGGCGCCAAGCTCGTGCTGCCCGGCCCCAGGATGGACGGCGAATCGATTTGCGACCTGATCGAGCAGGAAGGCGTCACCTATTCCGCCGCGGTCCCCACCGTATGGCAGGGCCTGCTGCAATATCTGCGCACCTCGGGCCGCAAGCTCGATACGCTGCAACGCGTGACGATTGGCGGGTCGGCGGTGCCCGAAGTGCTGGTGCGCGCGTTCCGCGACGAGTTCGGCGTGGAGGTCGTCCAGGGTTGGGGCATGACCGAGACCTCGCCGCTCGCCACTCTCTCCTCGCCCAGCGCCGAGGTCGCGGCGATGGACGACGATGCGCAGGTCGCGCACAAGATCAAGCAGGGCCGGCTGATGTGCGGCCTGAAGTTCAAGCTCACCGACGACGAAGGCGCGACGCTGCCGCACGACGGCACCACCTTCGGCCACCTGAAGATCAAAGGCCCGACGATCGTCGCCTCCTATTTCGGCAACGAAGGCGGCGAGATTCTCGACGAGGACGGCTATTTCGACACCGGCGACGTCGCGACGATCGACGGCCGCGGCTACATGCAGATCACCGACCGGTCCAAGGACGTGGTGAAATCGGGCGGCGAATGGATCAGCTCGATCGAGATCGAGAATATCGCCGCCGGCCACCCTGCGGTCGCGTTGGCCGCAGTGATCGGCGTTGCGCACCCGAAGTGGGATGAACGCCCGATCCTGCTATGCCAGCTCAAGCCCGGTGCGATGGCGGAAAAGGGCGACTTGACCACCTTCCTCGACGGTAAGATCGCCAAATGGTGGATGCCCGACGATGTGGTGTTCGTGGACGAGATCCCACTCGGCGCAACTGGAAAGATCGACAAGAAGCTGATCCGTCAACGCATGGCGCACTATGCGCTGCCCCGTTCTTTAAACGGATAGGGCGGCAGCGGGCCTGCCAGCCGTGTCACGGAACCGAAATACCCGTTAGTCCGCTATTTTCTCGATGACCGACGAACGCCTTCCCTCCACCTCCACCGGGGCCGGCTGCGCCGATCTGCTTCGTCGCGTCCTGAACTGCCTGGACGGACTGGCGCATGCGGAAGATGGGCCTGACGCGCAATCGCTGTCGCTCGTCGCCCTCCATGTGCAGCAAGCGATCGATCTAATTGATCCGCGGCACCCGCTCAATTCCTAGTTGGCGGTTGCTTTCCATCACATTGTCCATCGCTCGTTCCACCCGTTCGATCGCTTCGTCGGTGAGGATCGCGTAGCTTTTGCGGCGGTCGAACGGGTCAGCCTCCCGATTCACCAGGCCGCGCTTTTCGAGCAGCGCGATCCAGCGCAGGCCGGTGCTCGGAGGAATTTTCGCGGCCACGCACAACGAGGTGATCGACATGGCGGTACGTTGACGGTGATGGACGTAAAGCTCGAGCAGGATGCTCCAGGCCGGATCGAAGAACAGATCGTCTCCGAACGCCTCGTCCCGCTTCGCGCGAGCGCGGATCCAGGCAATGGCGACGTTGAGCCGCTCGGCCTCCGACACATCGGTCGATGCGGCCGGCGCGTTGATGTTCTTTTCCAGCGCTACCGTCGGCGTCGGAGTGTCGAGCAGCGATGGCGTCGGCGAGATCGACCTGGAAAGCTCCGCGAGCACCTTTTCGATGCGCTCCAAGATCGGCTTGTCGTCTGATCTCACCGCCATCTCCTGCCCCCCAATCCGACGGCATGTTCCATCGCCGTACCAACGCAATCTGACGCACAATTTCCGAAATGGTTCCTTACTGCAATCGAAATCTGCCGCTATTTCAAGAACTAACAGGATGCCGGTCTCGTTTTTCCAGAAGTGGGCTATGACGGCGGCGGCGCCTGCGGCTAAGCGAGGACGATGATCTCGCGTCGCTCCTTGCTAGTTACTGGTGGCGCGGGGATCGGCCTCGCGCTCGCCTGGGCGGTCTGGCCGCGACGGTATGCCGTGGATCTCGCACCGGCGGAAGGTGAAACGCCGATCGGCGCGTGGCTCAAGATCGCGGAAAACGGCCGCATTACCGTTGTCGTGCCGCAGGCGGAGCATGGTCAGGGCGTTCACACCACACTGCCGCAGATCCTGGCCGACGAGCTTGGCGCGGACTGGCGCACGATCGGGGTAGAGGCCGCGCTGCCCAACCCCTTGTACGCCAATCCGCTCGCCGCCGATACGTTGTTCGGCGGCGCGCTCGCCCCCGTTCCTGATGCCGTCCAGCGCGAACATTGGGTTCGTTCGGCACTGCTGCTGACCGGCGGCTCCACCTCGCTGCGCATGTTCGAGGCACCCCTGCGTGAGGCGGGCGCGGCCGCCCGCGTGCTTCTCGCCAAGGCAGCGGCGGCGCGCTGGGGCGTGGATTGGGAGCAATGCGAAACGCGCGACGGCCTTGTGGTCAGCAATGGCCGCCGGTTGCGCTTCGGGGAACTCGCCGCCGCGGCAGCCGGGTTCGATCTGCCGGAGGAACTGCCGCTCCGCTTCGGCGACGAAGGGCGGCTCGTCGGTCAGTCGCTCCCCCGCCTGGACGCGCCAGCGAAGGTCGATGGCTCGGCGAACTTCACCGGCGACGTGCGGCTGCCGGACATGGTTTTCGCAACGATTGCGCAAGGCCCCGTCGGTGGCGAAAGCCGCCTGGTCCGCACGGACAACGCCGCCGCGGACCGGGTCCGCGGTGTCACCGCGGTGGTGGAGAACGAACGCTGGGCGGCAGTGATCGGCAACACCAGTTGGGCAGCGGTCGAGGGCATGGCCGCGCTGCAACCGCGGTTCGAAACTCGCGGCCGGCTGGCCGACGCCCAGACGATCACCGGTGCGCTCGATGCCGCCCTCGCCAACGACGGCGACCGTTTCGCCGAGCAAGGCGACATCGCCGAGGTGCTTCGCGGCGATGTGGCGCGGGCGGATTATGCGGTCGGCCTTGGCGTTCACGCCGCACTGGAAACGCCCTGCGCCACCGCCTGGTGGCATGGCGACCGGCTGGAGCTGTGGGCGCCGACCCAAGCCCCCGGCCTCGCTCGTGCCGCCGCAGCCCGCGCCATCGGGGTTGCCGAAGCCAAGGTCACGATTCACCCGATGCTGATCGGCGGTTCGTTCGGCCAGGCGCTGGAGCATGATGCCGCCGAACAAGCGGCGATCCTCGCCATGTCGCTGCGCCGACCGGTGCACGTCATATGGACGCGACGCGAGGCGACGCTTCGCGATCGGTTCGGCGCCCCCGCCAGGGCGCACATGGCCGCGCGGCTGGCCAGCGACGGACGTATCCTCGGCTGGCAGGCGAAGATCGCCACTCCCGCGACGGGCATGGCGCTGACGCAGCGGCTGCTCGCGGACGATCCGCTCGCCGGTATCGCGCGGGCCATCTCGGGTGGTGCCGACGCTTACGCCATGTCCGGCGCCACCCCGCCCTATCGCTTGCCGGCGTTCGCGATCGACCACCACCGCACGGATATCGCCGTTCCGACTGGTCACCTGCGCGGCGGCGCGGACCGGGTCAACGCCTTCTTCACCGAATGCTTCATCGACGAGCTCGCGCATCGCGCCGGCGCGGAACCGATGTCGTTCCGCATCGGCATGCTGGGGCATGACGCGCGGCTGGCGCGTTGCCTCACCACCGCCGCGTCGCTGGGCGGGTGGGACGGCGGGCGTGCCGGCAGCGGTCAGGGGCTCGCTTGCCACGCCATGGCCGGCAGCATGATCGCAGTGCTTGCCGAGGCGCAATATGACGGCGCCGGCCGCCCGCGCGTCGACCGGATCGTCGCGGCGGTCGATTGCGGTCGCGCGATCAACCCGGACGTGGTGCGCCAGCAGATCGAAGGCGGGATCGTCTTCGGCATTGCGCTCGCCACCGGCCGGGCGCCGCACTTCAACGCCGGCGTGGCGGACACCCGAACGCTCGGCGACCTGCGCCTGCCGCGCCTCGCCGACATGCCCGAGATCACCGTGGAGCTGATCCCCAGCCGCGCCGATCCCGGTGGCGTCAGCGACCTCGGCGTGCCCGCCGTCGCGCCCGCCATCGCCAATGCCCTCACCGCCGCGGCCGGCAACCGCCCGCGCAGCCTGCCGTTTGGATCATGATGAACAAGCCTGCCGACCACCCGCCGATCCCGCCGCGCCGCGTCGGCGTGCTGCTGATTAACCTGGGCACCCCCGATGCGCCCGATCCACCCGCGGTGCGCCGCTATCTCGCGGAATTCCTGTCCGATCGGCGCGTGGTGGAGATCCCGCGGCTCGTGTGGCAACCGATCCTGCGTGGCGCGGTGCTGACGACGCGGCCGAAGAAATCGGCGCATGCCTATGCCCAGGTGTGGCGCGAGGACGGCTCCCCACTCGCCGCGATCACCAAGGCGCAGGCCAAGGCGCTGGAGGGCGCGTTCGGCCCCGACGTCACGGTCGACTACGCCATGCGCTACGGCCGCCCGGCGATCGGCGACCGCATCCAGGCGCTGAAGGATGCCGGCTGCGAGCGCATCCTGCTCGCCCCGCTCTATCCGCAATATTCCGCCGCGACGACCGCCACCGCCAACGACAAGGCTTTCGCCCGGCTGGCGACGATGCGCTGGCAACCCGCGGTGCGCACGCTCCCGCCCTATCACGACGACCCCGCCTATATCGCGGCGCTCACGTCATCGGTCGAGGAGAGCCTGGCCGCGCTCGATTTCACCCCCGACGCCTTGATCACCAGCTTCCACGGCATGCCGGTGCGGACCTTGCAGCTGGGCGACCCCTATCATTGCCACTGCCAGAAGACGGCGCGCCTGCTCGGCGAAGCAATGGGGCGCGAGGTGACGATCACCTTCCAGTCGCGCTTCGGTCGCGCCAAATGGCTGGAGCCCGCCACCGACGTGGTGCTCGCCGCACTGCCGGCAAAGGGCGTGCGCAAGATCGCGATTGTCGCCCCCGGTTTTTCCGCCGATTGCCTGGAGACGCTGGAGGAACTGGCGATCCGGGGGCGCGAAACGTTCCTCGCCGCCGGCGGCACGCATTTCGCCTATTTGCCCTGTCTGAACGACAGCCGCGTCGGCATCGATTTGTTACGCACCTTACTGGCGCGTGAGCTTGAAGGCTGGGTGCGCCTTTCGTAGCGTTACCATGGATTGATCCTCTGGGAGAGCGGTGAATGGCACGGGTTGCGATCGTCACGGGCGGCACGCGCGGGATCGGCGAGGCGATCAGCCTTGCGCTGGAGGACATGGGCCTCACCGTCGCCGCCAATTATGCCGGCAACGATGCCAAGGCGGCAGACTTTACCGAGCGCACCGGGATCAAGGCGTATAAATGGGACGTCGCCGATCATGAGGCGTGCCTCGCCGGCGTGGCGAAGGTGACGGAAGAGCTCGGCCCGGTCGACGTGCTGGTCAACAATGCCGGCATCACCCGCGACGGCACGATCCTGAAGATGACCTACCAGATGTGGAAGGAGGTCATGGACACCAACCTTGGCGGGTGTTTCAACATGGCCAAGGCGGTGTTCCCCGGCATGCGCGAGCGCGGCTGGGGCCGGATCGTCAACATCGGCTCGATCAACGGCCAGGCGGGCCAATACGGACAGGTCAATTACGCCGCGGCGAAAAGCGGCATCCACGGCTTCACCAAGGCGCTGGCGCAGGAGGGCGCGCGCGCCGGCGTGACGGTGAACGCCATTGCGCCGGGCTATATCGACACCGACATGGTCGCCGCGGTCCCCGCCGACGTGCTCGACAAGATCGTCGCCAAGATCCCGGTCGGCCGCCTCGGTCAGGCCAACGAGATCGCGCGCGGCGTGGCGTTCCTGTGCTCGGAGGAGGGCGGCTTCGTCACCGGCTCGACGCTGAGCATCAACGGCGGGCAGCATATGTACTGACGGGCGCAGGCCCGCCCCGCGGGCCGATGCGCAAAGCGCAGCGCCCGGCACGGCCGGCGGGTCGGCCCCGCCGAACCCGTCCGACGACGCGGCTTTGCCGCGGCGGGCTGGTCCTGGCTAGATCGATGGCGCACCGGAGGCGGTGCTCAACCGAGAAACGTCTGAACGTTGCTTTGACGTCGCGTAAACGACGAGCGCATCAAACCAATATCGCTTTGGCTAGACCGTCGGCGCCCAGCCTGCGCTCTCAAGATAGAACGCACACTCACGCAATTAAGTTTACGCTCAGGTTGGTAGGCATGTCGCTTAATCGACCTAACCGACACTTCCCGGCGATCAAAATTGCAACTTGGTGAAACCGGATCAGATGAATGCCACCGCTTCTCTGACGCTTTCGGAGCTAAGAGGTTACTTTACGGACCTCTCCAACAAGCGTGCAAAGGATTCTTCTTCCTTATTTGGACAGATCGCCTCTCGATTGTCTGGGCCACCAATCCCCTCTGGGTCGAGCGCGACACGATTCTCTCCTGCGAACGTTCCGGCTAAGTCAGTTAGGGGCGTTACCCGCATGATCTGATCGTCGCGCTCAAGACGTAGTTCGGCGAACTCGCGGCGATAGCCCCCGATAAAGTTAAAGACGCGGATTGTGGCCCACTTCGAACTTGAGATGCTTCCGTCCACCAAGAGGCTTTCGAAGTAAGGGACCTTGTCGCAGATGCCTCTAGTCTCGATTGTGCCGACGATCTCACCTGACGCGCTATCATCGATCTCGATTCTGAAGGGCTGGGAGGAAAGCTTAAGTTCGGTCACGTCGACCGAACCTTCTGGATTATTCGTCCAATGACCTCTCCAGCCATCATAGTCGCGGAGCCATCCGAAGAACTGGTCTGAGGTCTTGCGGACCTCACTCGGTAAGGCACGCGCATTCGTCATGACCTGCTCCCCGGAAATCATGCCATTGGTAAGTTAGCTGGTCAGATGGAGACGAGCGATGCGGCGAGGCCGTTTTACCGAGGATCAGATCATAGGCGTGCTGCGTGAGCACGAGGCTGGAGTGAA
>NZ_MPSB01000008.1 GCF_001981525.1 Sphingomonas jeddahensis | reverse complement strand
GGATCGAACAGGGCTTGGCGGGGGATCATGGGTGGGCTCCCTTTGCTCTTTCTTGTTCCCCGGCGAAGGCCGGGGCCCAGTCGGGAGACGTCGCTTTGGCGGACGCTGCGTTCCCTTACCGCGACCTTTCCAACTGGCCCCGGCCTTCGCCGGGCAACAGGTTTGTTGTCGGATCAGGCGAGCGGCAGTCTTTCCAGCCGTCGGCGATCGTGCGCTATGCGGCGGAACAGCGCGTCGGTGGCGGCGCGGTTGGCGGCGACGTCCCGGGGCGTATCGGGGCGGGTGCCGATCAGGCCGGCGTCGAGGAGCGATTGCCAGTGGCGGACGGCGTCTTGCTGCGCGTCGCTGATGGGGGCGTGGATGATGGCGTGATGCATCGGTGTCGTCCTCTCGCTGGCTGCGTCGGACGGGGGAGTTATACCGAAAAGGGGGTTGTAGGACAGCGCGCGCCGCGAGGCTGTAGCGCAGCTACAGACGAGCGCACCGGCGCGCGCCCGGCCAGCGGCGCTATAGCGCCGACTGACGACGCGGCTTTGCCGCGGCGGGGCTTACATTTTCGCGTTTACAACCGGTCGTAAGAAGCGAGGTGAAATTCAATCAGCACCCCATTCGAGTCTCGGAGGCGAGATCGCTTTGAGTGAAAGCACAGCCATTCTGCCCTGTTGTAGAATTCGATCGCTACCACGTCCTCCTACCTGCTGAACAAGGTTCATGGTGCCTAGAACCCGTGCAAGCTGATCCTTAAACAATTCTGGATACTGACTGATACTATGAAACCACCCGCGAGTGCCATTAAGATACCTTCTATTCAGTGCTACACCGTCTCGCGCTAAAACCAGGCCAGTTACCTCTTTCATTTGGTTGGTGCCCATGAATTTAGTTTTAGCTTTATTCAATTGAAGTCCGAGGGGCAAGAAGTGCTCTTCGATGCGCTGAACAAAGCTATCTGGTATGCGTGAATAAGAGGAAAAGGTTAGGTCATCAGCATAGCGAGTGTAGGTCGCGCCGTGTGACTGTGCAAGATTACGAAGATGAATGTCACATTCGGCGAGAATCATATTGGAAATCTTAGGGCTTGTAGGTGCGCCCTGTGGCAAGGCGCCATCAAGAGTGCAAAGATCTGCCATGAAATTAGAAACTTTGTAACTATACCCAAGAGCGCAAAAAACGTCGCGCACCTTGCTGTGACTTAGGGAAGGAAAAAAATCCTTTACGTCAACATTAAGGAGGTGATTGCACCCTTGATGGGCCTTGGCGTTATCGATGAAACTGCGTCCACGCGAAAAGCCGTAGACAAACGGCAAATCAGAACTGTTCTCTAGAATGGTATCAAGCACCCACCACTGCACCACCTTTAAGAAGGTCCTTGGTGCGGAGATCAACCTGATCCCTCCTGAGCGCTTTCTTACTTCGAACAACCGATAATGCTTCTGAGGTGCTGTGGCGAGACTCCGAATCATTAACGGATTGACGCCGATATACTTCGCTATATCGAAGGGGTGGTCAATCCGTGGGAAATGTGACGGGACGCTAGACGGATCAAGTTGATCAAAGAGCCGTAGCTGTTTTTCTGAGCTCTCAATGAAGCTCAAAAACGCAGGGTGCGAGATCAATGGATAGGTGCGGAGCGACACAATTTACCAACCGTAGTTGCTTTGAGCGCGCATCTGGGGCGGCGTCCATCCGTGGCTGCGGTCCGCGGATGGACGCCGCCCCAGATGCGTGCCTGTTTATCCCAGACCAAACTACCTCCGATCACTGCAACAGTGACCTATCGCGAGTGCCGCTCCGCCTCGCTCGATTACGCTTCCGGGTTTCCTTCAGCAAGTGCATTCTTCTCGCCTCGATCAAATAAGAAATTCCTGTTTGTTGAAAAAAGTGCTCACCCTTATCGGTAAGCATGTAACGCTGTCCTTCGTAGAGGCACAGGAAGCTGTTGTTGCGAAGTGTTTCAATTTCAATGTGAACGCTGTGCTTCAACGCTGCGTACTCAGGAACATCCGTAAGGATCCGCTTGACACCTTCGACAATGTCACCAAGTCGGCCCGGTTGAACGAGCTTGACCGCCATTACTACGATGGCGTGACGATTAAGCGCTTGTGCCATGCATAACCTTATGGATGAACAATCTTTCTTGATATAAAGAGATAAACTTATCTACCTCTGGGAGAGCTGTGCTGGGATCTGCGTAATCCACCCAGCGGAGCCAAGCGCCTAGCGTTGTGGCTAGGGCGAAAACACTCGGGTTGACATAACTAGTTTCAGCTTCAAACTGACGATCAGCAAGGATGAGCATCTTTGATGCTACGTCCTTATGTCCGGCCCAGGCGCCAAGCTCGCAAAATGAACCTGGACTGTCGGGGATCATAATGACGCACTGACACTGTGTTACGGCAAGGAATGTTTCTGAAACTACTGCGCTAGGCGTTGAGGGGATCGCTTGATCCGCCATCTCCTTTACGCCACGATGTTCTCCCAGTATCACTGCGTGCCCGCGACTCTCTATATAATCTTTTATAGCTAATCGGAGTCTGCTTGACGCGCGAGCCTTGCTCCACTCGTCTGTGGTCCATTCCCGTCGGATAATCGGACCCGCGACGAAAACCCGCACCCTCTGCGATGTCTTCTCTGCGGCGAACGCGAGGTCTGCCTCTGCTATCGGACGCGTATAGGGTTGCATCACTCAGCGACGCGCTATCTTGAAGCTGCGGTCTCCTGTAAAGTCGCTTTTGCTCATGCGTACAGACAACCGAAGATATACCTTGTCGTCAAGGATACTTGCACGTGCGCCGCGCTAAGCAGGCGCCCGTCAGACAAGTCCATCGGATGATCTCCAACCGTTGCGCCGATTTTGTGCACGTCGGCTAAACACGCGTCAAAGGAAGGTGCAGATTTCTAGGATGCGGCTTGCCGCTGCGCGGCTAGTCCTCCTCTCCGGGCAAGCTCGAGGAGCATCTAACACTACTCAGCCGCCACAGCCTCGCGCTTCCCCAGCAACGGCGCAAGATACTTCCCCGTAAAGCTCCGCGGCTCCTGCGCCACCACTTCCGGCGTGCCTTCGGCGACGATCTCGCCGCCCTTGACGCCGCCTTCGGGGCCGAGGTCGAGCACCCAGTCGGCGGTCTTGATGACGTCCAGGTTATGTTCGATCACCACCACCGTGTTGCCCTGCTCGACCAGCGCGTGGAGCACTTCGAGGAGCTTGCGGACGTCCTCGAAGTGGAGGCCGGTGGTGGGCTCGTCGAGGATGTAGAGCGTGTTGCCGGTGGCGCGGCGGGCGAGTTCCTTGGCGAGCTTGACGCGCTGCGCCTCGCCGCCCGAGAGCGTCGTCGCCTGCTGGCCGACCTTCACGTAGCCCAGGCCCACCTCGACCAGCATCGCCATCTTGTCGCGGATCGGCGGCACCGCCTTGAAGAACTCCGCGGCGTCCTCGACCGTCATGTCGAGCACGTCGGCGATGCTGAGGCCCTTGAACTTCACCTCCAGCGTTTCGCGATTGTAGCGCGCGCCGTGGCACACGTCGCAGGTGACGTAGACGTCGGGGAGGAAGTGCATCTCGATCTTGAGCAGGCCGTCGCCCTGGCACGCCTCGCACCGGCCGCCCTTGACGTTGAACGAGAAGCGGCCGGGCTTGTAGCCGCGCGCCTGCGCCTCGGGCAGGCCGGCGAACCAGTCGCGGATCTGGGTGAAGGCGCCCGTATATGTCGCCGGGTTCGAGCGCGGGGTGCGGCCGATCGGCGACTGGTCGATGTCGATCACCTTGTCGAGATGCTGGAGCCCGGTGACCTTGTCGTGCTTGCCGGCGAGGATGCGCGCGCCGTTCAGCTGGCGCGCGGCGGCGGCGTAGAGCGTGTCGATGGTGAAGCTCGACTTGCCCGAGCCGGAGACGCCGGTGATGCAGGTGAAGGTGCCGAGCGGCACGCTCGCGGTGACGCCGGTCAGGTTGTTGGCGGTGGCGTTGTGGACCGTCAGCTTCTTGCCCGAGCCCTTGCGGCGCTTGGGCGGCACGGGGACTTCGCGGGTGCCGTTGAGGTAATCGGCGGTGACGCTGGTTTTGGATTTCAGGAGCTGCTTGAGCGTGCCCTGCGCCACGATCTGGCCGCCGTGGACGCCGGCGCCGGGGCCCATGTCGATGACGTAATCGGCGGTGCGGATCGCATCCTCGTCATGCTCGACGACGAGCACGGTGTTGCCGAGATCGCGCAGGCGGCGCAGCGTGGCGAGCAGCATGTCGTTGTCGCGCTGGTGCAGGCCGATCGAGGGCTCGTCGAGGACGTAGAGGACGCCCGACAGGCCGCTGCCGATCTGCGAGGCGAGGCGGATGCGCTGGCTCTCGCCGCCGGAGAGGGTGCCGGAGGTGCGGTCTAGGTTGAGGTAATCGAGGCCGACGTTGTTGAGGAAGCCGAGGCGCTCGACGATTTCCTTGAGGATCCGCTCGGCAATGGCGCGCTGCTGCGGGTTCAGGTGCTGGGGGAGGTCGGTGAAGAACTGGAGCGCGTCGACCACCGAGAGATGGGTGGCGTGGCTGATGTCCTGCATCGCGACCTTGACCGCCAGCGCCTCTGGCTTGAGGCGGGCGCCGTTGCAGACTTCGCAGGGTTGCGAGCTTTGGTACTTGCTCAGTTCCTCCTTCATCCAGGCGGATTCGGTTTGGAGCATGCGGCGGTTGAGGTTGCCGATGACGCCCTCGAACGGCTTGTTGACGTCGTAGCTCTTCTTGCCGTCGATGAAGGTGAGGGTGACGGGCTTGCCGCGGGTGCCGTGGAGGATGGTCTGGTGGATCTCGGGCGGGAGATCGGACCAGGGGGTGTCGAGGCTGAAGCCGAACTCGCGCGCGAGGCTGCCGAGGACCTGCATGTAATAGGGGGAGGGCGGGTTGGACTTGGCCCAGGGGACGACGGCGCCCTTCTTGATGGTGAGCGCGTGGTTGGGGACGACGAGGTCTTCGTCGAAGATCAGCTTTTCGCCGAGACCGTCGCACGCCGGACAGGCGCCTTGCGGGGCGTTGAAGGAGAACAGGCGCGGCTCGATCTCGGCGATGGTGAAGCCGCTGACGGGGCAGGCGAACTTCTCGGAAAAGACGATGCGGTTGGCGGGAATGCCGGCGTTCTTCATCGCGCCGCCGGATGCGGCCTCATCCTCGCGGCCGGGCACGACGCCGTCGGCGAGATCGACATAGGCCAGCCCGTCCGCCAGCTTGAGCGCGGTTTCGAAGCTGTCGGCGAGGCGGGTCGCGATATCGGGGTTCACCGCTAGGCGATCGACCACCACCTCGATGTCATGCTTGTACTTCTTGTCGAGCGCGGGGGCTTCGTCGATCTCGTGGATCTCGCCATCGATGCGCACGCGGGTGAAGCCGGCCTTCTGCCACTCGGCGAGCTCCTTGCGGTATTCGCCCTTGCGGCCGCGCACGACGGGGGCGAGCAGGTACAGCCGCGTGCCCTCGGGCAGCGCCATGACTCGGTCGACCATCTGCGACACCGTCTGCGCGGCGATCGGCTCCCCGGTGACGGGCGAATAGGGCACGCCGACGCGCGCCCAGAGGAGGCGCATGTAATCGTAGATCTCGGTCACCGTCGCGACCGTCGAGCGCGGGTTGCGGCTGGTGGTCTTCTGCTCGATCGAGATGGCGGGGGAGAGGCCCTCGATATGGTCGACGTCGGGCTTCTGCATCAGCTCGAGGAACTGGCGCGCATAGGCGGAGAGCGACTCGACGTAGCGGCGCTGGCCCTCGGCGTAGATGGTGTCGAAGGCGAGGCTCGACTTGCCCGAGCCCGACAGGCCGGTGATCACCGTCAGCGTATCGCGCGGGATATCGACGCTCACGTCCTTGAGATTGTGCTCGCGCGCGCCGCGGACGGAAATGTGGGTCAGCATGCCTAAGGTTCTACTTCCGTTCCGGTCGGGAGGATAGACCCGGGATGTAGGAAGCGTGGTGCAGGGATGCGAGTGGGGCGGCGTCTAGCGCGGCTGGTTTCGCCGAAGCGCCGCGAGCTTTTGGCGCGCCAGTTTTGCCTTGTCTGCATCGCCGAGGCGATCATGAACCTCGGCAAGCGCCGACAGGGTCGAAACATGGTCGGGTTCGCGGTCATAGGCCTCGCGCAGCTTGCGGCGCGCGGTTTCGAGATCCTTCAGATGGACTGCCAAAACGCCCTCGCCGCGGAGCAGGGCGACGCTGGCGGGATGAAGGGTGCGGGCGCGATCGAAGTCCTGGCGCGCGCGTGCGATATCATCGGTCCAGACATAGGCCATGCCGCGCCCGACCAGCGCATATTCGTCGTTGGGATCAATGGCCAGAACGCGGCTGTGGTCGGCGATCGCCTGCTTGAAGGCGCCGGTTGCGACATAGGCCTCGGCGCGATTTGCGTACCCGTCTTTGTTATCCGGCCGCAGCCGCAACGATCGGCTGAAGTCCTCAAGCGCGAACTGAAATTGCCCACCGGCCAAGTACAGCAGGCCGCGATTATGAAGGGCGTAGGAGTCCCCCGGAACGAGGTCGATCGCCCGGTTGTAATCGTCGATTGCCTGCTCGGCGTCGGCGAGCTCGTGCCGGGCGATTCCGCGGTTACGGTACAGATCGTTGCGGTCCTCGCGCGACAGATCGGATTGGGCCAGGGCCTCGTCGCAGGCGGACAGCCGCTCCTGCGGCGTGAGCGCTTGGGCATAATCAAGGCAGCGCTCGCGGCTTTGCGATGAGATCGTGGTCACCGCCATCCACAGCATCAGGCCGCCAATTACGGAGTTCCAGCCCATGGAGGCCCAGAAGCGTCTGGGGTGAGCGTCGCGTCGGTAGGTGCTGCTGAGGCCGCGGATCATCGGTTCGATGCTGCCGGTGGCCATCGCCTTCACCACGGTGAAGAGGGCGAGCACGCCAAGCGCGCCAAGCAGCAGTGGCATGAAGCTGGGGGAGCGCGCGAACCGTTCCGCCGCCGGTGTGAAGATGAAGAACGCGAAGGCCAGCAAGCCGGCGAGGATCGAGCCGCTGATCGCTAGCTGGCGGTGGGAGCGCCACGACAGATCCACCGGCGGCGCGGTGATGTCGCGTCGGCGAGGATCATGCGCGATGTGCCGGAACACATAAAGGGCGGGTTGATAGCCGATCGCCGCAATCGCGAGCAGGAGCCAGACCCGGACCGGAACGTCATCGAACATCTGGACCGCTCGTGGCCTGGGACGCGGTGATCGGCAAGCGGGACGATCACGAGGGTTTGGACGCCGAACAATTCGTTTCGCTACGCAGGGAGAATGAGTCTCAACAATGTCACATGGTTGCAACAGGCTCGTCAAAAAGTTGCGCGCGAAACTATAAGTAACTTGATGGGGGTGGCTGCAAGCTGTCTGTAGGATGAATGGGCACAAAGGCCAAAAAAGAGGGTTTATGAAAATCAATGCTTTGCTGAGCGCCACAGCGCTCGCGTGCAGCTGGGCGCTGGCGCCGGCGGTGATGGCGCAAACCGCGCCGACCGATACGACGGCAGACGCAAGCGCCGACACCAGCGCGAACGACGTCGCTGGCGCGACCAATGCCGGTGCGGGTGACAACGACATCGTCGTCACGGGCTCGCGCATCTCGCGGCCGAACCTCGATACCGCGATTCCCGTAACGACGTTCACTGCAACGCAGTTGAACAATGTCGGCCAGGTGTCGATCGGCGAAACGCTGAACCGCCTTCCCGCGCTGCGCTCCACGCTGAGCCAGGCAAACTCCACCGCGAGCATCGGCACCGCCGGCCTTAGCGCGCTTGACCTGCGCGGGCTGGGCACCGATCGCACGCTGGTGCTGGTCAACGGCCGCCGCCATGTCTCGGGCGATCCGGGCAGCTTCCTGGTCGACACCAACTCGATCCCCAACGACCTGATCGAGCGCGTCGATGTCGTCACCGGCGGCAATTCGGGCGTTTATGGTTCGGACGCTGTGTCGGGCGTCGTCAATTTCGTGTTGAAGCAGGATTACGACGGCCTGTCGGCGAGGCTGCAGGGCGGCATCTCCGATCGCGGCGATCGCGGCTCGTACCTGGGCAGCATCGTTTGGGGCAAGAATTTCGCGGAAGGCCGCGGCAACATCACCTTTGCGGCGGAATATGCCAAGTCGGAGCCGCTGTATTTCGCACAGCGCAACGAGCAGACCGGCGCCTATACCGGCGTGCCAGGCTTCTATCAGACCGAGCGCACGACCTTTGTGAACCCGGATGGCAGCGCCCGCAACGAGCCGCCTGCCGGCAACGGTGTCCCTGACCGTTCCTATTTCCCGGGCGGCCCGGGCAACACGTTCGGCATCATCTCGCTGGGCGGCATGGTGATCACGTCCTGCCCCGCGGCGAGCGCCACCAACGCAGCGCTGCGCGCCGCGGTCTGCACCGGCCAGTCGTCGCCGACGGGCGGTCTCCTGTCGAACAACTACGCCTTCCTTCAGGATGGCTCGTTGGTGCGTGACATTCCGGCGATCGACAATCGCAACGTCGGTGGCGGCGTGTTCGGCGGACGTTCGGCTTCGGGCGTCGAGGGCGCGATGCTGCTGCCGGGCCTGGAGCGCGCCAACTTCAACCTGATGGGTCATTACGACGTATCGGATGCGTTCCAGCCGTTCTTCGAGGCGAAGTACGTCCGCATCACCGCGAACCAGACCTCGACGCAGCCGACCTTCGTCAACGGTCGCCTGTCCCCGGCCTTCTCGCTTAACAATGCGTTCCTGACCGACCAAGCGCGCGCGACGCTGAGGGGCATCCTGCCGGCAGGCGCGACCAACTTCAACTTCTTCCGCTTCAACAACGACATCGGCACCCGTGCCGAGGATCACAAGCGCGAAACCTATCGCTTCGTGGCTGGTGCGCGTGGCGACCTGGTCGACAGCGGCAACTGGAAGTATGAGGCGTCGGTCAACTACGGCCGCACCGAAACCTATTACGAAACCGGCGGCAACATTGCCGTGCAGCGGTTCAATCGCGCGACCAATGCCGTGCGCAACGCGGCTGGGCAGATCGTCTGCGCCGTGAACGCCGATGCAAGCACCGCCAACGACGATCCGGCCTGCCGCCCGATCAACCTGTTCGGCGAAGGTGCCCCGCAGACGACGCCGGATGGTATCGCCTATGTGCTGGCTGACTCATCGCGCAAGCAATGGGCGGAGCAGTTCAACGCGCTTTACTATGTCAGCGGTAATTCCGCCGACTGGTTCAGCCTGCCGGGTGGCCCCGTGCAGGTGGCGTTCGGTGCCGAATATCGCCGTGAGGATTTCTTCTCGGGTTATGACGAATTCACCAAGGGTGAATATGCGCCGGGCCAGTCCAACACCTTCCTGAACGCCATTCAGGACAGCAATGGGCCCGCGACGAGCGTGTTTGAAGCGTTCGGCGAGTTGCGCATCCCGCTGCTGGCGGACCTGCCGTTCGTTCACGAGCTGTCGCTGGAAGGCAACGGCCGCGTGTCGAAGTACAACTTCCTCAGCGATCCCGTGTACACGTGGAACGCGGGCGGCGTCTTTGCGCCGATCCCAGACATTCGTTTCCGCGTGAACTACGGCAAGTCGGTGCGCGCACCGAACCTGGACGACCTGTACGGTGGCACCAGCCAGACGTTCGCCAACAACTTCATCGATCCGTGCAGCCAGGACGTGATCAACCAGGATCCGAACCGCGCTCGCAATTGCGCTGCGGCCGGCGTGCCGACCACGATCACCCTGCCGGATGGCACGGTGCGCCCGTGGACCAATGCGCCGACCTCGGGCATCCTGGGCACCAATGGCGGCAATTCGCTGCTGGAGCCGGAAACCAGCTACAGCTTCACGGTCGGTGCGGTGCTGCAGCCGCGCTTCCTGCCCGGCTTCTCGCTGACGGTCGATTATTACAACATCCGCATCAACAATGCGATCGACGTGATTTCGCCGCAGCAGCTGGTCAACCGTTGCTATGACGATCCGGTCGGGCTGAACAACCAGTTCTGTCCGCTGGTCAATCGTCGTCGCTCGGCCGATGGCATCGCGGACTATACCTTTGCGGGCCAGCAGGGCCGCCGCTTTGCCGGTTTCCCCGATTTCAACGTCGGGATCGTCGGCAACGGCTTCACCAACAGCCCGTTCAACTATGCGAGCCTGAAGACGAGCGGCATCGATGCGGCCGCCGCCTACACGCATGAGTTCACGCCCGACATCAAGCTGAACCTGCGCGCGGTGGCGAGCTGGCTGGCGACGCGCAATCGTTTCACCTTCCTGAACGATCCGGATCGCTACACCCGCTTCAAGAGCACGCTGGGCGATCCCGAGTGGCGCGGCCTGCTGTCGGCTAACCTGCAGGCGGGGCCGTTCGATATCGCGCTGACCAGCCAGTATATCGGCAAGCAGTCGATCGACGCGTGGAACGTCCAGCACACCGAGCAGGACCGTCCGCCGACGAACGCGGATCGCAACCCGTTCCTCTACTACCCCGACGTGTTCATCCACGATGTCCAGTTCGGCATCCGCGCGAACGACCAGTTCCGCCTGTACTTCGGTGTGGACAATATCGGTGATCAGCTGCCGCCATATGGCCTGACCGGCACCGGTTCGGGCGACGCGAACGTCAGCTCGATCTTCCCGGTGACCGGCCGGTATTTCTACGCCGGCGTCAACGTGAAGTACTGATCGCATCGATCGATGGAATGAGAGAGGGGGGTCGCTTCGGCGGCCCCTTTTTTTGTGCGAGCGGGCCGATTACCGAAGCAGATCGTCGCGCACGAACAGGACGTTGTCGCGTTGCTGGTAGATCGGCCTGAGGCCGAGGCCGGCGAGCGAGCGGACCGCGCGGCGCACCTTGGCCGGGGAGGTGGGGGTGTCGAACTCGACGCAAAGCACCTTGGGCGCGATCCGCCGTTCCGCGAGATCGGCGATCACGATGTCCCATGATCCCTCGATATCGATCTTGAGCAGATCGATCCGGTCATGCCCGAGGCGGGCCATGATCGAGGGCAGGGTTTCGGCGGGAACCAGCACGTACTTTCCGGTGGCGTGAATGTCGCGTGTGGAAAGATTGACGTGGTTGTTGTTCATCGGCGCGTAGAATTGCAGGGTGGTGTTGCTGTTCCACACCGCCACCGGTTCGAACCGGTGGTTGGGGCGCCGGTGCGCCAGCCCTTCCATATAGGCGACGGCGCGAGGCGTTGGATCGAAGCTGATGACCTGAGCGCCGCATTGTTCGGCCAGGTCCATATCGAACGTCGCGTCCAGCCCGACGCCGACGCAATAGCAGATCCAATCCGGCGTGATCAGCGACGCAGGGACGGTCCAGGCGCCGGCGCCTTCGCCCAGGGCGCGCAGCGCGAGGCTCTTGCCCGGCTCTGCCAGAAGGCGCGGGATGACGACGCGCGCCAGCCCCTTGTTGAACCCGTTATACGTCCGGCGCGCCAATCCTTGGATGCTGGGCATGACACTCTTTCTGGATGTGATCTGCGTGCCCGGAGTGCCTGTTTGTCGTTCGGGCGTCGAGGCGGCCGGCGGGGAACATGATCCGCATCGGATGTCGCTGGTGAGGCTGCGGCCCGACCGACGTGGTCGGAGTTCGGCGAGTTCATCCGGCGTTCAGCGTTGACGACTACAACCGTAGTCGATAGGGAGAGAGCGCCATGCGGGACTATCTTGTCACCATTACCACGGCCACTTTGGCGGCTTGGCTGTTGCAGGCGGGGGCACCCCCGGCCTGCGCCGGTGGCGTTGCCACCGTTTCGGCTGCTATCGCGACGCGATGACGATCAGCTTTCATCTCGCGCGGGCCAGCAACGGTGTGATCGGGCGCGACGGCGGGCTGCCATGGCATTTGCCGGCGGACTTGAAGCGCTTCAAGGCACAGACGCTGGGTCGACCGATGATCATGGGGCGACGGACGTTTGAGAGCTTTCCCGCGCCGCTGCCGGGGCGGCGCCACATTGTCCTGACGCGCGATCGCGGCTGGGCGGCGACGGGCGCGGAGGTGGCGCACACGCCGGACGCAGCGCTGGCGTTGGCCGATGTGGGGGGCGGCGCGGATGCGGCGGTGATCGGCGGGGCCGAGGTGTTCGCGCTGTTTCTCGACCGCGCCGACCGGGTGGAACTGACCGAGGTTCATGCCGCGCCGGCTGGAGACACGGTCGTGCCGGCGTTCACCGGCTGGCACGAGGTGTTCCGGGAGGATCATGCGGCAGAGGGTGATCGCCCGGCGTACAGCTTCGTGACCCTGCATCGCTGAACGGGACCGCGCCGACACTGGTGTGTGCGGACGGGCGCGGCTATGCGCCGTTGCATGGAGCAGCACGGGATCATTCGGCTGGACGGTAGCGCGACGCTGCCCGAGGATCTTCGCGGCGGCATCGTCGCGCTGGGCAATTTCGACGGCTTTCACCTCGGGCATCAGGCGGTGGTGGGCCGGGCGGTCGAGCGGGCCCGTGCGGAAGGGCGCCCGGCGCTGGTGGCGACGTTCGATCCGCATCCGATGCGCTATTTCAAGCCGAACACGCCGTGGTTCCGCCTCTCCACGCTGGAGCAGCGCGCCGCCCTGATGCGCGCGGCGGGCGTGGATGCGGTGCTGGTGCTCGCCTTTGACGAAACCATGGCGGACTTGTCGAGCGAGGCGTTCGTTCATGAGCGGCTGCTGGGGCAGCTGGGCGTCGCAGGCGTGGTGACGGGCGAGGATTTCACCTTCGGCAAGGGCCGTTCGGGCAGCGTCGCGGGGCTGGGTATGCTCGGGCGGGCGCATGGCTTTTCGACCGACACGGTAGGGGCGGTGGAGCTGGGCGGTGAGACCGTTTCCTCCACGCGCATCCGCGCTGCGCTGCGCGACGGGCGGCCGCGCGATGCCGCGGCGCTGCTGACCCGGCCGTTCGCGATCGCGGGCGAGGTGCGGCATGGCGACAAGCTGGGGCGCGAGATCGGTTATCCCACTGCGAACGTCGATCTCGGCAATTACCTCCGGCCGGCGTACGGCATCTATGCGGTGCGCGTGACCCTGGCCGATGGGCGGGTGGTGGACGGGGCGGCGAACCTGGGCATCCGACCGAGCTTCGACCCGCCCAAGGAATTGCTGGAGCCGTATCTGTTCGATTTTTCCGAGGATCTCTACGGCCAGGTGATCGAGGTGGCGCTGATCGACTATCTGCGGCCGGAAGCGAAGTTCGACACGCTGGAGGCGCTCAAGGCGCAGATGGAGCGGGATTGCGAGCGGGCGCGGGTAGTGCTGGCGCGCTGACGTTGCTTCGTCACCCTGGGCTCGACTCGGGGTCCCGCTGCCTTGCCCGTGGCCAGAAGAAGAAGCGGGACCCCGGATCAAGTCCGGGGTGACGTAGCTTGCTTGGCTACGGCGTTTGTTTTGCCTCGCGAGGCGCGCTAATGCGCGGCGCTCTATGGCCGACGACACTCCCCCCGCAGCGCCCGCTTCCGAAACCAAGGATTGGCGCGACACCGTCTTCCTGCCGAAGACCGACTTTCCGATGAAGGCGGGGCTGCCGCAGAAAGAGCCGGCGATTCTGGAGCGCTGGCAGAAGCTGGGGCTGTACCAGCGGCTGCGCGAACAGCGCGCCGATCGGCCCAAGTTCATCCTCCACGACGGCCCGCCCTATGCCAATGGCGATATGCATATCGGCCATGCGCTGAACCACATCCTGAAGGACATGGTGGTGCGCACCCAGACTTTGCTGGGGAAGAACGCGCCCTACGTGCCCGGCTGGGACTGCCACGGCCTGCCGATCGAGTGGAAGGTCGAGGAGGAATATCGGAAAAAGAAGCGCAACAAGGACGAGGTGCCCGCGGAGGAATTCCGCGCCGAATGCCGCGCCTATGCGCAAGGCTGGGTGAACACGCAGCGCGAGCAGCTGAAGCGGCTGGGCATCAACGGTGATTGGGACAAGCCGTACCTCACCATGGACTTTGCGGCGGAGGCGACGATCGTTGCCGAGTTGATGAAGTTCGCCGAGACGGGACAGCTGTATCGCGGCGCCAAGCCGGTGATGTGGAGCCCGGTGGAAAAGACTGCGCTGGCCGAGGCCGAGGTGGAATATGAGGATGTGGTGTCGACTCAGATCGACGTCGCGTTCGAGATCGTAGAGGCGCCGCTCCTGCCCGAGCTGGTCGGTGCGCATGCGGTGATCTGGACCACGACGCCGTGGACGATTCCGGTGAACCAGGCGTTGGCGTACGGGCCGGAGGTCGAATACGTCCTCGCGCGGTTCGACGACATGGCGGAAGGGCCACGCACCTTGCTGGTGGCGCGCGATCTGCTGGAGAGCTTCGGCGCGCGGATCGGGCATCCCGTGGTGGTGAAGATCGGCGATGCGGCGGGCACGGTGACGGTGCTGGCGGCGTTTACCGGCGACAAGCTGGCGGGCGCGGTGGCGCGACATCCGATGCACGCGCTGGGCGATTTCTTCGCGCGGCCGCGGCCGTTGCTGGCGGGCGCTTTCGTCACCACCGATGCGGGCACCGGGCTGGTTCACATGGCGCCCGACCATGGCGAGGACGATTTCGCTTTGTGCAAGGCGAACGGGATCGAACCGGTGTTCGCCGTCGATGCCGCGGGCATGTACCGCGCGGACTGGGCGTGGCTCGGCGGGCAGGGGAGCGTTATCAACAAGAAGTTCGTGGCGAGCGATGGGCCGATCTGTGCGGATCTGCGCGAAGCTGGCGCGCTGGTCGCGGCGAGCGACGACTTCAAGCATAGCTATCCGCATTCGTGGCGGTCGAAGGCGAAGGTGATCTTCCGGTGTACGCCGCAGTGGTTCATTGCGGTGGACAAGCCGATCCAGTCCCCCTCCCGCTTGCGGGAGGGGCTAGGGGAGGGCGTGTCCGCGGACGCTGCCGTCTCGACAAGCCCTCCCCCGACCCCTCCCGCAAGCGGGAGGGGAGAAGAAGGAGACACGCTTCGTAACCGCGCGATGGCCGCGATTGCGGCGACGCGATTCGTGCCGGAGAAGGGGCGTAATCGCATTGGCGCGATGGTCGAGGGGCGGCCGGACTGGGTGATCTCGCGCCAGCGCGCCTGGGGTGTGCCGATCGCCTTGTTCGTCGATCGTCGGACGGGGCTGCCGCTGGTCGATGCGCAGGTGAATGCGCGGATCGTGGCGGCGTTCAGGGAAAGCGGCGTGGATGCGTGGAGCGAGGCGGCGATGCCGGCGCTGCTGGGGCCGGAGCGTGATCCCGCCGATTACGAGCGGGTTACCGACATCCTCGACGTGTGGTTCGATTCGGGCTGCACCCACGCCTTCGTGCTGGAGAGCGGGCGCTGGCCGGAGCTGTCGTGGCCGGCGGACCTTTATCTCGAGGGATCGGACCAGCATCGCGGCTGGTTCCAGTCATCGCTGCTGGAAAGCTGCGGGACGCGCGGGCGGGCGCCTTATGATGCGGTGCTGACGCACGGCTTCACGATGGACGCCAAGGGCATGAAGATGTCCAAGTCGCTTGGAAACACGATCAATCCGCTTGATCTGATGCGCGATTATGGCGCGGATATCCTGCGGCTGTGGGCGCTGTCGGTGGATTTCACCGAGGATCACCGCATCGGCAAGGAGATCCTCGCCGGAGTGGCGGACCAGTATCGCAAGCTGCGCAACACGTTCCGTTACCTACTCGGCGCGCTCGACGGGTTCGAGGAGGCGGAGCGGCTGCCGGTGGGCGAATGGCCCGAGCTGGAGCGGTACATGCTCCACCTCGTCCATGCGCTCGACAAGCAGTTGAAGACCGCGATCGAGGCGTTCGATTTCAACGGCTATGTCCGGTTGCTGACCGATTTCGCCAATGAGGATCTGTCGGCGTTCTTCTTCGATATCCGCAAGGATTCGCTCTATTGCGACGCGGCCGGCGACGTGAAGCGGCGGGCGTATCGCACGATGCTGGACGTGCTGTTCCACGCGATGACGCGGTGGGCGGCGCCGGTGCTGGTGTTCACCGCAGAAGAGGTGTGGCAGGCACGCTTCCCGGGTGAGGACACCTCGGTGCATTTCCTCGACTGGCCCGAGCTGCCGGCGGAAGCGGGTGAGGATGTCAGCGCGCGCTGGCTCGCGGTGCGCGGGCTTCGCGAGCGGGTGACCGAGGCGATCGAGCCGTTGCGGCGCGAGAAGGTCGTGCGCTCCAGCCTGGAAGCCGAAGTGACGGTGACAGAGGCGCCGCTGCCCGAAGCGGAACTGGCGGAGGCGTTCATCGTGGCGAAGGTGTCGGCGGGCGATACGGTGACGGTGAGCCGGACCGACTATCACAAATGCGGCCGCTGCTGGCGGTTGCTGCCCGAAGTGGCCGAAGACAATGGCTTGTGCGCGCGCTGTGAGTCCGTCGTGGGCGAAGAGGTGGCGGCGTGACCCGCCGCACGCCCATCATCGGGCTGATCGTCGCGGGCGCGGTGTTCGTAATCGATCAGTTGACCAAGTGGATCGTCACCGGGCCGCTGGGTATCAACTTTCTCGGCGCATCGCGTGAAGTGGTGTCGTTCTTCGATCTCAGGTTCGTGCAGAACATGGGGGTTAGCCTTGGGCTGCTGCGCGCGGAAAGCGATGTGGCGCGCTGGGCACTGGTGGCGATGACCGCTGCGATCGCGGTTGCCGTCACCTTCTGGATGTGGCGCGAGGAAAAGGGCGCGGACAAGATCGCGCTTGGCCTGGTGCTGGGCGGGGCGATCGGCAACATCCTGGATCGTGTGCGGCTGGGCTATGTCGTCGATTTCGCGGACTTGCACTTCGGCGAATGGCGGCCGTTTCTGGTGTTCAACGTGGCCGATGCCGCGATCACGGTGGGCGTGCTCATTCTGCTGGTGCGCGCGCTGCTGATCCGCGATAAGCCGGCGCGAATGACGGAGAATGTGAATGCGTAAGTTCGTGGGTGCGGCGCTCGCGGCGTCGGCGGTGCTGCTGGCCGGATGCGCGAGCAACGGCCTGAACCGCGACCGGCCGGACGAATTCGCGGTGGCGCGCCAGCCGTCGCTGATCATCCCGCCCGATTTCGCCTTGGTGCCGCCGACGCCGGGCGCCGCGCGCGTGCAGTCCGCCGGCGCCGCACAGGCCCAGACGCTGGAGGCGCTGTTCGGCAGCGCGCCGCGCAGCGCGAGCGAGACCGCGGCGCTTCAGGCGGCTGGCGAGGATTCGGCGGATGCCGGCATCCGTTCGTCGGTCGGCGATCCGCAGACCAACGTGGTCGACAAGGGACAGACCACCCGCGACATCATCGCGGCGCCGGAAGGCGACGGGCAGGACGCTCGGGCGAACGCGCCGAAGTGAGGGGTTTGGGGGCCGAGTAGGCTGCGGTTGCCTTAGCCTATTTCGTCATGCCGGGCTTGTCCCGGCATCCACCTGGCCGCGCACTCTTGGGTTTGCGGAGGAGCGGAGCCGGCACGGGGCCGGGGTGACGGGTGGGTGGCGCGCGTTCCCGACGATCAGCCGTGGGTCAGGCGGTGGACGCTTCTGGCGAACCATCGCCACCCACCGTCAACGGCCCGCGCGGCCATTCCTTAACGTAGATGTCGCGCTGCGCGAACGGGATGGCGATACCGGCTTCCTTGAACTTCCACCACAAGCGGTTGAGCACGTCGGAGCGGACGTTGCCGACACCGCTTTCGGGGTCGCTGATCCAGGCGAGGATCTCATGCTCGACGCCGTCATTGCCGAATGCGGTCAGCCAGACATTGGGCTTGGGGCTGGAAAGGACGCGCGGGGACTCCTTGGCGGCGGCGAACATCAATTCCTGCGCGAGCCTGAGATCGCAATCGTAGCTGACCGCGACGGGGATGCGGACGCGGACGTTGCGATCGGAGAAGGACCAGTTCTCCACCTCCTGAGTCATCAGATTCTCGTTGGGAATCAGATGCTCCTTGCCGTCGCGGGTGATGACGCTGACGGCGCGCACGCCGATCTTGTTCACCCAGCCGAAGCTGTCGCCCACCACGATCACGTCGCCCGGCTTGATCGAGCGATCCATCAGCAGGATGATGCCCGCGATCAGATTGCCGACGGTCTTTTGCAGGCCGAAGCCGACCGCGAGGCCGAGCGCGCCGGAGAAGACGGCAAAGGCGGTGAGATCGATGCCGAGCAGATCAATCGAGAAGAAAAAGGCAGCGACCACGATGGCGATCGTGGCGAGTTTCTGGCCGAGCAGCTTCTGCGTCGCATCGAGCGTTTGGGTGCGGCTGATTGCATGGCTGACGACTCGGTTCGCAAGGCGGACCACCGCAACGATGACGACAATGACGAGCAGGGCGGTGATGATCGCGAGCAGCGACAGCCGGCGGCGACCGATGTCGACGCCGACGCCGTCGAGCGTCGACGTGATTGCGTCCAGGCCGCCGACCGCGCGGCTGAACAGTGCGACGAACAGGACGACGGCGACGAGCCAGCCGGCCCAGCGCGGCATGCCGAGCCCGCGCAGCACCTGGTGCCCGGTCAGTGCGGCCGCGCTGCCCAGCGCGATGCCGATCGGGAGGCCACCCCAAGTCGACCAACCATAAGCCGCCATGACGATCGCAGCGATCAGCGCGGCGGTGCCGTGTCGGATGATCGCGGGCATTCGCTCCCACAATCCCTCGCCATGATGGGCGACATGCGTCTTCCATAGCTCGGCGGCGGTGGGGCCGAACTTGCGGCCGGCGAACACGCCGCAGGCCAGCGCGACGATCATCAGCGCGCCGGCGATCGCCGCCTCCAGCGCATCGAAGCGCGAAGGCAAAGCGAGGCCGTTCATGTCGAGCCAGGTTTCGAGCGAATTCACCCGCGTGCCTCGCGGAAGCGGTCGAGCGCCTGGGCGAGATCGGCGATCAGGTCGCCGGGATCTTCCAGGCCGATCTGCAGGCGGACGAGCGGGCCGGGGAAGTCGGGCGTGGTGGCGGTGCGGTGACGTTCGGGATCGACAGGGGTGACGAGGCTTTCGAAGCCGCCCCAGGAATAACCGATGCCGAAATGGTGCAGGCTGTCGATCAGCGCGGCGCGTGAGGCCTCGTCGCCGCCGTCGAGGACGAAGGAGAACAGGCCGCTTGAGCCGGTGAAATCGCGCGCGAACGTCTCGTGGCCGGGGCAGGAGGGGAGCGCGGGATGGAGGACGCGGGCCACTTCGGGGCGGGTGTCTAGCCAGCGGGCGATCTGCAGTGCGCTCGCCTGATGTTGCGCAAGGCGGACGGCCATGGTGCGCAGGCCGCGCGCGCCGAGCCAGGCGTCGTCAGGGCTGGCGACCTGACCGAGCTGAAAGCTGGTTTCGCGCAGTTTGCGCCAGTGCGACGGGGCGGCGGTGACGCTGCCGAGCATCACGTCCGAATGCCCCACGACATATTTGGTGCAGGCGAGGATCGTGAGATCGACGCCGTGCTCGATCGCGCGGAAGAAGAGGGGGGTGGCCCAGGTGTTGTCGAGGATCGTGGTGACGCCTCGGGCCTTGGCGGCGGCGACGATCGCGGGGACGTCCTGCACCTCGAAGGTGAGGCTGCCGGGGCTCTCCATGAAGATCGCGCGGGTGGTGTCGGCGATCAGATCGACGATGCCTCCGCCGATCAGCGGATCGTAGAAGCGGGTGGTGATGCCGAAGCGTTTCAGGAGCCCGGTGGTCATTGATCGCGTGGGATCATAGGCCGTGTCGGGGACGAGCAGTTCGTCGCCGGGCGAAAGGACCGAGAGCAGGGCGGCGGCGATCGCGGCGACGCCGGAGGGGTACAGGAAGGTCGCCTCGGCGCCGGGTTCGAGCTCGGTTAGCGCGTCGGCGAGGCTCCATTGCGTGGGGCCGCCGCGACGGCCGTAGAACAGCCGGTGGTGGGTGTCGCGGGCGCCGTTCGCCCGGAGTTCGGCGACCGAGCCGTAGAGGTGGGTCGAGGCACGCCAGACGGGCGGGTTGACGATGCCTTGGGTCCATTCGGGGCGGCGGCCGGCGGTGACGACGCGGGTGGCGTCGGCGATTGTGCGGTCTTCGCTCATGCGCCGGTTTCCTTGGCAGTAGCGGGGTGGGCGCCCCATTCGGCCCAGCTGCCATCGTAGATCGGCACCTCGCGGCCGAGCAGCTGCGCGGCGAAGGCGATCACCGCGGCGGTGACGCCCGAGCCGCAAGTGGCGACCGTCGGGCGGTCGAGGTCGATGCCGGCTTCGTCGAACAGCGCGCGCAGGGCGTCGGCGCGCTTCCATGTGCCGTCGGCGTTGAAGAAGCGGGCGTAGTAAAGGTTGGTCGAGCCGGGGATGTGGCCGGGCGTGACGCCGGGGCGCGGCTCGGGCTCGGCGCCGGCGAAGCGGCTGGGGGAGCGGGCGTCGACGATCTGCTCGCTGCCGCTGGCGACCGCCGCCTGCATCTGCGCGAGATTGCGGATGCCGGCGCCGTGGGTGCGGGGGGTGATGTGGCGGGGCTTGGGCGTTTCCGTGTAGGCGGAGAGCGGGCGGCCCTCGGCGCGCCATTTCTCCAGGCCGCCGTCAAGGATCGCCACGTCGCTGATGCCGAAGCTGCGCAGCATCGCCCAGCCGCGCGCGGCGGTGTGGTGGGGCGAATCGTCGTACAGGACGATGCGCGTGCCGTCGCCGAGACCGAGCTTGCCCATGCGGCTGGCGAATTTCTCCGGGCCGGGGAGCATCATCGGCAGATCGGTGTCGGTGGCGGCGATCTCGGCGAGGTCGAGGAAGACGGCACCGGGGATGTGCGCCGTGTCATATTCCGCGCGCGCGTTGCGGGGTTCGCCAGGCAGGAACCAGCTGCAGTCGGCGATCCTGAGATCACGTGCACCGAGTTCGTCGGCGAGCCATTCGGTCGAGGCAAGCGTTTCCATGGCCCTTGTCTTAGCCGCCGGCAGCGGTTTGTCGAAGCGGCGCGCGCGAACTGGCATGATCGCACCCGCGCCCCTATCTGGCGGGCATGACACTTCATCTCGGCAAGACCAGCCCGCTTCCCACCACGCCGGAAGAAGCGGTGCTCGACTATGTTCCCAATCCGCGGATCGGCCGCAATTACCTAGTGCGGTTCGTGTCGCCGGAGTTCACGTCGCTTTGCCCGGTGACCGGCCAGCCGGATTTCGCGCATATCGTGATCGACTATGTGCCGGGCGAGACGATCGTCGAATCCAAGTCGCTGAAGCTGTTCCTGGGCAGCTTCCGCAATCATGCGGCGTTCCATGAGGATTGCACCGTCGGCATCGGCGAGCGGCTGGTGGCGGAGATGAAGCCGCTATGGCTGCGCATCGGCGGCTATTGGTATCCGCGCGGCGGCATTCCGATCGACGTATTCTGGCAAACTGGCGCGCCACCGGCGGACCTGTGGGTGCCCGACCAGGGCGTTCCATCGTACCGCGGACGCGGTTGATCTCGATCAAACGCGGCTTTCGCATTGCATTGCAGCAGATCACGCAACCAAGCCGCTTTCTGCCCGTTATGTGGGCTGAACGCCCTGTGAACAAGGCGATCTTTATCATCAGCGAAGGCATCAGAGGATGAACCAGGCGGTCGCATCGGACAGCATCAAGCGCATTGCGCTGATCGGCAATTTCCTGCCGCGCAAATGTGGGTTGGCCACGTTCACGACCGATACGTACAACGCCTTGATCAGTCGCTTTCCGGACCTGGCGGTTGACGTCTATGCGATGGACGATCACCCCGGCCGCTACGATTATCCGCCGGAGGTGACCGGCACGATCCCGCAGAACGACCGTTCGGCCTATCTGGAAACCGCGCGCACGATCGAGGCATCGGGCGCGCAGGCGATCTGGGTGCAGCACGAATATGGCATCTATGGCGGCGCGGCGGGCGAGCATATCCTGGCGCTGCTCGATCGCACCACGCTGCCGCTGATCGTGACGCTTCATACCGTGCTGGAAAAGCCGAGCGCGGACGAGCGGTCGGTCATGGAAGGCCTGTTGCGCCGCGCCGCCAAGATCATCGTGATGGCCGAGCGCGGGCGCGAGATCCTGACGCGTGTCCATGGCGCCAACCCGCGCTCGATCGTCACCATTCCGCACGGCGTCCCGGACCGCGAGTTTGCCGATCCGGCAGCGTTCAAGCCGCGCTTCGGCTGGGACGGGCGCGAGGTGATCCTGACGTTCGGCCTGTTGGCGCCGGGCAAGGGGATCGAGACCGTCATCGAAGCGATGCCGAGCGTGGTCGAACAGCATCCCGAAGCGATGTACGTCGTGCTGGGCGCGACTCACCCCAACCTGGTGGCGCATGAAGGCGAGAAGTATCGCGACAGCCTGAATGCGCTGGTGCGCGAAAAGGGGATCGAGAAGAACGTCCTCTTTGTCGACGCCTTCGTCGAGCAGGACGAGTTGATCGACTATCTGCAGGCGGCTGATCTCTACGTCACGCCGTATCTGAACCCCGCGCAGATCACGAGCGGGACGCTGTCCTATGCGGTGGGCGTCGGCAAGGCGGTGATCTCAACGCCTTATGTGCATGCCACCGAGATTCTGGCGGATGGCCATGGCGTGCTGGTCGATTTCCGTGACGTCGCGGCCTTTGCGCGTGAGATCAACGATCTGCTGGGCAGCGAGCGCAATCGCACCCGCCTGTCGCAGCGGGCCTATGAGCGTGGACGGACGATGACCTGGTCACGGGTAGCGGAGCGAGCGATGAACGAAATCAATGCGATCGTTGATGCCCGCCCGCAACGGATCGCGTCCTCCGCGCCGGTCAAGCCGCTGAAGCCCGACCTTTCCGCGGTCGAGCGGATGAGCGATTCCACCGGCATGCTCCAGCATTCGATCTATTCGGTGCCGGATCGCCGCCATGGCTATTGCATCGACGACAATGCCCGCGCGCTGATCCTGATGAGCGCGATGGAGGATCTGGACGACGCAACACGCGACAAATGGACCACGGTCTATGCCTCGTTCGTGCAATATGCCTGGAACCCGGACAAGCGCCGCTTCCGCAACTTCATGAACTTCGATCGCACCTGGTGCGAGGAGACGGGGTCGGAGGATTCGAACGGTCGCGCGCTATGGTCGCTGGGCGTCACCGCCCGCGACGCGCGCAGCCGCAAGCATCGCGACTGGGCGACGATGATGTTCGACATGACGGCAAGCCTGGCCTTTGAGCTGGGCAGTCCACGTGCGCAGAGCTTCGCGATGCTAGGCGCTGCGGCGATGCTGGAAGCATCGCCGGGGCATCAGCTGGCGCATTCGATCCTCACCCGTTTCCCAGACGAACACAAAGCGTTGCTAGACACCGCGCGCCGGCCCGATTGGGTGTGGTTCGAGGTAGTGCTGGCCTATGACAACGCCCGCCTGCCCGAGGCTCTGATCCGCGCCGGGCAGGCGCTGGCTCGCCGCGATGTGGTGGAGACCGGGCTCGAGACGCTTGAATGGATCATCGAGCAGCAGAAGAGCCCCGAGGGGCGTTTCCGCGCGGTGGGCTCGGAAAGCTTTGGGCGCCCTTACGCGCCGCCGCTGCCGTTCGATCAGCAGCCGCTGGAGGCGCAAGCCACGGTTGAAGCGTGCGTTGCCGCTTATGCGGCGACCGGCGACGAGAAGTGGCGTGCCGAGGCGGAGCGGGCCTATGGCTGGTACCTCGGCCTGAACGATCTCGATCTGCCGCTTGCCACGGTTCAGGATGGCGGCTGTTTTGACGGGCTGATGCCGACCGGGCTCAATCGCAACCAGGGCGCCGAATCGATCCTGGCGCTGCAATTGTCGAGCTGCGCGATTTCGGGGCTTTCAAAGTCTGCACAAGGCGTGGCAGGAACGGGGCGCGCTGTCGCATAACCCGCTCTGGCGCGTCGATAAAACGGACCGCAACGCGAGGCCTTCTCCTTGGACCTGTTCAATCACCGGCTGCGGCTGACCGCCGATCCGTCGCGCGTTGTCGTGCGGCCGTTCCATATCTCGAGCGCTGCGATCAACGGGCAGGGGCAAAGCCGATCGCAGCGCATGATCGACGCGGTGCTCGCGATGTCGGCCGAGGAGGCGGGCGAGCAGCTTGCCGTGGTGCTCAAGGATTTCGAGGCGCGCCACTGGCAGACGCGGCGCGTGTTCATGACCCGCTACCAAGAGATTGCCGAGATCCACGGGCTGAACGGCGATATCGACGAGGAAAAGCGTCAGTTGATCGGCGCCTACTTCTGCCACGAATATAGCTATGCCGCGGCGGCGCTGACCAATCCCAGCGCGGTGCCGCATTTCGACCAGTCCGGCATGCCGCCGGGGTCGCAGCGCATCGTGCTGAGCTGCCGCGCGGTTGGCGAGGGACACATTTCCTCGGTCGCTTTCCGTGAAGGCATCATCACCGCCGACAACCAGCTGAAGCTGGCGCCGGAGCCGCCGTTCGCCACCGCTGCCGACGCGCATGGCATCGACGGCCCCGAAATGCCGACCGGGCCGGTGACGGTGCATCGCAACCGCGATTCAACGCTGTCGGGCACCGTAATCTTCCCGATCACCGAGGCGCAGGCCAAGGGGCTGGAGGATCTGCGCCTCGTCCACTTCACCCATGACGACGGGTCGACCGAGTGGCTGGGCACCTATACCGCCTATAACGGCTCCAGGATCCAGTCCGAGTTGATGCGCACGCGCGATTTCCGGGCGTTCGATCTGGTGCCGATGACCGGCTCGGCCGCGCGCAACAAGGGCATTGCCTTGTTCCCGCGCCCGGTGAACGGCGAATATCTATCAATCGGGCGGCAGGACGGCGAGAACCTGTATCTGCTGCGTTCGGACCGGCTCGACCATTGGGATGATGGCGAGCTGATCCTGACGCCCGCCTTCCCCTGGGAACTGGTGCAGATCGGCAATTGCGGCCCGCCGATCGAGGTGGACGAGGGCTGGCTGCTGCTGACGCATGGCGTCGGAGCGATGCGGAAATATTCGATCGGCGCGGCGCTGCTCGACAAGAACGATCCTTCCAAGGTGCTCGGCCGGACGCGCGAGCCGATCCTTGCCGCGGCCGATCAGGATCGTGAAGGCTATGTGCCGAACGTTGTTTATACCTGCGGGGCGATGCGGCACGGCGACAAATTGTTCATGCCTTATGGCATCGCGGACAGCTCGGTCGGCTTTGCGTTCGTCGAAATTTCTAAGCTGCTGGCATTGATGTGACGGCGCGGCGGGTGCCGCGGTAGAGCCAGCCGATCAGGCCCGCGAACAGCGCGGTGCCGCCGATCAGGGCGACGGGTGCGAAGCCTTCGCCGACGATGGCGAGCGGCGCATCGCTGCCGGTGGCGGCGACGATGCCCGCGAAGCCGACGCCCCACAGGCTTTCGCCGACGATCATGCCGGTGGCGGTGAGCGTGCCCATGCGGCGGGCGCGTTCGGGATCGGCGGTGCGATCGGCCCAGCGATCATAAGCCGCGCCGATCAGCGCGCCGAGCACCACCGGCAGGATGACTGCCATCGGCAGATAGATGGCGATGCCGACGGCGAGCGGCGGCAGGCGCATCCGCCCCGCCTTACCGAGCGCCTCGTCCAGCGCGACGAAGCCCAGGCCGGCGAGCGCGCCCCAGCGCAGCATCGACCAGTTCAGATCGCCGCCGAGCACGCCCTTGGCGAGCGAGGAGATCAGCCCCGCCTGTGGTGCGGCGAGCGCGTTCGGCCCGGCGCCCGGTGCGCCCGCGAAGCCAAAGGCGGTGTTGAGCAGATCGAGCACGGGCGGCACCACGATCGAGCCGAAGATGACGCCGATCACCAAGGCCACCTGCTGTTTCCATGGGGTGGCGCCGACGAGTTGGCCGGTCTTCAGATCCTGCAGATTGTCGTTGGCGATGGTCGCGATGCCGAAAACGAGGCCGGTGACGATCAGCGCATAGGCAACCAGCGCGGCGGTGGTGTCCGGCGGCAGGTCGCGCCCGAACAGCCCGACGAGCAGCAAAGACGCGGCGAGAATCGACAGGATGCCGATGCCCGAGACGGGCGAGTTGGACGCGCCGATCAGGCCCGCCATATAGCCGGTGACGGTGGCGATCATCAGCCCGATCACGACCACGAAGACCAGTGCGCCAGCGACCAGCACGGCGGCCGAGCCGGCGATCGGGCCGGTGCTGGCCACGCTCCACAACAGCCACGCGATCGGCAGCAGTAGCGCGAGCGACACGCCCGCGACGACGCCGATCGGCAGGTCCTGCTCCTCAAGCGCCAGCACTTCGCCGGCGTGGCGCGCGCGGCTCGCGGCAAGCGCGGAGGCGATCCCGCCGATCACCGGGCGCGCGATCCGCACCAGCGTCCACACCGCCGCGACGCCGATAACGCCCGCGCCGAAGAAGCGCACGTCCTGGCTGAAGACGGTGCCGGCCCAGGCCTCGACCTCACCCGGCATCGGCCGCGCGGCGGTGAGCAGCGGCAGGAGGATGAACCAGGCGGTGATGAGACCAACGAGCTGGGCGAGGCCGACCGACAGGCCGACAAGATGGCCGACGCCGAACAGCGCGAAGGACAGCCCGCCGGCAATGCCGGTCGCGCCGCTGCCGACGCGGAACCAGGTGCCGGCCTCGGCGACGGCGAGGCGCATCTGCGTGAGGATCGCGAAGCCGGCCGAGGCGATGCCGCTGCTGACGAGCAGGCGCAGCCCGGCGGCGCTTTCCGCCGCGCCCTCGCGCGATCCAGCGCCGACCTCCAGCACCTCGGCCGCGGCGCGCCCTTCGGGATAGGGCAGGTCGCTTTCGACCACGAGTGCGCGGCGCAGCGGGACGGAGAACATGACACCGAGCACGCCGCCCAATGCGGTGATGCCGGCGGTGAGATGGAACGGGAAGCCCTGCCACCAGCCGATGATGACGAGCCCGGGGAGCACGAAGATGATCGCCGCCAGCGTGCCGGCCGCGCTCGCGATCGTCTGGACGATGTTGTTTTCGAGAATCGAGGAGCCGCTGAAGTGGCGCAGGATCGCCATGGAGATCACCGCCGCCGGGATCGATGTTGCGAAAGTCAGCCCGACCTTCAGGCCGAGGTACACGTTGGCGGCGGTGAACAAGAGGGTGATCAACCCGCCGAGCAGGATGCTGCGCAGCGTGAGTTCGGCGATCGGCTTGGAGGGCGCGCTCATGGCGTCGCTGTTACACGGCGGTTGCGCGATCGGCCAAGCAGCAACATTGGTGTGTGCGGCGCCACTATCTGGCGCGATTTGCCACCATGGCGCACGGGCTGTCGTTGAGCTTGCGGGTAAGAGGTTGTTTCTCCAGCGCAATCCTATCTGGCATGGTTGCTGCACTGGCTTGGGCAATCGAACGGCGATGCGCCGTTCCCGACCGGAGCCGATAGATCATGACGACCAACAGCACGCCGCTCGCCGCCCCCAAGGACAATCTGCTGGGCATCTGCAATGCGCTGGGCGAGGATTTCGGCTTCAACCCCTTGTGGCTGCGCCTGGCACTGGGCGCGACGTTCGTGATTCAGCCGATCGGAGTGATCGTGACCTATCTGGCGCTTGGATTGGTCGTGCTGGTGTCGCGAATAGCCTTTCCCAGTCGTCGTGCGGCCGCTGTGCAGCGATCGACAGCGCGCTTGCCGATGGCGGGCAATGAGCCCGAGGAGCTGGTGTTCGCCAAGGCGGCGTGACCAAAAAGAAGTGCCCGGCGCTCTGGGGGGAGCGCCGGGCAGGTGCCCGTGAACTTCACGAGCTTGGGTCGCAGCTATGTTGTCGCTCAACCTGGATGGCGGCGCATCCCCCAAAAGGGTGAGACGATGTCGATTAGTCCGTTCCGTGCATTGTTTTCGCACAAGTTGCGCGGTCGACACGCTCGCTGCGAGCCCCTAGGTCGCAAGGTTCGACGAGGGGGTTATGATGACGACTGCATTGCGGGTGGCACTGGCGGGGCTCGGGACGGTGGGCGGCGGCGTTATTCGCGTGCTGGAAGCGAATCGTGACCTGATCGCGCGCCGGGCGGGGCGGCCGATCGAGATCGTCGCCGTGTCCGCGCGCGACCGCACCAAGGATCGCGGCGTCGACATCAGCGGGTTCGAGTGGGTCGACGACACCACGGCGCTGGCACGTTGCGATGCGGACGTCGTGGTTGAACTGGTCGGCGGTGCGGACGGGCCCGCGCTGGCGCTGGCGCGGGCGACACTGGCGGGCGGCAAGGGCTTCGTGACCGCGAACAAGGCGATGCTCGCCTATCACGGGCTGGAGTTGGCGGAAGCGGCGGAAGCGGCCAAGGTGCCACTCAAGTTCGAAGCGGCGGTGGCCGGCGGGATCCCGGTGATCAAGGGACTACGCGAGGGCGCGGCGGCCAATGCGATCGAGCGCGTCTACGGAATCCTGAACGGTACCTGCAATTTCATCCTGAGCAAGATGGAGGCGGAGGGGCGCGATTTCGCCGACGTGCTCGCCGAGGCGCAGGCGCTTGGTTATGCCGAGGCAGATCCGTCGTTCGACATCGATGGCGTGGATGCCGCGCACAAATTGTCGATCCTCTCCTCCGTCGCGTTCGGGACGCGGCCTGCGTTCGGTGATGCCGCGATCAGCGGCATCCGCCACGTCACCGCAGCCGACATCGCGGAGGCGGCGGCGCTTGGCTATCGCATACGGCTGGTCGGCATGGCGGAGGCGGGCGCGGGCGGGCTGTTCCAGCGCGTGCACGCGCATCTGGTGTCGAACGGTCACCCCTTGGCGCATGTCACCGGATCGACCAACGCGGTGGTGGCGGACGGCAATTTTGTCGGGCGGCTGCTGTTCCAGGGTGCGGGCGCTGGTGATGGGCCGACTGCGAGCGCCGTGGTCGCCGACCTGATCGACATCGCGCGCGGTGAATATGGTCCGCCCTATGCGATGCCGGTGGCTGCGCTGACCGAAGCGTCGGCGGCACCGGCGGGTGACCGGCGCGGGCGGGCGTATCTGCGCTTTGCCGTTGCCGACCGGGTGGGCGTGCTGGCCGAGATCGCGGCGGCAATGCGGGACGCCAATGTATCGATCGAGAGCCTGATCCAGCGCGCTGCGTCTGCCGATGGCACGGCGCTGGTGGTGATCGTGACGCATGAGGCGCCCGAGTCGAACATCGGCGCCGCGCTCGAGCGGCTACGTGGTTCGCAGAGTCTGGCGGGCGAGCCCTTGTGGATGCACATCCTCGATTAAGGGCGGTTAGGATTGGCTTTTGCTGCCCTTTGCTGTATTAAGGCAGCATGACAGCGCTGAACAGCGAAGACAGCCCGGTCTATATCCGATTGCGCGGCACGATCGCTGCAGGGATTCTGCGCGGCGATTATCGGGCTGGCGATCAACTGCCCTCGGTTCGCGCGCTGGCGGCCGAACATGGCGCGAACCCGCTGACCGTCGCCAAGGCATATCAGTCGTTCCAGGACGAAGGCTATGTCGAGGTGCGGCGCGGGGTGGGCATGTTCGTTCTGCCGGGCGCCGCGGAGCGGCTGTGCGTCGCCGAGCGCGAGGCCTTCGTGAGCCAGCAATGGCCGCGAATCCGGGCGTATATCGATCTGCTCGGGCTGGATGCCGCGGCGCTGCTGGAGCGCGAGCAGGCCTGAAACTGCAGAGGCGGCCAAGGTACTAAGTCTCGCCGATGGGATCGGCGGCCGGACGAGCTGCGCTGTTGAGCCCGCCATACGTATATTCCAAGCGCTTCGGCCGCCACCGTGATGTGCGCATCATGACCTTCTTGCCGTCATGCTGAACTTGTTTCAGCATCCACCTTTCCCAAGGATCGGTCGCCAGCGTGGACGGGTGGACCCTGAAACAAGTTCAGGGTGACGGACGCGTTTGGAGTTTACGTCCGGATCGATGAGCGCTTTATTGCGTGCCCTTGATCGCTTCGAGCAACGTCTTGACCTCCTGGCTGCGGCCGCGGGGGAGGATCAGGACGTCGTTGCCGGAGGCGACCACGATCAGGTCGCTGACGCCGACCATGGCGATCCGCAAGCCGTCGCTGCGGACAAGGCAATTGTTGGTGTCCAGCGCGATCACCTCGCCGCGGATCGCGTTGCCCGAGGCGTCGGCAGTGCTGATCGCGTGAAGCGCATCCCAGCTGCCGACATCGTTCCACCCCATGGTGACGGGCACCACGGCGACGCGATCCGACTTCTCCATCACAGCATAGTCGATCGACTGGCTGGTGGCTTCGGCGAAGGCGCGGGTCGAAGGGCGGATATGGGTGCCTGAGCGCTCGCCCTCTGCGACCGAGCGGCGTACTGCCTCCAGCATCGCCGGCTCGTGCTGCGCCAGTGCATCGAGGAAATAATCGGCGCGGAACAGGAAGATCCCGCCGTTCCAGGCGTAGCCGCCGCTCGCCAGCATCTCTTCGGCAGTCGCACGCGGCGGCTTTTCAACGAAGCGGTCGACGCGGTTGACACCCGGTGCGATCGGCTCACCGATCTTGATATAACCATAGCCGGTTTCCGGCGCGTCGGGGGTGATGCCGAACGTCACCAGCCAGCCCTCCTCAACCATCGGCAGCGCGGACTCAATGGCGGCGCGAAACGCCTCGACATCCTCAATGACGTGGTCCGATGGCATCACCAGCAGGGGCGCGCTTGCATTGGTGGCGCACAGTGCGGCAAGTGCGATGGCGGGGGCGGTGTTGCGGCCCATGGGTTCGAGGATCAGCGCCTGCGGGCGGCAGCCGATCGCGGCCAGCTGTTCCTCGATCATGTCGGTGTGGCGCGCGTTGGCGACGACGATCGGCGCATCGTAACGCTCGCCGCAGGCACGCGCGGCAGTTAGCTGAAGCATCGTCTGTTCGGCCGTGAGCGGGAGCATCTGCTTGGGGCGCTCCGGCGTCGACATTGGCCACAACCGCGTGCCCGACCCGCCGGACAGGATCACGGGGACGATCGACGTCATGCGCAGTAGCTCCTCACAGATGATGGGCGCGACCCGATGGGCGATCTGGCCGCGTGTTGGAAAGTGGAAGATGCCCCGCGGCTAAATGCATTAAACGCGGAATCGATCCATATCGGCAGGAACCTCCGCTCTCGTTCGTGTCGAGGGTTGAGGCGCGTGCGACGCGCGGTGTGGCTGATGGCCAGTCCCCCGGCTTCGCTCGGAACGAAGGGAGCAAGCCGGCGCGCGTCCCATCGGCAGCGTTCAGCCTTTCTTTGCCATTTGCTGCGACACGGTTCCTGTCGGATTCCCTTACAATGGATCGGATCCTGAAGGGCGGATGGACGGGCGCAGGCAATGATCAGGATCTTCAAACATTATGTGCCCAACGCGGTTGCGTTGCTTGGGCTGATCGATGTCGTGATCCTGCTCGTTGCGGCAGAACTGGGCTGGCAGCTGCGCGCCTGGCAGATCGACATGGCGCCCGAGCCGATCTGGACGCGCCTGCCGCAGCTGGCGACCTTTGCGGTCCCGCTCGAAATCGCGATGGTGGCGGTGGGCGCTTATCAGGCCGATGTGCTCGTATCGGTGCGGCAGGCGGTGATGCGGCTGATGGTAGCGGTGTCGCTGGGGGTGATCTTCCTCAGCCTGCTGTTCTTCTTCTTTCCCTCGGTCACCTTCTGGCGATCGAGCCTGTTCTACGCGATGCTGTTCTCGATCGTCGGTCTGGTCGCGGTGCGGCTGTTGTTCGGGCGCATGCTGGGGGGCGAGCGCTTTCGGCGGCGCATCATCGTGCTTGGCGCGGGCAGTCGCGCGGCGCGGCTCGGTACGCTGGAGCGGGCGAACGGCGCGAGCTTCCTGATCGCGGGCTATGTCGCGATGGGAGAGCCGGCGATTGCGGTGGATGGTGCGGTCGCGCGCGCCGATATCCCGAACCTGGCCGCGTTCGTGGTTGAGCGCGAGGCGCTGGAGGTAGTGCTGGCGATCGAGGAGCGGCGCAATGCATTGCCGCTCAAGGACCTGCTGCGGATCAAGACCACGGGCGTCCATGTCAGCGAATATTCGACATTTCTGGAGCGCGAGACGGGGCGGATCGACCTGGCGAGCGTCAACCCTTCCTGGTTGATCTTCTCGGACGGTTTCGCCTCGGGCCGGATGCTGTCGGCCATCGCAAAGCGCGGGTTCGATATTGTCGTCAGCGCGGCGCTGTTGCTGGTTGCGGCGCCGGTGATCGCGCTGACGGCGATCGCGATCAAGCTGGAGAGCCGCGGCCCGGCGTTTTACCGTCAGCGGCGGGTGGGACTGTACAACGAGCCGTTCGACATTCCGAAGCTCAGATCGATGCGGCAGGATGCCGAAGTCGCCGGGCAAGCGGTGTGGGCGGCGGAGCGCGACCCGCGGATCACGCGCATCGGCCGGTTTATCCGCAAGGTTCGGATCGACGAACTGCCGCAATGCTGGAGCGTGCTGAAGGGCGAAATGAGCTTCGTCGGCCCGCGCCCCGAGCGGCCGCAGTTCGTCACCGAGCTGGAACAGCATCTGCCTTATTATGCCGAGCGGCATATGGTGAAGCCGGGGATCACCGGCTGGGCGCAGATCAACTACCCTTATGGCGCGTCGATCGAGGATGCGCGCCACAAGCTGGAATATGACCTTTACTACGCCAAGAACTATTCGCCGTTCCTTGACCTGCTGATCCTCCTTCAGACGCTGCGGGTTGTGCTCTGGCCGTCGGGGGCGCGATGATCGCGGCGCCGATTACCTTGTGGACGCATGCGCTGGCGGCGTTGCTGTTCAGCACCCTGGCGCTGTCGCAACGGCATGGCGGCGGTGCGCTGCCGCGCGTGCCGTTCGTGGTGGCGCTGTTTGCGACGGCGTTGTGGGCATTGGCGGTGGCCGGGCTGGACGCGCGCGATGTGGCGACGCGGCTGGGCGAATGCGGGCGTAATCTGGCGTGGCTGGGGTTCTTATATGCGCTCGCCAGGCGTGATCGGGCCGATCCCGCCTGGCCATCGCTGCACATGGTCTATGCCGCGGTCGCGATAGTGGTGGTGATCATCGGCGGGCTGGCAGTTGCCGCTGCGATGGTTGACGATCCGGCGACCAGCGGGGCTTTCGCCAAGACGCGTGCGCTGTTGCAGATGCTGATGACCGTTGCGGCGCTGATCCTGGTCTATCGCTTGCGGTTCGGCGCCTTGTGGCGCGTGCGGGCGGGCGTGCGCATCGTGGCGGTCGCGATGGTGCTGATGTGGGCGGTCGATCTGGCGCTGTACGGCACGATCTGGTTCGCGGCTTACTGGCCGGCAGGGCTGATCGACATGCGCGGCGCGGTGACCGTGGTGCTCGCGCCGCTGCTCGGGCTGGCCGTGCAGAAGGGGGATGAGCGCAAGGTGCAGGTGTCGCGCACCGTGGCGCTGATCTCGCTCGCGGTGGTAGCGATCGGGCTGTACGTGGCGGTGACCGCGCTGGCGACGGCGATCGTCGGGTCAGTGGGGGGCAGCTATGCCCGGGTCGTGCAGACCGCGCTGATCTTCGGCACGACGGCGGCGCTGCTGACCCTGGTGTCGACGCCGTGGACGCGCGCCTGGGCGAAGGTGGTGATCGCCAAGCATCTGTTCAGCCACCGCTATGATTACCGCAGCGAGTGGCTGCGCTTCACCGAAACGCTGGGTACGCCGGGTGCGGCTTCGCTGGAAGAACGGGTGGTAAAGGCGATCGCCGACCTGACCAGTTCCCCCAGCGGGCTGTTGCTGGTGGCGGACGGGGCGGCGCTTGATACCGGAACGGCGTGGAACTGGCCGGATGCGCCGCGCGCCGAGCGGCCCGACGAGGCGCTGTTCGCGCACCTTTCCGTCTCCGGCCGGATCATCGAGTTGGATGCGGTGCGCGGGGAAGCGGCCGACACCGCGGATCAGGCCAGCACTTCAGCATGGCTGCGCGACTGCACCGATGCTTGGGCGGTTGTGCCGCTGCTTCACTTCGGTCGGCTTGCCGGCGCGATTGTGCTGGGGCGGCCGTTGGTCGATCGGGCGCTCGACTGGGAGGATTTCGACCTGCTTGGCGTGGCTGGGCGGCAGGCGGCGAGCTATCTGGCGGAGGCGCGCGCGCATGCCGCGCTGTCCGATGCGCAGCGCTTCGACGAATTCAACCGCCGGTTTGCGTTCATCATGCACGACCTGAAGAATCTGGTGAGCCAACTCACCTTGGTGGCGCGCAATGCCGAGCGGCACGCCGACAATCCGGCCTTTCGCGCCGACATGGTGGCGACACTGACCGACTCGTCCAATCGGATGAACGGCTTGCTGGCAAGGCTGTCGCAGCATCATGGCAGCCGCGGCGAAGCGGTGCGACCGGTGCCGCTGCTTGCGCTGGCAGAGCGGATCGCGGCGGGGCGCCGAGCGCAGCATCCGGTGGTAGCGACAGGCGACCGTGAGGTGCGCGCGATGGCCGATCCGGCGGCGCTGGAGACCTTGGTCAGCCATCTGGTGCAAAATGCGATCGAGGCGAGTGCGAGCGCGGCCGAGGTGTCGCTGCACGTCAGCATGGCAGACGGGCGGGGGGTAATTGCGGTGACCGACACGGGACGCGGGATGAGCCCTGGCTTTGTGCGCGACCAGCTGTTCCGGCCGTTCGTCTCGGGCAAGCCGGGCGGGTTCGGGCTGGGGGCGTTCGAGGCGCGCCAATTGGCCGAGGCGATGGGCGGTGCGGTCAGCGTCACCAGTCGCGAAGGGGAGGGCACGTGCTTTCAAGTCGCGCTGCCGCTCGCCCGGCCGAACGCGGGCGAGATGGGGATGGCGGCATGACGGGCGCACGCAAGCTGTTGATCGTGGAGGACGATCCGGGGCTGCAACGGCAATTGCGCTGGGCCTATGACGGCTATGACGTGATCGTCGCGGGCGATCGGGCTGGCGCCATCGAGGCATTGCGCGCGGAGGAGCCGGCGGTGGTGACGCTGGACCTTGGCCTGCCGCCCGATCCCGACGGAACCAGCGAGGGCTTCGCGCTGCTCGCCGAGATCCTGCAGTTGAAGCCTTCGACCAAGGTGATCGTTGCCTCCGGGCATGGCGCGCGGGAAAGCGCGCTGCAGGCGATCGCCGATGGCGCATGGGACTTTTACCAGAAGCCGATCGACATCGATGCGCTGGGGCTGATCGTCGAGCGGGCTTTCCACGTCCATGATCTGGAGGTGGAGAACCGCCGGCTGGCGGCGAGCGGCGCGGCACCGGCGCTGGGCGGGCTAATCACCGCGGCGCCCGAGATGATCAAGGTGATGCGCACGGTCGAGCGGGTCGCGCCGGCTGACGTATCGGTGATGCTGCTGGGGGCAAGCGGTACGGGCAAGGAATTGCTGGCGCGTGGGCTGCACGATGCCTCGCCGCGCTCTGGCGGCGCGTTTGTCGCGATCAACTGCGCCGCGATCCCCGAAACGCTGCTCGAAAGCGAGTTGTTCGGGCATGAGAAGGGCGCGTTTACCGGGGCGGTGAAGACCACGCCGGGCAAGATCGAGCAGGCAGGGGGCGGCACGCTGTTCCTGGACGAGATCGGCGACGTGCCGCTGCCGCTGCAAGTGAAGCTGCTGCGTTTCCTGCAGGAGCGGGTGATCGAGCGGATCGGGGGGCGGCGCGCGATCCCGGTGGACACACGGATCGTGTGCGCCACGCATCGTGACGTGGACGCGATGGTCGCCGACGGCTCGTTCCGCGAAGACCTTTATTATCGATTGGCCGAGATCGTGGTGCGCATCCCAGCGCTGGCGGAGCGGCCAGGGGATGCGGCGCTGCTCGCCAAGCATTTCGTCACCCGCTACGCCGCAGCGATGAACCCGGCGGTGACCGGCCTATCGTCCGACGCTCGCGCTGCCATCGATGCGCATGACTGGCCGGGCAATGTGCGCGAGCTGGAAAACCGCGTGAAGCGGGCGGTGATCATGGCCGATGGCAAGGCGGTGACCGCGGCCGATCTCGACCTGACGGATCCCGACACGATGCCGATCAACCTGCGCGCGGTGCGAGAAACGGCGGACCGGCGCGCGATCCGCCAGGCGTTGGCGCGGGCGGACGGCAATATCTCACAGACCGCGCGGCTGCTCGGCGTGAGCCGGCCGACGCTGTATGACCTGCTCAAGAGCTACGGCCTGCATGCTTGATAAGCCGCATCGCTATCCGTTGCTGCGAAGCAAGCGACGGCGCGGGCAAGCGGGTGGCTCGCCCCGGCCGAGCGCACGCGCGATCCGGATCGCGCTGACGCTGGCCGTGCTGGCGCTGGTGCTGGGCGGGATCGTTGTTCTTGCTCGCCGGGCAGCCGCACCCGATCCGCGCGCGGCGCTTGCCGAAAGCCTCGCGGCACTCAAGCGTGGCAATTACAGCGCGGCCCGTAATCATGCTTTGGTCGCCGTCACTGGCGCGGATGCGGCAGCGGCCAATGCGGTGCTCGGCCGCGTGGACCTGCTGATGGGCCGGGGTGTGGCGGCCGAGGGGGCGCTGACCCGCGCGGTTGCGGCTGGCATGCCGGCGGATCGGTTGCATCAGCTGTTTGCCGAAGCCTATCTGTTGCAGGGCGATGCTGATCGCGCGCTTGCCGAAGCGGCGCGCGCGGCTCCCCGCTATGCCGGACCCGCCGAACGGGTGCGCGCGCGTGCGCTGGCGGCGAAGGGGGACGTGCCCGGCGCGGTGGTGTTGCTGGAACGCCTGGTCGATCGCGACCCGCGCGATGGAGGCGCTTTCGGTGATCTTGGTCGCATTCGCTTCGATTCTGGCGATGTGCTTGGCGCGGATGTGGCGGCGCGGCGCGCGCTGGCGCTCGACCCCGCCAATCTCGATGCGATTGTGCTGGCCGGGGAAGTGGTGCGCAGTCGCTATGGGCTGCGGGCCGCAATGCCGTGGTTCAACAAGGCGCTGGAGCGCGACGCTTACTATCATCCCGCGCTGATCGAATATGCCGCGACCGCCGGCGACCTCGGGCAATATGGCATCATGCTGGAGGCCAGCCGCCGCGCGCTGGCGGCACGACCGAACAGCCCGCAAGCGCTATACCTCCAGGCCGTATTGGCGGCGCGGGCCGGCAAGCGTGAGCTAGCACGCACGTTGATCGGGCGAACCGGAGATGCCGGGTTCAACGTGCCGGGCGTGGTGCTGTTGGCGGGGCTCATCGCTTATGCCGACGGCAGCTATGAGCAAGCGGTGATCAGCTTCGGCGAACTGATCGATCGGCAGCCGATGAACCTCGTCGCGCGCCGCCTGCTCGGCGCCTCGTTGCTGCGATCGGGCGATGCGCGCGCCGCGCTGGAGGCGCTTCGGCCGATGGCGGTGCGGGCGGATGCGGACAGCTACACGCTGATGCTGGCGGGACGGGCCTTCGAGGCGACGGGCGAGCGCGATTGGGCGGCCCGCCTGCTCGACCGCGCGGCACGGCCGATGCTTGGCGATCCGCGGCCATTTGCCAGCGATGCAGGGCCGGCGGCGCTGGCCAATATCGTGGCCAAGGCGCCAGACGATCCCGCAGCGGCGGTCGCTTATGTCCGCGGCCTGATCGATGCCGGGGATGGAGCGGGGGCGTTGCGCCAGGCGGGGGCGGTCGCCGATGCCTCGCCCGGCGCGCCGGGGGCGCAGTTGCTGGCCGGTGACGCTTATGCCGCAACGGGCGAGTTCGGACCGGCGCTGGCGCGATATCGCCGAGCGGCCGATCTGCGCTTCGACGCGCCGGTTATGCTGCGCCTTGTGGAAGCCGCAGTCCGCACGGGGCAGCGCACGCAGGGCGCCGAGGCGCTGGCGCTTTATCTATCGCAAAGCCCGCAGAGCATGGTCGCGCGTCGGGCGCTCGCCAATCTGCAACTGGGCGTGCGGGATTGGGAGGCAGCCGCCGACACGTTGGAAGTGCTGCGAGCCCCCGGCGGGAACCGCGACGCGTTGCTGCTGGCGCAGCTTGGTTATGCCTATACCGGCGCTGGCGATCCGGCGACCGGGGCCGCCTATGCGCGCGCGGCTTATGGGCTGCTGCCGATGAATCCAGCGGTGTCGGATGCTTATGGCTGGGCGCTGTACGAGCGCGGGGAGACGGCGGCGGCGCTTCAGTTGCTGGAGAAAGCGGCGACGCTGGCACCTGCGCATGCCGGCATTCGTTGGCACCTGGCGCAGGCGCTTGCCGAAGCGGGGCGCACAGCCGAGGCGAGGCGGTCGATCGGACTGGCGCTGCGCGATCCGGCGTTCCAGGATCGGCGCCCCGCCACGGCGCTGCTGAAGGCGCTTGGCGGGTAGGTTGCGGCTGAGCCTGCTGCGCTTGACGAGGCGAGAGCGACGAAACAGGCTTGCGATTGCGCGGGCGGGCGGCTCCCCGTAGCTGCTGGCTCCATGGATGATCTGGCTCGTATCGCCGCCGCCCTGGAGCGGCTTGCGCCACCGCCGCCGCCGAGCGCCGATCCGCTCGCGCACGCGGCCTATGTCTGGCGCGACGGCGGACTGGTTGCGGCGCGAGCGTTTGCGCCACTACCGATCGACCTGCTGCATGGGGTGGAGGCACAGCGCGCCGCGCTGCTCGCCAACCTCGAACGGCTCGCGGCCGGGCACGCGGCGCAGGACAGCCTGTTGTGGGGCGCGCGGGGCACAGGCAAGTCGGCGCTGGTGAAGGCATGTGTCGGCGCGGTTCAGGCGGCGGGCGGCGCGCTGGCGCTGATCGAAGTGGCGGCGGATCGGCTCGACAGCCTGCCGGCGTTGTTCGACGTGATTGCGGACGTGCCGCGGGCGTTTGTGCTGTTCCTCGATGATCTCGGCTTCGACGCCGCGGCGGATGCGCGGACGTTGCGTTCGCTGCTGGAGGGCGGGGCCGAAGCGCGGCCAGCGAATGCCCGGCTGGTGGTGACATCGAACCGGCGGCACCTGATCCCGCGCGACATCAAGGAGCAGGAAAGCGCGATCAATCCGCGCGACGCGGTGGACGATCATCTCGCATTGGCGGATCGCTTCGGGCTGAGCCTAGGCTTTCATGTCGTGGACCAGCCACTCTATCTCGACATCGTGCGCGGCTATGCGGCGCGTTACGATCTGCGATTCGATGCGCAGGATGCGCTGCTTTGGGCGACCAAGCGGGGGAGTCGATCGGGGCGCGTGGCGTGGCAATATGTGCTGGATCTTGCGGGGAGGGCGGGGAAGGCGGTGTGATCCATCACACGTAAATTCCCAGCCAAGCCGCGCTTGGGATGGGATTTACGTCGCGGTCAGCCCAGCGCTTCGGCCGTCTCGGCGAGTTCCAGCCAGCGTAGTTCGGCGGCATCCTTTTCCTCGCGCGCGGCGGCGATCGCCTTCATCAATTTATCGAAACCGGCCGGATCGCGGGTGTAGAGGTTGGGATCGGCCAGCAGCGCCTCATCGCGGGCAATCGCCTTGTCGAGCGCTTCGATGCGGGCGGGCAGCTGGTCGTAATCGCGCTGGTCCTTGTAGCTGAGCTTGGTCCGGGCCTGTACCGGCGCAGGCGCGGCGGCAGGCTTGGAAGCGGCTTTCTTGGCCTCGATCCGCGGTGCGCGTTGGCGCTCCCAATCCTCATAGCCGCCGGCGACCACATCGACCTTGCCGGAGCCGTCGAGGCCGAGCGTCACGGTCACCGTGCGATCGAGGAAGTCGCGATCGTGGCTGACGATCAGCACCGTGCCCTCGTAATCGGCGATCACTTCCTGCAGCAGATCGAGCGTTTCGAGATCAAGATCGTTGGTCGGCTCGTCCAGCACCAGCAGGTTGGACGGGCGGGCGAACTCTCGGGCGAGCAGCAGCCGAGAGCGTTCGCCGCCCGAGAGCGAGGCGATCTTCGCTTCGGTCAGCGAGGGATCGAACAGGAATTCTTTGAGATAGCCGTGGATGTGCTTCTTCGAGCCCATCACGTCGATCCAGTCGCCGCCGTCGGCCAGCACCTCGCGCACCGTCTTGTCCGGCGCCATCAGCTTGCGCTGCTGATCGATGACGATGCCGTCGAGCGTCTTGGACAGCTTTACCTCGCCGCTGTCGGGCGCGAGTTCGCCGGTCAGCATGCGCAGCAGCGTCGTCTTGCCCGCGCCGTTGCGGCCGACGATGCCGATCCGGTCACCGCGCGTGACGCGCAGGGTGAGATCGCCGATGATGGTGCGGCCGTCATAGGCCTTGGTGACGTGCTTGGCGTCGATCACCACCTTGGTCTTGTTGTCGTCACTGCCGACCGCGAGCGCGGCGCCGCCCTGAGGGCCGATCATCGCGGCGCGTTCGGCGCGCATTTCCTTGAGCTTGGTCAGGCGCCCCTGGTTGCGGCGGCGGCGGCCGGTGACGCCGCGCAGCAGCCAATGTTCCTCCAGCTTGAGCCGCGCGTCGAGGCGCTCCGCGGCGCGCTGCTCCTCGGCATAGACCTGTTCGGTCCAGGCATCGAATCCGCCGAACCCGACCTCGGCGCGCCGCAGATTGCCACGATCGAGCCACAGGGTTTGCTTGGTCAGGCGGGTGAGGAAGGTGCGGTCGTGGCTGATGACGACGAACGCCCCGCGGAACCGGCCGAGCCATTCTTCGAGCCATTCGATCGCGCCGATATCGAGGTGATTGGTCGGCTCGTCGAGCAGCAATACGTCCGGATCCTGCGCCAGCGCGCGGACAATCGCGGCGCGGCGGCGCTCGCCTCCGCTAGCGGTCGCGGCTTCGCGGGACAGATCGATGCCGAGCTGGTCGGCGATCGCCTCCGCTTCGTAATGCTGTGGGGCGTCGTCGCCGGAGAGGACGTAATCGGCCAGCGTCTGGAAGCCGGCGAGATTGGGATCCTGCTCCAGCAGCACGACACGCGTACCGGGCACGATCGTGCGGCGGCCCTCGTCGCTGTCGATCGTGCCGGCGATCAGCTTCAGCAGCGTCGTCTTGCCGGCGCCGTTGCGGCCGATCAGCGCGAGCCGATCGCGCGGGCCGACGTAGAAATTGAGGTTGCGGAACAGCCAGCCGGCGCCCTGGATGAGGCCGAGGTCTTCGTACGCTAGGATCGGGGCTACCATGACCGCGGCAGATAGGGGCGGGGGAGCGATGCGCCAAGCATGTTGCGCGCAGCGGCCGTTGCCGCGATGGGCGCTGGCATCGGGCGGGCGCCTCTGCCACGGGATGCGACATGAAGATTCGCGATTTCCTGCTGCTGGTCTTCGTCTGCCTGGTGTGGGGCTACAGCAACGTCCTGAGCAAGATCGTGGTGGGCAATTGGGCGGTGCCGCCTTTGTTCTTCGCCGCGGTCCGCTTTGCCGTGGTGATCGCGGCGACGCTGCCGTGGCTGCTGCCGATGCCGCGGCCGCGCTGGCGGATCGTGATAATCGGATTGCTGATGGGGGCGGGCAATTTCGCCTTGCTGTTCGTCGGCTTGCAGACTGCATCGCCCTCCGCCGCGGCGGTGGTGATCCAGATTGGCGTGCCGTTCACGACCCTGCTGTCGGTGGTGATGCTGGGCGAGCGGATCCATTGGCGGCGCGGGCTTGGCATCGCGCTGACGCTCGCTGGCGTGGTGCTGGTGGTGTGGAACCCTGAGGGGCTCGACCTGTCTGCCGGGCTGTGGTTCGTGGTCGCGGCGGCGTTCACCGGATCGCTCGGCGCGGTGTTGATGAAGCAGGTGGAAGACGTCTCGCCGTTGCGCTTCCAGGCGTGGGTGGGGCTGGTGTCGTTCGTGCCGCTGACGCTCGCCTCCGCACTGTTCGAGACGGGGCAATGGGCGAGCGCGGCGGCGGTTGGCTGGCCGTTCGTGGCCGCGGTGCTGTTTGCGGCGCTGGTCGTCTCGGTGCTGGGGCATACCAGCTATTACGGGCTGATCCGGAAATATGAGGCGAATTTGCTCGCGCCGCTGACGCTGATGACGCCGCTGTTCACGATCGCCTTTGGTGTCGCGCTGACGGGCGATCGGGTCGATGCGCGGATGGCGGCGGGGGCGCTGCTTGCGCTGGCCGGGGTGTTGGTGGTGGCGCTCCGCTCGCGGCCCAAGAGTGCGCTGCTGGCGGAGCGGGAGCAGGCTTAATCGCGGGCGAAGATTTCGGCGTGGGGGATGGTGAGGCCGAGCGCGGATAGGTGGAGGTCTTCACCAGGCTTGAGCCAATCGTCCGCCCAATTCTCCGGCCCGGTTCGCGCGACCAGCCGGACGCGGTCATCGGTGGGATCGACAAAAACGACAGCTTGAAGACCCGGAATGCTCCGATATTCCGCGAGTTTCGTGTTCTGGTCGTGATGCGCCGTCGATGGCGAAAGCACTTCGAACACCACGGTAGGATCGCCGATCAATTGTGCGCGAGGATCAATCACCTCGTCAGGATCGCGACAATAGACGCTTACATCGGGGAAGCGCACGTTCTGCTCCGCCGTGCGGACGCCCAGATCCGAATTGAACGGACGGCATCCCGTTCCATTGAGACGCGAGCGCAACGCGAAGTAGATGTTTCCGGCAATCATTGCATGTTGCGAGGTGCCGCCGGTCATCATGTAGATGAGACCGTCTTCCAGTTCCGCTTTCGCATCGCCGAGATTCATCGCGAGGAATTCCTCGACGGTGATGCGGCGATAGGCGGGGTCGAGCGCGACGCTTGCCATGGCGGCGATATACATTCTCCGCGCCAACAAAAGAAGGGCCGGGTGCGTGGTGCACCCGGCCCTTCCTTGTTTCGAACGGGCAGCGGCGGAGCCGCTGCTGGACGTCATACCAGTCCGGCTTACGCCGGCTGGCTGGCCGTTCTGATTTCGTGTCGGGCGCAGCCGTGGCTGCGCCCGTCCGAAATCAGAAGTCCATGCCGCCCATGCCGCCGCCGGGCATTGCCGGCATGGCGGGCTTGTCTTCCGGCACTTCCGAAACGGTCGCTTCGGTGGTGATCAGGAGACCGGCCACCGAGGCGGCGTTCTGCAGTGCGGTGCGGACGACCTTGGTCGGGTCGATCACGCCGGCCGCGACCAGGTTCTCGTAGGTGTCAGTCGAGGCGTTGAAGCCGAACGACGTGTCGTCCTGGTCGAGCAGCTTGCCCGAGACAACCGCGCCGTCATGGCCGGCGTTCTGCGAGATCTGGCGCACGAGAGCGGTCAGCGACTTGCGGACGATGTCCACGCCGCGCGTCTGGTCCTCGTTCGCGCCGGTCACGCCAGCGAGCGCCTTGGTCGCGTACAGCAGCGCGGTGCCGCCGCCCGGGACGATGCCCTCTTCCACCGCAGCGCGGGTCGCGTGCAGCGCGTCGTCGACGCGGTCCTTGCGCTCCTTCACCTCGACCTCGGTCGCACCACCGACCTTGATCACGGCGACGCCGCCGGCGAGCTTGGCGAGACGCTCCTGCAACTTCTCACGGTCGTAGTCCGAGGTCGTGACCTCGATCTGCTGACGGATCGCCTCGGTGCGGGCCTTGATCGATTCGGCATCACCGGCGCCATCGACGATGGTGGTGTTGTCCTTGTCGATCGACACGCGCTTGGCGGTGCCGAGCATGCCGAGCGTGACGGTCTCGAGCTTGATGCCGAGATCTTCGCTGATGACTTCGCCCTTGGTGAGGACGGCGATGTCCTCGAGCATCGCCTTGCGACGATCGCCGAAGCCCGGTGCCTTGACCGCTGCGACCTTCAGGCCACCGCGCAGCTTGTTGACGACGAGCGTGGCCAGAGCCTCACCCTCGATGTCCTCGGCGATGATCAGCAGCGGGCGACCCGACTGCACCACCGCCTCGAGGATCGGAAGCATCGCCTGCAGGTTCGACAGCTTCTTCTCGTGGATCAGGATGTACGGATCGTTGAGCTCGACCGCCATCTTCTCGGGGTTGGTGATGAAGTACGGCGACAGATAGCCGCGGTCGAACTGCATGCCCTCGACGACGTCGAGCTCGAATTCGAGACCCTTCGCCTCTTCGACGGTGATCACGCCTTCCTTGCCGACCTTCTCCATCGCTTCCGCGATCTTCTCGCCGACTTCGCGGTCACCGTTGGCGGAGATGATGCCGACCTGGGCGATCTCGCTCGAACCGGCGACCGGCTTCGAACGGGCCTTCACGTCCTCGACGACCTTGGCGACGGCGATGTCGATGCCGCGCTTCAGATCCATCGGGTTCATGCCGGCTGCGACCGACTTCATGCCCTCGCGAACGATCGCCTGGGCGAGAACGGTCGCGGTGGTGGTGCCATCACCGGCGATGTCGTTGGTCTTCGAGGCCACTTCGCGCACCATCTGGGCGCCCATGTTCTCGAACTTGTCCTTGAGCTCGATCTCCTTGGCGACGGTGACGCCGTCCTTGGTGATGCGCGGTGCGCCGAAGCTCTTGTCGATGACGACGTTGCGGCCCTTCGGCCCCAGCGTGACCTTTACTGCATCGGCGAGGATGTCGACGCCGCGCAGGATGCGCTCGCGTGCGTCACGGCCGAATTTCACGTCCTTGGCTGCCATGTGGCTACCCTTTCAAATGAACGAATGTTGAGGAAGTTGAGACGAAAGCGGGGTTTCTCAGGCTCGGATGCCGAGCCACTCGCGTCAGGCGAGGATGCCGAGAATGTCGCTTTCCTTCATGATCAGCAGGTCTTCGCCGTTGACCTTGACCTCGGTGCCCGACCACTTGCCGAACAGGATGCGGTCGCCCGCCTTGACGTCGAGCGGAGTGATCTTGCCGTCCTCAGCCTTGGTGCCGGAACCGGCGGCGACGACTTCGCCCTCCTGCGGCTTTTCCTTGGCGGTGTCCGGGATGATGATCCCGCCGGCGGTCTTTTCCTCGGCCTCGACGCGGCGTACGAGCACGCGATCGTGCAGCGGACGGAAGTTCATGGCTGTTACCCTCTTTTGAGCGGTGTGTGACAGTTTCTTGGCACTCGCCCAAGTCGAGTGCCAGCGCTCGGCATATGTGGCTCGCTCCACGCACCGTCAACGGGCGCCGGCGGAAAAAATCGGAACCGTTCGTCAGGCCGTGCGTGGCAGCAGGCCGAGCCGTTCGCGGGCGTACCAGCGCCACATCAGCAGGATCGAAACCGCGAGCAGACCGACGGCAAGACCGGTCCAGATGCCGACGCCCGCCCAGCCCGCCTGGAAGCCGAGCAGGATCGAGGTTCCGAAGCCGATTACCCAATAGCCGAACAAGGCAATGAGCATCGGCACGCGCGTGTCCTGAAGCCCGCGCAACACGCCCGCCGCCACCGCCTGAGCGCCATCGACGAGCTGGAACATCGCGGCGAGGGCAAGATATTGCACCGCCAAGCCAACCACGACCGCGTTCTGCGGCGCGTCCACATCGACATAGGCGCTGACGAACAGCCGCGGGGTGGCCCAAATTGCTGCGGCGGTCAGCCCCATGAAGCCGATGCCGAGGATCAGCGCGACGCGGCCGGCACGGGCGATCCAGTCGCGGTCGCGCGCGCCATAGGCCATGCCGACGCGGATCGTGGCGGCCTGGGCGATACCGAACGGCACCTGAAAGGCGATGGCGGCGATGTTGAGCGCGACCGCATGGGCCGCGACTTCGTTGACGCCGATCAGCCCCATCAAGACCGCCGCGCCACCGAACAATGCGCCTTCGAAGATCCAGGTCAGCATGATCGGCACGCCAAGACGGATGATCTCACGGAAGCGCGACCATTCGGTGACCCACCAGCGGCCGAACAGGCGATAGCGGCGCAGCCGTTGGTCGAAGCGGAAGATGGCGGCATAGGCCAGCGCCATGGCGGTGAGGCTGATCACGCTGGCGAGCGCGGAGCCTTCGAGCCCGAGGGCGGGCGCGCCGAGATTGCCGAACACCAGCATCCAATTGGTGAGGATGCTGACCGCCAGCGCCAGACCGGTTACCACGAATGCCCAACCGGGGCGACCGAGCGCCGCGGCAGCAGTGCGCATGATCCCCGCAGCGGTGCCGGGAATGATGGCGATCAGGATGATGTCGAGGAAGCGCCCCGCCCGTCGCGACACTTCGGGATCCTGCCCGGCCAGAAGCAGCAACGTTTCACCATGCGCGAGGATCAGCAGCACCGGCAGCGCGCCGGCAGCGCCGACCCATAGCGCCATGCGGACGCTGCGCCGCACCTCCCGCACGGCATGTTTGCGGCGGCCGAGCTCGGCGGCGATCAGCGGCGCGGCGGCGCTGGTGAGGCCGATCAGCGCATACATGCTGAGGTTGAACATGAAGACGCCGAGCGTCGCGGCGGCGAGATCGACGGTGCCGAGCCGCGCGACAAAGATCACGTCCACCGCGCTGACCGCCATCTGGAGCAGATTCGCGCCGACCAGCGGCCCGGCAAGGCGCGCGAGGGCGGACAGTTCCGCCCGATCGTTGGCAGGGCGAGCGCCGGTCAGAGGAGGATTCGCGGCGATTTCCATGGCCGGTGCGGGGTAGGCGGGATTGGGGCGGGAGGAAAGGTGGGCTGCGGATGTGCGGCGCGATGCTCTACAGATGCTGCGTCATGCTGAACTTGTTTCAGCATCCATGTACCGCGAGCCGCGGCGCCTGCGGAGCGGTGGACCCTGAAACGAGTTCAGGGTGACGGGCTGTTGATCAGGTCGGCGGGAGATGAGCGTGGCGGGCCGGGCGAAGGTCGCGGGATGCTGCCTGTTCTTCCCTGGAAAGGGAGGGGGACCGCCGCGGGCGGTGAAGGGGTAGGGTTCCGCACGCAGGCGGTATCTTTTGAGGAAATTACCCCTCCACCAGCTTCGCTGGTACCCCCTCCCCCTCCGGGGGAGGAAGGGGTGGCGCTGCTCAACGCGCCGCAGGAACCGCCAGCAGGTTGGCGATCTTCGCCTTGAACGCGCGCAGCTTTTCGCCCGAGAGCGTGGCGACGCTGGACAGTGAGATGGAGCGCGGATTCACGTTCTGGCCGTTTTTCCAAACTTCCCAGTGGAGGTGCGGGCCGGTCGACATGCCAGTGGAGCCGACATAGCCGATCACCTGGCCGCGCGAGACCTGCTGGCCCGCGCGCACGGCGAAGCGGCTCAAATGGCCGTAGCCGCTCGAAATGCCACTGGCGTGGTTGAGCTTGATGAAATTGCCGTAGCCGCGGTTGCGCCCGGCCAGCACCACGCGCCCGTCGATCGGCGCATAGACCGGCGTGCCGCTCGGCGCGGCGAGGTCGAGGCCCTTGTGCATGCGCAGGAAGCCGAGCAGCGGGTGACGCCGCATGCCGAAGGTGGAGGAGATACGCCCAGCGACCGGCATGCCCATGAAGCCGCTACGCTTGGACTGGCCATTGGCGTCCCAAAACTGGCCGCCATTGCCGTCGCCCTCTTCCCAGCGGACGAGGCGAAGCTTTTTCTTGCCTTGGTCGAGGCCGGCATATTGGAGCTGGCCGACTTGCACCTCACCGGTGGCGGCGCGGGCGTGATCGGCGATGATGTCGAACCGGTCGTCGGCGCCGATGCCGCCAATCGAGGTGCGCGCGGCGATCGCCTTGATGTATGCCTCGACCAGCTTCGCGGGGGCACCGGCGGCGCGGGCCGAGCGATACAGGCTGGAGCCGACGAGACCCTGGATGCGCAGCGGCGTATGGTCGATCGCGATCGGGCGGCGCTCGATCGTCAAGCCTTCGCCCTCGCGGTGGAGTGCGAGGTTGAGATCGAAGCGGGCGCGGAACGCGAGCCGATCGAGCGGGCGCGCGGTGCGACGGTCGTGGCGGCGACCGAGCGTGAGATCGAGCACGGTGCCGGGTTTGAGATCGGCGAGGTTCACTTCGCCCGCGACCAGATCGGCGGCGCGCGCGGCATCGGCACGGCCGACCCCGGCGCGCTGGAGCGCGGCGCCGAAGCTGTCTCCGCTGCCGAGCGTGGCGGTGAGCTCGATCACCGGGCGCTCGGGCGTCTCGGCGAGCGGGCGAACGAGATCGTTCGCCGCCATGCGTCGGCCGGTGGAAGCGCCGAGGCCGAGTGGCGCGATCGAGAGCGTGCGCGCTTCCTCGCGCTCCGCGCCGGTCATGCCGGTGGCGACGAAGCCGGGGATCGGCTTGACACCCGGCGCGGTGAGCGTGGCGGCGGCAATCAGGCCGGTGCAGGTGGCAAGGCCGCGCCACCAGGTGAGGCTGCCGATGCGGGCGCCGAGATCGGGCACCCAATCGGTCTGGTGGAGCGTGGCGCGCAGGCGATCCTGCCAGGTGACGACGGGCACAGGCGCCACGGCACGGCCGAAGCTGCGCGCGCCGGCACCGCCGGCCAGTTCCAATCCAGGCTGCTCGCGCAAGAACACGGCGAGAGAAGCGCCCCCAAACGCATCAACGTCGCCGACCACCCCCGGCGCAGGTGGGAGCGTTGTGGGGGCAAGGTGCTAAAGTCAAATTAACCCGGCGCTTCAATGACTCGGCTTTCGATGAGCCGTTCGGCTGATGCGGTGAATTGGAAGGGTTGATTCAAGCTGTTGATTTGGGGGCGGTTGGGCCCGATGTTCAGCCAATCATGTCTCGCGATGACAACCGCCGCGTCACTGCGGTTCTGGGGCCGACCAACACCGGCAAGACCCACCTCGCCGTCGAGCGGATGGTGGCGCATTCCAGCGGCATGATCGGCTTTCCGCTGCGCTTGCTGGCGCGCGAGGTGTACGACCGCGTCGTGGCGATGAAGGGGCCGGAGCGGGTGGCGCTGATCACCGGGGAGGAGCGGATCGTTCCCAAGGACGCGCGCTGGTTCCTGTGCACTGCTGAGTCGATGCCGGTGGATCGTGATGTCGCCTTCGTGGCGCTGGACGAGGCGCAATTGGGCGCGGATGCCGAGCGCGGGCATGTCTTCACCGATCGGCTGCTTCATGCGCGCGGACGGGAGGAAACGATGATCCTCGGCTCGGCGGCGCTGAAGCCGGTGGTGCGGTCGCTGGTGCCGGGCGTGGAGATCGTGGAGCGGCCGCGGTTTTCGGACCTCTCCTATGCCGGCGCGAAGAAGATCAGCCGCTTGCCCCGGCGATCGGCGATCGTCGCGTTCAGCGCCGAGGAAGTCTATGCCGTCGCCGAGATGCTGCGGCGGTTGCGTGGCGGGGCGGCAGTGGTGATGGGGGCGCTGTCACCACGCACCCGCAACGCGCAGGTGGCGATGTTCCAGGCGGGCGAGGTGGATTATCTCGTCGCCACGGATGCGATCGGCATGGGCCTCAACATGGACGTGGCGCATGTCGCTTTCGCGGGCCTGCACAAGTTCGACGGCAAGCGACGGCGGCGGCTGACGGTGGCGGAGATGGCCCAGATCGCCGGGCGCGCGGGGCGGCACCAGCGTGATGGCACATTCGGCGGCGTTTCCGAAGAAGGGCCGGACGCGTTCCTGCCGGAGGAAGTGCTGGCGATCGAAGGGCATCGCTTTCCGACGCTCGACTGGCTGTATTGGCGCGAGGGCGACCCCGATCTGTCGAGCGTGGATGCGCTGATCGGGTCGCTATCCGCGCCGCCGAGCCACGAGACTCTCCGGGCGGCGCCCGAGTCGGTTGATCTCGCCGTGCTGCGGCGGCTGGCGGAGGATCCGGCGATCCGCGCGCGGGCCAAGGGGCAGGTCGCGCGGCTGTGGGCGACGTGCGGGATCCCCGATTTTCAGAAGTTGGGGGTGGAGCCGCATGCGCGGTTCGTGGCGCGTGTGTTTGGTTATCTGTCCGACGGCTATCTGCCGCATCAGTGGTTCGCCGACGAAGTGGCGCGGCTCGACCGGGTGGATGGCGATGTGGAGACGATCGCCGGGCGCGTGTCGGCGATCCGCACCTGGGCCTATATCGCCCAGCGCGGCGATTGGCTGGCGGACCCGGCACATTGGCAGGCGCGGACCCAGGCGGTGGAGGAGCGGCTGTCCGACGCGCTCCACACCAGCCTGACGCAGCGTTTCGTCGACAAGCGCACCAGCGCGCTGATGAAGCAGATCGGTGCGGGCGCGGGCGCGCTGCCGGTGGAGATCGGCGCGGAAGGCGAAGTGACGATCGACACGCATGCGATCGGGCGGCTCGAGGGATTCCGCTTCGTTGTCGCAGCCGAGGCAAGGGCGGCGGACAAGCGGCTGTTGCTCTCCACTGCGGAGAAAAGGCTGGCGAAAGAGCGTGCGGCGCGCGGCAATGCGCTGGTCTTGGCAGAGAATGACGCCTTTGCGCTGACGAGCGGCGGTGTGGTGACGTGGCAAGGCCATGCCGTTGCGCGGCTCACGCGCGGGCGGTCGGTCGGGCGGCCGGTGGCGGCGCTGGACGATGCGCTCGACTGCCTCGATCCGCCGCTGCGCCGCGCGGCGAACGAGCGGGTGCAGCGCTGGGTGGACGATGCGATCGGCGCACAGCTGCCGGTGATCGCGCGGCTGGCCGAGATGGCGCGCGATCCGGCGGCGACTCCGGCACTGCGCAGTGTCGCAGGGGCGATCGTGGGTGGCGGCGGGATCGCGCAACGCTTGGCCGTGCGCGCCGCGGTTGAGGCGCTGACGCCGCCCGATCGGTTGGCGCTGCGCAAGGCTGGGGTGACGATCGGCGCGCTTGACCTGTTCGATCCGCGGCTGCTGAAGGCGCGGGCGCGGCCGTGGCGCGAGGCGTTGCTGGCGGCGGCGGGGCAGACCGTGCCGGCGGCAGCGCGTGAGGGCGCGGCGGTGCTGGCGCGCGGGGCGCCGGGTGCGACGCTGGCCGCCGGTTTTCGGCCGCTCGGCGCGCAAGCGGTGCGGATCGATCTGGTCGAGCGGATCGCACGGGCGGCTCATGATGCACGAAAAGGACGGGCGCCGTTCTTGCCCGATCCCGCGCTTGCCACGTCGATGGGTCTGGAGGCGGGGACGATCGCCCGGCTGATGATCGAGCTGGGCTTCCGGCCCTTGCCCGAGGGGCGCTGGGCGTGGCGTGGGCGGCCGCCGGCCAAGGCGGTGGCGCCGAGGCCGGACAATGCCTTCGCCGCGTTGGCGGAGCTTGGCCTTGGGTGAGGGCGAGACGATGCGGCTGGACCGCTATCTGTGGTTCACGCGGCTCGCCAAGACGCGCGACGTGGCGCAGGTGATGGCGGCTGAGGGGCGGCTTCGGCTCGATGGGCGGGTGATCGACCGGGCGCATGCGCTGGTGCGAGTCGGCAACATCCTGACCTTCGCCAAGGCCGGCGCGGTGCGCGTGGTGCGGGTGGAGGCGCTGCCCAGGCGGCGCGGACCGGCGCCAGAAGCGCAGCTTTGCTACACCGAACTACAAATCGGGGCGACAAACGAGAGTGAATCGCACAATAGCCCCGGCAATTGACGCCCGCAGGCCGCGCGCCTAGCTGCGTCGCCCAGTCTGCCGATCGATGGAGGAGTTTTCCCGGCCATGACCTATGTCGTCACCGACGCGTGCATCCGTTGCAAATATATGGATTGCGTCGAGGTCTGCCCGGTCGACTGCTTCTATGAGGGCGAGAACATGCTCGTCATCAATCCTAGCGAGTGCATCGACTGCGGCGTGTGCGAGCCGGAATGCCCGGCCGAGGCGATCCTGCCCGATACCGAGAGCGGGTTGGAGCAGTGGCTGGAGCTGAACGCGACCTTCTCGGGCCAATGGCCCAATGTGACGCGCAAGCTGGACCAGACGCCGGCGGACGCGGATGAGCACAAGGGCGTCGAAGGCAAGTACGACAAATATTTCTCGCCGGAGCCCGGCACCGGGGATTGAGCGGGCGGCGTTTGATGTCGCGAACTTCGTCACCCCGGACTTGATCCGGGGTCCAAGGTTCCGCAAACGTTTCGGGCCGATGCGTCCCCCGCTTGGCGACGGCGATCGTCGCGGCTCACCCACCATAAAGCGCCAGCGCTGCTGACACATCGCCGCTGGTAATATTCTTGCAACGCTGCTATATAAGCCCGTGACGGACGCATCGTTCTCGCGCGTCCGCTGGAGTCGCTAACCCTTCACGTCACCATGAACAGGCTCAGCGGGCGATATCGTCCGCACGGTCGTGCCGATGGCGTGATCCAACCCGGAGGATCCGGTTCCTATGGCTGCCAAGCTGCTGCATTTCGATGTCGGTGATTATGTTGTTTACCCGAAGCATGGCGTTGGCCGTGTGATCGAGCTGCAGAAACAGGAAATCGCCGGCATGCAGCTCGAGCTCTACGTGCTGCGCTTCGAAAAGGAAAAGATGACGCTCCGCGTGCCGACCAACAAGGCGGAGAGCGTGGGCATGCGCAAGCTGTCGTCGGACAAGACGATGCGCGAGGCGATGGAAACGCTGAAGGGCAAGCCCAAGGTGAAGCGCACCATGTGGTCGCGCCGCGCGCAGGAGTATGAGGCGAAGATCAATTCGGGCGACCTGGTGTCGATCGCCGAAGTGGTCCGTGATCTGTTCCGCGCCGACGACCAGCCCGAGCAGAGCTATTCCGAGCGGCAGATCTTCGAGGGTGCGTGCAGCCGTCTGGCGCGCGAACTCGCCGCGATGGAGCAGATCGACGAGCCGGCCGCTCAGGAAAAGATCCTGGAGATCCTCCGCGCTGCCGCCGCGATCTACAACAAGGACAAGGTGCCGGCGTAAGCGCTGGTCCTCAATCTCTAGCATGATCGTCACCCCGGACTTGATCCGGGGTCCCGCTTCCTTCCGGTGAAGGGACTAAGCGGGACCCCGGCTCAAGGCCGGGGTGACGTCGTTATGGCCGACGCGACCAAGCTTGCGGGTCTCTTCCGAGTGTATTAGTATGGCAATACACAGGAGGAGGATGCCATGCGTGCCTTAGCTTTTGCGCTGCTGCTGCCGATTGCGGCGTGCGGCAACGGTTGGTCGGGCGACGACGAAGCGCCGGGCGTGGCGGGAAGCGGTTCGGGCGGGTCGCGCAGCTATGCGGTCGCCGACTTTGCCAAGGTGGAACAGCGCGGGCCCGATGACGTGGACGTGCGGGTCGGCTCGGGGTTCTCGGTTCGCGCCGAAGGTGACGAAAAGGTGCTGGCAAGCATCCGGATCGTACGTGACGGTGATCGACTTCGCATCGGTCGCGAACGCGGGTTCAACCTGAACTCGGGCGCCGCGAAAATCTATGTCACCATGCCGCGGATCGCTTCGGCGGGGCTGGCGGGTTCCGGCAACATGTCGATCGATCGTGTTGAGGGCGTCAGCTTCCACGGTGACATTGCAGGCTCGGGCAATCTGATGCTCGGCCGCGTGGCGGTGGAAGCCCTTAAGCTATCGATCGCCGGCTCGGGCAGTGCTGCCGCGAGCGGGGAGGCGGGGTCGCTGGGCGTGTCGATCGCCGGATCGGGCGATGTTGACGCGGGCGGACTGCGAGCGTCGCAGGCGAAGGTCGACATCGCTGGATCGGGCAGCGTGCGTGCGGCGGTCAACGGCGACGCGTCCGTATCGATGATGGGATCGGGCGACGTCGATCTCGGCCCCAAGGCACGCTGCAAGATCAGCAAGATGGGCAGCGGCGACGTGCGCTGCGGCGGCTGATCTCGACTCGCCTCTTGCGCCGTCCCGGCGGATGCTGTGACGCTTGCGGGCATGATCGTTCGCCTCGCGCCGCTCGTCCTGCTGCTTGCACCCGTCCCGGCCGTCGCGGCGGATCGCGTGTTCTCGGTTGGCAGCTTTGAGAAGGTGCGAGTCGATGGCCCGTTCGAGGTGCGCATCGTCACTGGCGGGTCGCCGCGCGCGAAGGTGGCTGGCGACCGCCAGTTGATCGAGCGAGTGGCGATCGCGGTAAACGGTACGACGTTGACGGTGCGGCTTGGCTCGGGCGGATGGGGCGAGGCGTTTCGAAAGGACAATGCCACAGCCCCGGTGATCACCCTGTCCACGCCGCGACTCACGGCGCTGGCGATTTCGGCCGGCGCTCGCGTCAGCGTCAACCGATTGACCTCGCAGCAGGTGGCGATTTCCGTTGCTGGCTCGGGAAGTCTGGCGGTGGAGCGAGTCGAGGCCGATCAGTTCAGCGCGTCGGTACTGGGCGCAGGCACGCTGACCGCGGGCGGGCGCGCCAATCGCTCGCAATTGACCACCGACGGCAGCGGGATGATCGATGCCTCGGCAATGACGGTCAACGATCTGACCGTGATGCTCGGCGGGCCAGGCGAGACTCGTGCGAATGCACGCCACACCGCGCGGGTGACGAACACCGGGCTAGGCAAGGTGACGATCAGCGGCGCAGCGACATGTGTGGTGCGCGCACCGGGCGGCGGCCCGGTCAGCTGCGGTACGCGGCGTCAGGGCGCGGCACGTACCGGCTGGTAGTAAGAGAGCCCGCGCACGCTGAAGCGCACGCAGGCATCAGCCTTACTTGATCTTCGCTTCCTTGAACTCGACGTGCTTGCGCACGACGGGATCATATTTGTTGAAGCTCAGCTTCTCGGTCTTGGTGCGCGGGTTCTTCTTGGTGACGTAGAAGAAGCCGGTATCGGCCGAGCTGACGAGCTTGATCTTGACGGTGGTCGGCTTGGCCATGACCCGCGAATCCTGTGATTAGAAAACAAAAAAGAGCGGCGAGCGTGGGCGCGCCGCTTTCATCGGGCGGGCATTGGCGGATGGCGCCCGTGAAGTCAAGACGCAGCAGTCGCGCGACGCCGCGGCGCTTAACATGGTCTTCAAGGCTCCGCGGCCATAGCGCAGCGAGGAGGTCGAGCGAATGGATGCGTTGATGGCCGCGCTGGTGCTGGGCGCGATCTGCCAGGCGGGGGACAAGACGCCATGGCTTGCCGCGATCCTTGCCGATCGATTCCGCGGGCCCTGGCTGGTGATCGCGGCCACCGCCATGGCCTTGGCGGGCAATTATGCGCTCGGCGTGGTCGCTGCTTTGCTGATCGCGCCGATGATGACGCCCAATGCGCGGCTGTTGCTGCTCGCGCTGGCGCTGGTGCTGGCGGGGTTGAGCACCACGCTTCGATCGCGCTCGCCCGATCGGTTGGAAGGGTGGCGGCTCGGGGCGTTCGGCACCAGCGCGCTGGGGCTGGCCATCATGATCTTTGGCGATCGCATGCAATTTGTCGTCGTCGGACTGGCAGTGCGAAGCGAGCTGCCCTGGCTCGCCGCCGTTGGGGGGACGATCGGCGCGCTGGCGGTGGCGGGGCCGGCCGCGTTGCTCGGCGAACGCCAGTGGCTCGCCCTGCCGCAACCGACGATCCGCATCGGAACGGCAGTGCTGCTGACGCTGGTCGGCATCATCATGGGACTGAGGGCGCTTCAACTGGTGTGAGGCCGACCCGCTTACCGTGATCGCGATTCCCGATGGAGCGATTCTGCGGTCGATCCGTTACCGCAACAAATCCCTACATCATGGAGCGCACCACCGTGGCCGACATCGCCCCCGACCTGAAGACCCCGTCCGACCTGCCGCGCAACGATACCCGCTCGGTGGCCGATGCGCTGAATTCGTCGCTGGCGGATTGCTACGCGCTGTACCTCAAGACCAAGAATTTCCACTGGCATGTTTCGGGCCCGCACTTCCGCGATTACCACCTGATGCTCGACGAACAGGCGGCGCAGATCCTCGGCGTGACCGACGCGATTGCAGAGCGGGTGCGCAAGACCGGCAACGTCACGCTGCGCTCGATCGGTGACATTTCGCGCCGCCAGACGATCGTCGACAATGATCGCGACTTTGTGTCGGCGGAGGAGATGCTGGCCGAGTTGCGCGACGACAATCTGAAGCTGGTGGAGAGCTTCCGCGCGGTGAAAGAAGCGGCGGAGGACGCCAAGGACAATGCCACTAGCGGCGTCGTGGACGAGTGGACCGATCAAGCCGAGGAGCGCGCCTGGTTCCTGTTTGAAGCAAGCCGCCGGGCGTAAGAGAGCCACGGTCATGCCGAAATGGGCATTGATCTTTCTGGTCGTCGGGCTGGTGCTGGGCGCGCTTGGCTTTGGCGGCGTTGGCGGCGCGTCTGTGGGCGTCGCCAAGTTCCTGTTCTTTGTTGCCATCGCGATCTTCGTCGTGCTGCTGATCCTGGGGCTGGTGGCCGGCAAGAAGGTGAAGAACGCGATCCACTGAGCTGCCGGGCCGGCGCGTGATCAGGCGTGCGCCGGCGCCTTTTCGTCGCGGCGCAAGGTGAGGACCTCCACCCCGCTGGCGGTCACTGCAACGGTATGTTCGAATTGCGCGGACAGCTTGCGATCGTGGGTGACGACGGTCCAGCCATCGTCCTGGGTGGAAACCTTGCGGCTGCCCTGGTTAACCATCGGCTCGACGGTAAAGACCATGCCTTCGCGCAGCTTCGGCCCGGTGCCGGGTCTGCCGTAGTTGAGCACTTGCGGCTCTTCATGCATTTCGCGCCCGATCCCGTGGCCGCAGAATTCGCGAACCACCGAATAGCCGTTTTTCTTAGCGTGACGCTCGATGGCGAAGCCGATGTCGCCGACATGCGCGCCCGGGCGGACCTGGCGGATGCCGTGCCACATCGCCTCCTGCGCGACGCGCACCAGCCGTTTGGCGGCTGGCGGCGTGTTGCCGACCATGTAGGTCTTGCTCGAATCGGCGATAAAGCCGTTCTTTTCCAGCGTGATGTCCAGATTGATGATGTCGCCGTCCTGGATGATCTCCTCGGCGCTCGGCACGCCGTGGCAGACGACGTGGTTGATCGAGCAGTTGAGGACATAGGCGAAGCCGTACTGCCCCTTGCTTGCTGGGCGCGCAGCAAGGTCCACCGTGATGAACCGGTCGACCATGTCATTGACCTGCAGCGTCGACATGCCGGCAAGGTCCTGGCCATCGAGCATTTCGAACACGGAGGCGAGCAGCTTGCCCGAGATGCGCATCAGCGCGAGCTCGTCCGGCGTCTTCACCATGTCAGGCAGCGACCCGGAGCTGCGCGGCGGCGAACTCGCGGCTCACGATCTCGTTGAACGACAGCGTCGGATTGGCTTCGGCGATCATGCCGATCTTCATCCAGAATTCCGCCTGGGCATTGATCGAGCGGCACATCACCGTGCTGGCGCGGCGCGCCTGTTCATGCAGTTCGTCGTCGATCTTCACGATGCCCATGCCCGAACGCTCCATTATAACTATATACGTTCCATATATGGGCCATGTGCGAATGGGTCAACGCGGGCCGAGCGTCAGCAGCCACAAGTCCGGCGGCGCGCCGAGGCGGATGGGGAGCATGCTGGTGCCCAGGCCGGCGCCGACCACCACGGTGCGCGTCCCGTCACGGATCAGGCCGCAGCGGTAGCGTTCGCCCAGTCCCGACGGAATCCAGAGCGCCCCGACGAGCGGAAACACGACCTGGCCGCAATGCGTGTGACCGGCGAGGAGCAGCGGCGTATCGTCGGGGAGGGTCGGGGCTATGTCGGGGGAGTGCGTGACGACCAGGCGGGCGCCCGGCACGCTGCGCATGGCGCGCAAGGTGGCGGGAAGATCGTCATGCCTGCTGTACGAATCGCCCACCACGCCAACGGCCAGCGGGCCGCGCGTGACGGCGTCATTCTCGATCACGGAGATGCCGGCGGCGGCTAGCGCCGCGGCGACTGCGCGGGGATCGCTGTCATTGTCATGATTGCCAAGCACCGCGATGGTGCCGAGCGGTGGACGCAGATGCTTCAGCGCGGCGGTGAGCACGGGAGCATTGGCGCGCGCCGTGCGTGGTTCGTGTCCGTCGATGAAATCGCCCGCGAGCACGACGAGATCGGCGCGGGTCGCGGCGATCCGCGCCGCCATCCGCCTGAGCCGCGCCGCATCCATCGCGCCGCCGCCGACATGGATGTCGCTCGCCAGCGCAACGGTGACTGGCGGCTTGCCGGCGGGCCAATCCGGAAGCGCGATGGTCGCGCGCCGCACAATGGGATCGCGGTGAGCCTCGCGCCACGCAAAACCAAGCAACGCCCCGCCGACGCAGCAGCCGACGAGCAGGAACCAGCCGATAAAGCGAAACATGGATCTCATCGGCCCCCGGTAGCCGGAGCGCATCGCACCCGCCAAGCGTTGCACCCGCCATGCACGCCTTTGCGCAGTTACTCGATTCGCTGATCTACACCCGTTCGCGGCTCACGAAGCTCAAGCTGATCGGCGATTATCTGCGCGCCACGCCCGATCCCGACCGCGGCTGGGCGATGGCGGCGCTGACGGGCGACCTCGACATCCCGGGCGTGAAGCCGGCGGTGATCCGCGGCTTGATCGAGGAACGCGTCGATCCGGTGCTGTACCGCATGAGCCGCGACTTCGTGGGCGATTCGGCAGAGACGGTGGCGCTGCTGTGGCCCGCGCCCGAAGGGCCGGTGGAAGCGGAGCCGCTGTCCGTCTCGGCGGTGATCGACCGGCTGATGCACCTGTCGCGCAGCGAAGCGCCGGCGGCGCTGGCGCGGATGCTGGACCAGCTCGATGCCGACGAAAGGTTCGCGCTGCTCAAGATGGCGACCGGCAGCTTGCGCGTGGGTGTGTCGGCGCGGCTCGCCAAGCAGGCGCTGGCGGATGCGTTCGGCGTCGATGTCGAGGCGGTGGAAGAGGTGTGGCACGGGATCGAGCCGCCTTATGCGTCGCTGTTCGACTGGGTCGAGGGGCGCGGAAGCCAGCCGACCGCGGCCGACGTGCCGGTGTTTCGCCCCTTCATGCTGGCGCATCCGCTGGAGGATCTGCGCGTCGACCTTGCCGATTATGCGGCCGAGTGGAAGTGGGACGGGATCCGAGTCCAGATCGTCCATGTGCCCAATGCGGAGGGGGGCGAGACTCGGCTGTACAGCCGGACCGGCGACGATGTGACTCGCGCCTTTCCGGATGTCGCGGCGGCCTTTGCCGCGCATGGCGTCGTGGACGGCGAACTGCTGGTGAAAGGCGAGGCGCAGGGCGGTGCGCTTGAGGATGGTGGCGGAGCGGCGAGCTTCAACGCGCTTCAGCAGCGGCTGGGGCGCAAGGTCGTTTCGGCGAAGATGCTGGAGGAAGCGCCGGCGTTTGTGCGGCTTTACGACATATTGTTCGATCGCGCTGAGGACCTTCGCGAGCGGCCGTGGCACGAGCGGCGCGCTCGGCTGGAGGCGTTCGCGGCCAAGCTCGATCCCGAGCGGTTCGATGTGTCGGCGCTGATCGAGGCGGAGGATTTCACCGAGCTGGAGGGCATTCGCGCGCGCGCGCGCGATGCAGCGATCGAGGGCGTGATGCTGAAGCGGCGCGATTCGCCCTATGTCACGGGGCGGCGTGTCGGCCTGTGGTACAAGTGGAAGCGCGATCCGCTGACCGCCGATTGCGTGATGATGTACGCGCAGCGCGGCAACGGGCGGCGATCATCCTTCTACAGCGACTATACCTTTGGCTGCTGGACCGAAGACGGCGAGCTGCTGCCGGTGGGCAAGGCCTATTCGGGGATTACCGACGAGGAATTGAAGCAGCTCGACAAGTTCGTGCGCACGCACACGCTCAACCGCTTCGGGCCGGTGCGCGAGGTGGAAAAGACGCTGGTGCTGGAGGTGGCGTTCGATTCGATCCACGCGTCGAAGCGGCACAAATCGGGCGTGGCGATGCGCTTCCCGCGGATCGCGCGGATTCGCACGGACAAGCCCGCGGCAGAGGCCGATACGCTGGCGGCGTTGCAGCGGCTGGTGACGTGAAGGGTAGGCGGGTTTGGCGGGGCGCACCTTTCCGCACCACGCTGTCACCCTGAACTTGTTTCAGGGTCCACCTGTCCTGCTGGCATGCCGTTGCTTGTGGCGCGGTGATGCTGAAACGAGTTCAGCATGACGGCGGCGCTGGGGGCGGTCGGCTAGCCGCGCGTCAGTTGCGGGGCGAGTCGGCGGACGTCGAGATTGTCGATGCCGGCGATCAGCACGGTGCCGAAGCGGCGATCATTGGTGGCGACGAGAAGGCCTTCGCGAGTCGCGCGGACGTCGCGCCAGACGATCTCGCGCGCCGCAATGGCGTGACCGCGGATCTTAAGCACCGCAACACGCAGCCCGTCGCCGAAGACCAGCGCGGCCTGGCCATCCTGCCCGACCACTGCCGACAGCGCAGCAAAGCCCGCCAGCGATTGCTCGGCAGCTTGCATCGCTTCTTCGGGAGCGTCCATCCGGTGGGTGGCGCGCGGCCGCGTCAGACGCCAGCCGAGCGCGCCCAGAAGAACAACCGCGGCGAGCGCTGCGCCCGCCAGGATCCAGATCATTTCGGCGGCGCCACCGCATCCATCAGCGGGCGCAGGCCGGTGAGATCGTAACCAGCGCCGCGCGCCTGCTCGGTCAACGTCTCCGGATCGGCGCCGAGGCCAGCCTGCGACAGTGCCCACAGGTTGCACGAGCGCGTGCCCGAACGGCAATAAGCCAGCACCGGGCCGCCCACGGCGCCCAGCGCGTCGATCATCGCGGTGACCTGCGGCATCGAGAAGCCGGCGCCCGTGACGGGAATGGCGGTATAGGCGAGGCCGTGATCCTCGGCGGCGGCGCGGATCGAATCGCCGGTCGGCTGGCTGCTTTCCTCGCCATCGGGGCGGTTGTTGACGATCGCGACGAAGCCCGCCGCCTTGATCGCGGCAATATCCTCTGGGGCAATCTGCGGGGCGACCGAGACGCGGTCGTCGATGCGGCGGATGTCGAGCATATTGGGGCGATAGCGCAGGTTGCAGTGTTCGTCTTCTCCTTCGTCATTCCTGCGAAGGCGGAAATCCATGGCCGCCGGCGTGGCGGCTCTTACAGGACGTTGCGGTTATGGATCCCCGCCTGCGCGGGGATGACGAGGACAGGTGGGGTGCCGTCTGTTTTCTCGTCATGCCGGCACGAGGCCATGATGAGGGGGTTTTCAGTTCTCGCGGATGACGCGCAGGAACGGCTCGCCATAAGCGTCGAGCTTGCGCTGCCCGATACCGGTGAGGCGGCCGAGCGCGTGGAGCGTCGTAGGGCGGACCGCGGCCATTTCCCGCAGCACCGAATCGTGGAAGATCACATAGGGCGGCACGCCGGCCTCCTGCGCCAGCTCGCGGCGGCGCGTGCGCAGCGCTTCAAAGAGCGGATCGTTGACGGGGTTGGCCGCCTGATCGCCGCGGCGGCGGCGTTCGCGCTTGGGCGGGATGACCAGCTTGAGCGTGTCCTCGCCCTTGATCAGCCCACGGGCGGCGGGGCCGAACTCGAGGCCACCATGCGGGTTGGTGCGCAAGCCGTCGCGGAGCAGCAGCGCGCGTCCGACAGGCTTCAACATCGCGACTTCCTCACCATCGACGATGTTCCACACCGACAGCGCCTCGTGGCCGTTCATCAGGCTGCGTTCGCTCGATTTTCCGGTGAGTACTTCCTCGATGTACGTCGCGCCGAAGCTCTGGCCGGTGCGGAAGACGGCGGAGAGATATTTGCGCGCCGTCTCGGTGGCGTCGACCGCGGCCGGGGGCGAGAGGCAATTGTCGCAATTGCCGCACGCCTCCGGCGGTGTCTCGCCGAAATGCGCAAGCAGGATGCGGCGACGGCAGCCGGCGGTTTCGGCGAGCGCGCCGAGCGCATTGAGGCGCTGGCGCTCGCCGGGCTGCCGCGCCGGCTCTACCTCGCCGATGCGCTGGCGGGCGCGGGCGAAATCTTCCGCGCCCCAGAAGAGATGCGCCACAGCTGGATCGCCGTCGCGGCCGGCGCGGCCGGTCTCCTGGTAATAGGCTTCGATCGACTTGGGCAGGCCAGCATGCGCGACGAAGCGCACGTCGGGCTTGTCGATGCCCATGCCGAACGCGACGGTGGCGCAGATCACCATGTCTTCGCTAGCGACGAAATCGGCCTGGTTGCGGCGGCGTACCTCGGGGTCGAGCCCGGCGTGATAGGCGCGTACCGGGCGACCGGTGGCGGTGCGCAGCGTATCGGCCATCTTTTCGGTGCCGGCGCGCGACTGGACATAGACGATGCCAGCGCCCGGCGTGTCGCGGATCAGATCGGCGATCTGGCGGGTGGTATTGTCCTTGGGGCTGATCGAATACCGGATATTAGGCCGGTCGAAGCCGGCGACGATCATGCCGTCATGCGGGATGCCGAGCTGATCGAGGATGTCGGCGCGGGTATGCTCGTCGGCGGTGGCGGTCAGCGCGAGGCGCGGGACGCCGGGGAAGCGATCGAGAAGCGGGCGAAGCAGGCGGTAATCGGGGCGGAAATCATGCCCCCATTCGCTGACGCAATGCGCCTCGTCGATGGCGAAGAGGGCAACGCGGCCGCGCTCGAGCAAGTCGCGGAAGTCGGAAGTGGAGGCGCGTTCGGGGGCGATGTAGAGCAGGTCCAACTCGCCATCGAGGAAACGGCCGCGGGTTTCGGCCTTGTTCTCGTCGACGCTGGTGAGCGTGGCGGCGCGGATGCCGACCGCTTCGGCGGCGCGCAGCTGATCGTGCATCAGCGCGATCAGCGGGGAAACGACGATCGCGGTGCCGTCGAGCATGGTGGCGGGAAGCTGGTAGGTCAGCGACTTGCCGGCGCCGGTGGGCATCACGGCGAGCGTCGACTGGCCGCCGAGGACGCGATCGACCACCTGGCGCTGGACACCGCGGAAATCGGGATAGCCCCACAGCTTCTGGAGGACGGAGACGGGATCGGCGGCCATTCGGCTTGAGGCTCTACGCGGGTGCGGCCTGTTCGTCACCCCGGCGTGCGGCGGGATGACGGACGCGAGCACGGCTCCTATCTTCACGTCATGAACACCGTCCGAGACAATCGCGCCGAACAGGAATTCGAACTGGACGTCGATGGCCACCGCGCCGTTGCCGCCTATCAGCGGGAAGGCGAGCGGATCGTCTTCACGCATACGGTGGTGCCGCGCGAGATCGAAGGGCGGGGGGTCGGTTCCAAGCTGATCCGAGCCGCGCTCGACAGCGCGCGCGACCAGGGGTTGCGGGTGATCCCGCAATGCCAATTCGTGAAGGCCTATATCGACAAGCATCCGGCGTACCGGGATCTGCTGGCCTGAGGCGGTTCGGCTCCACCACATCTGGTGTCATCCCCGCGAAGGCGGGGATCCAGACGCGCAGGTCTTCGTAGGAGCCAGTTCGGCCGCGGTTATGGATGCCAGCCTGCGCGGGGATGAGGGGTTAGTTGGCGACCGCTTCTGCTTCCGCCTCGCGCCGCTCGCTGGCCTGGCGAGTCCATAGCTCGGCATAGGTGCCACCGGCGCGCAGCAGTTCGTCGTGCGTGCCTTGTTCCACCACGCGTCCAGCCTCAAGCACGACGATCTTGTCGGCGTGGACGATCGTCGACAGGCGGTGGGCGATGACGATCGTCGTTCGACCGCGCTCGATCGCTTCCAGCGTCGCCATGATGTCAGCCTCGGTGCGGCTGTCGAGCGCCGATGTCGCCTCGTCAAGGATCAGCACCGGCGGGTTCTTGAGCAGGGTGCGGGCGATCGCGACGCGCTGCTTCTCGCCGCCCGACAGCTTCAGCCCGCGTTCTCCGACGCGGGTGTCATAGCCGTCGGGCTGGCGCTCGATGAAGCCGGCGATCGCCGCCCCGCGTGCCGCCGCCTTGATCTCCGCCTCGTCGGCACCCTCGCGACCATAGGCGATGTTGTAGCCGATCGTGTCGTTGAACAGCACCGTATCCTGCGGGACGATGCCGATCGCGCCGCGCAGCGACGCCTGCGTCACCCGTGATATGTCCTGCCCGTCGAGCGTGATGCGGCCGCCGGTGAGATCGTAGAAACGGTACAGCAGCCGCGCGAGCGTCGACTTGCCGGCTCCCGAAGGCCCCACTACCGCAACCGTGCTGCCGGCAGGAATGTCGAGCGTGATGCCCTTCAGGATCTCACGCTCGGGATCGTAGCCGAAGCGGACGTCCTCGAAGCGGAGATGGCCGGTGTCGATCGCGAGCGGCGTGGCGCCGGGCGCGTCGACCACTTCGGACGGCGTGTCGACCAGATCGAACATCGCCCCCATGTCGATCACGCCCTGGCGGATCGTGCGATAGACCATGCCGAGCAGGTCGAGCGGGCGGAACAGCTGCGACAGGAGCGTCGAGACGAGCACCACGTCGCCGGCCGAGAAGCGGCCCTGCGCCCAGCCCCAGACGACGAACGCCATGCCGGCGCCCAGCATCAGGTTGGTGATCGCGGCCTGGCCGATGTTGAGCCAGGCGAGGCTGTTCTCGGACTTCACCGCCGCGCCGGCATAGGCCTGCATCGCGGCATCGTAGCGCCGGGCCTCGCGGTCCTCGGCGCCGAAATATTTCACCGTCTCGAAGTTGAGCAGCGAATCCACCGCATGCGCCACCGCGCCGGTGTCGAGATCGTTCATCCGCTCGCGAAGGCTTGCGCGCCAGTCGGTCACCTTTCGCGTGAACCAGATATAGACGACCACCATCGCCAGCGTCGCGGCGACCAGCGGCCAGCCGAACTTCACCCAGAAGATGCCGAGCACCAGCGTCAGCTCGAGCACGGTCGGCGCGATGTTGAACAGGAGGAAGTAGAGCATCGTATCGATGCTCTTGGTGCCGCGCTCGACCACCTTGGTGACCGCGCCGGTGCGCCGTTCGAGGTGGAAGCGAAGCGACAGATCGTGAAGGTGGCGAAACACCTGCGCGGCAAGGCGGCGGGTAGCTTCCTGCCCGACCTTTTCGAATACGGTGTTGCGCAGATTGTCGAACAAGGTGCTGCCGAAGCGCGCGGCGGCATAGCCCGCCACCAGCAGGATCACGAGCGTCGCGGGCGACCGCGGCAGCGACGCCATGCCATCGACCGCCCCCTGTAGCGCGAAGGGCGCGCCATAGACCTGCACCAGCTTCGACAGGACGACGAGCGTCATCGCCCCCGCGACGCGCGCCTTCATGCCGGGCGCATCGGCTGGCCAGAGATAGGGAAGGAAGCGGCGCAGCGTGGGGCCAAGCGGGCGCTCGCTGCTGCGCGTCGTCAGATCGGATGGAGGCATTGACGCTTATGTCGGCGCGATGCGGTGCCGGTGCAATGGCCGCGTCGATGCGACAGCCTGTGCAAATGATCGTTAACGGCGGAACAGTCCGGCTGATCAACGCGTTGAATAGGCAGAGTGGAGGCGGGAATGCAACCGATTTTCTTCGTGCTGGCGATCATGGGCTGCGGCGACGACCAGTCGGGCTGCGCAGAGGCGCGCATCGAGCCGGTTCGCTATGCCACCGTGCAGCAATGCCAGGCCGCCGCGCCGGCCGCGCTGGCGCGCAATACGGACCTGTCGTTTCCGGTGATCAGCGCGGCTTGCCGTGCGAATGGGCCGCAGTGGGTGAGCAAGGGCAAGGCTGCCCCGCAGGGGTGAGTTTCTCGCCAGTCACCTAAGATTATCATCGTCACGCCGGGCTTGTCCCGGCATCCAGCCGTTCGCTCATCCAACGATCGTAGGAGAGGCGGCACGGTGGATGCCGGGACGAGCCCGGCATGACGTATGCGGCTGACTTTCCACGATAACCGACGTCACGTCGGCTTTGAGCCGGGGGTTATGGCGCCGCGAGCGCTGACGTCCATCGTGTCACGCAGCATCCGAGGATAGTTGGGTTCCGGCACAAGGCCGGGATGACGTAGCGGGTATCCGCTCACCTAAGCACCGTCACCCCGGACTTAATCCGGGGTCCCGCTGCCTATCGCGGCGTCAGGAAGAAGCGGGATCCCGGCACAAGGCCGGGGTGACGAGAAAAAGGGCGCCGGCCTCGCAACAGACCAGCGCCCCTCGCGATCACTCCGCGACGACCTTCGCCTTGCCGCCCTTGCGCTTGGGCTTCTTGGGCGCCGCGCCAACGATTTCGAACGCCAGCGCATTGTCCTTCAGCTTCACCACGACTTCGCCACCGTGGACGAGCTTGCCGAACAGCAGTTCCTCGGCGAGCGGCTGCTTGATCTTCTCCTGGATCAGGCGGCCCATCGGGCGCGCACCGTAGAGCTTGTCATAGCCCTTGGCGGTGAGCCACTGGCGCGCCTCGTCGTCCAGCTTGATGTGGACGTCGCGGTCCGCCAGCTGAAGCTCCAGCTGAAGGATGAACTTGTCCACCACTCGCGAAACGACTTCGGTCGGCAGGTAGCTGAACGGCACGATCGCATCGAGACGGTTGCGGAATTCCGGCGTGAACAGCCGTTGCACGGCCTGCTCGTCCTCGCCCTCGCGGGAGAGATTGCCGAAGCCCAGCGTCTCGCGCGCCATGTCGCTTGCGCCCGCATTGGTCGTCATGATCAGGATGACGTTGCGGAAATCGACCGTCTTGCCGTGCTGGTCGGTCAGGCGGCCGTTATCCATCACCTGCAACAGGATGTTGAACAGGTCCGGATGCGCCTTCTCGATTTCGTCCAGCAGCAGCACGCAATGCGGATTCTGGTCGACCGCGTCTGTCAGCAAACCGCCCTGGTCGAACCCGACATAGCCCGGGGGGGCACCGATCAGCCGCGACACCGAGTGGCGCTCCATATACTCGGACATGTCGAACCGCTGGAGCGGGATGCCCATGATCGTCGCGAGCTGCTTGGCGACTTCCGTCTTGCCGACGCCGGTGGGGCCGGTGAAGAGGTAGTTGCCGATCGGCTTCTCCGGATCGCGCAGGCCCGCACGGCTGAGCTTGATCGCCGACGACAGATTCTCGATCGCCTTGTTCTGACCGAACACGACACGCTTGAGATCGGTGTCGAGCGTTTCGAGCACTTTCTTGTCGTCGGTCGACACGCTCTTCGGTGGAATGCGCGCCATGGTCGCGATGACCTGCTCGATCTCCTTGGGCGTGATCGTCTTCTTGCGCTTGGACGGCGCCACCAGCATCTGCATCGCGCCGACTTCGTCGATCACGTCGATCGCCTTGTCGGGCAATTTGCGGTCATTGATGTAGCGCGCGCTGAGCTCCACTGCCGACTTGATCGCGTCGGGCGTGTACTTCACGTCATGATGCGTCTCGAACGCCGAGCGCAGCCCGGCGAGGATCTTGATCGTGTCCTCGATCGTCGGCTCGTTGACGTCGATCTTCTGGAACCGGCGCAGCAAGGCGCGATCCTTCTCGAAGTGGTTGCGGAACTCCTTGTACGTGGTCGAGCCGATGCAGCGGATCGTGCCGCCCGAGAGTGCTGGCTTGAGGAGATTGGACGCGTCCATCGCGCCGCCGCTCGTAGCGCCAGCGCCAATTACCGTGTGGATCTCATCAATGAAGAGCACCGCGTCTGGCAGCTTCTCCAGCTCGTTGACGACTTGCTTCAGCCGCTCCTCGAAGTCACCGCGATAACGCGTGCCGGCCAGCAGCGCGCCCATGTCGAGCGAGTAGATGACGGCCGGCTTGAGCACGTCGGGCACGTCGCCCTCGACGATCTTGCGCGCGAGCCCTTCGGCGATGGCGGTCTTGCCGACGCCGGGATCGCCGACATAGAGCGGGTTGTTCTTCGACCGGCGGCACAGGATCTGCACCGTGCGATCGACCTCGGGGCCGCGGCCGATCAGCGGATCGACCTTGCCGTTCTTCGCCTTCTCGTTGAGATCGACGGTGAATTGCTTAAGCGCGCTCTCGCCCTTGGCGCCCTTCTCCGCCGGCTTCTTCTCTTCCTTGTCCTCGGCGCCCTTGGGGCTGGCCGCGGTTTCAGGCGTGGACACGCCCTTGCCGACGCCGTGGCTGATGAAGCTCACCGCATCCAGCCGGCTCATGTCCTGCTGCTGGAGGAAGTAAACGGCGTAGCTTTCCCGCTCGGAGAACAGCGCGACGAGCACGTTCGCGCCGGTCACTTCATCGCGGCCGGACGATTGGACGTGCAGGATTGCGCGCTGGACGACGCGCTGGAAGCCGCTGGTGGGCGAGGGGTCGGTCTGCTGATCGACCTTGAGCGCGCCCAGCTCGGTATCGAGATAATGCGCGACGGTGGTCTTGATCTCGCCGAGATCGACGCCGCACGCCGTCATCACCTGGCTGGCATGCTCGTCATCGACGAGCGCGAACAGCAGATGTTCAAGCGTGGCATATTCGTGGCGCCGGGACGACGCGGCCTCGAGCGCCTTGTGCAGCGTGGTCTCGAGAGCGCTGGCAAAGGATGGCATTCAGGGTACTCCTAGGGGGCCATGGAGTGACGCCTTGGGGGCAGGCGCCTGGCCCTTTGCTACAATGTCGTGATTGGGGCGGGCCGCATCAAGAAGCGCGCCCGTCAGTGTTGAGGGCAAGTCCATCGGAGCCCCGCATCGGCATGTCGCGTGGCGCGCGGCCGATGCGGCGAGCATCATCGTTTGAACAGCGCGTCCGCGACGTTGCGATGATTCACCGCATGATCGATCTTCTTGCGGCTGCGGGCGATCTCGCCCTCCAGCGCGGTGATCCGCGCCTCCAGCTCCGCCACCGAGAGGCGATCGAGATCCTCGCGCAGCAGCACGCTCAGCGGATCGTCGGGCCGGGACCCGAGGATATCGTCCAGATCCATGGCCTGTATCGTTGACCCTTGAGGTTACGAAGTCAATAAGGCCGCGCGGGCATGGTTAAGGGGGCGATAGTGAGCGACATTCCGGCAACGATGCAGGCGATCGATCCCGAAGCGCCGGGTGGCCCGGAAGTGCTGGTCCTGGTCGAGCGCCCGGTGCCGCAGCTCCAGCCCGGCGAGGTGCTGATCCGCGTTGCCGCCGCCGGCGTCAACCGGCCCGACGTGATGCAGCGCAAGGGTGCCTATCCGCCGCCGCCGGGCGCGCCGACCATCTATGGCCTTGAGGTGTCGGGTGAGGTCGTGGCGCTGGGCGAGGGCGTCGATCAGTTGATGGTGGGCCAGCCGGTCTGCGCGCTGGTGGCGGGCGGCGGCTATGCCGAATATGTGGCGGCGCCCGCAGGCCAGTGCCTGCCGGTGCCCGAATTGCTCTCGATGGTCGAGGCCGCGGCGATCCCCGAAACGCTGTTCACCGTGTGGACGAACCTGTTCGAGCGCGCCTTTGCGATGGAAGGCGATACCGTGCTGGTGCATGGCGGCACCAGCGGCATCGGCACGATGGCGATCTCGCTGTGCAACATCTTTGGCGTGACGATCATCGTGACGGCGGGATCGGACGAGAAGGTCGCCGCGGCCAAGGCGCTCGGCGCCGACCATGCGATCAACTACAAGACCGAGGATTTCGTCGAGCGGGTGAAGGAGATCACCGGCGGCAAGGGCGTTGCCGCGGTGCTCGACATGGTCGGCGGTGATTATGTCGCGCGCAATCTCAAATGCCTGGCGGAGGACGGCCGCCACGTCTCGATCGCGGTGCAGGGCGGGCCGACCGCGACGATCCCGATCTTCGCGCTGATGATGCGCCGCCTGACGCTGACCGGATCGACGCTGCGCGCGCGCGACACCAGCTTCAAGGCAATGGTGGCCGACGAACTGGCGCGCACGGTGTGGCCGCATGTGGAGGCCGGGCGGCTGAAGCCCGTGATCGACAAGACCTTCCCGCTGGCCGAGGCTGCGGAAGCGCACCGGCGGATGGAGGCCGGCGATCACGTAGGGAAGATCGTGCTGACGATGGGGTGATCCGCGCCGTCCGCCTCGGGCTTGTCGAAGGGCGCGTCCGAGGCGGCAGACGCTGCGGCCCCGGGGTGGTTCCGCTGGCATCGCGCGGGGACGCGAGATGCCGCCGAAGGTTGAGCGCAAGGGCAGAGGCGAGGGGCAGACAATGAAGGCGATCCTGATCACCGGCGGTGGTTCGGGCATCGGGCGCGCAGTGGCGCAGCTATTTTCCGCGCGCGGCTGGCGCGTAGGGCTCGCCGATCGAGATCCCGCCGCGCTGCTCGACACGGCGGCGACGCTGCCGGCTGATCGCACCAGCCGCCATGTCATGGACGTGCGCTCGCCCGAGGATTGGGAGGAAGTGCTCGCGGAGTTCACGGGGGCGAGCGGCAGGCGGCTGGACGTGTTGTTCAACAACGCCGGCGTCGCGGTGGGCGGGCCATTCGGCGCGGCCTCGCTCGACGATCTCGACCGGGCGGTGGATGTGAACTTCAAGGGCGTGCTGTACGGCGCGCGGCTGGCGCATCCGTATCTCGCTGCCACGCCCGGATCGTGCCTGCTCAACACCGCGTCGGCCGCCGGGATCTACGGCACGGCGGGGGCGGCAATTTATTCGGCAACCAAGTTCGCGGTGCGCGGCCTCACCGAGGCGCTCGACGGCGAATGGGCGGCGGACGGCATTCGGGTGCGCAGCCTGATGCCCGGGTTCATCGACACGCCGCTGCTGACCGCGGCCGTGGGCGGATCGAACCGCAGCGTGCGCGAAACGGTGGTCGAGGCGGGGCTGGAGTTCACGCCCGTCGAGACGGTCGCCGAGGCGGCATGGGCCGCCGTGCATGGCGATCGGCTGCACACGCTGGTTGGCAAGACCGCGCGACGGCTGGCCTTCGCGTCGCGCTGGATGCCGGGCACGGTGCGCAAGCGAATGCGGCGGGGATAGTGAGGGGAGCGCTGGCAGGGGGGGCGGCCGGAAATGGGTGGATAGCCGACCGTCGGCTTTGGACGGCAGCCGATGATAGCTGCCGTCCGGATAAGACGGTAAGTTTGGCAAGCCAAAGCCGATGATCCGCTCACGCATTCAGGCGGCGGCTACCGTGGGCGCCGCTTCCGACCCCATACGCCCATCCGAGATGGAGCCGGTCGCGATCTCAAGGCGGTGACGCTTCCACGCCAGCCACAACGTACCGATGCCGATACTAGCGCAGACAAGCAATGCTGGGAGAGATGCCTCCGGTCCAAAGCTTCCGCCAGTCAGAAGGACGCTGGCATCCGGCCGCGCTATGCTATGCGCCAGCGCCGGTCCGGCATCCCGGCCCGAGACCGCAGCACCAAACACGTACCCCTGCGTAAAATTCCACGCGGCATGAACGCCGATCGAAACCCACAGACGCCCCGTCAGCGCGTAAAGCGCACCAAGCATGATCCCCGCTTCAAGCGCGATGCACAGCACGCTCACGATGGTCGCGCCCGGATTGAAGATGTGGCTCACGCCAAATACCGCCGCTGACCCGCTGAATGCGAGCACTGGGCCGAATGCCCGCCACAGTAACCGGAAAAGGATAGCGCGAACGAGCGTTTCTTCGATCAGCGCCGCCTGGATGGCGTGTCCTCCTGCACGCCATGCCGGCGCAGGACCAAGCCAATCGACCGTGTAGAGATTGAAGGTCATCAGGATCGCCATAACCGTCCCGAACATGGCTGCGCCCAAGGTCAGCCCTGCCGTGAGCTGCGCGGGCGCTACCTTGATGGCCAGTTCGTCCGGGTGACGATCTTCTCCGAGACGGACCATCAGGGCATATACAATCACGGCGATCGCGCCGCTGATCACATTAGCAAGGAATGCGAGTTGCGGCGTTCCGGTCGGTAAGATGTGACGCACCATTGTCATCCCCGGCCCGATAGCAAGTAGGACTAGGGCGAAGAGACCGACCATCCAGGCCAAGCTGCGCAGCCAGCGCAGACGGCCGGACTGTAGAACGCGGCGGTCACCCAATGCGATGCCGCTCCCGGCGCTATGATATTTGTTCAACGATGCCCCCCTTTGACTCGGTCGAGACGTTCTCCCCGACGACAAATCAAAGGAAGCAACATCCGTGCCAATGGATCTAGCAGCGGGGCAGTCTCTAAGAGAGCTCGAAAGCCGGGCGCTTGGCGCCATTGTTTAGCGTCCTCCGCCAATCTGCGGCTCCGTGCTAAGCTCGGCCGTTCAATGTGAAAGAGACGGCCGGGATAGGCCCGCATGGCGGGTTCTGGAACGCTGTACCGATCCACTGCATGGCTGACCTTGGGCGTAAGCAGTCGTGCCACGCAGCCGCCATGCTGAACTTGTTTCAGCATCCATCGCGCCACCAGCGGTGGCTGGGCTTGCGGAGCGGTGGACCCCCAAACAAGTTCAGGGTGACGGAAGGTTGCAGCGGTTGGCGAGGTCGCGCGACTTGCGGCGCCCGCGCCTGTTCAAACGATCAGCAGCCCCGCCAACGCCGCCGACATGAGGTTCGCCAGGCTACCCGCCAGCAGCGCGCGGATGCCGAGCTTGGCGATCATCGGGCGCTGGTTGGGGGCGAGGTTGCCGGTCACCGCCATCTGGATCGCGATGGACGAGAAATTGGCAAAGCCGCACAGCGCGAAGGTCACGATCGCGACCGTGCGCGGCGACAGCACATCCGCCTGTCGGCCGAGATCGATATAGGCGACGAACTCGTTCAGGACGATCTTCTGGCCGAACAGCCCGCCCGCACGCAGCGCTTCGTCCCAGGGCACGTTGATGAGGAACATCACCGGCGCAAAGACATAGCCGAGCAGCATCTGAAAGCTGAGGTCGGGCCGGCCGAACAGCCCGCCGAACGCGCCGAGCAGGCCGTTGGCGAGCGCGACCAGCGCGACGAACGCCAGCACCATCGCGCCGACCGCGACCGCCAGCCGCACGCCGGTCTGCGCGCCTTGCGCCGCCGCCATGATCAGGTTTGCGGGCTTTTCCTCGTCATGCGTCGCTTGCGGCATCGGCTCGCCGGGGGTGAGTTCGTTCGGCAAGGCGGCGATGCTCGCCCCGGCGATCCGGGCTTCCGACACTTCGATCTCGCGGTCGGGGTCGGGCAGGTCGCCGAGCGGCAGTTCGCCTTCGGGCGGCACGGTCCGATCCGGCATGATGATCTTCGCCATCAGGATGCCGCCCGGCGCCGCCATGAAGCTGGCCGCGAGCAGATAGTCGATGCGGATGCCCATCGAGGCATAAGCTGCAAGGATGGTGCCGGCCACGCCCGCCATGCCGCTGGTCATCACCGTGAACAGCTGCGGCGGGGTGAGCCCGGCCAGATAGGGGCGGATCACCAAAGGCGATTCGCTCTGTCCGACGAACACGTTGGCGGCGGCGCACAGGCTCTCGACCTTGGATACGCCGATCACCTTTTCGATCGCGCCGCCCAGCCAGCGGACGATCAACTGCATCACGCCGAGATAATAAAGGATCGAGACCAGGCTGGCGAAGAAGATGATCACCGGCAAAGCGGCGATGGCAAAGCTGTTGCCGCCGATCTCAGGTGACGCGAGCGGGCCGAACAGGAAATCCACCCCCGCCTTGGCATAACCAAGCAGGTGCGACACGCCGGCGGACATGCCCGAGAGGATGCGCTTGCCGAAATCGACGTAAAGGACGAGCACCGCGATGCCGACCTGAAGCGCAAAGGCACTGAGCACCACTCGCGGCCGGATCGCGCGGCGATCGGTGGATAGCGCCACCGCCAGCGCGAGGATCACGATGATACCGGCGATGCCGATGAGAAAACGGCTCAACTGCGACACTTCCCGCTACGGGCGGAGCTTGCCGCCGGATGTTTTTTCCGTGTGCCTTCATAGGGAAGGCGGCGGCTGTTCGACAAGCGGGACAGTGGATGGTTGCGGCCGTCCTCATCATCCAGCGTCATACCGGCCTTGAGCCGGGATCCATCACGCCACGAACGCTGTCCTTTGGATCGAGCCATGGCGCTCGCGGAGCCTTGGATCCCGGCTCAAGGCCGGGATGACGGTTCGAGTGGGATGATGCACGGCCAACATCCGGCTTTCCCCTTGCGCACGCGCGATGTACCGGCAAGCGGATGGAATCACGCGCTCCCGCGCCGATCGCGCGCTCGCTCTTCGCCTTCTCGATTTTTTACGGGGGCATGGTGTGCATCGCCGGGGTGCTCGGCAACAAGCAGGTCGCGCTCGGGCCGCTGGCGGTGGAGGCGGGGATCTTCGCCTTTCTGCTGCTGGTCGTCACGTCCAGCGCGATTGCGGAACTGCATGGTCGGCATGTCGCGAATCGGCTGGTGCAGATCGGCTTTGTTCCGCTGATTGTCTCGCTGCTGCTGACGCTGGTGGTACTTGCGGTGCCGGCATCGTCCGCCATGGAGCCGGAGCGGCTGGCCGCGTTCGACCTGATGATGACGGGCACGCCGCGCATCTGGATGGGCGGGATTGTCGCTTACGGCACGTCGCAGACGCTCAACGTAACGATCTTCGCGGCGCTGAAGGGGCGCGAGGGCGGGCGGCTGCTGTGGCTGCGTGCAGCGATCGCCAGCGTGCTGTCGCAGGTGGTGGATACGTTGCTGTTCGTGACGATCGCCTTTTATGGCGTGTTCCCGATCGGCGAACTGATGGTCGGACAGATGATTGCCAAAGTGGCGCTGTCGATCGTGCTGGTGCCGCCGATGATCTACGCTTTCGTGGCGCTGGGGCGGCGGCTGGATCGCTGACGGCCTGTCCTACAGCCGGCGTCCGTGGGATACCCGTTTCCATGATGATGCGAATGTTGAGGCTGTTGGAGAAAAACGTGCGAGCGCCTCAACATTGTCAACATTCGCGAACCGTGGCGAGGGTGGTTTTGCTTTCGCCTGCGAACCGCTAGGCGAGCGCACCATGACCGATCACAGTCCCGCGCCCGAACTGCTCGCCAAGGCCGAAACGCTCGTCGAGGCGCTGCCGTATCTCCAGCGTTATGCCGGTGCGACCTTTGTCGTGAAATACGGCGGGCACGCCATGGGCGATCCGGAGGCGCAGCGCGATTTCGCCGAAGACGTGGTGTTGATGAAGGCGGTCGGCATCAACCCGGTAGTAGTTCACGGCGGCGGGCCGCAGATCGGATCGATGCTGAAGCGGTTGGGCGTCGAGTCGCGCTTCGTTGATGGGCTGCGCGTCACCGACGAGGAAACCGCGCATATCGCCGAGATGGTTCTCGCCGGATCGATCAACAAGCAGATCGTGTCTTGGATCGCAGCCGCCGGGGGGCGTGCGGTAGGCATTTCGGGCAAGGACGCCGGGTTGGTGCGGGCCGAGAAGGTCGGCCGCAGCGAGCCCGATCAGTTGCAGGGTATCGAGCGCAAGGTGGACCTGGGCTTTGTCGGCGAGCCGGTCGCGGTGGACCGCCGCATCATCGACACGCTGAGCCACGACGGAATCATTCCGGTGATTGCGCCGATCGGCATCGGATCGGACGGGCATACCTATAACATCAACGCGGACACAATGGCCGGTGCGATCGCCGCAGCGCTGGGCGCGAAACGGTTCTTCCTGCTGACCGACGTGGCGGGCGTGCTCGACAAGCAGGGCGAACTGGTCACTGATCTGACGCCGATCGACGTGGCACGTCTTCGCTCGGACGGCACGATCTCAGGCGGGATGATCCCGAAGCTGGAAACCTGCGTCGCCGCCGTCGAGGCCGGCGTCGATGCGGCGGTGGTGCTCGATGGGCGGGTGCCGCACGGCATGCTGCTGGAAATCTTCACGCGGCGCGGCGCGGGTACGCTGATCCGCAAGGGTTGATGAGGGTCGCGCTCGTGCCCAACTGTGCTATTATGATGATACACCGGAACGGAGACCGCCCTTGCTGATGCTTACCCTCGTCCAGATCCTGCAGGTGCTGCTGAACGTGGTCTGGTGGGTCATCGTCATCCAGTTCGTGCTGTCGCTGCTGGTGGCGTTCAACGTCGTGAACATGCAGTCGAATTTCGTGCGCTCGCTGTACATGGGGCTTGATCGGCTGACCGAGCCGCTGTACCGCCCGATCCGCCGTATCCTGCCCAATACCGGCGGGATCGACTTCGCGCCGGCGGTGGTGCTGATCGGCATCGCGATCCTGACGATCATCCTCAACAATGTTGAGGCTAGCGTGATGATGGGCGGCATCTGAGCGCCTGGAAGGCGGCGGATGGCGGGATCGCGATCGCGGTCCGGCTGACGCCGCGCTGTGGACGCGATGCGCTAAGCGGCGGAACGGACGAGCATCTTTCCGCGCGCGTCGCGGCCGCACCGGTGGATGGCGCGGCGAATGCGTCGCTGATTGCGCTGGTGGCCAAGACCTTCGGCGTGTCGCGCGGGTCGGTGAGGATCACCGGCGGGGAGACGGCGCGGCTCAAACGACTGTTCGTCGAAGGCGATGCCGCTGCGCTGGCGCGGGTCGCCGCCAGCCTCTATGGCACGGCACCATGACGGCACGGATCATCGACGGAAAGGCGTTCGCGGCGGGGCTGCGCGAGCGTGTGGCAGTTGCAGCGGCTGAGGTTGCGAGCATAGCCAAGCGCAAGCCGGGTCTCGCGGTGGTGCTGGTAGGCGAGGATCCCGCTTCGGCCGTTTATGTCCGCTCCAAGGGCAAGGCGACCGTCGCCGCGGGCATGGAAAGCTTCGAGCATCGCCTGCCGGCCGATACGACGCAGGAGACGCTGGAGGCGTTGGTGGACCGGCTCAACGCTGATCCGGCGGTGGACGGCATCCTGGTCCAGCTGCCGCTGCCCGGGCATCTCGACGAAAGCGCAATCATCACGCGCATTAATCCTGACAAGGACGTCGATGGCTTCCACCCCGTCAACGCTGGACGGCTGGCGACGGGGCTGGAAGGGTTCGTGCCGTGTACGCCGCTTGGCTGCCTGATGCTGTTGCGCGACGTGCTGGGCGATCTGTCCGGCAGGCAAGCGGTGGTGATCGGCCGGTCGAACATCGTCGGCAAGCCGATGGCGCAACTGCTGATCGGCGATAGCTGCACCGTGACCGTGGCGCATTCGCGCACCCGCGATCTGCCAGACGTGGTCCGGCGCGCCGACATCGTCGTCGCCGCGGTGGGACGTGCGAAGATGGTGAAGCCCGAGTGGATCAAGCCCGGCGCGACGCTGATCGACGTCGGCATCAATCGCACCGACGACGGGTTGGTCGGCGACATCGACCCGGCCTGCGCCGAGGTGGCGGGCGCGATGACGCCGGTGCCGGGCGGCGTGGGGCCGATGACGATCGCGGTGCTGTTGCGCAACACGGTCGTCTCCGCTGCGCGGCGCGACGGCGTGACGCTCTCGGCCGCGATTTGACGCGCCGGTGCTGGAACTCTTCGTCTCCTCGCTGATCACCTTCTTCGTGGTGATCGATCCGCCGGGGTGCGCGCCGATCTATGCCGGGCTGACGGCGGGGGCAGGGCCGGTGCAGCGCCGCGCGATGGCGGTGCGGGCGATTGTCGTCTCGTCGCTGATCCTGCTTGTCTTCGCGCTGTTCGGTGAGCCGCTGCTCCATGGGCTCGGGATCGAGCTGGCCTCCTTCCGCATCGCGGGCGGGATCATGCTGTTCCTGATCGCGCTGGAGATGGTGTTCGAGAAGCGTACCCAGCGCCGCGAGGATCGCGCCGCCAAGGTGACCGAGGAAGAGGCGGAGGACGTCTCGATCTTCCCCATGGCGATGCCGATGATCGCCGGGCCGGGATCGATCGCCACTGTGATGCTGCTGATGGGTCGCAGCAACGGGCTGGAGCAGACATTGGTGGTGCTGGCGGCGATGGGAACCATCCTGCTGCTGACGCTTGCCGCGCTGCTGGCGGCGGGGCCGCTGATGCGGCTGTTGGGGCACAAGATCGAGGCGGTGATCACGCGGCTGCTGGGCGTGCTGCTGGCGGCGCTGGCGGTGCAGTTCGTGATCGACGGGATTCAGGCGCAACTAGGGTAGCTTCTACGTCGCGGTGGGCCCCAAGACGGTTGCCAAGCCGGCTCTCCAGCGGCCATCAGGGCCGCAAAAGGAGATTATGCATGGCCGACCAGCAGCTTTACCCCGTGCCCGCGCAATGGGCCGCCGAGGCGAAGGTGGATCAGACCGGCTATGAGGCGATGTACGCGGCGGCGGGCAGCGATCCGGATGCCTTCTGGCTCGATCAGGCCAAGCGGCTGCAATGGGTGAGGGCGCCGACGGTCGCGGGTGATTGGTCCTTCGACGAGGCGGATTTCGGTATCAGCTGGTTCAAGGACGGCGTGCTCAACGTCGCGGCCAATTGCTTGGACCGGCATCTCGCCGAGCGCGGCGATCAGGTCGCGATCATCTGGGAGCCGGATGTACCCGAGGAAGAGCCGAAACGCTTCACCTATGCGGAACTACATCGCGAAGTCTGCCGCTTCGCCAACGTCCTGAAGGCGCAGGGCGTGCGCAAGGGCGACCGCGTCACCATCTACCTGCCGATGATCCCCGAGGCGGCGTTTGCGCTGCTCGCCTGCGCGCGGATCGGCGCGATCCATTCGGTGGTGTTCGGCGGCTTCTCGCCCGATGCGTTGGCCGGGCGGATCGAGGATTGCGACTCCAAGCTGGTCATCACCGCCGACTGCGGGCGGCGCGGCGGCAAGCGTATCGCGCTGAAGGCCAATGTCGATGCCGCCGCGGCGCAGGCGCCGAGCCTCGAGAAGGTGATCGTCATCAAGGCGACTGGCGACGATGTGCCGATGCACGATCGCGACATCTGGTATCACCAGGCGGCGGAGAGCGTCTCCACCGACTGCCCGCCCGAGCCGATGAACGCGGAGGACCCGTTGTTCATCCTCTATACCTCGGGGTCGACGGGGAAGCCGAAGGGCGTACTGCACACCACCGGCGGCTATCTGCTATGGGCGAGCTACACGCACGATCTCGTGTTTGATTATCGGCCAGGCAACGTCTTCTGGTGCGCGGCGGATGTCGGCTGGGTCACCGGGCATACCTATGTGATCTACGGCCCGCTCGCGAACGGCGCGACGACGCTGATGTACGAAGGCCTGCCCAATTGGCCCGACGCCAGCCGCATCTGGCAGGTGGTCGACCGGCACCAGGTCCACACCGTCTTCACCGCGCCCACCGCCTTGCGATCGCTGATGAAGGAGGGCGATGCGCCGGTGAAGGCCACCAGCCGCGTCAGCCTGAAGCTGCTCGGCACGGTGGGCGAGCCGATCAATCCGGAGGCGTGGCGCTGGTATCACGACGTGGTGGGAGAGGGACGCTCACCGATCGTCGACACCTGGTGGCAGACCGAGACGGGGGGCGCGCTGATCTGCCCATTGCCGGGCGCGACCGACCTCAAGCCGGGATCGGCGACCAAGCCGCTGCCGGGCATCTATCCGCAACTGGTGGACGAGAATGGCGCCGTGCTGGAGGGTGCGGCGAGCGGCAACCTGTGCATCACCGCAAGCTGGCCGGGGCAGATGCGCACCGTTTGGGGCGATCACGAGCGCTTCTTCCAGACTTATTTCACTACCTATCCCGGCAAGTATTTCACCGGGGACGGCTGCCGCCGCGACGAGGACGGCTATTATTGGATCACCGGGCGCGTCGATGACGTGCTCAATGTTTCCGGGCACCGGATGGGCACCGCCGAGGTAGAAAGCGCGCTGGTGCTCCATCCCAAGGTCGCCGAGGCGGCGGTGGTGGGGATGCCGCATGACGTGAAGGGGCAGGGCATCTACGCCTATGTCACGCTCAATTCGGGTGAGACAGCCTCGGACGATCTCGCTGCCGAACTCAGGCAGTGGGTACGCAAGGAAATTGGGCCGATCGCTAGCCCAGATGCGATCCAGTTCGCGCCTGGCCTGCCCAAGACGCGATCCGGCAAGATCATGCGGCGTATTCTGCGGAAGATCGCCGAGGGGGAGGTGGAGAGCCTGGGCGACACGTCGACGCTCGCCGACCCGTCGGTGGTGGATGATCTGGTAGCGAATCGCGTCTCTTAAGCCGGGGGCGACTCGACGTGCGCTCTCGATGGTGCGACCAGCGCGAGCTGCAACAAATCGGCTGAAACCAGCCCGTTTGTTGCAGCATGATGGCACTTCAACGCCGTTCAGCGACCACGTGAAATCAATTCAGCGGAGAATCCGCCCGGCCAGTCACTCGGCACCTCGGAATCGCTTGACGCGAGGCGCCGAGTCACTGTTTGCCTTGATCCAAGATAAGCACCGCTGCCGTTTAAACCCGTGGGGGGTCGCATTGGGTCAGCAAGATGATGGCGCTTGGCTCACCGCCGAGCTGCTCGAACGCATTCTCGGTTCCGCGCGCGCCGCGGGGCCGCATTTGATGATTTCACGTGGCGATTGCCCGATGACGCTTGATGCCCTCACACGCCAGGGTTGGGTGCAGGAGAAGCGCGGGCATATCGTGCTGACCGCCAAGGCGAGGGCACGGCGGCGCGTGGGGGATCAACGCGCGGCTTGATTGCGGAGCGATGTTAGGCGCTTCGTAGCCACAAACGGTCCGTCATCCCGGGTTTGATCCGGGATCCATGGTGCCGCGAACATCGCAGCCGGTTGCTCGCGGGGCGCGCTGGATCACGCATCAACTCGGGGTTGACGAGAGATGTGAGGCGAGCCGCAGCCTTCAGCGTCATGCCGGCCTTGTGCCGGCATCCAGCCCTCCACGAACTCAGCCGTTTCGGATCAGCGGCACCCTGGATGCCGGCACAAGGCCGGCATGACGTCGTGGGTGTCCTCTCCACCCTTCCGCCACGCCGTCAGACGGGACCGGCTGCGCCGGCCCGCTGCCCGCCGTGGCGTCTCCCTGGATTGCTTTGGCAATCCAGGGGCGCCCGCACATTACGCCGCCACTGCGTATGGCTTGATCTCACCCGATAGATACAAATTCCGCGCCTTCGCCCGGCTCAGCTTGCCCGAGCTGGTGCGCGGCAGCGTGCGTGGTGGGATCAGTTCGATGACGCAGTTCATGCCGGTCACGGCGCGCACGCGGTCGCGGATCTCGTCGCGCAGGCGGCTGCGTTCCTCGATGTCCGACGTGCGGCACTGGACGAGCACCGCTGGCGTCTCTTCGCCGCCGGGCGTCGTGATCGCGAAGGCTGCAATGTCACCCTGTTTGAAGCCGGGGAGCTGCTCCACGGCCCATTCGATGTCCTGCGGCCAATGGTTGCGGCCGTTGACGATGATCATGTCCTTGGCCCGGCCGACAATGTAGATGTAGCCGTCCGACAAATAGCCCATGTCGCCGGTGTCGAGCCAACCGTCGGCCATGCACGCCTGCGTCGCCGCATCGTCGCGGAAATAGCCGACCATCAGCGACGGCCCGCTGCACCAAACCTTGCCGATCGCTCGCTCGGGCAGTGGGGTGCCGTCTTCCTCGCGGATCTCGACCTTCATGTCGCGCACCGGCTTGCCGCAGTTGACGATCGCACGATAGCGATGCGGGCGATCCTGGCCGGCGGGAACGCCCGACAGTTGCGTTTCTTCAACCAGTTCGACGCGGATGCCCTCGTTCGGCGGCATGATCGACACAGCGAGCGTCGCTTCGGCCAGGCCATAGGAGGGCAGAAAGGCAGTCGCCTGGAAACCGGCGTCCGCGAACGCATCGACAAAGCCTTGCATCACGTCCGGCCGGATCATGTCCGCGCCATTGCCCGCGAGACGCCAGCGCGACAGGTCGAAACGGTCGGCAGCCTTGGTCTGGCTCGACATGCGGCGGGCGCAAATGTCGTAGCCGAAGGTCGGCGAATAGCTGATCGACGTGCCAGGATTGCGCGTGATGAGATCGAGCCATGCAAGCGGGCGGCGGGCGAAATCTTCGGTCTTGAGGTAATCGGTCGAGACCTGGTTGGCGACCGGCGAGAGGAAGCAGCCGACCAAGCCCATGTCATGATACCATGGGAGCCAGGAGATGCAGCGGTCGCTCTCGATTAGCTGCATGCCGTGCGCGTGCGCGGCAAGGTTGTTGAGCAGCGCATGATGGGTGATCGCGACACCGTGCGGGAAGCGGGTCGAGCCGCTGGAATATTGCAGATAGGCGATGTCCTCGCCCGCCGCGTGCGGCAGATCGACCGGCGGCGCGTCGCGACCGAGCAGGTCGGCCCAGTCGATCCCTTGGGTGCCGACCGCGGCGGCGGCAGCGCCGGCCATCTCAGTCAATTCCGGTGGGTAGATCAGCATGACCGGATCGCAGCTCGTCAGCTGGACGCGCAACTGATCGATGTACGAATCCTTGCCGCCGAATGAAGTGGGCAGCGGCAGTGGCACTGGCCAGGCGCCAGCATAGACGGTGCCGAAGAAAAGTGCGGCGAACTCCGCGCTCGTTTCGGCGACCAGCGCCACGCGATCACCCGGCGCAATGCCCGCGGCGATCAGGCGATAAGCAGCGGCCTTCGCATCTGCCTGTAGCTCGCGGAACGGATACGGGCGGACCAGCGTGCCACGCGCATCGTGGAAGTTCAGCCCGCGGTCGCCTTGCGCGGCATAGTCCAGCGCCTCGCCCAAGGTCGCGAAATCGGCGAAGCGGCGCGGTTGCGCATCGCTGCTCGGGGTCGGGGTCAAGGTCGTCATGGCCTGTCTGCTTAAATCTCTATCAAGATCCCGATCAGGCACCGGCACGATGGGCCGGCGACCGGCAGGATCGCAACGTTCAAATTCCATTGCCAGTGTGGCAACATAAAGGCGCATGACCAACAGCCGCCGCCCGCCACCACCGCTCGACGCGGCCGCGCTCGAGAATCTGGCGCTGCGTTATGTCGAGCGGTTCGCCACTACGCGGGGAAAATTGGCGGATTACCTCCGCCGCAAGGTTCGCGAGCGGGGGTGGAGCGGGCCGGCGCTTGATCCCGCTTCGGTGGCGGAGCGGATGGCGGGGCTGGGCTATGTCGACGATCGCGCCTTTGCCGAGGCGCGCGCACGATCGCTGGCGCGGCGCGGCTACGGCGCGCGGCGGGTGTCCCAAGCGCTACGCGCCGCGCATGTCGACGAGGCGGATTCCGTCGAAGCGCTGGAACAGAGCGACGCAGCAGCGCTCAACAGCGCACTCGCCCTCGCGCGGCGGCGGCGGTTCGGCCCCTATGCGGCCGCGCCCGCGGACGAGCGCCAGCGTGAGCGGCAGGTCGCCGCCATGCTGCGCGCGGGCCATTCGTTTGCGCTCGCCCGCCGGATCGTGACGGCGGCACCGGGCGAGGAACCGGACGATCCGTAATGATGCCGGTTTGCAACTGCCATGTTGTGCGGCGCGTCAACCATGCTAGCGTTGTCGGCGGGGGACTTGAGGGACGATGCGCAGCGAACCGCCTGAGGTGATCGAGGGCCGCGATGCCGCCGTTACGGACGGCGAGGAAGGCGTGCGCGTCGCCGGCACGTTGAAGTGGTTCGATGTGACTCGCGGCTTCGGCTTCCTGGTGCCCGACGAAGGCGCCCTGGGCGACGTGCTGATCCACTTTTCAGTGCTTCAGCCACTCGGTCGCCGCAGCCTTCCCGAAGGAACGCGGATCGACGCAGTCGCGGTTCGGCGCGACCGCGGCTATCAGGCGCGCGAGATCCTGACGGTCGACACGTCCACCGCGGTCGAGCCGGTGCCGCGAGCGGCATCACGGATCGACCCCGCGAGCCTGATCGACGAAGCCGGCGATTGGGAGCCGGTGGCAGTGAAATGGTTCAATCGCCTGAAGGGCTATGGTTTTCTGGTGCGTGACGACGTGCCGGGTGATATTTTCGTCCATATGGAAACGCTGCGACGCGGCGACATTGCCGACGTGCTGCCCGAACAACGTTTGCGCGCTCGCGTCGTGGAGGGGCGCAAGGGGCCGATGGCAGTCAGCGTCGCACGGGAGAATTGATCATGAAGCTTTATGGCCTGTCGGCAATCGCGCTGCTGATCGGCACGTCGGCCTGCACCGGGCGTGACGCCGCAGCCTCCGCCGGCAACGAGGCCGCGCGTGCCCCGCTGACTGAAGTGACGGTGGCAAGCGCGAACGGCCGGCATGTGTTCCGGGTCGAGGTGGCCAACACCGTGGAGACGCAGCAGCGTGGGCTGATGTACCGCACCGACATCCCCAAGGATGGAGGCATGCTGTTCGCACCCTATCCGCCGGAGGGCGGCGGGCCGCGCGAGGCAAGCTTCTGGATGAAGAACACACCCTCGCCGCTGGACATCATCTTTATCCGTGCGGACGGCACGATCGCACGCATCGCCGAAAATACCGTGCCCTTCTCGGAAGCGCAGGTGCCCTCGGGCGAGCCGGTCGCAGCGGTGCTGGAGCTCAACGGCGGGCGCTCGGCCGAGCTTGGGATTGCAGAGGGCGACAAGGTGACGTGGAAGCGGTGACGCGACCGCTTTTTGCTGGATCGGCGCAAGTCCGCATGCTCTCGGCGATGCCAGGTGCTCCATCGCAGCTACCAGATCCCATTGAAGCTCCGCGCGGCAGCGGCTAAGCGCTGGGGCGACATGGGCATCAACCTCAATCCTTTCACCTGGTGGAATGGCGCCACCATCGGCACCTGGTTCGGCTTGCGCGGCATGTCGCGCATTGGCGAGGACGGGCTTGGCAACGTCTATTACCAAGGTGGCAAGGACGGTGCCGGCAATCCGCGGCGCTGGGTGATCTACAACGGATCGAATGACGCAAGCCGGGTGCCGCCGGAATGGTTCAGCTGGCTGCACCATCATGTCGATGCCGCGCCCGCCGAGGTGTTGCCGCCGCCGCGCCCGTGGCAGAAGCCCGCCAAGCCCAACATGACCGGCACTGCCGAGGCGTATCGCCCGTCAGGTTCGCTCGACCGGGGTGGGCAGCGGCAGGCGGCAACTGGTGATTATGAGGCTTGGAGCCCCGACGCGTGAAGCCTGCGGTCGCGGCTGCCGCGATCGGCGGCGCCGCCCTGCTTGCGGCCGGCGTGTGGCAGGGTGCGCGCTGGCTGGGCGATGCACGCGAGTCGGCGCCGGTGACGAGCCAGCAGGTGCCCGACGCTGCCGACGAGAAAGCCCCATCGGATGTAGTGACGGTGGAGGGCGAGGTCGCCCCCGTCGATGCCGGCAGCACTCCCATGGCGCAACGCGGCGCAGTGATCGGGCTGCTCAACAAGCGGAATGGTGTCAGCCGCGATCTCACCATGAAGCCGGGACAGGCGCTGCGCGTGGGCGATACGATCGTTCGCCTGCGCGCTTGCGAGCGGACGGCGCCGTGGGAGCAGGAGCAACTGACCGGCGCGTTTATCCAGCTCGACGTGCGCGGCAGCGACAACAAGTGGCGACGTGGTTTCTCAGGTTGGCTCTACAAGGAGCGGCCGGCGCTGAATGTCGTTCAGCACCCGATCTATGACGTGTGGCCCAAGAGCTGCACGATGTCCTTCCCCGAGAAGGGGCCGGACACGGACGTGCTGAGCGCGCCGTCCACCGCGCGGAAGTCCGCTGCGCCGGCCCGCCGGGCGTCCGACGACGACCGCGACGTGCCGAGCACGTTCGAAAGTGCCTCGCCCAGCAACGCCATGTAATCGTCCCGATCGATCTCCACCGCGCCTAGAGAGGCGAGGTGATCGGTCATGAACTGGCAATCGAGCAGGGTGAAGCCGCCGTACCGCAGACGGGCGACGAGCGCGGCCAGCGCTGCCTTGGAGGCATCGGTGGTGCGGCTGACCATGCTTTCACCGAAAAAGGCGCGGCCGAGCGCCAGGCCGTAGAGTCCGCCGACCAATTGATCGCCCTCCCAGCATTCGATGGAATGCGCGAACCCGGCCGCGTGCAACTCAAGAAAGACACGCTCAATCGACCCGTTGATCCATGTCTCGGGCCGGTCGGTTGCGGCCTCGGCGCACATGTCGATGATGGCGGGAAAGGCGAGGTCGGCGGTCAGGCGAAACCGCTCGGATCGCAGCGTGCGACGCAACGAGCGGGACAGATGAAAGCGGTCGAGCGGCAGGATCGCGCGCTGCCGCGGCTCGACCCAGTAGACGCCTGGCGCGTCGCGCGCGTCCGCCATCGGGAACACACCCACCGCATAGGCGCCCAGCACGGTGGCGGGATCGAGCATTTCGAAGGAGAGGTGGCGCGTCATGGATGGCGCGCATGATAGAAAGAAGCCGCCGCGCCTGCCAAGGTGCGGCGGCGGATCATGGATGCCTTATTCGTGGCAGCTCAGCGCGCCCTTACCAGGCTGCTCGATCGAGATGTTGGCGGTGTCGCCGGTCAGCTTCCAGCCGCCTTCCGCCGTCAGCGGCTCGCCGGCATTGGCTGCCGTAAGCGTGGTGGCGGTGCCGCCCTTCTCGGTCCGGACGATCGCTTGCTTGTCGCCTTCAAAGAAGGTGACATAGACCAGGCTGTTGTCGCTGCAGCGCATCGACTTGTCGGCCTTGATCGCGGGCGGAAGCTCGATCGCGCCGGCATTGGCGAGTTCCTTCGCCATAGGATCGGGGTTCGCGTCGATCACTTCGGTGGTGGGTTCGGCGTTGCAGGCAGCAAGCGCGAGGAGCGCCGCGGCGGCTAAGGGGAGGGGGCTCTTCATAGCGGCGCGGACTTCGCGCATGCAGCACGGAGCGTCAAGGCGAAGACGGCGAGCAGAGATATTTTATTGCAGTAAAGCTGCCTCATTCTTCCTCCGCTCGGCGAGAAGGACAACCAGCTACCACGACGGGGTGGCCGGTAGCGGGCAATCGGGCGTTCTGCTTCGGTGGCAGAAAGATTGGCAGATCGGCGACTTGTTCCCTAGTTGTTCTGGCGATATCTTAACTCCCGAGCCGTTCGGGCTGAGCCTACCGGGGCCCTGCATTCTCTTCCTGGGGCAAGCGCGCGGCGAAGACGGGCAGCTTCTTGTCGAGGTCGGGTCGGACGGCAGGGCGACACCTAGGGATTGCGAATGGCCAAACTTCAAAAACGCTACGTTTGCCAGTCCTGCGGTTCAGTCGCTTCACGCTGGCAGGGGCAGTGCGTCGATTGCTCCGAATGGAACACGCTGGTGGAGGAAGCGCCGGCGGTCGTCACTCCGTTCCAGGCGAAGCACAATCTGCAGGGCGGCGGGCGGGCGTTCACTTTGGTGTCGCTCGACGCCGAGGTGCCGCTGCCGGCGCGGCTCGCCAGTGGAATCGCCGAACTCGACCGGGCGCTGGGCGGCGGCTTCGTGGAGGGGAGCGCGACGCTGATCGGCGGCGATCCGGGGATCGGCAAATCGACGCTGCTGCTCCAGGCGGCGGCGCGGCTGGCGATGGGCGGGGCGGACGTCGCTTACGTCTCCGGCGAAGAAGCAGCGGATCAGGTGCGGCTGCGCGCGCGGCGGCTTGGGTTGGGCGAGGCGCCGGTACGGCTCGCCTCGGCGACGTCGGTGCGCGATATCCTGACGACACTGGGCAGCGGCAAGCCGCCGGCTTTGCTGGTGATCGATTCGATCCAGACGATGCATTCGGACCTGATCGAAGGCGCGCCAGGCACCGTCAGCCAGGTGCGCGCCTCCTCCCAGGAACTGATCCGTTTCGCAAAGGAGCGCGGCACGGCGCTGGTGCTGGTCGGGCATGTGACCAAGGACGGCACGATCGCAGGCCCGCGCGTGCTGGAACATATGGTCGATACCGTGCTGAGCTTCGAGGGCGAGCGCAGCCACCAATATCGCATCCTGCGCGCAATCAAGAACCGCTTCGGCGGGACGGACGAGATCGGCGTCTTCGCCATGCAGACCGAAGGACTGACCGAGGTGTCCAATCCTTCGTCCTTGTTCCTCACGCAGCGCGACGAGAGCGTGACCGGCGCGGTGGTGTTCCCGGCGCTTGAGGGTACCCGTCCGGTGCTGGTCGAGATCCAGGCGCTGGTGGTGCGGCTCGCCAGCGGCGCGACGCCCAGGCGCGCGGTGGTGGGGTGGGACAGCGGGCGGCTGGCGATGATCCTGGCGGTGCTGGAGGCGCGGTGCGGGCTGAGCTTCTCCTCGGCGGAGGTCTATCTCAACGTGGCGGGTGGCTATCGCGTGCAGGATCCCGCCGCAGACATGGCGGTGGCGGCGGCGCTCGTCTCGGCATTGTCGGAGCGGCCGGTGCCGGCAGACGCGGTGGCCTTCGGCGAATTGGCGCTGTCGGGCGAGGTGCGCAGCGTGGCGCATGGCGCACTGCGGATGAAGGAAGCGGCGAAGCTGGGATTCGGCCAGGCGCTGGTGCCGGCTTCCATGACGGGGGAGAAGGGGCCGCTGCGGCTGGCGGGGTTCCCGACGCTGGGGCGGCTGGTGGATCACTTGCTCGGGCGGGAGTGAGGGGGCTCCCCTTTCATTTATCGTCACCCCGGACTTGATCCGGGGTCCGCTGCCTTGGTGGTGGGTGACGAGGACGAAAAAGCGAGATCCCGGCTCAAGGCCGGGATGACGCGGTCGGAGGGGCGAAGCGACCGGTTCTCAATTCCCCTCCAACACCCTAGATGAGCAGCAATGAACCTCAATGGACTGGATATTGCGGTACTCACCGTCGTTGCGGGCAGCGCGCTGCTCGGGCTGAAGCGCGGGTTCGTGACCGAGGTGCTGGCGCTGTTCGCCTGGGTGGCGGTGATCTTCGCAGTGAAGATCTTCCACTTGCCCGTGTCGCAGGCGCTGGCCGGTACCGTCGGCACTGCCTCCGGCGCAGCGGCGCTCGCGTTTGTGTTGCTCGCGGGTGTCACCTACTTCCTCGGGCGGATCGTCGCACGGGCGCTGGGTGAGCGGGTGCGCAAATCGGTGCTCGGGCCGGTCGACCGCGCGCTCGGCTTCGGGTTCGGCGCGCTCAAGGGGCTGATCCTCGCCAGCCTTGCCTTCCTGCTCGTGGTGCTGGTGCTCGACACCATCGGCGGCGGGCCGACGCGGCGGCCGGCGTGGATCAAGGAAGCGCGGACCTATCCGCTGCTCAACGCGACCAGCGCGGCGATCGCCGACTTCGTCGATCGGCGCCGTCGCGGCCTGCCAGTGTTCGAGCAAGGTAGCGCCGGCGAGCGGGCTGGCAGGGCAGGCCAGCCGGGATGAGCAACGCGCTGTACAATGACGCGATCCTGCGGCTCGCGACGGACAATCCGATCGACGAGCGCCTTCCCAATCCGCAAGGCACCAGCGAGAAGCGGTCGCCGATCTGCGGCAGCAGGGTGACGGTGGACGTCAACCTCGGCGCGGCTGGGCGCGTCAGCGAGGCGGGAATGCTGGTGCGCGCCTGTGCGCTAGGCCAGGCATCGTCGTCGCTGCTCGCCGGCAACATCATCGGCCGCACGCCGGAGGAACTGGCCGTAGCGCGCGATGCGCTGACCGGCTGGCTCGCGCGCACCGGCGAGTTGCCGGATTGGCCCGGCCTGGACGTGCTGGCGCCGGCACTTGATTATCACGCGCGTCATGCTTCGATCCGACTTGCGTTCGAGGCGGCGGCGGAGGCCGCGGCAAACGCCCAAGCGCAGACGAAAACGGGGGATTGATGGAACACGGGGCAGGGTCGCTGCTGCGCGACGGGGTGATCCTGCTCGGCGCGGGGCTTGGCTTCGTGCTGCTGTTCCGGCGGCTCGGGCTCGGCGCGACGCTGGGCTATCTCGTGGCGGGCGCGGTTGTCGGGCCGCACATGCTCAACCTGGTCGGCGACGCCGAATCGAAGCTGGGGGTGGCCGAACTGGGCATCACCCTGCTGCTCTTCGTCGTCGGGCTTGAGCTCAATCCGTCGCGATTGTGGCGGTTGAAGCAGGATATCTTCGGGCTTGGCCTGTTGCAGGTCGTGGCGTGCGGCATTGCCGTGTCGGCGATCGTCGCGGTGTTCGCGCATTTCTCCTGGCCGGCGGCGCTGGCGCTTGGCCTGCCGCTGGCGCTGTCGTCGACCGCACAGGTACTGCCGCTGCTGCAATCCTCCGGGCGGCTGCGCACGCCGTTTGGCGAGCGCGCCTTTTCGATCCTGTTGTTCCAGGACCTGTCGATCATTCCGCTGATCACCATTGTCGCGGCGATGAGCCGCAATCCCGCCGATGCCGCAGGCCCGCCGGGATGGACGCTGGTGCTTTACACGATCGCGGCGGTCGCCGGCCTGATCGCGGCCGGCCGCTTCGTGCTCGCGCCACTGTTCCGCGGCATCGGCAACATGGGCGAGCGCGAGATGTTCGTCTTCGCCGCCTTGTTCACCGTCATCGCCAGCGCGGCGCTGATGGAAGCGCTCGGCCTGTCCACCGCCTTGGGCGCGTTCATCGCCGGCGTGATGCTGGCCGACAGCCCGTACCGGCATGAGCTGGAGGCGGACGTCGATCCGTTCCGATCGATCCTGCTCGGCCTGTTCTTCCTCACCATCGGCATGATGCTGAACCTGCCCGCCATCGCCGAGCGGCCGCTGTTCGTCGTGTCCATGGCGTTGGCGCTGATTGCCACCAAGACGTTGGTGATCTTCCTTCTCGGCCTCGCCTTCCGGATGAACTGGCGGTCGGCGCTCGCGCTCGGCGTGTTGCTCAGCCAGGGCGGCGAGTTCGGCTTCGTGCTCTTCGCACAGGCGACCAACGCTTATCTGATCGCGCCCGAGGCGGCATCTTTGTTCGGGGCGATCATCACTCTGTCGATGGCGACCACGCCGTTCCTGATGGCGCTGACCAAACGCTTCCGCGAGGCGCCGATCGTCAAGGAGGAGCGCGACGGGCCAACGGCGGACGGCGCCAATGCGCTGATCGTCGGCTATGGCCGATTCGGGCAAACGGTCGGGCAGATGCTGCTGACGCAGGACATCCCCGTCACGCTGATCGACACCGATATCGAGATGATCGACATCGCCGGCGAGTTCGGCGCCAAGGTTTATTATGGCGACGGCACGCGGCTCGAGGTTCTGCGCCAGGCGGGCGCGGCGGAGGCGGAGCTGATCCTGTTCTGCATCGACGACGAGCAGGTGACGCCGGAGGTTGTCGAGGCCACGCATCAGGCCTTCCCCAATGCCGCCATCTATGTCCGCGCCTATGATCGCCGCGCGCTGATCAAGCTCAAGGGCGGGCCGGCGAAGCTGGTGGTGCGCGAAGTGCTCGAATCGGCGGTGAAGATGGCGCGCGGCGCGATGGAGGGGCTGGGCATTCCCCGCGCCGAGATCGACCGGGCGGAGGACATGTATCGCGCCAGCGACAAGGAGCGGCTGCGCATCCAGGTCGAGGCCGGTGACATTCGCGCGGCACGCGCGATGGTGGCGGAACAGCAGCCGTGGGGGAATGACCGATGAACTGGCTGGTGGTGGTGGCGGGGCTGTCAGGTGCGTTGGCGGTCGGCGCGGGTGCGTTCGGCGCCCATGGCGCGAGCGGGCAGGCCGCGGAATGGCTGCGTACCGGCGGGCAGTATCAGCTGATCCATGCGGTCGCGGCGCTGGCGGCGCTGCGGCTGGAGGCGCGCGGGCCCGGGTGGCTGTTCGTCGCTGGCGGGCTGGTGTTCGCGGGAACCTTGTACCTGATGGCGATGGGCGCGCCGAGATGGCTGGGGGCGATCACGCCAGTTGGCGGAACGCTGCTGATTGCGGGGTGGCTGTGGCTGGCGTGGGCCGGGATGCGGAGCTAAATCTTTGTCCTCCCATGCACAGCATGGGGAGGGGGACCAGCCGTAGGCTGGTGGACGGGAAGGCCGCGGATGGTGGCGCTGCTTGGCTTCCCCCCTCCACCACGCCCTGCCGGCGCGGCCCCCCTCCCCATCTGCGACGGGGAGGATTTTAGGTTACCGCTTCTTCCGGCAGGTGTCGGAGCAATAGACGACGTTCTCCCAGTCGCGGGCCCATTTCTTGCGCCAGGCGAAGGGGCGGGCGCAGGCGGGGCAGGTCTTGGCCGGCAGGTCGCGTTTGGCGATGCCGTTGGGCATCAGCGCGGCTGCAGCGCCAGGAAGGCGGCGACGTCGTCCAGCGACACTTGCTTGTCTAGGTATGTCTGCCCGATCCCGCGCGCGAGAAGGAAGGGGATCTGGCCGCCGCTCGCCTTTTTGTCGTGGCGCATATGGTCGACCAGCCGCTCGGCAGGGGCGTCAATGCCGGCCGCGGAGAGGCTGTCAGGCAGGCCGACCTTCTGCCAATGCGCTGAGACGCGCACGGCATCCTCCGCCGTGCAAAGCCCGTGCGCGGCGGAATAGCCAAAGGCGAGGGCGCAGCCCGCCGCCACCGCCTCGCCGTGGAGCAGGCGGTCGGAAAACCCCGCCTCCGCCTCCAGCGCGTGGCCGAAGGTGTGACCGAGGTTGAGCAGCGCGCGCTTGCCGGTCGTCTCGAACTCGTCCTCGCCCACGATGCGCGCCTTGGCTGCAACCGCGTGCGCGATGGCATATTCGCGCGCCGCCCCGTCGCCGGCGAGCAACGCGACGCCGTTCGCTTCGCACCAGGCGAAGAAATCCGCGTCGTCAATCAGCCCGTATTTCACCACTTCGGCATAGCCGGCGCGCAGCTGGCGCAGAGGCAACGTATCGAGCACCGAGGGATCGATCAGCACCGCCCTAGGCTGATGAAAAGCGCCGATCAGATTCTTGCCCGCGCGCGCGTTGATCCCGGTCTTGCCGCCGACCGACGAATCGACCTGCGCCAGCAAGGTGGTGGGGATCTGCACGAAGCCGCAGCCGCGCTTCAGGATTGCGGTCGCGAAGCCGACGAGATCGCCAATCACGCCTCCGCCGAGCGCCACGACATGATCGCCCCGCTCGACGCCTAATTCGAGCAGCCGGTCGGTGAGCGTCTCCAACGTCGCCCAGCTCTTCGACCGTTCGCCGGCCGGGATGACGATCGGCTTGCTGGCGATGCCGGCGGCGTCGAGCGACTCGCGCAGCGTCTCCAGATGCACCGCCACGTTCGCATCCGCGACGATCGGCACGCATCGCTTGCCGACCAGCGGGGCCAGATGCTCGCCCGCGCGGCCCAGCAGACCGGCCTCGATCACCACATCGTAACTGCGTGCGCCTAGCGCCACCCGTATCGTCGTCATGCCGCCCCGTAATCGATCGCCTGAAGGATCGCACGCACCGTCGCTTCGTGCGGCGCATTGTTGCTCGCGACGCGGAGATGCGCCTCAGCGTAAAGCGGATTGCGTATCGCGGCGAGCTCGCGCAGCACGGTTGCCGGATCCTTGCCGCGCAGCAGCGGGCGGGTGTCGCGGCGGCGTACGCGATCGACCAGCACGTCGATATCCGCATCCAGCCAGATCGCCAGCGCATCGGACAAGATCAGCGCGCGGGTCGCATCGTTGATGAACGCGCCACCGCCGGTCGCGATCACCTTGGGACGCCCGTCGATCAGCCGCTGGATCACTCGCCGCTCGCCATCACGGAAATAAGGCTCGCCATAGCGCGCAAAGATTTCGGCGATCGACATGCCGGCGGCATCCTCGATCTCATTGTCGGCATCGACGAACGGCAGGCCGAGCCGGCTCGCCAGCCGCTTGCCCACAGTCGACTTTCCGACGCCCATCAGCCCGACGAGCACGATCGGCTCGCGCTGCCAGCGCCTCTTGCGGTCGCGGTTGGATGGGGCGGGGCTTTGCAACATGGCCAAGCCGGCTATACAGCGCGTCGGCGCTTCCGGCACAAGGCCCGGCCATCGGGTCTGGTCTTCAGGCAGGGCGCGCGCGTGGTACGAAGGTTGAAACATGTCGCGGTTGATCGTCTCGCTGATAGTGCTTCTGGTCGTCGTGGTCGGCGGGCTGTTCTTCCTCGCGGGTAGCGCGACCGAACAGCCGACGACGCGCGTCGAAAAGGCGGTCGAACTTGGCAACCTCGCGAGCTAGGCTTCTCGCGGCCCTCGCTGCCGCTGCCTCATTAGCCGCCGCGGCGGTTGCCCAGAACGCCCAAGCGCCCGAATCGCTGTTGCCGCCCGGCTTCGGTGAGCCGGTTGCTGCGCCGCCGCCTGCGCAGGCGCCCGATGGCGCAACGGTGCAGCCGCTGCCGCAGGCGCCGCTCGAGCTGCCCGAGCCCGAGGTATCGCCTTCCCCGACCCCGACGCCGACACCACCGAGTGAGGCAGAGCTGGCGCAATATGAGATGCCATTGTTCGCGCGGCGCTCGCTGGCACTGGTCGGGCCGGTCGGCATGGCCGAGGGCGGGCTGGCCTCGCGCGCGTTCGGGGCGGCCGACGGCGGCTTCCTGCAAGGACTGATGCGGCGATTGTCCGCGCCGCTGCCGTCGCGCTGGCTGTCGATCGCGCTGCGGCGCGCGCTTGTCTCGCGCGTCGATACGCCCGCGGGGCTGAATGGCGCGGACTTCGCCGCCGAACGCGCGTGGCTACTGCTGCGCATGGGCGAATCGGTCGCCGCGCGTAGTCTGGTCGAGAGCGTCGACACGATGAACGCGACGCCCAAATACCGGCAAGTCGCGATGCAGGCGATGCTGGCGACGGGCGACCCCGGCGGCCTCTGCCCGTTGGCGGACGACACGGGCGACAGCGCACGCGGCTGGGTTCTGGCGCGCGCGATGTGCGCGGCGCTTGGCAATGCCGAGGGCGGGGCGCGGCCGTTGGTGGCGGCGGCGCGCCGCCGGCGCGTGGCGAGCGGGATCGATCTCGCGCTGGCGCAAAAGGTGATCGGCGCCGGGCTCAACAGCCGGCAGGCGGTGACGATCGAATGGGATTCGGTGGTACAACTCACCACCTGGCGCTGGGGCCTTGCCACGGCGACGGGCGTGAAGGTGCCGGACGAATTGTACGAGACCGTCGGCCCGCAGGTCACGGGCTGGCGCGCGCTGGCGCCGGCAATCCCGATCGCTGACCGCGCCGCGGTGGCGGAGCGTGCTGCGGCGATGGGGGTAATCTCCAATGCGGCCCTGGTTGATCTCTATGCCGCGCTCGATGCGGGCGAGGAGACACCGGCGGCGCTGGGCGCGATCGCGTCCGATCTGCGGTCGGCTTATGTCGGGGCGGATGTCGCGACTCGGCTCGGCGCGCTGCGCCAGTTGTGGGACGGGGGCGAGACGCCGCAGGCGCGCTATGCCCGGCTGATCCTGACGGCGCGCGCGGCGGCGCGGGTGCGGCCCGGCGATGGGCGCGAAGAAGCTGACCGGATCGTCGCCTCGATGCTTTCGGCTGGCCTTGATCGCACCGCGCAGCGCTGGCGGGGGCAAGTGGAAGAGGGCGGCGACGCCTGGGCGTTGCTCGAACTGTCCGATCCCGATGCGCGCTCGCGGCTGGGCTATGGTGCCGTTTCCAATTACGCCGGCACTGGAGATGTCACGCGCAAGCGGCGGCTGTTCTTCGCCGGGCTGGCAGGCCTCGGCCGGCTGTCAGCCGAGGAGGTCGAGAGCGGCGCCGAATCACTCGACGTCCGGATCGGCGCGCAGAACAGCTGGACGCGTGCGCTTGACCGGGCAGTGCGCGATCGCCAGCCGGCAACGGTGCTGCTGCTGGCGGGGATCGGGATGCAGACGGATGACTGGCGCGGCGTCCCCGCCACCGCTTTGTACCGGATCGTCGCGGCGTTGCGCGCGGTCGGGCTGGACGGCGAGGCCCGGATGATTGCCACCGAGGCGCTGTCGCGCGCCTGACGATGGGGGACCGCGCGCTCGTCGATCGCTTTCTGGAGATGATGGCCGCGCAGGCCGGTGCGGCGCGCAACACGATCGCGGCCTATCGCAGCGACCTGATGCTGGCGTCCGAGGCGCTCGACGGACGGCTGGCCGAGGCCGATACGGCGGCGCTGGCGCGGCTGGGCGACGGCTGGGCCAGCCTGTCGCGGTCGACGGTGGCGCGCAAGGCATCGGCGCTGCGGCGGTTCTTCACGTTCCTGGCGGAAGAGGGCCTGCGCGCCGACGATCCAGGCCTTTCTTTGCCGAAGCCCGGTAGCCGGCGTGGCCTGCCCAAGACGTTGAGTCATGGCGATGTCGATCGGCTGTTCGCGGTCGTGGCGGCGCGGCTCGCGCGTGATCCGCCGCTGCCGGCCGACCTGCGCAACTCCGCGTTCCTGGAATTACTCTACGGATCGGGGCTGCGTGCAACCGAGCTCGTCTCGCTGCCGCGTAACGCCATCCATCCCGATCGACCGTTCCTGATCCTGAAGGGCAAGGGCGGCACGGAGCGGCTAGTGCCGATTTCCGATCGTGCGCGCGCGGCGGTGGCCGCGTGGCGCAACCATGTCGCGGCGGATCGGCCGCATCTATTCCCGTCGGGCAAGGCGCATATCTCACGCGTGCGCCTGTTCCAGATCATTCGCGCGCTGGGGGCGGAAGCGGGCATCCCGCCAGACCGGATCAGCCCGCACGTCCTGCGCCATGCCTTTGCGACTCACCTGCTGGAGGGCGGCGCGGACCTGCGGGCGCTCCAGTCTATGCTCGGCCATGCCGATATCGCGACCACCGAAATCTACACCCATGTCGATCGATCGCGGCTGGTGGCGCTGGTCAACGAACGCCACCCGCTCGTTGACGTGGAGAAACCGCGCGCCTAGCTCCGCGCGATGCCGACTTTCCTCGATTTTGAAAAGCCGATCGCCGAGCTCCAGGCGCGCATCGACGAACTGCGCGACACGGGCGCGGAGGGCGGGATGGACATCGCCGCCGAAGTGGCGAAGCTCCAGGCCAAGTCCGACAAGATGCTGCGCGAAACCTTCGCCAAGCTGACGCCGTGGCAGAAGACTCAGGTCGCGCGCCATCCGGAGCGGCCGCACTTCAAGGATTATGTCGCCGGGCTGTTCGATGAATTCATTCCGCTCGCCGGCGACCGCGCGTTCGGCGACGATCAGGCGATCCTCGGCGGTTTTGCCACCTTCCGCGGGCGCCGCGTGCTGGTGATGGGGCATGAGAAGGGCGACGACACCGCCACCCGGCTCAAGCACAATTTCGGCATGGGCAAGCCTGAGGGCTACCGCAAGGCGGTGCGGCTGATCGCGCTCGCCGATCGCTTCGGGCTGCCGATCGTGACGCTGGTGGATACCTCGGGCGCTTTCCCGGGGCTACAGGCCGAGGAACGCGGCCAGGCCGAAGCGATCGCCCGCTCGACCGAGGCGTGCCTCGCGGCCGGCGTGCCATTGGTGTCGGCGGTGGTCGGCGAGGGCGGTTCGGGCGGCGCGATCGCGCTGGCCAGCGGAAATCGCGTGCTGATGTTCGAGCATGCCGTTTATTCTGTGATCTCCCCCGAGGGCTGCGCGTCGATCCTGTGGCGCACCGCCGACAAGGCGGCGGACGCGGCGGAGGCGATGAAGGTCACCGCGCAGGACCTGAAGGCGCTGGGCGTGATCGACACGATCGTGCCCGAGCCGCTGGGCGGCGCACATCGCGGCGCGGCGGCGGCGATCGGCTCACTGGGTGATGCGATCGAGAAGGCACTGGGCGAGCTGGCGCCGCTCGATGCCGAAGCGCTGCGGCGCGAACGGCGCGAGAAGTTCCTCGCCATGGGCCGCGCGCTGAGCTGAACCGTTGAGAAAGATATAAGGGGATACGAGACGTGTCTCGTATCCCCTTATAGACTACATTGCGTTGCGGCCGAAGTTTACTTCAGCTTGTCATTGTTGCTCGACATCTTGGTCGAGACGCCGTTGAAGGTCGTGTTGAGCTGGTTACCCAGCGTGCCCATGGCGGCGATGGCGGCGACGGCGATCAGCGCAGCGATCAGGCCGTACTCGATCGCCGTGGCACCCTTGGAATTCTTGATGAATGCGCGCATCTTCTGCATGTTCGATCTCCAGTGTATGTCTTAGCTTCAGTCACCCGGCCGGATTGGAAGCCCCCGCTCCGACTATCGCGACCTTAAGGCCAGGGGGTTGAAGAATACTTAAGCTGGATCGGCGCGGTCACTCTGCGTTGACGACCCGATTGCTGACATAGTCCCACATGCCGATCGTCTCGTCGGCAACTCCTTGAACGGCCGCGATCATCGCGAGGAATACCAGCGCCAGGATAAGGCCATATTCCACCGCCGTCGCGCCTCGCTGGTCGCGGACCAGACGGCGTAAAGCGATTAGCGCGCGTTTGATCGGGCCGTGGCGTCGGTGCATGGCGTACGGCATCGCATCATAGCCTTAACGAAAGGTCGACATGTCCGCTGCGCAAGGCACGCATCTGCCGCCACTGCTGGTAGTCGCGGCAGCGCTGATAAGCGCGGACGGACGCGTCCTGGTGCAGCAGCGGCCGACAGGCAAGCAGCACGCCGGCCTATGGGAATTTCCCGGCGGCAAGGTGGAGACTGGGGAGTATCCTGAAACCGCCCTCGTTCGAGAACTGGCCGAAGAGCTTGGGATCACCGTAGCCCGCGCCGCGCTGACGCCGCTGGCTTTCTCCACCGAGGCAGGCGCCGGCCGGTTGCTGGTGCTGCTGCTGTACCGCGTACACATCTGGAGCGGTGAACCGCGTCCGATCGAAGCCCCCACGATCCGCTGGGTCTCGCCGGCGGAACTCGTCGGCCTTCCCATGCCGCCGGCCGATATTCCACTGGTCTCAGCGCTGAGCCGTGCCGGGTGCGCAGATCTTCTGCCGTGAACGATCACCCAATGACCATTGGCTCACCGGGCCGAGTAGCTCGGCGGCCGGTCACACCATCAGGCAGGCGCCCGTTCCGCAAAGCAGGAATGCAAGCACGAGCCAGTGGTGAAGTCGCACCAGCCATTCAGAATCACCGTCGATCCCACGCATCCTGCCCCCCAGCTCGTTTGTTCGATGATGCGACTCTGCGGCGATCCCCGCCGCAGCGCTGATATACCGGCGCGAGCCGGACGTGTGTAGAAAATCGCACCAGTTCGGGGCGAACCAATCATAGCGTTACTCGGCGATGAGGATCGCCTTTCCCTTAGCCGCGGGTGACATGGGCCCGTGCGGGCCCCCGACATGGCGAGCGGCCGATGATTGATCCGCGGAGTGCGGATGATGCCAGGCTGGCGCGGATGGGATTTGCGAGCCACGGAGCCTTGAAGGCCAGAATGCCCTTGCTTAGGTTGTACCCGCGGGCCGGGCCCCTCTGACACCCACTAGCGGTGTGATGTCGGACCGCAAGTTCAACGGGCCTGGCAATCTCGCGATCCTGCGGGCGGTGCCCAGACGAGGAGATCGCGATGACGCAGCTGCCGCACTGGCGTGTCTCACATGGGGCGTACCGCTCGGATGAGCAGGACGCATGGTGCGGGGTGCGGTGAGCACCAAGCGATCAGCAATGCCACGCCTGACAAGGCGTCTTCGCGGTTTCTCACAGGGCCGACAAAGCTTCAGCGCAAGGAAATGAGATGATCCCTTTCAAGAGCGGTAATTTGGGCGTCATAGCGGCGAGCCTTGCCATTGCGGCGCTAACGATCGTGCCTGACGATGCGGACGCGCGGCGGAAAGGCAGCTTTGGCAGTCGGGGTGCGCGCACCTATAATGCACCGGCCCCAACAGCCGTGGCGCCGAAGCAGACCGCACCGGTGCAGCGTTCAATGACGGAGAAGTCGGCGGCTCGAACTCCGGCACAGGCGCAGGCCGGCCGGGCGGCTTCCGCCAACCGCGGCGGCATGGCGAAGGGCTTGATCGGCGGTCTGATCGCAGGCGGACTCATCGGCGCGCTCCTCGGCGGCGGGCTGGGGTCACTCGCCGGAGCAGGAATGCTCATGGCTTTGCTCCAGATCACCTTGATCGGCGGCTTGGTCTGGCTCCTGTTGCGCATGTTCCGCCGCCGGCCAGCGCTTGCTGGTGCCCATGGCGGGGCCATGTCGTCGCCTTTCGCCGGGTTTGAGCCGCGCTCGGCGCCGCAGCGGCCATCGGTGCGAAGCTTCCCAGCCGTGGCGGCCGCGCCGCGCAGCGGAGAGATCGACATCGACAATGCGGATCGGCAGGATTTCGAACGGCTCCTCGTTGAGGTGCAGGACGCCTTCAGCAAGGAAGATTTCGGGCGCCTGCGTGAGCGAACCACGCCGGAGGTCATGTCCTATTTCGCGGAGGAACTCAGCCAGAACGCCACCGCCGGGCGGCGCAACAGTGTCTCGGGCACTGTGTTGATCGACGCGGAAGTGGCAGAAGCCTGGCGGGAGGATACCACGGATTACGCAACCATCGCCATGCGCTACGAGAGTGTCGATGTGATGCTTGACCGCAGCACCGGCGCTGTTCTCGAAGGAGATGCCGAGCGCCCCAGTCAGGCGACCGAGCTGTGGACCTTCAAGCGCGAGTCCCATGGCGAATGGCGGCTTTCGGCGGTCCAGGAAGCCTGACGCGCGGTGACATTGATATGCTTGGCGGGCCGTGGCCCGCCAGCCATTCTGCGCAGTTCGCTGACGGTCGCCCCCTTCTGCTCGGCATCGAACAACGCGTCGACGTCGTCCAGTGCGGCGTCCAAGGGAGAGCAATGATCGCGGCCGCAATCCTCCGGGATAACAAGCTAAGCCGTTGTTTTTGCGTGGTGTTGTCTCATCTGAAACTTTCTGAATGGTCCGCACTTACGCTACGGGCAGATTGGCTGCTCGCCGTACCGTCCGTTCAAACGGGGTGGAGTGGCGTTGAGAGGACCTAAGGCGTGACACAATTCGAGACCCACACCCTGCCACCCAAAAACCGCCCTTGGTATGCGCACCTGTACGTGCAGGTATTGTTCGCCATTACGGCGGGCGTGCTGCTGGGCCATTTCGCCCCCGCGACGGGCGAGGCGATGAAGCCGATCGGCGATGCCTTTATCAAATTGGTGAAGATGATCATCGCGCCGGTGATCTTCCTGACCATCGTCACCGGCATTGCGGGGATGCGCGATCTGGGTGCGGTGGGGCGCGTGGCGGGCAAGGCGTTCGCCTATTTCCTGTTCTTTTCCACCCTGGCGCTGATCGTCGGGCTGATCGTCGCTAATGTCGTGCAGCCGGGCGCAGGGCTGAACATCGATCCCAACACGCTGGATGCCACCAAGGTCGCCGATTATTCGGCCAAGGCGCATGAAACGACGCTGACCGGATTCCTGATCGGCATCATCCCCGACACGTTTCTGTCGGCGCTGACCGACGGCAACATTCTCCAGACGCTGTTCGTCGCCATCCTGTTCGGCATCGGCCTGGCGCTGATCGGCGAGCGGGGCGAGCGGCTGCTGGGCGCGCTGAACGACGTGTCGTTGGCCGTGTTCAAGGTGGTCGCGATCCTGATGAAGGCGGCACCGGTCGGCGCGTTCGGCGCGATGGCGTTCACCATCGGCAAATATGGCGTTGGCACGCTGGCCAATCTCGCCGCGCTGGTCGGCACCTTTTACCTGACCTCGATCCTGTTCGTGGTCGTGGTGCTCGGCGTGGTGGCGCGGCTGGCGGGCTTTTCGATCTTCCGCCTGATCGCCTATCTCAAGGCCGAACTGCTGCTGGTGCTCGGGACGTCCTCGTCGGAAAGCGCCCTTCCATCGCTGATCGAGAAGATGGAGCGCGCGGGCTGCCCCAAGTCGGTCGTCGGGCTGGTCGTGCCGACGGGCTATTCGTTCAACCTTGACGGCACCAACATCTACATGACGTTGGCGGCGCTGTTCATCGCGCAGGCGTGCAACGTCGATCTGACTTTGGGGCAGCAATTGATGCTGCTGGGCGTCGCGATGCTGTCGTCCAAGGGCGCGGCGGGCGTGACGGGCGCCGGGTTCATCACCCTGGCGGCGACGCTGTCGATCGTGCCTGACGTGCCGGTCGCCGGCATGGCGCTGATCCTGGGCGTTGACCGGTTCATGTCCGAATGCCGCAGCCTGACCAATTTCATCGGCAACGCCGTAGCGACGGTGGTCGTCGCAAAGTGGGAAGGCCGCCTCGATCACGACCAGCTCGAGGCGGCGCTTTCGGGCAAGGCGGCGCGAGTCGACCAGCAACCCGCCGGAGCGATCGCCGCCGGCTGAAAGTATCCCAATGACCCATTGTTTGCGTATCCTGGCGAGCGCGGTCGCGCTCGCCGCTCCCCCCGCGTTGGCCGAAATCAAGGACGCCCCCCAGACCGGCACGGTGCAGAACGCCGAACGAGCCGGCCATGCTGCCAGCCCCGCCGCCAGCGAATATCCGATCGCCGCCGCCGGCGAGGGCGCGACTGGCAAGGGCTATGCCCAGTCGCGCTGGGCCGAGGACTGGCGCCGTATGGCAGACCCGGCGAACCGCGACGATCCGATCGCCCGGCTGAAGTTCCTGCCGCTCGACGATGACGGCGATGTCTATCTCACCTGTCGGGCGAGCTTCGCCTGCGCGTGAACCACACGACCAACCCTAATTTGCGCGAGCGGCGGGCGCAGCGGCAGGACATCAACCGCATCGTGGCGGGCGCCGACCTGCACATCGGCCCGCATTTCCGAACCTATGGCGAGCTGGCGCACGGCGGCATCGCGGGCGAGGAGCTCGGCACCGTACTGCCCGACCAGCGCAACGACGTGGTCGCGCAGCAGGCGTTCGTGGAGGGCAATGCCGAGATCGACGGCGTTGCTCAGCCAGCAGCCGGGCGTGACGCTAACCACCGGCTATGAAGTACGCAAGCTGGAGCGCAACGCCGACAAGAGCTGGCGCGTGACGGCGGAAGCGACCAACGGCGGCGGCACACGAGTGATCAACGCCAAGTTCGTGTTCGCCGGCGCGGGTGGCGGGGCGCTGCCGATCCTGCAGGAATCGGCCATCCCGGAAGCGGACAATTACGCCGGCTTCCCGGTCGGCGGATCGTTCCTGGTGAGCGAGAATCCCGCGGTGGCGAACCGCCACCTGGCCAAGGTATATGGCAAGGCGGACGTGGCTCGCCGCCGATGTCGGTGCCGCATCTCGACACGCGCTATTTCGACAAGAAGCGCGCTTTGCTGTTCGGACCGTTCGCGACCTTCTCCACCAAGTTCCTGAAACATGGTTCGTATTCCGACCTGCCGGCATCGGTGACGCTGGACAATTTCCGCTCGATGGTGGCGGTGGGCTGGGACAATTTCGACCTGGTGCAATATCTCGGCGGGCAGCTGATGATGTCCGACGAGGATCGTCTGGCCGCGCTGCGCGAGTATCTGCCCAATGCGCGCGCACAGGACTGGAAATTGTGGCAGGCGGGGCAGCGCGTGCAGATCATCAAGCGCGATCCGCAAATGGGCGGCGTGCTGAAGCTGGGCACCGAATTGGTCGCATCGAAGGACGGGAGCATCGCGGCGCTGCTGGGCGCCTCTCCCGGGTCTCGACCGCACCGTCGATCATGTTAGGGCTCCTGAAGCAGGTGTTCCCGCAGCGGCTCGCCACGCCCGCGTGGCAGGCCAAGCTGCGCGAGATGGTGCCGACCTATGGCGTGGCGCTGAACGACAATCCGGAGTTGTTGGCGCATGAATGGCAAGCGACCGGCGAGACGCTGCGCCTCGCCGCCCCGCCGCCAGCGGTGCATGTCGCAACGCAGCCGCGCGCGGCCGCCACGCGCGTGACGGCGGATCGTCATCCCGATCTGGCGCTCTGATGCGCTTTCGGGTCTGACGCTCTTTTCGCGCTGTTGGCGTAGAGACAAGTCGGAAACCAGCTACCATCATGGCAGCCGGCGGGCATTGTCCGTCGGCTGTTTGCTCCTGCGAGTCGGAGCATCGTTCCACCGACGGATTTTGCCGCTGGTCCCATGGACTGGGCGGACTGCGCGATTTCGGAAGTAAGAGTGGAGGCCCGACCGGGAATCGAACCCGGGTGCAAGGATTTGCAGTCCTCTGCGTCACCACTCCGCCATCGGGCCTCGATGCGAGCGAGGGCGGGCTGATGCGGCGGGGAAGCGGGCGTGTCAAGTTTGGAGATTGGCGCACTTGCGCCGCCGCGATAAAGCTCCACTCTCGACTGGTAAGTGTATTGCCAAGCTAAAACAGCCGTGCGACAGGTGAAAAGATGACGATGACCATGGAACGCCAACCGGATTTCGCTGCGCTGCGCACCGCGATGGTGGCCAGCCAGCTGCGCACCAGTGCCGTGTCAGACGCGCGGGTTGTCGCCGCGATGGCGACCGTTCCGCGTGAACGTTTCGTGCCGGCGGACGCCGCGCAATTCGCTTACCGCGATGATTTGGTCACGCTGGGTGGCGGGCGCTCGCTCAACCTGCCGATCGCCACTGGCCGGCTGTTGACGGAGGCGCGCCTGCTGCCGAGTGACCGGGTGCTGCTGATCGGTGCCGCGTCGGGCTATACCGCGGCCGTGCTGGCTGAACTCGTCGCGTCAGTCGTGGCGGTCGAATCGGATGCCGCCTTGGTGGCGATGGCGAAGGCGGCGCTTGGCGCCAACGATCGCATCACGCTGGTCGAGGCACCGCTGGAGCAGGGGCATGCCGAAGGCGCGCCCTATGACGTCATGATTATCGATGGCGCCGTCGAGCGCGTGCCCGAGACGCTGGTCGCGCAGGTTGGGCCAGGCGGCCGGATTGTGGGCGGGCTGGTCGATCGCGGCGTCACCCGCCTCGCGGCTGGCCGCCGCAGCGAGGGCGGCTTTGCGATGATCGACTTCGCCGATGTTGATTGCTGTCGTTTGCCCGGCTTCGCCACGCCGGCGCGATTCACCTTCTGAAACAAGAGCTGCGATGAACCGAGCCGTTCCCCTTGCCGTGATCCTCGCGCTTGGCGCGGCGCCCGCTCAGGCGGACACGCTGCGCGAAGCACTCGCCCGAGCCTATCAGGACAATCCGACGATCACGGCAGGGCGGGCGCAGCAGCGCGCTCTGGACGAAAATGTGCCGATTGCGCGCGCTGCCGGGCGGCCGACGATTGGGACACAGGCCGGGGTTAACGAGAATTACCTGCGCAGCGGCAATTCCTTCACCACGCCCGAACGCGCGGCGCAGGCGCAATTGTCGCTCAACGTGCCTTTCTTCTCGGGCGGCGCAGTACGCAACTCGGTGCGTGCCGCCGAGACTCGGGTCCAGGCGGGCCAGTTCGGCCTGCGGGGCACGGAGGCGTCGCTGTTCACCGAAGTGGTTGGCGCGTACAATGACGTGCTGCGGGACGAAGCGATCGTCAGCCTCAACGCGCAAAATGTACGCGTGCTGGAAACCAACCTCCAGGCCAGCCGCGACCGCTTCGAGGTCGGTGACTTGACGCGAACCGACGTAGCACAATCGGAAGCGCGGCTCAGCTTGGCACGTGCGCAGTTGCAGCGGGTACAGGCCAATCTGATTGGCAGCCGAGAAAATTACGTGCGGCTGGTCGGCAACTCCCCCGGTGCGCTTGATGCGCCGCCGCCGCTGCCCAACCTGCCGCAGAGCGCCGATGGGGCGGTCGAAGTGGCGCTGCGCGACAATCCCACCTTGCTCGCGGCGCTGAAGCAGCGCGACGCAACGGCTTTCGACATCCGGGTGGCGCGCGCGAGCCGCCTTCCTACCTTGGGCATCGGCGCCACTGGCAGTTACGTCAATTATCTGGGCTCGCTCGGTAGCGGCACCGGCCTCGGCGTGGGCCAGAGCGGCACGTCGGCGGGCGTGGGGTTGAACGTCAGCTTGCCGCTGTTCCAGGGCGGGCGACCGGCGGCGCTGGTTCGGCAGGCGCAGGCACAGCGCGCGCAGGCGATCGAGCAGGCCACCGCAGCCGAGCGCCAGGTGATCGCCTCGGCGCGGTCTGCCTATGCTGTTTGGCAGTCCTCCTTGCAGGTGATCTCCTCATCGGAGCAAGCAGTTGCCGCAAACCAGTTGAGCCTTGAAGGTGTGCGTGCGGAAAACAGTGTTGGTAATCGCACCATCCTCGACATTCTGAATGCCGAGCAGGAGTTGCTCAACAGCCAGGTCACGCTGGTGACCGCGCGACGCGACGCTTATGTCGCCGGCTTCGCGCTGCTGGCGGCAATGGGCCAAGCCGAGGCGGAGGATCTGGGGTTGGAGGGCGGGCCGCTTTACAATTCGGCCGAAAACTTCCGGGCGGTGCGGGGCCGCTTCTCCGATTTTGGCGATGGCCCGGCGCCGGTGGCGGTCGCGCCGTCGACCAGCACGATACCGGCACAGAACGCGGCTGTTGCTCGCCCGCTCGATCCGGCGCTGGACAGCAGCAAGGTTGACAGAAGCCCGGGGTTGACCACAGGTGAGAACGCACCGAACCGCTGATTGTCGGCGGTTTTCGCGACGAGGTTGATTGCGCGCATGGGGGATGTCAGCGCCGAGCCGTCGATGGAAGACATCTTGTCTTCCATCAAGCGCATCATTGCCGAGGAAGGTGACGACCGCCCGATCCGCCCGCGCCGCAATGGCACGGTTCGTTCCGTCGCGTCCACGCCCGCCGCCGATGGTGATGAGCCGGAGGAGGTTCTTGAGCTGAGCGATCCGATGCCGCCGGCGCCGCCGCGTGCCGGATCGGCTGCACCCGCGGGGCCGTCGCCCGATCCTGTGGCTACCATCTTGTCCGATCAGACCGCGCAGGCGACGCGTGGCGCGCTGGACGCCCTGTCGCGGCTGATGGTGAAGCCAGAGCCGGGGAACGACGGCACCCTCGAAGGGCTGGTCCGCGACATGCTCCGTCCGATGCTGCGCGAATGGCTCGACGCGAACCTGCCGGGGATGGTGGAAAATCTCGTCGCGCGCGAGATCGCGAAGATCACCCGCGGGGCTTAGGCTGCGCTTTAGCGCTGGCGGTAGCACTGTTGGCGACCGGCGAATTTCGGTTCACGCGAAGGTGCGAAGGCGCGAAGAGGCTCCGCCCGCGGCTATGTCCCGGCAGCAAAATAGGCATTCTTGCTGTCGCATGATCGATCTGCCGGGCGCAACGCCTCCCGCGTCCTTCGCGCCTCCGCGCGAACCAAAATCTTCGCGTCGTCGCGCCTTCGCGTGAACCCGATTGTCGCCACCGATACGATCTGCTTAACCCGATCCCATGAGGATCCTCCTGTCCGCGAGCCTCGCCGCGCTCGCCATCGCCGCCGCCCCGGCCCAAGCCCGCCAGCTCACCATCGAAGACGTGACGATGCTCAGCCGCATCGGTGCGCCGACCGTGTCCAAGGACGGGCGCTGGATGGTCTGGGCGCAGCGCGAGACCGATCTCGATGCGGATCGCGGCCGGTTCGACCTGTGGCGGCTCGACCTGTCGCGTTCCGGCGCACAGCCGCAAAAGCTGCTCGCCGACCCGCAGGTGGACGAGAACGACCCGCAGATCGTCGGCACCAGCGTCTATTATACCGCCGATGATGCGATCTGGTCCGTGCCCGTCGCCGGCGGCACCCCGCGCAAGCTGACCAACTTCAAGGGCGGGTTCAGCGGCTTCAAGGTCGCGCCGACCGGCGACAAGCTGGTCGTCTGGGCCGATCGCCTGCCCGGCGCGCCGAGCCTCGAAGAGCCGATGATCCGCAAGTTGGCCGATGCCGGATCGGGCCGCACCTATGACCGGATGTTCGTGCGACACTGGGATACGTGGAGCGACGGCAAGCGCTCGCAACTCTTCGTCCTGCCGCTCACCGCGGCCGGTGCGCCGGGCAATGGCAAAGCGGTAATCGGCACGCTCGTCGGCGATACGCCGTCCAAGCCGTTCGGCGGGGGCGAGGAAATCGCGTGGAGCCCAGATGGCAAGACGATCTATTTCGCACTGCGTGAAGCGGGGCGGATCGAGCCGACCTCGACCAATCTCGACATCTTCTCCGTGCCCGCGGACGGCAGTGTCGCACCGACCAACCTTACCGACGCCAATGACGCGACCGACAACCAGCCGAGCGTGTCGCCGGACGGCCGCAAGCTCGCCTATTTCGCGATGCGCCGCCCCGGCTACGAAGCGGATCGTCAGGTGCTGACGGTGCGCGATCTCGCAAGCGGGCAGACGGTGTCGCTGACCGAGCGCTGGGATCGTTCGGTCGGCTCGATCACCTGGGCGCCCGATTCGCGCAGCATCTACGTCACGGCGGATGACACGCAGGAAACACCGCTGTTCCGCGTCGATGCGGCGACCGGGGACGTGAAGCGCCTGACGCAGGAGGGCCACGTTGGCGCGGTGGCGATGACGCCGGCTGGCCCGGTGGTGGCGATGGACTCGCTCACCGCGCCCGCTGATTTCTACCGCATCGCAGGCGCCGCTGCACCGAAGCGGCTGACCAATGTCAACGCCGCCAAGCTCGCCGGCATCGACATGCCGGCGGTTGAGCGGTTCAGCTTCACCGGCGCGAACAACGACACAGTGTATGGCTATGCGGTGAAGCCGGTGGGCAGCGCGGGCCCAAATTCTGGCAAGCTGCCCGTCGCGTACATGGTCCACGGTGGGCCGCAGGGATCGAGCAACAACAGCTGGTCGTACCGCTGGAACCCGGCGGTGTTCGCGGGTGCGGGTTACGGGCTGGTCGCGGTCGATTTCCATGGCTCGACCGGCTACGGCCAAGCCTTTACCGACAGCATCCGTAATAACTGGGGCGGCTGGCCGCTTGAAGACCTCAAGAAGGGCCTCGCCGCCGCGACCGCCAAGTTCACCTGGCTCGACGGCGACAATGCCTGCGCGCTCGGCGCCTCCTATGGCGGCTACATGATGAACTGGATCGAGGGCCAGTGGCCCGACCGGTTCAAGTGCATCGTCCAGCATGACGGCGTCTTCGACGCGCGCGCCATGGCGTATGAGACCGAGGAACTCTGGTTCGACGAATGGGAGCACGGCGGGAAGACCTATTACGAGGACCCCGCAGCGTTCGAGAAGTGGAACCCGGTCAATCACGTCGCCAAGTGGAAGACGCCGCAGCTCGTCATCACCGGCGAGAAGGATTTCCGCATTCCCTATACCCAAGGGCTGGCGGCGTTCACCGCCCTCCAGCGGCGCGAAATCCCGTCGCGGCTGCTGGTGTTCCCCAACGAGAACCATTGGGTGCTGAAGCCGAAGAACTCGCGGCAATGGTATCGCGAGGTGATCGGCTGGATGAACCAGTGGACGGGGAAGCGGGCGGAGGCGGAGTAAGTCCCGCTCAAACTCCCCTCCCGCTCGCGGGAGGGGTCGGGGGAGGGGCTGTCGTCAGACGCCTCGCCTGCGGGCCGCGAGCGGGAGGGGGACTTGGGTTCCCCCACCCGCCTCGCTATGGCTCGCCGCCATGAGCGAGCTTCCCAAGACCTTCGACCCCGCCACGATCGAATCCCGCTGGTACCAGCATTGGGAGACCAGCGGCCTGTTCCGCCCCGAGCGCCCGAACGCCGAGCCGTGGACGATCGTCAACCCGCCGCCCAACGTCACCGGTTCGCTCCACATCGGCCATGCGCTCGACAATACGCTGCAGGACATCCTCACCCGTCATGCGCGGCTGAAGGGCAAGGACGCGCTCTGGGTGGTCGGCACCGACCATGCCGGCATCGCGACGCAGATGGTGGTCGAGCGGCAGATGGCGCTCAAGCAGCAGAAGCGCACCGATTTCACCCGCGAGGAGTTCGTCGCCAAGGTCTGGGAATGGAAGGCCGAGAGCGGCGGCCAGATCACCGGCCAGCTGCGCCGGCTCGGCTGCTCGATGGACTGGGCCAACGAGCGGTTCACGATGGACGAGGGCTTCTCGAAGGCCGTGCTCAAGGTCTTCGTCGAGCTGCATCGCCAGGGCCTGCTGTATCGCGACAAGCGCCTGGTGAATTGGGATCCCGGCCTCGGCACCGCGATCAGCGATCTCGAGGTCGAGACGCGCGAGGTGAAGGGGCAGTTCTGGCGGCTGCGCTACCCGCTGGAGGACGGCTCGGGCCATATCGAGGTCGCGACGACGCGCCCCGAGACGATGCTCGCCGACATGGCCGTCGCGGTCCACCCGACCGACGAACGCTACACCGCGCTGATCGGCAAGAACGTCCGCCTGCCGATCACCGGCCGCCTGATCCCGATCGTGGCCGACGAACATGCCGATCCGGAACTGGGTTCGGGCGCGGTGAAGATCACGCCGGGGCATGACTTCAACGATTTCGAGGTCGGCAAGCGCGCCGGCATGAAGGCCGGCGAGATGCTCAACATGCTCGATGCCAGGGCGAACATCGTCCAGGTGGCGGACGGGCTGATCCCGGCCGAACTGCTGGGGCTATCGACCGCCGAAGCGCGCAAGGCGGTGGTCGCGCGGTTGAAGGCGGATGGCGTCCTCGTCCCGCACGTAGACAAGGACGGCGAGGAACATGATTCCGAGCCGCGCACGATCCAGACGCCGTTCGGCGACCGCTCGGGTGTGGTGATCGAGCCGTGGCTGACCGACCAATGGTATGTCGATGCCGCGACGCTGGCCCAGCCGGCGATCGAAGCGGTGCAGTCCGGCGCGATCCGGCTGGTCCCCAAGACGTGGGAGAAGACGTTCTTCAACTGGATGGAGAACATCCAGCCGTGGTGCGTCTCGCGGCAATTGTGGTGGGGCCACCAGATCCCGGCATGGTTCGATGCTGACGGCAACGCCTATGTCGCGGAAACCGAAGCCGAGGCGCAGGCGCAAGCGGGCGAGGGCGTCGCACTGACGCGCGATCCCGACGTGCTCGATACGTGGTTCTCCTCCGCACTGTGGCCGTTCGCCACGATGGGATGGCCGGAGAACGCCGACCCGACGCTCGCCGGCCGCTACCCTAACGATGTGCTCATCTCGGGCTTCGACATCCTGTTCTTCTGGGATGCGCGCATGATGATGCAGGGTATGCACTTCATGAAGGACGTGCCGTTCCGCACGCTCTACCTGCACGGTCTGGTCCGCGCCGCCGATGGCGCAAAGATGTCCAAGTCCAAGGGCAATACCGTCGATCCGCTCGGCCTGATCGACAGATACGGCGCAGATGCGCTGCGCTTCTTCATGGCGGCGATGGAAAGCCAGGGCCGCGACATCAAGATGGATGAGAAGCGGGTCGAGGGCTATCGCAACTTCGCGACCAAGCTGTGGAACGCCAGCCGCTTCTGCCAGGCGAACGGCATCGGCGGCTCGACCACGCTGGAGCCGCCACCGGCGACCTCCGCGGTCAACAAGTGGATCGTCGGCGAAGCAATCAAGGCGATTCAGGCGGTCGACCTCGCGCTTGGCGAATACCGCTTCGATGCCGCGGCCAACGCCATCTATCAGTTCGTGTGGAGCCAATTCTGCGACTGGTATCTGGAGCTGATCAAGGGGAGCATCGACGAGGAGACCAAGGCGGTCGCCGGCTGGGTGCTCGACCAGATTCTGGTCGTGCTGCACCCGTTCATGCCCTTTATCACCGAGGAATTGTGGCACGCGCTGGCGGAGCGCGAGCACGACCTGATCGTTGCGGCGTGGCCGATGGCGGACGCGCGCGCGATCGATCCGGCGGCGGCGCAGGAAATCGACTGGCTGATCCGGCTGGTCAGCGAGGTGCGGTCGAGCCGGACCGAGCTGAACGTGCCGCCGGGGGCGCGACTGCCCTATGCGGTGGCGGATGCCGGCGCGGAGACTGGGGCGCGCTTGCAACGCAACGCTGCGACGATCGCGCGTCTCGCCCGGATCGATCCGGGCGAGGTGTCGGGCGGCACCGCGCAGGTGGTGGTGGACGAAGCAACGTTCCGGCTCGCGCTCGGCGACGTGATCGACCTCGCCGCCGAACGCGCGCGTCTGGCGAAGGCGATCGCGGCGGCGGAGAAGGAGCGGGATGGCTTGGCTGGACGGCTGGGCAACGCCAGCTTCGTCGAGCGCGCCAAGCCCGAAGCGGTGGAAAAGGCGCGCGCCGATCACGCGGAGAAGGCCGCTGAGGCGGAGCGGCTGACGGCGGCGTTGGCGCGGCTGGGGTAAGCCAAATCCGTCATGCCGGGCTTGTCCCGGCATCCACCCGTCCGCGAACCTCACGAAAGTAGGGCACGCGGAACAGTGGATGCCGGGACAAGCCCGGCATGACGTTGAAGGAAAACTTCCACTCCGTTCGCCCTGAGCTTGTCGAAGGGCGTGCGCCGCACGGCAGCGCTTCTGACACGTGCTTCGACAGGCTCAGCACGAACGGATGGTTGGGGTGAACAGCAAGAAAAGGGGCGAGGCGTCCAGAACGCCTCGCCCCTTTTCTGTATCTCATCCCTCCCGCCTGCGGGAGGGGCTAGGGGAGGGCGTGTCCGCGCACGCCGCTGCCCGTTACTCTAAGTAGACAGGCCCTTCCCCGACCCCTCCCGCAAGCGGGAGGGGAGAAGAAGGCGCGTCCTCTTACGCCGCCAGGTTCCGCAGCACGTACTGCAAGATCCCGCCGTTGAGGAAATATTCCAGCTCGTTGACGGTATCGATCCGGCACAGCGTCTCGAACGCATCGACCGAGCCGTCCTTGCGCGCGAGCGTCACGCTCACCGTCTGACGCGGGCGCAGCCCCGACACGTTCTGGATCGTGAACGTCTCGCTGCCATCCAGCTTCAGCGTCTCGCGCGTCACGCCCTCGGCGAACTGCAGCGGCAGCACGCCCATGCCGACGAGGTTCGAACGGTGGATACGCTCAAAGCTCTCCGCGATCACCGCGCGCACGCCGAGCAGGTTGGTGCCCTTCGCCGCCCAGTCGCGCGACGAGCCGGTGCCATATTCCTTGCCCGCGACGACCACCATCGGCGTGCCGTCCGCCTTGTGGCGCATGGCGACGTCGTAGATCGGCATCACTTCGCCCTCATAGGAGGACATGCCGCCTTCGATCCCCGGCACCATTTCGTTCTTGATGCGGATGTTGGCGAAGGTGCCGCGGACCATGACATTGTCGTTGCCGCGACGCGAGCCGTAGCTGTTGAAGTCCGCCTTGGACACCTGACGCTCCATCAGCCACGTGCCCGCCGGGCTGTCGGCCTTGATCGAGCCGGCCGGCGAGATGTGGTCGGTGGTGATCGAATCGCCCAGGATCGCCAGCGGCTTCGCCTCGATGATGTCGGTCACCGGCGCCGGGGTCATCTCCATGCCCTCGAAATAGGGCGGGTTGGCGATGTAGGTGGACGATGCCGGCCAGCTGTAGGTGTCCGACGCGGTCACCTCGATCCCGCGCCACTTGGCGTCGCCGGCATAGACGTTGCCGTAGCGGCTCTCGAACATGCCCGCATCGATGTTCGCGGTCATCAGCTCGGACACTTCCTGGTTCGAAGGCCAGATGTCCTTGAGATAGACCGGGCCGTTCGTGCCCTCGCCGATCGGCGTCTCGTTCATGTCGGTGGTGACGCTGCCCTTGAGCGCATAAGCGACGACCAGCGGCGGCGAGGCGAGGAAGTTCGCGCGCGCATCCGGCGACACGCGACCCTCGAAGTTGCGGTTGCCCGACAGAACCGAGGCGACGACGAGGTCGTTCTCGCTGATCGCATTGCTGATCGGCGCGGCGAGCGGCCCCGAATTGCCGATGCAGGTCATGCAGCCATAGCCGGTGAGGTTGAACCCCATGGCATCGAAATCGTCCTGCAGCCCCGACTTGACGAGATAGTCGGTGACCACCTGCGACCCCGGCGACAGCGAAGTCTTGACCCACGGCGCCGGCTTCAGGCCGAGCGCGCGGGCCTTGCGGGCGACGAGGCCGGCGGCGACCAGCACTGACGGGTTGGACGTGTTGGTGCAGCTGGTGATCGCCGCGATCACCACATCGCCGTCGCCGAGATCATGATCACGCTCGGCCACATCGACCCGCGCCGGCTGAGCCTTCTTATACACCGAGGCGAGATCGCCGTTGAAGACCTCGTCGACTTGATCAAGCGCGACCTTGTCCTGCGGGCGCTTCGGGCCGGCGAGCGAGGGAACAACGCTGCCCATGTCGAGCTCCAGCGTGTCGGTGAACACCGGATCGGGCGTGTTGGCGTCGCGCCAGAAGCCGTTGGCCTTGGCATAAGCCTCCACCAGCGCGATCGTCTCGGCCGGGCGAGCGGTCAGCTTCATGTAATCGATCGTCTTGGTGTCGATCGGGAAGAAGCCGCAGGTCGCGCCATATTCCGGCGCCATGTTGGCGATCGTCGCGCGATCGGCGAGCGTCATCTGGTCAAGGCCCGGGCCGTAGAATTCCACGAAACGGCCGACCACGCCCTTGGCGCGCAGCATCTGCGTCACGGTGAGCACCAGATCGGTCGCGGTGATGCCCTCGCGCAGCGCGCCGGTCAGCTTGAAGCCGACCACTTCGGGGATCAACATGGAAACCGGCTGGCCGAGCATCGCGGCCTCCGCCTCGATCCCGCCGACGCCCCAGCCGAGCACACCCAGGCCGTTGACCATCGTGGTGTGGCTGTCGGTGCCGACGCAGGTGTCGGGATAAGCGATCGCGTTGCTGCCCGATGCGTTGTCACCGCTCTCGGTCGACGCCCAGACGGCCTGTGCGATATATTCCAGGTTCACCTGGTGGCAGATGCCGGTGCCCGGTGGCACGACCTTGAAATTGTCGAGCGCCTTGGAACCCCACTTCAGGAACTCGTAGCGTTCCGAATTGCGCTGATACTCGAGGTCCACATTCTCCTCGAACGCCTTGGGCGTGCCGAATTCGTCGACCATCACCGAGTGATCGATAACGAGGTGGACGGGAACCTGCGGGTTGATCTTGGCCGGATTGCCGCCGAGCTTGGTGATCGCGTCGCGCATCGCGGCAAGGTCGACCACGCACGGAACGCCGGTGAAGTCCTGCATCAGCACGCGCGCGGGGCGATACTGGATCTCGCGGTCGGAGCGGCGCTCCTTCTGCCAGTCAACCACCGCCTGCACGTCGTCGGCGGTAACGGTCTTGCCGTCCTCGAAGCGGAGCATGTTCTCCAGCAGCACCTTCATGGAGAAGGGCAGGCGCGAGATGTCGCCATACTTCTCGGCCGCGACGGCGAGCGAATAATAGTCGTAGCTCTTGCCGCCGGCTTCGAGCGTGCGGCGTGCCTTCAGAGTGTCGTGGCCGATCGCGGTCATGCGGGTCCTTTCCCCATAGGTGCGGCCCGGCTCGGGCGCGGCGGGGAAGCGCAGGTAGGGACCCACGCGCGGGCGCGCCCAGACGGGCGATGTGAAGCGTCGAAAGGGCCGATAGCAGCGGGCGGGGGTCGGGGGAAGGTGTCAACGTGGGCAGGTTGCGGAAAAGACTTGACGATCGCGCTTTTCGCGATTCGTTCGCAAGAAGCTGCCCGTTGCTCACCACATACCCGCGGTCATCCCGGATCAGGTCCGGGGTGACGAAACTCAGGCGGCCGCGCCCGCCCACGCCCGCCGCATCGGCCGCCACGCCGTTTCGGAGCGACGCCGCGACAGATACGTGTCCAGCCCGATCTGTGCGCCAAGCAGCATGAACAGGAACGATTGGAACGCGATGCCTACGAATGCCCCGCCCAGCAAGTAGATCAGGTGCGCATGCTGCAACGCGCCCGCCAAGCTGCCTGCCCAGGCGAACTCGCCCTCCTTGTAGCGCCGACGCAGCACTTCCATCCGGACGACGCCGATGCCGTTGATAAGGAGCCACAGGAGGAGCCCGGGATATCCTTGCTCGCCCAGCATCTCGAAATAGCTCGAATGGTAAGCGCGGCTCTTGTCCACCACCGTTGAAGCGCGCTGGACGGTGTGGCCTGCTCCCTCCTTCGAGACCTGAACCGTGTCGTAGCGGATCCGGTTTTGCATATAGGCCTCGAAGCCGCCGCCAAACGGATTGGCCTTGGCGTAGTCCCATGTCCATTTCCAAACCGCCAACCGCGTCGAAGCGGATTCGTCAGCCTGATAGGTCTTGATCGTTCCCATCCGCTCGCTGAACGCGCTCGGCAGGAATGGCACCGCCATCACGCCCACCAGCCCCAGCGCGGCAAGATACAGCATCTTGCGCTTCACCTCGCGCAGCATCAGCACCGCCAGGAAGGCGATGCACAGCAGCCCCGTGCGCGCGGAGGTGCCGACCGGCATCAGCAGGCAGGCGAAGGTCAGCGCACCGCAAAAGGTCCACACCTTCCACTCGGGCCGAAAGATCGTACCGTGCCGCGCGAACCACAGGACGATCGGAATGATCGAAATCGCCACCGCGGAGATGATCGACCCTTCGTACAGCCCTGAATTGTTGGTCACCATCAGGTTGAGCTCGCCATAGCCGCCGCCCGAGGCCAGCGTCTTGATCCCGCCGACGATGATGATCGAACTGGCGGAGAGGACGACGAACAGCAGCAGCGCCTCAATGCGCAGCTTCGTGCGCAGCGTGAGCGGCAGGAACACGGCAAAGGCCAGGTTCTTCCACACCCAAGCCCATTTCTCCGCCGCCTCCGCCGGGAAGTCCGCCGTGCGCGTGGTCAGGCCGCAATAGATCAGCAGCAGCAGGATCAACGCCTGCCGTGGCGCGAACCGCGCATCCTTCTTGTCGTCCACCACCAGCCAGGCGAGGACCGCCAGCCCCGCCGCCATCATCGAGATCGGCACGCTGTTGAGCAGATAATAAGTGATCCGCTGCGGCGAGACGATGTCGATGTAGATATAGGTCAGGACAAAGATGAACGGCCGGCGGAAACCGAGCCCGAACAGCGCCACTAGAAACCCGATAAAGGCAAGGTCACGCACGCGGCCGACGCCCCCGGGCGGTCTTGTCGGCTGGCGGCGCTTCCGAATCGAGATCGTCGCGGCGCAGCAGCAGCCATGCGGCGAGCAGCAGCAGGCCATGGCTGATCCCGAGGGCGAGATTGTCGATCATGGCGGTGGTGCTGCTTGTCCCCGGTTGCGGTCGCCACGCTAGCGGCGGGCAGTTGACGCGCCGTTAAGCGCGCCCATGGCAGAGGAAGCGGCGATGCGCATCCTCCACGTCCTCGATCACGGTCTGCCGCTGCAAAGCGGCTACACCTTCCGCACCCGCGCGATCGTCAAGGCGCAGCTGGCGCGCGGATGGGATGTCGCCGCCGTCACCGGCCCGCGCCATCACCATGACGCGCCGGCGGTCGAGCAAGTGGATGGCATCACCTTTCACCGTACCCCGCCGTCGTGGAAGCTGCGCGCGCCGCTCGGCGAAATGGCGGAGGTGGCCGCATTCGGCCGCCGCATCGCCGCGGTCGCCAAGGCGTTCCGGCCCGACATCGTTCACGCCCATTCCCCTGTGCTCGATGCACTGGCAGCGCTCAGCGCGACGCGGCGCCTGAAGCTGCCGTTGGTTTATGAGATCCGCGCTTTCTGGGAAGACGCCGCGGTCGGCAACGGCACCGGCACTGAAGGGTCGCTGCGCTACAAGGCGACGCGCGCACTCGAAAGCTGGGCGGTGAAGCACGCCGATGCGGTGGCGGTAATCTGCGAAGGGCTGAAGGCGGATCTGCTCGCGCGCGGCGTGCTGGCGGACAAGATCATGGTCTCCCCCAATGGCGTCGACATGGCCTTGTTCGGCGACCCACCCCCGCGCGATGCAGCGCTCGCGGATCAGCTCGGCCTCGACGGCGAGGTGATCGGCTTCATCGGCAGCTTCTACGATTACGAGGGGCTCGACGATCTGATCGCGGCGGTGCCGGCGCTGCTGGCCGAGCGCCCGCGCGCGCATTTGCTGCTGGTTGGCGGCGGACCGATGGAAGCGGCCCTGCGTGCGCAGGCCGCCGCATCTCCCGCGGCAGACCGCATCCGCTTCGCCGGCCGCGTGCCGCACCAGGAGGTCGAGCGCTATTACAGCCTGGTCGACGTGCTCGCTTACCCGCGCAAGAAGATGCGCCTCACCGATCTCGTCACGCCGCTAAAGCCGCTGGAGGCGATGGCGCAGGGCCGGCTGGTCGCCGCGTCAGACGTCGGGGGCCATCGTGAGCTGATTCGCGATGGCGAGACCGGAACCTTGTTCGCCGCCGATGATCCCGCCGCCATCGCTGCCGCGCTCGCCCGCCTGCTATCCGATCGCGGCATCTGGGATGTGCGGCGGGCACAAGCGCGTGCGTTCGTGGAGCGCGAGCGTAACTGGTCCTCAAATATTTCGCGCTACGAGCCGGTGTACCAGCGGCTGATCGCTGCCGGGGGCAAGGACGGAAAATGGACTCAGAGCGAAGCGGTACGGACCTGAGCGGATATATCTTCCCGCTCGTCATGCTGGTGATCGGCGTGGTCGCGGCGGCGCTGGTCGCGGCCATGCCGCAGGCCAGCCTCGACGTGCTCGTGTGGCGCTTGGGGCTGCCGAAGATCATCGCTGCCGCCGCACCCCCGATCGGCGCCACCGGCCGAACCTTGCTCGCGCTGGCCGTGCTGGCGCCCTTTGTGGGCGCGGCGGGGTTGGCTTGGCGGCTGCGCGGACAAGCCGCGGCCATGTTGAAGCGCCGCACCGTGTTGCGCGACGTGCCAACAATGCGCCGCGCCGACGCGCACCCCGATCATCCGCCACGCCGACCGATCCGCGCCGAGGAGGATCTCGGCCCGCCGCTGCCGATCATCACGGTTGCCCCCGCGCGCGGCGTGCCCGAGCCGGAACAGCCCTTGCCCGCCGATCTCGATCAGCGGCTCGCCTCTTTCGATCCGATCTCGATCCCCGACGTGCCGCGAGAGCCATGCCGCGCCGTGCCGCCGCTGGCGGTAGTAGTCGTCCCCGCGCGCGAAGAGGATGAGGAGTTTGCTGAACCGGTCGCCGAGGAGTCAATACTCGATTTTCTCGCCGAGGCCCCAGAACCCGAGCCCGAGCCCGAGCCCAAGATCGAGCCTGTGCAGGAAGCACCCCGACCGGTCAGCGAGCCGGCAATGGCGATGGCGCCCGAACCCGCACCTGCCACCGCAGCTGCGCCTGTCGGTTCGGACGAACCCGCGTCACTCGCAACCTTGCTCGAACGGCTCGAACGCGGTGCCCAGCGCCGAAAGGCGCCCGAACCCGCGCCCCCGTCCGAGCCTCCCGCACCCACCGCCACCAGCCTTGACGATACGCTGGTCATGCTCCGCCGCATGGCGCGCAGCTGATCAGGCCTGCGCCACCGTCAGGGCGTCGATGCGGGCATGGCATCGCCCGTCGCGCTCCACCTCGCGCGTGACGCAAAGGTCGGCGAGCAGATGCCCGGGCAGGGCCACGTCCATGTCGCCGATCGTTGCCAGCCAGCCGCCCCAGGCAACGCCCGCCGGCGCGCTCAGCGCCAGCGCAAGGCGCTCGCCGCTGAACGTCGCGCTGTGCCACGCCGTCGCCTCACGCTCCTCCACCGACACGGCGCAGCCATGGCGGGCCGCCGCAGCAGACAGGGCGCGGCCCAGCAGCACGCTTGCTCCCGGCCCGCGCATCACTGGCCCTCGCGCAACAGCGCCTCGACCCGCGCGCGAACGCGTGGCCCCGGCGTGCGTCCGCCACGCATGTCGTGGACCAGTCGTGGGTCGTTCACCGCCCGTCGCCCAAAGGTCGATTCGGGCGTGCCGGTACGGCGAAGATAGCTGTCGATCTGAGTGAGCAGGGACATGGACGATCCTCCGAGTCGCTTTGTTCCATGTTTGTTCCTGCAACTTTTCCAACTTGTCTAGGAAAAATCCTAGACTATGATCCGGCCATGGCGGAAACGGTTGGCGAGACGCTGGAGCGATTGGCGGCGGCGCGCGGCGTCAGCCTGTCCGAATTGTCGCGGCTGATCGGCCGCAACCTCGCGTATCTTCAGCAATTCGTTCGCCGGGGCACCCCACGCCAGCTCGCCGAGCGCGACCGCCAAATGCTGGCGCAGTTTCTGGGCGTGGAGGAAGCGCTGCTCGGCGGCCTGCCGCGTGAAGGCACGATCGCCGTGCCGTATTTGACGGTGGCGGCATCCGCCGGTCGCGGCGTTGCAGCAGCGCAGGAGCGCACAATCCGCCACGAAGCTTTTGCCGCGCCAATGCTGCGCGACGCCGGCATCTCGCCGGCTGAGGCATCGCTGATCGACGCGACGGGCGAATCGATGCTGCCGACGATCCACCCGGGCGACCGGCTGCTGGTTGATCGCAGCGACGTGAAGCTGGCCGCTGCCGGGATCTACGTGGTCCGCCGTAGCGACGATCTGCTGGTCAAGCGCCTGCGCCGCGAACGCGAGTGGCTGCTGCTGCTCAGCGACAATCCCGACTACCCGCCGGTCCGCTGCGCGCCGGAGGACGCGGTGGTGGTCGGCCGCGTCAAATTACTGCTGCGCCAGCCCTGAGTGGTTGTGGACCAATCTTCCGTTCGCCCTGGGCTTGTCGAAGTACGTGCCGGAAACACGTCCTTCGACAAGCCCAGGGCGAACGGATCAGGATGCTCGCAAATTACCTAGTCTCGGACAGAGCGAATGCCATTGCCCCGTTCGTGCTGAGCTTGTCGAAGCACGTACCCGAAACACTCCGGCAGCGCTTACCCCCGATCCTTCAACCACAGCACCAGCGCAGCCAGCGCACCGACGCCCAGTCCGACGAGAAAGCCGATCGACGGCTGTCCCACGACCAAGCCGATGATGGTGCCGATCACAAGACAAACGGCGACAAGAAAACCACCGGCGGAGCCGGAACGTTGGGGGGAGGGAGCCATAACAATCACCTTGCCACGCCGAACGCCGACCTGTCACCATCCGACAGGCGTTAACCTTCGCCATTCACCGGCTGGTGGGTGCCGTTCGGTAGAGCACAGCGACGACTAGAAAACAGGGGCGCCATTGTCACAACTGTATCTCGCCGACCGCCACATGGTGGCGGACGCGGCTTCCCTGATGCGCGTGTTCGGCGATTATGCCGCGGATGAAGCGGCGATCCGGGCGGATCACAGTCGCACGCTCGGCAATGTCGTTCATTTCTGCCGCTGGCGCCAGGTGGAGCGGCTCGTCCGCCTGCTTGCGGCGAACGCCCCGTCTGGCACGGTGCACTGAACGCCGGCCGGCATTGCTCACGTGCAATCAACGCCCTAGGGCCAAAGCATGTATGGGCGGGGCGCATCGATCGGCGCAGCAGGTCTGATCGCGTTGCTCACCGCGCCGTCCGTCGTGGCGCAACAGAGCAGCGCCCCTGCGCTCGATCCCGAAGCGCCGCTCGCCGAGATGCCCGATATCGGCGTTGCCTGGCCGGAATTGCCACCGGAGCCGGCCGCGGCCGAACGGGCGCAATCGGTAACGATCGGTGAAGCGCGGTACGGCTGGCGAATCGACGGACTCGACAGTGCCGGCACCCAGCTGCTGCGGCAGCGCTTCGCCGAACTGTCCGTGCTTGATCAGAATGATGGAGAGCCAGCCAATGCCGCGCAACTCGATCGCCGCGCGCGCGAGGATTCCTCACTGCTCGTCACCCTGCTGCGCGCTGAAGGCTATTATGACGCCTCGGTCGAAACCCGCATCGAAACGACGGGCGGGCGCCCGCTGGTCGTGCTGGCGGTCGAGGCGGGGCCGATCTACCGGCTGAAAGACGTGACGATCGCCGGCGTCGCCGCGGCGGGTGACAAGGCCGAAACGCTGCGCAACGCCTTTGGCGTCGAGCGCGACGACGCCGTCAACGCCGATCGCATCGCAGAGGGCGAAGCGAAGCTGCGCGTCGAGGCCGGCGAACAGGGCTTTCCCTTCGCGGAAATCAGCGATCCCGTCGTCACGATCGATCGCGAGGCGCGCACCGCGACGCTGGACGTCAGTGTCGATCCCGGCACCGCGCGCGTGTTCGGGCAGATCCGCGCCAATCCGAACAACCGCGTCTTTGACGCCGATCACGTCCAGGAAATCGCCCGCTTCGAACCGGGCAAGCCCTATTACGCCCCCGCGCTTGACGATCTCAGGCGCGCGTTGATCCAGACCGGGCTCGTCTCCGTTGCGGAGGTGAAGCCGGTGCCCGGCACCACGCCAGAGACGGTCGACATCGATGTCCGGCTGGAACCCGCCCCGCCGCGCACGATCGCGGGCGAGATCGGCTATGGCACCGGCGAAGGCGCGCGCGTCGAGGCGAGCTGGACGCATCGCAACCTGTTTCCGCCCGAAGGCGCGCTGACGCTGCGCACCGTGCTCGGCACGCAGGAGCAGCTCGGCGCCGTCACCTTCCGCCGCAACAATTTCGAGGGCCGCGACCGCGTCCTCACCGCCCAGATCTCCGCCGCGCATACCCGGCGCGACGCTTATGAGGCGAACACCTTCTCGCTCTCCGGCAGCCTCGAACGGCAGACCAACATCTTCTTCCAGAAAACCTGGACCTGGTCGCTCGGCGCCGAACTGGTCGCGTCGGACGAACGCGACGTGATCGTCACCACCGGCCAGCCGCGCCGCCGCACCTTCTTCATCGCCGCCGCACCGACCAGCCTCAGCTATGACGGGTCGGACGATCTGCTCAATCCGTCGCGCGGCTTCCGCCTCGGGGGCCGCTTCAGCCCCGAATTCTCGCTGCAGGGCACGGCATTCGGCTATGCCCGCACGCAGTTCGATGCCAGCGCCTACCACCCGATCCGCGACGGCGTGGTGCTCGCCGGCCGCATCCGGCTCGGCACGATCCTCGGTGCCCCGCGTGATGAGATCGCACCCTCGCGGCGCTTCTACGCCGGTGGCGGCGCGTCGGTGCGCGGCTATGGCTATCAGTCGATCGGCCCGCGCGATCCCAACAACGATCCGATCGGCGGGCGCAGCCTGGCCGAATTCGCGATCGAGGGCCGGATCAAGGCGTTCGGCAATTTCGGCGTGGTGCCGTTCTTCGATGGCGGCAACATCTACACCGCCGGCCTGCCCGACTTCTCCGGGCTGCGCTACGGCGCCGGCGTCGGCGTGCGTTATTACAGCAATTTCGGGCCGATCCGCATCGACGTCGGCACCCCGATCAACCCGCAGCCGGGCGATTCGCGAGTCGCGGTGTACGTCTCGCTGGGCCAGGCCTTCTGATGCGCTGGTTGCGCTGGGTGGCGGGCGCGATTGTCGCGCTGGTCGCGATCGCCGCCGCCAGCCTATGGATCGTCGACACAGACGTGGGCCACCGCTGGGTGGCGGAACGGATCAACGCGGCGCGCCCCGCCAACGGCCTGCGCTTCACGGTGGGGCGGATCGACGGCTCGCTGTACGGCGCCGCGGTGCTGCGCGACGTGCGCGTCCACGATCCCGAGGGGCTGGTGTTCGCCGCACCCCGCGCGGAGCTCGATTGGCGCCCGTTCGCCTGGCTGTCCAACAAGCTCGACATCCGCTCGCTGCGCGTCCCCGTCGCGATGTTGGCCAAGCTGCCGAAAACCCGACCGACCGGGCGCGCGTCGCCGATCCTGCCCGATTTCGACATCACGATTGGCCGGCTGACCGTCGACCGACTGGTGGTCGCGCCAAAGGTTACCGGCGTGCTGCGCTATGGCCGACTCAACGGGCGCGCCGATATTCGCGACGGCCGCGCGCTCGTTGCGATCGACGCGATGGTTCAGGGCAGCGACCAGCTCGCACTCAAGATCGACGCGGCGCCCGATCGCAACCGCTTCGACATCGACGTGCGCGCCCGCGGCGCCGCCAGCGGCGTGCTCGCGCGGCTTTCCGGCATCCGCAAGCCGCTGGCGCTCGATATCGGCGGCGCGGGGCGCTGGGCGGCATGGCAGGGGCGGGCGATCGCCACGGCGGGCGAGGTGCGCGTGATCGATCTCGCGCTCGGCAACCGCGCAGGCGCCTACACGCTCACCGGCCGCGTCTCGCCCGCGAGCCTCACGCAAGGCAAGCTCCAGCGGCTCACCGCGCCGGGCGTCATGGTCAACGGCGCCGCCACGCTCGCCGACCGCCGCCTCGACGGCAATCTCTCGCTCCGCTCCGCCGCATTGGCCGTGGACGCAACCGGCATCGCCGATCTCGCCGAAAGCGCCTGGGGCAATCTGCGCATCAAGGCGCGCCTGCTGCGCCCGCCGGCCTTGTTCGCCAACATGACCGGGCGCAATGTCGAGCTGCGCGCCGTGCTGGACGGCCCCTTCGCCACCGCCCGCTTCGACTATCGCATCACCGCCGCGCGCTTCGCCTTCGACGACACCGGCTTCGAACAGGCGCGCGTCGCCGGCAAGGGGCGGCTGTCGAAAGCGCCGGTGTTGCTTCCCGCTCGCTTCACCGCCGCGCGCGTGACCGGCGTCGGCGATGTGGCCGGCGGCATTCTGCGCAACCTATCGGTCGATGGCGTGCTGCGCGTGACGCCTACGATCGTCACCGGCGACGATCTGCGGCTACGCTCGGACAAGCTCACCGGCCGCATCGGCCTGGTGCTCGATCTCAGGACCGGCGAATATCAGGTCGGCCTCAACGGTGCGCTCGGCCGCTATCTGATCCCCGGCCTCGGCGTGGTGGACGTCACCTCGCGCCTGCGAGTCGTCCCCGGCCCCGGCCGCCGCGGCACCCGCGTGGTGGGCACCGGCACCGCGCAGATGGTGCGGCTCGACAATGGCTTCTTCCGCAGCCTCGCGGGCGGCCTGCCGCGCATCGTCACCAACCTCGAGCGCACGCCCGACGGCATTCTCCATTTCCGCAACCTGGTACTGACCGGCCCGTCGATCCGCCTCACCGGCAACGGCTATCGCCGCCGCGACGGCACCTTTGTCTTCGCCGGCGCCGGCCAGCAATCGACCTATGGTCCGGTGACGCTGAAGCTGGACGGCCGCATCGAACGCCCGACGCTCGACCTAGTGTTCCAGCGCCCCAACGAAGCGCTCGGCTTGCGCGACGTGCGCGCGCACCTCGATCCCAGCCCGCGCGGCTTCGCCGTCACCGCCGCCGGCCGCTCGCGCCTCGGCCCGTTCAGCGGCGAGGGCGAGATCCTGCTCCCGCGCGGCGCCGATGCGCAGATTGAGGTGGCGCGGCTCGACGTCAGCGGCACGCGCGCCGCCGGCACGATCGGCATCGTCACCGGCGGCTTCGACGGCCGCCTCGCGGTCGCCGGCGGCGGCATCCAGGGCGAGGTGCTGCTCCGCCTCGTCGGCGAGGTCCAGCGTATCGAGGCGCGGCTGGCGCTGCGCAACGCCCGCCTCGCCGACACCGCCACGGTGCGCCAGGCGCGGCTCGATCTCGTCACGGTGCTCGACCCGGCCGGCACCACGCTGGACGCCACCTTCAACGGCACCGGCCTGCGCCGCGGCGCGATGAGCCTCGCGCGCTTCGCCGGCAATGCGAAGCTGCGCGACGGCGCCGGCCAGGTCCGCGCCGCCATCGCCGGCTCGCGCGGCCGCGCCTTTGACATCCAGAGCGTCATCGACGTCACGCCCGACAGCTACCGCGTCGTCGCGCAGGGTACCGTCGACCGCCGCCCGCTGCGCCTCGACACCCCCGCGGTTCTGACGCGCGATGGCGAGGGCTGGCGCCTTGCCCCCGCCAAGCTCACCTTCGCGGGCGGCGAGGCGACCGTCACTGGCCGCTTCACCGAAGACAGCAACGCGATCGACGCGACGCTCGCCAAGATGCCGCTCGCGGTGCTCGACATCGGCTATCCCGGCCTCGGCCTCGGCGGCAGCGCCTCGGGCACGCTCAGCTATGTCAGCACGGCCGGCGCCGCGCCGACCGGACGGATCGACATAACGGTGCGCGGCCTCACCCGCTCCGGCCTGCTCACCTCCTCCAGCCCAATCGACATGGGGCTGGCCGGCGTGCTCACCGCCGACCGCGCCGGCGTGCGTGCGGTGGTCGCCTCGGGCGGCAAGACGATCGGACGCGCCCAGGCGCTGCTCCGGCTCGGCGAGGGCGATCTCGCCACGCGGATCGCGCGCGCCGGCCTGTTCGCGCAATTGCGCTATGACGGCCCTGCCGACACGCTCTGGCGCCTCAGCCGCGTCGAATTGTTCGATCTGTCCGGCCCGATCGCGATCGCCGCTGACGTCAGCGGCACCGTCGCCGATCCCACCATCCGCGGCTCGGTCGAGGCCAAGGGCGCGCGCATCGAAAGCGCCACCACCGGCACCGTGCTCAGCAACGTCCAGGCCGCCGGCCGCTTCGCCGGCTCGCGCCTCGCCATCGACCGCTTCACCGCTGCCGCCGGCCGCGACGGCGAGGTGACCGGCACCGGCCGCTTCAATTTCGCCGGCAATGGCGGCATCGGCCTCGATCTCACCCTGGACGCCGATCATGCGGTGATGATCAACCGCGACGACATCGGCGCCACCGTGTCCGGCCCGCTGCGCTTCCAGTCGAGCGGGCAGGGCGGCACCATCTCGGGCACGGTGAAGCTTGATCGCAGCCGCTACCGCTTCGGCCAGGCCAGCGCTGCCAGCGCCATCCCCAAGCTGACGATCCGCGAGATCAACCAGCCCGAGGGCAGCGACGAGACGATCGTGCCGCCCGCGCCATGGCGGCTGGACATCAAGGCACGCGCGGCGAACCAGCTCGCGGTCACCGGTCTCGGCCTCACCAGCGAATGGTCCGCCGACCTCCAGATCGGCGGCGCGCCCGACAATCCCGCGATCACCGGCCGGGCGGACCTGATCCGCGGCGATTATGAATTCGCCGGCCGCGAGTTCGAGCTCGAACGCGGCGTGATCCGCTTCGCCGGCGAGGTGCCCGCCAACCCCGCGCTCGACATCGAGGCCAATGCCGACAGCACCGGTCTCAACGCCTCGATCCGAGTCACCGGCGTCGCGCTGAAGCCGGAAATCACCTTCTCCAGCACCCCGGCGCTGCCACAGGACGAGCTGCTTTCGCGCCTGCTGTTCGGCACGTCGATCACCAATCTGTCTGCGCCCGAAGCCTTGCAGCTCGCCGCCGCGGTGGCGGCGCTACGCGATGGCGATGGCGGCCTGAACCCGATCAACGTCGTCCGCCGCGCCGCTGGCCTCGATCGCCTCCGCATCCTTCCCGCGGATCCACAGACCGGCCAGGGAACCTCGATTGCCGCCGGCAAATATGTGACACGGCGGCTTTATGCGGAGATCGTCACCGATGGTCAGGGCTATTCCGCAACCCGCGTCGAATTCCAGATCACGCGCTGGCTCTCGCTCCTGTCCAGCATCTCGACGCTCGGCCGCCAAAGTGCCAACGTTCGTATCTCGCGCGACTATTAAATTACCCTCCGGCAAGGCATCGTGGAGGCTTGCTCCCCCGGTGCTCGCATGTAATTGACGTACTTGTCATTCATCATGGTTTGGGGGAACCATGTTGCTTAGAACGGGGTCGCTAGTCTGCCTGGTTGCGTGCCTGTCCGCTTGTGCGGAGCGAGGCGCCGGGCCGGTTGTTTCTGTTGGCGACCGCTATGTTGCCGCTGATACGTCGGTGACCGATTACCGACTTGGGGTCGGCGACAAGATCAGGGTTACCGTTTACAACGAACCCAGCCTGACCGGCGAGTTCTGGATCAATCCCGACGGCGCAATCTCGCTGCCGCTGATCGGCACCATTCCAGCGCTTGGAAAAACCGTCGCTCAGGTCGCGGCACAGGCACGCGCGCAATTCGGCGACGGTTACTTGCGCGATCCAAAGGTCGCGATGGACGTGATCGCCTTTCGTCCCTTCTACATCCTCGGTGAAGTGGCTGCGCCAGGCCAATATTCCTACGCAAACGGCCTCACCGCGCTCAACGCCATTGCGACGGCGAAGGGTTTCACCCCGCGCGCCGACCGCGCCGTGATCCGCATCCGCCCGCAGGGCGGCGAGGATGAGGTGAACTATCGGCTCACGCCCGAACTGATCGTCCGCCCCGGCGACACGATCCGCGTCGGTGAACGCTTCTTCTGAAACGCAGCTTCCGCTTCGCCGGCCTGGCGCAGCAACACATTTGATCGTTGGGGAAGGGAAAGGCCGTGGCGATCGGGCGATTGATGCTCGCGTCAACCATGCTGGTCATCGCCGGCACAGTCTCGCCTGTGCAGGCGCAAGACGGCCTGCTCGTGCAGCCGCCGATCATGCAGGATGTCGATCGCGATCGGAACGTCAGCGTCCAGTCCCGCCCGCGTCCGTCCTACGCCCCGCTTGGCGGCCGGCTGGGCGGACTGATGATCTTTCCGCAACTCAGGACCACCGCTGGCGCGTCGAGCAACGTCTATCTGACACCCCGGAGCCAAGTGGGCGCACCATTTGCGGCGCTCGAACCCAGCCTGCGCGTGCAATCCTTATGGTCGCGCCATTCGCTCCGTCTCGACGCCGCCGCACTACTGCGCAGCTTCGCCGGCGAGCCGCGCCGTAACGAGCGCACCTGGGACATCGGCGGCAGCGGCCGGCTCGATCTCGGCCGTGCGCTGACCATTATCGGAGAGGCACGCGCCTCGCGCGGCGCGGAAAATCTGTTCTCAGGAGAAGTTGGGTCCGACGTGGCGGCATTGTCGCGCTTCCGGCGCGATGCCGCGGCGGTGCGGGCGCAATATACCAGCGGCCGGATACGCGCTTTCGTCGCGGCGGATCGGGCGCGCTTCCGCTTTGCGCCGCTTGAGCTGGTCGATGGCACCGTGCGCGATCAGGCGGCGCGTGATCGCGAGGTCACCCGGCTCGTCGGCCAGTTCGAACATGCCCGCACGCCCAGCGTGTCGCTCTTCGGGCAGATCGGCGTAACGGACACGACTTACGGCCGCCCGGCGCTCAACTCGCATGCGATCCGCGCCGCTTTGGGCTTCAACGCCGACATCGCCGGCCGCGCCCGCGGCACGCTTACGGTCGGGTACACCATTCGCGACTATCGGATGGCAAGCATCGCGCCAGTGCGCGGCGCGATCGTGGAGGGGCGCGGCGAGCTGTTTCTCACTCGCCGGTTCACGGTTACCGCTGCCGCCCGCCGCACGGCTGAGGAATCGGCCGCTGACCGCGCCGTGCCCCAGCCTTTCTGGGACAATCGCGTAACGCTTGGCGGCGACTACGAGGCGCTCGCCAACCTCATCCTGTCGGCAAGCGGCGATTACGGGTGGCAGGCAGTCATCGGCACCAACCGGCAGAACCGCACCTACCGGCTCGCCGCCGCTGCCCGCTACCTCGTCTCGCGCCGCGCCACGCTCACCGCGGGCATGAGCTATGCCCGGCGGCACGCCCGCGATGGCCCGCTCCGCAATTACGCCGGTGAGGGCCGCATCGAGGCGGGGCTTGCCTACCACCTTTGACGATCGGTCCAGAGCAGAAACGAGGCAAGACGCGCATGGAAGGCAAGCTCAGGGCCCCCGAACCCGACGCACGCATGGGCGATGTGGTGGCCCGGGTCAGCGATGCGCTACGCCGCCGATGGATGCTGTTCATCGGCATCGTGAGCGCGGTAACGCTGATCGGCGTTCTCGCGGTGGCCTCGATGCCGCCGCATTACACCGCTGCTGCCCGCATCCGTCTCGATCCATCGCGCAGTCCACTCGCCGGCAACGCACAGGCGCAGCGCGCGGAACTGACCCCCGAGGCGATCGATACCGAAGTCATGGCGCTACGCTCGCCCGAGCTGGCACAGGCGATTACCGCCGCGCACAATCTGCGGGCGGATCCCGAGTTTGCTCCTGCGAACGGCACAGCGGCATCCGGCCATGCCGTCACCGCTGCCCTGCTGTCGCACCTCACCGTGGATCGGGAGGCGATGGCCTACGTCCTCCAGCTCCGCTTCACTTCCGCCGATCCGCTAAAGGCGGCGGCGCTCGCGAATGCCTTCGCAGAAGGCTACATCGATCGCCGCATGACCAACCGGGTCGGCACCGCGGAACGGCAAAGCGCCTGGTTTCGCCAGCGGCTCGATGAACTCGGCCGTGAGGTGATGGAGGCCGAGGCCAGCGCCGCCGATTACCGCGCGCGCGCCGGCATCGTCCATAGCAGCGCCGGCCCTGGCGCCGGTACGATCAGCGATCAGCAAGTCGCGCCGCTCGCGAGTAGCCTCGCCAGCGCTGAGTCCGACGCCGCCGCCGCCCGGTCGAACCTCGCGGCGGCGCGCGCGCAGGTGGCGCGCGGCGGCATGGATGCGGTGTCCGAAGTGCTCGGCTCGGTAGTGATCGCCGATCTGCGGCGTCAGCGTGCCGAGGTGCTGCGCGCCCGTGGCGAGATCGACGCCCGCTATGGCGAGCGCCACCCGGAAAGCATTCGCGTCGCCAACCAGCTCGCCTCGCTCGACGGCCAGATCGACGCCGAGGCGCAGCGCGTCATCGGCTCGCTCCAGGCCAGCGCCGCCGCGGCCGAGGCCCGCGCCGGCAGCCTGCGCGCCTCGCTGGACATGCTTGAGCACCAGCGCGAGCACAGCACCCGCGATGCGGTAATCGCGGCCGGACTGGAGCGCGAGGCCGCCGCCAAGCGGGCGCTCTACGAACGAACCTCGCAGATGTCCCTCGAAAGCATGCAGGCCGCCCGCCTGCCGATCGCACAAGCCGAAGTGATCGAACGCGCCGCACCGCCGGTGCGGCCGAGCGCGCCCAACAAGCCGCTGCTCTACGCCCTGGTCCTGATCGTTGCGATGGCGGCCGGCATGGGGACGGTGGCGGTGATTGAGCTGTCCGGCGGCGGGTTGCGCTCGATAAAGGAGATCGAGGATCGGCTTGGCGTTCCGGTGCTCGCGGTCGTGCCCCGCGTGCGCAGTGGACAGAACCCGGCGGATGTGATGCTCGAACGGCCAGCGTCGATGTTTGCCGAAAGCCTACGCATCGCCCGCGCGGCCATTCTTGGTGCGCGGGAGGAACATGTGCCCAGGGTGATCGCCATCACTTCAGCCCTGCCGGCGGAGGGCAAGACCACGGTTGCTTTGGCCTTTGCGCGAACGTTGGCAATCGGTGGCACGCCGACCCTGATCGTCGAATGCGACATCCGCCGAGCGGTGCTCCGCGAACTGGTGCGCAGCGGCTCCTCCGGACCAGGCCTCATCGAAGTTCTGCGCGGCGAAGCGGACGCCGGCGAGGCGATCCGTCCTGGCGACGTCACCAACCTCGACCAACTCCTCGTCCGCAGCCCCTTCTTCAAGGCGGACGATCCCTTCGGCGAAGGCCGAATGGAGCGGCTGATCGCCGGCTTACGCGACCGTTACGGTCACATCGTCCTCGACCTGCCACCGCTGATCGGTCTGGCGGATGGCCGCCCGCTCGCGGCGCTGGCGGATGCCACCGCCGTGGTCATCAAATGGAACGCCACACCTGCGCCAGCCGCAGCCTCAGCCCTGTCCTGGCTCCGCACCGACGGCAGCAACCCGGTCGGCGTGATCCTCACCCAAGTCGATCCGGCCGCCCCCGCGGTCGGCGGATTGTATCACCACTCGAAACTCTACTCGGACTATTATCGTGCCGCGTGACAGGGTCGGGGCCACTCTTGTGGGGAATAGCTAAACCGAAACGGTCGCCAGAGCGGGCCCAATCGGAACCGTTGGGCCCGGAACAAAGCTCGAGCCGTCCCGACCTCCCGGCGAGCGAACGCCGACCCACCCGGCGGTCGCCCCGAGCTTGTGGAAGCGCGTGCCACACCTGCGAAACGCGTTCTCGACAAGCTCAGCACGAAAGTAGGCGGGGGCCAATCAACCAGCGATGCCCTGAGCACGAGCCGCCAGGTGCGAAGCCCGAAAGCCACCCCAAAGCCCCAGAAGAAAGGCGAGCCCGCAACGGCAGCCTCACCTCAAAACGCATTGCGGTGCACCACCACCTTCAGCGTCGCACACAGGATCACCAGATCCCGCATCAGGCTCCACCCGTTGACATATTCCAGATCGGCGTCGAGCCGATTGAGCAGATCCTCGCGCCGGTGCGTCGCGCCGCGAAAGCCGCGCACCTGCGCAAGCCCGGTCAGCCCCGGCTTGCAGACGTGGCGATGGTGGTAGCGCTGGTCCACCTCCCAGAACAATTGATCCCCGGCCAGCGAGCCGATGGCGTGCGGCCGCGGCCCCACGAAACTCATGTCGCCCTTCAAGATATTGAGCAATTGCGGCAGTTCGTCGATGCTGGTCGCGCGGATGATCCGGCCCACCCGAGTCACGCGCGCATCGTCGCGCGCCGCAGAAACCGCCCCGTCGCGATCGGCCTCAGCCTGCCGCATGCTGCGGAACTTGAACATCGTGAACAGGTGGTTGCCTTCGCCCACGCGCGTCTGGGTGAAGAACACGGGCCCCCGGCTGTCGAGCTTCACCAGTACCGCCACCACCATCAGCAGTGGCGCCAGCACCAGCATCGCCGGCACCACGATGGCGAGGTCCAGCGCCCGCTTCATTATTCGCTCGCGCAGCGCCAGGCCGCCCGCCGAGACCAGCACGGAGGCAACTCCGGCAAAGCGCTTGTTGCCGATCACCCCGATCGCATCCAGCTCCGGGATCAGCAATTGCGACGCCACGCTGCTGCCCTTCAGCACCGTCGACCAGGTCGCTCGGCGGGAGGGCGGGCAAGCGACATATACCTCGTCCACCCCGCGCAGTTGCCTTGCCAACCGATCGAGCGCGAGTGGGTGGATCGTGGTTTGCGCGGAATCGATCGGCTCGCTCGCCACGATCTTCAGCCCGGCGGGCCGCGGCATATCCACGCCGTCGATGATCAACACGCAGCTCAGCACGGAGTCGCGGAACACCCGGTCGCTCCACCAGCCGACCATGCTGCGCGACAGCAGCAGCAGCCCGGCCGCAGCGACGAAGGCCACGCCCGCGCTCAGCCGCGGGATGGGCGCCGCTTCCTTGAGCAGAAAGGCGACAAAGATCGCCATCAGGAACGCCGCGAGCAGATTGGCGATCGCCAGCCACGCCGCGCGGCGCCAGCGTTGCAGCGTCTCCGAGGTAAAGGTCCGCGTGCTGAGCAGCAGGTAAAGAGGCAGGGTCGCCGCGAGCCACCCGAGGTTCTCCACCGGCATGCCGCGCGCATCAGCAAGGGAGCGCCCGATCGCGAAACCGGCAGCTAGCGACAGAATGTCGCCCGCAAACAGTACCATGTAGAAGCGCAGGCGAAAGGCACGTTTGTCGTCGTTTGGGGCATCGGCGGCATCGACCGGCGTGAGCCAGTCGCGCGGCGAAATCACCTCGGACATCACGGCCACGCCTGCCCCCCTATGCGCTCCGAAGATTTGTTACAGCAAAACTGTCGTTGTTCGTCTTCGCCTGTCAGGAGACGCTATATCCGAGAAGTTCTCGCGATGGAGCGAAATACGGTCAGTATGGAAGTATCTGCTGGCGCGTAACTTTACGCCAGCAACCCCATCGCCCGCTGCGCATCCGCCAGCACGGGCGCAGCAAGATCGCGCGCCTTCTCCGCCCCCCGCGCCAGGATCGCATCGATCGCCGCGCGGTCGTTCAACAATCGCACCATCTCGTCACGGATCGGCCCCAGCTTCGCCACGGCGAGGTCAGCCAGCGCCGGCTTGAACTGCCCGAAGCCCTGCCCGGCAAACTCCGCCACCACATCCTCCGGCGTGCGATCCGCCAGCGCGGCGAAGATCGTCACGAGATTGCGCGCCTCCGGCCGCCCCTCCAGCGCCTCCCAGCTATCCGGCAGCGCATCGGGATCGGTCTTCGCCTTGCGGAACTTGTCGGCAATCACGCTGTCCGAATCGATCAGCTTCACCACCGATTGCTCGGACGGGTTGCTCTTCGACATCTTGGCGCTCGCATCGCGCAGGCTCATGATCCTGGGTGCGGCGGCGCTGATCAGCGGCTCGGGCTGGGTGAACAGCTCCGTCCCGTAATCGAGGTTGAACTTCGCTGCGATGTCGCGCGCCAGCTCCAGATGCTGCTTCTGGTCCTCGCCCACCGGCACGTGCGTGCCGTTATACAGCAGCACGTCCGCCGCCATCAGCACCGGATAGTCGTAGAGGCCTACGGAGGCGCCCTCACGGTTCTTCCCCGCCTTGTCCTTGAACTGAGTCATGCGGTTCAGCCAGCCGACCCGCGCGACATTGTTGAGCAGCCAGGCGAGCTCGCTATGCGCCGGCACGCGCGTCTGGTTGAACAGGATCGATCGTTCCGGATCGATCCCCGCCGCCACCAACGTCGCGGTCATCTCGATCGTGTTTGCGGTCAGCTCGGCCGGCGCGATGAACTCGGTCAGGCCATGGAGGTCGGCGATGAAATACATCGTCTCGCCCCCGGCGGCCTGGATCTCCTCCTGCATCGCCACCCATTGCTTCACCGCGCCAAGATAATTGCCGAGGTGAAGATTACCGGTGGGCTTGATGCCCGAGACGACACGCATGGATGATCCTTATCGACGAACTAACCGCTTCACGTCGGCCACCCGGAAGGCACCGAACAGGAAGGTCGCGGCGAAGTAAACCAGCGCGCCCGCGCTGACCAGCACCAGCATCGCGCCCCAGCGGGTGAGGCTCGGCCCCGTCGTGTAGGGGCGGAACAGATCGTTGGCGAACCACATCACCGCGCCCATCAGCAGCGCCGCCGCGCCCAGCCGCCACGCCCGCCGCCGCAATTGCGCATCCGCCACGAAATGCCCCCGCGCCACCAAGGCCCGCCACAGCAGAATGACGTTGACGGTGGAGGCCAGCGCCGTCGCCAGCGGCGGCCCCATATGCCCCAGCGGATAGATCAGCGCGAGGTTGAGGACGAGGTTCACCACCATCGACACCGTGGCATAGCGCACCGGCGTGCGCGTATCTTGCCGCGCATAGAAACCCGGCGTCAGCACCTTGACCAGAATGTACGACGGCAGCCCGATCGAGAACGCCGCCAGCGACTGCGCCGTCGCCACCGTGTCCGCCGGCGTGAACGCGCCATGCTGGAACAGCGCCGCCGCGATCGGCTGGCCGCACACCACCAATGCCGCGGTCGCGGGCAGGGTGAGGAACAGCGCCAGCTCCATGCCGCGGTTCTGCGTCTCCATCGCCCTGGCGTCCTCGCCGCGCCCAAGCTGCGCCGAGATCGTCGGCAGGAGGACGGTGCCAAGCCCGATCCCGATCAGCCCCAGCGGCAATTGGTTCAGCCGATCGGCATAATAGATATAGCTCACCGACCCCGCCGACAGCAGGCTCGCCGCCAGCGCCGTCGACACGACAAGGTTGATCTGCACCGCCCCGGCCCCCGCAGCCGCCGGCCAGATCAGCGACAGCAGCTTCTTCACCTCGGGATTGAGCGTCGGCCGCTTGAGCTTTAGCGTCACGCCCGCCTTGCGACACGCCCAGATCAACCACAGCAATTGCAAGGCGCCCGACACCGTCACCGCAATCGCCTGGTTGCGCGCGGTGAACAGGTTGTTGTCGTGGTGGAAGAACAGCAGCGCCGCGATCAGCGTCACGTTGAGCAGGATCGGCGCCGCCGCTGCGACCCAGAAGCGGTGCAGCGAATTGAGGATCCCGCCCAGCAGCGACACCAGGCTGATCAGCATCAGATAGGGAAAGGTGATCCGCGACAGCTCGACGGCAAAGGCGAACTCATCGCGGCTCGCGGCATTGAACCCGCCAGAGAGCAACCACGTCACCGGCCAGGCGGCCAGCTCCATCACGATCGTGAAGACGATCAGGATCGGCAGCAGGATCGACAGCGTATCGCTCGCGAAGCCAACGCCATCGGCCAGCCCGCGCCCATCCTTGTCCGCCACCTTGCGGTTGAACATCGGAATGAACGCCGCGGAAAAGGCGCCTTCCGCGAACAATGCGCGAAACATGTTGGGTAGCCGAAACGCGATCAGAAACGCGTCTGACGCAAACCCCGCGCCCACGAAGCGGGCGAACAAAGAATCGCGAACGAGACCCAGAATACGGCTCGCCAGCGTCAGCCCGCCAACGGAGCCAAGCGCACGGGTTAAGTTCATCTTGATGCCCCCGGGCCGCCAACAACGCCCCGTTCGCCCTGAGCTTGTCGAAGGGCATGTTCAGAACACACGGACTTCGACAGGCTCAGTCCGAACGGGTGAGGGGGCGCCCGTCCGGCTTATTGTGGTTCAAGCAGCCTCAAGCCTGCCCGAAGTTCCCCGCCTGCAGCTGCGCGTCGCGCTGCTCGGCCTGCTGCATGTACAGCGCGTTGAAGTCGATCGGCTCCAGCAGCAGCGGCGGGAAGCCGCCGTCGCGGATCGTGTCCGCCACCACGCGACGCGCGAACGGGAACAGCAGGCGCGGCGCTTCGCCCAGCATGAACGGCTGCAGCGTCTCCATCGGCACGTTGCGGACGCCGAACAGGCCGGCATAGGCCAGCTCGACCAGGAACGTGACGCGGCCCTGCGTCTCGGCGCGGACCTCGATCTTCAGCACCACTTCGTGCGCGTCCTCGCCCACCTGGTTGGCGGCGATGTCGAACTGCACGTTGATTTCGGGACCCTGCTGGTTCTGGAACACCGCCGGCGCGTTCGGATTCTCGAACGACAGGTCCTTCACATATTGCGAAAGAAGGCCGATCGCGGGGCCGGTGTCCTCGCCATTGGGCTGGGGCGTGTTGCCGAGGGCGGCGCCGTTATCCTGCTCGTCCATGTCGTCTTTCCTTGAGGATGAAGGGCGCGGCAAACGGCCGCGCGCATGAGGCGGGCGCCTAGCAGCCGGCCCGCACCGTTTCAACGCCCGCACCCATTTGTAACTCGGGGCGTTGGCGCCTATGTTGCAAGCTTAGCGTATCGGAGGCCGGGTGTTCTACATAGTCCTTCTTGCGATGGTCGCCGCCTTCCTTGCCCTCCGCCTCTATTCGGTGCTGGGCAAGCGGACGGGGCATGAACCATTGCCGAAGCCAGCGGAGGAGCGGGTCGCCCCTGCGCCGTTGCCGCGTGCCGTCGAAAAGGCGAGCGAGCCACGCGAGCCGGCGGTCAAGCCGTTTGAGGGCAATGCCGAACCGGGCATCCGCGCGATCATCGCCGCGGAACAGGGCTTCGACGTCGCCCGCTTCATGGAAGGCGCCCAGTCGGCCTATCGCATGATCCTCGAATCCTTCTGGAAAGGCGATGAGGACGGCCTGCGCGAACTGGTCGCGCCCGATGTCGCGCGTGCCTTCGGCGACGCCATCGCCGCGCGGAACGAGGCGGGGCAGGTGCTTGACAATCGCCTCGTCTCGATTGAACGCGCGACGATCACAGGCGCGTCGCTCATCGGCAAGGATGCGCGGATCACCATCCGCTTCGATGCGCTGATCGCCGCCGTCACCCGCGATGCGGAAGGCAATGTGATCGCCGGCTCCACCAGCGACGCGGTCGAGACGCACGACGTCTGGACCTTTGCGCGCACCCTGCGCAGCAGCGACCCGAACTGGAAGCTGTCGGACACCGACGAAGCCTAAGGGGCGTTATGCTGAAACGGGGGGTAATCGCGCTGACCTCGGCGCTTGCGCTGTCTGCCTGCGTCGGCGGCGTCGTGCCGCCATCGCCGCCATCGCCGGGATCGCAGCCGCCGCCCCGTTCCTCAGGAACACGCGGCCCTGCGTCTCGGCGCGGACCTCGATCTTCAGCTCCACTTCGTGCGCGTCCTCGCCCACCTGGTTGGCGGCGATGTCGAACTGCAC